>NZ_JANJOU010000021.1 GCF_024594815.1 Roseomonas populi | reverse complement strand
GCCCACGCCAGGCGCAACGGCTGAAAACGGCCAGGGAGGGGATAAGGAATTCTCCCCTCCCCGGACCCCACCCCTCATCTTCTTTTTCAAGACTGCCGGGGAATGCGGCCCAGGGGTTTCGCCGAGGCTCCAAGAGCCTCGGCGCGCAACACGTTCCCCAGCCCCAACTCGAAGAAAAAGATGATGGGATCGAAGGCACTGCCTTCGATGGGGAAGAATTCCTTCTTCCCCTGGTCCGGGCGAACGCGAAGCGTTCGTCCCGAGGGCACGGGAGGCAACGCCTCCCGAACACTATCCCCCCGCCGCAGCCCTTCGCCGCCGCAGCACCACCACACCCCCGATCGCGATCGCGATGACGACCAGCGACATCCCCGTCGTCACCGTCCCCAGCGCGTAGATCTCCGGCGTCGTCACCGTCGTCGTCAGCCCCTGCAGTTCCAGCGGCAGCGTGTTCCGCCCCCCGATCGCCTGGCTCGTCCGCGCCACCTCGTCCCAGGACAGCGTGAACCCGAACAGCGCCACACCCACCAGGGAAGGCGCGATGATCGGCAGCACCACATGCCGCAGCGTCCGCCAGGGCGAGGCCCCCAGGTCCCGCGCCGCCTCCTCATAGGCCGGATTGAAGCGATTGAAGACGGCAAACAGGATCAGCAGCCCAAACGGCAGCGTCCAGGTCAGGTGCGCCCCCAGCGCCGAGGAATACAGCCCCGCCGCCGTCTCATACCCCTGCAGGAACCCCCACCCCGTCGCCTCGACCACCGCCTTCACCGCATCGTCCACGATCCGGAACCCCAACCCGATCCCGAGCGACACTACGATCGAAGGCACGATCAAACTCGCCACCGCGACATAGAACAGCGCCGACTGCCCGGCGAACCTCTTGCGGAACGCTAACCCCGCTGGCAGCGCCAGCAGCACCGTCAGCACCATCACCACCGCGCCCAGCCGCAGGGACCGCCCGAAGGCCGCCCAGATATCCACCACCCCCACGCCCTGCCAGAGCTTGGAGAACCAGAAGGTGGACACCCCGTTCATCGGAAAGGTCAGCCCGCCGGACGGCCCCTGGAACGACAGCACCACGATGGCCAGGATCGGCCCGTAGAGGAACAGCACGAACGCCGCGAACAGCGCCGCCAGCCACCAGAACGCCGCCGGCCGCCTCTCCCCACCCTTTCCTGTTCGGGGCCGGTTCACGTCACAGCTCCCGCCGGATATCGACCAGCCGCGTCAGCGCCCAGATCATCAGCAGCACGATCCCCAGCAGCACCACCGCATTGGCCGCCGCGATCGGAAACTGCAGGTAGCTCATCTGCACCTGGATCACCTTCCCGATGGAGGCGATCTGCTGCCCCCCCATGATCCCCACCGTGACGAAATCCCCCATCACGATCGTCAGCACGAAGATGGACCCGATCACGATCCCCGGCTTGCAAAGCGGGATCACCACGTTCCACAGCGTCTGCCACCCGGATGCCCCCGCATCCCGCGCCGCCTCGATCAGCGACCGGTCGATCCGCGCCATCGAGTTGAAGATCGGCACCATCATGAACAGCGTGTAGAGGTGCACGAAGGCCAGAACGACCGAGAACTCCGAATAGAGAAGCCAGTCCAGCGGCGCATCCGTCACCCCCAGCGCCTGCAGCCCCTGGTTCACCAGCCCGTTCCGCCCCAGCAAGGGCACCCAGGCCACCATCCGGATGATGTTGGACGTCCAGAACGGCACCGTGCAGATCAGGAACAGCGCCATCTGCATCGGCACCGTCCGCACATGAAAGGCCAGGAAGTAGGCAATCCCGAACCCCAGCACGAGCGTGCAGGCCCAGGCCATCAGCGCGAAGCGCAACGTGGACAAGTACGTCGCAAAGGTCACGCAAAGGCTCGGCAGCTTCGCGATGCAGCCGTCAAACACCTCCTGATAGTTCTCGAAGGTGAAGCCCGGCTGCAAACTGTACTCATCGTAGTGCCAGAACGAGACCGCCACTGTCAGGCACAGCGGCACGATGAAGAACAGCAGGAACACGATCGCGAAGGGCGCCGCCTGCCAATACGCCGCCCCCCGCGATCGCCGGGGCGCGGCGCGCAAGCCATCAACCACCACCGGCACGCCGCCCCCGTCCATCATCAGGCCGCCCCCTCAGGCAGCAATGAACTCGTTCCACTTCCGGATGAGATAGGTGTTCTCATCCATCACCGCGTTCCAGCAGGCCACCCCACCCATCCGCTGCTCGTAGGACCCGCCGTCGCGCACCGTCCCCGCCTTTTCCAGCAAGGCCCCGTCCGGCGCCTTGATGTCCTGCTCCGCCGGCTTCCCTTCCATCCAGTACGCCCACTCATAGGGCTGCATGTTCGCCTGCGCCGTCTCCAGCACCGCCGAGTAGTACCCCTGCCGGTTCAGGAAGGCCCCCGCCCAGCCCGAGAGGAACCAGTTGATGAACTCATAGGCCGCATCCAGCTTCCGCCCGTCCAGCGTGCGCGGCATGCCGAAACCGGACGCCCAGGCCCGGTACCCTTCCTTCAGCGGCTGGTACGTGCAGGCCACCCCCTGCGAACGCACCTTCGTCACCGCAGGCGACCACATGGACTGGATGACCGTCTCGCCGGAGGCCATCAGGTTCACGCTCTCGTTGAAGTCGGACCAGAAGGCCCGGAACTGCCCGGCCTTCTTCGCCTCCGTCAGCATGGCCATGGTGCGGTCGATCTCCGCCCGGCTCATGTTCCCCTTGTCCGGGTACTTATATTGCCCCGTCGCCTCCATCACCATCGCCGCGTCCATGATGCCGATGGACGGGATGTTGAGGATGGAGGCCTTCCCCTTGAACTGCGGGTTCAGCAGCTCCGCCCAGCTCTCGATCGGCCGCCCGATCAGGTCCGGCCGGATCCCCAGCGTGTCCGCGTTGTAGGTCGTCGGGATCAGCGTCATCCACTCGGTCGGGGATGTCGCCAGGTCCTTGCTGCCGCGCCCGTTGATGAACTGCACCTTCTTCGGCGCCGTCCCCTGCTCGCCCAGCGTCTTGCCGCCCGCCGTCACGCCGCGCGTGAACACCGGCGTGATCTTGTCGAACAGCTTGATCCGCCGCGCCTCGATCCCCTGCAGGTTGCCCGAGGGCAGCACGCGCTTGACCGAGAAATACTCCATGTCCAGCAGGTCGAAGGTGTTCGGCTGCGTCACCGCGCGCCGGATCACGTCGTCCGTCACCACCGGGACGTACTCGATGGTGATCCCCAGGTCCTGCTTCACCTTCGCCGCGATCTCGGCGCTCTGGTTCACCGCCGTGCCCAGGTAGCGCAGCGTCACCGGCTCCTGCGCGTGCACCGCTGGCGCCGCCAACCCGGTCGCCGCCCCCGCAACCGCCAGCCCCGCGCCGGCGCGCAGCAGCCCGCGACGATTCATTCCCGTCATGGCGAGATCTCCTCCAGGGCCGGCCTACCCGCCGGCGGTTGTCCATCACTCAGCGGATGGGCATCGCCCCTGCGCCAGCGCGCGGTCACGATGTCGCCCACCGCGAAAGGCTGGGCGGCGAAGCTGTTGTCCGGCAGCGCCGCGAACACCTCGGGCGCCCGCGCCGCATCCAGCGGCACCAGCCGCAGCTGCACGAAGCTGCCCTGGTACTCCACCGTCTCCACCCGCGCCGGCAGCCCGTCCGCCTCCGCCCCGGCCGAGAGCCGCATCCGGTCCACCCGCACCGCCACCGTGCCGCCGCGCGGCAAGGCGATCACGTTGTGCCCGCCGATGAAGCGCGCCACGAAGGCCGTCCCCGGCCGGGAGAACACCTCGCGCGGCTCGGCCGCCTGCTCGATCCGCCCCCCGTTCATCACCACCACCAGGTCGGAGAGCGCCATCGCCTCCTCCTGGCTGTGCGTGACATGGATGAAGGTGATCCCCAGCTCCGTCTGCAGCCGCTTCAGCTCCGCCCGCACCTGTACCCGCAGGAACGGATCCAGCGCCGAGAGCGGCTCGTCCAGCAACAGCACCGAAGGCTCCGTCACCAGCGCGCGCGCCAGCGCCACGCGCTGCTGCTGCCCGCCCGAGAGCTGCGCCGGCAACCGCGAGGCATAGCCCTCCATCCGCACCAGCGAGAGCATCTCCATCGCCCGCCTGCGCCGCGTCGCCTTGTCCACGCCGCGCATCCGCGGCCCGAAGGCCACGTTGTCCAGGCAGTCCAGGTGCGGGAACAGCGCGTAGGACTGGAACATCATCGCCGTCCCGCGCCCCGCCGGCGGCAGGTGCCCCACCTCGCGCGGCCCGATCAGGATATTGCCGTCGCTCGCCGTCTCGTGCCCGGCGATCATCCGCAGCGTCGTCGTCTTCCCGCAGCCGGAGGGCCCGAGAAGGCAGCAATACGACCCCGCCGGCACCTTCAGGTCGATCGAGTCCACCGCCAGGGCCGCCCCGTAGCGCTTGCTGACCTGGATCAGTTCAACGCTGGCCCCGCGCATCCGCCCCCGCTTCCCCCGGGCCACCGCCCGTTCCGCGGAAGCTACGCAAGGCCCATGCCACGGGAAGCGAAACCATCCCCCGCCGCTTGCCCCTCCCCGGTCACGGGACTAGCGTCCGCGCCAAGGGAGAGAGCGACAGGACGCATCGCGGGCCATGCTGCTGCAGCAGATCCGGTGCCTCGTCGCCGTCGCCGAAGCCGGCAGCTTCACCGCCGCCGCCGCCATCCTGAACCTCTCCCAGCCCGCCCTCGGCGGCCATGTCCGCAACCTCGAAGCCCAGCTCGGCACCCGCCTGCTGGATCGCCACTCCCGCGGCGTCGCCCTCACCCCCGCCGGCCAGGCCTTCCTCACCGAAGCCCGCGCCGTCCTCTCCGCCGTGGACCGCGCCCGCGCCGCCGTGCACCCCTTCATCGGCCGCACGGAGATGCAGGTCGCCCTCGGATTCACTCCCACCTCCGGCCGAACCCTCGTCCCCGACCTGCTCACCGAAGCCGCCGCCCGCCTCCCCGACCTACGCCTCCACCTCCGCCACGGCCTCTCGGACGACCACCGCCGCAACCTCCTCGCCGGCCATGAGCTCGCCGCCGCCTTCTGCTACGATCCCGAACCGCACGAGACCCTGAACATTCACCCCCTCTACGAGGAAGACCTCTTCCTCGTTGGCACCCCCGACCTCGTGGATCGCACCGCCGGCCCCATCCCCCTCGCGGAAACGGCAAGCCTCCCCCTCGTCCTGGACCACCGCTTCCACGGCGCCCGCCGCATCATTGAGGCCGCCGCCTCGACCGCCGGCATCCGCCTCAACATCGGCCTGGACGTGGAACCGGCCGAGGTGAAGCGCGCCCTCGTCATGCGCCGCACCCACTGCACCATCGTCCCCTACGGCCTTTTCATGGAGGAGATCGCCGGGGGCCTGATGGGCGCCCGGCGCATCACCGCCCCCGCCATCCACCGCACCCTCTCCCTCGCCATCCGGCGCACCCTGCCCAGCACCATGGCCCTGCAACTCCTCGGCCTCGTCCGCTCCATCGCCCAACGCAAGATCGCGGACGGCACCTACGGATGGCGCTCGCCCGGCGTTCATCACTGACCCGGCCATGGCGGTCGATGGCCAGGGAGAGGAAGAAGGAATTCTTCCTCTCCCCGGACCCCTCACCATCATCTTTTTTTCGAGTTGGAATCACCCGGCTGTCGGTGCGCCTGAGGTCGACGACCTTAGGCGACTGCAAGGGTAGGAAAGGGGCCCTTCACGAAGAACAACAGCGCAAGTCCGTCCCCGCGGCAGCCAGACGGGGGTCCAGGGGCCTCAGGCCCTTGGTGGGGGTTCCAGGGGGCAAAGCCCCCTGGTCCCGGACAGCGCAGAAGCCTCGCCTCACGCCGCGCTGATCTTCGCCTCCCGGATCACCCGCTCCCACCGCCGCAGGTCGTCCCCGATCAGCCGCGCAAAGGCCTCAGGCGTCCCCCCGGCCGCGACCATCCCCTGCGCCTGCAGCGCCGTGCGCGTCGCCGGCTCCGCCAGCCAGGCGTTGCAGTCGGCATTCAACCGGGACACCAGCTCCCCTGGCATCCCCGCAGGCCCAAGCAGCCCGTACCACAGCCCCACCGGCGGCATGGCCAGCCCGGCCTCGGCGATGGTCGGCAGGTCGGGCGCCGCTGCGGCCCGCGCCGCGCCGCCCACGGCCAGCATGCGGATCTGCCCGGCCTGGGCCAGGGGCAATGCGGTGTGCACGGGCAGGAACATCATGCCCACGCGCCTGCCGATCAGGTCCTGCACGGCGGGCGCGGAACCGCGATAAGGCACGTGGTTCAGCTCCAGCCCCGCCGTCAGCGCGAACAGTGCCATGGAGAGGTGCTGCGGCGTCCCGTTCCCCGGGGATGCGTAGTCCACCCGCCCGGGGTTGGCCCGTGCGTACTCCACCACGCCCCTCACGTCCCGCGCCGGAAAGTCCGGCTGCACCGCCAGGGCCAGCTCGGCGGTGGTCATCTTGATGATCGGCGCGAAGCTGCCCACGGGGTCGTAGGGTACCTGCTGGAATAGGCTCGGATTGATGACGAAAGCATTGCCCTGCATCATCAGCATGCGCCCGTCCGGCGCGGCCCGCGCCACCGCCTGGCTGCCGATGTTCCCGCTCGCCCCCGCGCGGTTGTCCACCACCACCGCCTGCCCGAGCCTCCCGGACAGGTAGGGCGAGAGCAGCCGCGCCAGGATGTCGTGCCCGGTCCCCGGCGTGTAGGGCACGACAAGGCTCACCGGCCCGTCCGGCAGGCGCTGCTGCGCCCCCGCCCTGGGCGCCGCCACCGGCAGGAGAGAGGCCGTGGCGAGGAACCGCCTGCGGGTGACCATCTCCGCTTCCTCCATTCTCGTTCTTCCGGGTGCCCGCCGGGGCGGCGCCGATCAGCGCGCCACGGTCAGCACGTCGGGGTCAGCACGTCGGGGTCAGCGCGCCAGGGTCAGCGCGCCGAAGTCAGCGCGTCAGGCCGAACAGCGCCTGCGCGTTGCGGAAGCTGATCTTGTCCCGGGCCTCCTGTGAGAGGTCGAGGGATTCCAGGATGGCGATGGTGTCGCGGATGTAGCCCGGCCCCCGCTCGGGATCGAAGGGCGAGTCCGAGGCGAACAGAACCTTGTCCTCCCCGTAGTACTCCAGCCCGCAGATCGTCGCGGGCCGGGACCCGAACACGGCCGTATCCGCGTAGAAGTCCTTGAAATACTCCGCCGGGCGGCGCTTCAGCCGCTTCAGCACCCCGCTCAGGTCCTCATCCGTGGTGCGCTTGCCCAGCTGGTCCCAGCCCGGCCCCACGCGCCCTTCGAAGTACGGCACCATGGCGCCGAGGTGGTGCGCCAGCACCTTCAGCTTCGGCAGCCGGTCCATGAAGCCGGAGAAGACCAGCCGCGCCATCGCCGCGCTCGTCTCGTAGGGCCAGCCAAAGGTCCACCAGATCTCGTAGCGGGACTTATCCTCCGTCGCGTAGTCCGGCATGCTGGACCCGCGGGAGGGATGCAGCAGCACCGGCTTCCCGTGCCGCGCCGCCGCCTCGAAGATCGGGAAGAACCGCTCCTCGTCCAGCGGCGCGCCGTTGACGTTGCTGTGGATCTGCAGCCCGTTCGCGCCCAGCTCCGTGAAGGCCCGCTCCGCTTCCCGCACCGCCAGCTCCGGCGCGTTCATGGGCAGGGAGGCGACGAAGCCCGCGAAGCGGTCGGGATAGTCGCGCACCAGCTCGGCCATGCCGTCATTGCCCAGCCGCGCCAACTCCAGCGACTCCTCCGGCGTCCCCAGCGCCTCCAAAGGCGGCATGCCCAGGGAGATCACCTGCGAGTAATCGTGGTGCCCGAACTGGTCCATCACCCGGAAGCGCTCGTCCAGGTCGTAGATCGCGGGAATGCCGCGCATCCGGCTCCCGATGTCCCGCGCAGCACCCTCGGAGGCGAGCATCCGCTCCCAGATCGCCTTGGGAAAGAAGTGGTTGAAGGCGTCGATGTAGCGCATGGCCCGGTTCCTCCCGCGTCGCGCCCCTTATCCCGCCGCCTCTCCCGCCCCCGCCAGAACGCTTTGCCGCGCCTTGCCATAAGTCCCGCTTACAGCTCCGCCCGCCGGCCGCTGTCGCGGCAGGGCCGGACAGCCTACCCGCCCCTGGCCCGCCACCAGACAGCAAGCGCCGCGTCATAGGGCAGCGCCGGCATCTCCCGCAGCCGCCAGCGCCATTCGGAGAACCCCGGCCCCGCCTTCGCCGCCGCCCCGCGCCCCAGGCGCAGGCCCAGCAGCCGCAGCACCGCCGCGCAACGCGGCAGATGGTACCCGGAGGACACGGGATGCACCGTCCCCTCCCATCCCCGCAGCATCCGCGCCACCGCCCGGGCGGAGGAGAGCGTGTCCGTCCCCGTCGGCTCCTCCTCGATGCGCGCGGGGTCGATCCCCCAGTCCCGCAGCAGCTTCGCCATCACGCTGGACTCGGTCGGCCCGTGCCGCCCCTGCCCGCCGGTCGGGATGAACCGCGCTTCCCCGCCCAGCCGCTCCCCCAGTTCCACCGCCGCCGTCACCCGCCGCCGCATGGTCTCGCTCGGCCGCGAATCCTGCCGCACCGCCGCCCCGAAGATAACGATCGCCTGCCCGCTCAAGCGGAGGGCGCCGCCAGCAGCAGCCGGTTCATCGGCTCCATCGCCGCTCGCAGGGCCGCGAAGTCCCGCGCCGCCTGCGCGGCGGGGGCCGGCACATCGGCCACCACCTCCGCCACGGTCCTCTTCCCGTCCACCCGGTTGAGGATCGCCCCTGCCAGCGGCGGCATCGGCAGCACCACCCGCAACCCATCAAAGGTCACGGGTAGCCCCCCGTTGCGGATGCCCTTGGCCCATTCCGCCCCCGTCCCGCTCCGCAGCACCGGCACCGCCCCCGGCGCGTCCCAGTCCGCCCGAACCTCCGGATCCGCCGCCCGCGCCAGGTAGGCGATATGAATCCCCATATTCCCTGCCAGCGCCTCCGCCAGCGCCGCCCGCTCGATCATGGACATCCCCGCCGTCCGTGCCCGCAGCTTCGGATCCGGCAGCAGGGGATCAGGATCATACCGAAGCGGCTCCACCAGGCAGGCGATCCGCATCCCAGCCCCCGTCACCAGCTCCACCAGCTGCGGCACCGTATAGGCCTGGTCCCGAGGGTTCAGCAGCAGATCATACAACCCCGGATCTCCCCCGCCCTGAGGCAGCGGCAGATGATCCGTGATCCAAGGGTTCTTCCGCATCCACGCCGTTTCCGGCAGATGCCGCATCACCCGCTTGGCGATGTCCACCCGCGCCGCCGGCGTCTCGGAAGGGGGCGCAATCCGCCGCAGCGCCTCCTGCAGCATGTACACGCCCGTGCGCCCGTGCGGCGCATAGACCATGATCCCCATCCCGCCCCCGGGGTTCAGCACCCCGGCAAGGTTCCGCAGCCCGGCATCCGGGTCCGGCAGGTGGTGCAGCACCCCGCAGCAATCCACATAGTCGAAGGTCCCGAGATCGGCGGGCATGTCGAGGATCGACCCCTCCACGAACCGGATGTTGGAAAGCCCCCGCGCCGCCGCCCGCGCCTCCGCCACCTTCCGCGCCGCCCCGGACCGATCGAGCCAGACAACCTCCCCCGGCCGCCCCGCCCAGGCCATCTGCTGCGCCAGCATGACCGCCCCGTCCCCGGTGCCCCCGCCCGCCACCAGCGCCCGCAACGGCAGGGAAGCCGCCCGCCGCGCCCCGAACACCCAGTGGTCCACCTCCGCCAGGTGCGAAGGGCTCCCCACGATCAGCCGGCGCGCCTCATCCCGAGGATCCCGCGCCGGATAGGGCAGCGCCTCGTACTGCGCGGCAAGCTGGGCATCGGTCGCATCGCTCATGCCCCCGGGAATAAGGCCCCCGCCCCACCCGCGAAAGCCCGGCCCCGCCCTTGCATGGCCCTGGGCCAACCGGAAAGGCCCCTCCCATGCTCCCCGGCATCGGCCACAACGGCGGCCCGCCCCTGGAGGAAGCTCCAGGCGCCACCGCCCGCCTCCTCCTCTGGCGCCAAGCCCACAGGAAGGCATGGAAAACTCCGCCCCGCGAGATCGCACTCCGCCGCCTCGCCCGCGCCGAAGCCCTCGGCATGACCTACCGGGAATACGCCCTCGAGATCATGGAGCGCGGCCGCCACCTCTGACGCCGCGCCCCCGGGCGGACCGCCGCGGCAGTTCAGCCCGCAGCCCAAAGCACCACGGCCCGCGCGGGCGGGCCGGGCCGGGCCGCCCTAAAGCAGCCCCTCCTTCGTCGCGTTCACCGGCTTGTCCTCCCGCATCGCCCGCTTCTGCCGCCGCAACTGCTTGGCCACCCGCTCCAGCGCCGTGGAGAACGCCGTGTAGGCGTTGTCGGCGTGCTCCCCATGCCCGTCGAAGAACAGCCCGCGCGCCGCATGGACCCGGATGTTGCACCCGAACCCCGCCCCCTTCCCGCCGGGGGAAAAGGTCACGGTGATGTCCTCCGCCCCGTCGAAATACTTGTCGGAAAGACGGGAAGCCTGCTCCGTCGCATGCGCCCGCAACGCCTCGCCCAACTCCATCTGATGGCCTGAGACGATGATCCGGCCCTCGTTCGTCACATCCGCCGGTGCCGCCATGCCACAATCCTCCTGACTTCATTCGGTAGAACGGGAAGAACGCCCCACCCCGCCCCGCGTTGTCCCCCGCGCGAAGATGACCGCCCCCATGCGGGATGGGCGGTTGAAGCCGCCCCCAATGGAGGACTATCTCCGGGGCCATGATCCGCCACGCCCCCGCCCTCGCGCTCGCCGCCCTCGCGGCCCTGGCTCTCGCCACCCCGGCCACCGCCCAGCGCGGCGCACGCCAGGCCCCGGCCGCGGAACAGCCAGCCCAGTCGGGCGGCCAAGCGGGCAGCCAGTCCGGCAACAGCCCCCAGCGCCTCGGCACCTTCGGGGAGTGGACCGCCGCCACCCACACGGAAGCCAGCGGCAAGGTCTGCTACGCCTTCACCCGCATGGAGGGCCGCAACAACACCCTCCTCACCGTCACCCACCGCGCCCAGGGCCGCGACCAGGTCTCGCTCCGCATCGGCCGCGCCTTCCCGCGCAACGCCGAGGTCAAGGTGGACGTCGGCAACAACGACCTGGACTTCTACACCTCCGGCGAGAACGCCTTCGCCCGCGACGGCCGCGCCACCGTCGCCGCCTTCCGCAACGGCCGCGACGCCGTCGCCAAGTCCCCCGCCCCGAACAACCGCAGCACCACCGAGACCTTCCCCCTCAGCGGCTTCACCGCCGCCTACGAGGCGATCTCGAAGGAGTGCCCCCCCGGATCCTCCTCCCGCCGATGAACGCCGAAACGCCGACCATCCCCGCGCCCGCCCCCCTCACGGCCACGGCCTCCCTCACGGAGGCCGAGCGCACCCGCATCCTCGCCAAGTCCGCCCTCTTCGCCCCCCCGGCGCAGGTGGACGAGAGCGGCCGCCGCGACCTCGTCGGCCTCTCGCGGGAGGAACTCGCGCAGGCCGTGGCCGAAATCGGCGAGAAGCCCTTCCGCGCCAAGCAGATCTGGCACTGGATCTACCACCAGGGCACCCGCGACTTCGCGGCCATGTCCAGCATCGCCAAGCCCCTCCAGGCCAAGCTAGCGGAACACTTCACCATCGGCCGCCCCACCGTCACCACGGAACAGACCAGCACCGACGGCACCCGCAAATGGCTCCTCCAGATGCGGGACCGCCAGCAGGTCGAAACCGTCTACATCCCCGATGACGACCGCGGCGCCGTCTGCATCTCCACCCAGGTCGGCTGCACCCTCTCCTGCCGCTTCTGCCACACCGGCACCCAGAAGCTCGTCCGCAACCTCTCCCCGGGCGAGATCGTCGGCCAGTTCATGGCCGCCCGCGACAGCTACGGCGAATGGCCCACGCCCAATGACGAGCGCCGCCTCGTCTCCAACATCGTCGTCATGGGCATGGGCGAACCCCTATACAATTACGAGAACCTCGCCCAGGCCCTGAAGATCGTCATGGACGGCGAGGGCATCGCCCTCTCCCGCCGCCGCATCACCCTCAGCACGAGCGGCGTCGTCCCCATGATGGACCGCGCCGGCGCCGAGCTCGGCGTCAACCTCGCCGTCTCCCTCCACGCCGTCACCAACGAGCTGCGGGACGAGATCGTCCCCCTCAACCGCAAATACCCCATCGAAGAGCTGATGGCGGCCTGCCACCGCTACCCCGGCGCCTCCAACGCCCGCCGCATCACCTTCGAGTACGTCATGCTGGACGGCATCAACGACAGCGAGGCCGAGGCCCGCGAGCTCGTCCGCCTCCTCCACGGCCTCCCCGCGAAGGTGAACCTCATCCCGTTCAACCCCTGGCCCGGCTCCCCCTACGCCACCTCCAAGCGCGCCCAGATCGAGCGCTTCGCCAACATCCTCAACGATGCCGGCTACGCCTCCCCCGTCCGCCGCCCCCGCGGCAAGGACATTATGGCCGCCTGCGGCCAGCTGAAGACCGAGAGCGAGCGCCAGAGGAAGGCCGCCCCGGCCGCCTGAAACGAGAGCAGGGGGAGAACGGATCTCCCCCTGCCCCCTCTCTCCCCTGTAAGAACTCCGCAGCCGTCCCGGCCGGGCCTCAGCCCGCCCCGGCCCGCCGCCGCGCGCGCGAGGCCCCGACCAGCCCCACCAGCCCAACGGCCAGCAACCCCAGCGAGGCCGGCTCCGGCACGCGCACGATCTGCCCGCGGATCTCCCCGCTGGCGAACTGCACCGTGTGGAAGTTGATGTAGGCCAGCCCCGCCAGGATGTTCGGCAGCTGCGCCGCCAGCGTCGTGTTGTTCCCCTCCGTCAGGTCCCACTTGGTCGTGACGGTCCCGCCCACCCCGTTCACCAGGGCCGTCACGATCGTGTCCGTCGGGTTGGTGTCGTTGAACGGCGTCCCGATGAACCCCCACACCACGCCCGCCGTCGCCCCGGGCGGGGCCGCCGCGTGGATATGCGCCACCGTCAGGTTGTCGTTCACATCGGTCGTCTGCGACCCCGTGAAGTCGATGTTGGAGACCGACATCTGCATCGTCAGCGCGGTCTGCGCGTCGTTCAGCTCAAGCGTGGCCGTCCCGAAGGAGGTCGGCCGCGGGGCGCCGGTGGTGGTGGTCGGCACCGTCGGCGGAACCTCCTGCGAGTTGGTCAGCGTGGCGCTGAACAGCAGCCCTGCATGGGCCTGGCCTGCCAGGAGCAAGGTGAGCGGCAGGGCAGCGAGCAAAGGACGAAGACGCATGGGCAGTGTCCTCCCTTGGCGTGGTCGTCCGTTGCTGGACGATCCGTCCGGACGGGCTTGGCCGGGGGGCGGAGCCGTTCCGGATTCGTGACGATAGGGGGAGCCGGGGGTGGGGTGGGCGACACGGTTTCGCGAGTGGGGGGCGGCGCTCTTGGCTCCGATCCGTTCATCTTCCTCATGGGACGCGCCCTGCCCGAAGCCCTTTCCGGAGTTGGCGCCGAGCTCGGCGTCAACCTCGCCGTCTCCCTCCACGCCGTCGCCAACGAGCTGCGGGACGAGATCGTCCCCCTCAACCGCAAATACCCCATCGAAGAGCTGGTGGCGGCCTGCCACCGCTACCCCGGCGCCTCCAACGCCCGCCGCATCACCTTCGAGTACGTCATGCTGGACGGCATCAACGACAGCGAGGCCGAGGCCCGCGAACTCGTCCGGTTGCTCCAGGGGCTGCCGGTGAAGGTGAACCTCATCCCGTTCAACCCCTGGCCGGGGTCGCCCTATGCGAATGCTTGACTAAGAGTATTTTTTCCTATACAACCAGAGCGGTAGCAGGAGCCCGCTCTGATGTGTTCCCTCACCCCACCCCGCTCCTTCGCCCCCCTCACCGACCTCCAGTGGCACGCCCTCCTCCCCTACGTCCTCCCCCGCTCCCCCCAGGGCCGCCGCACCGCTGATCTCCGCCACCGCATGAACGCCATCTTCCACCTCGCCCACACACCGGGCGATGCGTGGAAAACCCTCCCCTCCAGCTACGGCAACGCCCAAACCGTCGCCCGCTTCTTCCGCCGCCTCACCCATGGCGGCCTCTGGCACCGCCTCCTCGAAGCCCTGGCCGATTGCGCCCCCAACCACCCGCTGCGTCAGATCGAATACGCCATCTGCCGCGCCACCCGCCGCGCCGCCCGCCTCGGCGGCATGCCCCTTCTCCTGCTCATCAGGAAATTGGGCCTAAGAACCGCCCTAAACGGCCCGCCCTGGCTCCTGCCGGATCCCCTTTTGTCCGAAATGCTCGCCCGCTGCCCGCCACCCCGCTTCGCGGCCACGAAGGCGGCGGTCGCGGCGGCAAGGCAGCACCTCAAATCCATGGCCTGGCTCGCAAGGGCGGCGCTCGGCCGCAAATCCATGCCCCGGGTGGTCCGCTATGGCTGGCCGTAACCTGCCCACCCCCGCCACGGCGCCCAGCATCCCACCGTCCCGCGTCCTGCGTCGCGGGTGGGGCGGGACAACGCTGCGCGTTGCCCTGGTGCCTCACCCGGCCTCCACACGGGCGGCAGCGCTTCGCGCCGCGCTCGCAGCGCATCGGCTGCGGCAAGCCTCTGGCTTGCCCCGGCCGCTGCGCTGCGGCACATCCCGCCGGATTTCTCCCGCGGAAGGCGCATTCCCATGCCCGTGAAAGACGTGAAGAAGGTCGTCCTCGCCTACTCCGGCGGGCTGGACACCTCCGTCATCCTCAAATGGCTCCAAACCACCTACAGCGCTGAAGTCGTCACCTTCACCGCCGATCTCGGCCAGGGTGAGGAACTCGGCCCGGCCCGGGAAAAGGCCCGCCTCCTCGGCATCAAGGAGGAGAACATCTTCATGGACGACCTGCGTGAGGAATTCACGCGGGACTTCGTCTTCCCGATGTTCCGCATGAACGCGCTGTACGAGGGCTGCTACCTCCTCGGCACCTCCATCGCCCGCCCCCTCATCGCCCAGCGCCAGATCGAGATCGCGGAGAAGGTCGGGGCAGACGCCGTCTCCCACGGCGCCACCGGCAAGGGCAACGATCAGGTCCGGTTCGAGATCGCCTACTACGCCCTGAAGCCAGACGTGAAGGTCATCGCCCCCTGGCGCGAATGGGACCTCACCTCCCGCACCCGCCTCATCCAGTTCGCGGAAGAACACCAGATCCCCATCGCCAAGGACAAGCGCGGCGAAAGCCCCTTCTCCGTCGATGCCAACCTCCTCCACAGCAGCTCCGAAGGTAAGGTGCTGGAGGAGCCGTGGGACGAGCCGCCCGAGATCGTCTGGCAGCGCACCGTCTCCCCAGTCGATGCCCCGGACAAGGTCACGGAAATCACCATCCGGTTCGAGCGCGGCGACGCCGTCGCGATCAACGATGAAGCCATGTCTCCCGCCACCCTGCTCACCCGCCTGAACACGCTCGGCAAGGAGAACGGGATCGGCCGCCTGGACCTGGTGGAGAATCGCTTCGTCGGCATGAAGTCCCGCGGCGCCTACGAAACCCCCGGCGGCACCATCCTCTACACCGCCCACCGCGCGATGGAATCCATCACCCTGGATCGCGAAGCTGCCCACCTGAAGGACAGCCTCATGCCCCGCTACGCGGAGCTGATCTACAACGGCTTCTGGTTCTCCCCGGAACGCCGCATGATCCAGGCCATGGCCGATGCCTCCCAGGCCTCCGTGTCAGGCGAGGTCCGCCTGAAGCTCTACAAGGGCAACACCATCGTCACCGGCCGCCGCAGCCCCCACAGCCTCTACTCGATGAAGCACGTCACGTTTGAGGAAGACCAGGGCGCCTACGACCAGTTCGACGCCCAGGGCTTCATCAAGCTGAACGCGCTGCGCCTGCGCCTCGGCGCCATGGCCGGCCGCAAGGGCGGCGCTCTCTGATGCGCCGGGCCGCGGGGCAACCCCCCGCGGCCCCCCGCACCCCGCAAACGTCCCAAACCACCCCCGGCCCCCGCCGGACCACCACTCCCCAACCCCGCACCCGCCGGACCGCCACCCCCGAACCCGGCACCCACCGGAACACCACCTTCCAACCCGGCACCCCGCCGCGCCGCCACGCCCACCCGGCCTTGCCACCTCCCCGCGCGAGCAACCCCACCTGCCACCGTCCCACCCCCAACGGGCTGGACGCGGCCGCCCAGCCGGAATACCGCCTCCCCCGCCCGGCCCCCGCGCCAGGGCGGCCCGCAACGCGCCCCGGATCGGCAGCGGCGATGCGCCCTGAGGAGAACCAGCCATGATCCCCCGCCCCAACCGCGCCGGCATCATCGCCGCCCTGGACACGGGCAGCCCGGAACAGGCGGAACGCTGGGCGGATGCGCTGTCCCCCCATGTCGGTTGCCTGAAGCTCGGCCTGGAATACTTCGTCGCCAACGGCCCCGCCGCCATCGCCCGCATCGCCGCGAAGGCCCCGATCTTCCTGGACCTGAAGTTCCACGACATCCCGAACACCGTCGCCGGCGCCGTCCGCTCCGCCTGCGCCCTCCGCCCCGCCATGCTCACCATCCACGCCGGCGGTGGCCCTGCCATGGTGGAGGCCGCCCGCCGCGCCGCCGAGGAGTACGGCCCGGACCGCCCCGCCATCCTCGCCGTCACCGTCCTCACCAGCACCGATGCCGCCACCCTCGCCGCCACCGGCGTCTCCGGCGGCCCCGCCCAGCAGGTCCTCCGCCTCGCCCGCCTAGCACTGGACGCCGGCGCCGACGGCCTCGTCTGCTCACCCCGCGAAGTCCCCCTCATCCGCGCCGCCCACGGCACGCAGCCCCTGCTCGTCGTCCCCGGCATCCGCCCCGCCGGCAGCGCCGCCGACGACCAGTCCCGCATCGCCACCCCCCAGGAAACGGCGGATGCCGGCGCCGACTGGCTGGTGATCGGCCGCCCCATCACCGCCGCCCCGGATCCCGCCGCCGCCGCCGCCGCCATCGCGGAGTCCCTCCGCCCATGACCCTCGCCAAGATTTGCGGCCTCACCGACACCCCCGGCCTGGACGCCGCGCTCCAGGGCGGCGCCGACATGATCGGCCTCAACTTCTTCCCTCCCTCCCCCCGCTACCTCTCGCCCGAGGCAGCCGCCGCCCTCTCCGCCCACATGCCCGCGCAGGAGGACGGCGCCCCCCTCCGCGTCGGCCTCTTCGTGGACGCCACCGACGACGCCATCGCCGCCGTCCTCGCCGCCGTGGACCTGGACATGCTCCAACTCCACGGCGAGGAAACGCCGGAGCGCACCGCCGCCCTGCGAACCCGCTTCTCCCTGCCCGTCATGAAGGTCCTGGGCATCGCCACCCCCGCCGACCTCGACGCGCTGGAGACCTACGCCCCCGTCGCCGACGCCTTCCTGCTGGACGCCAAGGCCCCGCCCGGCGCCCCCCTGCCCGGCGGCAACGCAACCACCTTCGACTGGTCCCTCCTCTCCGGCCGCCCCATTCCCCGCCCCTGGCTCCTCGCCGGCGGCCTGACGCCGGACAACGTGGCCGAGGCCGTCCGTGCTACCGGCGCGCCGGGCGTGGACGTCTCCTCCGGCGTGGAGCGGGCGCGCGGCGTGAAGGACTCGGCCCGGATCGCGGCCTTCCTGCGCGCGGCGCGGGGAACATGACCGCCGCCACCCCCGGGAGGCTCCGCCTCCCGAACCCTCCGCCGGGGGAAGAAGGAGTCCTTCCCCCAGACCCCCATCATCTTCTTCTAGCCGTTGGTCCTGGGGAGACATGCCCCGCGCCGAGGCTCATGGAGCCTCGGCGAACCGCCAGCCGCGCCTTCCACGGCAGTCTCTCAGAAGGAGATGAGGGGTGGGGTTCCAGGGGAGGGGAGAATTCCTTCTCCCTCCCCCTGGGGCAACCCGCGTGAAGCCCTCTCACATCGCCCTCGCGCTGCTCACCACCGCGCTCTGGGGCTTCAACTTCGTCATGATCCGGGTGGCGCTGGATTCCGGCATGCCGCCGCTGCTGATGGCGGCGCTGCGCTTCGTGATCGCCGCCATCCCCGTGCTGTGGCTGCCCCGGCCGATGATCACCACGGGGCGGCTGCTGGCGATCGGCGCTTTCCTCTTCGTCGGGCAGTTCGCGCTGCTGTTCACGGGAATGGCGGCGGGGATGCCGCCGGGGCTGGCCTCGGTCACGCAGCAGTCACAGGCCTTCATGACCGGGCTGATCGCCGCGGCGGTACTGCGGGAGCGGCCGACCCCCCGCACCATCGCCGGAATGGGTGTAGCCTTCCTGGGGTTGGGGCTGATCGCGAGCACAGTGGGCGGTGGCGGAGTGACGGCGCTCGGGCTGGGGCTATGCCTGGCAAGCGCGGCCTGCTGGGCAGTGGGGAACGTGCTGCTGCGCGGTGCGGGCAGGACCGGGGATGCGCTGGGGCTGATGTCCTGGATGAGCCTGGTGCCCATCCTGCCCCTGTCCGCCATGTCCCTGGCGCTGGAGGGGCCGGACACGGTGGCCCATGCGCTGACGCACCTTCAATGGGGCGGGGTGGCGGGGGTGCTCTATGTCGCGGTGGCCGCCACCTCCATCGGCTATGGCATCTGGGGGTTCCTGATGGCCCGCTACCCGGCCACCACGGTCGCCCCCTTCGCGCTGCTGGTGCCGATCACGGGCGCGGCCTCCGCGGCGCTGGTGCTGGGTGAGAGCTTCGGGCCGGTCCGCCTGGCGGGGATGGCGCTGGTACTGGCGGGATTGGGAATCGGGGTCCTGCGATGGCGGCGTGACCCCGCCCCCGCCGCACGCTAAGACCCCCTCGCCCGTAATTTCGGGCCAACCACGCACGGGAGACTGCCGCCGTGAACAAGCCCCTCCCCAATTCCCTCCGCATGGGTCCGGACAGCCGCGGCCGCTTCGGCGAGTTCGGCGGCCGCTTCGTGGCCGAGACGCTGATGCCGAACATCACGGAGGTGCAGGAGGCCTACGACGCGGCGCGGAAGGACCCGGAATTCGAGCGGGAATGGCGGCGGCTGCTGAAGGACTATGTGGGCCGCCCTTCCCCGCTCTGGTTCGCGGAGCGGCTGACGAACCACCTGGGCGGCGCGAAGGTCTACCTGAAGCGCGAGGAGCTGAACCACACCGGCGCCCACAAGATCAACGCGGTGATCGCGCAGATCATGCTGGCGAAGCGCATGGGCAAGACACGCATCATCGCGGAGACGGGCGCGGGGCAGCACGGCGTGGCCACCGCCACGGCCTGCGCGCTGTTCGACCTGCCCTGCACCGTCTTCATGGGCGCGACCGACGTGGAGCGGCAGAAGCCCAACGTGTTCCGCATGAAGCTGCTGGGCGCGGAGGTGAACGCCGTGACCTCCGGCTCCGCCACGCTGAAGGACGCGATGAACGAGGCGCTTCGCTACTGGGTCGCGAACGTGGAGGACACCTACTACTGCATCGGCACCGTCGCCGGCCCCGCGCCCTATCCGCAGATGGTGCGGGACTTCCAGTGCGTGATCGGGGATGAGACGAAGGAGCAGTGCCTGGCGATCGAGGGACGGCTGCCGGACGTGGTGGTCTGCGCCGTCGGCGGCGGTTCCTCCGCGATGGGGATCTTCCATCCGTTCCTGGACGATGCCGAGGTGAAGCTGGTGGGTGTAGAGGCGGCGGGGCGCGGGATCGAGTCCGGCGCCCATGCCGCGGCCATCAACGGCGGCGCGCCGGGCGTGCTGCACGGGAACAAGACCTACCTGCTGCAGGACCGGCACGGGCAGATCACGGAGGCGCACTCCATCTCCGCCGGGCTGGATTATCCGGGCATCGGGCCGGAGCATTCCTGGCTGCACGAGATCGGGCGCGTGGAGTACGTGGCGGCGACCGATGACGAGGCGCTGGACGCCTTCCAGCTCTGCTCCAGGCTGGAAGGGATCATCCCCGCCCTGGAATCCGCCCACGGCCTGGCAGAGGTGATCAAGCGCGCCCCGACCATGCCGAAGGATTCCATCATCGTCCTCAACCTCTCCGGCCGGGGTGACAAGGACATTTTCACGGTGGCCCACCACATGGGGGTGGAGATCTGATGAGCGAGACGAACCCCGCGGCGGAGGGCTGCGTCGAGCCCGTGCCGGGCGGGCGCATCGCCCGGCGCTTCGCCAAGCTGCGCGCGGAAGGGCGCGGCGCGCTGATGCCCTTCCTGGAAGCCTACGACCCCGATCCGGCGACGAGCATGGCCATCCTGCGCGGCATGCCCGGCGCCGGCGCGGACCTGATCGAGATCGGCGTGCCCTTCACCGATCCCGCCGCCGATGGCCCGACCGTGCAGAAGGCCGGGCAGCGCGCGCTGAAGGCGGGCGGCACGCTGGCCGGCGCGCTGGCCATGGCGCGCGACTTCCGGCGCGACGACGAGGACACGCCGCTGGTGCTGATGGGGTACCTGAACCCCATCCTCGCCTACGGACCGGAGCGCTTCTGCGAGGATTGCCGCTGCTCCGGCGTGGACGGCCTGATCATCGTGGACATGCCGCCGGAGGAGGCGGACGAGGTGCAGCCCTTCGCCCACGGGCTGGACATGGTCCGGCTGGTGGCGCCCACCACCCTGGAATCGCGGCTGCCGGCCGTGCTCGATGGGGCGAGCGGCTTCATCTACTACGTCGCCATCACCGGCATCACCGGCACGCGCTCCGCCGAGGCGGCGGACCTGGCGGCGGCCATCCCGCGCATCCGGGCGGCGACCGACCTGCCCGTAGCGATCGGCTTCGGGGTGCGGACGCCGGCCCAGGCGGCGGATGCGGTGCGAGTGGCGGATGGCGCCGTCGTCGCCTCCTCCCTCATCGAGATCCTGGCGGGGACGCTGGACGAGGACGGGCGTGCCACGAAAGGCACGGTGCGCGCGGTGCTGGACGGGGTGCGGGCCCTGGCGGAAGGCGTACGCGGGGCGCGGGAGTAGGCTGGTCCGGTTCTGGGCTGGCGGTCTGTCCCGGGGAGAGGAAGAAGGAATTCTTCCTCTCCCCGGACCCCTCACCATCATCTTTTTCTTCGAGTTGTCCTGAACGTTGCTGACGGTGCGCCTCGGCTCGTGGAGCCGAGGCGACTGCAAGGGCAGGATAGGGACCCTCACCGGAGACCCCGTCTCAAACCAGTCTCCGCGGTAGCCCGATGCAGGTCCGGGAGGCTCAGCCTCCTGGCGGGGATCCAAGGGGCGGAGCCCCTTGGGGCCGGCGGACCGCCGCTACCGCCGCAGAGGCGGCCCGAGGAACTCCACGCCCCAGCGAGCGCCGAAGCTGTTCAGCACGTCGCGCGCCGGGATACCGCCGCGCATCAGCGCGCCCATGCCGGTGAAGAAGCCCAGGGCATCCATGCCCGGCAGGATCTGGATGGTCTGGCGGGCGGGGGCGTCGGTGAGGTTCAGGAAGGCGTGGGCGGCGCCGCCGGGGATGCAGACCACGTCGCCGGCACCCGCCTCGAAGCGGCGGCCGTCCACCTCGAAGAGGTAGCGGCCCTGGAGGACGCGGAAGACTTCCGTCTCACCGTGGCGGTGCAGGGGTGGGCCGTGGCCGGGGGCGTTCTCGGTATCGATCACGGTCAGGACGCCGCCCGACATTTCCGGCGGCAGGCGGACGCGGAGCGAGAGGCCGATCTCCGGCACCAGGATGGGCGGCTCCTCCGCGAGGGAGTGCCAGGGGTGGAAGGCCACGCGCAGTTCTCCGATTCCCGCGCGCAGGGTAGCGCAGTCCTGCGCCCTACACCTCCGTGCGGCGGAGGAGGTAGTCCAGCCCGCCCACGCGGAACCATCGGTAGCCGTAGGGCTCCATCAGGATGCGGTGGTGCTTGCCGTCGCCCGGTTCGCTGTGGTCCTCCGAGAGGAGATTGATCAGCAGACTGTCGTGGGAGCCGGACGCGCCGGGGTCGATGTCGATCTCGCGCGGCTCGGCGCCCAGGTTGTGGACGAAGAGCACGGAGTTGCCGCGCCAGTCGTAGCGGATGGCGAGGATGTCGTTCGCGCCCGTCGTTACCACCTCGTAGTCGCCCGAGCCGATCTCCGGGATCTCCTTCCGCATGCGGATCACGCGCTCCGTCCAGTTGAGGAGGGAGGCGGGGTCACGGCGCTGGGCGGCGACGTTCAGGTGCTCGAACCCGTAGGGGCCGCCGGAGATGACGGGGTTGGGCGGCTTTCCGTGCTTCGTGAAGCCGCCATGGGGCTCCGTTGACCACTGCATCGGCGTGCGGGCGCATTCCCGCTCGGGCAGGGAGAGGTCGTCGCCCATGCCGATCTCGTCGCCGTAGCGGATTACGGGGGTGCCGGGCAGGGTGAGCATGAGGCTCGTCGCCAGCTCGTAGCGGCGGCGATCGCCCTTCAGCATGGGGGCCAGGCGGCGGCGGATGCCGCGGTCGTAGAGCTGCATGGACTTGTCGGGGCCGAAGGCGTCGAACACCGTTTGGCGCTGGCGCTCCGTCAGGCGGCCGAGGTCCAGCTCGTCGTGGTTGCGCAGGAACATGCCCCATTGCGCGGTGGCGGGCTTGCCGCGCGTCTTCTCCAGCGCCTTGGCTAGCGGGCGGCTGTCGGCACTGGCGAGCGCGTAGAACAGGTGCTGGTTGACCTGGAAGTTGAACATCATGTGCATGCGGTCGCCGTCCTCGCCGAAGTATTCCTGGTCGGTCTTCGGCAGGACGTTGGCCTCGGCGAGGATGATGGCGTCGCCCTTTCGCCACTGCAGGAACTCGCGGAGGGAGCGGAGCATGTCGTAGCGCTCCACGGGCTTCGTGACCTCCGCGCCCTTTTTCGCGATCACGAAGGGCACGGCATCCATGCGGAAGCCGGAGACGCCCAGTTCCAGCCAGAAGCCCATGATCTTCAGGATCTCGGCCTGAACATGCGGGTTCTCGGTGTTGAGGTCGGGCTGGAACTCGTAGAAGCGGTGGAAGTAGTAGAGGCCTGCGGCCGTGTCGCGCGTCCAGGTGGTTTTCTGCACGCCGGGGAAGACCACGCCGTCGGCAGCGTTCGCGGGGCGCTTGTCGGACCACACGTACCAGTCCCGGTACTTCGAGTGCGGGTCGCGCCGCGCCTGCTGGAACCAGGGGTGCTGGTCCGAGGTGTGGTTGACGACGAGGTCGATGATCACGCGCATGCCGCGCTGGTGGCAGCCATGGGTGAACTCCACGAAATCGCCAAGCGTGCCGTAGCGCGGATCGACACCATAGTAGTCCGTGATGTCGTAGCCGTTGTCCTTCTGCGGGGAAGGCTGGAACGGCATGAGCCAGATGCAGGTGACGCCGAGGCCCTGGATGTAGTCCAGCCGGCGCGTCAGCCCCTCGAAGTCGCCGACGCCGTCGCCGTTGGCGTCCATGTAGCTCTCGACGGAGAGGCAGTAGACGACCGCGTTCTTGTACCAGAGGTCGTTGATCATCCGCGCCGCCCTGTCTGCCAGGGGGCGAAACCGGCTGTCCGGTCCTGGGTTTCGCGGCGGGCGCCGTGGATGGGGGTTCCTTCCGGCCGCGCCTGGGGCAAGGGCTGCGTGCGGAAGCACGAAAGGGGCCGCCGGCGGTCCGGCAGCCCCTCTCATCACCAGCTGGGAAGGCTTACCCGTGCTGGCCGGCGCCGCCCGTCGCGCCGCTCGTCTCCAGCAGCCTCAGCGCGGCGGCCCCGGCATCGTAAGTGGTGGCAGGATGGCGCGGGCCGAGCAGGCCACGCTCGGAGGAATCATAGGACCCGTAGGCGGAGCCGCCCTCATAGGGGGAGGAGCCCTCGGCAGCCAGGGCGCCATGGGCAAGCCCGGCCCCGGCCAGCACGGCCACGAGGCCGAGGGCCCGGATCGTCTTGAAAGCGGACATGATGCATATTCCGTGTAAATGGGGCGGCATTTTTTGCCGTCTAATGGCGGCCATATGCCCCTGCTCCGGGCGCCTCTACCCCTTCCTGACGAATAGCTTCCATCCATGGCGTGGATGTTCTAAGCCTTGACATCCTGTCGCGGAGTCGTCCCATGTCGCAGCGCAGCATCGAGACCGGCCTCCGCAAGTTCGACCTGAACCTCCTGCCGGTCTTCTGGACGTTGATGAAGACCCGCAGCGTCACCCGCACGGGGGAGGCGCTTTTCCTCTCCCAGCCCGCCACCTCCGCGGCCCTTGCGCGCCTTCGCACCGCCTTCAAGGACGACCTTTTCGTCCGCCAGGGCCGCACCCTGGAGCCCACGCCGAAGGCCGAGGCGCTGATGGAGCAGCTCGGCCCCTTGATGCAGGGCGTGGCCGGCGCGCTCGGGGAATCCATCCCCTTCGATCCTGCTACCGATGCCCGCACCTTCCGCATCGGCATGAGCGAGGACGTGGCCATGGCCGTCATGCCCGCCCTGCCGGCGATCCGCCAGGCCGCGCCGAACTGCCGCCTCATCATCCGGGCCGCCAGCTACCGCACCATCTCCGACATGTTCGGCACGCGGGAGATCAGCACGGCGATCGGCCATGTGGAGGAGCTGCCGGCCAGCGCGAAGCAGCGCGTGCTGCGCCGGGGCGGCTGGGTCGTGCTGCGCGACGCCGCCTCCTCCGGCCCCGTGGACCTGGACGAGTACTGCGCCCGGCCGCACCTCCTCGTCACCCCGCGCGGCGACCTGACGGGCTTCGCGGACGCGATCCTGGCGGGGCTGGGCCGCCAGCGGGAGGTGGTGCTGGGCCTGCCTGACTATGCCCTCATCCCCCGTGCCGTGCTGGGCACCAACATGCTCTGCCTCGTCAGCGAGATGGTGTACGAGGCCCTCTCGATCCTCGACGACAACCATCGGCTCGCCGCCGACCCGCCGCCCTTCCCCTGCGAGGATTCCGTTACCTACATCGCTTGGCGCAGCGCCGTGGACCATGATCCCGGCGAGATGTGGATCCGCAACCAGCTCATCCAGGCGCTCACGCGGCACTGAGGCGCTTCGGGGCAAGATTCCGCGAGGCGGACAGGTCCGTGGAGGGAAGGACTCCCTCCCTCCACGGGATCGGCGGGATCAGGCCGCCGCGGGCTGGATGCGGGCGAGCTCGCTGCCCAGGAAGGCCGCGATCGCGCCGGGACCGGAGCGGTCCGTTCCCGCCAGCCCGGCGGCTTCCTCGGCGGCGGGGTTGTAGTTGGTGTTGGTGTTCACGTCGTAGGTGAAGACCTCCCCCTCGGCCGTGCGGATGAACTCAATCCCCGCTACCTCGATCCCGTTGGCCGCCAGGAAGCCCTCCAGCTTCGCGCGCTGGCCCGCCTCAAGCCCTTCCGGCAGGACGCGGAAGCGCGGAGCGGGGGCGGAGGGGGCCCCGCCCACCGGAGTTTCGCCCACCGGGCAGAAGGCGTCCCCGACCGCCGCCGAGGGGGTGGGCACCTCGCACACATCGGCCGGGCAGAGCTCGAAGCCCGAGGAGGTATCCACCTCCACGGCGTAGAGGAAGCGGCCGCCGACGAACTCGGCGCGGGTGATGAAAGGCCGCGCGGCGCGGAGATAGTCCTGCAGCAGCCAGAGGCCGTCGGCAGGCAGCTCGTCCTCCGGCGCCTCGGCCAGGAAGGCGGCCAGTGCGTCCGGGTCGGCGAAGAGGCGCACGCCCAGGCCCTTGCCGCCGCGGTTCGGCTTCAGGATCAGCGGGCCGCGGCCGTAGCGGGCGCGGGCGGCCTTCACCACGTCCTCCGCCTCGCCCCGCACCACCACGGTGCCGGGCACGGCGACGCCGGCCGCCTCCAGCGCCGCGTACTGCCGGGCCTTGCTGATCTCCAGGTCCAGCGCGCGGGGGCCGTTCACCACCCGGCGCCCGTAGCGCTCAAGCCAGGCCAGCACCGCGGCCGTCAGCTCTGCCGAGTAGCGGTGCCCGCGCGTGTGGGAGGAGGCGGACATGCGGTTGTAGAACACGCCCTCCGGCGGCGGCCGGGAGAGGTCAAACGTGCCGGAGGAGAGGTTCCAGTCCGCCCAGGGCTGGCCTCGCTGGTCGAGCGCCGTGGCCAGGGGCGGAAGCCACTCGGGATTCTCGTGGATAATGTGGATCCGGGCCATGCTGGCGTCTCACGATGCGTTGTTGTGGCGGGCAAAGGTAGTGCGCCCCCTCATCGTGAAAAAGGAGGAGCCACGAAAGATGGGATCGGCGCCCCATCCTTCCGCCCGCCCCGGCACCCCGGCGCCAGGTCCTGGCCGGAGGCCGCTGGCTCAGCCGGCCACCTGCTCCCGCGCCGGCCCGCGCCGCTCCCGGAAGAAGGAGAGCCGGCGCTCCGCTGCCCAGTCCACCAGCTCGAAGCGGCCATCGGCGTGCTCGACCAGGGCGGTGCAGCTCTCCACCCAGTCGCCGTCATTCATGTAGAGAACGCCGCCGATGTCGCGCATCTCCGCGTGGTGGATGTGGCCGCACACCACCCCGTCGAAGCCCCGCTTGCGGGCTTCCAGCGCCAGGGCCTCCTCGAAGCGGTCGATCGCCTTCACCGCGCCCTTCACCTGCCGCTTCAGCCACATGGAGAGCGACCAGTAGGGATAGCCCAGGCGGCGCCGCGCCAGGTTGAACAGCCGGTTCATCTCCAGCGCGGCGTCGTAGGCCCAGTCGCCCATCAGCGCGATGAACTTGGCGTAGCGGACCACGCTGTCGAAGGCATCGCCGTGGACCACCAGCAGCCGCCGCCCGTCCGGGGTGACGTGCTCCGCCTCGGCCGCCAGCTTCACGCCGGCGATCTCCAGGCCCAGCCAGTCGCGGAAGGCCTCGTCGTGGTTGCCGGGAATGTAGACCACCTCCGTCCCGTGCCGGGCCATTCGCAGCACCAGGCGGATTACCTCGTCGTGGTGCGGGTCCCAGAACCACGACTTGCGCAGCCGCCACCCGTCCACGATGTCGCCGACGAGGTAGAGCTTGTCGCACTCCACTTGCCGCAGGAAGTCCGCGAGGAAGTCGGCCCGGCACCCCCGCGTGCCCAGGTGCACGTCCGAGAGGAACACGGTGCGATACCGCCGCCCTACCCCGGACTTGAGAATCTCACCCTGGTGCATCGGGCCCCCGTCGATCCGAACGGGGGCCGATTACCCGCGCGCCGGGGGCGTTCCCGTGAACGCCGCGTGACGGTCCTGCGAAAGCGTTACTTTTCGCGAAAGGCTGCAGGCCGCCCTAGTGGGTAGCCCTGGCTCTCCGCTGGTGGTGTGTCCCTCGATTGTTCTCAGGAGGGCTTCGCCGGGACGGAAGCGACCAACCCAGGCCCCTCGATCGGGCTGCCGCCGGTGCGATGCAGCACTGAAGCCTGCCGAACCCTTGTCAGCCAGGGCGCCGCGTCCAGTCGCCTAGGGTCATGGACCCTCGGCGCACCTCCAGTCCCACATCCCGCAGCAGCCCTGAAGAGAAAGACGAGAGGGGCGCAGCGGGGAGAGAACTCCTTCTCTCCCCCTGGGGCCGCACGGGGCCGGAACCCCGGAACGGGGTCAGTCCAGCCGTGCGCCGGAAGCCTTCACGATGCCCGGCCAGCACGCTGCCTCGGCCCTCACCAGGGCCGCGAACTCCTCCCGGCTGCCCGTGGCGAGGTCGAAGCCCTGGGCGCGCAGGTTGTCTGCCACCTCCGGGGTGGCCATGGCTTTGCGGGTCTCGGCGTGGAGGCGCTCCAGGATCGGCTCCGGCGTGCCGGCGGGGGCGAGGAGGCCCTGCCAGGTCACCACGTCGAAGCCGGGATAGCCGCTCTCGGCCACCGTTGGCACCTCGGGGAGGGAGGCGGCCCGGGCGGAGCCCGTGACGGCGAGGGCCCGGATGCGGCCCTGGCGGATGTACTCGATGGCCGCGGGCAGGGTGACGAGGAGACTGTCGATGTGGCCGGCCACCAGGTCCACCACGGCGGGGCCGCCGCCGCGATAGGGGACATGGGTGGTGCTGAAGCCCAGGGTCTGGCCGAGGAGGATGCCGCCGAGGTGGCCGATGCTGCCGTTGCCCTGGCTGGCGAGGGTGAGCTTGCCCTCGGACTCCTGCGCTAGGCGGCGGTAGTCGGCCAGGGTCTTCGCCTCCAGCGCGGTCTTCACCACCAGCACCTGCGGGGCGCGGACCAGCTCGGCGATGGGGGCGAAGTCGCGCACGGGGTCGAAGCCGAGCTTCGGGTATAGGGCGGGGTTGATGGCCAGGGGATCAGAGCCGACGAGGATCGTCAGCCCGTCCGGCCGGGCGCGGGCCACCAGCTCGAAGGCGATGTTGCTGCCGGCACCCGTGTGGTTCTCCACCACCACGGGCTGGCCCAAGGGGCCGGTCAGGGCGCGGGCGGCGCTGCGGCCGAGGATGTCCAGGCTGCCGCCGGGGGCCACGGGCACGATCATCCGCACGGGGCGGTCCGGCCAAGCGGTGGTGGCAGGTGCCTCGCCCTGGGCGAAGGCCGGGCGGGCGGTGGCAGGGCGGACGAGCGCCAGCGGCGCGGGCAGCGCCGCCGCCAGGGCGAGGAGGTTGCGGCGGGAGAGGTCGCGCATTGTTCGTTGCTCAGGTGTTCAGGGCCGCGGGAGAAGGTTTTTCTCCAACACGGATGAAAGTACCGCAATCGAAAGATTTTCCTGCTCTATATGGCTTGTAGCCTGGAAGGATTTGGCACGTGACAGCCCAACCAGAGATGGACCTCACCGATCGCGCGATCCTCCGCCTGATCCAGCGGGACGCCGCCCTCTCGCTCGCGGCCATCGCGGAAGCGGTGGGCCTGACCCCGACCCCTTGCTGGAAGCGCATACGCCGCATGGAAACCGCGGGGATCATCACCGGCCGGGCCACGCTGCTGGACCCGGCGAGGGTGGGGCTGCCCCTCTCCGTCTTCGTCTCGCTGGAAATCGGCGATCATTCCGCCGGCTGGATCGAGGCTTTCGCGCGGACGGTTTCCGCGATGCCGGAGGTGCTGGAGTGCTGGCGGATGGGCGGGGACGTGGACTACCTGCTGCGCGTGGCCGTGGCGGACATGCCGGCCTACGACGCCTTCTACCGCCGGCTGACGGCCGAGGTGCCGGACCTGCGGAACGTCACCAGCCGCTTCGCCATGGAGCGGGTGAAATCGACCACCGCCCTGCCAGTGTAAGGAACCCTGGCGTGTTGATGCCCTGGGGCGCCTGCCGCATAACGGCCCCGTGACACGCGCAACATCCCACCCCGTCCTGATCGCGCCCTCCCTCCTGGCCGCGGACTTCACGCGTCTGGCGGAGGAGGTGGAGGCCATCGAGGCCGCCGGCGCCGACTGGCTGCACCTGGACATCATGGACGGCCACTTCGTGCCGAACATCTCCTTCGGGCCCGCCATCGTGAAGGCGCTGCGGCCGCTGACGCGCATGCCCTTCGACGTGCACCTGATGATCTCGCCCGCCGATCCCTACCTGGCGGCTTTTGCGGAGGCGGGGGCGGACCTGATCTCGCTACACCCGGAGGCGGGGCCGCACCTGCACCGCTCGTTCCAGACCATTCGGGGCCTGGGCAAGAAGGCGGGGGTGGTGCTGAACCCCGGCACGCCGGTCGAGGTCGTGGCGCCCGTGCTGGACATGCTGGACCTGATCCTCGTCATGTCCGTGAACCCCGGCTTCGGCGGGCAGTCCTTCATCGAGAGCCAGCTGGGAAAGATCGCGGCCCTGCGGGGCATGATCGACCGCTCGGGCCGGGACATCCGGCTGCAGGTGGATGGTGGGGTGACGGCAAGGACGGCGCCGATGTGCATCGAGGCAGGGGCGGACGTGCTGGTGGCCGGCACCGCCGTGTTCGGCGCCCCCGATCGCGCGGCGGCGGTCGCGGCCATCCGCGGCCCTGTCGGCGCCGCCCGCAACATTGAGGATGCCCGGGCATGAGCGGCTGGCTGCGCGGCGCGCGCCGCACCCTCTCCGGCCTCAAGCCCATCCGCGTGCCGGAAGCTCCTTCCCGCGCCTTCCGCGACCTCTGGCCGGGCGATGTGACCCGGGCGGGGAAGCTGATGGAGGGCGAGCTGGAGGTGGCGGGCACGGTGCGCCCCCTGCCGGACGACCCCTCCGCCTTCGGCCCCGGCGCGGGCAGCCCGGCCTGGCGCGCGGCGCTGCACGGCTTCGCCTGGCTGCGCGACCTGCGCGCCCTGGGCACGGACGCCGCGCGGATGCATGCGCGGGACATCACCCGGCTCTGGCTGGAATCCGGCACCACGGACCCGGTGGCCGCCGCGCCGGAGGTGGTGGGCGCGCGGCTCTCCGCCTGGCTCGGCCACTGGGACTTCCTGGCCGCCACCGCCGAAGACGGGCTGCGCCGGGCCCTCATGGTGCGGCTGGCGGCCGATGCGCGGGGCCTTGTCGCCGGGCTTCCCGCCGAAGCGCGGCACCGCGGCGCGCTGGTGGCCCTGAAGGGCGCCCTGGCCGCGGCGGTGGCGCTGGAGGAGGAGCCCTGGCTCACCCGCTGCCTGAAGCTGCTGCCCGCCGAGATCGACCGCCAGATCCTGCCGGACGGCGCCCAGGTGGAGCGCAGCCCCGGCGTGCTGCTGCTGGCGCTGCAGGACCTGATCGAGATCCGCAACCTCCTCCACGGCGCGGGGATCGAGGCGCCGCCGCACCTGGCCCACGCGCTGGACCGCGCCGCCCCCGCGCTGCGCCTGTTCCGCCACGGCGATGGCGGCCTTGCCGCCTTCAACGGCACGCGGGAGGAGGCGGCGAGCCTGCTGGACCTCGTGCTGACGCAGGCCCAGGCGCGCGGGCGGGCGCCGCTGATCCTGGGCGACGCCGGGTTCCAGCGCCTGCAGGCCGGGCGCACCCTGGTGATCGCGGATTGCGGCACGCCGCCGCCGCGCAATGGGGCCACGCCCCCGGGCGGGCTGCCGCGCGGCGCGGACCGGCTGCACCATGCCGGGACGCTCGCCTTTGAGATGTCGATCGGGCGCGACCGCCTGATCATCAACTGCGGCGCGGCGCCGGCGGCCGAGGGCGCGTGGCGCGACGCGCTGCGGGCCACCGCCGCCCACTCCACCCTGACGCTGGCGGACACCAACAGCAGCGAGCTGACCGAGGACGGCCTCGGCCGCCGCCCCGAGCACGTGGAGGCCGAGCGCCACGAGGCGAGCGGCGCCCAATGGCTGGAAGCCACGCATGACGGCTGGAAGAAGGGCTTCAACGCCATCCACCGCCGCCGCCTGTACCTGGCGGAATCCGGGGACGACCTGCGCGGCGAGGACATCGTGGAGGCAGAGGACCTGCCCGCCTTCACCGTGCGCTTCCACCTGCACCCCGGCGTGACGACGACCATGGCCGAGGATGGCGGGTCGGTGATGCTGCGCCTTCCCTCCGGCAATGCCTGGCGGCTGCGCGCGAGGGGCGGGAAGCTCTCGGTGGAGGACAGCGTGCAGGTCTTCGGCGAGGCGCGGGCGGCGACCCAGGTGGTGGTCTCGGCCGAGGCCGGCGCCGGGCAGGTGCAGTGGGCCATCGGGCGGGTGGCCGCGACGGAAGGGTGATCCGGTGATGCCAGGGGGCGCCGCCCCTTGAATCCCCGGGCAAACGCGAAGCGTTTGTCCCGAGCCAGGAGGCTGGGCCTCCTGGACCTGCATCGGGCTACCGCTGGACTGACTTGAAGTGCGGCGCCTTACGGCCGGGCCCTATCCTGCCCTTGCAGTCGCCTCGGATCATCGACCCGAGGCGCACCGCCCGCGAAACCAGACCACCTCGAAGAAGAAGATGATGGTGAGGGGTCCGGGGAGAGGAAGAATTCCTTCTTCCTCTCCCCGGGACAGACCGCCACCCCACAACCCGCGCGCCCTCTCCACGTTTCCAAACCCGCGAGCCGCCGCACGGCGCCGCGGACGAGCGGGTCATCCCCGGGATTTCGAGGAGAGAGACATGGACAGCGATCGGATCATCGGAGCCGGCAAGCAGGCGGCGGGCGAGGTGCAGGAAGGCGTGGGCAACCTGATCGGCGACAGCCGCACCCAGGCCCAGGGCAAGAAGAACCAGGCCAAGGGCGAGGTTCAGAACCAGGTCGGGCAGCTGGAGGACTACATCCGCGACCAGCCGCTGACGGCCGCCGCGATCGCGGTGGGCTTCGGCTGGCTGCTGGGGCGCCTGCGGATCATCTGATCCCGCCGGGGCTTCAACCTTTCGTGGCGGCGCGCTGGTCCCCGTGGCTGGCGCGCCGTTTCGCGTTGGAGGCGGCGCGTAACGGATCGTCGCGCCCTCTTCGGGCCGGGGCGCTGTTTCCCATCTGCGCCGCATGATCCTTCTGCCGCGCCGGCCGCTGATCGGCCTTGCCCTCGGCGCCCTGGCGCGTCCGGTCCTTGCCCAGCCGGCCGGGGGTGCCCTCGGCGACGCCCTGCGGGAGGCGGCGGTGGCGCTGCCGCGCCTTCACAGCGTCACGGTGGCGCAGCAGGGGCAGGTCCTGGCGGAGATGCGCTTGCGCGGGCCGGCGCTGGACGTGCCGCACAACATCAAGTCCGCCTCCAAGACCCTGCTGGCCACGCTGGTGGGCATCGCGATCGACCGCGGCGTGCTGCGCGGGGTGGACCAGCCGGTGCTGCCGCTGCTCGGCCCGCGCCCGCCGGGGCTGGACCCGCGGGCGGAGGGCATCACCATCGGCCACCTGCTGACCATGCGGGCGGGGCTGGAGCGGACCTCCGGCCAGAACTATGGCGGCTGGGCGGCGGCGCGCGACCCGGTGGCCTATGCGCTGACCCGGCCCTTCGTGGACGAGCCGGGCGGGGCGATGCAGTACTCCACCGGCTCCACCCACATCCTCGGCGCCGCGCTGGCCCGCGCCGCCCGCCGGCCGCTGCTGGAGCTGGCGCGGGACTGGCTGGGGGAGCCCCTGGGAATCTCCGTGCCCTCCTGGCCGCGCGATCCGCAGGGCCGCTACTACGGCGGCAATGACATGCGGCTGACGCCGCGCGCCCTGCTGCGCTTCGGGGAGTGCTGCCGGCTGGGCGGGGCCTGGAACGGCGCCCAGGTGATCCCCGCGTCCTGGCTGGCGGAGAGCTGGGTGCCGCGCACGCAATCGGCCTGGAGCGGGCAGGCCTATGGCTACGGCTGGTGGATTGCGGCGGCGCGCGGCAGGCCGATCCACTTCGCCTGGGGCTATGGCGGGCAGATGCTCTACCTCGTGCCGCCCTTGGGGCTGACGGCGGTGATGATGTCGGACCCGGCCGCGCCGCGAGACCCGGAGCACATGGCGGGGCTGCATGCCCTGCTAACGGAAACGATCATGCCGGCGCTGGGTGCGGCGGGCTGAACCCATGGCCACTCCCCCTTGGCCACTCCCCCTTGGCCGCTCCCCCTGGCCGGCCCGCGCGGCCTAGCTCAGGATCGCGCGCCCCGGCCGGAGTCCGCGCATGATCACCATCCACCACCTGAACAACTCCCGCTCCCAGCGGGTGCTCTGGCTGCTGGAGGAGTTGGAGGTTCCCTACGAGATCCGGCGCTACCAGCGGGACCCCGCCACCATGCTGGCGCCGCCGGAGCTGCGGGCGGTGCATCCGCTGGGCAAGTCCCCGGTGCTGACGGAGGACGGGCTCACGCTCGCGGAGACGGGGGCGATCGTGGAGTACATCCTGGAGCGCCATGGCGGCGGGCGGCTGGTGCCGGAGAAGGACGGGCCGCACCACTGGGCCTATCGCCACTGGATGCACCACGCGGAGGGCTCGGCCATGCCGCCGCTGGTCATGGCGCTGCTGTTCAATGCCATGGGCAAACGCGTGCCGCCCGAGGCGCAGCCCATGGCGGAGAAGCTGGCCCAGGGCATGAAGGGCGCGATGGTGGAGCCGAACCTGGAGCGGCTGAAGGACTACTGGAACGCGGCCCTGGCGGAGACGGGCTGGTTCGCGGGGCCGGAGATGACGGCGGCCGACATCATGATGAGCTTCCCGCTGGAGGCCGCCTCCTCCCGCTCGCCCTTCGGGGACCGGCCGCACCCCGGGGCCTTCCTGGCGCGCATCCACGGGCGCCCGGCCTATCGGCGCGCGGTGGAGAAGGGCGGGGAATACGCCTACGCCCGGTGATGCGCCGGGATGCGTGACCGGGCGCGCGCAAGTAACGCTTCCCGCCCGGCCATGCCGACCCCAAAATAGGGGGATGGCTTCTCCTCTTCCTGTCCCGCACGACACGCCGGACCCCGACTTCGCCGATCTTCTCGCCCGGCGCCCGCACCTGAAAGCCCATGCGCTGGACGGGCTGGTGATGGACGACGTGCCGCTGGCGCAGATCGCGCGGCAGGTCGGCACCCCCACCTGGGTCTATTCCGCCGCCACCCTGCGGCGCCGCTACGGCACCCTGCGGGAGGCGCTGGACGGGGCGGGGCTGAACGCCTCCATCCACTTCGCGGCGAAGGCGAATGACAGCCTGGCGGTTCTGCGCGTGCTGGGGGCCGAGGGCGCCGGCGCGGACGTGGTGAGCGAGGGCGAGCTGCTCGCCGCCCGCGCCGCCGGCATCCCCGCGGGGCGGATCGTCTTCTCCGGCGTGGGCAAGACGGAGCGGGAGATCGCGCTGGCGCTGCGCGAGGGCATCCTCCAGATCAATGCCGAGAGCGCGGAGGAGATCGAGCGGATCTCCTCCGTCGCGGACGCGATGGGGCTTGCCGCCCCCGTTTCCCTCCGCATCAATCCGGACGTGGATGCGCGCACCCACGCGAAGATCTCCACGGGGCTGGCGGAGAACAAGTTCGGCATCCCCTACACGGACGCCCCGGCCCTCTATGCCCGCATGGCCTCGCTTCCCGGCATCCGGCCGGTGGGGCTGGCGGTGCATATCGGCAGCCAGATCACCGAGGGCATGGCGGGCTTCCGCGCCGCCTATGCCAGGGTGGCGGAGATGGCGGCGGCCCTGCTGGGGCGCGGCCTGCCGGTGGAGCGGCTGGACTGTGGCGGCGGCCTCGGCATCTCCTACCGCGACGAGGCGCCACCCGCCCCGGCGGCGCTTGCAGGGGCCATCAAGGCCACCCTCGGCCCGCTGGGCCTGCCCGTGATGCTGGAGCCCGGGCGCTGGATCGCGGCGCCGGCCGGCGTGCTGCTCGCCTCCGTGGTGCTGCAGAAGCGCGGGGCGAACCGGCGCTTCGTGATCCTCGACGCCGCGATGAACGATCTGGTGCGCCCGGCCATGTACGAGGCCTGGCACGGCATCCTGCCCGTGGCGCCGGACGCGCTCCACGCCCCGGCCTCCCCCGCCGATGTGGTGGGGCCGGTCTGCGAGACGGGGGACACCTTCGCGCGCGGCCGGGCCCTGCCGGACCTGCCGCCGGGGGCGCTGGTGGCCTTCCTCGATGCCGGGGCCTATGGCGCCACCATGTCCTCCACCTACAACGCCCGGCCGCTGGCCGCGGAGGTGCTGGTGGATGGGCACCGATGGGCGGTGACCCGGCCCAGGCAGCCGCTTGAGGCGCTGCTGGCGCATCAGGTGGTGCCGGACTGGCTGGGGGCCCAGCCTTCGGGAACCACGGCTTGAGCGGGCCCGGACCCCGCCAGACCGAACCAACGGGCCGGGCGGGCAGCCCCGTGCTGCGCCGCCTCGGCCGCCTCCGCGCAAGGGCGCGGGCCGCGCTTCTCTGGGAATCCCTCTGGCCCCGCGCCTGGCCGGCGCTGGGCGTGGTGGGGGTCTTCCTCGTCCTCGCCCTCTCGGGCTTCTTCCTCCTCCTCTCGCCACTCGCCCACCTGATCCTCCTGGCCGTGCTGATCGCGGCCCTGGTGCTGGCGTTGATGCGCGGCGCGCGCGGTTTCGCGGTGCCCGGGGACGAGGTGGCCGATCGCCGGCTGGAGCGAAGCTCCGGCCTCTCCCACCGCCCCCTTTCCGCCCTGCTGGACCGCCCGGCCGGGGGCGATGCCGCGGCCCAGGCCCTCTGGCGCGCCCACCAGGCGCGGGAGGCGGCGCGGATCCGGGCCCTGCGCGTCGGCCTTCCCCGCCCGGGGCTGGCCGCGCGCGATCCCCGCGCCCTGCGGACGGGTCTGGCCGTCGCCCTCCTCGCCGCCGTCGTGATGGCGGGCGGGGAGGCGCCGGAACGGCTGCGCCGCGCTCTCTGGCCCGAAGGTCCTGCCGCTGCCCCGCCCCTGGCCGCGAAGCTGGAGGCCTGGGTGACGCCGCCCGCCTATACGGGCGCGCCGCCGGTCTTCCTCGATCCCGCAGGCGGCAGCGTGACGGTGCCGGCGGGCAGCCGGCTGCGCGCCGTGCTCTCCGGCGGGCCCGCCATCGGCACGGCGCCCGAGCTTCTGCGTGACGACAGGTCCCTCGCCGCCTTCCAGCCCCTCGGCCCCGGCAGCCATAGCGCGGAGGCGGTGCTGGATGCGGGCGGGCGCCTCGTCATCCGCCAGGGCGGCGGAGAGGTGGCTGGCTGGACCGTGGCGGTGCAGGAGGATGCCGCGCCGCGCATCGCCTTTGCCGAGCCCCCGGCCCAGGCGGCGCGCGGCCTGGCCACGCGCATTCCCTGGCGCGCCGAGGATGACTGGGGCGTGGCCGCGGCTTCCGCCGAGATCCGCCTCGCCGCCCGGCCGGAGGCGCCGCCCCTCTCGATCGACCTGCCCCTTCCCGCGGGCCAGCCGAAGACGCCGCGCGGCGTGGCGCAGCCCGACCTTTCCGCCCATCCCTGGGCCGGCCTGGCGGTGCGGATGCGGCTGGTGGCGCGCGACGGCGCCGGGCAGGAGGGGCGGTCCGAGGAGGTTGCGCTGACCCTACCGGAGCGGGGCTTCAACCACCCCGTGGCGCGCGGGCTGGTGCTGCTGCGCAAGGGCCTCTCGCTGGATCCCAATGCGCGCGGGCGGGCGATGGAGGGGCTGGACCGGCTCTCCGAGCAGCCCCAGGCCTTCGAGAACGACACGGCCACGGCGCTGGCCCTGCGCTCCGCCCGCGGCCGGCTGGAGGACCAGCGGCCGGAGGCGGTGGGCGAGGCGCAGCAGACCATGTGGGACACGGCGCTGGCGCTGGAGGAAGGCCGCGCCGACCGCACCGCCCGCGCCCTGGCCGAGACGCGGGAGCGCCTGCGCGAGGCCCTTCGCGAGCGCGAGCAGCAGGAGCGCGAGCGCGCCGAGGCCCAGCGACAGGAGCAGGAGGCGCGCCGGGAGGCCGAGCGGCAGGACGAGGCCCGGCAGCAGGCCGAGGCGAACCAGCGCCCCGAAAGTGAACAACAGAACCAGCAGCGCCCGGGCGAGAACCGGGACCAGGCTTCGCGGCAGGAGCAGCAGCAGGCGCAGCGCGAGGCGGAGGCCCAGCGCCGCGAGGCCGAGCGGGACGCCAAGCGCGAGGAGACGGACCGCCGCATCCAGGAGCTGCGGGAGGCCGTGCGCCGCCATCTCGATGCCCTGGCCGAGCGCCTGCAGCGCGAGAACGGCGAGGAGAATGCCCCCCGTCCCCGCGCCCGCCAGCAGGAGCAGCGCGAGGCCGAGCGCCGTACCGACCGCATGCGCGAGCAGAACCGCGAGGACCGCCCCGAGGACGCCGAGCGCGAGCTGGCCGAGCTGGAGAAGATGCTGGAGGAGCTGGAGAACGGCCGCATGGCCGAGAACCAGCGGGAGGAGCGCCGCCAGCGGCGCGAGCGCGGCCAGCAGCAGATGGGCGTGATCCAGGACATGGTGCGCCGCGAATCCCGCCTTCTGGACGGCGCCCACCAGCGGTCCGAATCCGATGCCGCCCGGCGGGAGCAGGCGCGCCGCCCCAACTACCCCTGGAATCGCACCCCGCCGCCGCCCGAGCCCCCCGCGGCCGCCCCGGCGCCGACCGCCGATGCCCGCACCCAGCGCGCCCTGCGCCGCGCCCTGGGCGAGCTGATGCAGCAGCAGGGCGACCTGACCGGCGACGTGCCCGCCCCGCTGGGCCGCGCCGACCAGGCGATGCGCGAGAGCGCCGAGGCCCTGGCCGGCGGCGGCGACCCGCGCCCGCACCAGGAGCGCGCCATCCGCGAGCTCTCCGAGGGCGGGCGCCAGATGGCCCAACGGATGCAGCGCCAGTTCGGCCGCCCCGACCAGGGCGAGCAGGGTGAGGAAGGCGAAGGTGAGGGCCAGGGCGACGCCATGGCCGAGGGCGGTGAACAGGGCGGCGAGGGCCAGGATCAGCTGGCCCAGAACGGCGAGGGCCGCGATCCCCTGGGCCGCCGGCTGCGCGAGGGCACGGGCACGGCCGAGGAGGGCGGAGACACCCGCGTGCCCGACGAGGCCGAAATCCTCCGCACCCGCCGCCTTCAGGAGGAGCTGCGCCGCCGGCTGGCGGAGCGCGAGCGGCCGACGACGGAGCTGGACTACATCGACCGGCTGTTGCGGCTGTTCTGATTGGTCCGGCACCAGGGGGCGCCGCCCCCTGGACCCCCCGGGCAAACGCGAAGCGTTTGTCCCGAGCCAGGAGCCCCGGGGCACCTGGACCTGCTTCGGGCTGCCGCGGGGACTGACTTGAGAAGTGGCGCTGACGATGGGGCTTCATCCTGCCCTCGCAGTCGCCTCGGCTCTTTGAGCCGAGGCGCACCGTCAGCGAGGTTCAGACCAACCCATAGAAGAAGATGATGGTGAGGGGTCCGGGGAGAGGAAGAATTCCTTCTTCCTCTCCCCGGGACAGACCGTCAGCTCAGGACAGGAACCCCTGTTCCCGCAGCAGCGGCGCCGCGATCGCCCGCGCTTCGGCGAAGCCTTCTTCGGTCTGGCGGCTGATGGGGCCACTGACCACCAGGGCGCCGAGGAAGGTGCCGTCGTTCTCGCGCACGGGGATGGCGATGGAGGCGAGGCCGGGGTCGCGTTCCCCGGCGGTGGAGAGCCAGCCCTGGTGTTGGAGGGTTTCAGCCAGGGGGGTGGGGCTGCCGGTGCCGGCCAGGAGGACGTGGGCAGCGGCGCCGCCGGCGGAGAGGGGCAGGCGCTCGCCGGGTTCGACCTGGTGGCGTAGGGAGCGGGGGGCGTTGACGCGGCAGAGGCAAAGGCGGTCATCGCCGTCGCGCTGGTAGAAGGCGGCGCTCTCGCCGGTGCGCTCCATCACGGCCTGCAGGACAGGCATGAGGCGGGCGGTGACGTCGTGCGTGGCGGCGTAGAGTGCGCCTAGGCGGAGAGGGGCCGGGCCAGGGGCGTAGCGGCCATCGGCCTCCCTCCGCAGGTAGCCGTGGGCGATGAAGGTGCCGAGGATGCGGAGGAGGGTGGCCTTGTCCAGGCCACTGAGGGCGGCCAGTTCGCGCAGGTGCAGGCGCGGATGTGCATCCGTGAAGCAGGCGAGGACGAGGAGGGCGCGGTCCAGCACACCGGAAGGGGGCTTGGTGGCGGGGGCCGTGTTGGCCATGATGGCAAGGGCTGTCCTGGTTGTCTTTGCTTGACGCCGCCGGGCGCGTCCCGGACAGTTCATTCAGTAAAAGAGATTTCATCCAGTGAAGCAAGGCGGAGGGCCGCGCCCGTCGCCGGGAGAGGCAGCCCGATGAGCGAAGCCCCTGAGAAGACCGCTCTGCGGAACCACAGCGCGCATTGGGGGGTGTTCCGCGCGGGCTGGGCCGATGGGCGGCTGGTGGTGCAGCCGCACCCCGGCGATCCCGACCCCTCCCCCATCCTCGGCAACTTCGCGGACGCGCTGCACCACCGGGCCCGGATCGCGCGGCCGATGGTGCGGCGGGGCTGGCTGGAGAGGGGGCCGGGGCCGGACCGGCGGCGCGGGCGCGACGAGTTCGTGGAGATGGGCTGGGACGAGGTGCTGGACCTGCTGGCCGGGGAGCTGCGCCGCGTGAAGGAGGCGTACGGGCCGGAGGCGGTATTCGGCGGTTCCTATGGCTGGTCCTCGGCGGGGCGCTTCCACCACGCGCAGAGCCAGGTGCACCGCTTCCTGAACACGACGCTCGGCGGCTACGTGCGCTCGGTGAACTCCTATAGCGCGGGCGCCTCGGCGGTAATCATGCCGCACTTCATCGGGCCGTTCGACGCGGTGGCGCGGCGGGGCGTGACCTGGACGCAGGTGGTGGCGCATACGGACACGGTGCTGGCCTTCGGCGGCATGGCGCTGAAGAACTCGGCCGTGGCCAGCGGCGGCGTGAGCAAGCACATCGAGCGGGATTCGATGCGGCGCGCCCAGGCACGGGGCACGCGCTTCATCAACATCTCCCCGCTGCGGAGCGACCTGCCGGAGGAGGCGGGGGCGGAGTGGCTGCCCGTGGTGCCCGGCACGGACACGGCGCTGATGCTGGGCATGGCGCACACGCTGGTGGCGGAGGGGCTGCACGACACGGATTTCCTCGGTCGCTTCTGCGTGGGCTTCCCGCGGTTCGAGCGCTACCTGACGGGCGCGGAGGACGGGCAGCCGAAGGACGCTGACTGGGCGGCACCGATCTGCGGCGTCGCGGCGGAGACGATCCGCGCGCTGGCCCGCCGCGCGGCGCAGGGGCGCACGCTGGTGGCGATGGCGCACGCGCTGCAGCGCGCGGAGCACGGTGAGCAGCCCGTGTGGATGGGGGCGGTGCTGGCGGCGATGCTCGGCCAGATCGGGCTGCCGGGCGGGGGCTATGCCTACGCGCTCGGGGCGCTGGCGCATTACGGGCGGCAGCAGAACGCGGTGCCGATCCCGACCCTGCCGCAGGGCACCAACGGCGTGAAGAACTTCATCCCCGTAGCACGGATCAGCGACATGCTGCTGAACCCTGGCGCGCCCTTCGACTACAACGGCAAGCGGATGAACTACGCCGACATCAAGCTGGTGTACTGGGCCGGCGGCAATCCCTTCCACCACCACCAGGACCTGAACCGCCTGCGCGAGGCCTTCGCACGGGTGGACACGCTGGTGGTGCACGAGACGGCCTGGACCGCCACCGCCCGCCACGCCGATATCGTGCTGCCCTGCACGATGACGCTGGAGCGCGAGGACATCGGCGCCGCCGCGACCGACCCGCTGATGGTCGCGATGCACCGCCTGGCCGAGCCCTTCGGCGAGGCGCGGGACGACTACGCGATCTTCGCCGAACTCTCCCGCCGACTGGGCGCAGAGGAGGCCTTCACGGAGGGGCGCGACGCGGCGGGCTGGCTGCGGCACCTGTACGAGCGGACGCAGAAGGCGCTGGAGGCGAAGGGGCTCCCTGCGCCGGACTTCGACACCTTCTTCCGCGAGGGCGAGCTGGCCGTGCCGCAGGAGGAGGATGACGGCGGCATCGTCGGGCGCTTCCGGCGCGATCCCGATGGCGCGCCGCTGCCGACGCCGAGCGGGAAGCTGGAGATCTTCTCAGAGACCGTCGCCGGCTTCGGCTACGACGACTGCCCTGGTCACCCCGCCTGGCTGCCGCCGGTTGAGGTGCCGGATGCGCGGCACGGGCTGCGGCTGGTGGCGAACCAGCCCTACACGAAGCTGCACAGCCAGCTCGACTTCGGCGCCTATAGCGCGGGCGAGAAGCGGCGCGGGCGCGAGGTGGCGCGGATGAACCCGGCGGACGCCGCCGCGCGCGGCATCGCCGAGGGCGACATCCTGCGCCTGTTCAACGAGCGCGGCGCCTGCTTGGCGAGCGCGGCGCTGACGGAGGACGTGATGCCCGGCGTGGTGCAGCTGCCCACCGGCGCCTGGTACGACCCCGCCGATGCCTCGGACGACCGGCCGCTCTGCGTCCACGGCAACCCGAACGTGCTGACGCGGGACGTGGGCACCTCCCGCCTCGCCCAGGGCTGCACGGGGCAGCTGACGGTGGTGGAGGTGGAGCGCTTCGAGGGCAACCTGCCGCCGATCCAGGCCTTCGAGCCGCCTGTGCCCGCGTTGCGCGCGTGAGCCTCTACCGCGGCATGGACGCCGCGACGCTGGACGTGGAGTACAGCGCGCGCGCGACCACGGCTCCATCCAGCGCATTTCCGCCGCCGCCACGCAGAACGTGCGCAACGACTTGTACCTCGTCCCCGACACCATCCGCGGCCTGAAGAAGCAGGGCATGGCCTTCGACGCGGCGGAGACGGCGCGGCTCAACGCCTACCAGCGCGCGCTGGACGACGCGACGAGGTTCATCCCGGGCTGGGTGAAGATCGCGGTCGCCATCGCGCTCGGCCTCGGCACCATGGTCGGGTGGAAGCGCATCGTCGTCACGGTGGGTGAGAAGATCGGCACGACGCACCTGGCCTGCGCGCAGGGCGCCTCCGCCGAGATGGTGGCGGCCGTGACGATCGCCGCGGCGGACATGTACCACCTGCCCGTCTCCACCACCCACGTCCTCTCCTCCGGCGTGGCGGGGACGATGGTGGCGAACGGGTCCGGGCTGCAGTGGTCCACCGTGCGCAGCCTGCTGATGGCCTGGGTGCTGACCCTGCCGGCCGCCATCCTGCTCTCCGGCTGCCTCTACGCCCTGCTGCGCCAGTTCATGTAGCGGGTGCGGGCGCCGTGAGGTGTCACCGAACCGACATTGCACGGCGGCCCGTTCCCGTGATCAAGACGGCGCCGACCCGGAGGGATGCCGATGCAGGCCGAAGAGAGCGACTCCTCGTGGCTCAAGCTGGAGCTTGAGGACGACTTCGACGAGGAACTGGAGCAGGAGGTGGACGACGCCCGCCTGCCGCCCGAGCTGCGCGAGCTGCACCACCACCGGAAGAAGAGCGCGATCGACCGCGGCCTCTACTTCCGGGAGCTGCTTCGCCTGCAGGGCGAGCTGGTGAAGCTGCAGGACTGGGTGGTCCACAAGGGGTTGAAGGTCGTCGTCCTGTTTGAGGGGCGGGACAGCGCCGGCAAGGGCGGCGTGATCAAGCGCATCACCCAGCGCGTGAACCCCCGCCACTGCCGCGTGGTGGCCCTGCCCGCCCCTTCCGACCGCGAGCGGACGCAGTGGTACTTCCAGCGCTACGTGTCCCACCTGCCGGCGGCCGGCGAGATCGTGCTGTTCGACCGCAGCTGGTACAACCGCGCGGGCGTGGAGCGCGTGATGGGCTTCGCCGATGACGGGCAGGTGGAGGACTTCTTCCGCGACGTGCCGGACTTCGAGCGGATGCTCGTGCGCTCCGGCATCATCGTGGTGAAGTACTGGTTCTCCATCACGGATGAGGAGCAGCAGCTCCGCTTCCTCATGCGCATCCACGACCCGATCAAGCAGTGGAAGCTCTCCCCCATGGACCTGCAATCGCGCGTCCGCTGGGAGGCCTATACCCGCGCCAAAGAGGAGATGTTCCAGCGCACGAACATCGAGGAGGCGCCCTGGTACATCGTGGAGGGGAACGACAAGAAGCGGGCGCGGCTGAACTGCATCGCGCACCTTCTCTCCCTCATCCCCTACGAGGAAATCCCGCGCGAGACTGTGGAACTGCCGGAGCGGGTGTTCGACCCGGACTATGAGCGGCGGACGCTTCCGCCCGAACTCTACGTGCCGGAGAATTACTGAACGGCGGTGGGCGCGCCGGTGGCCCCAGGGGAGGCTTTGCCTCCCCTGGAACCGCTCCGCCGGGGGGCAAACGTGCCCTCCGGACCCTGCGATCGGGCCGCCGCGGATGCAGTGGTCGAAGAATGGCGCCGGGGGCCTTTGTGGCACCGCGTCAGTCCAGGCGGCCGTGTCGGTCGCCTGAGGTCATCGACCTCAGGCGCGCCTCCAATGCAGCATCCCGCGGCAACCCCAGAAGATGAGTGGTTCCAGGGGGAGAAAATTCCTTCTCTCCCCCTGGGGCCGCAAGCGCGCTCCAGAAAGGAAACTTCGTCCGCACGCTGATGACGGATGCGCTGGTCGGGCTTTGAGCCGTTCGGGGAGTAGCAGGGCGCGCGTGGCGAAAGGGCGGGTGACGGGCCCGGGCTGGTGCAGGGCTCAGACCGCCGGGGCGGGGTTGCGCGCGCTCCACTCGGCGAAGATGCGCTCGAGCAGCTCCACCTTCTTGCAGTCCTGCGCGGCGGCGGCCCGCTTGAAGGCGCGGCGGAACTCCGGGGTGACGCGGAAGTTCAGCGGCTCGGTCCGCTCCTTGGCCGGCTTCGGCGCCTTCTCCTTGGCCCTGCCGTCCTTCGCCGCAGGCTCGGCCGGCAGGGGGAGCGCCTCCGCCCTGGCGGCCAGCGTCTTCTTCACCAGGGCCTTCTTGGCCGGCGCCAGCTCGCCCGATCCCTTCCTGGCGGGAGCCTTCTTGGCGGGCGCCTTCTTGGCCACCGGCTTGGCGCCTGCGGGCCGGGCCTGCGCGGCCGGCCTGGGCTTGGCAGGCTTGCGGGCGGCGGGCCTGGCGGTGCCGTTGCTGGTCGGACCCTGCATGTCTCGGGCTCCTCGGGTGCCGGGCCGTGCTGGCCTGGGCGAACCGGTGAAGTTTTGGTGTCAGGCCAAGGCTATGGCCCGCGAAACTGGCGTGCAAGCGTGCAAGCGTGCAGAACGGTTTCGTCGGCAGGGGGGGCAGTGGCTTGGCGGAGCAGGAATTGTCGGTCCGGTCGGGGCATGTCGCGGCCCTTCGCCTGTTTGACCTGGCCTATGAGATCGACCTGAGGCGGGCGGAGGAGCTCTGGGCGCAGCGGACGGCGGGCGCCAGCGCGCGGGCCCGGCTGGCCGGCACGCCATCCAAGGCCGTGTCCTTCGGCGTGCCGCCCCTCGCCCTCGCCCTCGGCCCCGTGCCGGTCCCCCTCGGCGGCAGCACGGTCGCGGCGGAGGCCAGCGTGCGGCTCTACGACTTCGGGATCGCGGCGCTGGCGCTGCACATCCCCGCGCAGGACCTCTCCTGGCCGGCCTTCACGGCGCTGGTGAACCGGACCGATGCGGCGGTGGGCCCCGCGGCCAGCACCGAGGTGTGGGACGGGCTGCTGGCCCGGCTGCGCGAGGTGCTCGGCGAGGCGCTGGACCGCCCGACCGCGGCGCCATTGCAGGAGGACTATCTCATCGCCGTGGTGAACGCCTTCGGCGAGCCGATCACCGCGGAGGCGCTACAGCAGCGCGTGGACCTCGTGCCGCTGCTCTCGGGCGAGGAGAGGCCACTCTCCGAGGGGGCGCGGCGCGACCTGCTGGCGCAGCGCTTCTCCTACCACCCGGACGACCTGGCGGTGATCACCTGGGACCGCGCCTTCATCCTGGAGCCGCGGCGCGAGACGGACGTGGCCGACGTGCTGGAGATGGCCAACGCCCAGCTGCTGGAGCTGCGCAGCTACGACGAGATGCTGGACGACGAGTTGCCGCGCATGCGGGCCCTGGTGGAGGCGGCGCGCAGCCGCACCAACCTGCTGGCATCCCGCCGCTACGCGCGCCTCGCCCGGCAGCTGCACACGCTGGTGGCGGAGGTGACGGAACTGGCCGAGCGCGTGGACAACGCCCTGCAGGTGACGGAGGACGTGTACCTCGCGCGCGTCTATGCCGCCGCGATGGGGCTGTTCCGCGTGCCCCAGGTGAGCGCGGCGGTGGACCGCAAGCTCGAGATCATCCGGCAGACCTACACCGCCCTGCACGGGGAGGCGGCGGGCGGCCGCGCGGAGCTGCTGGAAATTGCCATCCTGCTGCTCATCGCCGTGGAGATCGTGCTCTCGCTCATCCGGCACTGAGCGTTCGCCGGGCGACGCCGGGCAGCTCGCTCCGGCGATGCTCCGGCACAGGTTGGCGGCGCATTTTTTGCGGTTGAGAGAGGCGCCTTTTCTCTCGCGGAAGGGTTAGCCGCCCACTTGACGCCCACCGGCGCGCGAATAGGGGTGTTCCGCACAGCGTAAAGTGGTGGTGCCCTTTTCGGAGTGGATGATGGCGCGACAGACTGGCGAGACCTATCGTGAGAGCCTGCAGGATGACCGCCAGGTCCCGGTTCCCACGGTGGAGGCGGCGCTCGCCAGCGATGGGCGGCATGCCGTGACCGCGCGGGGCATGGCAGGGCTGGAAGTCACCTGATGGGGGCTTCTCCCACGATCGGGGACTGGCGCATCCCGCCCGCACGCAACGCGGGGGAGCTGGTGTTCGACAAGCTCCGCGAACGCATCCTGGAGGGGGAAATCCCGCACGGCACCCGGCTGAGCGAGGCGAACATCGCCGCCAGCACGGGCGTGAGCCGCACCCCGGTGCGCGAGGCGCTGACGCGGCTGCTGGCCGCCGGCCTACTCCGCCCGGCGGACCCCTCCGGCGTGATCGTGGTGGATCCCCTGGCGGACCTCGAGGAGCTGGTGCTGACGCGGGAGGCATTGGAGGGCTGCGCCGCCCGGCTGGCCGCCGGCCGCGCCACGCCGGAACAGGTCGCCCGCATCGCCGCCCTGGCCGCCGAGGCCAGGCGCCAGGAGGCCATCGAGCCGGAGGTGCGGACGGAGCTGAACGTCGCCTTCCACGACGCCATCCTGGCCGCCACCCATTCCCCGCGCCTGATCGCCCTTGCGGAGGGGCACCGGGTCCTCTTCGGCAGCCGGCGGCTGATGCGCATGCTCGGCCCCGAGGAGACGCGGACGGCGCTGGACGACCACGGCGAGATCGCCGCCGCGATCGCCCGCCGGGACGGCGAGGCCGCGGAGAGGATCGCGCGCCGTCACCTGCACGCCACCTTTGCGCGCAGCATCAGGATCGCCAGGGGCGAAAGCTCCCGGCAGGAGTAGGCGAGGACCCGCGGGCGCATCGAGGCCGCTGGGCGCATCTCCCGAAGGGGATCGAGGGGGAGAGAATCCCTTCTCCCCCTAAGGCGGATGGCGCGCCTTCTCAGAACGCCACCCGAGCCCGTATGGCGAAGAGCGTCACCGGCCCGCGGTCCCGGTTGTAGGCGGGGTTGAAGACCTGCTGCGCATCGAAGGCTAGGTTCACGCCCGGCGCCACGGCCGCGTCGTAGAAGGCCTCGATCGCGTATTCCGGCCCGCCGCGCAGGGCGCCGTCGCCGGTGATGAAGCCGATGCCGCCGGAGGCGAGGTACTGGCGACGCCCGGCGGAGGCCCAGCCGACATTGCCTGCCAGTCCCACCGTGTCCTCCGGGCGGTTCCAGCTGGCGCCCTTGAGGGAGAGGCCGCCGGAGACGGCGCGGTCCATCTCCGTGAACATCCAGTTCTGCGTGCGGCCGTCGTTCCAGGAAAGGCGGGCGAAGGCGCCGAGGTTGTCGGCGATCTCCTGCTCCAGGTTCAGGGCGAGCATGGCCTTGGTGCGGTAGTTGCGCGGGTTCAGCTCGAAGCCCACGGGATTGACGGGATCCAGCAGCTCGCCCCAGCTCGACTGGCGGGTGCGGGAGAGGCCGGCGATGACGCGCACGGCGCCGGGGCGGCCGCCGAGGCGGGTGAAGCGGTCCACCTCGCCCAGCAACTGCCAGCCGCGGGTGATGGAGGGGTCGAGGAAGAGGCCGTTCACCCGGCGGGCCACCTGGAACGCGCCGGCGCGCAGGCCCCAGGTCCCGTCCTCCCACTCCGCCGCCGCACCGATGGTCCAGCCGCGGGCGTCGGCGGCGTAGTCCACGGCGCCGGCACCGACGAGAGCCCAGTTGAGGAACTGGGTACGGGCGTCGTGGGAGTAGCTGTTCCTGTCGAAGATGTCCCAGACCGACATCTTGCCGACCGTGAAGGTCAGCCGCTCCCGCGGCAGGGCGCCGTCGAAGCGCAGCGGGTCGTCCTCGCCCTCCACCGTGTCGTCGGAGAGGGCGATCGTCTGCCGGAAGAAGGCGCGGGGGACGAAGATGGTGGGCTCGGTCGAGCCGAGGCGGAAGGCCTCGTTGTTCGGGAAGGCCGCGACGCCCGTGGAGTTGGAGAGGCCGAAGCCGCGGGTGACGGAGACGTCCACCACCGCCTCCGCCCCGTGCCAGAGGCGGCGGCCGATGATGAGGTCCGAGGAGAAGGTGTTCGCGGCGGAGGCCTCGGGCTTGAGGCTGCCCGCGCCCTGGTAGGGGGAGCGGAAGCGGGGATGTCCCTGCAGCACGAATGTGGCCTGGCCGTGGACCAGCCAGCCCTCCTCCTGCAGGGCCTTCAGTTCCCGGGCGATGCCGGGGAAGATCGCCGCTCCATCGTCGCCGCCGCCGGGCGAGCCGGCCTGCTGGGCGATGGCGGGGGAGGTAAGTCCCAGCAGCCCCAGGAGCAGGGATGCGGCGCGCAGCAGGCGCCGCGGCGACGGGCAGGCAACGCGGCGTTTCATGGCGGGCTCCGATCTGTCGTGCTAAAAAGTGAAGACATGTTCATGTCACGATCTGTGCAGTAATTATGTAATAAAATCAGTTACTTGCTTTGCTACCGCGCTCCTCTTCCCGCCGCAAGCGGCTCTGCCTCTGCCAGCGGAGGACAGGCGGGCGTGGATTGACGCCGCGTCGGCCTCCGCACACATCGCGGGTACCATGCACTCCATCCCCCTCGCCTCGGCCCTCGCCCTTGCCCTGCTGCTGCCGGCTCTGCCGTCGGCCCGGGCGCAGGGCACCCCGCCCACCGCCGCCCAGGCCACGGAAGGGCTGCGGGTGTTCAACCGCACGGGGCAGGAGGCGCGGGCGCTGCATGCCGTGCGCGCCGGCCGCCCGGACTGGGCGAGCAACCTGCTGCCGCGGCCCCTGGCGAATGGCGACAGCTACCGCCTGCGCACGAACCCCCAGGCCGGCTGCCGCTTCGACATCCGCCTCGTGCTGGCGGACGGGCGGGAGGCCGTGGCGCGCAACCAGGAGATCTGCACGCAGCACGAGGTCTCGCTGGATGCCGGCGCCATCGTGGCGGCCGGAGGTGCGGCCCGCCCCCCTTCGCCGGAGACGCCGCCCTCGCCCCAGGCCATCCCGCGCCCCGGGGCGCGCGCCTCCACCGGCACGGGCTTCCTTGTCGCGGGGGAGCGGGTGCTGACAAACCGCCACGTGGTGGATGCCTGCGACCGCGTGCTCGTGCGCGGGCCGGACGGGCGCAACCACGCCGCCGTGCCGCCCGCGCGCACGGATGCCAATCTCGACCTCGCCCTTCTCGCCGTGCCCGGCCTCACCGGCCCGGTCCTCTCCTTCCGGCAGGACCCGCCGCTGCGGCGCGGGGAGGGGGTGGTGGCCTTCGGCTACCCGCTCACCGGCCTCCTCTCCTCCGACGCCAAGCTGACGCGCGGGGAGGTCAACAGCCTCGCGGGGCTGCGGGACAACCCGAACCAGATCCAGATCAGCGCCCCCGTGCAGCCCGGCAATTCCGGCGGGCCACTGCTGGACATGCAGGGCAACGTGGTGGGCGTCATCGTCTCCAAGCTGAATGCCCAGGCCGTGGCGGGGCGCACCGGCGATATCGCGCAGAACATCAACTTCGCGGTGAAGGGAGAGCGCGCAGCGGCCTTCGTGCAGGCCGCGGGGGTGAGCCCGGCCGGCGCCCGCAGCAACGGCCCGGACCGCAGCGCCGCCGATATCGGCGAGATCGCGGAGCGGGCGACCGTGCTGATCCGCTGCGAGAAGTAGCCCCCTTTCCATCCTCCCGGCGGTAGCCTCACAGTGCCGTGATGCGCCGCCTGCTGCTCCTCCTGACCCTTCTCGCCACGCCCGCCCTGGCGGCCGAGCGCGGCAGCGCCTGGCGCATCGTGAACCGCACGGGGCAGGAGGCGGTGGGCCTGGTTGCGGTAGAGGCAGACGCCACCGGGGCGCGCGGCCGCAACCGCCTGCGCGAGCCCGTGGCGGACGGGGCGGAGAAGGGCTTCCGGCGGGCGGCCGGCTCCTCCTGCCGCCTGGACGTGCGGCTGCGGCTGGCCGACGGGCGGGAGGCCGTGGCGCGCGGCCAGGATGTCTGCGCCCAGCCGGTGGTGGTGTTCGAGGCGGCCGCGGTGCAGGCCGCCGCCGCACCGCCCCCGGCGCGCGGGCGGGGCCGCAACGAGGGCAAGGAGGCGGCCACCCTCACCGGTTCCGGCTTCCTCGTCGCGGCGGAGCGGGTGATGACGAACCAGCACGTCGTGGATGGCTGCGCGCGGATCACGCTGCGGGCGCCGAGCGGCTTCCGCTACGACGCCGTTCCGCCCGTGCAGGCGAATCGCGACCTGGACCTGGCGGTGCTGCGCGTTCCCGGCCTGCCCGGGCCTGCCCTGGCCTTCCGCGAGGAGCTGCCGCGGCGCGGCGAGGGGGTGGTGGCCTACGGCTTCCCCTTCAACGACCTCCTCTCCTCCGACGCGAAGCTGACGCGCGGCGAGGTGAGCGGGCTGGCGGGCATCCGCGACAACCCGAACCAGATCCAGGTCAGCGCGCCGCTGCAGCCCGGGAACTCCGGCGGGCCGTTGCTGGACATGCGCGGGCGGCTGGTTGGCATCAGCACCTCCGGGCTGCGGCAGCAGGGGCGGCTGACGCCGCAGAACGTCAACTTCGCCGTGCGCGCGGACCGCGCCCTGGCCTTCCTGCGCGCCGCCGGGGTGGCGCCGCGCCTGGCGGCGGAAGGACCGGAGCTGGGCGCGGTGGAGGTGGGGGAGATTGCCGGGCGGTCGGTGTTCCTGATCCGATGCGAGAGGGGCGCGGCGCCGGGCTGAACCGCTCCGGCACGGGAATCAGGGCTGCGGCCCTGATCAGCGCGCGACCACCGACGCGCTGAACAAGGCCATCGAGGACACCGCGAAGCTCGGGCTGAACGTCCATGTCGAGGTGGCCCGCATCCCGGACGGGGCCGGCCGGCTGCCGCAGATCCGGATCGAGGCGGAGAAGAGGAGCGGGGCGAAGCCGGCGGCGGCGCTAATGCGCCTCCGCCCAGGAATGCCCCGTGCCGACCTCCACCGCCAGCGGTACGGAGAGGGTGGCCACGCCCTCCATCACGCTCTTCACCACGGGCGTCGTTGCCTCGAGCTCCGCCTCCGGCACCTCGAAGAGCAGCTCGTCATGCACCTGCAGCAGCATGCGGGCGGCAAGGCGTTCCGCCTTCAGCACGGCGGGCAGGCGGACCATGGCGCGCTTGATGATCTCGGCGGCACCGCCCTGGAAGGGCGCGTTGATCGCCGCGCGCTCCGCATTGCCGCGCAGGCCCTGGTTCTTGGAGGCGATCTCCGGGATCCACAGCTTCCGGCCGAAGGGGGTGGTGACGTAGCCGTTGGTGCGGGCGTCCTCCTTGAAGCGCTCCATCGCGTCGCGGATGCCGGGGTATTGCGCGAAGTAGGCGTCGATGATGCCGCGCGCCTCCGCGGCGCCGATGCCCAGGCGGCCGGCGAGGCCGAAGGCGGACATGCCGTAGATGATGCCGAAGTTGATCGTCTTGGCACGCCGCCGCGCCTCCCGGTCCACCTTGTCCAGCGGGATGCGGAAGATGTCCGCCGCCGTGCGGGCGTGGATGTCCTGGCCGGTCTCGAAGGCTTCCAGCAGCGAGGGCACCTGGGCGACGTGGGCCAGCAGGCGCAGCTCGATCTGGGAGTAGTCGGCGGCCAGCAGCCGGTGCCCATCCTCCGCCACGAAGGCGCGGCGGATGCGCGCGCCCTCCTCCGTGCGGATCGGGATGTTCTGCAGGTTCGGCTCGGTGGAGGAAAGGCGGCCGGTGCTGGTGATGGCCATGGAGAAGTCGGTGTGGACGCGGCCGTCATGCGCCAGCTGGGCCTGCAGCCCCTCCACGTAGGTGGAGTTCAGCTTCGAGAGCTGGCGCCAGTCCAGCACCTTGCGCGGCAGCGCGTGGCCGGTGCTGGCGGCCAGCTCCTCCAGCGTCGCGGCATCGGTGGAATAGGCGCCGGACTTGCCCTTCTTGCCGCCCTGCATCCCCATCTTGCCGAAGAGGATGTCGCCGAGCTGCTTCGGCGAGCCGACCGCGAAGGGCTCGCCCGCCAGTTCGTGGATCTCCTTCTCCAGCGCGGCCATGCGCTCGATGAACTCGGCGCCGGTCTGCTTCAGAGCGGGGCCGTCCACCTTCACGCCCGCCACCTCCATGTCGTGCAGCACCGCGATCATGCGGCGCTCCACGTTCTCGTAGAGGGCCAGCGCCTTCTCCTCGCGCAGCTTCGGGTGCAGCGCGTGCCAGAGGCGCAGCGTGACGTCCGCGTCCTCGGCGGCGTAGCGCGTCGCCTCGTCCAGCGGGACCTGGGCGAAGGGCTTGCGGGCGCGCCCCGTGCCCGTCACCTCGTCGTAGGTGATGGGCTGGTGGGAGAGGTGGCGGCGCGAGAGCTCGTCCATCCCGTGCCCGTGGCGGCCGGCATCCATGCTGTAGGAGATGAGCATGGTGTCATCGACCGGCGAGACCGTGAGGCCGCCATTCACGTCGCGGCCCAGCACCTCCAGGTCGTACTTCGCGTTGTGCAGCACCTTCAGCACGGAAGGGTCCGCCAGCAGGGGCCGCAGCACTGCCATCGCCTGGTCGAAGGGCACCTGCTCCGGCGCTGGGGTGAGCATGTCCACGCCCTCGTGCTGCAGCGGCAGGTAGGCGGCCTTGCCCGGCGCATGGGCCATGCAGACGCCGACGAGGGAGGCGTTCAGCGCGTCCAGGCTGCTCGTCTCCGTGTCCAGCGCCATCACCCCCGCCGCGCGCGCGGCATCGGCGAAGTCGCGCAGGGCATCGATCGTGGTGATGGTCTCGTAGGGGCCGAAGGCGGCGCCCTCCTCGGGCAGGGAGAGGGCGACAGGGGCGGGCGCCGGGCCGGCGGGGCGGGATTTCGGCACCTCGCCGGTGGCGTCCAGGCCCAGGCGGTGCTGCACGCTGCGGAAGCCGTGCAGCTTCAGGAAGGCCATCAGCTTCCCCGGCTCCGGGGCGCGGGTCGCCAGCTCCTCCACCGGGCAGGGCAGGGGCGCGTTGCGGTCCAGCTCCACGAGGCGGCGGGAGATGCGGGCCATCTCCGCGTTCTCCTCCAGCGCCTGGCGGCGCTTGGGCTGCTTGATCTCGGAGAGGCGGGAGAGAAGGGTCTCCACGTCCCCGTACTGCTCGATCAGCCCGGCGGCGGTCTTAATGCCGATGCCCGGCACGCCCGGCACGTTGTCCGTGGAATCGCCGGCCAGGGCCTGCACCTCCACCACCTTGTCCGGCATCACGCCGAACTTCTCCATCACCTCGGCGGCGTGGATGGGCTTGTTCTTGATGGGGTCCAGCATGCGGACGCGGTCGTCCACCAGCTGCATCAGATCCTTGTCGGAGGAGACGATCGTCACCTGCCCGCCCTCGGCCGCGAACTTCGTGGCGTAGGCGGCGATCAGGTCGTCGGCCTCGTAGCCGTCCAGCTCCACGCGGGCGACGCAGAAGGCGTCCGTCGCCTCCCGGATCAGGCCGAACTGGGGCTTCAGCTCCTCCGGCGCCTCCGGGCGCTGGGCCTTGTACTGATCGTAGATCTCGTTGCGGAAGGTGGCGCGGGAGGCGTCGAACACCACGGCGATGTGGCTGCCCGCGTGCTTGCTCAGGAAGTTCGCCAGCATCTGGGTGAAGCCGAACACGGCATTCACGGGCACGCCCGCCGGGTTCGTCATCGGCGGCAGGGCGTGGAAGGCGCGGAAGATGTAGCCGGATCCGTCCACCAGGATCAGGTGGCGGTCCGTGTTCACCTCGTCCGTCACGGGATCAGCCGCGGGGGTCTTGTCCGCCGCCTCGTCCACGTTCTCGCGCTCTGCCATGCCATGCCCCGGATCGGCGGCGCCGGGTGCCCGGCCGCCCTGAAAGAGAGGAAGGAGGCCGGGCGCGGGCCCGGCCGGACCTCAGTGGTGGCCGTCATCCCCCGCGCCGGGCGCGAGGTGGTAGGTGCGGGAACAGTAGGGGCAGGTGATCTCCTCCCCCTCGATGTGCAGCCACACCCGCGGATGGCCGAGCGTGCCGCCGCCCCCGTCGCAGGGGATGTTGCGGGCGGTGACGGTGATCACCTCCTCCGGCGTCAGGCCGGGGACGCGGTTGGGGGCGTAGCCGGTGTATTCGGGATCGCGCATCGGGCTGGGTCGTCCTGCCATTCGTCCTGGGGGAACCTGGCCCGATAGATAGGCCCGGGAGCGCGATCCGGCCAGCGCCCGGCCTTCCCCACCATCGCCTGTGACGAAGTGCGACGGGCGGCGTTCCCCCCCGGCCAGTTCCAGCAGTGAGACCATGTCCGAGCCCGTCCTCCGCCCGGCCCCGCCGCAACGCCCCGGCCTCGTCGCCTCCAGCCTGTCCAACGGGGTGGCAGCCGCGGGGGCGCCGGAGGCAGGGCCCGGGATGCTCTATGCCGGCATCGCCCTGGTTGCCGTGCTCTACTTCACGCGGGAGCTGCTGGTGCCGCTGGCCCTAGCGGTCCTGCTAGCCTTCGTGCTGGCCCCGGTGGTGCGGGCCTTCCGCAAGTTCGGCGTGCCCCGGGTGGCGGCGGAGCTGGCCGGCGTGCTGCTGGCGGTGGGCGTCATCTCCGGCATCGGCGTGCTGATGGGCCGGCAACTGGCGGACCTGGCGAACGAGCTGCCCTTCTACCAGGCCACCGTGATGCAGAAGCTGAACGGGCTGCTGGGCGACCACGGGCTGATCGGCCGCGTCACCGGCATGATGCAGGATCTCGGCCGCAACCTGGCCCCGCGGGCGGAGGCCCCCTCCTCCCCCGCCGCCGCGCCCCAGGCCGGGCTGCCGCCCATGCCCGTGGAGGTGCGGGAGCCGACGCCGGGCATCCTGGTGGTGATGCAGCGCGTGGTCGGGCCGCTGCTGGGCCCGGTGGCCACCACGGGCATCGTGATCGTCTTCGTCGTCTTCCTGCTGCTCTACCGGGAGGACCTGCGGGACCGGCTGATCAAGCTGATGGGCTCGCGCGACCTGCAGCGCACCACGGCGGCTCTGAACGAGGCCGCCTCCCGCCTCTCCCGCTACTTCCTGGCGCAGACCGCGCTGAACGCGGGCTTCGGCGTGCTGATCTCCGTCGGGCTCTGGGCCATCGGCATCCCGAACCCTCTCCTCTGGGGCGTGATCGCGGGGATGATGCGCTTCGTCCCCTTCATCGGCGGCTTCATCGCGGCGGCGTTTCCCGTGCTGCTGGCCATCGCGGTCGATCCCGGCTGGACGATGCTGATCTGGGTCGTCGTCCTGTTCGGCGTGCTCGAGCCCGTGATGGGGCAGGTCTTCGAGCCGCTGGTCTATGGCCACTCCACCGGCCTCTCCCCCGTGGCGGTGCTGCTGGCCACGGCCTTCTGGGCCTGGCTCTGGGGACCGGTAGGGCTGCTGCTAGCCACGCCGCTGACGGTCGGGCTGGTGGTTCTGGGCCGCCACGTGGACCGGCTGGAATTCCTGGACGTGCTGCTGGGGGACCGCGCCGCCCTGGCCCCGCCGGAGGCCTTCTACCAGCGGGCGCTGGCCGGGGACGGCGATGGGCTGGCCGAACAGGCGGAGCTGCAGCTCCGCACCCTGCCGCTGCACGCCTACTACGACACGGTCGCCCTGCCCGGCCTGACGCTCGCGCAGGGGGATGCCACTCGCGGGGCCTTGGACAAGACGCGGCTGGACACGCTGCGCGCGCGGGTGGACGGGCTGCTGGACGACCTCTCCGAGCACGAGGACCTGGAACCGGCCGCGCTGGTGACGGACGGCCCGGTGGAGCGGGACGAGCCCGCCGCAGCCCCGCCGCCCGCCGCCCCGCCTGGCTGGGAGGCAAGGGGCAGCGTGCTCTGCGTGTCCGGGCGCGGCCGGCTGGACGGACAGGCCACCGCCATGCTCGCCCAGGTGCTGGAACTGGCGGGCTACGGCGTCCAGACCCTGTCCACGGAGGCCCTGCGCGACGCCGCGCCACCGCCCCAGGGCGTGCGGGCTGTCGTGCTTTCCGCGCTGGATGGCGGCAGCGGCGCGGCCAGCGCCCGCTACGCCATGCGCCGCCTGCGCCGGCGCTTCCCCGAGGCCCTGCTGGTCGCCGGCGTCTGGGGCGCGGAGCGCGACAGCTCCGTGCTCGCGGCCCTGCGGGAGGAGAGCGACGGCGCCTGCGAGGCCCGGTCCCTGCGGGACGCGCTGGTCTGCCTGGGCGGACCCCGCGACGCCTGAACCGCGCATCGAAGCGGGCGCATCCCCGAGGCGGGCCGCGGCGTTGCCCCGCCATGCCCGAGATCACCATCCTGCCCGCGGACGCCGCCCTGAACGGCGAGAGCCCGGCCTGGTGCACCCGCACCCGGCGCCTGCTCTGGATCGACTCGCGAGCGCCTGCGCTGCACCGCTTCGACCCTACGACCGGCAGGGACGAGGCCTGGGAGATGCCAGCCCTGATCGGCGCCTGCGCGCCCACCGCCCGTGGCGTGCTGCTGCCCCTGCGCACAGGACTGCATCACCTGGACCTTTCGGCCGGCACGCTGGACTTCCTTGCCCCCGCGCCCTGCGATGCACGGCGCTTCGTGCTGAATGACGGCCGCTGCGACCCCGCCGGGCGATTCCTGCTCGGCGCGATGTACGAGCCGCTGCCGCCGGGCGAGCTGTCCGATGCGCCCCAGGCCGCCCCTCTGTGGCGATACGGCGATGGCCGCTGGACCACGCTGACCGATCCCGTGGCCACCAGCAACGGCCTGGCCTGGAGCCCGGACGGGCGGACCATGTACCACGCCGACACGCCCGCCCACGTCATCCGCGCCTACGACTACGACCCCGCCACGGGTGACGTGTCCAATCCCAGGGTTTTCGCGCGGGTGGAGGAGGGCGAGGGCCCCGACGGCGCCTCGGTGGACCGCGACGGCTTCTACTGGTCCGCGATCTACGGTGCCGGCTGCCTGCTGCGTTTCGACCCGGACGGCAGGCTGGAGCGCCGAGTGGACCTGCCCGTGCGCTGGCCGACGATGCCCGCCTTCGGGGGCGAGGACCTCGGCACGATCTTCGTCACTTCCGCCAACAAGGACTTGCCGCCAGACGAGCGCGCGGGGCGGGCGGACGGGAAACTCCTCGCCCTCCCCGCGCCGGTTCCAGGGCTGCCGACCGTGGAGGTGGCTGGGTTCTGATCGGTGCGGCCCCGGGGGCTCCGCCCCCTGGACCCCCGCCAGGAACCTGAGGTTCCTGGACCTCCCGTCTGGCTGCCGCCGCGCCGGCCTGACACGGGGTCTCGGTATGGAGGGGCTTCTTCCTGCCCTTGCAGTCGCCTCGGGTCCATGACCCGAGGCGCACCGTCAGCCCCGTGATTCCAATTCGAAAAAGAAGATGATGGAGAGGGGTCCGGGGAGAGGAAGAATTCCTTCTTCCTCTCCCTGGCCACAGACCGCCTCACCCCAGGCTAGCCCAGACCGGTTCCTTCAGCTTCCCGACGAAGGCCGCGTGGCGTTCCAGTTCCTCCGGCGTGTTTACGATGGGCCGGGGCGTGCGGGCGACGGGGCCCGCGGTGGTAGCGAGGCTGGTGCGGGAGCCGCCGAGGGTGGTGGCGAGCTCCAGGCCGGGCTGCTTGCCGCCCATGAGTTCCAGGTAGACTTGGCCGAGGAGTTGCACGTCCAGCAGGGCGTTGTGGGTGGTGCGGGCCGAGAGGTCGATGCCGAAGCGGCGGCAGAGGGCGTCCAGCGAGTTGGGCAGGCCGGGGAAGCGCTTCTTCGCCATCTCCAGCGTGTCCACCATGCGGCTGCGCGGGATGCGCGGCGTGTCGCAGCGGTCGAACTCGTAATCGAGGAATTTGAAGTCGAAGGGCGCGTTGTGGGCGATCACGGGATCGTCCCGCAGGAACTCGAGGAGTTCGGGCAGGATCGCGGCGAAAAGGGGCTTGTCCGCCAGCATGGAGGCGGTGAAGCCGTGGACCTTCGTGGCCTCGGGCGGCACGTCGCGCTCGGGGTTGATCAGCTTATGGAAGTGCCGCCCGGTGGGCATGAGGTTGACCACCTCGATCGCCGCCACTTCCAGCACGCGGTCGCCGGTGGCGGGGTCTAGGCCGGTGGTCTCGGTGTCGAGGATGAGGGCGCGGGACATGGGGGAGATATAGCCTCACCGGGGCCCGCGACCCAGGGGAGGCGTTGGGGGAGGGCCGCGTGGCCCTCCCCCGGTCGCATCAGGCGGCGGCCTTGATGGCGGCCTTCTTCACGTCTTCGCTGACGGCGCCGGCGAAGGTCTCGAAGTTCTTCTCGAACAGGCCCTGCAGCTTCTTCGCCGTGGCGTCGTAACCGGCCTTGTCGGCCCAGCTGCCGCGGGGGTTCAGCACCTCGGCGGGCACGCCCTCCAGCGCCTTCGGGATGGAGAGGCCGAAGAAGGGCTCGGTCTCGAACTCCACCTTCGCCAGGCTGCCGTCCAGCGCGGCGCGCAGCAGGGCGCGGGTGTGCTTGATCGACATGCGGTGGCCGGTGCCGTAGGCGCCGCCGGTCCAGCCGGTGTTCACCAGCCACACCTGGGCGCCGTCGCGCTCGATCAGCTCGGCCAGCATCTTGCCGTACACCTCGGGGTGGCGCGGCAGGAAGGGGGCGCCGAAGCAGGTGGAGAAGGTGGCCTGCGGCTCCTTGCCCAGGCCCTTCTCCGTGCCCGCCACCTTCGCGGTGTAGCCGGACATGAAGTGGTACATGGCCTGCGCCGGGGTCAGCTTGCTGATCGGGGGCAGCACGCCGAAGGCGTCGGCCGTCAGCATCACCACGTTCTTCGGCAGGCCCGCCTGGCCGCCCGGCACCGTGTTCGGGATGAACTCGATCGGGTAGCAGGAGCGGGTGTTCTCGGTGAGGGAGCCGTTCTCGAGGTCGAGGTTGCCGCGCTCGTCGCCGATCACGTTCTCCAGCACGGCGCCGAAGCGGTGGGAGGCGTCCCAGATCTGCGGCTCGGCCTCGCGGGAGAGCTTGATGACCTTGGCGTAGCAGCCGCCCTCGAAGTTGAAGACGCCCGTCTTCGTCCAGCCGTGCTCGTCATCGCCGATCAGCGCGCGCTCGGGGTCCGAGGAGAGGGTGGTCTTGCCGGTGCCCGAGAGGCCGAAGAACAGCGCCGTGTCGCCCTGCTTGCCCACGTTGGCGGAGCAGTGCATCGGCAGCACGCCCTGCGCCGGCAGCAGCCAGTTCATCACGGTGAAGATGCTCTTCTTGATCTCGCCGGCGTAGGAGGTGCCGGCGATCGCGATGATCTTCTTGGCGAAGGAGAGGGCGATGAGGGTGGTGGAGTTCGGGCGGCCGCCGTGCTCGGGCTTCGCGTCCATCTCGGGCGCGTGCAGGATCACGTAGTCCGGCTCGAAGCCGGCCAGCTCCTCCACCGGCGGGCGGATGAACATGTTGCGGGCGAAGAGGGCGTGCCAGGCATTCGTCGTCACCAGCCGCACCTTGATGCGGTAGGCGGGATCGGCGCCGGCGTAGAGGTCCTCGGTGAAGAGCTCGGGCTGCTTGCCGAGATAGGCGCGGACGTCGGCGGTGAAGGCCTCGAACTTCGCGGGGTCGAGCTTCTGGTTGACCTTGCCCCACCAGATCTCCTTCGTGACCTCGGCGTCGTCGGCCACGAACTTGTCGGCCACGGAGCGGCCGGTGTGCACGCCTGTCACGCCCATGAAGGCGCCGTCGGCGGAGAGGCGGCCCTCGCCGCGGCGCATGGCGTGCTGGATCAGCCCGGGGGCGGTCAGGTTGGCGTGGATCGCGGCCGTGGCCGTGACGCCGGTGCCGGACAGGGCCCGGGCGTGGCTGATCTCGTTCATTGCTAAGTACATGCCTCTGGATGGCTCGACCCCCCCTTCGCCAGGGAGTCGCGTGGAACAACGACATAATCGCCCAGCTTCGGCGCAAAATTAAGGCCGGATACGCTCACATCGAAAAATAACCGGACAGTTACTTAGCAAGCGCAGCATGACGCGATCGTGAGACGAGGCTACGCCTCCCCCGGCTCCGGCCGCAGCGCCGCCGCGCGCAGGCGGTGTGCCCGGCCGAAGCCCAGCACCAGCAGCGCGCCTCCGGGTGCCACCCGCCAGAGGCTGAAATCCGCGAAGCCGGCATAGGGTTCGGCATAGGGGTGGCGGGCCAGCCAGCACGCCTTCAGCTCGGGGTCGTCCACCGTCTCGGCCAGCCCTGTCACGCTCACGCGCGGCGTGGTCTGCGGGTTCGGGCCTTCCGCGGCGCCCTGGAACAGCAGGGCGCAGCGCCCGTCGCCCCGGAGCTGGCGCGTGTGCTCCGACAGGGCGGAGAGGAAGAGCAGCACGGCCCCGTCCGGCGCGACGGCAGGGGTGACGAGGGATGCGAAGGGCTGCCCGCCCTCCCCCACCGTGGCCAGGGTGGCGGAATCGGCCCGGCGCATCAGCCGGCGCGCCTCCACGGCCGGGTCGGTTGCCGCGCCCCCCGCCTCTCCCGGTTCTTCCCCTGACATGGCAAACTCCGCTCCATCTCGCGGCCACAATCGGCTGCCACACCATCCCGCGTCGCCGCCGCGACCAGGCCTTCAGGGACGCCCGATGCCCCACACCATCGCCCTCGTCGATGATGACCGCAACATCCTCACCTCCGTCTCCATGACGCTGGAGCAGGAGGGATTCACGGTCCGCACCTACACGGACGGGGAGAGCGCGCTGCAGGGCCTGATGGCCCGTCCCGTGGATCTCGCCGTGCTGGACATCAAGATGCCCCGCATGGACGGGATGGAGCTGCTGCAGCGCCTGCGCCAGCGCAGCGGGATGCCCGTGATCTTCCTGACCAGCAAGGACGACGAGCTGGACGAGCTGATGGGCCTGCGCCTGGGGGCTGACGACTACATCACCAAGCCCTTCTCCCAGCGCCTGCTGCTGGAGCGCATCCGCACCCTGCTGCGCCGGAACGAGGCGAGCCGGGCCGAGGGCAGCGGCACGCCCCAGGGCGGCGTGATCGCCCGCGGCGACCTGGTGCTGGATGAGACGAAGCACACCTGCACCTGGAAGGGAAAGCCGGTGCAGCTGACCGTGACCGAGTTCCTGCTGGTGAAGGCCCTGGCCGTGCGCCCGGGCATGGTGAAGAACCGCGACCAGCTCATCGACGCCGCCTATGGCGAGAACATCTACGTGGACGACCGCACGATCGACAGCCACGTCAAGCGCGTGCGGAAGAAGTTCCGGGCCGTGGACGACGCCTTCGGGCAGATCGAGACGCTGTACGGGATCGGTTACCGCTACAAGGAAGCGTGAGGATCCATTCGCTGGGTGGATAGCTGGCATCCACAGCTTCGAGTGGAGTTCGGCGGCGCGTGGGCACATATCCGGGCCAACAGACGACGACATGGTGCCGCCGCCTACCACTCAAGGCATGATCTGATGTCCACCATCCGCAACTTCGCCCTCGCCGCCGCCCTGATCGGCGGCGCGCTGGCCTCTGCCCCCGCCTTCGCCGACCAGGACCGCGTGCCCGAGGGCGCCACGGCCTCCGGCCCCTGGGTCCAGCAGGCCAATAGCCGCACCCCGCTGGCCGACAATTCAGCCAATTCCGCGCAGGACCTGCTGGAGCGGAGCGGCGCCACGGGCGGCGGCGGTCAGCACGCCTGAACCGCCGCTTCGCGCCGCGAAGCCGACAGAAAGGGCCGCCGGATCCTCCGGCGGCCCTTTTTTCATGCACGCCGCCTCGGGAAAGCCACTCCCCGGTCTCACCTTCGGCCCCGGAATCGTCGTAGGTTGCCCCCATGCCGGATGCCAGCGGCCCGATCTCGACCGAAATCCCGCCCGCCGTGCCCCTGGAGCGGCGCGGAAGGAACCGGCGCGTCTCGCCGCTCCTGCGCCGCATCCTGCTGGTGAACATGCTGCCGCCCTTCCTGCTGGCGGCCACCCTTCTCTACCTGGACCAGTACCAGGACGGCCTGCTGGCCGCGGAGGTGCAGGGGCTGCGCACCCAGGCCCGGATCTACGCCAACGGCATCGCCGAGGCCGGCGTGCGGATCCAGGACGACCGCGCCACCCTGGTGCCGGAGACCGCCCGCCCCCTGCTGCGCCGCCTGACGGAGCCGAGCCCGGGCACCCAGGCGAAGCTCTTCGACAACAACGGGCTGCTGGTGGCCGACAGCCGCGTGCGGGAAGGCCCGGGCGGCGCCATCGTGACCGAGCCCCTGCCCCCGCCGGAGCAGCCGGGCCCGGTGGCCGGGCTGATCGGCCGCATCTACGAGCGCCTGGTGGACTGGCTGCCCCGCCCCCGCGTGCACGGCCCCGCCGTGGTGGTGGACGAGAGCGCGGACGCCGCCTCCTTCGACTGGCAGCCCGACCTGGGGCCGGACCGGCGGGAGGAGCTTCGCCTGGCGCTGGAGGGCGGGGTGAACCCCTATGTCCGCCGCACCGGCGACGGCCGCCTCCTCGTCTCGGTGGCCGAGCCCGCGCGCCGCGCCAACCAGCCCGTCGGCATCGTGCTGCTGACGCGGGAGGCGCGGGAGGTGGACGAGCGCGTGATGGAGATCCGCGGCTCCGTCCTCGTCCTCTTCGTCATGGCGCTGGCGCTCACCGTCGCGCTCTCCGTCTATCTCGCCCGCACCCTCGCCTCGCCGATGCTGGAACTGGCAGCCTCAGCGGCCTCCATGCGGCAGGGCAAGGGACGCGGCGGATCGGTACCCGCACCTCTGATGGGGCGGCAGGACGAGATCGGAACGCTCGCCCGCGCGCTGCAATCCGGCGCCAACGCCCTCTGGGCGCGCGTGGACGCCAATGAGCGCTTCGCGGCCGATGTGGCGCACGAGCTTCGCAACCCCCTCACCTCCGTCCGCTCCGCCATCGAGACGCTGCGGCGGGTGGAGAACCCGGAGCAGCAGAAGCGGCTCCTCGCCATCATCGCCGAGGACGCGGTGCGGATGGACCGCCTCATTGGCGATATCTCCGACAGCTCCCGCGTGGATGCGGAGCTCTCCCGCTCCGTCGCCGAGCCGGTGGATGTGGGCCCTATCCTCTCCACCCTGGTGGAGCTGCACGGCGCCACGCGCGGCGAAGGCGATCCCGTGATGGAGATCGACTCGCCCGCCCGCCTGGTGGTGCGCGGGGTGGAGGGGCGGCTGGTGCAGGTCTTCCGCAACCTGCTGGGCAACGCCGTGTCCTTCTCCCCGCCCAACGGCGCCGTCCGCGTGCGCGCGAAGACCACGGGCGCCATGGCGGAGATCGCCATCGAGGACGAGGGGCCCGGCATCCCCGAGGCCAAGCTGGAGGGCATCTTCGACCGCTTCTACACGGAGCGCCCGAGCGGCGAGCGCTTCGGCCAGCACTCCGGCCTTGGCCTCTCCATCTCCCGCCAGATCGTGGAAGGGCTGGGGGGGCGCATCTCCGCCGAGAACCGGCGCAACCCGGACGGCTCCGTGGCCGGGGCGCGCTTCGTGGTGCGGCTGCCGGTGGCCTGAACGGGCTGGCCCGGCTTCGGGGTTTTGGCCTGGGCTGCGGGCCCTGGTTGCCCCAGGGGGAGAGAAGGAACTCTCTCCCCCTGGCCCCCCTCTCATCTTCTTCTTCAAGGCTGCCGCGACGTGCTGCGCTGTTGCGCGCCGAGGGTTCGTGACCCTCGGCGACTGACAAGGTGGCCCGGGCCGACGCGGGGTCGAAGGCTTCGATCATCGCGTCCGCGGCAGCCCGATCGCGGGGTCCGGGATGGCGGTTGCCACCCCGGTGGAGGGGTCCAGGGGAGGCAAGGCATCCCCGGGAGCCGCACGAAATACTCTGTTGCACTTGGGGCAGTGATCCGCGGGGGCTGAGCGCCGTTTGGAGCGGGACCGCAGAGCGGGCGCATCCCCGGTGGAGAGACGGATGACAAGACCCAGGCCTGCCACCCTCGTGCCCCCCGGCATCCCGGCGTGACGGCGCAGGATCCGGCCTCCGGCGCGAAGTTCCGGGCGAAGGAGGCCGGCGCCCCCTTGCTGGCGGCCTGCGGCCTGACCGCCCTGGCGGGGTGGGTGGATGCCCAGGTGGTGCTCCGCGGGGGCGAGATCCTGCCGGTCTACATGACCGGCAACTCGGCGAAACTGGCGGAATCCCTTGCGTCCGGCGCCCTGGCGAAGGCCTGGCCGCTCGCCGCCGTGATCCTGGCATTCCTGGCGAGCTCCACCCTGGCCGCGCGGCTCGCCCGTGGCGGGGATGGGGGACGCCCGGCGCCGGCCCTCCTGCTGGTCGGGGGGATGCTGGTGCTCGCCATCCTTCTCGGCCTCGGCGCCCATGAGGGGCGCTGGCCGCTGGGGGTCCTGCTGGCGGTCGCGGCCGCCATGGGGGCCGTGAACCAGGTTCTGCAGGGCGATCCCGGCGTGACCTTCATCACCGGCGCGCTCGTCCGCACGGCCCGCGCCCTGGCCGCCGGCGAGGTGCTGCGCGCGGGCAGGAACCTCCTCCGCTGGGCGTCGCTGCTCGCGGGGGCGGCGGCCTCCGCGCTGATCGACCCCGTTGCCGGTGCCTACGCCCTGGTCCTGCCGGCCGGCGCCACCCTGCTGGCGGGCGCATTCCTTGCGCTGCGCCCATCCGTGAATCCCGCCCAGAAGGAGCACGCCGCTTGACCGACGCCGCCCATCCGGTCCGCCCCACCGGGCCCGGCACGCCCGAGGGGCCCGCCCTGCCCGCCGCGGCGCCCGCCGCCCCGCCGCCGCCCTCCTCCATCGACCGCGGCGGGGTGGAGGACGGCGCCGTGGCGTTCGAGAACTGGAAGGGCGAGGCGGACAAGCCCGCGCCGCCCCCGCCCGCGCCGATGCCGCCGGGGAAGCGCGTGGGCTTCGCGGTGATGGGGCTGGGCCGGCTGAGCCTGGAGGAGATCCTGCCCGCCTTCGCCGAGTGCAAGGCGGCGCGCCCGGTCGCGCTCGTCTCCGGCAGCCCGGAGAAGGCGCGGGTGGTCGCCGCGCAGTACGGGATCGCGCCGGAGAGCGTGTACGGCTACGACGAGGTGCACCGCCTCTCGGAGAACCCGGAGGTGCAGGCCGTCTATGTCGTGACGCCGAACGGGCTGCATCGCGACAACGTGCTGGCCGTGGCAAAGGCGGGCAAGCACGTGCTCTGCGAGAAGCCGATGGCCAACACCTCCGCCGAGGCGCGCGAGATGGTGGAGGCCTGCCGCAAGGCCGGCGTGCGGCTGATGATCGCCTATCGCTGCCAGTACGAGCCCTTCAACCGTGAGACCGTGCGCCTGGTCCGCTCCGGCGAGCTCGGCCGTCCGCGCGTGCTGGAGGCGACCAACACCCAGGTGCAGGGGCCGGCCGACCAGTGGCGGCTGAAGGCGCCGCTGGCCGGCGGCGGCGCGCTGCCGGACATCGGCCTCTACTGCCTGAACGGCGTGCGCGCGGTGCTGGGCGAGGAGCCGGTGGAGGTCTTCGCCCGCATCGTGAACCCCGAGGGCGACGCGCGCTACGCCGACATCGACGAGACGACGGTGTTCATGCTGCGCTTTCCCTCCGGCGCCATCGCCAACTGCGCCACCAGCTACGGCGCGCACGAGAGCAAGGACCTGCGCGTCCGGCTGGAGCGCGGCTGGATCGACCTGGAGAACGCCTTCGCCTATCGCGGCCAGCGCATGCGGATCGCGCGGCGCAAGGGGGAGAGCGAGTCCGTGGAGGAGCTTCGCCTGGGCGCGAAGAACCAGTTCGCGCTGGAGATCGACCACTTCGCCGAGTGCATCCTGGAGGGCCGCGAGCCGCGCACGCCCGGCGAGGAGGGGGTGCAGGACCACCTGCTGATGGAGGCGCTCTACCGCTCCGCGCGGGAGGGCGTGCCGGTGGCGATCCCGCCCGTGGAGGGAACCGACGCCTTCCGCGGGCCCGAACTTGGCTGAGGAGGGGGGCTGATGGGCTGGCTCGCCTGGCTGGCCGCGGTGGTCGCGGGGATCGGCAACCCCGTCCAGTCCGCCGCCGGCGCGCGGCTGCACGAGGGGATGGGAAGCACCGCGCTCGCGGCGCTGGTCGTCTACGCGGTCGCGTTGCTCGGCCTGCTGCTGCTCTCACCCTTCCTCGGCCTCTCCTTCCGCGACCTCGGGCCGCGCCTGGCCGGCCTGCCCTGGTGGGCCTGGGTGGGCGGGCTGTGCAACCTGGCCTTCGTGCTGGCGGGGATGCTCGCCACCCGCCCGCTCGGGGCCGGGACCTTCACCGTGATCACGGCCTGCCTCGCCGTCGTCGCCTCCATCCTGCTGGACCGCTTCGGGTTGATGGGGCTGGAACCGCGGCCGCTCTCGGCCATGCGGCTGCTCGGCGCTGCCATGGCGATCGGGGCGATCGTGCTGGTGGCGCGCTCGTAGCCCTTTCCCGAACCGGCACCGCCGCGGCGCGTTGAAGCCCCTGCGTCAGCGTCGGGTCAGGTCATGCAGCAGCCGGAACAGCTCACCACCAGCAAGCTGCAGAGCATGGTCGAGGGCTTCTTCTGGGTCCTGCCGAATATCGGGATCGGGCTGGCCGTGCTGGCAGGGTTCTGGATCGGGGGGCTGGCGGCCCGGCGGGCCGTGCTCTTCGCCTTCACGCGCCGGCGACGCCCGGACCTGGGCGCGCTGCTCGGCGGCTTCGCCCGCTGGTCCCTCATCTTCGCGGGGATCCTCGTCTTCGCGACGATCGTCTTTCCCTCGGTGAAGCCGTCCGACCTGCTGGCGACGCTCGGGGTGGGCTCGCTCGCGGTCGGGCTGGCCTTCCGCGACATCCTGCAGAACTGGTTCTCCGGGGTGTTGATCCTCTACAGCCAGCCCTTCCGCGTGGGCGACCAGATCGTCTCCGGGGCGCATGAGGGGACGGTGGAGCAGGTCGAGGCGCGCGCGACCATCATCAAGACCTATGACGGCCAGCGCGTGCTGATCCCCAACAGCAATCTCTACACGCGCAGCATCATCGTGCGGACGCACTTCCCCCTGCGGCGCAGCCAGGCCGACGTGACGATCGGCTACGACAAGGACCCGGACGCCGTGGCCGCCGCTGCGGTGCGCGCCCTTTCAGGAGTGGAAGGCATCGCGAAGGATCCGCCGCCCGATGCCCGCGCCTGGGAGTTCGGCGAGGCGGGCGTGACGCTGCGGGTGCGCTGGTGGACGGACAGCGTGCGCAACAAGGTCGTGACCGGGCAGGGGCGCGCCATTGCGGCGATCCGGAAGGCCATGCGGGAGGACGGGGTGGACCTGGCCTTTCCCACCCGCATCGTGATGCTCCACGACGAGGTGAATGGCGACCATCTCGGCCCGCGCGGAGAGGTGGCGCCGCGGCGCGCCAATGGCGCGGCACGGGAGGGCGCGTGACGGCACGCCGCGCCCGCGGCTTCCCGCCCCCCCGGCGCGAGTGCCGTCCTGTGCCCCGCCTCAGGCCGGGCGGGCGCTCTCCGCCAGGAAGCCCTCCATCGCGGCGTTGAAGGGGCCGGGCGCCTCGATGCAGGGAAGATGGCCGGCAGCGGGGATCTCGACGAAGTGCGAATCCGGGATCACCTCGGCCATGCCGCGCATGGTCTTCGGCATGGCGCCGTCCGCCTCCCCCGCGACCAGCAGCATGGGCTGGCGCAGGGCGGGAAGCTCCGCGCGGAGGTCGTAGGATTGCAGGGCGCGGGCGCAGGCGACGAAGCCGGCCTCGGGCGTCGTGGTGATCATCTTCCGCACGGGGGCGATGGCGGGGTTTCCCGCCTCGATGGAGGCGGGGGAGAACCAGCGCTTCACCGTGGCGTCGGCGAAGGTCTCCATGCCCTTCTCGCGCGCGAGGTCGATCCGCTCCTGCCAGGCCTGCGCCCCGCCGGGCGCCGTGGCCGCCTGCCCGTCCGAGGCGATGACGGCGGAGACCAGCCCGGGATGGCGCGCGGCAAGGAGGAGGGCGGTGGCGGCGCCCATGGAGACACCCGCGAAGACCGCGGCGCGCGCGCCGAAATGCGCCATCAGCGCCGCCGCGTCCTCGGCCAGCACCTCAAAGCTCGCGGGCTCCGCCGGAACCTCCGTGCCGCCATGGCCGCGCTGGTCGTAGCGGAGAATGCGGTAGCGCCCGGCGAAGGCGGCCACCTGCGCGTCCCAGACGGAGAGGTTCGTCACGAGGGAGTTGCTGAACACCATCCAGGGCGCGCCCTCCGGCCCGTCCAGGCGGCAATGGAAGCGGAGGCCGTTCGCGCGCACGGCCTGCGTCTCGTCTGTCAAAGCCTTCTCTCCCGCTCAGTCCAGCGTCATGCCCGTCTCGCGCACGAAGGCGGCGAAGCGGGTCGTCTCCTCCGCCATGTACCCCGCGAACCTCTCCGGCGAGGAGGGGGCGGCTTCCAGCCCGTTCTCCTCGCACCAGCGCCGCATGCCCGGATCGGCCAGCACGGTGCGGACATCGCGGTTCATGCGGTCCCGCACCGCATCCGGCAGCCCCGCCGGCGTCAGCAGCCCAAGCCAGGTGAGGAAGACGTAGCCGGGTAGCCCCGCCTCGGACATGGTTGGCACGTCCGGCAGCATCGCGGCGCGGTTGCGGCCCGTGACCGCCAGGGCGCGCACGGCGCCCGCGCGGATATTGGGCGCGGCGGTGATCAGCGTGTCGAACATGCCCCCGATCTTGCCGCCCAGCAGGTCGGTGTTGGACTGCGCCGCACCACGATAGGGCACGTGCAGGATGTCCACCCCCGCCATCGACTTGTACATTTCCAGCGAGCGGTGGGAGGCGCCGCCATTCCCCGAGGAGCCGAAGGCGAGTTTGCCGGGATTGGCCTTCGCGTAGGCCGTGAGCTCCGCGAGGTTCCGCGCGGGGATGGAGGGATGGATCGTCAGGGCGAGCGGCGATTCGATCAGCAGCGAGACGGGCGTGAAATCCGCGACCGGATCGTATTCCAGCTTCCGGTAGAGGCTGACATTCATCGCGTGGGTGCCGGCGAAGCCCATGTAGAGGGTGTTGCCGTCCGGCGCCGCGCGCGCGGCGAGCGTGGCCGCAATATTCCCGCCCGCGCCCGGGCGGTTATCCACCACCACCGGCCGTTCCCAGACCACGCCCAGCCCTTCCGCCACCCTGCGCGCGACGAGATCCGTGATGCCGCCGGGCGGGTAGGGCACGATCAGGCGGATGCTGCGGCCCGGGAATTCGGCGCGGGCCGGAAGGGCGGGCAGGGCCAGCCCGGCGCCCAGCAGCGCGCGGCGGCGCATCACGGCACGCCCCGCGCGAAGGAGACCAGCGCTTCCGCCACCGCCGCGGGCTGTTCCGGCACCAGGGCGTGCCCGGCGCGCTCCACCACCACGCGAGTCACGCGCGGGCCGAGGGTGGCCTGCAGATCCTCCAATGAGGGAGGCGCCGCGATCGCGTCCTCGGCCGCCGCGACATAGAGCAGCGGGTGGCGCTCCGCCGCGCGCAGCCAGGCCTTGTCCTTCGTGGCGGCCGCCGCGGCGCGCTGCGCCATGGAGACCTCCGGATGCCAGCCCGGCAGCCACACGCTCGCATCGTTGCCGGGGGCGAAGTAGGCGCGGCGGAGGTGCGACAGCCGCTCCTCGTCGGAGAGGGTGAGGGTGAAGCTGGCGGTGATGGAGCGGCGGATCTCCGGGTCCACCTCGGTGCCCGTCACGGCCGCGAGCAGGGCCACGGCGCGCACGAGGTCCGGCCTGTCATGCGAGAGGACGCGCGCCACCCAGTTTCCCGCCGCGTGGCCTACGACGATCGCGGGGCCGCCACCTTCGGCCTCAATCGCGGCGGCCACGTCGGCCGCCATGTCGTGCAGCGTGGCGCCGGGAGGCAGCGGGGCCGATCCGCCGATGCCGCGCGGCTCCGGCCGCAGCACGCGGAAGCCCGCGGCGGCCAGGCGCGGCGCGAGATCGTCGAAATCCTCCTGCCCGCGCCCGAGGGAGGGCAGCAGGACGATGACGGGGCCGCTTCCCTCGCGCAGCAGGGCCAGCCTTCCGGATGGCAGTTCCAGCGTCCCGTGTTCCATCATCGCGGCCAGCATCCCCGGCATTCCACCCATCAGCAGCATCAGGACCGGGACCGCGATTCGACGCCGCATTGCCTCCCTCCGCCTGCTTTCTTGAAGGTCACGGTGCCAGCGGGCGCGCCCGATGTCAAAAGGTCAGCCAATTGACACATAGGGGCGGCTTTGGCAGGCTTGCCTCCATGAGGGGGATCGGGCGCAAGCTGCGATCCGCAACGCAGGGCCTGAACGGCCCGCGAAGAACGTCCAGAAGGTTCGAACAGGAATGAGCACCCCAATCGGCCGCCGTGCGGCCCTTCTCGGGACTGCCGGCGCGGCACTCGCCGCCGCGGCGGGCCCGGCCCTGGCCCAGAATGCCCGCACCGGCCGCGCCATTGTCGGCTTCCCGCCCGGCGGCACGGCGGACAGCGTCACCCGCCTCTATGTCGAACGGCTGCGCGCCGGCGGGACGCAGATGGTGGTGGACAACCGCCCCGGCGCCGGCGGCCGCCTCGCGCTCGAGAACCTCAAGCCCCTGGCGCCGGACGGCACGGCCTTCGTCATCACGCCGGCCTCCATGCTGACGATCTACCCGCATCTCTACGCGCGGACGTTGCGCTACGACCCGCTGAAGGACTTCACGCCCGTCTCGCCGGTCTGCATCTTCCCCTTCGGCCTCGCGGTTTCCTCGAAGCACCCGGCGAAGACGCTGCAGGAGTTCGTTGCCTGGGGGAAGACGCGCCCCTCCGTGGACTGGGCCTCGCCCGTCCCCGGCTCCATGCCGCACTTCATCGGCACGGAAATGGCGCGCATGGCCGGGCTGACGATGAGCCACATCCCCTATCGCGGCTCCGCGCCGGCCGCGGCCGACCTGCTGGCCGGCACGCTGGCCGCGGTGATCCTGCCGCTGGGCGAGCTGACGGCCTTCCATCGGGCGGGCGAGGTGCGTCTCCTCGCCATTTCCTCCCCACAGCGCCTGCCGCGGCTGCAGGAGGTGCCGACCTTCGCGGAATCCGGCTTCCCCGACCTGGTACACGAGGAGTGGTACGGTGCGGTCCTGCCCGCCGGCGCCTCGCCCGCCACGGTCTCGGCCCTGCACGAGGCGATCGCCGCCGCCGCGGCCACGACGGAGATCAGGGAGGCGTTGACGCGGATCGACATCGCGCCGCTGACGCTGGAGCCCGGCGCCTTCCGCGAGCGCATCGCGCGCGAGACGGCGGCCTGGGGGCCGATCGTCGCCGCCTCCGGCTTCAAGCCGGACGAGTGAGGGCCAGGTCATGGACACCAACTTCCCCCCGCCGCCCTTCCCCGACCGCTTCGATCCCTTCCCCGAGGGGATCGAGCCGGCGGTGCCGATCGAGGGCTATCCCAACACCTGGACGCATACCCCCGCCCAGCCCCTGATCCGCCGCCCGGTGACGCGCACCGAGGCGACGGGGCCGCTGGACCTGTGGCGCAAGCTGCCCTGCGACGAGAGCAACCTGGCCGTGCTCGGCCCGGGGCGGATGGCGCAGGGCCAGCTGATGCACATGTCCGGCCGCATCCTGGACGAGGCGGGGCGGCCGGTGCGCGGGGCGGTGGTGGAGCTGTGGCAGGCCAATGCCGCCGGCCGCTACTACCACCCGATCGACCAGCGCGACGCGCCGCTGGACCCGAACTTCGTCGGCAACGGCCGCGTACGGACGGATGAGGAGGGGCGCTACGCCTTCTTCACCATCAAGCCCGGCGCCTATCCCGTGCCGGTGAAGGACACGTGGTGGCGGCCGCCGCACGTCCACTTCTCCGTGCTCGGCCCCTCCTCGCTCTCGCGCCTCGTGACCCAGATGTACTTCCCGGGCGACCCGATGAACGAGTGGGACCGCATCCTGCAATCCATCCCCGATGCCGCCGCCCGGGACCGGCTGGTCGCGCGCCAGACCCACCCCGCTGAGGTCGGTGACGGATGGATCGCCTTCACCCACGACATCGTCCTGCGCGGGCGATACGCGACGCCGGAGGCCTGAGCGGATGAGCAGCCTCGCCCCGATCTCCCAGCACACGATCGGCCCCTTCTTCCCGCAGACCTTCTTCACGGAGGGCGACAACGACCTGACGCGGCTGCATGCCGGGGCGCAGCCCACGGCGCGCGGAGAGGCGATCCTGATCCGCGGGCGCGTGACGAAGGAGGGCGGCTTCCCCTGCATCAACATGATCCTGGAGGCCTGGCAGGCCGATGCGGAGGGGCGCTTCAACCACCCGGCGGACCCCGAGCAGCACCTGGCCGACCCGGATTTCCTGGGCTGGGGCCGCGCCTGGACGGATGCGGAGGGGCACTACGAGTTCCGCACGCTGATGCCCGGCGGCTTCGACGACCCGGCCGGGCGGCGGGCGCCGCACGTCAACCTCACCGTCATGGGCGCGGGGCTGATGCGGCGCGTGCTGGCTACGCTGTTCTTCCCGGACTTCGCGGAGGCGAACGCGGCCGATCCGCTGCTGAGCCTCGTGCCGGAGGCGCGGCGCGGGAAGATCGTGGCCGTGCCGGAAGGGGAGGAGGGCGGCGTGCGCGTTTTCCGCTTCGACATCCACCTGCGCGGCGGCGTGGAGGAGGAGACGCCCTTCTTCGAGGACTGAGAAGGAGCGAGGGAGACGACGTGCCCATCACCTACGGCATGATGAAGCGCGCGACCGCTCAGCTCTACGAGTGGTCGCTGCGCAAGGTCCCGGACGACACGCTGGACGCGCTGCGCCGCGCGCGGGAGAGCGAGACGAACGAGGTGGCGCGCAAGACGCTGGGCATCCTGCTGCGCAGCGCGGAGATGGCGGAGACGCAGGACCGGCTGGTCTGCTCGGACTCCGGCGTGCCGAACTACGTCATCGCCATCGGCACGGGCGTGCGGCTGGAGGGCGACATCAAGCGCGCCCTGGTGGACGGCTTCGACGAGCTGGTGGCCACGACGAACCCGCCGCTGCTGAAGCACGTGACCAATCCCCTGACCAACGAGCGCAGCTACCGCGGCAAGGAGATGCCGCTGGTCACCTGGGACCTGATCGACGGCGCGGAGTATGTGGACATCACCTGCCAGCCCAAGGCGCTCGGCTCCGGCCGCTGGGCGGCGATGGAGATCTTCACCTTCCCCACGCTGGAGCAGATCGAGGCCTTCGTCATGGAGTGCGTGCTGAAGGCCGGCTCCCAGCACTGCCCGCCCGTGAACATCGGCGTGGGCATCGGCGGCACCTTCGATTACTGCGCGAAGCTCGCGGCGCGGGCCACGCTCCGCCCTTACGGCACGAAGAACCCGGAGCCGATCCTGGCGGCGATGGAGGAGCGGCTCCTCAAGGCGGTGAACGCCACGGGCTTCGGGCCGATGGGAACGGGCGGCGACACCACCGCGCTGGGCGTGCACGTGGAGTACGCGGCGGGGCACGGCTTCACGCCCGTTGCCGTCGCCTACAATTGCTGGATCAACCGCCGCACCCGCGCCCGCCTCTACGAGGACGGGCGGCTGGAGCGGATCGAGTAGGGGGCCGCCGTGGAGGAGGAGATCCGGCGGCTGCGGATGCCGCTCTCGGCCGAGGACGCGCTCTCGCTGCGCGCCGGCGACATGGTGCTGCTGGATGGGGAGATCACCATCACCGCCGGGCTGCCGACGCACCATCGCATCGTGGAGGTGGCGGAGGGGAAACGTGAGGCGCCGCAGGACCTGCACGGGGGCAGCCTGTTCCACCTCGGCAGCTACTCGCGCGAGACGGAAGGGGGCGGGTTCGAGGTGCTGTACATGAACCCCACCACCAGCACGCGCTTCAACCCGCTGATGCCCGGGCTGATCCGCCATTTCGGCCTGCGCGCCGTGGGCGGCAAGGGCGGGCTGGACGCGGCCTGCGTGGCGGCGCTGCGCGAGGTAGGCGGGGTGTACCTCTCCTTCGTCGGCGGCGGGGCGCCGCTGCTGTCGGACGCGATCCGGGCGGTGGTCTCGGTGAACTGGAACGACCTGGTGTCCCACTACCGCCTCGTTACGCTGCAGGTGGAGGGGCTGGGGCCGCTGACCGTGGGCATCGACGCGCACGGCAACAGCCTCTACGGCAGCCTCAGCGAGACGGCGGCGGCGCGCATGCCGGAGATCATGGCCGAACTCGCCCGCGCGCGGGCGGCGGCGGAGGGAACGGCATGAGCCGCGAGACGATCCTGGCCCTGGCCACCCTGCCCCAGGACCTGCGGGACGCGCTGGCGGCGGATTACGCCGTGGTGGGCGCGGAGGACCCGGCGGCGGCCGAGGCGCGCATCGCCGTGACCACGGGCATGGTGGGCGCCGATGCCGGGGCCATGGCGGCGCGGCCGGGGCTGCGGCTGATCGCCTCCATGGGCGTGGGGCTGGACAAGATCGACCTCGGCGCCGCCCGGGCGCGCGGCATCGCCGTGAGCCACACGCCGGACGAGCTGACGGAGGACGTGGCGGATTTCGCGATCGGGCTCATGTACGCCGCCGCCCGCCGCATCGCGGAGGCGGACCGCTTCGTGCGCGCCGGGCGCTGGATGCAGGGGCGGATGAGCCCGGGCACCAGCCTGCACCGCAAGCGCGCGGGGGTCGTCGGGCTCGGGCGGATCGGGGCCGCCATCGCGCGGCGCGCGGCGGGGATCGGGATGGAGGTGGGCTGGACCGGCCCGCGCCCGAAGCCGGAGGCGCCCTGGCGCTACCACCCGGACGTGCCCGCCCTGGCGGAGTGGACGGACGTGCTGATCCTGGCGACCCCGGGCGGGCCGGAGACGCGGCACATGGTGGATGCGCGCGCCCTGGCCGCGCTGGGGCCTCGCGGCGTGCTGGTGAACATCGCGCGCGGGTCGGTGGTGGACGAGGCGGCGCTGCTGGCGGCGCTGGAGGGGGGCGGCATCGCCGCGGCGGGGCTGGACGTCTTCGCGAGCGAGCCGGGGCTCGATCCCCGCTTCACCGCGCTGGAGAACGCCGTGCTGGCGCCCCACTACGCCTCGCTGACGCATGAGACGCGGGCGGCGATCATCGCGCGGATGCTGCGGGATATCGCGGCCTTCCGCGGGGGCGAGGCCTTCTACGATGCGGCGGCCTGAGGCGGCAGCGCTTCTGCGCGCGGGCGCGGATGTGCGACAAGGGGGGATGAACGCCCCCTCCGGCCGGCTCGACCTCAGCCGCAGCGCCGTGCCGCGCTACATCCAGCTCGCCACCCTGTTCCGCCGGAGGATCGAGGGCGGGACCTGGAAGCTCGGCCAGCAGATCCCGACGGTGGACGAGCTGGCGGCCGAGTGCAGCGTGGCGCGGGCCACCATCCGCCAGGCGCTGGACGAGCTGGAGGCGGACGGGCTGATCGAGCGCTTCCGCGCCAAGGGCACCTTCGTCCGCAAGACGCCCGCGAACCGGCTGTGGTGCGACGTGGAGGCGGACTGGAACGGCCTTCTCCGCTCCCGCGAGGGCGCCGAGATCGAGATCCTGTCCGACACCGCCGGCATCCCCGGCGGCACCATCCCCGACAGCATCGGCGAGCCCGCGCCGCTCTACCGCCACATCCGCCGGCGCCACTGGCGGGACGGGCAGCCCTTCCTGCTGGCCGATGTCTATCTCGACGCGCGGCTCTCGCCCCTCGTCACCGCCGAGGACCTCTCGACCAAGACCGCGCTGCGCCTCGTCTCCGGCCTGAAGGGCGTGCAGGTGGTGGATGCGCGGCAGACGCTGACGATCGGCGTGGCCGATGTGGAGAGCGCGGATGCGCTGCAGCTGCCGCTGAACGCGCCCGTGGCCTTCGTGCACCGCGCGGCGGTGGACGCGAAGGGCACGCTGGTGCTGGTGGCGGACGGGATCTACCGCGGCGACGTGGTGCGGATCGACATCAAGCTGAAGTAGGCCGGATCGGGCTGGACGGGGCGGAGGCCGGCCCATAAAAGACATATGACTGACCTAACGGATATTGAGGAACGCCATGCCCTGCCCGGAGATCCGGCCATGAAGCTGCACTGGTCCCCGCGCTCGCCCTTCGTGCGCAAGGTGATGGTCGCGGCGCATGAGCTGGGGCTGGCGGATCGCATCCGGACGGTTCGCACCATGGTCCGCATGGGCAAGCCGAACGAGGAGCTGCTGCCGGACAATCCGCTGAGCAAGATCCCCACGCTGGTGCTGGATGATGGGACGGTGCTGTTCGACAGCCTGACGATCATCGAGTACCTCGACGACCTCGCCGGCGGCTCCCTCTTCCCGCCGAAGCCCCAGCGCTTCGAGGCGCTGACGCGCCACGCGCTCGGCAACGGGCTGCTGGACCTGCTCATCCTGTTCCGGAACGAGCGCGACAAGCCGGCGGAGCGGCAGACGGCGGAGTGGCTGGACAGCTTCGCGGCGAAGACGCGGGCATCCCTGGACCGGCTGGAGAGCGAGGCCCCTTCCCTCTCCGCCAAGCCCTTCGACATCGGGCACATCGCGATCGGCTGCGCCCTCTCCTACCTCGACTTCCGCTTCCCCGACATGGGCTGGCGCGCGGGGCATCCCGCCATCGCCGCCTGGCACGCCGGGTTCTCCGCGCGTCCCTCCGTGCAGGCCACGGAGGCGGTGGATGACTGAGACGCGCCAGGGCCCGCTCTCCCATGTGCGGGTGCTCGATCTCAGCCGCATCATGGCCGCGCCCTGGGCCACGCAGATCCTCGCCGATCTCGGCGCGGACGTGATCAAGGTGGAGCGGCCCGGCGCCGGCGACGACACGCGGGGCTGGGGCCCGCCCTTCCTGAAGGACCGGGAGGGCAACCCGACGAAGGACGCGGGCTACTTCCTGGCTGTGAACCGCGGGAAGCGCAGCGTGACGGTGGATATGGCGAAGCCGGAGGGCCAGGCGGTGATCCGCCGGCTCGCCGAGACCGCCGACATCGTGCTGGAGAACTTCAAGGCGGGCGCGCTGGCGAAGTACGGGCTGGACGCGGCGTCGCTGCGGGCGGTGAACCCGCGGCTGATCTACTGCTCCGTCACCGGCTTCGGCCAGGACGGGCCGCGCGCGGACCAGGCGGCCTACGACTTCGCGATCCAGGCCATGGGCGGGCTGATGAGCGTGACGGGCGAGCGCGACGATGCGCCCGGCGGGGGGCCGCAGAAGGTCGGCGTGCCGATCGTGGACCTGATGACAGGCATGTATGCCGGGATCGCCGTGCTGGCCGCCCTGGCGCGCCGGAACGAGACGGGGGTGGGCGAGACGATCGATCTCGCCATGCTCGACGTGGGGGCGGCCTTCCTGGCGAACCAGGCGACGAACTGGCTCCTCTCAGGCCGTGCCCCGAAGCGCGGCGGCAACCGGCACCCGAACATCCAGCCGCAGGACGTGTTCCCCTGCGCCGACGCGCAGCTCGTGCTGGCCGTCGGCAATGACGGGCAGTTCCGGAAGCTCTGCGAGGCGATCGGGCGTGCGGAATGGGCGGATGACGAGCGCTTCGCCACCAACGCCGCGCGCGTGCGCAACAACCCCGAGCTGACGCCGCTGCTGGCGGCGCGCTTCCGCGACTTCCCGCGCGCGGAGCTGATGGCGGCGCTGGACGCCGCCGGCGTGCCCTGCGCGCCGATCAACACGATCCCCGAGGTCTTCGAGGACCCGCAGATCCGCCACCGCGAGATGCTGCGCCACCTGCCGCACCCCGTGGCCGGCACCGTGCCGCAGGTGGTGAGCCCGCTGCGCTTCGCCGAGAGCCCCCTGCGCTTCGACCGCGCCCCGCCCACGCTGGGCCAGCACACCGAGGAGGTGCTGGCGGAGCTGGGGCTGGGCGCGGACGAGATCGCCGGCCTCGCCGCGCGCGGCGTTACCTGAGAGGAGCCGAGCATGGCCCGTATCCCGCTCCCCGGCCCTGAGGAGCTGACCCCGGAGCAGCGCAAGGTCTATGATTCCGTCCTCGCCGGCCCGCGCGGCCAGGTGATCGGCCCGCTGCGCGCGGTGATCCACAGCCCGGACCTCGCCGCGCGCTGGTCGGCGCTGGGCGAGATCCTGCGCTTCGGCACCGTTCTGCCCAAGCGGCTGAACGAGCTGGCCATCGTCGTCACGGGGCGCCGCTGGTCCAGCCAGGTGGAGTGGTGGGTGCACGCCCGCGCGGCCGCTGAGGCCGGGATCGCGCAGCACGCGATCGACGCCATCCACCGCGGCGAGGCGCCCGCCTTCGCGGATGCGGAGGAGACGCTGGTCTACGAGTTCGCCCGCGCGCTGCAGGTGGACGGGCGGGTGCCGCCCGCGACCTACGATGCGGCGCGGGCGCGCTGGGGCGAGCGCGGCGTGGTCGAGCTGACCGCCGTGATCGGCTACTACACCATGGTCTCGATGACGCTGAACGCGCACGAGATCCCCCTGCCCGACGGCGTCGCGCCCGTATTGACCCCGCCCGAGAGCGGGCTGGCGCCGCTGCCGCCCGCGCAGCAGCCCGCGAACGCCGCGGAGTAGGAGGAACCGTGATGATACCGGGTCTGGAAGGGTTGGAGCGCTTCCGCGTGGAGTTGGAAGAGCACGTCGCCACCGTCACCATCACCGCGCCGCCGGTGAACGCGCAGGACCGGCGCTTCCGCGAGGAGATCGTGCGCGTCTTTGACGTGATCCACGACACGGCCGATGTGCGCGCGGTGGTGCTGACGGGCGAAGGGCGCGCCTTCTCCGCCGGCGCCGACCTGCGGGAACGCCCGAACCTGGCGGAGGAGCCCGGCGGCTATCCCCGCCACAACCGCCTCGTCCGCGCCTCCTTCGACGCGGTGATGGAGTGCGGCAAGCCGATCGTCGCCGCGGTGAATGGCGCGGCCATCGGCGCGGGCTGCGTGCTGGCGCTGTGCTGCGACATCCTGGTGGTGGCGGAGGAGGCCTTCCTCTCCATGACCGAGGTGGATGTGGGCCTGGCGGGCGGCGTGCGGCACGTGCTGCGCTTCTTCGGGCAGTCCGACGCGCGGCTGATGATCTACACGGCGAAGCGCATGACCGGGCCGGAGCTGCTGCGGATGAATGCCGCCTCGCTCTGCGTGCCGAGGGAGCGGCTGGTGGAGGAGGCGACGGCGATCGCGCGGCAGATCGCGTCCAAGGCGCCGCTGGCCGTACAGGCCGCCAAGCGCTCCTTCAATCTAACGGAGGAGATGCCGCTGCGCGACGGATACCGCTACGAGCAGAGCCAGACCGTGGCGCTGGCCCGCACGGAGGATACGCGGGAGGCGCAGCGCGCCTTCGCCGAGAAGCGCAGGCCTGTCTTCCAGGGGCGCTGAGGCGCCCCCTGGTTCTTCAAGGCCGCCACGGAAGCGGCCCCCTCGAGGAGACGCCACGGTGCAAACGAGACGCCAGACGCTGGGCCTGCTCACCGCGGCGGGCCTCGCCCCCGCATTCCCTGCAGGCGCGCAGCCGCGCTTCCCGGACCAGCCGGTGCGCATGATCGTCCCCTTCGCCGCGGGCGGCCCGGCCGACATCATCGCGCGCGTCCTCGGCAACGCCATGGGATCGCGGCTGGGGCAGCCCGTGGTGGTGGACAGCCGCTCCGGCGCAGGCGGCATGGTGGGGGTGGAGGCGGCGGCGCGGAGCCGGCCCGACGGCCTCACCGCCGTCCTCGCTTCGACAGGCGCGGTGGTGGTGCTGCCGCAGCTCATGCCGCGCATGGCCTACGACGTGGGGAAGGACCTCGCACCGGTCATCCATGTCCTCTCCGTGCCGCAGATCCTCGTCGTCAGCCCGAAGCTCGGCGTGCGGTCGGTCGCGGAGCTGGTGGCGCTGGCGCGGCGGCAGCCGGGCAAGCTGAGCTACGGCTCGGCCGGCAACGGCAGCTCCCTTCACCTGGCCGGGGAGCTGTTCAGGATCCGCACGGGCATCGACATCGTCCACGTTCCCTATCGCGGCGCGGCACCCGCCGTGACGGACCTGCTGGGCGGCACGATCGACATGCTGCTGGCCGACGTGCCCGTGGTGATCCCGCATATCCGGGCCGGCGCCCTGCCCGCCCTTGCCGTCACGGCGGAGGAGCGCCTGGCGGCCCTGCCCGACCTGCCCACCATGGAGCAGGCCGGGGCGAGGGGCGTGATCTCCGACACCTGGTACGCCCTCTTCGTCCCGGCCGGTACGCCGCCGGACCGCGTCGCGGTCCTGCACGCCGCCGCCGCGGCGGCGCTGGGCGAGGGCGAGGTGCGCCGCAGCCTTTCCGATCAGGGCGGCACGGTGCATGGCGGCCCGCCCGAGGCGCTTGCCGCCCTGGTTCGCGCCGAGACGGCAAAGTGGGGCGAGGTCATCCGGGCCGCGAACATCCGGATCGACTAGGGCGCGCCGCCGGCAGCCCCGGGGGTGCCACGGCCGCCAAGCTCCTCCTGGAGGGCGTCGAGGCACCGCGCGAGGGACACCCGCCAGTCCAGCGCCCGGATCCCGTGGACGCGCTCGATCCGCTCGCAATCCAGCCGCGCATCGCCCGGCCTCTGGGCCGGGGTGGGGTAGTGCGTGCTCGGGATGGCCGTCAGGGCCGGCACCTTCCACCCCCGCGCCCTCGCCTCGGCGAAGATCGCTTCCGCGAAGCCGTGCCAGCTCGTGTGCGGCATCCCCGTGAGGTGGAATACGCCGAAGCCGGGATCGCCGGCGGGCCGTGAGGGCAAGCGGGGCAGTAGCCGGGCGATGGCATCCGCCAGGTCGTCGGCGAAAGTCGGGGCACCGAACTGATCGGACACGACGGAGAGCCGCTCCCGCTCCGCCCCCAGCCGGAGCATGGTACGGAGGAAATTCGTGCCGTGCGGGCCGCAGACCCAGGCCGTGCGGAGCACGAGGCTGCGCGGGTGGGCGGCGAGCACCGCCTCCTCCCCCGCCAGCTTGGAGCGGCCATAGACGTTCAGGGGCCCCGTCGGCGCATCCTCGCCGAGGGGCGCCGGGCCGTCCCCGGCGAAGACGTAGTCCGTGGAGAGGTGGACCAGGGGGATGTCCCGCACCGCCGCGGCCCGGGCCAGCCATCCGGCCCCGTCCGCGTTCACGGTGAAGGCAAGGGCGGGCTCGGTCTCCGCCCGGTCCACCGCCGTGTAGGCGGCCGCGTTCACCACCGCGTCCGGCGCCACCCTCTCCACGGCCCGCGCGATGCCGGCGGGGTCGCACAGGTCCAGCTCCGGCCGGCCCAGCGCCACCACCTCGTGGCCGTCCCGCGGCAGCCGGTCCAGCAGCGCCCGGGCGAGCTGGCCCGTGCGGCCGGCGATCAGGACGCGCATCGGGCAGCCCTAGAAATAAGCGGGCAGGTCGCGCAGGCGGGGGTGGCGGCCGTCCTTGTCCGAGAGAAGGGGCCCGCCGGGCAGGTCGGGCCAGGGAAGCCCAAGATCCGGGTCGTCCCAGGCCAGGCCGCGATCCAGCTCGGGCGCGTAGAAGGCATCCACCTTGTAGGCCACCTCCGTATCCGCCTGGAGGGTAAGGAAGCCATGCGCGAAGCCCACAGGCACGTAGAGCTGCTCCGCGCCATCCCCCGACATCTCGCAGGCGAGGGCGCGGCCGAAGCTCGCGGAATTCCGGCGCAGGTCCACGATCACGTCCAGGATCGCCCCGCGCAGCACGCGCACGAGCTTCGCCTGGGCGGCGGGGGGCGCCTGGAAGTGCATGCCGCGCAGCGTTCCGGCCCCGCGGGAGAGGGAGTGGTTGTCCTGGACAAAGCGCTCCGTCACGCCCAGCGCCCGGAAGTCGCGCTCGCTATAGGTCTCGGAGACGGAGCCGCGGGGATCGACGAAGCGGCGCGTGCAGAGGAGCAGCGGCCCCTCGACCGGAAGGCGCCAGGCGGAGACGTTGCCGCTCACCGCATCCGGCTCGCGCAGGGGCGGCCGGAGAAGGAAGGTGCCGGCCGGTTCCTCGCCCCGCCCGGCCACGGCCACCTCGCCTTGCGGCATCCATTTTCCCCTTCCTGCCCTGCCGCTTCGCGCGGCGGGCCGGCCGTCGGCCCCGGCGGGCCGTATCCCGCCGCCGTCGGGCGCCGATGACCGTTCTGGCAGACGATCCTCGCCCACCGGGCAGCCCCGGATCAAGGGATGTCCCGCGCGGGCGGGTGTTGCGCCCGGAACGGCACGGCCCCGGAACGGTAGCCTTGTCAGCCCGCGGCGGGACGGGAATACCCCATCCAATGAGGGTCCTGCTCGTCCATCCGAACTTTCCCGGCCAGTACGCCCACCTGCTGCCCGCCCTGGCCGCCCGGAAGGGAACCCAGGTGGTCGGGATCGGCGCGCGGAACGTACCGGTGCCGAACGGCGTGGCCCTGCGCGTCTACGAGCCGCCGCCGGCCGCGCCCGAGGCGGTCCACCGCTCCGCGCGCCCCACCCATTCCGCCACGGTCCGGGCGGAGAAGGTGGCGGCCCATGCGCTGGAGCTGCGCCGCGGCGGCTTCGTCCCGGACGTGATCTTCAGCCATATCGGCTGGGGCGACACCCTGTTCCTGAAGGACGTCTTTCCCTCCTCCGCCCTGCTCCTCTACGCGGAGTTCTTCTACAGCCCGACCGGCGCCGATGTCGGCTTCGAGCCCGGCAAGCCCGCCACGGTGCAGGACGCGATCCGGGTGCGCGGCATGAACCTGCCCCTGCTCGCCTCCGTCCAGGCCTCGGACTGGGGCATGGCCCCCACCCTCTGGCAGCGCGCCCGCTTCCCGGACTGGTACCAGGGCCGCATGAGCGTGGTGCACGAGGGGATCGACACGCAGGTCTGCCGCCCCGACCCCGCGGCGCGCTTCACCCTGCCCGACGGCACCGTGCTGAGGCCCGGCGACGAGGTGGTGACCTATGTCGCCCGCAACATGGAGCCCTATCGCGGCTTCCCCACCTTTATGCGCGCCCTGCCCGCGCTGCTGGCCGCCCGCCCGAACGCGCGGGTGGTGATCGTCGGCGGCGACGGCACCAGCTACGGCAGCCCGCCCCGCGACCATGCCAATTGGCGGGAGGCGATGCTGGCCGAGACCGGCCCACTGGACCCCGCGCGCGTCCACTTCCTCGGCCAGATCCCGCACCCGGCGCTGCACGCGCTGTTCCGCGTCGCCTCCGTCCATGTCTACCTCACCATGCCCTTCGTCCTCTCCTGGAGCGTGCTGGAGGCCATGGGCTGCGGCGCCCTCATCCTCGGCTCCGCCACGCCTCCCGTGCAGGAGGTGATCGAGGACGGCCGGAACGGGCTGCTGACGGATTTCTTCGACCACGCTGCCCTCGCCCGCCGCATCGCCGAGGTGCTGGCCGACCCGAAGCGCTTCGCCCCCCTCCGCCGTGCCGGCCGCGAGACGATCAAGGAACGCTACGACCTCCGGCGCGTCTGCCTGCCCCGGCAACTCGCCGTTCTCGATGCCCTTGCCGCCCGGCGCCGGCCGCAGACCTATCTGGAGAAGGGCTGAGGGGGCGCGTGGTGGCCCCAGGGGCTCTGCCCCTGGACCCCGCCGGGGTGGCAACGGCCCCCCCGGACCCCGCGACCGGGCTGCCGCGGATAGGATGATCGAAGGGCGGCGCCGCAGGCCCTTTGGCACCATGCCGGGCCAGGCCGCCGTGTCAGTCGCCGAGGCTCATGGAGCCTCGGCGCGCCACCGGCGGAGCATCCCGCGACAGCCCAACAGAAAAAGATGAGAGGGGGTCCAGGGGGAGAGAATTCTTTCTCTCCCCTGGGGCCACCGGAGCGGACAGGTCAGGACAGGTGCTCGCCAGCCCCGTCCGGCACCGCCCGCGCCAGGACGATGCGGAAGCTCGCGCCGGAATCGGAGGGCAGAAGCTCGATCCGCCCACCCGCGCCCTCCACCAGGGATCGCGCGATGGCCAGGCCCAGCCCGGTTCCGCCCTTTTCCCGCGCCGTGGTGAAGAAGGGGTCGAAGGCGCGGGCGGCGTTGGCGGGGGAGAGGCCGGGGCCGTCGTCGGACACGGTCATCGTGGCGGTCGTGGCCTCCTGGCCGAGGGTGATCGTCACGGCGGTGCCGGGGCCGGCATGGGCCAGGGCGTTGCCGAGCAGGCTATCCAGCACCGTCGCGGCCGCCTGCGGGGCGATGGCGGCCTCGGCCTCGCCCGAGACGGCGATCCGAAGGGCGGGGTGGCGGGCCGCGGCGGCATCGGCCAGGGGGCGCAGCGCGGCCCGGCCGCCCGCGGCCGCCATGTCGGCGCGGGCGAGGGCGAGCAGGCCGCTGACGAGGCGGTCCAGCCGCGCCACGCCGTCCTCGATCGCCGCGGCGAAGCGGGCGCGCTCCCCGGCGGACATGGCCTCGCCGTGCTCGGCCAGCAGCTCCGCCGCGCCGCGCATGGAGGCGAGGGGCGTCTTGAACTCGTGGCTGATATGGGCGGCCAGTCCGCGGACATAGGTGGCGCGGCCTTCCAGCGTCGCGGTCATGCGGGCGATGGCGTCGGACAGCTCGGCGGCCTCGCGCACGGCGGTGCGGGGCACGGGGGGAAGGCGCCCGCCGGGCACCGTGGCGCCGCCGGCGGCCACCTGGCGCGCGGCGCGCACCACGGCGTCCAGCGGGCGGGTGATGAGGCGCGAGGCGAGCGCGGCGAGGCCGGCGACGAGCAGGAGCAGCAGCAGGGCCACCGCCGCGATCTCCGGCACCTTGCGGGAGACGGTCTGCGTGACGGTGGCGGGGGTGCGGGAGAGGAGGACGATCGCGTCCACCCGGTCGCCGTCCAGCACGGGCATGGCGAGGTGGACGCGAAGGCCGGCTGTGCGGCTGATGCCGCCGGGCACCTCCGTCGCGATCTTCTCCCGCCGGCGCAGCACGGCGAGCGGGTGGCCGGCCCGCGCCGCCTCCACCTCCTCCAGCCCGGCGAGCGAGAGGCCGGTGTCGGCGCCGGTGGAGGCCACCACCACGCCCGCGGCGTCCAGCAGCCGCAGGGCGGCGAGCGTCACGGCCTGGGTGTCGCGCAGCACGGGCAGCAGGCGGGCGCCGGCCTCGGCGGCCTCCGGCGCGGGGGGCGGGCCGGGGCGCGGATCGGGCGCGAGCGGCAGCACCGTGTCGTGCGCCAGGTCCAGGCCGCGGCGCCGCGCCGTCTCCAGCGCGCGCGGGTTGAGGCCGTTGGACAGGCTCTCCGGCGCGATGCCGCGGGCGGCGCGCCAGGCGCCCGTGAGAACGGCGGCCTGGGCGCGCAGCTCCGTCTCGGTCTGCCGCACCAGCGCGCTCTCGTACAGGCGCAGCGCCCAGAAGCCCGTGATGGGCAGGACGAGCACGACAAGGTTGCTCAGCAGCAGCAGGGTCCGCAGGCGCGGGCGCCGGAAGGCGAGCATCGCGGGGCGGTGTCTGGCGGCTACTTCCGGCCGCCCTCGGTGACGAAGCGCGCCGGACGCTCGCCGCCGGGCTCCTCGGCCGTGGTGATGGTGCCGGTGGCCAGCAGGACCGCGAAGAGGAGCATGGGCGCCGCCCAGACCTGCATGGGGATACCCCAGAAGGAGTGCCGCGTCGGCCCGCCCTGGTTCAAGCGCAGCCCGAGCAGGAGGGTGGCGATGCCCGCCAGCCCCATGGTGAGCGCGACACCGCGGTCCACCTCCGGCCCGTCCACCTGGCGCAGGACGATCAGGGGCAGGAACATCGCCAGGGCAGCGAGGAAGACCACCCAGTAGCCGCGGCCATTCCAGAACAGGATCACGCGCCAACCTCCCTGATGCCGATGCGCGGGCGCCCGGGCCGGGCGCCCTTCGGCCGCTCGGAGAGTGCAGTGGCGCAGAAGGGCGGGCAACCGGCGGTGCCGGGAGTCCCGGCGGCCCGAACGGCCACACAGGGGCGGGGGATGTCAGGCATGCGCACGATGCCGGTGCCGGCGCCGGCGCCCGGCCGTCACCGTCCGCGAACCCTGCCCGTCGACCGGTCCACCCAACCCCCGCTTACCGGGCCGCGCCGTCCGGCACGCGGAAGTCCTCGTAGGCAGGAGAGACGGTGCGGCTCGCCCTGTCGATCTCCACGGTGATGACCACGCCGTTCGCCATGTCCACGAGGGCGAAGGGCCAGAACCCGTTAGCCTCGGCAAGGCTCGCGTACAGGCGGCTGAAGTACCGGTCCGTGTCGCCGTCAACGGCGTAGGGAAGCACCACCGTCAGCACCGGGAACCGGCGCCCGTTGCACAGCTCCGCCTTCACGACCCGTGCCCGGGCCGCCCGCAGCACCTCCCGCACCGGGTGCCTCCATGTCGCCAGGTCGATGGCCCGGCACCCCTGCACGGTCCTGGCGTAGAGGGCGGTGGATGCGAGGTCAGGCGCGGGGGCCGCCAGGGCGGGCATGCCGGCCAGGACGTGGCCAAAGATGCCGCAGATCGCCAGCGCGCACCCGTATGTCTGTCTCACCATCATTCTCCCGGCTCGGCCCGCCCCCGGTGTACCGCCCACCCTAGTCGCACGGCCCGAGCCGGTAGCCGAAGCCCGGCAGCGTCTCCACCGGCGCGGCGCCGAGGGCGGCGAACTTCGCGCGCAGGCGCCGCACATGGCTGTCGATGGTGCGGTCGGACACCACGCGCTCCACCGTGTAGGCGCCGTCCATCAGCGCGTCGCGGTTCAGCACGCGGCCGGGGCGGCGCATCAGGGTGCGGAGCAGGCCGAACTCCGTCGCGGTCAGCACCACCTCCGCCCCGTCCCAGGTCACGCGCGCGGTGCCGGGATCGAGCGCCAGGCGGCCGTGGCGCAGCGCCTCGTCCGCGGGCGCCGGCGCGGCGGGCGCGCCGCGCCGCAGCACGGCGCGCACCCGCGCCACCAGCTCCCGCGGGCTGAAGGGCTTCGTCAGGTAGTCGTCGCCGCCGATCTCCAGACCCACGACGCGGTCCACCTCGTCGTCGCGGGAGGAGAGGAACAGCACGGGGATGGCGGAAGCGGCCCCGCCGGAGGCGCGAAGGGCGCGGCACATCTCCGTGCCGTCCATCTCCGGCAGCATCACGTCCAGCACGATCAGGTCGGGCAGCGCCTCCCGCGCGGCGGCCAGGCCCGCGGCGCCGTCCGCCGCCTCCAGCGTGCCGTAGCCGGCGCGGGAGAGGGCGAAGCGCACGACATCCCGGATCGCCGGGTCGTCATCCACGATCAGGACGCGCGGCATGGTCCTCCCCGTCTGCACCGGATTTGCACGGGCCCGGCACCGCCTTTCCCCGCCCGCGTCATCCGCCGGGCACGGCGGGCCGCGAGAATGCCGACCTCGACCCAGGAGGCCAAGACCGTGAGCGACATCCCCCATCCCTCCCCCGCCGCCGCCGCGCAACCCCGCCCGCCGCTGCGGCTGGGGCGCGCGGGCAAGCTTGCCCTCGTCGGCGGGCTGCTGCTGGTGCTGCTGCTGCCTCACTTCATGATCGAGGGCGTGATCGAGGAGCGCGAGTCCTACCAGGAGCAGGTGCGGGAGGGCATCGCGCGCAGCTGGGGCCCGGCGCAATCCGTGCTCGGCCCCGTGCTGATGGTGCCGACCCGCACGCCCATTCCCCGCGCCGTGGGCGAGACCGGCCCGCAGCGCTGGGAACGCGGCGCGGTGGCCGTGCTGCCCGCCCGGATGGGTGCGGAGGCCAGGCTGAAGCCGGAGCGCCGCCGGCGCGGGCTGTTCGAGGCGGTCATCTACGAGGCGGAGGTCGCGCTCTCCGCCACCATCGCCGTGCCGGCGATCTCCGCCGAGCCGGGCACCGACCTGCTCTGGGGGGAGGCCTTCCTCGTCACCGGCGCGAGCGACCTGCGATCCGCCGCCGCCGGCGCGCGGCTCTCGGCGGATGGGCGCGAGCTGGCGGCCCGCGACGCGCCGGACGCCAACTGCTTCGGGGCGGAGCTGGTGCGCTGGGACCTGGGGCTGGACGGTCCGCCGGAGCCCGGCCGCACCCTGACGCTGGCGGGCGGCTTGTCCATGCGCGGCACCGGCAGCTTCGGCGTGCTGCCCCTGGCGCGCCGGGCGGAGCTCTCCGTCGCCGCGCCCTGGCCGACGCCGAGCTTCACCGGCGCCGGGCTGCCCGTGCGCTCCGACGTGACGGAGACGGGCTTCAGCGCGAGCTGGCAGGAGGGCACGGGGCAGCCACTGGTCCGTCACCTCGGCAGCAACTGGTGCCAGGCGCTGACCGCCTCGGGCAGCAGCGTCGGCGTGGACCTGCTGGAGGCGGTTCCGACCTACCGCATGGTCACCCGCGCCTCGAAATACGCGGCGATGTTCCTGGCGCTCGCCTTCCTCACCTACGTGCTGTTCGAGCTGGTGGCGGGGGTGCGGATCCACCTCGTGCAGTACGGGCTGCTCGGCCTCTCCGTCGTGCTCTTCCCGCTGCTGCTGCTCGCCTTCGGGGAGCCGCTGGGCTTCGCCGCGGCCTACCTGATCAGCACCGCGGCCGTGGTGGCGCAGGCCTCGGCCTATACCGCGGCAGTGACGCGGCGGGTGGCGCTGGCCGGGCTCTTCGCGGGGATTCTCGGCGGGCTGTTCGGCTTCCTCTACGTGGTGCTGAGCCTGGAGGCCTATGCGCTGCTGGCCGGGACCGTCGCCCTCTTTGCCGCCCTCTCGGTGGTGATGGCCGTCACCCGCCGCGTGGATTGGGCGGGGGAGTAGCCGTGGCGCCCGTCATGGGCCGGGGGTCGGGACATCCCGGCCCCTTCGGCATGGGGGATGGCGGCCGGGGCGGCAGGGCCCATCTGGTCCGGCGATGGAGATGATCCTCGCCGCCGCGTGGCACGGCCTCTGGGGCTTGGTCAGGGCCCTTGGCGCCCTGGCCAGCCTCGTCCTCGACCCGCTCTCCCTCCTGCCATCCGGGAAGGGCGGCTCGGGCCAGGCCCCGCCGGAGACGGAGGAGCCGGCCGCGCGGCAGGTGGTCGCGGGTGACCCGCCGGTGCCGGTTGGGCAGGCCCCCCGGGAGAGGCCGCCCCCGCCGGGCCGCGGCCCCTAAATCGGGAAAGGGCCGCCGGCGAACACGCCATGATGATCGCGGGACGGTCCTGACAACGCTCTTAGGGATAGTGAGGATGACCCGGGCACGAACCGAGCGGAGGGGCTGCTGCCGATGAGACGCCTGCTCGCCCTGCTTCTCTTCGCCTGCGTCCTTGCCGCTCCCCCGGCAGGCCGCGCCGCCAGCTTCGACTGCGCCCGCGCCGCCGCGCCGGACGAGCGCGCCGTCTGCGCCGACCCGCGCCTTTCCGAACTGGACGACCTGCTGGGCGCCGCCAACCGCCAGGCCAGGGCAGAGGCGACGTCGGACGAGGCGCCCCGGCTGACGGTGGTGGCGCGCGGCATCCTGGCCGACCGGCGCGGCTGCGGCGCCCGGCGGGGCTGCCTGCTGGCCGTCTATGCGGGCGGCATCGAGAGCTACCGCCGCTTCGGCTCCTCCACTTCCCTCCCCAACTGGCTGAGCGCGACAGACATGGCCGAGGGCGCGGCGCCGGAGAGCAACGCGCCGCCCGCCCGGATCGCCGCCTGCACGGCCACGCGGGTGGCCGATATCGGCGCAAGGCTGGAGGGCGAAGGACCTGGCGAGTTCTCCTCGGGCACCTCCGTCGTTTTCGCCAACGGCGTGCGGCAGGTCTCCTACGAGCGGGAGGAGGCGGTGATCGCTTCGAAGCCCGGCGACCGGGTCGTCATGTGTCTCACCGTCATCCCGCGCGCCTGCCCGCCAGGCGACGACCGCGGGCGGTACTACAGCGTCACCAACCTGCGGACGCGCGCCTCCTGGTCCCTGCCGGACTCACAGCACCTCTGCGGTGGGGCCTAGCCACCTCGGCCCGAACGGGCAAATTGCCTCTGGCGAGAGCAGGTGCTTCTGATCGGGTGAGCAAAGCCTGCGGTGGGGGTCTGTCCCGGGGAGAGGAAGAAGGAATTCTTCCTCTCCCCGGACCCCTCACCATCATCTTTTTCTATCAGCTGGCCTGAGCCTCGCTGACGGTGCGCCTCGGCTCGTGGAGCCGAGGCGATTGCAAGAGCAGGATAGAGACCCTCACCGGAGACCCAGTCTCAAGTCGGTCCCCGCGGCAGCCCGATGCAGGTCCAGGAGGCTCAGCCTCCTGGCGGGGGTCCAGGGGGCAGAGCCCCCTGAAGCCGGACAGGTCCGAACAAGAACGGCTCAGCGTCCGAACATGGCACGTGTCTTGCTGAAAGCGTTTTCAGACCGCCCTTACCGGCCCTGACGGGCCTCTCGATCGGAGCCTCCATGGACCGTCGCTCGCTCCTCCTGTCCGGCCTCTCGCTCGCGGGCCTGCCGCTGGCGCGCCCTGCCCTCGCGCAGACGCGGCCGTTGCAGAAGGTCCGCATCGCCGTCAGCACCACCGTGCTGAATGTCGGCTATCCCATGCTGACCCTGCCGCTCACCCTCGGCTACTGGAAGGAGGAGGGGTACGACGTGGAGCTGATGCCGGTCGGCGCCTCGTTGCAGTCGATCCAGCAGATGGTGGGCGGCAACGCCGAGTTCGGCGAGGTGAACGCCAGCGTCATCGTTCAGGCCAATGCCAAGAACGATCTTCCCGTGCGGATCGCCATGGGCAACGGGGTGATCGACTGGTCGGTGGGGGTGAACGCGGACGGGCCGATCACCTCGGCCAAGGACCTGAAGGGCAAGACGATCGGCGTGTTCAGCCTGGCGACGGGCGGCATTGCCTACCTCAACAGCTACCTGCGCTCCAACGGGCTGGATCCCGCGAAGGACGTGGAGATGATCCCGCTCGGCCTCGGCGCGCCGCCGGTGGAGGCGCTGCGCTCCGGCCGGGTGCAGGGGCTGCTCTACTGGGCATCCGCCATCGCCTCCTTCGAGAATGCCGGGCTGAAGCTGCGCAAGTTGGTGGGCGACGACTGGCGCCAGTACCCCGACTACACGCTGGCCGTGATGCAGGGCACGGCGGAGAAGAACCCGGACATGGTGGTCGGCATCGCCCGCGGCATGGCGAAGGCGACCGTCTATGCACTGGCCAACCCGGATTGCGCGCGCCAGCTGCACTGGGATCGCTACCCCGCCACCAAGCCGAGCGGAGCGGACGCGGCGACCCTGGCGCGCTGGGACCTGAACACGCAGCAGGCGCAGCTGGACAGCCTGAAGGACGCCTTCGCCCTCAACGGCGGCAAGTTGTGGGGCAATGCGGACCCGGCCGCCTATGACCGGCTGGTGCGGTTCATGCTGGAGACGAAGCAGATCGACAAGCCGGTGACCGCCGCCTCCATGATGGTGCGGATCCCCGACTACTTCGAGAAGATCAACCGCTTCGACACCGCCACGGTCCAGGCCGCCGCCGCGGCGTGCAAGTCCTGATGGCGGGGGACTTCCTCCGCATCAGCGGGGTTTCCAAGACCTACGCCGCGCAGGACGGCAGCAGCGTGCAGGCCCTGACCGCGATCGACCTCGGCATCCGTGAGGGCGAGTTCGTGACGGTGGTCGGGCCCAGCGGCTGCGGCAAGAGCACGCTGCTGAAGATCCTGGCGGGGCTGCTGCCGCGCTCCTCCGGCGAGGTGACGATCGGGGGGCGGCCCCTGGCCGGGCCGAATCCCGCGCTCGGCGTGGTGTTCCAGGCGCCGGTCCTGCTGCCATGGCTGACGGTGCTGGAGAACGTGCTGGTGCCGGCGAAGGTCCAGAAGCTGGATCTCAGCGCGGCACGCGGACGGGCGCTGGAACTGCTGGCGATGGCCGGGCTGTCGGGTTTCGAGAACCGCTACCCCTCCGAGTTGTCCGGCGGGATGCAGCAGCGCGCAGGGATCTGCCGCGCCCTGGTGCACGACCCGGCCATCCTGCTCATGGACGAGCCATTCGGTGCCCTGGACGCGATGACGCGCGAGACGATGAACGAGGAGCTGCAGCGCATCTGGCGCGAGCGGCGCAAGACGGTGCTCCTGGTGACCCACAGCATTCCCGAGGCGATCTACCTGGCCGACCGCATCGTCGTGATGGCGCCACGCCCCGGCCACATCGTGGAGGTGGTGGAGGTGGACCTGCCGCGCCCCCGCACGCTGGAGATGCAGAACACGCCGGAGTTCGGCCGCTACGTCAGCCACCTGCGCGGCCATTTTCGCGCGGCCGGGATGCTCGCGGCATGACGCGCCGGGGCTTTTCGCCAAAGGGGATGCTGCTGCCCGCGCTGATGGCCGTGCTCGTCTTCGGCGGGTGGGAGGCGGCGGTGTGGCTGCTCTCCATCCCGAAGATCGTGCTGCCGCCGCCATCCGCCATCGTGGTGGCGCTCGTGGAATCGCTGGGCTCGGCCGAGTTCCACTGGCACCTGCTGATCACCCTGTGGGAGATCATCGCGGGCTTCGCGCTGGGCTCGCTCGGCGGCCTGATCCTCGGCTTCATCATCGCCCTCTCGCCCATGGCAGAGCGGCTGATCTACCCCTATGTCGTCGCCTTTCAGACCCTGCCGAAGGTGGCGGTGGCACCGATCATCGTGATCTGGTTCGGCTACGGCCTCTCCTCCAAGATCATCATTACCGCGACCATCGCCTTCTTCCCGCTGCTGGCGAACACCATCATGGGCCTGCGCGCGGCGCCGGCGGACCAGATCGAGATGCTGGTCTCCTGCACCGCCTCGCGCTGGCAGGTGTTCCGCATGGTCAGGATGATGTCCGCCCTGCCCTACATCTTCGTGGGGCTGGACGTGGCGGTGGTGCTCTCCGTCATCGGCGCCATCGTCGGCGAGTTCGTGGGCGCCAAGGCGGGCTTGGGCTTCCTGCTGATGCAGAAGAACTTCAACTTCGACATGGCCGGCACCTTCGCCATCCTCGTCGTGCTCTCGCTCATCGGCGTGGTGCTGCACGCCATCGTCCAGGCGGTGCAGCGCCGCGTCATCTTCTGGATGAACACGGCCGGCGACCGGCCCGTCTCCCTCTGAACCGCCACCTTCCCGGAGGAACCACAATGTCCGAATCCGTGATGACCAAGGCGCCCCGCGCCGCCACCGCCGACGAGGTGCCCGTCCTCGACCTGACGCCGCTGAACGAGGGCGGCGACATCGGCCCGCTGGCCGAGCGCCTGCGCCAGGCCTGCCTCACCACCGGCTTCTTCTACGTGAAGAACCACGGCATCCCAGGGGATGTGTTCGACGGCGTGTTCGCGGCCACCAAGCGCTACTTCGACCTGCCGGAGGAGCAGCGGATGGCGCACAAGATGGACGACCGCTTCCGCCGCGGCTTCATGCCCCAGGGCATCAACCAGCACCCCGGCTACGCGCCCGACCTGAAGGAGAGCTACGAGATCGGCGTGGACCTGCCGCTCGACCACCCCTCCGTCGCCGCCGGGCTGCCGCTGCACGGCCCGAACCGCTGGCCCGCCGATGCCCCCTGGCTGAAGGAGGCGGCCGAGGCCTATTTCGAGGCAACGAAGGCGCTGGGCCTGCGGCTGACGCGCGTGTTCGCCGTCAGCCTCGGCATGCCGCCGGACCACTTCCTGCAGTGGTGCACCAATCCCATGGTGCAGATGCGCCTGTTCCACTACCCGCCGCAGCCGCCCGTGCCGGACGAGAAGGCCTTCGGCGTGGCGCCGCACTCCGACTACGGCATGATCACGCTGCTGTCCCAGGACCCGATCGGGGGTCTGGAACTCCAGAAGCGCGACGGCGAGTGGGTGAGCGCGCCCTATATCCCCGGCACGCTGGTGGTGAACCTCGGCGACCTGTTCCAGCGCTGGACGAACGACCTCTACGTCTCGAACCTGCACCGGGTGGTGAACCGCACGGGGAAGGAGCGCTTCTCCATCCCGATGTTCTTCAACCTGGACTACACCGCGCCCGTCGCCTGCCTGCCGACCTGCCAGTCGCCGGAGAACCCGCCGAAATACGAGACGATCAACGCGGGCGACTACCTGCTCAGCCGCTTCCGCACGGTGCAGAAGTACCGCGACACCGCGGCCTGAGGTGTGTCCGCGCCCCCTGGTCCCCTGGGCAAGGTCACGGTGCGGGAGGTCGCCTCCGCCGCCGGGGTTTCCATCGCCACCGTCTCCCGCGTGCTGAACCAGCCGGCGCTGGTCCAGCCCGGCAAGCGGGAAGCGGTGGAGCGGGCCATGGCGGCGCTGGACTACATCCCGAACCGGCAGGCGCGGTCACTGATCTCGCAGCGCTCCGGCAGCATCGGGCTGCTGGTGCCCACCATCGCCAACCCGCTGTTTGCCCCGGTGATCGGGGCGATCGAGCGGGTGCTGGACGCGGCCGGCTATGCCCTGCTGATCCACTGCACCCACCGCGACCCGGAGCGCCAGCACCGGCAGGTCCGCCACCTGGTGGAGCGGGGGGTGGACGGCCTGATCATCACCGGCGCCCCCATCGGCCCGGAGTTGGCGGCGCTGCTGCGGCGCACGGGCACGCCGGTGATCGTGCAGGACGCGCTACTGGAGCCGGCCGGCGCCCCGGCCGTGGCCTTCGACAATGCGGGCGCCATGGCCGCCGCGGTGCGGCACCTCCATGGCCGGGGTCACCGCGCCATCGCCCTGCTCTCCGGCCCCGTGCACAACACGGCGGCCGTCGCGGAACGGTTCGGCGGCGCCGAGCGGGAGATCCGCGCGCTCGGGCTGGAACTGCCGGAGGCGTGGCGCGTGCTGACGGCGGATTACGACAACGCCGCCGTGCGGGAAGGCGCGTCCCGCCTGCTCTCCTGCGGCCGTCTCCCGACCGCGGTGGCCTGCACGGGCGACATCCTGGCCCTCGGCCTCGTCGCCGAGTGCCAGGCGCGCGGCCTCGATGTCCCGCGCGACCTTTCCGTCACCGGCTGCGGCGATACCGATCTCGGCCACTACGTGGAGCCCGCCCTCACCACCGTCCGCCTGCCCTGGGACCGGATGGGCGAGGCCGCGGTGGAGGGGCTGCTCGCCCTCATCGAGGGGCGCCGGGCCGATCCCCTCACCGTCCTGCCGCACACGCTGGTGGAGCGGCGCTCCGTCCTCCCTCCCCGCCCCGGCCCATCCCCGAAGGCATCCTGATGTTCGACGCCCCGATCTCCCCCTTCATCGCCGGCCTCCCGAAGGCCGAGCTGCACATGCACCTGGAGGGCTCGCTGGAGCCCGAGACGATCATGCGCCTCGCGGCCCGGAACGGGGTCCGCATCCCCTACGCTAATGCCGAGGAGCTGCGCGCGGCTTATAGCTTCACCGACCTGCAGTCCTTCCTCGATCTCTTCTATCTCGGCCTCACCGTCCTCCAGACCGGCGAGGACTTCTACGAGATGACCAAGTCCTACCTGGACCGCGCGGCGCAGGACCGGGTGCGCCATGCCGAGGTCTTCATCAGCCCGCAGGGGCATCTGCGCCGCGGCATCGCGATGGGAACGGTGATCGACAACATCCTGCGCGCCTTCGACGACGCGCGGCGCGAGCACGGCATGACCGGCGGCCTGATCGCGGGCATCCAGCGCCAGTTCGACGAGGAGGAGGCGCTCTCCATGCTTCGTGAGCTGCGGCCCTGGCGTGACCGGATCATCGGCCTCGGCACCGGCGGGCCGGAGCGCGGGAATCGCCCCGCCAAGTTCCGGCGGGCCTACGCCTACGCCAAGCACGACCTGGGCTGGCGCACCACCATCCATGCCGGCGAGGAGGGCGGCTCCGATTTCGTCTGCGAGGCGATCGACGAGCTGCACGTGGACCGCATCGACCACGGCGTGCGGAGCGAGGCGGACCCGAACCTCATGCGCCGCCTGGCCGAGACGGGCATGCCGCTCACCGTCTGCCCCTGCTCCAACATCATGCTCCGCGTCTTCCCAGACATGGCCGCCCACAATATCCGGCGGCTGCACGAGGCCGGGCTATGCCTGACCGTGAACTCCGACGACCCCTCCTACTTCGGCGCCTACGTGAACGAGAACTTCGCCTCCATCCAGCAGGCCCTGGGCTTCTCCGACGCGGACCTCTGGGGCTTCGCGCGGAACAGCTTCCTCAGCGCATTCCTGAATGAGGAGGACCGGGCCCGGCACCTGGCGGAGCTCGCTGCGCACAAGCCTGTGGCGTCTCCATCCTGATCGGTCAGGACTCAGGGGGCGCTGCCCCCTGGACCCCCGCCAGGAGCCTGAGGCTCCTGGACCTGCATCGGGCTGCCGCGGAACTGACTTGAAGCGTCGGCCCCCTACGACCGGCACCCTTCCAGCCCTTGCAGTCGCCTCGGCTCATCGAGCCGAGGCGCACCGTCAGCGAAGCTTTGACCAACCCATAGAAAAAGATGATGGAGAGGGGGCCGGGGAGAGGAAGAATTCCTTCTTCCTCTCC
>NZ_JANJOU010000020.1 GCF_024594815.1 Roseomonas populi | reverse complement strand
CCGCCGCCCGGCCCGCCGCGCCGCCGGCGGTGCCGGGGCGCCCGGTGACGACCCCCGCCATGGCGCCGCGCCCGGCGGCGCCGCAGCCCGTGCCCTCCACCCCCACCCTGGCGCCGCCCGTGCCGCTGCGGGTGACGGAGCTGGAGACGATGCGGGCGCAGGGCGTCAGCCGGATCCGCTTCACCATGGCCGCGCAGGCCGCGACCCTCACCGGCTCTGATGAGCTGTCCACCATGATGACGAGCCATGAGGCTCGATGACCTGATGGCCCCGCTGGACTCCGTCGCGATCCGCTTCGAGGGCCGGCCGGAGGTGACGGCGCTGACGGCGGATAGCCGGCAGGTGGTGCCGGGCGCGCTGTTCGCCGCGCTGCCGGGCGCGCGCACGGATGGCCGCGCGCATATCGAGGAGGCGGTGCGCCGCGGCGCCGCGGCGGTGCTGGCGCCGGAGGGCACGGAGTGGCCGCCCGGCGTGCCGCCGCGCCCGCTGGTGACGGCGGCCGATGCGCGGCGCGCGCTGGCGCTGATGGCCGCGCGGTTCCACGGCGCGCAGCCCCGCACCGTGGTGGCCGTGACGGGGACGAACGGCAAGACGAGCACGGCCGACTTCCTGCGCCAGATCTGGGCGAATGCCGGATCGCGCGCGGCGTCCATGGGAACGCTGGGTCTGATGGCGGACGGCTTCCCGCCCGGCCCCTCGCTCACCACGCCGGATCCGGTCTCCCTCCACGCGACGCTCGCGGCCATCGCGCGCGCGGGGGTGACGCACGCGGCGATGGAGGCTTCCTCCCACGGGCTGGAGCAGCGGCGGCTGGACGGGGTGCTGCTGGCCGGCGCCGGCTTCTCCAATCTGACGCGCGATCACCTGGACTATCACGGCACGATCGAGGAGTACCGCACGGCGAAGCTGCGGCTGTTCGACACGTTGCTGGAGACGGGCCGGCCGGCGGTGGCGAACGCGGACATGGACGGCGCGACGCTGGCCGCCATCCGCTCCATCGCGGCCAGGCGGCACCTGCGGCTGGTGACGGTAGGCGAGGCCGGGGCCGACCTGCGCCTGCTGCGCCATGCGCCACTGGCGGACGGCCAGGAACTGGAGATCAGCCTGTTCGGCCTGCGGGAGAGGCTGCACCTGCCGCTGGTCGGGCGCTACCAGGCCGACAACGTGATGCTCGCGGCGGCACTGGCCGTCGCCACGGGCCTGCCGGCGGACCGCGTAATGCGTGCCCTGCCCAGGCTTTCCGGCGTGCGCGGGCGGATGGAGCTGGCGGCGCGCTTGCCGAACGGGGCGGCGGTGTACGTGGACTACGCCCACACGCCGGACGCGCTGGAGCGGCTGCTGACGGCGCTGCGCCCCCATGCAGCGCGCCTGCACGTGGTGTTCGGCGCGGGCGGGGACCGCGATCCCGGCAAGCGTCCGCTGATGGGCGCTGCCGCAGCGCGGCTGGCGGACCGCGTGGTGGTGACGGACGACAATCCCCGCAGCGAGGACCCGGCCGCGATCCGCGCGGCGGTGCTGGCTGGCTGCCCGGGTGGCATTGATATCGGCGGGCGGGAGGCGGCGATCGCGGAGGCGATGGCGGCGCTCGGCCCTGGCGACGTGCTCGCGGTGGCCGGCAAGGGGCATGAGAGCGGGCAGACGATCGGCGGGGTGACGCATCCCTTCGATGACGTCTCCGTGGTGCGGGCGCTGGCGGGGGCCGCGGCGTGAGCGCGGTGCTTTGGGATTCAGCGGGGCTGCGGGCCGCCACGGGCGGCGACGTGCCGGATGGCGTCGCCGTTTCGGGCGTCTCCATCGATAGCCGGAGCGTCGGGCCAGGCGACCTTTTCGTGGCGCTGCGGGATGCGCGTGATGGCCATGACTTCGTGCCGGACGCGCTGGCACGGGGTGCCGCCTGTGCCATGGTGGACCGAGACGTACCGGGCGCCGCGCCGCTGCTGCGCGTGGGCGACACGCTGGCGGGGCTGACGGCCCTGGGCGCGGCCGGGCGGGCCCGTTCCCCGGCGCGATTCGTCGCCGTGACGGGCAGCGTGGGCAAGACGAGCACGAAGGAGATGCTGGCGGCCGGCCTCTCCGCTTGCGGGGCCGTGCACGCGGCGGTGGCGAGCTACAACAACCACTGGGGCGTTCCGCTGACGCTGGCGCGGATGCCGCAGGCCGCGGAATTCGGCGTGATCGAGGTGGGGATGAACAACAGGGGCGAGATCGCGCCCCTCTCCCGCCTCGCGCGGCCGCATGTGGCCGTGATCACGACGATCGCGCCGGCGCATCTCGGCCGCCTCGGCTCCATGGAGACGATCGCGGAGGAAAAGGCGGACATCGTCCTGGGGCTGGAGCCCGGCGGCGTGGCGGTGATCCCGGCGGAAGGCCCGTGTGCGGAGCTGCTGCACCGGCGCGCGGAGGAGGCGGGCGTGCGCGCCGTGCTCTTCGGCGAGGGCGGCACGGCGCGGCTGCTGGACTGGAGGGGCGGTGCCGAGAGCCAGACCTTCCGGGTCGGGCTGGACGGGGAGAGCTACGCCGTCTCCCTCCCCGTTCCCGGGCGGCACATGGCGATGAACGCGGTGGCCTCCGTGGCCGCAGCAAAGGCGATGGGCGCGGATCCCGCGCGCTTCGCGGAAGGGCTGGCGGGTTTCGCGCCGCTGGCCGGGCGGGGGGCGCGCGTGACGATCCCCGTGGCGGGCGGCGCGGTGCTGCTGCTCGACGAATCCTACAATGCCAATACGACCTCCATGCGTGCGGCCCTCGCCGTGCTGGCGGCACAGGAAGGAACGCGGCGCGTGGCCGTGATGGGTGATATGCTGGAACTTGGTAACGAAGGCGCGGCGATGCATGCCGCCCTGGCCGCGGACGCGGCGGCGAGCGCGGATGTGGTATTCACCTGCGGCCCGCAGATGGCGGCGCTGCACGAGGCCCTGCCGGCGGGGAAGCGCGGTGTGCACGCGGCGGACAGCGCGGCGCTGGCGCCGATCGTGGCCGATGCCCTGAGGGCGCGGGATGCCGTGCTGGTGAAGGGATCGCTGGGCAGCCGCATGGCGGTGGTGGTGCGCGCGATCAAGGCGCTCGGCGTGCAGGGAGCGGCGGCATGATCCCCGCCCTGCTCGCCGGCCCGGGCGACCTCATCATCTTCAACCTGCTGCGCTACGTCACCTTCCGCGCGGGCGCGGCCTGCCTGACGGCGCTGGTCCTTTCCATGATGTTCGGGCCGATGGTGATCCGCTGGCTGCGCGGCTTCCAGCGCGGCGGGCAGCCGATCCGGGCGGATGGGCCGGAGCGGCACCTGATCGAGAAGAAGGGCACGCCCACCATGGGCGGCGTGCTGATCCTGCTGGCGCTGACGGTCTCCACGCTGCTCTGGGCAGATCTTCGCAACGGGTTGGTCTGGGCGGTGATGGTCGTCACCCTCGGCTTCGGGCTGCTGGGCTTCGCCGATGATTGGCTGAAGGTGACGAAGCGGAACACCAAGGGGGTTTCCGCCCGCGGCAAGCTGGTGGTGCAGTTCGGGCTGGCGCTCGTGATCGCCTTCGCCATCCTCTACCTGCTGCCGCCCGGGCTGAACGACGGGCTTACGGTGCCGGTGTTCAAGGACGTGATCATTCCCTTCGGCATCTTCTTCCCGCTGGTGGGGATGCTGGTGATGGTTGGCTCCTCCAATGCCGTGAACCTGACGGACGGGCTGGACGGGCTGGCGATCGTTCCCGTGATGATCGCGGCGGGCGTCTTCGCCATCATCGCCTACCTCGTCGGCAACCGCGTTTTTGCGGACTACCTGCAGGTGGTCTTCGTGCCGGGCACGGGCGAGCTGGCCGTGTTCCTCTCCGCGCTGGTGGGCGCGGGCCTCGGCTTCCTGTGGTTCAACGCGCCGCCGGCGGCGGTGTTCATGGGCGATACGGGCAGCCTGGCGCTCGGCGGCGCGCTCGGCGCCGTGGCGGTCGCGACGAAGCACGAGGTGGTGCTGGCTATCGTCGGCGGCGTCTTCGTGGTGGAGACGCTCTCGGTCGTCATCCAGGTCTTCTGGTTCAAGCGCACGGGGCGCCGCGTGTTCCTGATGGCACCGCTGCACCACCACTACGAGAAGAAGGGCTGGTCGGAGCCGACCATCGTGATCCGGTTCTGGATCATCTCCATGATCCTGGCCCTGATCGGCCTTTCCACGCTGAAGATCCGCTGATGACCCCCTTTGCCGGACAGCGCATCGCGGTTCTCGGGCTGGGGCGGGCCGGGCTTCCGGCCGCGCGCCGGCTGCGCGACTGGGGCGCGGATGTCACGGCGTGGGATGACGGCGAGGCGGCGCGGGCGGCGGCGGAGGCGGCCGGGATCGCGATCGGGCAGCCGGGCAGCTTCGACCTGCTGATGATCTCCCCGGGCATTCCGCATCGCGGGCCGAAGGCGCACCCGCTGGCGCGGCGCGCGGCGGAGATCGGCGCGCCGGTGCTGTGCGACGTGGAGTTCCTGTACCGCGCCGTGCGCGCGGCGGGGAGCAAGGCGCGCTTCGTCGGCATTACCGGCACCAACGGCAAGTCCACCACCACGGCGCTGCTGGACCACATCGCGCGGGCGGCAGGGATGGTGGTGGCGACGGGCGGCAACCTGGGCCCGCCGGCGCTGGACATGCCCGTGCTGCCGCATGACGGCGCATATATCCTGGAGATGTCCTCCTATTCGGCGGAGCGGCTGGACCAGGCACGCTTTTCCCTGGGGGCGCTGCTGAACCTCTCGCCGGATCACCTGGACCGGCACGGCGATATGGCCGGCTATGCCGCGGCCAAGGCCCGGATGATGCTCGGGAACGAGATCGCCGTCTTCGGGATGGATGATGCGGAGACGCGGGCCGTGGCGGCCGCGCATGAAGGGCAGGCCGTTCCCATTTCCGGGCACGCGCCGCAGCCCGGCGGTATCTGGGGTGACGGCGCGCTGCTGCGGGATGAAGCGGGCGTGATCGCCGATCTTTCCGGCGCGCTGGCGCTGCCCGGGCCGCACAACGCGCAGAACGCGGCGGCGGCGGCGGCGCTGGCCTTTGGGATGGGCATCGGGCGCGAGACGGTGGCGCGGGCGCTGCTCACCTATCCCGGCCTGCCGCACCGGCAGGAGCGGGTGGGCCAGGTCGGCGGCGTGGCGTTTCTCAACGACAGCAAGGCGACGAACGCGGACAGCACCGCCTATGCCCTGGCCTGCCACGATCGGGTGGTCTGGATCGCGGGCGGGGTGCCGAAGGCGGGCGGGATCGTGCCGCTGGCGCCCTACTTCCCCCGCGTGGCTGAGGCGCTGTTGATCGGGCAGGCGGCCGAGGAGTTCGCGGCCACGCTCGCGGATCACGGCGTGCCGCACCGGGTCGTCGGCACCCTGGATGCGGCCGTCGCCGAAAGCCTGGAAGCGGCGCGGCGGACGGGCAGCGGCGCAGTGCTCCTCTCGCCGGCCTGCGCCTCCTTCGACCAGTTCCGTTCCTTCGAGGCGCGGGGCGATGCCTTCCGCGACCTCGTCCGCAACCTCGCCAACCGTGAAGCGGAGGCCGCCTGATGGCACTCTCCCGCGCCGATACCTCCACCCTTGGCCGCTGGTGGTGGAGCGTGGACCGCTGGACCCTGGCGGCCCTCCTTACCCTCGTGGGCTTCGGCTACGTCATGGTACTGGCGGCGGCGCCGGCGGTGGCGGAGCGCATCGGCGCCTCCTCCCGCAACATGTTCTTCGCCAAGCAGGTCATGTTCCTGGCCGGCGCTTCGGCGGTGATGGCGGGCGTCTCGCTGCTCTCGCCGCGGGGCGTGCGGCGCTTGGCCATGCTCGGCTTCTTCGGTGCGCTGCTGCTGACGGTGGCCACGCTGTTCATCGGCGCCGAGGTGAAAGGGGCTCGGCGCTGGCTCAACCTGCCGCTGCTCGGCTCCCTCCAGCCCTCCGAGTTCCTGAAGCCCTGCTTCGCGGTCTTCGCCGCATGGCTGATCTCCGAGGCGAAGCTGGCCGGGCGGCGCGGCATGGCCATGTGGGGTGCCGCTCTGGTGGCCTATCTTGGCGTCGCCCTCGTGCTGCAGCGCCAGCCCGACATCGGCATGCTGCTCGTCATCAGTTCCGTCTTCTTCGCGCAGGTCTTCGTGGCCGGGATCAACCTCGCCCTCGTCGGCGGGTTGGGGCTGCTCGGCGTCTCCGGAATCGTCGGGGCCTACTTCCTGTTCGACCACGTCCATAAGCGCGTGAACCAGTTCCTCTTCGGCGAGGGCGGGAACAGCTACCAGGTGGATGTGGCGCTGGAGGCCTTCGGCGCGGGCGGGGTGATGGGCGTGGGCCCGGGCGAGGGCCGGATGAAGAACGTGCTGCCCGACGCGCATGCCGACTTCGTCTTCGCCGTCATGGGAGAGGAGTTCGGGCTGATGATCTGCCTCCTCGTCCTCGGCCTCTTCGCCTTCATCGTGGTACGGGGGATGATGCGGCTGCTGGCGGAGACGGACCTCTTCGTCATCCTCGCCGCCTCCGGCCTCCTCACCCAGTTCGGGCTGCAGGCCTTCATCAACATGGCCTCCTCCCTGCACCTCATCCCCACCAAGGGGATGACGCTGCCCTTCGTCTCCTATGGCGGCTCCTCCGTCATCGCCATCGCGCTCGGCATGGGCTTCCTGCTCGCCCTCACCCGTAAGCGGATGAGCCGGGCCGAGGAGGGGACGGTCTCGTGAGGGGTCCCGTCGCGCGCCCGATCGTCATCGCCGCCGGTGGCACGGGCGGGCACTTCTTCCCGGCCGAGGCGCTGGCCGCCGCCCTGATCGGGCGCGGGGAGCGGGTGGCGCTGATGACGGATGCGCGCTCCTCCTCGCTCAACAGCCAGACCTTCGCCAATTCGGAGCGCTTCGTGCTGAAGGGCTCCGGCCTCGCGGGGCACGGGGTGCTCGGCGCGGCGAAGGGTGCGGTGGCGCTGATGCGCGGCACGATGGAGGCGCGGCGGCTGTTGCTGGACCTCAACCCCGCCGCGGTGGTGGGCTTCGGCGGCTATCCTTCCGTGCCGCCGCTGCTCGCGGCGCGGCTGATCCCGGCCTCCCGCCGGCCGGCGACGGTGCTGCACGAGCAGAACGCGGTGCTCGGCCGCGCCAACCGCGCCCTGTCGCGCGGGGCTGACCTGCTGGCCCTGTGCTTCGAGGGCACCAGCCGTGTGCCGGCCGGGGTGCGGGCGGAGGTGCTGGGCAATCCCGTGCGCCCACCGATCGCCGATCTCTACGGCGGGGGCTACGCGCCGCCGCTGCAGGAGATGCGGCTCCTCGTCCTCGGCGGCTCGCTCGGCGCACGCGTCTTCTCGGACGTGGTGCCGGCGGCCATCGCCGCCCTTCCGGAAGCGGATCGCCGCCGGCTGCGCGTGGTGCAGCAGTGCCGGCAGGAGGACATGGACCGCACCCGCACCGCCTACGCCGCGGCCGGGGTGAAGGCGGAGCTTGCGCCCTTCTTCGGCGACGTCGCGGCCCGGCTCTCCGCCGCCCATCTGGTGATCGCGCGCGCCGGGGCATCGACGGTGGCGGAGATCGCCTGCGCGGGGCGGCCGAGCCTTCTCGTTCCGCTTCCGCACGCTATTGACGACCACCAGACCGGGAACGCCCGTTCCCTTTCGGGGCGCGGGGCGGCCGAATTGATCCCTCAGGCGAGCTTCACGTCACAATCCCTTGCCACCGCGCTGAAAAAATTTCTTCAAGCGCCGGAAACCCTGGACGGAATGGCCCGGGCTGCGGCACTTCTCGGAAGACCGGACGCGGCTGAGAGGCTGGCGGACCGGGTCCTCTCACTCGTGGCGGCGACGCCCATCGGGAAAGTGCCCTAGCCCATGCGCGCCCTGCCGCTGAACATCGGCCCCATTCATTTCGTCGGGATCGGCGGCATCGGCATGTCGGGCATCGCCGAGGTGCTGCACAACCTTGGCTACCAGGTCCAGGGCAGCGACATCGCGGAGGGCTACAACGTCACCCGCCTGCGCGAGGCCGGGATCACCGTCTCCATCGGGCACGACGCCGCCAATCTCGGCGAGGCGCAGGTGGTCGTCATCTCCTCCGCCGTGAAGAAGGACAACCCGGAGGTGCAGGAGGCCCGCAAGCGCTTCCTGCCCGTGGTGCGCCGCGCGGAGATGCTGGCGGAGCTGATGCGGCTGAAGTGGTCCATCGCCGTCGGCGGCACGCACGGGAAGACCACCACCACCTCCCTCGTCGCCTGCGTGCTGGAGGCAGCGAAGATCGACCCGACCGTGATCAACGGCGGCATCGTCAACGCCTATGGCACCAACACCCGGCTTGGCGCCGGCGAGTGGATGGTGGTGGAGGCGGATGAGAGTGACGGATCCTTCCTGAAGCTTCCCGCCGTGGTCGCCGTGGTGACGAACATGGACCCGGAGCACCTGGACCACTGGGGCAACGCCGACAACATGAAGGAGGGCTACGCCAACTTCGTCGGCAACATCCCCTTCTACGGCTTCGCGGTGCTCTGCGCCGACCACCCGGAGGTGCAGGCGATGATCCCGCGCCTCTCGGACCGCCGCCTCATCACCTACGGCTTCTCCCCCCAGGCGGATGTGCGGGCGGAGCGGGTGATCACGGACCGCATGGGCGCCACCTTCGACGTGGTGGTGCAGGATCGCCTCTCCCGCCGCACGCGGCACCTCAAGCCCTTCCGCCTGCCGATGCTGGGCCAGCACAACGTGCTGAACGCCCTGGCGGCCATCGCCATCGGCGTGGAGATGGAGGTACCGGAGGAGACGATCCGCATGGCGCTGGCCGGGTTCAAGGGCGTGAAGCGCCGCTTCACCGTGGCCGGCCAGGCGAGCAACATCACGGTGATCGACGATTACGGCCACCACCCCGTGGAGATCGCGGCGGTGCTCAAGGCCGCGCGGCAGGCCGGGGCGAAGGACGTGATCGCGGTGGTGCAGCCGCACCGCTATTCCCGCCTGGACGCGCTGTTCGACGAGTTCTGCACCTGCATGAACGATGCCGGCACGGTGATCGTGGCCGATGTCTATGCCGCCGGTGAGCAGCCGATCGAGGGGCGGGACAAGGACGGGCTGGTGGAGGGGCTGCGCGCCCATGGCCACCGCTCCGTGGTGCCCCTGCCCTCCCCCGACCACCTGGCGGAAATGGTGCACGCCATCGCGCGCCCCGGCGACTACGTGGTCTGCCTCGGCGCGGGTAACATCACCAATTGGGCGCACGCGCTGCCGGCGCAGCTGACGGAGCTGCAGGCGAAGAGCGGCCCGCGCCGGATCAAGGGCGCGGCATGAGCGCTTCCGTCCACATGACGGAAGGCCCGCTTCCCGCCCTGCGCGGCCGTGTCCAGAAGGATGCGCCGCTCGGGCCGGGGACGTGGTTCCGCGTGGGCGGCAACGCGGATTGGCTGGTGCGCCCGGCCGATCTGGACGACCTGCTGCGCCTGCTGCGGCGGGCGGAGGCTCCGATCACAGTGATGGGCGCGGCCTCCAACCTCATCGTGCGGGATGGCGGCGTGCGCGGGATCGTGCTGCGGCTCGCGCGCGGCTTTGGGGACGTGGAGGTCGAGGCGGACGGCATCGTGGCGGGCGCCGCGGCGCTGGACGCGAATGTGGCGGAGCACGCGGCGGCGGCCGGGCTCTCCGGGCTGGAATTCCTTTCCGGCATTCCCGGCAGCATCGGCGGCGCGGTGGCGATGAACGCCGGCGCCTACGGGGCCGAGGTGGCGGACGTGCTGGACTGGGCGGAGATCGCCACGGTGGACGGGCTGCTGCGCGTGCGCGCGGCCGATCTGCGGCTTTCCTACCGCCGCTCGCAGCTTCCGCCGGGCGGGATCGTGGTGCGGGCACGCTTCCGCGCGACCCCGGGCGACAAGGACGCGATCGCGGCGCGGATGGGCCAGATCCGCGAGAGCCGGGAGGCGACGCAGCCCGTCCGGGCGCGCACCGGCGGATCCACCTTCGCCAACCCCGCAGGGCACAAGGCCTGGGCGCTGGTCGATGCCGCGGGCTGCCGGGGCAAGACCCTCGGCGGCGCGCAGGTGAGCGAGAAGCACTGCAATTTCCTCCTCAACACCGGCGACGCGACGGCGGCCGATCTTGAGGAGCTGGGCGAGGCGGTGCGCGCCGCCGTCCTCGCGCATTCCGGCATCACGCTGGAATGGGAAATCAAGCGCATCGGGGAGCGCGCGGCATGACCCGTGTCACGGTCCTTCTGGGCGGCCTGTCCAGCGAGCGGGAGGTCTCCCTCTCCTCCGGGCGGGAGATCGCGGCGGCGCTGCGGGAGGCGGGGTTCGAGGTGGCGACCTTCGATCCCGGGCCGGACCTCGGCGCGGTGGTGGCGGGCATCACGGCCACGCGGCCGGACGTTGTGTTCAACGCGCTGCACGGCCGCTTCGGCGAGGACGGCTCCATCCAGGGCGTGCTGGACTGGATGGGCATTCCCTACACCCATTCCGGGCTGCGCGCCTCGGCGATGGCCATGGACAAGGCGACCGCGAAGGCGGCCTTCGCGGCGGCGGGCCTGCCGGTCGCGCCGCACCGGTTGCTTGAGGCGGCGGCGCTGGCGGAAGCCGATCCCCTGCCCTTCCCCTATGTGGTGAAGCCTGTGCGGGAGGGTTCCTCCGTCGGCGTCCACATCCTGCGCAGCGGCGACAACCGGCGCGCGGAGATCGCGGCCACCTGGCAGTGGGGCGAGATCATCGCCGAGCCCTACATCCCCGGCCGCGAACTGACGGTGGCCGTGATGGAGGACCGGGCGCTGGCGGTGACGGAGATCGATACCAGCCGCACCTTCTACGACTACGACGCGAAATACGCCGATGGCGGTTCCGCCCACACCATCCCGGCGCGGGTGCCGGAGGCGGTGGCGCAGCGCGCGATGGAGGTGGCGGTGGCCGCCCACGCGGCGCTGGGCTGCCGCGGCGTCTCGCGCAGCGACTTCCGCTGGGACGATAGCCGCCCCGGCGCCGATGGGTTGGTGCTGCTGGAGGTGAACACCCAGCCCGGCATGACGCCGACCTCGCTGGTGCCGGAGCAGGCGGCCTATCGCGGCATCACCTTCCCCGAGCTCTGCGCCTGGATGGTACAGCAGGCGCAGCATGACGGGATGGAGCGCGGGCCGAAGGGGATGCGCGATGCCGCGTAAGCTCCAGGCCGGCATCCGCGCCCGCCCGGCCCCGCCGGAGCCGGTGCGGCCGAGCGCGCTGCGCCTCTGGCTGCGCCGCAAGCGGCCGCTGCTGCGGCCGGCGGCAAAGATCGGCGCGGTGCTGGCGCTCTGCGGCGTGGCGGCGCTCGGCGTCGCCCAGCTCGATCCGGCCAGCCGCTTCTCCGCCGCCATGGACGGCGCGACGGCCAGCCTCGGCGCGCGGGTCAGCGGACTGGTGGTCAGCGACATCAAGGTGGAAGGCGCGCGCAATACGCCGGCCGCGCAGCTCCGCCAGGCGCTGTCCGTGCGGGTGGGCGACCCGGTTCTCGGCTTCTCCCCGGACCGCGCGCGGGAGCGGCTGGAGAGCATTCCCTGGATCGAGGAGGCGGAGGTGCAGCGCCACCTCTCCGGCCTCGTGCTGGTGAAGGTGAGGGAGCGGCAGCCCTTCGCCATCTGGCAGAACAACGGCCGCTTCGCGATCGTGGACCGCGAGGGCCGGACGGTGGCGACGGACCGGCTGGACGCCTTCGGCCCCCTGCCGCTCATCGTCGGCGCCGGGGCGGAGAAGAGCGCGGCCCCCCTCTTCGACCTGCTCGGCGACGCGCCGGACGTGAAGGCCCGCACCCAGGCGCTGGTCCGCATCGGGGAGCGCCGCTGGAACCTTCGCCTGCACAGCGGCACGGACGTGCTGCTGCCCGAGGGGCATGAGGAGGCGGCCATCCAGCGCCTGGCGGAGTTGCAGCGGCAGAACCAGCTGCTGGACCGCCCGATGCAGACCGTGGACCTGCGCCTGCCGGACCGGCTGGTGCTGCGCCCCGCCCCCTCCTCCGCGGCGGAGCCCGCGGCGACCCCGGCCTCGACCCGCACGCGCGGGAGGAACGGGTGAACGCCGTGGCGCGCGTGCCCGACGGCGCCGGGCCCGGCCTGCCGCCGGCCCGCCCGCGTCACCCCCGGGCGCGCAACGGCAATTTCGGCGTGCTGGACATCGGCAGCACGAAGATCGTCTGCGTCATCGCCCGGATCGAGCCGGACGGGCTGCCCCGCGCCCTGGGCTATGGCTGGCAGCGCAGCCACGGGGTGAAGGGCGGCAACATCACCGACCTGGCCGCGGCCGAGCGCGCCATCCGCGCCGCCGTGGCCCATGCGGAGGAGATGGCGCACACCAAGCTCTCCGGCGTCATCGTCAACCTCTCCTGCGGGCAGCCCGGCAGCCGGCAGCGCAACGTGCAGTGGACCATCGGCGGCCGCGCCGTGACCGAGGCCGACCTGCGCGCCATGGTGAATGAGGGCCGGCGCCGCATGGCCGAGGAAGGGCGGGAGGCGATCCACGCCCTGCCCCTGAACTTCACCCTGGACGCGACCCCCGGCGTTTCCGACCCGCGCGGCATGATCGGCGAGAGCCTGGGCGTGCGGCTGCACATCGTGGACGCCGCCTCCGCCTCGCTCCGCAACCTCGGCACCGGATTGCTGCGCTGCGACCTGGAGGTGGAGGAGCCGGTTTCCGCCCCCTATGCCGCAGCCCTCTCCGCCCTCGCGGAAGACGAGCGGGAACTGGGCGCGACGGTGATCGACATGGGCGGCGGCACCACCACCCTCGCGGTGGTGCATGAGGGCCTGCTGCTGCACACCGCCCAGGTCCCGGTGGGCGGCTGGCAGGTGACGAACGACCTGGCGCGCGGCCTCTCGACCCCGCTCGATCAGGCGGAACGGCTGAAGACCATGTACGGCAGCCTGTTCGGTACGATCGAGGACGAGCGGGAGATGCTCTCCCTCTCCCAGATCGGGGAGGACGGGGAGAGCCTGTCCCGCGTGCCGCGGGCCCAGATGCTCTCCATCATCCGCCCGCGGGTGGAGGAGACGCTGGAACTCGTGCGGGACCGGCTGGCCGAGGCGCATCTGGGCCCGGACGCAGGGCAGCGCGTGGTCCTGACCGGCGGCGCGAGCCAGCTGGTCGGCATGCGCGAGACGGCGGCGCGGATCCTCGGGCGGCAGGTGCGGCTGGGGCGCCCGGCCCCGGTTCGCGGCCTGCCGGAGGCCTTTCACGCGCCCGGCTTCGCGACCACGCTGGGCCTCGTCGCCTGGGGCGGCGGAGAGGGGCGGCCGGCACTGGATTTCGATGACGCTTCACAAGGATCGCGGAGCGTTTTCGCGCGTTTCGTCAATTGGCTCCGGGACCGGGTGTGATGCATAAGGGCCTGGGGGCGATTCGTTTTCATCGCGTCTTCGAAGGGGGCTAGAACGATGACGCTGAATTTGACCATTCCGCGGCAGCAACACACTGATTTCACGCCGCGAATTACGGTCATCGGCGTGGGCGGCGCGGGCTGCAACGCGGTGAACAACATGATCGGCATGGGGCTGGACGGGGTGGAGTTCCTCGTCGCCAACACCGACGCGCAGCAGCTGGTGAACAGCCGCGCGGAGCGCCGCGTGCAGCTCGGCCCGCACCTGACGCAGGGCCTGGGCGCCGGCGCGAAGCCCGAGATCGGGCGCGCGGCGGCGGAAGAGGCCACCGAGGACCTCGCCCGCCACCTCGAGGGCGTGCACATGATCTTCATCACCGCCGGCATGGGCGGCGGTACCGGCACGGGGGCGGCGCCGGTGATCGCCCGCATGGCGCGGGAGCGCGGCGTGCTGACGGTCGGCGTGGTGACGAAGCCCTTCGACTTCGAGGGCCCGAAGCGCCGGCGTTCCGCCGAGCAGGGGCTGGAGGAGCTGCAGCAGTACGTCGATACGCTGATCATCGTCCCCAACCAGAACCTCTTCCGTAAGGCCAATGAGCGGACGACCTTCGCCGAGGCCTTCAAGATGGCCGACGACGTCCTCTACATGGGCGTGCGCGGCGTCTCCGACCTGATGACCAACCCCGGGCTCGTGAACCTCGACTTCGCCGATATCCGCACCGTGATGGCGGAGATGGGCAAGGCGATGATGGGCACGGGCGAGGCCGAGGGCGACGACCGCGCCGTGAAGGCCGCCGAGGCCGCAATCAGCAACCCGCTGCTGGAGGACACCTCCATGCGCGGCGCGCGCGGCGTGCTGATCAACATCACCGGCGGCTACGACATGACGCTGTTCGAGGTCGATGAGGCCGCGAACCGCATCCGCCGCGAGGTGGACGAGGACGCGAACATCATCTTCGGCACCAGCGTGGACGAGACGCTGAACGGCCGCCTGCGCCTCTCCGTGGTCGCCACGGGCATCGACGCGGTGTCTGAGGCGAAGCAGGAGGTCCAGGCCGAGGCACCCCGCGTGGTGGCGATCGGCGGTGGCGCGGCCGTGGCTGCCGGCGCCCCCGCGGGCTTCGTGCCCGGCGCTCCGCAGGCCCCGGCCATGCGCCCGGCCGTGGTGCAGCCCGGCGCCGGCCGCCCTGCCCCGGTGATCGGCGCGCCGCGCGTGGCCGGCATGGCCCCTGTCCAGGCCGCCCCCATCGGCGCCCCGGTTGTTGCCCCCGCGCCGAGTGCCGGCCCGCGCATGCCCATGGCGATGCGCCGCGCGACGGTGGAGACGGGTACCGCCCCGATGGAGCCCCTGGCCGAGGCCCCGGCCCCCGCGCCGATGGCGCCGGTGGCCGCCCCGCCGCTGAACGCCACCCCGGTCTCCCGCGTGGCGCCCGCCCCGCAGGCCCCGGCCGCGGCGCCCGCCGGCGGGCTGGGCGGCATCTTCCGCCGCGCCACCGGGATTGGCGGCATGCGCCGCACCCTGCCGGAGCAGGCGGAGGCCCCGCAGGCCCCCTCCGCGCCGGTCCAGCGCCCGCAGGCGCAGGAGGACGGGATGGGTCTGGACATCCCCACTTTCCTCCGTCGTCAGGGCAACTGAGGCGACGCTCCCGGCGTGTGCCGGGGGTGGAACGGTTTCGGGAGGGCCTCGCCGGGATGCCGGCGAGGCCCTCTCTCGTTGAAGAAAAGTGGGCAATTTCAAGGCTTTGCGCCGAAATACGGAGAAACAACGCTTGACTGGAACCGTCCCTGTTGCGGTGCGATTTTCAGCCTCGCCGGAGCGTTGATCCCGGCACGGAATGTATCCGGGGTTCCAAATGGACGGTTTCTTCCCGATCGGCACGGCCCGCGCCCGGACCCTCAAGTCCGCGATCGGCTGCGTGGGCGTGGGTCTGCACTCGGGCGCGCGCGCCTCGTTGACGCTGCACCCGGCGGAGGCCGGCCAGGGCATCGTTTTCCGCCGCTCCGACCTCGGGGTCGAGATCCCTGCCCGCCACGATCAGGTGACCGACACCCGCCTCTGCACCGCCATTGGCGAGGGTGAGGCGCGGATCGGTACGATCGAGCACGTCATGGCCGCTCTCGCCGCCCTCGGCGTGACGGATGCCACCGTCGAGGTAGACGGGCCCGAGATCCCCATCCTGGACGGCTCTTCCGCTCCCTTCGTCTTCCTGCTGGATTGTGCCGGGCTGGTGGAGCTGGACGCGCCCGTGCGCGCCATCGAGGTGCTCCGCACCGTGCGCGTGCAGGAGGGCGAGGGCCCGGATGCCGCCTGGGCCGAGCTCTCCCCCGGCGAGGGCCCGGGCTTCGAGGCCGAGCTGAGCATCGATTTCGGTGCCACCGCCATCGGCCGCCAGTCCCTCTCCATGCCCGTCACGGAAGACGGCTTCCGCGCCGTGCTGGCCGATGCCCGCACCTTCACCATGGCCGAGGACATCGCCCGCCTCCGTTCCGTGGGCCTCGCCCGCGGCGGCTCGCTGGCCAATGCGGTGGTGGTGGACGGGCCGCTGGTGGTGAACCCCGGCGGGCTGCGCCACGCCGACGAGTTCGTGCGCCACAAGCTGCTGGACGCGGTGGGCGACCTGGCCCTGGCCGGCGCCCCGCTGCGCGGCCGCTTCCGCGGGCACCGCTCCGGCCACGGGCTGAACAACCGCGTGCTGCGCGCGCTCCTGGCCGATCCCCGCGCCTGGCGCTGGGCGGGCGAGTCGGTGCCGATGCCGGCCCTGGCGGGCGCCACGGCCCGCCTTCCCATGGCGGCCGCGCCGGCCTGACCAGCCTTTCCGCCCTGCCCCGGCCCCGTTCCGGGGCGGTGGCGGGACGTAACACCGGCCCTGCGGAGGTGTCGCGCCGGGCAGGGTGCATGCTATAGAGCCGCCGTCATGACCATCCGCCGCCTCGCGCTCCTGCCCCTCCTGCTCGCCCCCCTGGCCCTGGGCGGCTGCGAGAGCCTGAACTTCTGGGACGGCAAGGAGAGCTCTCTCCGCGTCAACGGCGCGAGCTACGCCGACATGTCGCCGGAGGCCCTCTACGCGGCCGGGCTGGAGGCGTTGAAGGCCGAGCGCTACGCGCAGGCGGTCCAGCTCTTCGAGGCGGTGGAGCGCGACCACCCCTACTCCACCTGGGCCCCCAACGCCCGGCTGATGAGCGGCTACGCCGAATACTCCCGCAACCGCTACACGGAGGCGCTGGCGCAGCTGGACCGCTTCATCCAGCTCTCCCCCGCCCACCGGGACATCGCCTACGCCTACTACCTGCGCGCCCTGTGCTACTACGAGCAGATCGCCGACGCGCAGCGCGACCAGCAGGGCACGGAAACGGCCATGGCGGCGCTGCAGGACGTGGTGAACCGCTTCCCCAACTCCACCTACGCCCGCGACGCCCGGCTGAAGATCGACCTGGCGCGCGACCACCTTGCGGGCAAGGAGATGAACATCGGGCGCTTCTACGAGCAGCGGCGACTCTACGCCGCGGCCATCGGGCGCTTCCGCAGCGTGGTCGAGAACTACCAGACCACGAACCACACGCCGGAGGCCCTGTACCGGCTGACGGAGATCTACCTCGCCCTCGGCCTGCCGGAAGAGGCGAAGAAGACCGCCTCCGTGCTCGGCCACAACTATCCCGGCAGCCCCTGGTACCAGGACAGCTACGCGCTGCTGGTGGATGGCGCGCCATCGGCCGAAGGCAACCGGCCGGGCTTCCTCCGCCGCGCGGTCAACACCATCTTCTGAGCATCCGTCACTCGCAGGCGTTCAGGCCCGATGCTCAGCCCTTTCCATAGCAGAGCGGATTCACGCCTCCGGGCGTGTCCGTCCTCCAGCGATCCGCTCTAGGGCGTGCTCGCCTCCCTCTCCATCCGCGACGTGGTGCTGATCGAGCGCCTGGACCTTTCCTTCGGGTCCGGCCTCTCGGTGCTGACCGGCGAGACCGGCGCGGGCAAGTCCATCCTGCTGGACAGCCTCGGCCTCGCGCTCGGCCAACGGGCCGAGGCGGGCATGGTGCGCGCCGGGCAGGCCCAGGCCGGGGTGGTGGCGGTATTCCACCCGCCCGCCGGCCACCCCGCCCACGCGCTGCTGGCCGAGCAGGGCATCGAGTCCGAGGACGAGATCGTCGTCCGCCGCATCGTGACGGCCGATGGCCGCTCCCGCGCCTTCGTCAACGACGAGCCGGTGGGCGTGGCGATGCTGCGCCGCCTGGGCGCGCTGCTGGTGGAAGTGCAGGGCCAGCACGACCAGGTGGGGCTGGCCGATCCAGCCACTCACGCCGGGCTGCTGGACGCCTTCGGCGGGCTGGAGCCCCGCCGCAGCCGCGTGGCCGAGGCCTACCGTGCCTGGAAGGGCACGGAGCGGGCACTTCGGGACGCGCAGGAGGCCATCGCCGCCGCCCAGCGCGACGAGGAGTGGCTGCGCCACGCCGTGGAGGAGCTCTCCGACCTCGCCCCGCAGGAGGGCGAGGAGGACGCGCTCGCGGCCGAGCGGCAGGCGCTGCAGGGCGGCGAGCGGCGGGCCGAGGCCATCGCCGCGGCGATTTCCGAGCTGCAGCCGCGGGACCGGCGCGGCGGCGGGGCGCCCTCGGCGGCCCTGCGCAATGCCGCGCGGGCGCTGGAGCGGCTGACCCCGCCCTCGGAGGAGGTTGGCAACGCCCTGACCGCCCTGGCCGCCGCGCAGGACGCGCTGGCGGAGGCGGAGAACGTGCTGGAGCGGCTGGCGAGCGACGTGCAGTCCGACCCGCGCCGGCTGGAGGGCGTGGAGGAACGCCTCTTCGCGCTGCGTGCCGCCGCGCGGAAGCACCTCGTGGCGGTGGTGGACCTGCCCGGGCACCTGGCCTCGCTCAAGGAGCGGCTGGCGAACCTGGACGCGGGCACCGGGCGGGTGGCGGCGCTGGACGCGGCGGCGAAGGAAGCGCGCGGGGCCTACACGGCGGCCGCCGGCGCGCTGACCGAGGCACGGCGCGACCACGCGGCGAAGCTGGAGAAGGCGGTGGCGAAGGAGCTGTCGCCGCTCAAGCTGGAGCGCGCCCGGCTGCACATCGAGATCGCGCCGCGCGAGGAGACGGGCTGGGGCCCGGACGGGCAGGACCGCGTCACCTTCCTTGTCACCACGAATCCCGGACAGAAGCCGGGGATGCTGGCGAAGATCGCCTCGGGCGGCGAGCTGTCGCGCCTGATGCTGGCGCTGAAGGTGGTGCTGGCGCGCGGCTCGCCCGTTCCGACCCTGGTGTTCGACGAGGTGGACAGCGGCATCGGCGGCGCGACGGCGGCGGCGGTGGGAGACCGGCTGGCGCGCGTGGCGGAGCGGCTGCAGGTGCTGGTGGTGACCCATTCCCCCCAGGTGGCCGCGCGCGGCAACCGGCACTTCCAGGTCGCCAAGGGCGTGCGGGGCGAGCGCGCGGAGACGCGGGTGACGCCGCTGGAGCCCGGGGCGCGGCGCGAGGAGATCGCGCGGATGCTGGCGGGCGAGCGGGTGACAGAGGCCGCCCGGGCGGCGGCGGACGAGCTGCTGGCGGGCGCCGCGTGATCCGCCGGGCCGTGGCGGCGGACGCCCCGGCCCTGGCAGGGATGCTGCGCGCCCTGAACGACGAGCCGGGGCTGGAGCCGGGCCTGATCACGCCGGAAGGGGTGGCGCGGGACCTGATCGGCGATCCCCGCGCGCTGGTGCTGGTGGCGGCACCCGAAGGGGTGCCGCAGGGCTTCGCCACCGCGCACCCCTGCTACGACAGCGGGACCAGCCGCTGGGGCACCTTCCTGAACGATCTCTATGTGCTGCCCTCCTCGCGCCGGCGCGGGCTCGGGCGGGCGCTCGTCGGCGCCGTGGCGGAGGCGACCCTTCGGGAGGGCGGCGCCTTCGTCTGGTGGGACGCGGACGAGGGAGACGAACTCGCCCTGCGCTTCCACCGCGGCATAGGGGCGAGGGAGGAGGCGACCTCCAGCTTCCTGCTGGCCGGGCCCGGCCTCGCGCGGCTCGCGGCCGGGCGGGGCTAATCGCCCGCCCGCCGGGCCCTTATCGATCCCGGGCGTGCAATCCTGTTCCCGGCCCGGCAGAATGCCGCCTCCATCGGGAAGGCTCCCCGACGATGGACGACAGCAAGCGCATCACGAGCGCCATCCGGGACTACATTGCCCGCGAGCACATGTCCCGCGACGAGTTCGCCTTCCGGACGAAGCTCGGCCGGTCCACCGTGGACAAGCTCCTCGTCGGTCTCTTCTCCGACAAGACCCTCGCCATCGTGGAGGGGCATACGGGGCTGCGGCTGCGCCCCGCCATGCCCGCGGAGGGGTATGCGGGGGAGGAGGCGGAGGACGCACCCTCCCCCGCGGCGGTGCCCGCCCCGCCGCGCCGGCCCGACAAGCCCTCCATCGCGGTGCTGCCCTTCACCAGCATGGGCACGGACCCCGAGCAGGAGGTCTTCGCCGACGGGATCACCGAGGACATGATCACGGAGCTGTCGCGCCTCCGTTGGCTCTTCGTCATCGCCCGCAACTCGAGCTTCACCTTCAAGGGAAGGGCCGTGGACGTGCGCCAGGTCGCGAAGGAGCTGGGGGTCCACTACGTGCTGGAAGGCAGCGTGCGGACCTCGGCCGCCCGCATCCGCGTGACCGCGCAGCTCGTCGAGGCGGAGCTCGGCAAGCACATCTGGGCGGAGCGCTACGACCGCGAGCTGCACGACATCTTCGCCGTGCAGGACGAGATCACCCGCAACGTCGTCGCCGCGATCGAGCCGCACCTCTACGCCGAGGAGGGGTTCCGCGCCGCGAGCCGGCCGCCGGAGAGTATCGACGCCTGGGGTCTCGCCGTCCGCGCCATGGGGCTGATCAACCGGATCGGGCGGCGGCAGAACGAGGAGGCGCGGGCGCTGCTGCAGGAGGCGATCCGCATCGATCCCGGCTTCGCGCGGGCGCATGCGGTGCTGGGCTGGGCCATGTGGTGGGCGGCGCGCTGCTACTGGTGGCACGACATCTGGGCGGGCTTCGACCAGGCCGCGCTGCATGCGAAGGAGGCCGTAGCGCTCGATCCTACGGAGCCCTGGGCGCGGATGACGCTCGGCCTCTGCCTCAGCGAGGGCCGCCAGCACGAGCGGGCCATTGCGGAGCTGCGCGCGGCACTCGACCTCAACCCGAACTTCGCGCTGGGCCATACCTTCCTCGGCTGGGGCCTGCTGCGCGCAGGGGTGTTCGACGAGGCGGTCGAGAGGACCGGACAGGCCGTGCGGATGAGCCCGGCGGATAGCTTCTCCGGCCTCTACACCGCGACCCACGGCCTCGCCCTGCTCGGGGCGCGGCGCTTCGAGGAGGCGCTGCCCTTCCTGCGCTCCTCCGTCGCCGCCTTCGCGGAGTATCCCGGGCACTACAACACGCTAATCAGCTGCTGCGGGCATCTCGGGCTGCTGGAGGAGGCGCGGAACTTCATCGAGGCGCGGAACAAGGTCGGCCCGCCGATCCATGTCAGCGTGCTGCGGCGAAACCTGGCCGGCTTCGCGCATGGCCCGACCTTCGTCGAGGGGTTGGTGAAGGCGGGCGTGCCGGAGTGAGCCGCGGGCGCGCCGCCCGCGCATCCTTTCCGGAACGTTTCGGAAAGTTTAGGAAAACTCCGGCTGTGTGCACGGAAAACTTTGCGCGGCAACTTCCCCTCACCCGCAGAGAACGGGGCAACCAAATCAATCAGGGAAGAAGCGTCACCATGATCACCATCGCATCCCGGGCTGCCGCGCCGATTATCAACGGAGTGGGCCGGCTGCTCTTCGCCCTCGCACTGGCCGGCGCCACCGCGGCCACCACCCGCGCCGACGGCCTGTACATCGCCGGCCCCACGGCCTTCCCGGCCTGGACCGCGAGCGACGCCGCGCGCACGCCGCTCGCGGGCTCCTCCGTCTCGCAGAACCTGCCGCGCGGCGGGGACGACCAGTACCTCGCCGGGCCGGCGGCCCTGCAGGCCTGGCCGAGGACGGAGAGCCGCACACCGCTGGCCGGTGACAGCGCCGGCAAGGCCGGTTGGAACTTCGACCTGACGAGCCAGGGCGGCTGAGCGCCCCCAGCCCGTCGCCTTCCTGAGCCCGGTCCCTGCCGAAGGGGCCGGGCTCTCGTCACAGCAAGCCTTCCCCTGCTTCCGCCGCGCGCCGCGCCTCTCCCGCCAGCCTGTCGGCCAGCCGCGTCGGCTCGGGCAGGCGGTATCCGGCCAGCCACTCCATCACCAGCCGCACCGCCGTCTCCGCGGACACGCGATGCCCGGTCGAGACGAACAGGGGCTGCACGCCGCGCTTGCTCCGCAGCACCGTCGCGATCTGCCGCCCCTTCCAGACCAGCGGCGCGGTGCTGCCCGCCTCCAGTCCCAGCTCTCCCTCAAGCCGGCCGACGAGGACCGACTTGGCCACCCCGATCGTCGGCAGGTCCAGCACCACGCCGAGATGGGTGGCGATGCCGCAGCCGCGCGGGTGGCTGACGCCATGGCCGTCCACGAGAACGAGGTCAGGGCGTTGCGGAAGCTTCCCCACCGCTTCCAGGACGAAGGGGATCTCCCGGAAGCCGAGGAAGCCGGGGATGTAGGGGAAGGCGGGCGCGCCCTCCACCAGCCCGGTGGCGAGGGGGCGGGAGCGGGCCTGGGCGGAGAGCAGCACGGCCATGGCGCGCACCCGGTCCGGCGCGCCGCGGGCGGCGCCGGCGCAGTCCACACCGGCCACCAGGGCAGGGGAAGCCGGCAGGCGGTCCTCCGTCTCAACGCGGGCGGCGATCTCGTGCTGCGCGGCGCGCGCGGCCTCCAGGTTGGCGGGGCGGATCCAGTCTACCGGCGGCGTCATGCCGGGAGAACGCGGCAGCGCGCGATCGGCGGCAAGTTGACCGGGGGCCGCGTTCCGCACCGGGGCGGCCCCTGCTATCTCCCGCCCATGGCCGAGAAGACCCCCTCCCCTGCCCTTCCGCCCGAGGAGCTGAACGAGACGGAGGCCGCGCGGGAGCTGGAGGCCCTGGCCGCCCGCCTCAACGAGGCCAGCCGCGCCTACCACGTGAACGACGCGCCGATCATGCCGGACGCGGAGTACGACGCGCTCTACCGCCGCAACCAGGCGATCGAGGCGCGCTTCCCCGATCTGGTCCGGCCAGACTCCCCCTCCCGCAAGGTGGGCGAGGAGGCGGCGGCGGGCTTCGCCAAGGCGCGGCACGGCACGCCGATGCTCTCGCTGGACAACGCCTTCGCGCCGGAGGACTTCGCGGAGTTCGCGGCGCGCATCCGCCGCTTCCTCGGGCTTTCGGCGGAGGAGGTGCTGCGCTTCGTGGCGGAGCCGAAGATCGACGGCCTCTCCGTGAACCTGACTTACGAGAAGGGCCGCTTCGTGCGCGGCGCCACGCGCGGCGACGGCACGGTGGGCGAGGATATCACGGAGAACCTGCTGACCCTCGATCAGCTGCCCCGGGAGCTGAAGGCGCCCTTCCCCGAGCGGATCGAAGTGCGGGGCGAGGTGTTCATGACGAAGGCCGACTTCCTGGCCTTCCACGCCGAGCAGACCCGCCTGTTTGAGGAGCGCGAGCTGCGCCGCGAGACGGGGGAGAAGGTGGGCGAGGCCGTCCGCATCCCCGTGAACCCGCGCAACGCGGCGGCGGGCTCGCTGCGGCAGCTCGATGCCAAGGTCACGGCCAGTCGGCCACTGCGGCTCTTCGCCTACGCGCAGGGCACCTCCTCCTCCCCGGTGGCGGAGACGCATTCGGGGTATCTGGACGTCCTGCGGGGCTGGGGATTCCAGGTGAACCCGCTGTCCACCCTGCTGGACGACGAGAACGCCTCGGCGGATTTCCAGGCACGGATGGCGGAGCGCCGGGCGGGGTTGGAATACGACATCGACGGCGTCGTCTACAAACTCGATCGCCTGGATTGGCAGACGCGGCTGGGCTTCGTCGGCCGCGCCCCGCGCTGGGCCATCGCCTGGAAGTTCCCGGCGGAGCGCGCGGTGACGAAGCTACTGGACATCCAGATCCAGGTGGGCCGCACCGGCGCCCTCACCCCGCGGGCCATCATGCAGCCCGTGAACGTCGGCGGCGTGATGGTGCAGCACGCGACGCTGCACAACGAGGACGAGGTGGCCCGCCGCGACGCGCGCGTGGGCGACACGGTGGAATTGCAGCGCGCGGGCGACGTGATCCCGCAGATCATCCGCGTGGTGGATCCGGAGCGGGAAGGCCGCGGCGAGCCCTGGGTGCCACCCACCGTCTGCCCGGAATGCGGCAGCCCCGCCGTGCGTCCGGAGGGCGAGGTGGTGCGCCGCTGCACGGGCGGGCTGATCTGCCCGGCGCAGCAGGTGGAGCGACTGATCCACTTCGCCTCCCGCAACGCGATGGACATCGAGGGGCTGGGGATCGAGAACATCGTGCTGCTGCACGAGGAAGGGCTGGTGAAGACGCCGGCCGACATCTTCCGGGTGAAGGACCACGTCTCCACCCTGCGGGGATGGAAGGGCTGGGGCGGCTCCGCCAAGGGTGAGTCCAAGAAGGTGCAGAACCTTCTGGCGGCCATCGAGGCGCGGCGGAGCGTGAGCCTGGAGCGCTTCATCTTCGCGCTCGGCATCCGCCGCATCGGCGAGCAGAACGCGCGGCTGCTGGCGCGCCACTACCACACGGCCGAGGCCTGGCGGCAGGCGATGCTGGACGCGCGCATCATCGGCAGCGAGGCGCGGGAGGACCTGGGCGGCATCATCGGCATCGGCCCCGCCATCGCGCAGGAGTTGGTGGGCTTCTTCTCCGAGACGCGCAACGTGGAGGCGCTGGACGACCTGCTGCGTGAGGTCTCGCCCGAGCCGGCCGAGGCGGTGGCCGAAGGTGCGCTCTCCGGCAAGTCGATCGTCTTTACCGGCAGCCTGGAGACAATGACGCGGCAGGAGGCCGAGGCGCGGGCGGAGGCGCTGGGGGCGAAGGTGGTGAAGTCGGTTTCCAAGAAGACCGACTTCGTCGTGATCGGCGCCGATGCCGGGTCCAAGGCGAAGAAGGCGGCGGAGCTGGAGCTGAAGACGCTGACCGAGGCGGAGTGGCGGGAACTGGCGGGCTTCGGGCCCGCCTAACGAGCCCACCGGGATCGTTGCGGGGCCGTAGGGGCTGCCATGCTGCAACCCGCGACTGCATCCCGGGTTTTGGACGCTCATTTGCGGGCGGAACGATCACCGTGCCGAACCGCCGTGGGGAAGATGAGCGTATGCGCTACAAGGTGTCCTGCGACCTCGGCTACGAGGTGGAGGAGGGCTGCGCGCCCTTCGTGTTCAACATCGAGGCCCAGCGCCGGCCCGGCCAGGAGGTGCTGGAAGAGAGGCTGACCCTCTCCCAGGACCTGGAGGCCGAGCGCTTCGTGATGCCGGAGAGCGGGAACCGCTATTTCCGCGTCCTCGCCGGGAAGGGCGACCTCTCCGTCCACTACGAGGCGGTGGTGGACCTGGCGCCGGAGGTGGTGGATCCCGCGGCCGTTCGGGAGATGCCGGCCGCCCGCCTCCCGCTCGAGGTGATGACGCACCTGCTGCCGAGCCGCTACGTGGAGTCCGACCTGCTGCAGACCTTCGCGCAGAAGGAGTTCGGCCACCTGCCCCAGGGCTACGGCCGTGTGGCGGCGATCTGCAACTGGATCCACGACCACCTGGACTACACGGCGGGCAGTAGCGACGAGCACACCTCCGCCCGCGACACGCTGCTGCAGCGCCAGGGCGTGTGCCGGGACTTCTCGCACCTCGCCATCGCCTTCTGCCGCGCGCTGGGCATCCCCGCGCGCTTCGTCAGCGCCTATGCCTGGCGCCTCTCCCCGCCGGATTTCCACGCGGTCGTGGAAGCCTGGCTGGAAGGGCCGGAAGGCGGCGCGTGGTTCCTCTTCGACCCGACCCGGAAGGCGGCGGCCGATGGGCTGGTGCGGATGGGCGTGGGGCGCGATGCGGCCGAGGTGGCCTTCTGCTCCCCCTTCGGCAAGGTGACCTGCGGCAAGCCCGAGGTGCGGATCGAGGCGCTGGACCGTGACGCGGACGAGGCCCTGACGGTCGAGGCCGTCACCCTGGCCGCGGCCTGAACGGGAAGCAGGCTGCCCGGGTCGCCGGCCCGCCCCGCCGCTGCTACCGCCTGTAGGGCGGAAGCGGCGGTTCCCGGCCGGGATCGAAGCGGATCCATCCCGGAACCTGGGCTTCTAGGTTCACCTCGCGCCACTTCGGGTGGCGCGGCGGGCGCAGGAAGCTCTCGAACCGGCCATGGAAGGCATCGACGAAGCCCGCCACCTTGCGGAACCGCTCCGTCCCCGGCGCCCAGGCATAGACCGCCATGACGGCGCCCACGGCGAGCGTCTCCATCACGGTGCCTTCGGGGATCAGGCCGGGATACTCCTCATGCCCAAGCCGCGCGGGCAGGTAGGTCTCGATCAGCGCGGGCGTCATCGGCAGGCGGAGGAAGTGCAGCCGGGCTTCGGGCGGTATCCCGGAGAAGAGCCGGGCCGGCTTGCCCGCGACATAGACCAATGCCGCGATCTCTCCGCGCCGGAGCCGGTCCAGCGCCACGTCCTGCGGGTCGTTGACCAGCTTCGGCGCGATGCCGAGCGCGTCGAAGATGAGGGAGGCCGTCATCGAGGTGCCGCTTCCCGGCACGTCCACGTTCACCGGCTGGCCTGCCAGGTCCTGCACGCTTCCCACATCGGCGCGGGCCAGCAGGTGCACCTCCTCGTCATAGAGCTTGGCGATGTACTGGATCATCTGGCCCACGCCCGGCAGCAGACGCCGGCTGCGCACATAGGCGAGCGCGTCGGACTGCACGATGCCGATGTCGATGCCACGCACGAACATGATGTCCGCGATGTTCTGCACGGAACCCCGCCCGACGATGGGCAGGACGCGCAGGCGCTCCCCGTCGTCCAGCACGGCGGCCAGGTCGGCGGCGATGCGGATATAGGTCCCGTCCACGCCGCCCGAGACGATGCCGACGGTGCCGGCATTCGCGCGCGCGGTCATGGCGGCGAGGCTGCCGCCCTGCGGCATGGGCGGGGCGGCCCCCTGCGCCGATGCGCGAAGCGGCCGGAAGGGGGCCAGCGCGGCCCCGAGCAGCAGGCCACGCCGCGCCATGCCTGCCAGGTCCATCTCACGCTCCTTCGTCATCGCACCATGCCCTGAGTTTCCAGGCGTTCCAGCGGCCCGATCGCTTCCTTGCCGCCCAGCGCGACGGCCCGGCGATACCAGGCGATCGCGGCATCCCGCTCCGGGCGCAGCCCCCGCACGCCCAGCTCCGCGAGGATCGCGGGATCGTAGGTGCGTGCCATGGCCACCGCCGCCGGGCTGCTCCCCGCCATCGCCGCCCGCTCGTAGAAGAGCCGAGCCGCGGAGACGTCGCCCAGGGCCAGCAGCGCATCGCCCCGCCGCAGCAGGAGCTGGAGCAGCGCCGGATCGGAACCGGCGGGAGGAGCTGCTGGTTCCGCCCGGGCCTCAGGCCGGATTTCCTCGCCCGGCGTCTCGGCCCTGATCGCCTCGTCGGGCAGCGGGGGCGCCGCGGGCGCGGGAGGAGGAGCGGCGAGGACGATCTCCGCCGGCGCAGCCGCTCCCACAGGCTGTGGCGGGACGACCACCAGGGAGAGGGCTTGCGGCAAGGGCGGCGTATCCGGCTCCGGCCGGGGCGCCGGGGCCAGCACCGGAATGGTGGGGAGCCGGAGCGAGCCAAGGACGGGCGGCTGGGCCTCGACATTCGGCGGGGAGGCCGGCCAAGCGGGCGCTGCATCCGGAACCGGCGGGAGAGTGGGCCGCTCGGCCTCGGGTGCCGCCGGCGCGGCCGCCATCTCCAGGGAAGGCGCCAGCAGTTCCGCCATCGGGCCGGCGGGCGCAGACAGCACCGGCTCCAGCGGAGGCAGGGGCGGTGGCGGCGGGACGGCCAGGGCCGGCAGTGCGGTGAGGCGTGGGCCGACCTTCTCCGGCGCTGGCCCGTCGCCCATACCGTCGGTCTCTCCGGGAGCCCGGCCCGCTGGGCGCATCGCCGCCGGCACCGCTGGCGGTTCCTCGGGCGGGACCTCCCCGTTCTGAACCTCGTCCTGGCCGGGCGTCGGTTCCTTCATGGCCAGGGACTGCACCGGTTCCGCACGGGGCGGCGCGGTGCCCACGGCCGTCACGCCGGCATCCGGCCGGGGCGCACGAAGCCAGGGCAACGCGGCGAGAAGCGTAACGGCCGCGAGGGCGGGCAGCAGAAGCAGCGCGGAGAGCCGCCGGCGCGGGATGGCGGGTACGACGGTCTCCCCAGCGCCCGCCTCGGACCTGGCGTCCGGTGGGTCTGATTCCGGGACCGGCACTTCGATCCGGGCCGGCATGGCCAGCGGCGGCAATTCCGGTTGTTCCGCTTCCGCCTGTGGTTCCGGCTCCCCGGCGAGCAGCTCGCGGGCGCGCTCCATCCAATCCGGACCGCTCTCCTTCAGGGGCGGCTCAAGCGCGAAGGCGGAATCCAGGATGATGGTCAGCCGCCAGAGGTCCATCGGGGAGAGCGAGCGGTACACGACCGGCGGCACGGGCTGATCAGGGTACAGGTAGCGGTGGAGGCGGCTGAACCGTTCAGCGGCGTCCAGCTTCTCGTCGGGGGCAAGGTCCAGCAACGCGACGCCGTAATCGCGATGGAGCAGCGCACAGTGCAGGACGCCCTGCGGCGAACCGTCCTCGCCCCGCAGGCGCGCGTAGGGAAGGACATCGCCGCTCCAGGCCTCGAGCAGAGGGTCGTGAAGCGCCGCGTCGTGCAGGGTGTCGGATGTCATGGCCGGCCTTCGATCCCGGGCGGCCTGCACGGACCCGATCGAGGCATCGCCTCGGACGGGTCGGATCGCGAAATCAGGTCAGCACCATGGGTCATAACGAAGGGAACACATCGGAATGACCGAGACCCTATCCCGCCCGAACACGAGACCACAACACAGTCTCCGCACCCGATGCGGACGGCCCTGAAATTGGAAATTACCCTGGGTTGAGCGTTCTATAGTTCTTTCAATCGGATGATCATCCGACGGACACCGATGATGCGCGCTCTTTCAGAATATGCGCGGAAGGAAATACATCATGTGAGTTCGCGGAAGCATCACGTCGGCGGCTCCAGAATACGCGCGCAGCATCGGAGCGGCAGCGAGACCAGTTGCGAGGCGGATTCGGGATTATCCGTCCGACTTCGCGCCGAACAGCCGGATCAGGGGATCCCCTTCGCAAGCCTTGCGCCAGGAGCCGGCTCCGCCTCGATCCGGGCAAAGGCGATCAGGTCGTCCTCCGGCGGGCGGCGCACGGCCGGATGGGCGGCCGCGGCACCCGGGGGCGGCGCGGGCCAGAGGCGGGTCTCCACGGCGCGCGTCGTGAAGCCGGCCTCGGCGAAGGCGGCGCGGAGCTGTGAGAGGCCCAGGCGGTTCACGTAGAGGCCGCTGCGAGCCACCAGCGCCCCTTCCCAGAAGGCGGGAGCGAAGCGGCGCGTGTTGAGGGCGCCGCCGATATGATCGTGGAAGTCCACCGCGTGAACCCCGAGCGACGCAGGGGCGGAAAGGCGGCGCAGCTCCCCGAGCAAGCCGGGCAGCGCGTCCCGCCGCACATGCTCCAGCACCACGTCGGACAGCACCAGTTCCACCGAGCCGTCCGGGATGGCGGAGAGGACTTCCGTGCCGCCGATCAGGTATCGCGCGCCGCAGGCGGCCAGGGCGGCTTCCCGGCCCGCGGCGGCGGAGAGATCCGGGGCAGGCAGGCCGGCGGCGCGGGCCATGGCGGCCGCCTGTGCATAGGGTGCCGCCTCGCGCGGCGCGTCCTCCTCCACGTCCGCAAACCAGACGGGGCCGCAGCCCAGGGCGGCGTAGGTGGCGGCGCGCGTCACCAGCCGCCCGGGGCCGAGCTCCAGCACGCCGCGCGGCGGGCGGCCGTGCAGGGCGGCAAAGCGGGCCACGTGGTCGGCGGGTTCCCGCACCAGGCGGGTTTCGGCACCTTCGACGAAGCTGTGGCGGTTCACCCCGGCCCGGCGCAGGGTGCCATGGGGCAGGCGCAGCGCGGCGATCACCAGCTTGAGGGACAGCTTCACCTGCCAGGGCAGGCGGCTTCCCGCCGCGTAGCCGGGCGGCACCACGGTCTGTTCCGGCTGATGATCGTCCATTGCGCGACCTTCTCCACGGCGCGCGCCGGTTGCGCAATCCGGGGCACGAAATGGAAAGGGCCGGAGCCTTCCGGCCCCGGCCCTTCCGGTTCCCCGGCGCAGGGGTTCAGCGCAGCGCGGGCTGGGCCTCCGTGGGCGCCTCCATCGGCGCCGTGCGCGCGGCGCGGGCGGCGTTCCACATCAGCGCGGCCATGCCGATCACCACCACCGCGGCCACGTAGTGCGCCGCCGCGTGCCGGTTGCCCGCCATCATCACGGAGACGAGCAGCGGCGTGATGCCGCCGAACACCGCATAAGCCACGTTGTAGGAGAAGGAGACGCCGGTGAAGCGCGTGGAGGCCGGGAAGGCGTTCACCATCACATAGGGCACCACGGCGATGATGCCGACCGTGGCGCCGGCCAGGGCGTAGAGCGGCAGCAGGTTCGCCGGGTTCGCCTCCACCCCGTAATACAGGGCGTAGGTGGCGGCGATCAGGGCCAGGCTGCCCACCATGCCCACGCGCAGCGCGCCGAAGCGGTCCAGCAGGGCGCCAACCACCACGGCCATGACCGTCAGCGTGAAGGTGGCGGCCACGTTGGCTTCCAGCGTCGTGGCCGGGCTCAGCCCGTGCAGCTTCTGGAACAGCGCGGGCGTCATCAGGATCACCACCACGATGGCGGCCGTCAGCATCCAGGTGACGAGCATGGAGACGATCACGCCGCCGCCCTGGCCGCGCAGCATCGTCTTTAGCGGCATCTCACGGCTCTCCGTGCCGATGCGGGCGCGCATGGCCTCAAAGACCGGGGTCTCGTGCAGCCAGCGGCGCAGGTACATGGCCACCAGCCCGAAGATGCCGCCGGTGATGAAGGGGATGCGCCAGGCCCAGTCCGCGACCTCGGCCGGAGTATAGGCGGTGTTGATGGCGGTGGCCATCAGCGAGCCCAGCAGGATGCCGCCCGTCAGGCCCCCCGTCAGCATGCCCGTCGCGACGCCCACGCGGTTGGCCGGCACATGCTCCGCGACGAAGACCCAGGCGCCCGGAGCCTCGCCGCCGATGGCGGCGCCCTGGAGCACCCGCATCAGCAGCAGGAGCAGCGGGGCAGCGATGCCGATGCTGGCGTAGGTGGGCAGAAGGCCCATCACCAGCGTCGGCACGGCCATGAGGAAGACGGAGAAGGTGAAGACGCGCTTGCGGCCGAACAGGTCGCCGAAATGCGCCATGATGATGCCGCCCAGGGGCCGTGCCAGGTAGCCGGCCGCGAAGATGCCGAAGGCCTGGATCTGCTGCAGCCAGTCCGGCATCCCAGCGGGGAAGAAGAGCTTCGCGATCACGGTGGCGAAGAAGACGAAGATGATGAAGTCGTAGAACTCCAGCGCGCCGCCGAGGGAGGCGAGGAAGAGGGTACGGGCGTCCTGGCGGGTCAATCGTCTGGTTGCGCTGGGGTTTTGCATCGAAATCTTCCGTCAACTCGGGAGTGCCGGGCAAAAGCTTTCGTCCGGCAGGTCTGCCACGCAATATTGCGTCGCAGCATCGCGGTCACCATCACGGATATGGAAGCCGAGCCATGCCCAATCGGCGGGCCGGGGGTATCAGGGGCCGTGATGCCGGGCTTCAGGATTACTCGTTCGACGCCGGGCGCGGGCAGCGCCAGCTTCGGCCCATGCCAGTCGATCCCGCCCTCCTCCTCGCCTGTACCCTGGCCGGCATCGTGGTGGTGCTCTCGCCGGGGCCGGACATGATGTTCGTTCTGGGGCAGACGCTTGCCGGCGGAAGGCGCCAGGGCTGGGCGGCCACGATCGGGATCTGGTTCGGGGCCATGGTGCATATCCTGCTGGCCGCGCTCGGCGTGGCGGCGCTGCTTGCGGCGGAGCCGGCGCTGTTCACGGCCCTGCGGCTGGCGGGCGGGGCCTATCTCCTGTGGCTGGGGGTGCAGTCGATCCGCGCGGCCCTGGCGGGCGCCCCGGTCGCCCAGCCCGCCTCGGCCGCCCGGCGCGTGGTGGCGCAGGGCATGCTGACGAACCTGACAAACCCGAAGGTGGCCCTCTTCTTCCTCGCCTTCCTGCCGCAGTTCGTGGACCCCTCGCCGGGGCGGGCGTCGGAATGGGCACAGATGCTCATCCTTGGGCCGATCCTGCCGATCCTCTCCGTGCCGGTCTTCGCGGCGGTGATCGCCGGCGCCTCCGGCGCCGCGGCGCGGCTCTCCCGCTCCGCCCGCGCGGCGCGGTGGCTGCACGGGACGGCGGGGGTGATCTTCCTGGGGCTGGGGGCGCGGCTGATGGCGGGGCGGAGCTAGCGCGTTATCGGAACAGGTGCGGCAGGACCCTGCTGTTCTCCCGCACCACCGCCCCGCGCGCCTCGCGGAAGATGACGCCGCAGGCGCGGTCGGCGGCGATCCAGGAGCCGATGATCGCGTTCCAGCCCTCCTGGGCGTAAAGGGGCGCGCGGCGCTGGCTGATCACCGGCCCGTCGCCGTAGGTGCCACCCGTCATGCTCGTCACGGTGCCGTCGCGCTTGATGCGAATGTTGGCGCCCTCCCTGCCCAGGGCGGGCTTCTCCACCCACTCCCCCGTGGCGGGCGCCGGGCCGTGATGGGCTTCCAGCAGGTTCGGGTGGCCGGGGTTCAGCTCCCACAACAGGGGCAGGATCGCCTTGTGGCTGAGGATGGCCTTCCAGGGCGGCTCGATCACGCCGGCGGTGTCGCGGGCGAAGAAGGGGCCGAACTCGTCGGTGGCGGCCCATTCCCAGGGGTAGAGCTTGTGCAGGAAGAGGATGCGGTTCTCCTCCTCGTCCCGGAACTCGCCCGCCGCGTCGTTCCAGCGGATCTCCGGGATGGGGATGGGGCGGGTGGCGATGCCCGCCTGCTCCGCCACGTCGCGGAAGTAGGTAGAGTGCGCCCACTCCTCGGGCGCGTCGGGGAAAGCCGCGAAGTGCATGCCCCGGCCGCTCATGCGCGGGACCAGGGCGCGGAAGCCGTCCAGCAGCGCCTCGTGCAGGGAGTTAAACTGGTCCGCGCCGGGCTGGGTCTCCTCCAGCCAGAACCACTGGGCCAGGGCCGTCTCGATCGCCAGCGTCGGGGTGTCGGCGTTGTACTCCAGCATCTTCGGCGGGCCGGCGGCGGGGTTCCAGGCCAGGTCCATGCGCCCCATCAGGGCGGGGTCGCCGCGCAGCCAGGATCGCGCGGCGTACTCGGCCGCCCAGGGGGCCATGCCGAACTCGGATTCCAGACGGTGCGGCTCCGAGCGCACCAGGTGATCGACGGCGGTGAGGCAGAGGCCGTGCAGTGCGGTGGTGGCGTCGTCCAGCAGGTCCACCTCGGCCCCGGTCAGCTCGTAATGATCCGCCTCGTGCCACCAGAGGCCGCCCTCCCCGCCCGGCACCGGCTCCCTTCCGCCGGAATGATAGTCCAGGCCGATGGAGGCGAGGCGGCCCTGCCAGTCCGGCCGTTCGTGGCCGGGCCGCCGGATCATGAGGCGCTGCCGGAATGCGCCGAGGCGGAGAAGCCAAGCCCGCCGGAGCGGCTGGCGCTGCGGCCGCTGGAATAGGAGGAGGACCGGCCGGAGGCCGCCTCGGCGCTGCGGGCCAGCATGGTGCCGCCCTCCGCCGTGGCGGAGGCGGCGCGGAAGCCGTTGCGGCCCGCGCCCTCGCTGGTGCCCGCGTAGCTCGTGCCGGAGTACCAGTAGGCGCGGCCGCCGCTGCCGCCGCCACCCCCGGAGGAGCCGCGGGAGGACCCGTTCGACGGCGGGCAGCCTGGCTGCGTGGCGCCGGGCGGGCAGGCACCGGGCGGGGGCGCAGCGCCGGCATAGACCGGCATCGCCCCGCGCGTGCCGTCCGCCAGCAGGCGTCCGACCATCACCCCCGCCATGGCCGGGATGAAGAGGGAGGCGGCGGTGGCCCCGGCCGACTTGGAAGCGCCGACGCCCGTGCACTCGCCGCCCGTCGCCTCCCGGCACTCCTGCTCCGAGGCGTAGCGCGGGGCGGTTCGGGCGTGCTCGGCCGCCGCATCGCGGAAGACGTCCCCGCACTCGGGCCCGGCATCGCTGCCGAGGCGCTCCACGCAGGCGGCCTCGGAGGTCAGCACGCCTTCCTCATCGCGGTCGCCTGAGAAGGCGCCGACGGCCCAAGCGCCGATCCCGGCCCCGGCGACAAGGGTGAGGGCGATCTTGCTCGAGCGTCTCATGGCGTTTGGGATACCCGCATGGCCCGGTGGCGCAACCCGCTTCCCTGCCGGAGTAACCGGCTCGTGACAGGAGGGGGTCCGTTCCTCATCGCGCCTTGCCCAGCACCTTCTCCCGCAGGTCGTCCACGAAGCCGACGAACCAGCGGGTGTATTCCTGCGCCTCCGGCACCGTTCCGCCCACGGTCTCGAGGGAGAGGTCGCCCAGGCGGCTCTTCACGGCGGGGTTCCCCGCGGCGCGGGCGAAGGCGGCGTTCACCTGCCCCACGATGTCAGGCGGGGTGCCGCCCGGGGCCCAGAGGATGATGCCCATGTTGAAGCCGAGGTCGGGGTAGCCCGCTTCCGCTACCGTCGGCACGTCCGGCAGCTGCGGCAGGCGCTGCGGCGAGAGAGTGGCCAGTGCCTTCAGCTTGCCCGCCTGCACGTGCGGCAGCAGCAGGGCCGAGGGCTGGACGAGGTAGGAGATGCGCCCGGCCAGCACGTCCGAGGTGTAGTCGCCGCGATAGGGAACATGCACCGCCTCGAAGCCCAGGCGCTGGGCAAGGCGCGCCTGGACGAGGTGGAAGACCGTGCCGGGGCCGAAGGAGGCGTGGTTCAGCTCCCCCGCCTTCTGCTTCCCGGCCGCCGCCAGCTCGTCCAGCGTGCTCACGCCGAGGGAAGGTGTGGCGACCACCAGCCAGTGGTCCTTCGTGGCGCGGGAGACGGGAGTGAAATCCTTGAAGGGGTCCAGCGGCGGGCGGTCTGCCAGCAGGAAGGCGTGCACCACCGTGTCCGCGCCGCCGAGGAAGAGGGTGTGGCCGTCCGGAGCGGAGCGCGCCGCCGCTTCCGCCGCGATGATGCCGCCGGCGCCGGGGCGGTTCTCCACCACCACGGGCTGGCCCAGCGCCTCCGCCATCGGGTCCGCCACGGCGCGGCCGGTGAGATCGATGGTGCCGATCCCCGGCGCGACGCCGACGATGATGCGGATCGGGCGGGTGGCGAAGCTGCGCTGGCCCCCCTGTTGGGCATAGAGGGCGGGCGCGGCGAGGACGGCCGGCAGGGCCGCGGCGCGGAGGATGGTCCGCCTCTGCATGATCCGTTTCTCCCGTGGGCACCTTTTGCGGCGCCTTCGGACGGGATGCTAGGGCGGATTCGGCGGACTGGGAACGCGCCTCAGGCCGCCACGAGCAGGCGGGAGGCGCGGAGCGCGGCGGCGGCGTCGCGCAGGGCGGGCTCGGTGGGGCCGGCGCCGGGGATGAGCGCCTCCAGACGCTCGGCGGTACCCTCCGGGTCCGCACGCATCCCGGACAGCGCGGCCAGGGCGCTGCGGGCCGCCTCATCTCCCGAGGCCTCGGCGGCGTGCAGGCGCAGGATGGCCTCGCCCAGCCCATAGGCGGCCACGGGGCTGGCGCCAAGGATGGGATCGGGCCCCAGCGCGCGCTCGATCTGCAGGCCAAGGCGCAGCATGGCGCGGCTCGCGCGGTTGCGGGCCTGGTGCGGCGCGGCGGGGCGGGCGGCCATGGCGGCCAGGGTCTCGCCCACGGCGCTGGCGGCCCGGCGGGCGCGGCGGGGCGCACGGGGCGGCAGCAGCAGGCCCGCCGCGGCGACGAGGAGGATCGAGAGCAGCAGGGCGGCGGAATCGGCGAGGATCACGGCCGGGTTCGTCACGGCCGGCAGCACGGCCTGGCTGGCGAGGAGAAAGCACATGTTGGCGTCCAGCGCCGGGGCGGCGGTGCGCCCACTGGCACGGGCGAGGCCGCCGATGAGCAGGAAGGGCAGGACGGAGAGGATCAGCGCCGGCACGGTGGCGACGTGCGGCTGGACCAGGAAGCGGTAGAGCAGCGCCACCGCCACGCCCGCCGTGACCCCCATGAGCATGGTCGGCGCCGCAGCGCGGGCGGAGGGCAGCGTGCCGATCACCATGGAGAAGATGCAGACGCCGAGCGCTGTCAGTTCAGCGGGCGGCCAGCCGGAGAAGATGGCGAGGGCGCCGGCGATCGCCGTGGCGCCGCCCGCGACGAGGCCGGTCTCGGCTGCCAGCACCGGGTCCGCGTGCGGGGCGAGGAGCGCGGCCTTCGGCCCGAAGGAGCGGGCATCGGCGGTGGCGGGCTCGCCGGCGAAGGCGGCCTCCGCGCGCAGGAGGCGTCCGAGCGGCTCGGCGAGGCGGGGATGCAGGCCGGGCGAGGCCTCCGTGCCGGGGGCATTCACGAGGCGCTCCAGCGCCTCCGCCATGGCGGCGTTCTCCGGGTCGCCCGGCCTCTCGGCGCCGAGGGACCCGGCGGCGGCCAGCGTGCCGAGGGCGGCGACGGCGAGGGCATCGACGTGGTGCAGGCGGCGGTAGCCCTCGATGGAGCCGGCGGAGACGAGCCCGGCCTCCGCCTGGGCGCCGGCCAGGGCGCGGATCAGCGGCCGCTCCCGCGCCGCGACCTCGGGGGAGGAGAGGCCGCGCAGCCGGGCAGCGGCGACGGAGAGCGTGTCCCGCGCCAGGGCGCCGAGCCGGGCGTAGAAGGCGCGGCGCGGAGCCTCCGGTGTCCAGAAGCCGGTGACGAGGGTGACGGCGAGGACGCCGATGAGGGTGCACTCCACCCGCGCCACGGCGAGGTGCGCGGCGTGCTCCGGCCGCAGCAGCGAGGGCAGGACGACGACCGCGGCCGTCATTCCCGCCATCAGCGCGCCGTAGCCGTGCACCCCGCGCAGCAGTTGCACCAGCGCGGCGCAGGCGCCCACCCAGATCCCGAGGAGCGGGAGCATGATGGCGGGATCCCCCGTCAGCCGCAGCAGCAGGAAGCCGGCCGCGGCGCCGGCCAGCGTGCCCAGCACGCGGAAGGCCGCGCGCTCCAGCATCAGGCCACGGGCGGATTGCGAGACGACCTAGACCGGCATGGCGGCCCAGTAGGCGTTGCCGACGTGCAGGAAGGAGGCGATGGCGAAGGCAATGGCCGCCGCAAGGGCGAGGCGGAGGCCGTGGAGGAGGGCGGCGCGGTCCAGGCCGAGTGTCGCGAGCATCCCCGGTGCATAGGGCCGCGGCCGGTGCGGGCGAAGCGCGGGTTGCGCGCCCCTCCCCTGCCTGCCGTAGGCCGCCGCCGTGCCAAGGCGGGCGGCGGATGGTAGGCTCGGGACTCGCGAACAAGAATGGGGAACGCCGGGGAATGAACACCATCGCCCGCAGGACCGCGCTGATCACCGGCGCGGGGCGCAACATCGGCCGCGCCATCGCCCTCGGGCTGGCGGCGGACGGCCTCGACATCGTCGTCAACGGCTCCTCCGACCGCGCGGCGGCGGAAGCGGTGGCGGGGGAGGTGCGCGGCTTCGGCGTGCGGGCGCTGGTGGCCATGGGCGACGTGGGCCGGCGCGAGGAGTGCGCACGCATCGCCGCCGAGGCGCTGGCCGCCTTCGGCTCGGTGGACGTGCTGGTGAACAACGCCGCGCTGCGCCCCTCCAAGCCCTTCCTGGAGATCGGGCCGGAGGACTGGAACCGCGTGATGGCGGTGGACCTGGAGGCGGCGGTGTGGCTCGCCCAGGCCGTGCTGCCGGGAATGGTGGAGCACGGCTGGGGTCGCATCGTGAGCTTCACGGGCATGAACGCCATCCACGGCTACGCGGGGCGCGCGCCCGTCTCCGTCGCCAAGCACGGGCTGTGGGGGCTGACGAAGGCGCTGGCGAAGGAGTTCGGGCCGAAGGGGGTCACGGTGAACGCGATCTCGCCCGGCCCGATCGCGGCGGATGACGACGAGCCGGGCGTGCAGACGCATCGCCACGGCTATGTCGCAAAGGTGCCGCTGGGCCGCATGGGCACGCCGGCCGAGGTGGCGGCCGTGGTGCGGATGCTCGTCGGCGAGGGCGGCGCCTATGTGAACGGGCAGATGCTGGCGGTGAACGGCGGCGCGGAGACCTGAGGCGCTAGTTCGCGCCTCCCGCCGAGGCGGCGAGCAGCGGCTTCCAGCGCGCGATCTCCGCGCGCCAGAAGGCCTGCGCGGCGGCCGGCGCGGTGCGCTCGTCGCGCGCGGGAAGGCTGCCGAGCTCGACCATGCGCTGCTGCACGTTGGCGTCGCGCAGCGCGGCCAACAGCGCGCGGTTCAGCCGGTCCACCACCGGGCGCGGCGTGCCGGCTGGGGCGAAGAGCATGTTCCAGCCGGACATCCTCATCGCCGGCAGCCCGGCCTCCTCGGTCGTCGGCACGCCCGGCAGCGCGGCGGCGCGGGCGGGGGTGGTGATGGCGTAGGCGCGGACCGTGCCGGCGCGGATGTGCTCCGCGTTGTTCGTCGTCTGGTCGCAGCCCATGTCGAGGTTCCCCGCCATGAGGTCGTTCATGACGAGCGCGTTGCCGCGATAGGGCACCAGCGTCACGGGCGTGCCCACGGCGGAGAGCAGCAGCAGGCTGCACAGGTGGCTGGTTGAGCCCACGCCGGCATTGCCGAGGTTCAGGCGCATCCCGTCCCGCCGGATCATGGCGGCGAGTTCCGCGAGGTTCCCCGCCGACAGGTCGCGGCGCGCGATGACGGCCATCGGAACCTCGTTCACCATCCCGATCGCCTCCAGCGCCAGGGGATCGAAGGCGAGGTTGGGCAGAAGGGTCGGAATCGTCGCCTGCGCCAGGCTGCCGAAGAGGATGGTGTGGCCATCCGCCCTCGCGGCGGCCACCCGGCCCTGCCCCATGGAGCCGCCGGCGCCACCGGCATTCTCGACCACCACGGGCTGGCCGAGATCCGTGCCCAGCGCGGGCGCGATCAGGCGGGCGATGACGTCGGCCGGGCCGCCCGGCGCGAAGCCAACAATCATGGTCACGGGGCGCGTGGGAAAAGCGGGCGCCTCCTGCGCCCGGGCACCACCCGATAGGAATGCGGCGAGCAGGCCGCACAGGGCCGTCCTGAACATCGTTTGCCTCCCGGTTCTTTTCCGGGAGGCTCGCAGTATCATCCCTTCCGGGGAAGGGCCTTCACAGCGGCGCGCAGGCCGCCCGCAGCCACTCCATCGTCGGCCCGTCCAGCGTGGGGCCGACCTCCACGAGGATGCGGGCGTGGTAGGCGTCCAGCCAGGCTCGCTCCGTCCGGTCCAGCGCGCCGGCGTCGATCAGCTCCCGGTCGAAGGGGACCAGCGTGAGGGTCTCGAAGTGCAGCCAGCGCCGCGGGCCCGGTGCGGCGGCGACAGGGCGCACCAGCAGCAGGTTCTCCAGCCGGATGCCGTAGGCGCCGGGCAGGTAGAAGCCCGGCTCGTCGGAGAGGATCATCCCCTCCTGCAAGGGAATGTTGGCGGCGCTGCGGGAGAAGGCGGCGGGCCCTTCATGCACGGAGAGGAAGGCGCCAACGCCGTGGCCGGTGCCGTGATCGTAGTCCAGCCCCGCCTCCCAGAGGGGGCGGCGGGCGATGGCGTCCAGGTGCGGGCCGGCCACGCCCTCCGGGAAGCGGGTGGCGGACAGGGCGATCATGCCGCGCAGCACCAGGGTGTAGCGGGTGCGGAGCTCGGCAGGCGGCGCGCCCGGGCCGGTCCAGAGAGTGCGGGTGATGTCCGTGGTGCCGTCCAGGTACTGGGCACCGCTGTCGAGCAGGAAGGGCTCGTTCGGGTGAATGGCGCGGTTGCTGGCCTCGGTGGCGCGGTAGTGGATGATGGCGCCGTGCTCCCCCGCCCCGGCGATGGCGGGGAAGGATTCCGCGCGGAAGCGGTCCTCCATGCGGCGGAAGGCGAGGAGCTGGCTGGCGGCGGCCATTTCCGTCAGCTCGCCGTGCCGCGCCTCCCGCGCGAACCAGGCGAGGAAGCGGATCATCGGCCGTGCGTCCCGGCGATGGGCCGCGCGGGCGCCGGTGCGCTCCGCCTCCGTCTTGCAGGCGCGGGGCAGGCGGATGGGATCTGGGCCGGGTGAGACCGTCGCGCCGGCTGCCCCGAGCGCCTGGCCGAACCAGGCGGGCGTCGCCTCCGGATCCAGGCGGACGGTGCGGCCTTTCAGAGCCTCCAGCGCGGCGGGCAGGGCCTCGCGCGGCTCGATCGAGACGGCATTGCCCAGGGCTTCCCGCAGCGTGGGGCCGGCCTTGGAGGGATCCATGAAGAGCGTGACGCTGCCATCCGCGCGCAGGATGGCGAAGGCCAGGGCGAGCGGCGTGTGGTCCAGGTCGCCGCCCCGCATGTTCAGCAGCCAGGCGACGGAGTGGGCGTCGGCGAGGGTCGCGGCGTCCTGCCCGGCCTCGCGCAGCACGGCGGCGATGGCCTCTCGCTTCTCGGCAGCGGAGCGCCCGGCGAACTCCTCGGGCCAGGGCTCGGCCGGGGCGGTGGGCGCGGCGGGGCGGTCCGCCCAGATCGCGTCCAGCGGGTTGACCGGAAGCGGGACGAGGACCGCGCCGGAGGCGGCCAGCCGGTCCAGCGCGGCCTGAGGGTGCAGCCAGGGATCGTAGCCGATGCGCCGGCCGGCGGCGTGCGCCTTCAGCCAAGTGACGGGCGGCTCCTCGATGATGTGGCGGCGCTCCCAGAGGCGGGGGTCGGTCTGTTGCGCCACCTGGGTGGTGTAGCGGCCATCGGTGAACACCGCCGCGCGGTCCGGCAGCACGATCGCCATCCCCGCGGAGCCGGTGAAGCCCGTGAGCCAGGCCAGCCGCTCGCCGGAGGGCGGGACGTACTCGCCCAGGAACTCGTCCGCGCGGGGGATGACGAAGCCATCGACGCCCGCGCGTACGAGCCCGGCGCGCAGATCCTCGAGGCGATTTTGCGGCGGATAAGTCACGAGATGGTTAACCACGACATGTTTCCCCAGATTTCCATGCGCTGCACGCATGGCTCAGCCACATGAACAACGCGCCATCTGCCCGGTTTCTGGGCCCATATTGCCGTCACCGAAGGCAATCACGTGATGGACCGCAAGGGCGGTCCTCTGATCAGCCGATCGATCAACGGACGAGAACCATGAACCCCCGCATCTCCCAGGTGCAGCACCCCGCGCCGATGATGCCCTATCCTGCCAACCTCCGTCAGCTGAGCGACGTCGAGCTGCTCCGCCAGGCGAACGAGGCTCGCAACGCGGTTATCGCGTCCGGGCTGCAGCGCATCCTGGCCGGCTTCGCGGGCTGGATGCAGCGCCGCCGGGCCGAGGCCGAGCTGCACGCCCTGACGGACCGCGAGCTGGCCGATATCGGCCTGACCCGCGGCGACATCCCCTTCGTTCTGGCCGGGCAGGCGCCTGTCCGCGAGGCCGAGGCCCCTGTTGCCGCGCCGGTTCCGGCCGCCGCGAACGACCGCTTCCGGAAGCACGCCGCCGCCTGACGGCCGCTTCCATCGAGTACCGGGACGGCGGTTCCCCCCGAACCCTCTCGCCGTTCCGATGCCCGGCCCGCCTGGCGCCGCCTCCCCCCTCGAGGCGCCACGGCGGGCCGGTGCTGTTTCGGGGCCACGACGCGATCGCCCGGCCGCAAGGGCCGGTGTAGGCTTCCTTCAGGGGCCGTGCGGCGGTTCGTGGCGCAGCGAGGGGCATGCGATGGACACCGGTACGTCGGGCGGAGCGGCATCCTTTCGGTCCGGCCGGCGCCCGTTGCTGCGGTCGGCGATCTCCGGTCTGGCGATGGCGTCCGGTGCCTGCCGGACATGGGCGAGCACGCCACTGGAGCGGCTCGTGGTGCCGGACCGCACCCGCCTTCTTGCCGGCAATGCGGGGCTGCGCTGCGCGATCGGCGCCACCGGTGCTCGGGTGGAGAAGAGCGAGGGCGACAAGGCCTCGCCCGCCGGGACCTTCCCGCTGCGGGAAGTCTTCTACCGGCCCGACCGCGTGGCGCCCGTGCGGACCGCCCTACCCTGCCGCGCGCTACGACCCACTGATGGATGGTGCGACGATCCGGGGAGGCCGGAGTATAATCGCCCGGTCACCCTGCCCTTCGACGGCAGCCACGAGGAGCTGTGGCGGGAGGACGGCCTCTACGACGTGATCGCGGTAATCGGGTACAACGACGCGCCGCCCGTGCCGGGGCGGGGCAGCGCCATCTTCCTGCACGTCGCCGCGCCGGACTGGGGGCCGACGCTGGGCTGCGTTTCCATCGAACTGCCGGCACTGGTGGACTTGCTGGGCCGTTGCGGGCCGGGCACGACGATTGAGATCGCGCCTTCCTGACCTAGCCCCGCTTTCGCAGCACCAGCGTCGTCCAGGGGCCGATGTTCAGGCGCCGCTCCAGCACCAGTCCGCCGCGCCGGTGCGCGGCCAGGACCCAGTTCGCCTGCTTCCCGAGAAGCCCGGCCAGGATCGCGGTGCCGCCCGGGCGCAGGTGACGCGCCAGGTCGCCCGCCATGGCGCAGAGCGGGCGCGCCAGGATATTGGCGAAGACGAGGTCGTACTCGCCCTTCGAGACGGCGGGGTTCTTCCAGCCATCGGCGAGGATGGACCGGACCAGCGTGCGCAGGCCGTTCATCCCGGCGTTCTGGTTCGCAACGCGCACGGACCACGGCTCGATGTCGGTTGCCAGCACGCGGCGGTGCAGGGCGGAGGCGGCGGCCATGGCGAGGATGCCCGAGCCGGCGCCGAGATCCAGCATCCGCAGCCGGTCCTTCGGCAGCTTGGCCATGCGGCGCGCCACGCCCTCGAAGGCGATGAGGCAGCCCTGGGTGGAGGCGTGCTCCCCGCTGCCGAAGGCGATGCCGGCGTCCAGCTTCAGCACCGTGCGGCCCCAGAGCTTGCGGTCCGGCAAGTGGGTGGGGCGGATGACCACGCGGCCGCCGATGGCCTGCTCCGGAAAGGACTGGGCGGTGCGGGCGAGCCAGCCTTCGGACTCCACCGGTGCGCGCTGAGGGGTGAGGTCCAGGCCGGTGGTGAGAGAGGCCAGGGCGAGGGCGGCGGTGAGGTCGTCGTCCTTCGTGCCTTCCTCGCGCACGCCCTCGACGCGCCAGGTGTCCGTCTCCTCGTTGAGGAAGAGGGCAACGCTGCGGCAGGCGCGCTCGAAGGCGGCCTCCACGGCGGGCACGGCCTCCTCCGGCAGGTCCTCGATCCAGACCGTCTCCAGGTTCTGGGGGTGGTGCCGCGACATCAGGCCTTCTCCACGAAGCTGTCGAGGACGCGCTTCGTGCCCGCCTTCTCGAAATCGACTTCCAGGCGGTTGTCCTCCACCGCCGTCACCCGCCCATAGCCGAACTTCTGGTGGAAGACGCGTTGGCCGACCCGCATGGCATCTGCGCGCGCGGGGCGTTCCTTCACCTCCCAGGCGCCGGCCTCGATGACGCGGGGGCGGTAGGAGGAGATGCCGCCGCCGGAGAAGACGCTCGGCGCCTCCACCATGCGCGCCCGCTGGGCACCGCCGCTGCCCTCGCGCTCGATCTGGTCGGGCGGAAGCTCGTCGAGGAAGCGGGAGGGAATGGCGGCGGACCAGTTGCCATAGACCCGGCGGTTCGCGGCGTGGCTGATCACCGCCATCTTCCGCGCGCGGGTGATGCCGACATAGGCGAGGCGCCGCTCCTCCTCGAGCGACTTGGTCCCGCCCTCGTCCAGCGCGCGCTGATGGGGGAACAGCCCCTCCTCCCAGCCCGGCAGGAAGACGAGGTCGAATTCCAGCCCCTTGGCGGCGTGCAGCGTCATAAGGGAGACGCGCTCGCCTTCCGCGTTCTCGTCGTTCTCCATCACCAGCGCGACGTGCTCCAGGAAGCCTTCCAGCGTCGCGAATTCGCCGATAGCGCGCACAAGCTCCTTCAGGTTCTCCAGCCGGCCAGGCGCCTCGGCCGACTTGTCCTGCTTCCACATCTCCGTGTAGCCGGATTCGTCGAGCATGGTGGCCACGGCCACCACATGCCCTTCCTTCTGCATCAGGGCGCGCCAGCGGGCGAAGCCCTCGAACAGCTCGCGCATGGCGGCGCGGGGCTTGGCGCGCAGCGCCTCGGTGCGGGAAAGGCGTTCCGCGGCGATGGCCAGCGGGATGGACTGCTCCCGCGCACCCATGTGCATCTGCTGCAGCGCGCCATCTCCGATGCCGCGCTTGGGGGTGTTCACGATCCGCTCGAAGGCCAGGTCGTCACTGGGCTGGTGCAGCACGCGCATGTACGCCATGGCGTCGCGGATCTCCGCGCGCTCGTAGAACTTCTGGCCGCCGACGACGCGATAGGGAATGCCGAGGGTGATCAGCCGCTCCTCGAAGGAGCGCGTCTGGAAGCCGGCGCGGACGAGGATTGCGGTCTCGGAGAGCGAAACGCCCTTGCGCTGCGCCTGCTCGATCCGCTCCCCCACCATGCGGGCCTCCTCCTCGGAGTCCCACAGGGAGACCACGCGCACCTTCTCGCCATCGGCATCATTGCGGCCGGAGCGGAGGGTCTTGCCCAACCGGCCCTCATTCTTCGCGATCAGGTGCGCGGCGGTGGCGAGGATGGGGCGGGTGGAGCGGTAATTGGATTCCAGCCGGACGATCCGCGCGCCGGGGAAGTCCTTCTCGAAGCGCAGGATGTTCTCCACCTCCGCGCCGCGCCAGGAGTAGATGGACTGGTCGTCGTCGCCCACGCAGCAGATGTTGTGGTAGCCCTGCGCCAGGAGCCGCAGCCACAGGTACTGCACGGTGTTCGTGTCCTGGTACTCGTCCACCAGGATGTAGCGGAACATGCGGTGATACTGGGTCAGCACGTCCTGCTGGGTCCGCAGGATCTCCGTCATGTGCAGCATCAGGTCGCCGAAATCGGCGGCGTTCAGGTCCTTCAGGCGGGACTGGTAGGCCTCGTAGATCTGGCGGGCCTTGTTGTTGGCGTAGTCGCTGTCCTCGGCGGGGGAGACGCGGGCAGGGGTCAGGCCGCGGTCCTTCCAGCGCTGGATCACCGCCATCATGCCCTGGGCGGGCCAGCGCTTGATATCCACCACGGCGGCATCCATCACCTGCTTCAGCAGGCGCATCTGGTCGTCCGTGTCGAGGATGGTGAAGGAACTCGTCAGCCCGACATACTCCGCGTGCCGCCGCAGCATGCGCGCGCAGAGGGCGTGGAAGGTGCCGAGCCACAGCCCTTCCGCAGGGCGGCCCAGTATGTGGGAGACGCGCTCCCGCATCTCCTTCGCCGCCTTGTTGGTGAAGGTGACGGCCAGGACCTGATTCGGGAAGGCGCGGCGGGTCATCAGGATATGGGCGAAGCGGGTGGTCAGCACCCGCGTCTTGCCCGTGCCGGCACCGGCCAGGACCAGCAGGGGGCCGTCCACGGTCTCCACCGCCTCGCGCTGCTCCGGATTGAGCTTGGCGAGGTAGTCGGTCCCGGAATCGGGGAACGGAGCGGGGGGCTGGGCTGGCGGGAACACGGGGGCGGCTATAGAACGGGACGCGAACCCGCGCCACCGGAGATGGGCCCGGCGGAGGGAGCCGAAGGGGGTTCCAGCTTGCCGCTACGCCTCGCCCTCGAATGGTCCGCCCGGAACGGGGGCTCCCTGCTGGCGGTGGGCATCTTCGTCGCCCTTTTCACCCCGGAGGCGGCGACCAGCGCCCTGCGGGGGCTGGTGACGCCGGTGGTTGCCTCCCTGATGACGCTGGTGCTGCTGCGGGTCGATCCCGGGCAGGTGCTGGCCTATCTGCGCCGGCCCCTGCTCGTCGCTGCCCTGCTAGCCTGGCTGCTGCTGGCCTGCCCGGTACTGGCTTTCGCGGTCGCATGGCTGACGGGGCTGGACGGCCCCCTGGGGGCGGCGCTGGTCATCATGGCCACGGGCTGCGCCGCCACCTCCTCCCCCGCCTTCGCCCGGCTGGTGGGGCTGGACGGGGAGATATCCCTCGTCGCGGCGGTCCTCTCCACCCTGCTGGTCCCCTTCACGGCCCCTCCCCTCGCGCTGGGTCTGCTGGGGATCGACCTTGCCATCTCCGTCTCGGCGCTGATGGGGCGGCTGATGCTCGTGGTGGGGCTGCCGCTGGTCCTCTCCGTGATCATCCGCCGGATTGTGGCGCCGGAGGTGCTGGCGCGCTGGGGGCGGGCGGTGGACGGCACGGTGGTGCTGCTGGTGGTGCTCTACGGCTTCGGGATCATGGACGGGGTGCTGGCGCGGCTGTTGGCGACACCGGAGTTCGTGCTGGGCGGGCTGGCCCTGGCCTTCGCCGGGTCCTTCGGGCTGAACGCGGCCACGGCGCTGGCCTTCCGGCCGGCAGGGGCGCGCGTGGCACTCTCGGCGGGGCTGCTCTCGGGCAACCGCAACATGGCGCTGTACTTCGCAGTTCTACCGGCGGCGACGGACCCGCGGATCCTGCTCTTCTTCGCGCTGTGCCAGTTCCCGCTCTTCCTCAGCCCCTTCCTGCTGCGGCCGGTCTACCGGCGGCTGCGGGTGGAGGGCTGACGCGGCCCGGGCCTCAGCCCGGCTTCAGCCCCGCCAGCGCCACGGCGCGGCGCGCATTGGCGAGTTCGCTCCGCAGGAACGCCGCGAAGCCCTCCGGCCGGCGCTGCGCCTCCGTGCCGAGGATCGCTCCCACCTCCTCGATCCGTGCCTGCACCGACGGCTCGGCCAGCGAGGCGAGCAGCGCGGCCTGGAGGGCGGCAAGAACCTCGGGCGGTGTCCCGGCCGGCGCCAGAACGCCGCCGAAGCTGCCGGAGGTGTAGCCGGGCAGGCCGGCCTCGATGAACGTCTGCACCTCGGGCAGATGCGGCGAGCGCTCCGTAGTGGCAACGGCGACGATCCTGGCCTTCCCGTCCCGGTGCAGCGGAAGGGCGGAGGGGATCTCGATCAGGCAGGCATCCACCGTGCCGCTGATGAGGTCCGGCATCATGGCGCTGCCCCCGCGATACGGCACGTGGGAAGCGCGCGCATCGGCGCCCGCCATCATCAGCTCCAGCGCGAGATGCGCGGCGCTGCCGTTGCCCGGCGTCGCGACGGTGATCTGGCCGGGACGTGCGCGAAGGAGGGCGAGGAAATCGGTGAGCGTCGTCACGCCCAGGCGTGGCCCGACCTGGCAGACCATCGGCGTGATGCCGACAAGGCCGATCGGCGTGAAATCGCGCTCCACGTCGTATGGGAGCTGCGCCTGCAGCGCCGGGTTCGCGGTGAGTGGCCCGCCCGAACCGAAGAGCAGCGCGTGGCCGTCCGGCGTGGCCCGGGCGACGAGTTCCGCACCGACGCTGCCGCCCGCCCCGGCCCTGTTGTCCACCACGACCGCGGTGCCCAGCCGTTCGGCCATGCGCGCCGCGACGATCCGGGCGAGGATGTCCGTGATGCCACCCGCGGTGAAGGGGACAACGAGCCGTATGGGCCGTTCGGGGAAGGCCGCGGCGGCGGAACGAGGGAGCGCGGCCGCGGCGGCAAGCATCACCGCGCCGCCCAGCAAGGGGCGTCGTGTCCACATCGGGCGTTCCTCCGGCGCGGCATCTACGACCGCGGGCGAAACGATGACACCCGGCAGGGATGGCCGGCAAGCGTCGCCTTGCCGGGCGATGCGGCATCACGCAACATCCGCAACAAAACCGGTGGAGGGACGTGATGCAGCAGCGTCGGTTGGGGCGAACCGGCCTCTCCGTCTCGGTGCTCGGCTATGGATGCGGCGCCATCGGCGGGCTGATGGTCGGCGGGACGCAGGCGGAGCAGGACCGCGCCATCGGCCTCGCGATCGATCACGGGATCACCTATTTCGACACCGCCTACGCCTATGGCGAGGGCGCGTCGGAGCGCAATCTCGGGCGCGCGCTGCGGGCGCTGGGCGCCGAGGTCACGGTCGGCACGAAGGTGCGCATCTACCCGCAGCAGCGCGGGGACATCGCGGGCACCATCGCCGCGTCGCTGGAGGCGAGCCTGGCGCGCCTGGGTCGCGACAGCGTGGACCTGTTCCAGCTGCACAACCCCGTCACCCGCGCCGGCGAGGCGCCGGCCTTCACCCCGGAGCAGATCCTGGAGGAGGCGGTTCCCGCGCTCCGGCGGCTGCACGAGCAGGGAAAGACCCGCTGGTACGGGCTGACCGGCCTCGGCGATGCCCCCTCGTTGCGGAAGGTGCTGGACGAGGGCGGCTTCGCCACCGCGCAGATGCCCTACAATCTGCTGAACCCCAGCGGATTGTCGCCGCTGCCGCCGGGCCTGCCCTCACCCGATCTCGGCGGGGTGATCGGCCACGCCGCGGCGGCGGATGTCGGCGTCCTGGCCATCCGCATCCTCGCCGGTGGCGCGCTCAGCGGGTCGGAGACGCGCAGCGCGGTGGGGGCGGCGAAGGTGGAGCCGATCGCCTCGGGGGCCAGCTACGCGGCCGATGCGGCGGCGGCGCGCGGCCTCCTGCCCCTGGTGGAGGCGGGATTCGCCGCAGATCTGGTCGAGCTCGCCCTGCGCTACGCCATCATGCCCGCGGCGATCAGCACGGCGCTCGTCGGAACGTCCAGCATCGAGGAGTTGGACCACGCCGTTGCCGCCGTGAGCCGGGGCCCCTTGCCCGACGAGGCCATGGCGATGATCGCCGATTGGCAGGCCGGAGCGGCCCGCGAGCTGTCCCAGGCCGTTTCGTAGAGCTTGGCTCAGCCCTGCGGGCGGGCGCCCAGGATATGCGCGATGGCGTAGGTCAGGTCCGGGCGGTTCAGCGTGTAGAAGTGGAACTCGTCCACGCCATTGGCCTGGAGCAGCCGCACCTGCTCGGCCGCCACCACCGCCGCCACCATGCGGCGGGTCTCGGCGTCCTCGTCCAGCCCTTCGAAGAGCTTGCCCATCCAGTCCGGCACCTTGGCGCCGCACATGGCGGAGAACTTGGCCACCTGGGCGAAGTTCGTCACCGGCAGGATGCCCGGCACGATCGGCACGGTGATGCCGGCGGCGTGGGCGCGGTCAATGAAGCGCAGGAATGTCGGGGCGTCGAAGAAGTACTGGGTGATGGCGCGGGTGGCGCCGGCATCCACCTTGCGCTTGAGGTTGTCCAGGTCGTCCTCGGGCGAGGTGGCCGTGGGGTGGATCTCCGGGTAGGCGGCGACCGAGACCTCGAAATCGGCGATGCGCTTCAGCCCGGCCACGAGATCGGCGGCGTAGGCATAGCCGCCGGGGTGGGGCTCGTAGCCCCCCTGCCCGGCCGGCGCGTCGCCACGCAGTGCCACGATGTGGCGCACCCCGGCCTCCCAGTAGCCGCGGGCCACCTCGTCCACCTCCTCCCTCGTCGCGCCGACGCAGGTCAGGTGGGCGGCGGGGGTCAGGTTCGTCTCGCGCAGGATGCGGGTGACGGTGGCGTGGGTGCGCGCCTGGGTGGTGCCGCCCGCCCCGTAGGTCACGGAGACGAAGCGCGGCCGCAACGGCTCCAGCCGCTTCACGCAGGACCAGAGCTGCGCCTCCAGCGCCTCGGTCCGCGGCGGGAAGAACTCGAAGGACAGCAGCGGCGCCGGCATGGCCGTGAGCGAGGGCAGCGCGTCCACGCGCGGGCCGGTGAGCCAGTCCTGCAGCGTCTTGGCGGGGGGCGACATCTCGTTCATGCCGGGCTTGTACCGCATTTTCCCGGCGGGGCGGAACGGGCCGGGCGCTTCCCCTGAGCCAAGCCGATCACGCGAGGTTGCACGGTGCGATGCCGGGCGGAACTGAACCGAACAGTTCACTCCCCCTTCCGCAGGTGCTAAGTCGAAGCTGAACCGAGCCCTGGAATCATGCGTCTCTCCTCCCTGCCCCGCCTCGCACCGGCCGCTCTCGCCCTGGTCCTGACCGGCGCCGCCCTGTCCGGCTGCGCCACGCCCCCGCCGGCCGACGACCGCGAGGCGATGGAGGAGTTCCGCGCCACCAACGACCCGATCGAGCCCTGGAACCGGGCCATGTACGACGTGCATCAGGCGATCGATACGGCCGTGCTGCGCCCGGTGGCTGTGGGCTACCGCGCCGTGCTGCCGCAGCCCGTCCGCACCGGCATCTCCAACTTCCTGAGCAACGTCCGCAGCCCCGTGGTGGCGATGAACGACGCCCTTCAGGGAGAGACGCAGCGCTTCGGGGAGACGCTCGGGCGCTTCCTGCTGAACTCCACCCTCGGCGTCGCCGGCTTCATCGACGTGGCGAAGGAGCTCGGCCTGCCGCCGCACACCGAGGATTTCGGCCAGACCTTCGCGGTGGCCGGGGTGGAGGAAGGGCCCTACCTCTTCATCCCCATCCTCGGCCCGAGCAACCCGCGCGACCTGGTTGGCTTCGGCGTCGGGATCGCGGCCGATCCCTTCACCTGGCTCACCTTCGGCCACCCGGACGCGATGGACATCGCCAATTACAGCCGCGCCGGGGCAACGGTGGTGAGCACGCGCGAAGGCCTGCTGGACGTGCTGGACGACGTGCAGCGCACCAGCCTGGACCCCTATGCCACGCTCCGCAGCGCCTATCGCCAGCAGCGCGCGCGGGAGATCGCCAACACCCCGGCCGCCACCCCCGCGGCGCCGCAGGGGCTCGGAACGGGCCTCCCGGACACCACGGCGCGCTCTCCCCAGCCCTGAGGCGCCACGCGCGAGGGAACGGAAGCCGCCCCCTGGCGTTCAGGGGGCGTTGAGGCGGCGACGCCACTGAACCACCTGCACACGGGCCACCCCATGGGGCGGGCCCGTGCCGCACAGCAGAACGAGACCTCGGACGAGATGATCGCACGACGCACCCTCCTCGCCGCCGGCACCGCGCTTGTGGTGGCGCGGGCCTTCCCCGCTTTCGCCCAGCCGGTGGACACGGCCCGCGCGGCGGCCTTCATCCAGGCCACTGGGCAGGAGCTGGTGGCCGCCATCAACGGCCGCGGCGCCGTCGCCCAGCGGCGGGAGCAGGTCGCGGCCATCCTCCGCCGCGCGGTGGACGTGGACGGCGTGGGCCGCTTCATCCTCGGCCGCTACCTGCGCCAGGCCACCCCGGACGAGCAGACCCAGTACATGCGGCTGTTCGAGGAGGTGCTGATCCGCAACCTCTCCGCCCGGTTCGGCGAATACCAGGGGGTGCGCTTCTCCCTGGGCCGCAGCCAGCAGCGCACGGAGGATGACGCGCTGGTGAACACGGTGGTGGAGCGGCCGAATGCCGCGCCGGTCTCGCTGGACTGGCGCGTGAGCGAGGTGGGCGGCCAGCCCCGGATCGTGGACCTGATCGCCGAGGGCACCTCGCTGCGGCTGACCACCCGCAGCGAGTACGCCTCCGTCATCGGCCGCAACGGCGGCCGGGTCTCGGCCCTGCTGGACGCCATGCGCCAGCAGGTGTCCCAGCTCTCCTCGCGCGAGGGGCGCTGAGCCAAGCGGGGGCCGGCGGGCGGGCTAGCCCGCCGCCAGCTCCCTCTGGACCAGACGCACCAGGGTGCTGGCGCCGATCGGCAGCAGGTCGTCGTTGAAGTCGTAGCGGCCGTTGTGCACCGGGGTGCTGGTGTGCTCGTCCGCCCCGGCCTGGCCAAGCAGGATGAAGGCGCCCGGCGCCTCGTGCAGCATGTAGGCGAAGTCCTCCCCGGCCGTGAGCGAGGGCAGGTCCGCCTTGATGCTCTCCGCCCCCACCACGTCGGCCACGGCCTCCGCCGCCAGTGCCGCCTGGGCGGGCGTGTTGATGGTGGGCGGGTAGGAGTAGTTGTGCTCCAGCTCCAGCCGCACGCCGTGGGCCTTGGCGGTGTTCTCCACCATCTCCCGGAACAGCGCGGCCAGGCGGTCATGCGTCTCCGGCAGCAGGGTACGGATGGTGCCGCGCATCTCCACCACCTCCGGCAGCACGATGTCCGAGGTGCCGGCATGGAACTGGCCGACGCTGACCACCGCCGTGTCGTGCGGGGAGGTGCGGCGTGAGACGAGGGTCTGGAGGGCGTTGTAGATCTGCACGGCGCAGGGCAGCGGATCCAGCCCGTTCTGGGGCTCTGCCCCGTGGCTGCTGCGCCCGATCAGGCGGATGACGAAGTAGTCCACCGCCGCCAGCACCGTGCCGGGGCGGACGGCGACCATGCCCAGCGGCATGCTGGGGTGGTTGTGCAGGCCGTAGACGGTGTCGCTGGGGAAGCGGGTGAACAGGCCGTCCTTCACCATGGAGAGGGCGCCGGTCAGCCCTTCCTCGGCGGGCTGGAAGATGAAGTGGACGGTGCCCGGGAAGTCCCGCGTGGCCGCCAGGTGCTTCGCCGCGCCGAGCAGCATGGTGGTGTGGCCGTCATGCCCGCAGGCGTGCATGGCGTTTGGGTTGGTGCTGCGGTGGGCGAAGTCGTTCAGCTCCGGCATGGGCAGGGCGTCCATGTCGGCGCGCAGGCCGATGGCGCGGTTGCCCGGGCGCTTGCCGCGCAGCACGCCCACCACCCCGGTCTTGCCGAGGCCGCGATGGACCTCGATGCCCCAGGATTCCAGCTTCTCCGCGACGATGCCGGAGGTGCGGACCTCCTCGTAGCCGATCTCGGGATGGGCGTGAAAATCGCGGCGCCATGCCGTCATCTCCTCGCGGAGAGATTCGATCTCGGGGATGGTCGGCATGGCGCGGATCCTTCGCTGTCGCGGCGAGGATGCGGCGGCGGCGGGGCGGGATCAACGGTTGCGCGGGGGATCGGCCCGACGCTACAGCGCCCCATGCCCATCGAGCGCGCGCTGCAGTGGATTGCCGAGAACCGCACCGGGGTGATGATCATGATCGCTGTCATGTTCATCACCCTCTGGATCAGGCGGCGGTAAGGCTCTCGAACACGATCATCCGGTGCCCCTGGTGCTGGAACTCGCCGGCCTCGGCCATGCCGATATCGGCCATCACCGCGCGGGATGAGTGGTTGGTCTCCCGCACGATGCCGATGATGCGGCGCAGCCCGGAGGCATGGCCGAACTCCAGCGCCGCCTTCGCCGCCTCCCGCGCGTAGCCCTTGCCCCGGAAATGCGGCCACAGGGCGTAGCGCAGGGCGACGCCGCGCCCGTCCGGGCGCTCCATCAGCCCGGTGATGCCGAGGAACTCGCCGTCCTCGCTGCGGTGGACGGCCCAGGTGCCGTAGCCCCGGACCTCCCAGAAGTCGATGTCGTCCTCCAGCTCCTCCGCCGTGCGCTCGGCCGTGCGCACGCCGTGGAGCATGAGGCCGAAGGCCTCCTCGTCGCCCTTCAGGCGAACGAGGTCCGGCAGGTTCTCCTTCCCCACGGGCAGAAGGGTGAGCCGCTCCGTCCTCACGACGCGGCTCCTGGCCAGGCGCAGCGCGGGCTGCCCCCGGCCGGGTCCCGCGGCGCTCACCGGGTAAGCGGGCGGTACTTGATCCGGTGCGGCTCGTCGGCGGCCGCACCCATGCGGCGTCGCTTGTCGGCCTCGTAGGCCTGGTAGTTGCCCTCGAACCATTCCACGTGGCTGTCGCCCTCGAAGGCGAGGATGTGCGTGGCCAGGCGGTCCAGGAACCAGCGGTCGTGCGAGATGATCACCGCGCAGCCCGCGAAGTCCTGCAGCGCCTCCTCCAGGGCGCGAAGCGTGTCCACGTCCAGGTCGTTCGTCGGCTCGTCCAGCAGCAGCACGTTGTGGGGGTTCTTCAGCATCTTCGCGAGGTGGACGCGGTTGCGCTCGCCGCCCGAGAGCACGCCGACGGGCTTCTGCTGGTCGCCGCCCTTGAAGTTGAAGGCGGCGCAGTAGGCACGGCTGGGCACCTGGCGCTTGCCCATGGTGATCAGTTCCTGCCCGTCGGAGATCTCCTTCCAGACGGTGTTCTTGTCGTTCAGCGTGTCGCGGCTCTGGTCCACGTAGCCGAGCTGAACGCTGTCGCCGATCGTCATGGTTCCGCTGTCCGGCTTGTCCACGCCGGTGATCATCTTGAACAGCGTGGTCTTGCCGGCGCCGTTGGGGCCGATGACGCCGACGATGCCGCCCGGCGGCAGCTTGAAGGACAGGTCGTCGATCAGCAGGCGGTTGCCGAAGCCCTTGCGGATGGTGTCCGCCACGATGACCGTGTTGCCCAGGCGCGGCGCGGGCGGGATCTGGATCTCGGTGGGGTCCGGCGCCTTGTCGAGGCTCTTCTGCAGAAGCTCCTCATAGGCCTGGATGCGCGCCTTGCTCTTGGACTGGCGGGCGGCGGGGCTGCGGCCGATCCACTCCTGCTCCTCGGCCAGCTGGCGCTGGCGGGTGCTCTCCTCCTTCTCTTCCTGCTGCAGGCGCTTGCGCTTGGCGGCGAGGTAGGCGGAGTAGTTGCCCTCGTAGGGGATGCCCCGGCCGCGATCGACCTCGAGGATCCAGTTGGTGACGTTGTCCAGGAAGTAGCGGTCATGCGTGACGATGAGGACCGCGCCCTCGTAATCGCGCAGCGTCTTCTCCAGCCAGGACACGCTCTCGGCGTCCAGGTGGTTCGTCGGCTCGTCCAGCAGCAGCAGGTCGGGCTTCTCAAGCAGCAGCTTGCAGAGCGCCACGCGGCGGCGCTCACCGCCCGAGAGGTGGGTCACGCTGCTCTCGGCGGGCGGGCAGCGCAGGGCATCGAGGGCGATGTCCACCGTGCGGTCCACTTCCCAGCCATTCGCGGCGTCGATCCGCTCCTGCAGTTCGGCCTGCTCGGCCAGCAGGGTGTTCATCTCGTCCTCGGACATCTCCTCGGCGAACTTCATGGAGATCTCGTTGAAGCGATCGAGATCGGCCATCAGCGTGCCGAAGGCGTCGCGCACGTTCTCGCCCACGGTCTTGTTGGGATCGAGGTGCGGTTCCTGGGAGAGGTAGCCGACGCGCGCACCCTCCGCCGCCCAGGCCTCGCCACCGAACTCCTTGTCCTGGCCCGCCATGATCCGCATCAGCGTGGACTTGCCGGCGCCGTTGGGGCCGAGCACGCCGATCTTCACGTTCGGCAGGAAGGAGAGGGTGATTCCCTTGAAGACCTCGCGGCCACCCGGATAGGACTTGGTGAGGTCCTTCATGACATAGACGTACTGGTAGGCAGGCATTTCGGGGGGCTCCGGGAGGCGTGCTGCGGCGCGGGGTTATTAGCGGGGGCACCCCGGCGCGCCAAGGCAAGGGTTATAGGGCAAGGATACGGGGCAAGTGCTACGGAAGGGGTTGGGCCGGCGGCGTCAGCGCCACTTCGGCGTCCGGTCCCTCGCCGCGCGGGTGGGGGCGTGGAAGTCCGGGGGCTTGCCCGCCACCCAGGCCAGGAAGCCCGCCATCCGCGGCTCGGACCGCAGGGCGGAGGGATCCGTCAGGTCCCGGGCCAGCTCCGCCTCGGTGAAGCGGGCGTGGATGGCCTGATGGCAGATATGGTGCAGCAGGACCGTGCCCTGGTGGGTACCGCCCTTCAGCCGCGGCACCAGGTGGTGGCGGCTGGCGCGGGCGCCGGGCGGGATGGGGCGCAGGCAGAGGGGACAGGGCGCCTCCTCCGCCGGCGCCGCGGTCGGGCGCTCCTGGCGGGCGGCACGCCTTTCGTGGCGGCGGGACACGACCAGGATATGGGAACGGGAAGCGGCGGGGTGAAGGGCCGGGCGGCTTGGCCGGCACGCCGGAGAGAGGCTACGAAGGCGCCGCCACCCCTCCCGGAACGCCCATGCAGGACCCGATCCTCTTCGCCCTGACCGTGCTGCTCATCCTCGGCACGCCGGGGCCCACCAACACGCTCCTGGCCACCGGCGGCGGTACGGTGGGCTTCCGCCGCGCCCTGCCGCTGGTTCCTGCGGAGGCGGCGGGCTACTCGATCACCATCCTGGCGGTGGGGCTGGTGCTGGGGCCGCTGATCGCAGGCGTCCCGGCCGTGGCGCTGGGGCTGCGGCTGGTGGTGGGCGCCTATCTCATCTGGCTCGCGGTGCGGCTGTGGCAGCGAGGGGCGGTGGACCTTTCAGTGGCGCCCGTGATGCCGCGGCAAGTCTTCCTGACCACCCTGCTGAACCCCAAGGCCCTGGTCTTCGCACTGGGCGTCATACCCTTCGGCGCGCCGGGCTGGCCTGCCTACTTCCTGGCCTTCCTGGTGATGCTTGTCTCGGTGGCGGTGGGCTGGATCGGAATCGGGGCCGCGCTGGGCCATGCCGCCGGGGCGGCCGGGCGGCGTGGGCTGGTGCCCCGGCTCGGCGCGGCGGTGGTCGGCGCCTTCGCCGTGGTTCTCGTGGTCGGGCCGCTGCTCCGGTGAGGAAGGGGCAGCCCGCTGCCCCTCCCCCACTCAGCAAGCATTACCGGCCCAGGCCAGGCACCGCTCAGTTAGGCCGGCCAGGGCGATCGTCGCGCCGATCGTCGCGCCGCTCCTCCCGCCGTTCCTGGATCTGGTCACGGCGCTCCTCCCGCCGATCCTGGACCTGCTCCCGACGGTCCTGGATCTGGTCGCGGCGATCCTCGCGGCGGTCCTGCGCCTGGTCGCGGCGGAATTCCTGCCAATCCTGGCGGTTCTCCCGGCGCTCCCGCTGCACGTCCTGCCGGTTCTCGCGCCGGTGGTCCTGCCAGTCCTGCCGGGCCTCGCGCTCCCGCCAGTCCTGGCCGGGAGGACCGGGGCGCCAGCCCGGGCCCGGCGGGGCATAGGCGGCGCGCGGCGGCGGGCCACCCCAGCGGTCGCGCTCGGCGTACCAGGACCGGCCGCGGTAGTTGTCCCGCCAGTAGTCGCCGAAGCTGAAGGTGACGATCGGCACGCCGCTCTGCGGGGCGTAGCGCGGCAGAGGCACGCGGCGCGCCTCGTAGGTGTATTGCAGATAGCTGGAGGAGACCCAGCCCCGCACGCCGCCGAAGCCGACGTCGCACCAGCTGTAGCCCGCCAGGCAGCCGAAAATCTCCACCCCGGCGCCGGCCGGCACCACCACCACCTTCGGGTAGCTCGTGCCAGGGCCGGCGCGGAGGTTTACGCTGCCGGTCGCGAAGCCGGGGGCGGCGGAAGCAGGGTTGGCGAGGCCAAGCAGCAGGGCCGCCGCCGGGATCAGGGTGTAGCGCATCGGGGTGGTCTCCCGTCTTGTCGCCTCAAGAACGCCCTATGAAAGGATGCGATGCGCGGCGGAATCAGGGCAATTCCTGGGCACGTTTCCGAAGCGGCCGCGCCAGGTTGGGGCCGGCAGGGTTGAAGCCAAGGGCGCCGAGGAAGGCGGGCGCCGCCCCCTCGCCTTCCGGCGGCGCTGCCTCCAGGAGGTCACAGCCGGCGGTGCGGGCGGCCTGGGATCCGGCCTTGATGAGGAGGCGGCCGATGCCGTTGCGCCGCTCCTCCTCCGCCACCGCCAGCGCGGCGATGCGGGCCACGGGGCGGTCGGCGGTCAGGGTAGGGTGCCAGTTCAGGGCAATGACCCCGATCGCCGCGCCGTTCCAGCCCGTGGCGACGAGTACGGCGGACCCCGGATCGCGCGAGAGCGCCTCCAGCCGCAGCGCCATCGCCCGCGGCGTGCCGCCGAGAAGGGTAGCGAGATCCGCAGAATCGGCGGGCAGCGCGGAACGGATGTCCACGCCGTAGCGATTTCCCGTGGCCATCCTATCCTCCGACCTTGCGCGGCCGGAATCCGGCCCGCCGAAGAGGAGAAGAGCGATGAAGAGAAGCGCTTCCGCCAGCTGGCAGGGCGGGTTCAAGGATGGCCGCGGCACCATCTCCACCGAGAGCGGGGCGATGAACGCCCACCCCTATGGCTACGCCATGCGCTTCGGGGACGTGAAGGGCACCAACCCCGAGGAGCTGATCGGCGCGGCTCATGCCGGGTGCTTCACCATGGCGCTCTCCGCCGTGCTCGGCGGCGCGGGGCTGACGGCTGAGAGGATGGATACGAAGGCGGATGTCACCTTCGACAAGGTGGGTGAGGGCTGGGAGATCACCAAGATCCACCTGACCCTGAAGGCGAAGGTACCGGGCACGGACGACGCCACCTTCCAGGACCTGGCCGCCAAGGCGAAGGCCAACTGCCCCGTCTCCAAGGTGCTGAAGGCCGAGATCACGCTAGACGCAACGCTGGAGGCGTGATCCGCCCAGCGGCGCCCCGGCTGGAAGGCAGGGGCGCCGCCATGCGAGGCTACGCGGCGCTGATGGACGAGGACCGCCCGATGATCGCTCGCCGCGCCCTGCTGGGCACCGCCGCTACCGCCGCTCTGATCCGGGGAGCCCCGGCCATCGCGCAGGGGGAGCGGGCGCATGTGCTGCGCTTCGTGCCTCAGGCCGACGTGACGAGCCTCGATCCGCTCGCCACCACCTCCTACGCCGTGCGGAATCACGCGCATCTCTGCTGGGACACGCTCTACGGGCTGGACGACGCCTTCCGCCCGCAGCCGCAGCTCGCCGAAGGGCACGCGGTGGAGGATGACGGGAAGCGCTGGACCTTCACCCTGCGCGAGGGCCCGACCTTCCATGACGGGGAGCGGATCCGCGCCGCGGATGCCGTGGCCTCCATCCGTCGCTGGATGATCAGGGACACGCATGGGCAGACCCTGGCGGCGCGGCTGGACGCGATCGAGGCGCTGGACGACCGGCGATTCGTCCTCCGCCTGCGCCGGCCCTTCGGGGTGATGCTGGACGCGCTGGGCAAGTCCTCCTCCTACCCCTGCTTCATTATGCCGGAGCGATTCGCCAACCTGCCGGCCACGGCGCCGCTGACGGAGATCGTCGGCTCCGGGCCCTATCGCTTCGTGGCGGAGGAGAGGCGCGCGGGATCGCTGGCGGTGTACCGGCGCTACGACCGCTACTCCCCCGCGCCGGGAGGGCCGGTGGCGGTGACATCCGGGCCGAAGCTCGCGCATTTCGAGCGGATGGAGTGGCAGATGATCGGCGACCCCTCCACCATCGGTGCCGCGCTGCAGGCGGGCGAGGTGGATTGGTGGGAGCGGATGGCGCCGGACCTGCGCCCGCTCATCTCCCGCCGCCGCGACGTGGTGGTGGACCGGGTGGAGACGCAGGGCACGGTGGCCATGCTGCGCCCGAACCACCTGCACCCGCCTTTCGACGACCCGGCCGTGCGCCGCGCCCTGCTGATGGCGATCAGCCAGACGGATGTGATGTCCGCCATCATGGGCGACGACCGCAGCCGCTTCCGCGACGGGATGGGCCCTTTCCCTCCGGGTTCAGCCTTGGCCTCCGACGAGGGGCTTTCCGCCGTGACGGGGCCGCGCGATTTGGCGGCAGCACGGGCCGCGCTGCAGGCGGCGGGCAAGCTCGGGGCGAAGGTCGTCGTGCTCAATCCCGGCGACCAGGTGAACAACAACGCGGGCACGCTGATCTGCGCGGACGCGATGAAGCGCATGGGCCTGGACGTGGAGGTGGCGACCACCGACTGGGGCACGATGCTGGCGCGGCGGGCGAAGAAGGAGCCGCCGGCGCAGGGCGGATGGAACGCCGTCTACGTGGCCTTCGGGGGCGAGGACCTGACCAATCCCGGCGGCCACCCCCTTCTGCGCGGGAACGGGCAGGACGCCTGGTTCGGCTGGCCCAGCAGCCCGGGGCTGGAGGCGCTGAGGGACGAGTGGCTGGAGGCGCCGGACCTGGAGGCGCAGAAGCGCGTCGGCCGGGCCATCCAGGCGCGCTTCTTCCAGGACGTGCCCTTCGTGCCGCTGGGGCAGTACTTCCTGGACAGCGCCTACCGCCGGGGGCTGAAGGTGGAGCGGCGGGGAATGACCGTGCCGCTGAACGTGAGGCGGGAGGGGTAGCGCCCCCCTTGCCCATCCCGGCCGGGGCTTCGATCTTCGGGGCATAGGAGACTTCGACCATGGATCTTGCGCCCTTCCCCGCTGCCGCCTCCAGCCTCGACGCCGCGGAAGACCCCCGCCTGGACCGGCTCGCTGAACTGGCCGTGAAGGTGGGCCTGGGGCTGGTGCCCGGACAGGAGCTGGTGATGACATCGCCGGTCGAGGCGCTGCCCCTGGCCCGGAAGATCACGGAGCAGGCCTACAAGGCCGGCGCCAAGCTGGTGACGACGATCTTCTCCGACGAGAAATCCGCCCTGCTGCGCTACCAGCACGCGCCGGACGAGAGCTTCGACGCCTCCACCCCCTGGCTTTTCGAGGGAATGGCGGCCGCCTATCGCAGCGGCGCGGCGCGGCTGGCCATCGTGGGCACGGATCCCTCCCTGCTCTCCGGCCAGGACCCGTCCAAGGTGGCGCGGGCCAACAAGGCGCAGTCCATCGCCTATCGCCCGGCGCTGGATCTGATCGTGGACAGCCACATCAACTGGACGCTGGTGCCCTTCGCCCACCCGGCCTGGGCGCGGGCCGTCTTCCCCGATGCCTCGCCGGAGGAGGCCGTGAGGCGGCTCTGGGACGCGATCTACGCCACCACCCGCGTGGAGGAGGCCGATCCGATCGCCGCCTGGGCCGCGCACAACGCGAACCTCAAGGCGCGGCAGGACCGGCTGAACGAGCAGCGCTTCCACGCCCTGCACTTCCGCGGGCCGGGCACGGACCTGATCGTGGGGCTGGCCGAAGGCCATGCCTGGATGGGCGGGGCGAGCAAGGCGAAGAACGGCGTCTACGGCAACCCGAACATCCCGACGGAGGAGGTCTTCACCACCCCGCACCGGGCGATGACGCAGGGGGTCGTCTCCGCCACCAAGCCGCTCTCGCACCAGGGCACGCTGATCGAGGGCATCCAGGTGCGCTTCGAGGCGGGCGCCATCGTGGAGGCGAAGGCCACGCGCGGACAGGCGGTGCTGGAGCAGATGATCTCCACCGATGCGGGCGCGCGCATGCTGGGCGAGGTGGCGCTGGTGCCCTCCTCCAACCCCATCTCGCGCAGCGGCATCCTGTTCCTGAACACGCTGTTCGACGAGAACGCGGCGAGCCACATCGCGCTCGGCCAGGCCTATTCTAAGTGCTTCGTGGACGTGTTCCCCGAGGAGGAGCTGGTCCGGCGCGGCGCCAACCGCAGCCTGATCCACGTGGACTGGATGATCGGCTCGCCGGAGGTGGAGGTGGACGGGCTGGACGCCGCCGGGAACCGCACGCCCCTGATGCGCGGCGGCGAGTGGGTGGACTGAAGCATTCGCGCGACGAGGGGCCGGAGGTGGGGCAGCCCAGCCCCATGCGCCGCCGATCGCCTGACTGACACCGACGCAACAGGCCGGGCGCTGCCCGGCGAGACGATCAGGATCATCGAAGCATGACCACTCCCCGTCGCGCCCTGGCCGGGCTGGCCACACTGGGCGTTCTCGCCCTCGTCACCCCGCTGGCTGCCCAGGCGCCCGGCATCACCGTGGATCAGCCCTGGGCGCGCGCGGCCATCCAGGGCGGCACGGGGGGCGCCTTCCTCACCATCCGCAACGCGGGCACGCAGCCGGACCGGCTGGTGGGCGCCGCCACCCCCCTCGCCCGCAGCGTGGAAATCCACGAGACGGTGCGCGAGGGCGACGTGATGCGGATGCGCCCCGTGCCCGGCATCCCGGTGCCGGCGGGCGGCAGCGCGGAGCTGCGCCCGGGCGGGCCGCACGTGATGCTGGTGGGCCTCTCCGAGGCGCTGCGCCCGGGCAGCCGGTTCCCCCTAACCCTTACCTTTGAGCGGGCGGGGAGCGTGGAGGTGCAGGTGGCCGTGCAGGCCGCCGGAGCCTCGGCGCCCGCCGCCGGCCACAGGCACTGAGCGAGGGCGGCGTGTCGCGCCGGTCGGAGCAGGGCTACCCCCCCGGCGGGCGCGCGGAGAGCCCAGCGCCGCCGCAGGTCGTGGCGGGGCGCTGAGGCGATCGGCAGGCCCGGGCGCATCCCGCCCCGGCTTGCCAAGCCCCTCGATCGCGCCAATCCTGCGCCCCGCCGCGCAGACGGCCTGGAGGGGACGGACAAGGCATCGGGCGCAGGGCGCCCCGCCCTTCCTCTCCGGCCGCCGCCACCCTTGCGGCGCATCGCCAGGAGAGAAAATCGCATGACCGTCGGCCTTCGCATCCTGGAGACGCGCCCCGAGCCCGATTCGGCGCTGATCGCCCGCGCCGCGAAACTGCCCGTCGCCAATATCGGCGACGTGATGAACCGGCTGCAGGCGATGCGCGGCGGCTTCCTGGCCTATGGCGGGCGCCGGACCTTCGTCGGCGCGGCGCTGACGGTGAAGGCGCGGCCGGGCGACAACCTCTTCCTGCACCGGGCGATCGACCTGGCGCGGCCGGGCGAGGTGATCGTCTGCGACGGCGGCGGGGACCTGAACATCGCGCTGGCCGGTGACCTCATGATCGGCCATGCGGAGAAGCGCGGCGTCGGCGCGCTGGTGATCGACGGCGCGGTGCGCGACCTGGACGGCATCCGCAAGATGGACATCGGCGTCTGGGCACGCGGCGCCAATCCTTCGGGTCCCTACAAGGACGGCCCGGGCGAGATCGGCTACCCCGTGGCCTGCGGCGGGCAGGTGGTGATGCCGGGCGACCTGATCGCGGCGGATGAGGACGGGGTGGTGGTGATCCCGCGCGCCGAGGCGGCCGCGATGATCGACGCTGCCGAGAAGCATGCGGCGAAGGAGCAGGAGACCACTGCGGCCATCCAGGGCGGCGGCTGGGTCCGCGGCTGGGTCGAGGAGACGCTGGCCGGCAAGGGCGTGGTCGTCTCCAAGTGAGGATGGTTCCGGCCGAGCGGGTCCGGCGCCAGATCCTCAACGTCCTCCATGCCTGGGGCATGGCGGAGGACATGGCCGCCACAACCGCGGAAGCGATGGTGGAGACGGACCTGATGGGTATCGACAGCCACGGGCTGTCGATGCTGATGATGTATGAGAGCTTCCGCAACGCCGGGCAGTTGGACCTCACCGCGCGGCCGAAGGTCGTGCTGGACATGGCGGCCACGGCGCTGGTGGATGGCGGCGCCAACCTGGGCCATCCCAACGCCGATTTCGCCATGCGGCTGGCGGTGGAGAAGGCGAAGGCCGCCGGCATCGGCGCGGTGGGCGTGCGGAACTCCCACCATTTCGGCGCGGCCGGGTACTACGCGCGCATCGCCTCGGCGGCGGGAGTGGTCGGCATGATCACCTCCACCGCGCGCACGGTGCTGATGGTGCCGACGCGCGGCACGCTGCCGCTGCTGGGCGCCAACCCCATCGCCTTCGCGGCGCCGGCGCTGCGGAACCGACCCTTCGTGCTGGACATCTCCTCCACCACCGTCGCGGCGAACAAGGTGAAGGTCTACGACCTGAACGGGAAGCCGATCCCCGAAGGATGGGTGGTGGACGAGGCGGGGAACCCGATCACGGACTCCGCCCGCGCCATGGAGATCATCTTCAAGGAACCGGGCGGCGGCGTGACGCCGCTGGGCGGCGCGGAGGTGACGGGCGGGCACAAGGGCTACGGCCTGGGCGTGATGGTGCAGGTCCTCTCCGGCACGCTGACGGGCGCCGCCTTCGGCCCGATCCGCAACCCGCAGCGCAAGCCGGGCGACCCGGACGATGTGGGCCACTTCTTCCTGGCTATCGACCCGCGCGCCTTCCGCCCGGAAGGCGGGTTCGAGGAGGACCTGGACGCGATGATCGACGTGCTGCGCGCGACGCCGCCCGCTGATCCCGCGAAGCCCGTGCTGGTCGGCGGCGACCCCGAGGCGATGGAGCGCGAGCACCGGCTCCAGGAGGGAATCCCCGTGCCGCCGACGTTGGAGAAGCACATCCGCGACATCTGCGCGCGATCGGGAGCGGAGTACGCCCTGAGCGACGACTGACACGCGAAGCGAATTCAGGAGGAAGCACAAGATGGAGCGGATCAACCGCCGTACACTTCTCGGGGCGGCGGGCGCGGCGCTCGCCTGCCCGGCCTACGCGCAGCAGATTGGCCCGTGGCAGCCCAACCGGCCGATCCAGCTCATCGTCGGCTACGCGCCGGGTGGGGGCAGCGACATCATCGCCCGCACCATCGCCGAGGCCTGCTCCGGCATTATCCCCGTGCCGATGGTGGTGGTGAACCGCCCCGGCGCGGGTGGCGCGCTGGCGGCGGAGTTCGTGGCGCGCGCGGCGCCGGACGGGCACACGCTGGTGATGCATGGCGGCAGCGAGAGCACCTCCCTGCCCGCCTTCCGCGACGTTCCCTACGACCCGAAGAAATCCTTCCGCGCCGTGATCCGGCTGACGCGGAACGGCCACGTCCTCTCCTGCAAGGGCGGCGAGAGGCCGACCTATCCGGATTTCGCGGCGGCGATGGCCGCGGCGAAGGCCAATCCGGGCGGGGTGGCGCATGGGTCGGCGGGCATCGGCACGCTGTCGCACTCCATCTTCATCCTGATGGAGCGCGCGGTCGGCGTGGAGTTCCTGCACGTGCCCTACACGGGCGGCGGGCCGGCCCTGCAGGCGCTTCTGGCCGGGCAGACGCAACTCAACATCAACGCGACGGACGAGCTGGGCGACCAAGTGACCTCCGGCGCGCTGAAGGCGCTGGCCGTCGCGTCCGAGGCGCGGGCGAAGGCCTATCCGAACGTGCCGACGCTGCGCGAGCTGGGCTACGACATCGTGGCCGACAACATGAAGGGCTGGGTCGGCCCCGCGGGCATGACGGACGAAATGGTGACCTACCTGCACGACCGCTTCCGCCAGGGGATGCAGACCCCGACTTGGCAGCGCTTCATGGAGCGCGTGGGCGAATCCGACGGCTATGCCAATGGCCCGGACTTCCAGCTCTCCATGGACCGGCTGCTCGATTCCATCCGCGCCGCCATCAAGAGGACCTGAGGCTTTGGACACCATCTCGCCCCCCGCGCGCGTCGCCTTCATTGGCCTGGGGGTCATGGGGGCCTCCATGGCCGCCAATATCCTGAAGGCCGGGTTCAACCTGGCTGTCAGCAACCGCAGCCGCGGCAAGGCGGAGGCGCTGGAGGCGGGTGGCGCTGCATGGGCCGCCAGCCCCGCCGAGGCCGCGCGCGGCGCCGCCTGCGTCGGGCTCTGCCTGCCGGACACGCCGGACGTGGAGGCCGTGCTGTTCGGCCCCGGCGGCGTGGCGGAGGGCGTGGCGCCGGGGACGGTGGTGATCGACTTCAGCACCATCGCGGCAGCCCCCACTGCGGGCTTCGCGAAGCGGCTGCTGGAGGAGCGCGGCGCCCACCTGCTGGACAGCCCCGTCAGCGGCGGCCCCGGCGGCGCGCGGGACGGCACGCTGACCTGCATGATCGGCGGTGACGCGGCGGCCTTCGAGGCGGCACAGCCCTTCCTGGCGGCGGTGGGCAAGACGCTGACCCATCTCGGCCCGCCGGGCGCCGGGCAGGTCTGCAAGTCGGCGAACCAGCTCCTCGTCGCGGCGGGCGTGCTGGCGGTATCCGAGGCGCTGGCGCTCGGGCGCAAGGCTGGGCTGGACCCGGCGGCGATGCGGCAGGCGCTGATGGGCGGCTCCGCCCGCTCCTTCGTGCTGGAGAACCATGCCAAGCGCATCATCGAGGGCACGCTCCAGCCGGGCTTCCGGGCGGAGCTGATGCGCAAGGACACGCGCCTCTCCCTCTCCGCCATGCGCGACCACGGCGTTTTCGCGCCCACCACGGCCGTGGTGGCGCAGATGCTGGAGGCGCTTGTGAACAGCGGGCGCGGGGGAATGGATTCGGCCTCCCTCGGCGCTCTCGTGGCGGAACTCTCGGGACTGGAGGGGTGAGCCTGCGGGTTCTCTCCACCCTCGCTGTGGCGGGGGCGATGCGGGCGCTGCTGCCGGGCTGCGAGGCGGCGGCGGGAATGGCGGTGTCGATCGACTTCGCGCCGACGCAGGGGCTGCTCGGCCGCATCCGCGACGGCGAGAGGGCGGATGCCGCCATCCTGACGGCGGAAGGGCTGGACGGGCTGGCGAGGCAGGGTGTGCTGGACCCGGGCGGCCGGGCGGATCTCGTCCGCTCCCATATCGGCCTCGCCGTGCGGGCCGGGGCACCGCACCCGCCGATCGGGACAGTGAACGAGTTGCGGACGGCGCTGCTGGAAGCCCCTTCCCTCGTCTATTCCCGCAGTGGGGCGAGCGGGATTGCCTTCGCGGCGCTGATCGAGACGCTAAGCGTCGCCGAGGCGGTAAACGCGAAGGCACGGGTGATCCAGGCCGGCTTCACGGCGGAGCCGGTTGCGCGCGGGGAGGCCGCGCTGGCCGTGCAGCAGGTGAGCGAGCTGCTGGCCGTGCCGGGGATCGAGGTGATCGGGCGCCTGCCGGACGAGGTGGGCACCGTCGCGGTCTTCGGCGCCGCGCCGTTCAGCGGTCTTCCGGCGGACCGCGCCGAAGCCGCCGGCCGGCTGGTCCGCTTCCTGGCCTCCAGGGAAGCGGCGCCGGCCCTGGCGGAGGCAGGGCTGGAGCCGCTGGCCGGCTAGCCTATTGCCGCTCGATCTTCGCGCGCTCGATCACCTCGCCCCAGCGGCCGATCTCGCCGTGCACGGCGGCCTTCACCGCCTCCGGCGCCATGGGCGCGCGGGGCGCGAGGCCGAGCTCACCCAGGCGGGCGCGCAGGGCCGGATCGGCCAGGACCGCGCGAGTCGCCTCGGTGAGGCGCGTCACCACCTCGGGCGGCGTGCCGCCGGGGGCGGCGATGGCGTACCAGGTCTGGATGTCGAAATCGGGTGCGCCGAGGAGTTCGGCCACGGTGGGTACCTCCGGCAGCAGCGGGGAGCGTTCCCGCGAGGTGATGGCAAGCGCCCGCGCCTCCCCGCCCTTGATCTGCCCGAGCACGGAGGAGGCGGGCTCCACCACCAGTTCCACCTCCCCGTTCCGCAGGGCCACCAGCGCGGCGGGGGTGCCGCGATAGGGCACGTGTGTCACACGGAAGTCGGCGGCGGCCTGGATCGCCTCCGCCACGAAGTGTTGCGTGCTGCCGACACCAACGGTGGCAATGTGCAGCGCGTCCGGGGATGCCTTCGCGCGGCGGGAGAGCTCCGCCATGTCGCGCGGCGCCTCCGGCCCCGTGCCGGCCAGCAGCACGAGGCCGACCGAGGCCACCATCGCCACCGGCTCCACATCCGCCAGAGGGTCGTAAGGCAGGCGGCGGTAGAGGGCGGCGGAGACGGCGTAGCCGTTGTTGATGAGCATCAGCGTGTGCCCGTCCCGAGCGCGCGCCAGGGTTTCCGCGGCCATGGTGCCGCCCGCGCCGGGCCGGTTCTCCACCACCACAGGCTGGCCGAGAGCGGCGGCGAGCGGCGGTGCGATGATCCGGGCCACGATGTCCGTGGTGCCGCCCGCGCCGAAGCCCTGGATGAAGCGGATGGGGCGGTCCGGCCAGGCGGCGCGGGCGCTGCCCTGCGCTTGGGCGGCCGCCGGCGCGAGGGCGGCGGTGGCGAGCAGGCCGAGCGCGCGACGCCGCGCCATCCCTGGCGGATGGGACATGGACAACCTCCTCGTCCGGGCCGGTCTTTCGGTGCCGGGCCCTCTTTGGCGTCATTGGGGATGGTCGGAGCATCAACCGTCAAGCACCATGCGGCAGAGGAAATGAATCGGGAGGGATGGGATGCCGGATGACGCGCTGCTGCGCCGCCTGCAGGTGATGGAGCTGGTGCAGAACTGGGCCGTCTGGCGCGATGCCGGCGACTGGGAGCGGTTCCGCACGGTCTGGGCGCCGGAGGGGCGGATGATGGCCACCTGGTGCCAGGCCCCGGCGGAGGGCTTCATCAAGGCGAGCCAGGAGGGGTGGGCGAAGGGCGTCTCCATCCTCCACTTCCTCGGCGGCTGTTCCGTGGACATCGTGGGGCGGCGTGCCATCGCGCAGACGAAGATGACCATTTCCCAGCGCGCGCCCGTGCATGGGGTAGTGGTGGACGTGGTCTGCACCGGCCGCTTCTACGACTTCATCGAGGAGCGGGAGGACGGTTGGAAGATCGTGCTGCGCCAGCCGATCTACGAGAAGGACCGGATGGACCCGGTGAACCCGGCCGAGCGGCTGGAGCTGGACCCGGACCTGCTGGGGCGCTTCCCCGAGGGATACCGGCACCTCGCCTACCTGCAGAGCGGGATCGGCTACGAGGTGAAGACCGACATGCCCGGGCTGAAGGGGGAGAAGGTGCAAGCCCTCTACGCCGCCGGAGCCGGCTGGCTGCGGGGCGAGGCCCTGGACTGGGAGGAATAGCCCCCGCGCGGTGGCGCCAGCCTTCGCCAGCGCCTATGCCTCCCTGCCCGCCTTCAGGAGAATCCCCCCGACCATGGCCAGCTTCAAGATCCTCGCCATCTCCGGCAGCCTTCGTAAGGGCTCGCACAACACCGCCGCCCTCCGCGCCGCCCAGGAGCTGGCGCCGGAAGGCGTGGAGGTGACGATCTTCGAGGGGCTTGGGGAGATCCCTCCCTACAACGACGATGTCCGCACCGGCGAGGGCTACCCGCCGGCCGTGGAGGCCTTCCGGACGGCGCTGCGGGAAGCGGACGCGGTGATGATCGCAACGCCGGAGTACAACTACTCCATCCCCGGCGTGCTGAAGAACGCGATCGACTGGGCCTCCCGCCCGCCGGAGCAGCCCTTCAACGAGAAGCCGGTGGCAATCCTTGGCGCCTCCCCCGGCCTCTTCGGCACCTCCCGCGCGCAGTACGACCTGCGGAAGATGTTCGTCTTCCTCAACGCCTTCCCGATCAACAAGCCGGAGGTGATGATCAACCAGTCCGGTGGAAAGATCGATGCCGAGGGCCGGCTGACGGACGAGACGACCCGCGGCTTCATCGCCCAGCAGATCGTGGCGCTGCGGGATTGGGCCCTGCGCATCAAGGTCTGAACGGCCCGCCGGCCCGCCCCCCTTGGCGCGGGGCGGGCCGGCGGCGTAGCGTGGCACGAGGGATGCTTCACCGCCGAAGGGCGGGCCAGGGGGAACACCCCCGGCCACGAACGTTTGGGAGACCGCGCTTGGCCTATGCCCTGCAGCAGCTGATCAACGGCGTCGCGTTGGGCATGATCTACGGGTTGATCGCGGTGGGCTACACGATGGTCTACGGGATCATCGGGATGATCAACTTCGCCCATGGCGACATCTTCATGGTGGGCGCCTTCATCTCCCTCATCTCCTTCGTGCTGATCGCGATGGGGGGATGGACGGCGGGGCCAGGTGCGATCCTGCTGGTGCTGCTGGTCTCCATGGCCGTCACCGCGCTGTACGGCTGGTCCGTGGAGCGGGTGGCCTACCGGCCCCTGCGCGGCTCCTTCCGGCTGGCGCCGCTGATCTCGGCGATCGGCATGTCCATCGTGCTGCAGAACTACGTGCAGGTGGCGCAGGGGGCGCGGGTGAAGCCGATTGAGTCCCTCGTCACCGGCAGCGTGGAGCTTTGGCACGGCAACGGCTTCGCGGTGTCCATCTCCACCATGCAGGCCATGATCATCGTGGTGACGCTGCTGGTGTTGGCGATCTTCACCTGGCTGGTGACGCGAACCTCGCTCGGCCGCGCCATGCGGGCCTGCGAGCAGGATCGGAAAATGGCGGGGCTGCTCGGGATCGACACGGACCGCACCATCAGCATCACCTTCGTCATCGGCGCGGCGCTCGCCTCCGTCGCGGGCACCATGTACCTGCTGCGCTACGGGGTGATCGACTTCTACATCGGCTTCCTGGCGGGGGTAAAAGCCTTCACCGCCGCGGTGCTGGGGGGCATCGGATCCCTGCCCGGGGCGGTGCTGGGCGGGCTGCTGATCGGGCTGATCGAGACCTTCTGGAGCGCCTACTTCTCCGTGCAGTACAAGGATGTGGCGACCTTCGCGATCCTCGTCATCACGCTGATCTTCATGCCCACCGGGCTGCTCGGCCGGGCGGAGGTGGAGAAGGTATGAGCGATTCCGTCCTCGGCGGCCCGCATGAGGGCGGGGCGGCGCGCAGCGATGACGGCGTGCCCGCGCCGGGCCAGACGGGCGGCATCCCCCGCGGCCCCGCCCCGGCCGCACCGCGCCCGCCTATCGCGCACGCGCTGCGGGACGCGGTCATGGCCGCGCTGGTCTCGGTGGTTCTCTTCGTGCCGCTCGTCGGGCTGCGAACGGATGTCTCTCCGGGCAGCGGGCTGATCATCCGGACACGCTGGGCGGACGTGGCCATCCTTGTCGGCCTCGTCTTCGCCGGGCGGCTGCTGCTGAACCTCTGGCAGGACCACCGCCCGGCCCGCACGGCACCCACCGCGCGGCGGACGGAAGTGCTGCGCCGCATCGGCACCTTCGTCGCGCCCCTGCTGCTGGGCTTCGCCGTCGTCCTGCCCTTCCTGCCGGGCACGTCGCGCTACGTGCTGGACCTCGGCATCCTCGTCCTCACCTATGTCATGCTGGGATGGGGGCTGAACATCGTGGTCGGGCTCGCCGGGCTGCTCGACCTGGGCTACGTCGCCTTCTACGCCGTCGGCGCCTATGCCTACGCGCTGCTCTCCACCAATTACGGCCTCTCCTTCTGGATCTGCCTGCCGCTGGCAGGGATCATGGCGGCCTTCTGGGGCGTGCTCCTCGGCTTTCCCGTGCTGCGGCTGCGGGGCGACTACCTGGCGATCGTCACGCTGGCCTTCGGCGAGATCATCCGGGTGGTGCTGATCAACTGGGTGTCGCTCACGGGCGGGCCGAACGGAATTTCCGGGATCCCCCGCCCATCCTTCTTCGGGCTGAGCTTCAGCGCGGGCGGCGGGCCCGGCTCCTTCTCCGACTTCTTCGGGCTGGAACCCTCCCCCACCCACCGGGTGGTGTTCCTCTACTACCTGATCCTCGCCCTCGCCCTGCTGACGAACTGGGTGACGCTGCGGCTCCGCCGCCAGCCCCTGGGCCGCGCCTGGGAGGCGCTGCGGGAGGACGAGATCGCCTGCCGAGCGCTGGGCATCAACGTGACGAACACGAAGCTGACCGCCTTCGCCATCGGCGCCATGTTCGGCGGCTTCGCCGGCGCCTTCTTCGCCACGCGCCAGGCCTTCGTCAGCCCAGAGAGCTTCACCTTCATCGAGAGCGCCATCATCCTCGCCATCGTCGTGCTCGGCGGCCTCGGCAGCCAGTTGGGCGTCGCGCTGGCGGCGCTGGTGATGATCGGCGGGTTCGAGGCCTTCCGCGACCTGGAAGAGTACCGGATGCTCGTCTTCGGCGGGGCGATGGTGGCGATCATGGTCTGGCGGCCGCGCGGGCTGGTTTCCACCCGCACGCCCTCCATCGCCCTCGGGAAGCGCCGCGCCATTTCGGGTGACCTCGTGGGGGAGGGCCACGGATGAGCGCGCCGATCCTTCAGGTGCGGGAGCTGGTGATGCGGTTCGGCGGGCTGACCGCCGTGAACCACGTCTCCTTCGAGGCGGCGCGGGGCGACATCACCGCCGTGATCGGCCCCAACGGCGCAGGCAAGACCACCGTCTTCAACCTCATCACCGGTTTCTACACGCCGAGCGAGGGCGAGATCATCCTGCACGGGCGGGAGGGTGAGCGCGGGCTGCACGCCACCCCCGGCCACCGCATCGCACGCGCGGGAGTGGCCCGCACCTTCCAGAACATCCGCCTCTTCGGCGGCATGACGGTGCTGGAGAACCTGCTGGTCGCGCAGCACAACCGGCTGCAGGCGGCAACCGGCTTCGGCATCGGCGCGGTCCTTGGCCTGGGCGGCTACCGCGCGGCGGAACGGGCGGCGATCGAGCGCGCGAAGCACTGGCTGGGGGCGACGGACCTGCTGGACCGGGCGGACGACCCTGCGGGCGCCCTGCCCTACGGCGCGCAGCGGCGGCTGGAGATCGCGCGGGCCATGTGCACCGACCCCGTGCTGCTCTGCCTGGACGAGCCCGCCGCGGGGCTCAACCCGCGGGAGTCCGAAGAGCTAGCGGCGCTGATCCGGCTGATCCGCGATGGTGGCTGCTCCATCCTGCTGATCGAGCACGACATGGGGGTGGTGATGAACATCTCCGACCACATCGTCGTGCTGGACCACGGCAAGAAGATCGCCGACGGCACGCCAGCCCAGATCCGCTCGGATGAGGCGGTGATCGCCGCCTATCTCGGCACCGGCGACGACGACGAGGAACCCTCCCCCGCCACCGCGGAGGGCGCGGCATGACGCAAATGCTGCGTCTGGAGAACGTGACCACCGCCTATGGCGCCGTGGAGGCGCTGAAGGGCGTCTCCGTCCACGTCGACCCCGGCGAGATCGTGACGCTGATCGGCGCGAACGGCGCCGGCAAGTCCACCCTGCTGATGACGATCTTCGGCAGCCCGCGCGCCCGCACCGGCCGCGTGGTGTTCGAGGGGCGCGACATCACGGGCATGCCGATGCACGAGATCGCCCGCGCCGGCATCGCGCAGTCCCCGGAGGGCCGCCGGATCTTCCCGCGCATGAGCGTGCGGGAGAACCTGCTGATGGGCGCGCAGTCCTTCGGGGTGGATCCCGCACCGGGGCTGGAGCAGGCCTTCACCCTGTTCCCCCGCCTGAAGGAGCGCGAGGCGCAGCGCGGCGGCACACTCTCCGGCGGCGAGCAGCAGATGCTCGCCATCGCCCGCGCGCTGATGTCGAAGCCCCGGCTGCTGCTGCTGGACGAGCCCTCCCTCGGCCTGGCGCCGCTGGTGGTGCGGCAGATCTTCACGGCCATCCGCACGCTGAACCGGGAAACCGGGCTGACCGTGCTGCTGGTGGAGCAGAACGCCAATCAGGCGCTTCGCCTCGCCCACCGCGGCTACGTGCTGGTGAACGGGCGCATCACCATGGGGGACACGGGCGCGGCGCTGCTGGCCCGGCCCGAGGTGCGGGACGCCTATCTCGGCACCCATTGAAGCGTAACGGTCGCGCGCCCTAGGCTCCCCCAAACAGTCCAGCGGAGGCTTCCCCATGACCATCCAGCGCCGCACCCTCCTGGGTGCCACCCTCGCCGCCCCGGCGGTCCTCCCGGCCGGGGGCGCCATGGCCCAGGCCCGCGGGCCCATCCGCATCGCCATGGCCGGCCCGCTGACGGGCGCCAACGCCACCTTCGGCGCCCAGATGCGCGAGGGCGTGACCCAGGCCGTGACGGACCTGAACGCCGCCGGCGGCGTGCTGGGCCAGCAGCTGGCGATGGAGACGGGCGACGACGCCTGCGACCCGCGCCAGGCCGTCTCCGTCGCCAACCAGCTCGCCGGGCGGCAGGTGCGCGTGGTGGTCGGGCATTACTGCTCCGGCTCCTCCATCCCCGCCAGCAAGGTCTATACGGAGGAGGGCGTGCTGCAGATCAGCCCCGCCTCCACCAACCCGCGCTACACGGACGAGGGTTCCTGGAACACCTTCCGCACCTGCGGGCGCGACGACCAGCAGGGTGCCGTGGCCGGGAAGTACATCGCCGAGAACTACAGGGGTAAGCGCGTCGCCGTGCTCCACGACAACTCCGCCTACGGCAAGGGCCTGGCGGACGAGACGAAGAAGACGATGAACGCGGCCGGGCTGACCGAGACGATCTACGCCGCCTATACCCCCGGCGAGCGCGACTACAACGCCGTTGTCTCCCGCCTGAAAGCCGCGAACATCGACGTGATCTACCTTGGCGGCTACCACACCGAGGCCGGGCTGATCATCCGCCAGGCCAAGGAGCAGGGGATGAACTGCACCCTGATCGGCGGCGACGCGCTGACCACGAACGAGTTCTGGCAGATCAGCGGCGCGGCCGGCGAGGGCTGCATGATGACCTTCCCCTCCGACCCCCGGAAGCGCCCGCAGGCGGCCGAGGTGGTGGCCCGCTTCAAGGCCCGCAACGTGGATCCGGAGGGCTTCGCGCTCTACTCCTACGCCGCGGCCCAGATCTGGGCCGCCGCCGCGGCGAAGGCGAACACCGTCGATCCGCGCAAGGTGGCGGACGCGATGAAGGCCTCCGGCCCGTGGCAGACGGTGCTCGGCCCGATCAGCTTCGATCGGAAGGGCGACATCACCGTGCCGGACTTCGTCTTCTATGTCTGGAAGAACGGCTCCTACGCGGAAATGTCTTGAAGCGGCCGGCGCACCGTCCCATCTTCGTTCACGTCAACAGCATGAAAGGAGGTGATCCGGTGTCGCATCGCTTTAACCAGGTCCTCGTGGCCGCCACTCGGATCACCGTGCAGGGCTGAACCCGCACGGGTCACCGTTTGACGCGGGCCGCGAACCGGCCACGCGATGGGAAGGCCCCGGCGGGAAACCGCCGGGGCCTTCTGCGTTCCAGACCCTCCGGTCCCTTGTTGTTGGAGGGGCGGCGTTGCCGCGGGGCCACGCCGCGCGCCCTTCATCTCCGCCGCGGCAACTTGCCGGATTTTCATCCCGTTCCCGGATTGCGGCCCTCAAGGCCCACAAAAAAGGAACACACGCCATGTCCGGCACCTACGAAGCACCATCCGCCGCCCCCACCATGCCGGAGGGCGCGCCCGTCCTGCGGAACCGCGTCTCCTGGGGCGCCATCATTGCCGGGGCACTGATCGCCATTGCCGTCGGCATGTCGCTGAACGTGCTCGGCCTCGCCATTGGCGTCACCACCGTGGACGCGGTCGCGCGCGACACCCCCGCCGCCGGCACGCTCGGTATCGCGGGCAGCATCTGGATGCTCGTCTCCAACCTTCTCGGCCTCGCGCTCGGCGGCTACGCGGCCGCGCGCCTCTCCGGCACCTCGGACACGCCGGATGCCACGCTGCACGGCGCGGCGGTCTGGGCCACCGCCTTCCTCGTCTCCGCCGTCCTCCTCGGCTCCATTGCCTCCGGGGCGGTCAACATGGCCAGCTCGGCCGTATCGAACGTCGTGGGCGGCGCGGCGCAGGGCCTCGGCCATGCCGCGGGCGCCGCGGCGCCGGACACCAACCCCGACGAGATCGTGGAGCGCGCCCGCGTCGCCCTCTCCGGCCCCAGCGATCCTGCCCGCATGACGACGGAGCAGCGCGGCGCCGAGATGGGAGAGCTCCTGGGCAAGCGCTTCGCAAGCGGCGGCCTGTCCGGCAACGACCGGACCCGGCTGAACCAGCTCGTGGCGGCGGAGGCCGGCATTCCCGAGGCCGAGGCGGCGAACCGGGTCCAGGCCTATGAGGCGGAAGCCCAGCGCGTGGCGCAGGAGGCCGAGCAGAAGGCGCGCGAGGCCGCGGACGCGGCAGCGAAGTCGGCCGCCATCGCGGGCTTCTGGGTCTTCGCGGCCCTGGTCCTCGGGGCGGGCGCGGCGATCATCGGGGCCCGGACGGGCACGCGGGACCTCGTCTACCTCGCCGGGCGCCGCAGCGCCGGCTGAACCTGCCCTGCGCCCGGGGGGGATTCACCCTCCCCCGGCCGCTACTCCGGCATGCCCACCGGGTGATAGTTGCGCGAGAACCAGATCAGCGCCGGCCCGGGCGCCCCCAGGCGGATGGCCAGGACACGCGCGAAGACGACGCTGTGCGTGCCCTTCTCCACAACCTCCTCCACCTCGCAGTCCAGGGCGGCCACCGCCTCCTCCAGCATCGGGGCGCCGGTGGCGAGGGTGGTCCAGTTCCCCTCCTCGAAGCGCACCACCTGATCCGCACCGGTGAAGCCGGCGAAGGTGTTGGCCAATTCCTGCGCCGCGCCGGGCAGCACGTTGACGCAGAGCACGCCGTTCGCCTGGACCACCGGGTTGAGGCTGCTGTTGCGGTTCATGCAGACCAGCAGGGTGGGCGGGGTGTCCGTCACGCTGCACACGGCGCTGGCAGTGATACCCACGCGGCCGCCTTTCCCATCGGTGGTAACGATGGTCACGGCCGCGCCGAGACGGGCCATGGCATCGCGGAATTCCTGGCGGCTAGGCTCCATCGGGCGACTCACTCCTGCGGCGTCAGGTGAAGGTATCGACCCGAACGGGCCGCTTTCCCAGGGGGTGGGTGCTAGAAGGGCGGGATGAGCACGCCCGAAGGCGCCCGGAAGCCCCCTGCCCTACCCCGCCGGCTAGCGCTGGCCACGCCATTTCTCGCAGCCCCGGCCCGGGCGGCGGAAGCGCCCTGGGCGGCGCTGGGCCGGGATGGCCTGGCGCCCATCCGCGCGGCCGTAGCGGCGGCGGACGGGCCGGTGCTGCTGAAATCCTTCACCACCGAGGGGCGGGAGGACTTCGACCGTGTCCACGCGGAGGTCGCCTTCACCTACGACAACGCCCTGGCCGGGTTGGCCCTGCTGGCGGGCGGGGAGCGGCCTCTTGCCTTTCGGATCGGCGAGGCGCTGCGCCTGGCCCAGGAGCAGGACCGGCACTGGACGGACGGGCGCCTGCGCAACGCCTACGCCGCCGGGCGGGTCCATGCCGAGGCGCCGCGCAGCGCAAGGCCGCCGGGCTGGTGGGACGCCGCGCGCGGAATGTGGCTGGAGGACGGCTACCAAGCCGGCAGCGCGGCCGGGCCGGTGGCCTTCGCGGTGCTGCTCTGGACGGCGCTGGGAGACCCGCCCTTCCGCCACGCGGCGGAGCGGGCGGCGGATTGGCTGGAGGGGCTGCGCGCCCCCTCAGGCTATCGCGGCGGCACCATAGGGCACGAGCCCACCCCCGATCCCCTGCCCTGGGTGAGCACGGAGCAGAACCTGGATCTCGCCGTTGCCTTCCGGCGCCTGGGGCGGGCGGAAGCCGCGGCCCACGCGGCCGGCCTCGTGCGCTCCACGTGGCTGCCCGCGCAGGAGCGCTTTGCGATGGGCCTCACGCCCGATGGCTCGGTGAATGGCGGCAGCGCGCTGGACGCCAATCTCTGGCCCGTCCTCGCCTGGCCCGATGCGGGCTTCGCGGCGGCGCTGGACTGGGTGCTGGCGCGGCACGGCCTGCCCGCCGGGGCGCCGCCCGCCGAGATGGAGGGGCTGGACTTCAACGACGACCGCGACGGCATCTGGATGGAGGGCACGGCCCAGGCCGTGCTGCTGCTGCGCCGGATGGGGCGGGAGGAACATGCGGCGCGCTTCGCCGCCACCCTCACGCGCCACCGCCGGGAGGATGGCTGGATCGCTGCCGCCAGCGTGCCCTGGCTGACCACGGGGCTCGGAACGGGGCTGCGGCCAGGGGTGGCGGATTTCCTCTACCCGGCGCGCGGGCACCTGGCAGCGAATGCCTGGGCGGCACTGGCCGCGATGGATGCCAGCCCCTTCGGCTGAGATCGGTTCGGCCGAGACCGGCATTTCCCTGTCATGGCGAAGCCAGGCGCGGGCCGTCCTCGTTCCCTACCGGTCACTCGCCAAGGAGAGCCCGGGATGAAGCCGATGGAACCCATGAAGCCCATGGAACCGATGAAGCCGATGAAGGAGGAGGCGCCATGGTGGCCCGGCGACCTCGGCCAGCCCAGCTCCAGCGGCGGCGGAAACGGGACGCGCTACGCCACCTTCCCGGATAAGCGCCGCGTGGCGGTGGAGAAGGACGGGAAGGTCACCCTCTACGACAGCGGTGACCGCCGGATCACCGGGGTGTCGCAGGACGGAGGCGGCGACGCGCCGCTGACCTTCTCCGGCGCGGAAGGACCGATCCGGCTCGAGGACCTCAGGAAGCTGGGCTGAACGCCCTCAGCCCGCCGGGCGGTCCAGCGCGTACCAGACATGGCGGTGGAGCGGGTGCCCCGCCGCTAGCCGGGGATGGCCGAAGTAGCCGCCCCGGCGCATGCCCAGCCGCTCCATCAACCGCCAGGAACGCTCGTTGGCAGGCGCCGTAAAGCTGACGATCCGCTCCAGCCCCAGCGGGCCGAAGCCGCGGGACAGGGCAAGGTGGGCGGCCTCGGTCGCCATGCCTCGTCCCTGGAAGGCGGTGCGGAAGCGCCACCCGATCTCGACGGCAGGGGTGAAAGGCGCATCGAAACCCACCCGCAGCAGGCCGCAGAGCCCGGCCAGTTCGCCCTCCGCCTCCACCGCCCAGAACGTGAATCCATGGGCGGCCCTGTGGGCGACCAGCCGGTCCAGGAACGCGTCCGATTCCCCGCGGGACAGGGTGGCGGGAAAGTGCCGCATCACGGCCGGGTCGGCATTCATCGCGGCGAAGGCCGCCCGGTCCTCCTCCTGCCAGTCGCGTAGGATCACGCGCCGCGCCGCCCTCATCCCCCTCCCCTTTCCCCCCGGTGCGTCCTAGCTTCGTGCCCGGAGGAACCGCGATGACGCAAGTGAGCCTGGAGGCCCTGGCCGCCACCGTGCCAGATGGCGCGCTTCTGGCCCTGCCGCCGGACAATTCCCTGCCCTCCGTGGCGCTGGCGAAAGCGCTGGTGCGGCGGGGCGCGAAGGGGCTGCGGCTGCTGGGCGTGCCCGTCTCCGGCTTCGCGACGGACCTGCTGATCGGCGCGGGCTGCGTGGCGGAGGTGCAGACGAGCGCCGTCTCGCTTGGGGAAGCCGGGTTCGCGCCGCGCTTCTCAGCTGCCCTGAAGGCCGGCGCGATCACGGTGCGGGACGCGACCTGCCCGGCCATCCACACGATGCTGCAGGCCGCGGAGAAGGGGGTGCCCTTCATGCCGCTGCGGGGCGTGATCGGCAGCGACATCATCGCCCACCGGCTGGACTGGCGGGTGGTGCAGAACCCGCTCTCCGACCGCCCGGACCCCATCCTGCTGCTGCCCGCCCTGCACCCGGACGTCGCCGCCATTCATGCCGTGATGGCGGATGAGGCAGGGAATGTCTGGGTGGGGCGGCGGCGGGAATGCGCCACCCTTGCCCACGCCTCCCGCAAGCTGCTGGTGACGGTGGAGCGGGTGGTGCCCGGCAACATGCTGGAGGATGAGCGGCTGGCGCCCGGTGCCATTTCCGCCACCTACGTGGAGGCCTTCGCGGTGGCGGAGCGCGGGGCCCATCCCGTGGCCCTGCTGGACGAGTACGGGTTCGACGCCGCCTACGTGGCCGGATACGCCCGCGCCGCGAGGACGGAGGAGGGCTTCCGGGCCTGGGTGGAGGAGCACGTCTTCGGCCGCGCCGCGCGGGTGGCCGCGGAATGAGCGCTCCGGACACACAGGTTCAGCCGGAGGAGCGGCTGGCGGCCGCCCTCGCCCGCCTCATCCTCGACCCGAGCGCACCGCCGGTCCGGCACATCGCGGTAGGGGCAGCCTCCCCCATCCCGGCCGCGGCGTGCTGGCTGGTGGCGAAGTCCGGGCACCCCGTGCGGCTCTCCCTGCTCCACAAGCGCAGCGGCAACCCCTTCACGGAGGGGTCGCGCGAGCTGTTCGACCTGACCGGCCAGGGGCGGATCGACCTGTTCTTCCTCGGCGGCGGGCAGATCGATGGCCAGGCGAACATCAACCTCATCGGAACCGGCGAGTGGCCCGGCCAGGGGGTGCGCTTCCCCGGCAGCTTCGGCAGCGCCTTCATGTACCTGATGACGCCGCGCACCATCCTGTTCCGAGAAGAGCACTCCCCGCGCGTGCTGGTGGAGAAGGTGGACAACGTCTCCGCCCCCGGTGTCTCTCCGCCGGAGGTATTCCGGCGCGGCACGGCACAGGCGCTGGTGACGGGGCGCTGCGTGTTCCTCTTCGCTCCGGACCGGGCCAGGTTCACGCTGGAGAGTGTCCACCCAGGAGAGAGCTCCGAGAGCATCCGGGAGCAGACGGGCTTCGGCTTCGACGCGCCGGAGGTGGTGCCCGCCACCCCCGACCCGACGCCGGAGGAGCTGGCACTTCTCCGCGGCCCGGTCTGCGAGGAGATGCTGGAAACCTACCCGGAGTTCTGCGCCCGGGTCTTCGGGCGGAAGGCGGCGGCCTAGGCTGCCCCGGCCGCCTCCAGCGAGGCCTTCACCGCCGCTTCCACCCGCAGGGCCGCGTCCAGCGCCGCGCGGCCGGCGGCGCCGTCGGCCTCGATCGGGGCGCCATCCAGGCAGGCAGCGGCGAAGCTGGCGTGCTCGGCTTCCAGGCTGTCGCTCTCCGCCCAGGTGGCCTGGGACAGGCCGTGCCCGGGGATCTGCTCCAGCGAGGCCCCCTCGCCCTTGCGCACCCAGAACATCTCCCGCTTCAGGTGGTCCAGGTTCAGGTAGCCGGCATCGCCGAACAGGCGCAGGCGGCGCTCCATGTGCAGGGAGACACGGCTGGCCGTGATGGTGGCCACCGCCCCGTTGCCGAAGCGCAGCCGGGCATTGGCGATGTCGATGGTGGGGGAAGCGATGGCGGAGCCCACCGCGTCCACCCCCACCAGCGGGCTGCCGGCCAGCGCCAGGGCCAGGTCCAGGTCGTGGATCATCAGGTCCAGCACCACGGAGACATCGAGGCTGCGGGGGCGGAAGGGGGCGATGCGGATCGCCTCCATGTAGAGGGGGCGGCCCACGCGGGCGGCCAGCCCGCCCTCGGCCCGCAGGGCCCGCATCCCGCCGGAGAAGCGCTCGAGTTGCCCGACCTGCAGCACCACCCCCTTCGCCCGGGCGAGGGAGACGAGGTCGTCCGCCTGTTCCAGCGTGGCGGCGATGGGCTTCTCCACCAGGACATGCTTGCCCGCGGAAAGCGCCGCACGGGCCAGGCCGTGGTGAAAGGCGGTGGGGGCGGCGACGATCACGGCGTCGGCGGCGGCGATCACGGCCTCGGCCGAGAGGGCGGGGCAGCCGGCCTCCCCGGCCACCAGGGCGGCGCGCGCCGGATCGGCGTCGTGCAGGCCGATGAACTCGAACCGGGGGCCCTTCGCGGCCTTCAGCGCGTGGAACCGGCCGAAATGCCCGGCCCCCAGGATGCCCAACCGAAGACGCATGGAGCCGTAATCCCTTCGAAACCCGGCGGGCTGTAGCAAAACCTCGCAAGGGTTGCATCGGGGGCGGCCGGGCCGCATCTTCCGGCCCTATTTCCAGGCCATATCGCCGGTTAACCACGGCAGTCACGGGGGGCCCGAACAGGCCATGCTGTATTTCGCGCGGTGGAAGGTCGCCGCGATCCTGGGCGTCATCGCCCTGGGCCTGCTTCTCTGCGTCCCGAATCTCGTCCCTCGCTCGGCGCTGCCCTCCTGGGCGGCGCGGCAGATCTCCCTCGGGCTCGACCTGCGCGGCGGCTCCTATCTCCTGCTGGAGGTAGACATGAACGCGGTGGTGCGGGAGCGGGTGGAGAGCCTGGTGGACGGCGCCCGGACCCGGCTGCGCACGGCGAATATCGGCTACATGAACCTGGCCGGCGACCCGAACAACCGCCGCCTCTCCTTCCGCGTGCGCGATCCGGCCCAGGCCGAGGCGGCCGCCACCGCAATCCGGGAGCTGGCGAACCCCATCCCCGTCCGCGGCTCCGCCACCGGCGCGACCGAACCCGACATCGCCGTGACGGCCGCCCCGGACGGCACCGTGACCGCCACCCTGTCCGACGCCGCCCTGGTGGCGCGCGCGGGCGGCGCGGTGGAGCAGTCCATCGAGATCGTACGCCGCCGCATCGACGAGACCGGCGTCTCCGAGGCGCTGATCGCGCGCCAGGGGCAGAGCCGCATCCTCGTCCAGCTCCCCGGAGTGGAGGATCCCAACCGGATCAAGGACCTGCTGGGCCGCACCGCCCGCATGACCTTCCACCTGCTGGACGAGAACGCCAATCCCAACGGCACCGGCGCGCCGCCCCCGGGCGTGCAGTTCCTCCAGGGCGAGACGCGCCAGGGAACGCAGCCCGAGCGCTACGCCGTGCGCCGCCGCGTGGAGGTGGACGGCGCCAACCTCTCCGATGCCCGTGCGGGCCAGGACAGCCGCAACGGGGAGTGGGTGGTGAACTTCACCTTCGATTCCGTCGGCACCCGCCGCTTCGCGGAGGTGACGCGCCAGAATGTGGGCCGCCCCTTCGCCATCGTACTGGACGACAAGGTGATCACCGCGCCGGTCATCCGGGAGCCGATCATCGGCGGCAGCGGCCAGATCAGCGGCAGCTTCAATGCCCGCACCGCGAACGACGTGGCCGTGCTGCTGCGCGCCGGCGCCCTGCCCGCCCCTCTGACGGTGGTGGAGGAGCGGACGGTCGGGCCGGAGCTGGGCGCGGACGCCATCCGGGCGGGCGTGATCTCCCTGCTCGCCGGCGCGCTGTTCGTCTTCCTCTACATGGGCTTCGCCTACGGGCTGCTCGGCTGGTTCGCCAACGTCGCGCTGCTGGTCAACATCATGCTGATGATGGCGGCGCTCTCCCTGTTGCAGGCCACGCTGACGCTGCCGGGCATCGCCGGCATCGTGCTGACGCTGGGCACGGCGCTGGATGCGAACATCCTGATCAACGAGCGCATCCGGGAGGAGACTAAGGCCGGGCGCACGCCGATCCAGGCGCTGGAACTGGGCTTCACCAAGGCTTCCGGCACCATCATGGATAGCAACCTGACGAACCTGATCGCCATGGTCTGCCTCTATGCCTTCGGCTCCGGCCCGGTGAAGGGCTTCGCCGTCACGGTTGCCATCGGCACCGTGGTGCAGATGTGGACCGCCACCACCCTCGTCCGCCTGCTCGTCTCCTGGTGGTATCGCGCGCGCCGCCCGCGCGAGCTGCCGGTCTGAGAGGGGAACACGCACATGCTCGGCTTCTACCGCCCCCTCTTCCGGCTGGTTCCGGACAACACCAAGATCCAGTTCATGAAGGGCCGGATCGCGGGGCTCATCGTCTCCGCGATCCTGTCCACCGCCTCGGTGATCCTCGCCTTCCATCCCGGCCTGGAGCAGGGGATCGACTTCAAGGGCGGGATCATCATGGAGGCGCGGACCCCCGGGCCGGCCGATCTCGGCCAGCTCCGGACCGCGACCTCCGCCCTCAACCTTGGCGATGTCGGGCTGCAGCAGTTCGGCGATGAATCCACCGTGCTCATCCGCCTGCCCGTGCAGGGCGAGGAAGCGGCGACGCAGCAGGCCGTCTCCCGCGTGCGCGGGGCGCTGGAGAGCGTGGCGCCCGGCACGCGCATTCTGCGGACGGAGGCGGTGGGCAACCGCGTCTCGGACGAGCTGTTCCAGGGCGGGCTGATCGCGCTGGGCATCTCTCTCGCCGCGATGCTGGTCTACATCTGGTTCCGCTTCGAGTGGCAGTTCGCGGTCGGCGCGATCGCGACGCTGATCCTGGACACGACGAAGGTGGTGGGCTTTCTCGCCGTCACCCGGATCGAGTTCAACCTGACGACGATCGCGGCGATCCTGACGATCATCGGCTTCTCGGCCAACGACAAGGTCGTGGTCTATGACCGGATGCGGGAGAACCTGCGCAAGTTCAAGACGATGCCGCTGCGGGAGCTGATCGACCGCTCGATCAACGAGACGCTGAACCGCACCCTCGGCACCTCCATGACGCTGTTCCTCTCGGCGCTGCCGCTGGCCCTCTTCGGCGGCGACACGCTGGCGGGCTTCGCCTGGACCATGCTCTTCGGCATCGTCGTCTCCGCCTCCTCCTCCATTTTCATCGCAGCGCCGATCCTCCTCTTCCTCGGCGAGAACCGGCTGCGGCGGGGCACCGAGGCGCCGAAGGTCGCGGCTCCGGGCGTGCCCGCCGGTGCCAAGGCCCGGGGTGCGGCCCAGGGCGTGGCCGGACCGCGGGGATGACCACGCGGCGCGCGCTCCTCGGCACCTCCGCCCTGCTGGCAACAGGGGCCGGCGGCGCGCGGGCACAGAATGCCGCGCCCTATGTGCCGCCCACGCCGCGGCCGAAGAGCCTCACGCTGCTCGTCGGCGCCGCGGGCGGCAGTTCCACGGACCTCTGGGTCCGCGGCTTCGCGCCCTTCCTGGAGCGCCACCTGAAGCTGGTGCAAGTCCAGGTCGTGAACCGGGTCGGCGAGGGTGGCCTGGCGGTGATGCGCGACCTCGCGGACGCGCCGGGCGATGGATCCGTGCTGGCCTATGCCATGACACCCATCCTTCTCGCGCGCGCGGTGGAGCGGAACGCGACGGCGCTTCTGGACCGCATCCTCCTCCTCGGCGCCGTGACGGAGGAGCCGGTTGCCCTCGTCGCCCCGCCTGGGATGGAGTTGGAGGCGCTGCGGAGCCGGCCGGATGGCCGCCCCCTGGGCCTGCCGCCGCCCACCAGCGCCTCCGCCATCGCGGCCGCGGATCTCGCCACCTCGCTGCCGATGGAGCAGCTCCATTTCCCCTCCGCCGCCGCCGCCCGGCAGGCGGCCATGGCGGGCAATGTCGCGGCGGCACTGGTGACGGTGCCGGAGGCGCTGGTGGCGGTGCGGGAGGAGAAGCTCTCCCTCCTCGCCATGGCTGCCCCGGCGCGGCACCCGCAATTCCCGGAGGTGCCGACGCTGCGCGAGGAAGGGCTGCCCGTGGAGGGCGCGCTCCGCCGTGGGATTGCGGCACCGGCCCGGATCGCGCCCGAGGCCGCCGCCCGGGTCGTGCGCGCCCTCCGCACCGCCGCAGCCGATCCGGAATTTCTTGCCCAGGCCGAATCGCGGGGCATCCTTCCGCAGTTCCTGGATGGCCAGGCCTGGGGCAAGCTGGTGTCCCAGGAACTCGTGGAGTTGCGGAGCCGCTGGGAAACCTCACCCTGGCAGGTCAGCGGGGGCTGAAATGGGGCATCGGGCACCCTTCGCCCGATTGTTTCCCGCAGCCGTGACCTCCGGGGAGTAGGCATCACCCGCGTGTGGACGTTATGGTTTCTTCACGCGGAGGTGGTAGGTCGAAGCGGTGCCTTTTGAAGCATCCCATGGAGAGAACGCCCCTCTGCCCACAGGGAAGGCGGCACGGGCCGGTGCTGAGGGAGAGCTTCTCGCCGTTCTGCGGAACCCCGCCCTGATCGCCCAGGTCCAGGAGGCGCTGCTTCGCATCGGGGCATCGCCGGTCCGGCCGGTGGCGCCGGAGGAGGCGACGGCGCGGCTCGTCGGGCCCGGCCGGCCTCCGCTGGGCCTTCTCTGCGAGCCGCAGCCCGAGGAACGGGGCTGGGGCGCGCTGCACGCGGCGGCGCAGGATCCCTTCAGCCCGACCCGCGTCCTCGTCCTCGATGCTGCCCTGGCCGGGAATCCGGGCGCGCTGCTCGCCGCCCTTCGGCGGATCACCGGCCGGCCGGACCCGAGCGAGGCGGACGAGGTAGCGGCGCTGCGGCGTGGCCTGGCGGAGGGCGAGGTGGCCATGCGCTACCAGCCGATCGTCCGGATTTCCGACCGCCGCCCCGTGGGGCTGGAAGGGCTGGTCCGCTGGCTGCGGCCGGACGGGCGGCGCGCTATCCCGCTGGGGCCGGATGCCTTCATTCCCATGGCGGAGCGCCACGGGCTGGCCCTGGCCGTGGCCCGAGCCGTGGGGCGCATGGCGACGCAGGAACTGGTGGCGCTGCGGCCGCGTCTGGCCCTGCCCATCTCCATCAACCTGCCGCTGGAGGTGCTGCAGCGCCCGGACACCGTGCCCTGGCTCGGCCGCCTCTGCCGGGAGTGCCGGCTGCGGCCAGCCATGCTGGGGATCGAGCTGACGGAAACGACCCCGGTACACGACCTGCCGCTGCTGCGCCGGGCCGTGCTGCGGCTGCGGGGCGCGGGCCACCCACTCTGGGTGGACGACATGAGCCTGGAGGAGCGGCGGGACGAGCTGCTGCGCCTTCCCTTCACCGGCATCAAGCTGGACCGTTTCCTTGTCTCCGACGCGGCCCGCAGCCGGCGGTCGCGGGCGGAGATGGAGCGGCTGGTGGCCCTGGCGCACGGGCGCGGCATGCTGGTGACGGCCGAGGGGATCTCAAGCCCGGCGCTGTGGCACGCCGTGGCCATGGCCGGGGTGGATCGCGCCCAGGGCTACGCCGTGGGGCGGCCGCTACCGGCCGCAGCCCTGCCGGCCTGGATCGCTGCGTGGCGCGGGGCCCGCGGCCCGGTCCGGGATCCTGCCTGATCGGGTCCCGGTCAGGTGAGGTTACCTGACCGGGCGAGATGCCCCGGGAGCCTTTCCCTCAGCGCATCGCCGCGATGTCGATGACCTCCGCGGACCCCGCGACGGGGCCCAGCGGCGTCGGCGTTCCGTTCTCCAAGTTCAGGGTGTGCAGCACGCCGCCCGCGAGGAGATAGCCGGTGTTCGTGGCGCCCTCTGAGAGAATGTCGAAGGCGGCGGAGGCACCCACGCCCGGGCCGATGCGCCCGCGCATCTGCTGCACCCCGTCATTCGGCGGCGCCTGCAGGTTTAGCTGTCCGAGCACGCCGTCCACGGTCAGCAGCATCGTCTGCTGCGCGCCGGCCATGCTGTTCGTGTAGGCGCCGGCGGTGATGCGCGGCATGGTCTCGGCCAGGGGAGTGCCGGCCTGGTACTTCAGCCCGCCGTCGCGCGCGACCTGCCCGTTCTCCACGTTCACGCGGAAATTGGTCCCGGAAGAGCCCATCAGCCGCAGCCGGTCCGCCACCGGGTTGAAGTCCACCACCGCGCGGCCGCCGGATTCGAATCGCTCGCCGAGCTGGCTGACCTTCGTCGCCATGCCCGTGGCGGGATCGATGGTGACGATCGCGCCCGCATCCGTGACGCCGTAGAGCTTCCCGTCCGCCGGGCGGACATCGATGCCGAGCAGCGTGCCCTCTGCGCCGCGGACGCGAACGGGGGCAGCGGCGCGCCGGGTCTCCGTGTCGATCCGGAGCAGCTGGCCATCGGTGGTCAGGCCGATCAGCGTGGCGGCCTGGGCCACGCCACCCAGGCCGAGAAAGGCCGCGCTGGCCAGGGCAAGGCGGCGGATCGTGCGGGTCATGCGTCTCTCCATCAAGGGGCGGGACGCCGGGCCCCGCACCGCGATACGGCGGGCGGACGCGACTGGACGCAGGAAGCAGGATCACGCGTGCGTGATCAGATCAGCTGCTCCGGGCGGGAGTCAGATTTCCGATGAAGAGGATCGGCCCTGTGGGGCGCCCGATGGGAGAGCCACCCGGCGGCTCCAGGGTGATCTCGATCAGCATCCCCGGCTCGGGCCGGACCAGCCCGGGGGCCACGCTGACCTGCCCGCTCTCCGGCACCAAGCCGAGGGAGATAGGGGCCGTGGCGCCGGGCGGCAGCGCCCAGAGCTGCTGCACGCGGCCGCTCTCCACCGGGCGGGGATTGAGGCTGGCCAGGCGCAGCCCGCCACCCTCCGTCTCCACCACCCAGGCCGGCTGGTCGCGGCTGGTGAGGAGGACGGTCATCATCCGCGGCGGCTCGGCGGGGCGGAGCAGCATGAAGGCGGCAAGCCCGGCGGCAAGGGCCGTGGAACCGACGGCCCAGGCCTTCCAGAGCGGCGCCACCCGTATCGGCCGAACCGGCGCGGGCATGGCGCGATCGGCCAGTGAAACCTCGATCCGGTCCCAGAGCGCAGCGGGCGGCGGCTCGGGCCGCGCCAGATCCGAGAGAGGGGCGAGGCGGGCCTCCCAATGCGCCACGGCCTCGCGCAGGGCGGGGTTGACCGGCAGGGCGCGGGCCACCTCAGCCGCCTCGCGGGCGTCCAGCGTGCCGAGGACGTGCTCGGCCGCCAGGGCATCCAGGGCTTCGGGATCGGAGGGGATCATGCGAGGCACCCCTTCAGCCGCAGCAGCCCTCGGCGGATCCAGGCCTTCACCGTGCCGAGCGGCAGTTCCAGCCGCGCAGCGATCTGGGCATGGGAAAGGCCGTGCACGAAGGCGAGAAGGATGCTCTCCCGGTTGCGGGCTTCCAGCGAGGCCAGGCAGTCGCGCAGGCGGCCGTGCTGCTGGGCGGCGGCCAGGCGGTCCAGCGCCTCGGGCGCGACGGCCGCGTCGCCCAGGGCGGGGTCGTCGGACAGGGTTTCCCGCCCGCGGGCACGGGCCAGGTCCAGCGCGACGTTGCGGGCGATGGCGCCGAGCCAGGCCGCCCCCTCCCCCCGCGCCGGGTCGAACTGGGCAGCCCGGGCCGCCACCTTCAGCACGGCGTCGTGCAGCGCGTCCGCCGCCGCGTCCCGGTCCCGCAGGATGGCCAGGGCGATCCCGAAGAGGCGCGAGCCCTGCGCGTCGTAAAGGCGGCGCAGGGCACCTGTCTCACCTGCGGCGACGGCGCGGATCAGTTCGGCGGGATCGGGCGCCGCGTGGCTGTCAGGCATAGGCCTCACGGTACAGCGCCACGATCTCCGCCGCATCGGGCACGCGGGGATTATTGGCGGGGCTGCCCGAGGCGAGGGCCTGGGCCGCCATCGTCTCCAGCAGCCCGTCCCAGCTGTCGGCGGGGATGCCGTGGGTGGCCGGGCTGGGCACGTCCAGTTCCCGGTTCAGCGCCTCCAACTCCTCGACCAGCCGGCGGCCTGCGCTGGCGTCGTCATCCCCCTCCCCCGCCACACCCATGACGCGCGCGGCCTCCGCGTAGCGCGGCAGGGCCGATTCCAGGCCGAAGCGGGTGACGGCGGGCAGGAGCATGGCGTTGGACAGGCCGTGCGGCACGTGGAAGTGCGCGCCGATCGGGCGGGACATGCCGTGCACCAGCGCGACGGAGGCGTTGGAGAAGGCCAGGCCAGCCAGTGTGGCGCCCCGCATCATCGCCTCGCGCGCCTCCTCGTCCCGCGGGCCGTTGCCGCCGCGCCGGGCATCCGCGTAGGCACGGCGCAGGTTGGGGGCGATCAGGCGCATGGCCAGGCGCGCGTAGTCGTCGCTCATCGGGTTGGCGCGGCGGCTGACGAAGGCCTCCAGCGCGTGGGTCAGGCTGTCCACCCCGGTATCGGCCACGGTGCGGGCGGGCACGGTCCAGGTGAGGTGGTGGTCCACGATCGCGGCCAGCGGCAGGGCGCCGAGGCCGGAGATCAGCATCTTCTCGTCATGCGCCGTATCGGTAATGACGGTGAACTTCGTCGCCTCGCTGCCCGTGCCGGCGGTCGTGGGGATGCAGACCACGGGCACGGCTCCGCGGTTGGCCTGGGCCGGGACCTTCAGGGCGCGGATATGCGTGCCGTCCGGCGCGGCGGCGAGGATGGCGATGGCCTTCGCCGTGTCCATCGGGCTGCCGCCGCCGAAGCCGATGAGGCAATCGTAGTCGCCGGCGCGGAAGGCCGCCACGCCGGCCTTCACCACCGTGTCGGTCGGGTCCGGCACCGTCTCATGGAACACCGCCGCGGCGATCCCGGCGGCGCGCAGCGGGGCGACAACCCGATCCACCGTGCCGGAGGATGCCATCCAGGGATCCGTGACGATCAGAGGGCGGGAGAGGCCGAGCTGGGCCAGGACCGAGGCCACCTCAGAGACGGCGCCGCCGCCGGAGAGGATCAGGCGTGGCGCGAGCAGCAGGACAGGCATGGACACGTTCCCCCGGCTTGTTTGACGGGCATCCTGCGGGGCGTCGTTCCGGCCGGCAATGGCCGGGGCGCTACCGGAACAAGGCAATCAGCGCCTGGATCAGCGTCGCGCCGCCGATCGGCGCCACGAGCAGCAGGACCAGGTTCACGGCGACGATCCAGACCAGGACCTTCTCCTCCTTCGGCGTGATCCTCGGCTTCGGAGGGTCCGGCCGCCATGGGCCGGCACCCGGTAGGTCAAGGAACATCGGCCGTCTCCGCCTCTCCCGTCACCGCCCTGAGATCGTGCGGCATTCCCGCCTGACCAGGGCCTCCCGGGTCACGGAGCAGGAACCGGGGCGAGAGCACGACGCTCCCGGGCCGCCGCATAGGCCGCCAGGCGCCGCTGGGCCACAGGGGCGATCCCGCCATCCGCCTCGGCGTCGAAGCGCGGCAGGCTCTCGGCGAAGTGGCAGGCGGCGGTGTGGCCGGGGGCGATCTCGCGCAGCGGCGGGTCCCCTTCCCGGCACACGGCCTGCGCCGCGGGGCAGCGCGTGTGGAAGCGGCACCCGGGCGGGATGTTCAACGGGCTGGGCAGGTCGCCGCCCAGCGGCGTGACCTGGCCCCGGCGGGAAGGGTCCGGGCGCGGGATCGCGGCGAGCAGGGCGCGCGTGTAGGGGTGGCGCGGGTTGGAGAAGAGGTCCCGCTTCCCCGCCACCTCCACGATGCGGCCGAGATACATCACGGCCACACGGTCGGCCACGTGCTTCACCACTGCCAGGTCGTGCGCGATGAAGAGGTAGGAAAGGCCGAGGCGCTGCTGCAGGTCGCCCAGCAGGTTCACCACCTGGGCCTGGATGGAGACGTCCAGCGCCGAGACGGGCTCGTCCAGCACCATCACCTCCGGCTCCACGGCAAGCGCCCGCGCGATGCCGATGCGCTGGCGCTGGCCACCGGAGAATTCGTGCGGGTAGCGGTCCGCGTGGAAGGCACGCAGGCCGGTCAGGCGCAGCAGATCCTGCACGCGCGCCCGGCGGCTGGCGGCATCGCCGATGCCGTGCACGGCCATCGGCTCCGCGATGGCGTCCGCGACCGTGAGCCGCGGGTTGAGGCTGGCATAGGGATCCTGGAACACGATCTGCAGGTGCCGGCGAAGGGCGCGCAACTTCGCGCCGCCGACATTCGTGACGTTCTGGCCCTTGAAGATGATGTCGCCGCCCGTCGGCTCGATCAGGCGCATCACCACGCGGGCGGTGGTGGACTTGCCGCAGCCACTCTCGCCCACCAGGGCCAGGGTCTCGCCGCGGTGCAGGGCGAAGGAGACGCCGTCCACCGCGCGCACGGCGCCCACCTGGCGCGCGACGATCAGGCCCTTCCTCACCGGGTAGTGCTTCGCGACGGAAACGGCTTCGAGGAGGGGCGCTTCCGTCATGCGGCGATGTCCAGGGCAAGTTCCACGGGCGCGCGGATGCAGGCGGCGCGGTGGCCGGGCGCGAGTTCACGCAGCGGCGGGTCGGCTTCCGTGCAGGCCCGGATGGCAAAGGGGCAGCGAGGGTTGAAGCGGCATCCGCTGGGGAGGGCGAAGGGCGGCGGCACGCTGCCGTCGATGGAGAGCAGGCGCTCCCGCTCCTCCTCGATGCGCGGGATGCTGCCGAGGAGGCCGATGGTGTAGGGGTGCTGCGGGTCCTCGAAGATGTCTTTCGCGGTGCCGCGCTCCACCACCCGGCCGGCATACATCACCCCCACCTCGTCCGCCATTTCCGCCACCACGCCGAGGTCGTGGGTGATGAGGATGACGGACATGCCCGTCTCGGCCTGCAGCTCGCGCAGCAGGTCGAGGATCTGGGCCTGCACCGTCACATCCAACGCGGTGGTCGGCTCGTCCGCGATCAGCAGGCGCGGCTTGCAGGCGAGCGCCATGGCGATCATCACGCGCTGGCGCATGCCGCCGGAGAGCTGGTGCGGGTACTCCGCGAAGCGCCGCTCCGGCGAGGGAATGCGGACGCGGCGCAGCGCCTCCACGGCGCGGTCGCGCAGCTCGGCCGCGCTCGCCTTCGCGTCGTGGGCGCGCATGGCCTCCATCAGCTGGTCCCCGATGCTGTGGACGGGGTTCAACGAGGTCATCGGCTCCTGGAAGATCATGGCGATGTCGCCGCCGCGCACGCCGCGCATCTCGGCCGCGGAAAGCGCGGCAAGGTCGCGCCCGTCCAGCATCACCCGGCCCTGCGCAATGCGTCCGGGGTTCGGCACGAGGCGCATGATGGAGAGGGAGAGCATGGACTTGCCGCAGCCGCTCTCCCCCACGATGCCCAGCGTCTTGCCGCGGGGCACGTCCAGCGTCACCCCGTCCACCGCAGCGATGTCGCCGGCGCTGCTGCGGAAGACGGTGCGGAGATCCTCGACGCGGAGAAGAGTGTCGTTCATGCCCAGGGAAAGCTCGGCGGGCTGATCTGCTCGACGGGGCGGTGGGCCCAGTCCTGGGAGGGGGCGCGGTCCAGCACGCGCTTCTGCGCCTCGTGAAGATGGGCGGCGGCGCCCTCGTAATCCATGGTCAGCACCATCCCGTCCTTCACGACGAGTTGGCCGTCCACGTACACGTCGCGCAACGCGCGGTCTCCGGCGGCGTAGACGAGGCTGCGCATGGGGTCCCGCCCCGGGCGCATCATCGGATGTTCCGCGTTCACCAGCACGATGTCCGCGCGGCAGCCGGCGGCGAGGCGGCCGATGTCGTCCCGGCCCAGCGCCTTAGCGCCGCCGATGGTGGCGGAATCGAAGATCTCGGTGGTGGTCACGGCGCGCGGGTCGGTCGCCTGGGTGCGGGCGAGATAGCCGACAAGGCGCATCTCATCGAGCATGTTGTGGGGATAGGTGTCTGTCCCCAGGCCCATGTTGACACCGGCGCGCTTGTAGCGGCCGAAGTTCTTCATGGTGATGCCGCGCCGGGCGAAAACGGTGGGGCAATGGGCGACGGTGGTGCCAGTCTCCGCTAGGCGCGAGAGGTCCGTGTTGGTGTGCCAGGGCGTGGAGGGGTGGTCGTCCAGGAAGATGCCGTGGCCGATGATGGCGCGCTCGTTCAGCAGGCCCATGGAATCCAGCCAGCCGATCGGCGTGTGGCCGTGCCGGCGGGTGATCTCGTGGAACTCCACCACGGATTGCGCGGCGTGGATCTGCCAGGAAAGGCCACGGGCCTTCGCCTCCTGGCTGCTCTCGCGCAGCAGGCCCTCGGCGCAGGTGTCGATCTGTGCAGGCACGACCATGCCGAAGAGGCGACCGCTCTCGTGCTGCTTCGCGCGGTCGATGAGGCTCAGGGCCTCGGCCATGGCCTTCTCGCCTGCGCCTTCGTCCCACTCGTACTCCACCACATGCCCGTTCTTCGTGAACCAGCGGGCGGAGCGGAACATGGGGGCGATGCAGACGCGCATCCCGCTCTCCGCCAGCAGGTCCAGCCAGCCGGGATGCGCCATGGAGAGGTCGGCGACGGTGGTGACGCCGGAGAGCAGCAGCTCGGAGAGCGCCACGCGCACGCAGCTTGGCACCGCATCCGCATCGGCGCGGAAGATCGGCATGTATTCGTACAGGGAGGAATTGTAGAGGCCGGGCGAGCCGATCTCGTCGATCAGCCCCTTGTTCATCGGCTCGGAGGAGGGGTGGGAGTGGATGTTCACCAGCCCCGGCATAACCATCAGCCCGCGGCCGGGAACCTCCTCGTCCACCGGGCCGGTGTAGGCCCGACCAACGAAGGTGATGGTGCCACCATCGAAGGCGACATCGGCTCCGGTCAGGTAGGTGTGCCGCCCCGCCGAGGCGTCCCAGGCGACGGCGACGTCGGCGTCGCGGATCACGGTCACTGTCACGGCTCGCTCCCCCAAGTGTTGGTGGGCGGCCGCGCGCGGCGGCCGCCCGCGATGTTCAGCGCGTCAGGCGAATGTCCAGGCCCTTGTAGAGGGCCACGCCATAGATGCCGTGCGGCCGCGCACCCTCTACCCGCTGGGAGGTGGCCATCCACATGGAGGTGCGGATCATCGGCACCCAGACATTCGCCTCCGCCAGCTTGCGCTGCAGCTTGCCGATGGCCTCGGCGCGTGCCGCAGGGTCGGTGGCCCGCTTCGCCGCGTCCAGCAGCGCGTCCGTCTCCGGATCCGCCCAGTTCATGCGGTTTGGCGTCGGGCGGTTGCCGGAGGGGAAGTAGAGGGAGAGCGCGTCTGTCGCCGAGACATACGGGTAGCTCATGGTGAAGACGTCGTATTCCTGGGTCGCCAGCTTGCCCCAGCCCACCGTCGCGTCCCACAGCTGCACGCGCAGCTCGATGCCCACGCGGCGAAGGTCCGCCTGCATGGCCTGCATCATGCCATTGTTCGCCTGGTTCTGCAGGCCGTAAGCCAGCAGCGTGGCGCGCTGCCCGTCCTTCACGCGGATGCCGTCCGGCCCGGGCACCCAGCCCGCCTCGTCCAGCACCTTCTTCGCTTCGTCCTGGTTGAAGCGCGGCACCATGCGGCCGGCCTGGGCGTCGTAGTCCAGCGCCTGCGGGTTGATCAGCTCCGGTGCGGCGGGCGCCGTGCCGAAGAACACCGCGCGGCTGATCGCCTCCTTGTTCACCGCCAGGTTGGCGGCGCGGCGGATGGCGGCGTCGCTGGCGACGGGCTTGTCCACCTTGAAGCCCACGAAGATGTCGTAGAAGAACACGGACTGCTGCTGCAGCTTCACCGTGGGCACGCGCCGCAGCCCCTCGATGGCAAAGGCGGGCAGCGCGGGGCCGGCTACCACGTCCGCCTGGCCGGACTGGATGGCGGCAAGGCGCGTGTTCGCCTCGGGGATGATGCGCAGGACGATGCGCCCGACCTGCGGCGAGGGATTCTGGTAAATCGGCGGACCCCAGTTGTAGTTGGGGTGCTTCGTCAGCACCATGTCCTGCCGCGGCGTCCAGCTCTGCCAGCAATAGGGGCCGGTGCCGTTGAAGCCCTGCACGCCGAAATTCTCGCCCAGCTTCTCCACCGTGGCCTGGTCCACGATGGCGGAGAATTGCTGCGTCAGCTGGTAGAGAAGCTCGGAATACGGCTCCTTCAGCTTGTAGACCACGGTGTAGTCATCCGCCGCCGTCACGCTCTCCACCTGGCCGGCGCGGTAGCGCACGGGGCTGCGCGTGGCGGGATCGACCCAGCGGTTAATGGTGTAGGCGACGTCGCGCGCCGTCATCGGCTTGCCGTCGCAGAAGGTGACGTTGCGCTTCAGATGGAAGGTGTAGGTCTTGCCGTCCTCGCTCACCTCCCAGCGCTCGGCGAGGCCGGGGCGGACGGTGCGCTGGTCCCAATCCATGGAGACGAGGGTGTCGCTGAGGAGGAAAATCGCCTCACCGGCCGCGGTGGCGGCGGAGCGCGGGGGATCGTAGCGGTCCGCGTCGATCTCGCGCAGCCAGACCAGCGTGTCGCGCGGCGCGGCCTGCGCCAGGGCTTCCGCCGCCGGTAGAACCGCCGAGGCCGCGAGCATCAGCCCGCCCCAGAACGTCTTCATGCAAACCCCCTCTCTGTGGTGTTCAGACCCTCAGCTTCGGGTCCAGCGCATCGCGCAGGGCGTCGCCCAGCAAGTTGAAGACCAGCACGGTCAGGAAGATGACCACGGACGGGATGATGGCGATATGCGGCGCGAAGAAGAGGAAGTTCCGCCCCTCCGCCGCCATGGCGCCCAGCTCCGCCGTGGGCGGCTGCGCGCCGAGGCCCAGGAAGGACAGTGCGGAGCCCAGGAGGATCACCTGCCCGAAGCGCAGCGTGGCGAAGACGAAGATCGGCGAGAGGCAGTTGGGCGCGACATGGCGCAGGATGATGCGCCGGTCCGACATGCCCGTGGCCCGCGCCGCCTCGATGTAGTCCAGCGCCATGATGGCGAGCGCGGAGCCGCGCACGATGCGCGCCATCAGCGGCACGGTGGCGACAGAGAGGGCCAGCACCACGGCCGGGATGCCCGGGCCGAAGATGGCCGCCAGCGCCAGGCCGAAGAGGATGGCGGGGAAGGAGAGCATCACGTCCATCAGCCGCATCAGCAGCCCGTCCACCCGCCGGTAGAAGGCGGCGGCGAAGCCGACCAGCGCGCCGATGCCGCCGCCGAGCAGCACGGCGGCGAGGCCCATGCCGAGGGTCAGGCGGAGGCCGTACAGGGTGCGCGTGATCATGTCCCGCCCCTGCGCGTCCGCGCCCAGCGGGAGGCCGGGGGAGCCGGGCACCGCCATGGCGCTGCCCAGGTCGTTGTCGAAGAAGTCAGTGGGCGACAGCACGGGGGCGAGGAGCGCGGCACCCACAAGCAGCACGGCCAGCAGCAGCGCCACCGCGGCCACCGGCTCGCGCAGGAGGCGCCCCAGCGTGCCCGGGCGGCGCGGCGGGGCGGCCTCGGCCTCCTTGGCCGGCGCGGGGGCTGCGGTCGTCGCGCTCATGCTGCCCTCATGCGCGGGTCGAGGGCCGCGTAGAGCACGTCCACGATCAGGTTGATGATGATGAAGCCCAGGGACAGCACGATGATCGTACCCTGCGCCATCGGGAAATCGGCGGAAAGAATAGCGCCCACCGCCAGCCGCCCCACGCCCGGCCAGGAGAAGACCGTTTCCGTCACCACCGCGCCGCCGAGCAGGAAGCCGATCTGCAGACCGATGAGGGTGACCACGGGGATCAGCGCGTTGCGCAGCGCGTGGCGGGTGACGACGCGGAACTCGCCCAGGCCCTTGGCGCGGGCGGTGCGGACATGGTCCACGGTCAGCACGTCCAGCACCGCCGTGCGCGTCATGCGCGCCACGGGCCCGATGAAGGTGCCGCCCAGCGCGATGGCTGGCAGGGCGATGGCCTTCAGCCCATCCGCTGTCCAGAGCGGTCCCTCGCGGCCTGTGAAGGGCAGGAGCTGCAGCTTGAAGCCCACGTACCAGATCAGCAGCAGGCCGAGGAAGAAGACGGGGATGGAGCCGCCCGCGACGGCGAAGGCGGTGATGATCCGGTCCACCACCGTGCCGCGCCAGTAGGCGCCGGCGGTGCCGAGGGCGATGCCGATCGGGATGGCCCAGACGAGGCTGGCGAACATCAGCTCCAGCGTTGGGCCCACCGTGTTGCCGAGCTCCTGCATGACGGGGACGTTGTTGATGATGGACACGCCGAGATCGCCGTGCAGGAGGCGCCAGAGATAGAGGCCGAACTGCTCGTACAACGGCCGGTCCAGCCCCATGTCGCGCCGGATGGCCGCGATCACGTCGGGCGTGGCGGAGGGCCCGGCACGCACCAGCGCCGGGTCGCTCGGCACCACCTGCATCAGCAGGAACCCGACCAGGACGACCCCGAGAAGCACGGGGATCGCCATCAACAGCCGCTGGACGGCGTGGCGGCCCATGGGTTCAGGCCGCCGGTGCGCGGAGCGCATCCGCCGCGGCGGCGCGCAGGGCGCCGTGCCTGTCGAAGATCGCCTCCCCGCCACGCAGGGTCAGGTCCGCCTCGGTCGTCAGGATCTCCTCCGGCGCGATGGAGAAGATGTCCTTCGACAGCACGGCCACGTCGGCCAGCATCCCCGGCTCCAGCGTGCCGCGCCGGTCCTCCGCGAACTGGGTGTAGGCGCCGCACCAGGTGTAGCAGTGCACGGCTTCCTCCACCGTCAGCCGCTCGGCCTCGCCCAGCACCGTGCCCTTGTTCGTCCTGCGCGTGACCATGGTGAAGAGGTTGATGAAGGGATCCACCGTGGAGACGGGAGAGTCCGAGGAGGCGGCGGGGTGGTGGCCCTCGTCCAGCCAGGTCTTCATCGGGTAGGCCACCTCGGTCCGCTCCAGGCCGAGGTTCTTCACGTAGAGGTCGCCGAACTCGTACATGAACACGGGCTGCGGCACGGGGAGGATGCCGTTGGCCTTCATGCGCCGCCGCTGGTCGGCGTTGAGGAAGCCGCAATGCTCGATGCGGTGGCGGCGGCCGGCGAGCGGGGCATCTCCCTCCCCCGCCTTTTCCATGCCCACCAGCACCTGCTCGATCGCGGCGTCGCCGATGGCGTGGATGTCCAGCTGCCAGCCCTGGCGGTGGTACAGGGCCAGAAGCCGGTGCATCGTCTCGTCGGGGAAGCAGAAGATGCCGGTGCCGCCGCCCGCGCTCTCCAGATAGGGGTCGAAGAAGGCGGCGGTCAGGCCGCCGGCGGAACCGTCCCCGAAGACCTTCACGGCGCCCCAGGCCAGCATGTCGTCCGTGTGGTCGGGGCGCAGCCCCTCGTTCCAGGCGGCCTCCGCGATACCCTCCGGGTTGCCGGCCAGCACCTGCCACATGCGCTGCATCAGCCGCCCCTCGGACAGGGCGCGGCGATAGGCGGCGATCTCGTTCAGCCCGGCGGTCATGCCGACATTCATGTCGCTGGCCGTCGCGAAGCCGCGCGCCGCAAGGTCGCGCCCGGCCGCCTCGATGGCCGCCACCATGGAGTCCTCGGACGGCATGGGCATGGCGTCCGCGATCAGGCGCTTGGCGCGCTCCAGGAACAGGCCGGTCAAGCGGCCATTCTTCCGCTCGATCGCGCCGCCCTCGGGATTCGGCGTGTTGTGGCCCACGCCCGCGGCCCGCAGGGCGGCCGTGTTCGCCACGCCCATATGGCCGCAGGTGCGGACGATATAGACCGGGTTGTCCGGGGAGACGCGGTCCAGTTCCTCGGCGGTCGGGTGCCGGCCGATATCGAGTTCCCCGTGATCGTAGCCGCGGCCGAGCACCCAGGCGCCTTTCGGCGCCTTCTTCGCGGCATCACCGACGCGCTTCAGCACCTCGTCCAGGGAGCGGGTGCCGGTCTCCGGCCGCAGGTTCACCTGCGAGAGGCCCAGCCCATAGGGCAGCAGGTGCATGTGGGCCTCGTTGAAGGCCGGGATTGCCACCCGGCCTTCCAGATCCACCCGCCGCGTGCCGGCGGGCGCCATGCCCTCCACCTCGTCCAGGCTGCCCACGGCCGCCACGCGGCCATCGGCGATCAGCATGGCTTCCGCGAAGCCGTTCTCGATTCCGCGGAAGATACGTCCGCCGGAGAGGAGGAGGGGCGCGCTCAAGAGCGGTAGTCCTGGCCCTCGATCATGCTCAGCGCCGCGTCCCAGGCGAACTCGGCATGAGCAAGGGTGTGCGGGCCGTTGAACTGGGCCGCGGTCTTCAGCCGCACCTCCTCCGGCGGGAAGACCAGTTCGGCGCCGCCGGACAGCGCGGCGATCTGGGCTGAGCAGGCGCGCTCCAGGTAGTAGATCTGATTCCAGGCCTCGGGGATGGAGCGGCCGCCGGCCAGCAGGCCGTGGTTCACCAGGATCATCGCCTTGTTGCTCGGGCCGAGGTCGTGGATCAGCCGCTCGCGCTCGTCGAGGTCCAGCGCGATGCCCTCGTAGCCGTGGTAGGAGAGGTGGCCGTAGAACTTCAGCGCGTGCTGGGAGATCGGCAGCAGCCCGTGCTTCTGGGCGGAGACGGCGATACCCGCCGCGCTGTGCGTGTGCACCACGCAGCTCAGGTCCTCACGCGCCATGTGGATGGCGGAATGGATGGTGAAGCCGGCGGCGTTCACGCGGCGGCTCTGCCCGGCGTACTCGGCGTCGCCGTCCAGCACATTGCCGTCCACATCGATCTTCACCAGGTCGCTGGCGCGCATGTTCTCGAACAGCACGCCGTAGCGGTTGATGAGGAAGTGGTGCTCCGGCCCGGGGATGCGGGCGGAGATATGGGTGTAGATGAAGTCCGTCCAGCGGTGATGGGCGATCAGCCGGTACAGGGCGGCCAGATCACAGCGGATCTTCCATTCCTCTTCCGCCATGCCGGCGGGGGCATTTCCATCGGAGCGCAGGGCAACGTTCATCGGGGGGTCCTCCGTGGGGCGGGATGGTTCTCCCTCGCATGACGGATCGTCAACCCGGATATGCGAAAACTTCGCCTTTGTTGGGCAGCACCTGCCCAATCTGCCCGCATGCCGGCGCCGGATTGGGCAGCGCCCTGCCCGTCTAGCGCCGCAATGCCAGCCGTTCCGGCGGCGGTCCGGAAGCGGCGGCCGCGAAGGCCGCGCGCACGTCTTCGGGCCAGAGACAAACCTTGCGCGCCAGGAGGTCCACGCAGAGGAAGAGCAGCTCGCAGCGCGCGCTCTCAAAGCCCTCCTCGGCGTGGAAGAGGCGGTGGCGGATCAGCAGGCGCTTCCCGTCGTGCTGCAGCACCTCGCTCTCGGCGGCCAGCGGATCGTCCAGCCGCACCTCCCGCCGGTAGGAGACCCAGTTCTCCGCCGCGAAGGTGCCGAGGTTCCGCGCCCGGAAGGCCGGGCCGAGCCCGAGGGTGGGCCAGAGCACGTCCGTCGCCATGTCGAACACCGCGACATAGGGCGCGAGGTTCATGTGGCCGTAGTGGTCAACCCATTCCGGGCGCACGCGGGCCAGCACGGGGCGGGTCATGCGGGCTTCCTGATGATCCATTTCGGGTCCTGCACCTCCAGCGGCAAGCGCTGCGCGGCCGCGAACTCGTCGGCCGCCCGCTTCACGCCGGGCCAGGCGTAGTCGTCGCCGATCAGGACCCCACCGGGGCGCAGCAGGGCCCAGTAGGCCTCGATGTCGCGCCGCACCGGCTCGTACTCATGCGCGGCGTCGATGTGCACGAGGTCCGGCCGCAGCCCCAGGCGGCGCAGGATGACGGCCGCGTTCTCGCTCGTCTGCGGCAGCGGCACCACGCGGTCGGCGTGCCCGGAATGCACCATGTTGGACAGGAACTGCCAGTACAGGCCCGGCCAGCCATGGACGAGGCCAAGGCTGTCCATGATCCGGTCCGCCCGCTCCCGGTTCCAGTGCTCCGGGCTGCCGAGGAAGGTGTCGATCGCCAGCAGCGCGGAATCCGGCCGCACGCGCCGCATCGCCTCCGCGATGGAGACGGCGGACTGGCCTTTCCACACGCCGACATCGAGTGCGAGCTCCGGCCGCACCTCCTCCACAGCCCTGACCAGGGCGGGGTGGGTCCCGTTCCAGCCCTGCAGGTCCTTCGCGCGGATAGGCGCGAAGCCGGCATAGATGTCCGCCCCGTGCAGCGCCTGCATCACCCGCGCCGCGGCGGGCGTCAGCCCCGCCGCGGGCGCCGCATCGCTCAATGGATCTCGTCCGCGCGGGACAGCGCCTCCCGCAGAGCCGCCACGGTAAAGTCGCGGGAGGCGCAGAGGTCGAGGATCACCTTCTCCCGGCGCGACAGCAGCTCGATCGCGGCGGGGATCTTCGTCACCGCGTCGTGCGGGATCACCACCGCCCCGTGCCGGTCCGCGTGCACCACCGCGTCGTGGTGGCAGGCCATGCCGTGCACGGAAACCTCCTGCCCGTACTGCACGATGTGGACATAGGCGTGGGAGGGATTCACCACGCCGGCGATGAGCTGGAACCCCGGGGCGATCATGTCCAGGTCCCGGATGGAGCCGTTGGTGACGCAGCCCTGGGCGCCGAGCGCCTTGTGGACGTTCGTGTTCACCTCGCCCCAGAAGGCGCCGGTGCCGGGCGTGTCGTCCAGGTCCTGCAGCACCACCACGGTCGGCAGGGCGGCCTCGCCCACGTACTCGTACCAGCCGATGCGGGCGGCGCGGTCCACCTCCTTCGCGCGGCCGGAGGGATGAGCGGCGCGGATGGTTCCGGTGCGGGCGATGCCGCAGATCGGCGGCAGGGTGGTGGAGGCGGGCACCAGCGGGCGCACCGTGAAGCCGTGGCCGCGCCGGTGCGGGGCCACCATCTCCAGCGCGTTGCAGATGGTGGGCGTGTCCCAGGCCCGCAGGGCCTCGAGGTCCGCGGCGGTGAAGGGGTATTCTGGCATCGGTTCCTCTGGCGGTCCTGGGCGGTGCCCCGGGCGGGCCGGGGCCGCGCGCAGCATCGCCGCGCCCGCCCCGGAGGGCAAATGGGCAACAGCCCGAGGGGGGCGAACCGGGCTTTCCGGCCTGTCCCGCCAACCGACCGGGACGCGCGTCTTGTTCCGGTCACGGGCCGGAGGCTAGCCTCCGGCCCGCCATGAACCTCGCCCCGCCCGCCCCGGCGCCCGCCGAAACGGCGGCCCCGGGCGCCCCGCGCAACCCCGCCCCGCGCGGCCTCGCCTCTCTGGCAGGGCGGATCGGCACGCGGGCGGCGCTCATCGCGCTGCTGATGCTCGGCGTGGTCGGGCTGCTCACCGCCACGGCCCTGCTGCTGAGCGAGCGGCAGATCGCGATCATCGAGCGGATCGCCGGGGAGGACCAGGAGGCGGACGCGGCGGTGGACCGCTTCGCCGGCAGCCTCGCCGACTTCACCTCGCAGATCATGCGGGCCCTGGCGGGCGTGATGCCCCCTCGTGCCGCCGCGGGGCTGATGGTGCGCGGCGGCGAGCGCGTGCAGGAGACCTTCGCCGAGGTGGAGCGGCGCCTGGGCCCGGAAATCGACCCCATCGTGCTCGCCGGGGCGCGGGACATGTCCCACCGCATGACGGAGATCGCGGAGCGGGCGCGGGAGGCCTTCGCCGCGAACCGCCGCGCGGACTTCCTCTCCGTGCAGGAGGACTGGCTCGACGCGCAGTCGAGCTTCAGCGTGATGATGCTCGCGGCCCGGCGCATCGTGGGGGCGCACAACGCGGCCACGCTGCAGCGGTCCCACGCGCTGAACACGGCGGCACGGAGGATCGTGCTGGGGGCGGGGGCGGTCGGGGTGCTCGGCTGCGCCCTGATCCTCTACGTGCTGCTGCGGCTGATCGCGCGGCCCGTCGGGCGGCTGGCCCAGGCCATGGATAGCCTTTCCGCCGGCGCGCTGGATACCGAGGTGCCGGAGGCGGACCGGAGCGACCAGGTGGGCGAGATGTCCCGCGCCGTGCTGGTCTTCAAGGACAGCCTCCTGGCGGCCCGGGCGCTCACGGACCAGGCACTGGAGAATGCGCGGCGCACCGCGGTGGCCACCACCCAGGCCTCCGACGCCATCGGGCAGGTGAGCGACGGAGCCATGACCCAGCTCTCCGAATTGCGCCACACGGCCGAGGCCCTGGCCCAGACGACGGAGGGCATTGCCGACGTCTCCCGCGCCACCGCCGAGGCGCGGGACGGGGCGGAGCGGGCCAAGGCGGTGGTGGCGGAGAACCTGCCGAAGATCGGCACGCTGATCGGCTTGGTGGACGCGGTTGGCGAGGACACGGAGCGCGTGACGCGCATCGCCGCCACCATCGCCAAGGTGGCGACGCAGACGAACATCCTGGCCATCAACGCCGCCATCGAGGCGGCGCGGGCGGGGGAGCACGGGCGCGGCCTCTCCGTGGTGGCGGAGGAGGTGCGGGCGCTCGCGGCCTCGGCCGAGGCGCTGGCGCAGGAGATCGCGGATGTCGTGGTGGCCGCCGGCCGCCGCGCGCGGGAGGGCAGCGGCACCGCCGCGGCCGTGGGAGAGGCGATGGACGGGCTGGAGCACATGGTGGCCGAGAGCGCGCGGCTGGCATCCTCCATCGCGGTGGCGATGGAGCAGCAGCAGGCGACGGTGGCGGGGCTGGGGGAACGGGTGGAGACGCTGACCCGTATCGGGCAATCCAACGCCGCGGCGGCCGAGGAGATCACGGTGACGATGATCGACCTCTCCCGCCTGGCCGGCGACACGCGGCGCGTGGTGGAGAGCCTCGCGGTCCCCGAACACGCCGAGCGGGAGGGCGCAGCATGAGCGGCGCCGCGCCGGAGGTCTCCATCCTCGTCGTCGAGGACTCCTCCTTCAACCGCCTGGTGTTGAAGAAGCGCCTCGCGGAGCTGGGCTACACCGGAATCACGGAGGCGGTGGACGGGGTGGAGGGCCTGGCCGCCATCGAGCGCGGCGCCTTCGACATCGTGCTGCTGGACCTGGAGATGCCGCGCCTGGACGGCATCGGCGTGCTGGAAGCGTTGCACGCCGCGCGCGGGGCTGCGCCGCCGGTTATCGTCATCTCCGCTCTGACGGAGATGGAGAAGATCGTCCGCTGCATCGAGCTGGGCGCCGAGGACTACCTGCCCAAGTCCTTCGACCCGCCCCTGCTGCGGGCGCGGCTGGGTGCGGTGCTGGAGAAGAAGCGGCTGCGCGACTTGGCCGACCAGCGCCTGGCCGCGCTGGAGGCGGAGCTGGAGAGCGCGCGCGCCGCCCAGCTGGACCTCGTGCCGCGGGACTTCGAGGCCATCGCGCCACCGGGGCTGTCGCTCCACGCGGCCATGATCCCGGCCCGGCAGGTGGGCGGCGACCTCTACGACGCCGTGCGCCTCGCCCCCGGGCTGCTTCTGGCCGCCGTGGCGGACGTCTCGGGCAAGGGAGCGCCGGCCGGGCTGACCATGGCGCGCACCCTGGGGCTGATCCGCGCCGCGGCCGTGATGCTCTCGGCCGGGGGCGCGGTGCCGGATCCGGCGGCCATCCTGGCCCAGGCCAATGACGACCTCTCCCGCGAGAACGAGAGCCAGACTTTCGTGACGGTTGTGCTGGCGGCGATCGACGCCGCCTCTGGCACGGGGCGCATCGCCCTGGCCGGGCACGAGCCCCCTTTCCTTCTTGGCAACGGCACGGCGCGGGTGCTGACCGGCCTCTCCCGCCAGCCGCCGCTCGGCACGATGGAGGGCTTCCCCTACCGCTCGGACCCGCTGGCGCTGGCGCCGGGCGAGGCGTTGTTCCTTTTCTCGGACGGGGTGACGGAGGCAGAGGACGGCGCGGACGGCTTCTTCGGGCGGGATCGCCTGGCCGCCCGGCTGCGGGACGGCGCCGATGCGCCGCCTCGCGCGGTGGTGGAGAAGGTGCTGGAGGCCGTGGCCGGCTTCGCCGGAGGGGCGCCGCAGGCCGACGACATCACCGTGCTCGCGGTGCGCCGGGGCTGAAGGAGGCGCCCGGCCCAGGTTGCCGTGGGGAGTGGCCGGGGCAGTGCCTTCGGCGCCGCGTCAGGCGTCCCGGCGCGTCCGCCGCTCCTGCCGCCGCCGTGGGGTGGGGCCCGTGCGGCGGAACACGATGGAGACGCCGTCCAGCAGGAACACGGGCCGCCCATCCAGCAGGATCGTACCGTCCGCCGTCAGCTGCTGGGAGTCGCGGCCGATGTTGCGGAGGTCCAGGCGGTACTCGACGGAGGCCTGCTCCCCCGGAATGGCTCCCAGAACGGTCGGCACGGGCCGGACCTCGCCGGGATGCACCGGCTCAGCCTCGCCCTCGAAGCCCATCCAGGCGCCGTAGTGTTCCAGCAGGCGCAGCAGCACCGCAGTGCCGGCAACCGGGTCGTCCGTAGCATCTGGCGCCATAACCCGCACCGCACCCATCCGGTGCCGCCCGTCCTGTACGCCGAGTGAGACAACGATCCCGGGCCCCTGCCATACGGGCTCTGGCGCGGCAACCATAAGGCAGGCCTCGGAGGCGAGGTTGTCGTTCACGCTGTTACGGGCAGGCTTCGCCAGCTGCCTTGCACGGAGGCTCTCTGCCATTCGCGAAAGTCGGTGGGGCATCCCTTTATCCCTCGCTGACCTCTTCGGGCCAATCTTCACGATATTGCGATCCGTCTCATCCCCAATTTTGGTGATAGGTCACATGAAAAAAAGTTTAGGTGGGACCGGCAACATTCTCGCTGATCCCGTCCGGCTCCAGCAGCAGCACCGGTGCCCCGTTGCCCAGTACGCCCACGCCACCCACCCCGGGCAGGCGCGCCAAGGCCGGGTGCAGCGGGCGCAGAAGTATATCGGCGCGGCGCTGCACGCTATCCACTCCGATCGCAACCAGGCCGGCGGCGGCCCGTGCGACCACCACGGCACCGAGCGGCGCGGGCGGCAGGCCCAGCAGCGGGGCTAACGGCAGCACGGGGCGGCCATCCCCTTCCCCTTCCAGCACCGCCTCCACCCTCGCGGCGGGAATGGCGTAGGGGTGCCCACCAACCTCCACCAACAGCACGGACTGGGTGGCGGCGGTGAAGGGCAGGCGCAGCGTGAAGCTGGTTCCGCGCCCGGGGGTGCTGGCCACCTCCAGCGTGCCGCCGGCGCGGCGCGCGGCCTCCTGCACCACGTCCAGCCCCACGCCGCGGCCGGAGGTCTCGGTGATCGTCTCGGCGGTGGAGAAGCCCGGGCGGAAGAGCAGCGCCTCGATGGCGGCGGGGGAGAGGCCGCCCGCCTCCTCCGGCGTCACCAGCCCGCGGTCCACGGCCCGTGCCAGCACCCGGCCATGATGGATGCCGCGCCCGTCGTCGGAAACGCGGACACGGATGCCCCCGGCGCGGCGGGCGGCGGAGACCCGGATCACGGCCCGGGGCGGCTTGCCGGCCGCGCGGCGCTCCGCCGGCGCCTCGATCCCGTGGTCCACGGCGTTGCGGAGGAGGTGCAGCAGCGGATCGGCCAGGCCCTCCACCAGGGTCCGGTCGATGGCAACGTCCTGCCCCTCCAGCACCACCTCCACCCCCTTCCCCTCCGGCTCCGCCACGGCGCGGGCCACGCGGGGCAGGCGGGCGAAAAGGGTGCCGATGGGCACCACGCGCAGCTCCATCACCGCCTCGTCCAGCCGGCGCAGGGAGAAGGAGAGGCGGCTCTCCGCCTCTTCCAGCGCGTCCTCGAAGCGGCGGAGCCGGTCCGCCAGCCCCGTCAGCTCCCGCCCCGTGGCCCCTTCCAATCGCCCGGCAAGGACGGTGAGGCGGGCGATGGCGTTGCGCGGCGCGCTCTCCCGCAGCGCCTCCGCCAAGGCGAGGGAGGCGGCGCGCACTTCCGCCTCCAGCGAGATCAGCCCGTCGATCGTCTCCCGCCGCACCCGCATAGTGGCCCCGCCAGCAGTGGCGGGAGCGTGCGAGCCCTCCTCCTCTGCCGCGGAGAGCGAGAGGAGGACGCGGCGGGAAGGATCGGCGGCGGTGGCGGCGCGGGAGAGGACGTCGAGCTCGGCCGCGCTGGCCAGGAGCAACTCCAGCAGGGGTGGGCTGGCCCCGGGCAGCGTCCGGCTGCCCAGGATTTCCGCCTCCGGCCGCAGCGCGTCAGATATCGCCGCTTCCAGCGCCTCTCCCTGCCCCATGGCGAGCCGTGCGACGTAGAGCCGGGCCCCGGAGTCCAGGGCAGCGACGGCGCGCTGCCGCGCCGTCTCGCTCAGCAAGGGCAAAAAGCCGGCGGGGATGCGGGAATCCCCCTCCCCGCCCGCGACCGGCGCGGTGCTGCCGCTCCCGGCATGGCGGATAGCCTCCGCCAGAGCCGGGCCGCGCGCGGCGAGAAGGGCGGCGGCGTCTGGATCCGCCGCACGGTCCGCCAGATCCTCCAGGGCCAGCAGAGCGCGCTCCAGCGCGTCCTGGCCCAGGGCGCAGGCGGCGGCGGCGGCGTCCCGCGCGGCGGCGGCCAGGGCGTGATGGCCCCCGGGCGGGTCGGCCAGGGCATCGGCGGCAGAGGCCAGGGCGGCGGTGTCCACCTCGCCCCGCGCGGCGCGGGGGATGGTCTCCGCGCCCGCCGTCTCCCCCGCCCGTGCGGCGAGGAGTACCAGGCGACGGCGCAGGCGGCCCAGGGCCGGCAGCGCACCGGAGGACCCGTTCGGGGCGGCGGAGGCCAGAGCCTCCATCGCCTCGGCCAGGCCGGGCAGGCGCAGCATCCGGGCGGCGGCGGCAAGGGCCGCGGTTTCGGCCAGGGCCGCCGGATCCCGCCCGGAGGAGAGCCCGGCGAGAAGCGGTGCGGCGGCGGCGCAGCGGGAGGCAAAGGCGCCGAGCAGAGGATCGGTGCCGGCGGGCGCGACGGCTTCCAGGGCCGGCGGCGCGGGGGTAGGCGCACCCTCGCCGTCCGCCAGGACGGCGATCCGGCGCAGCAGGGCGGGGTCGGCGGGCGCGTCGCGGCGGCTCTCCAGAACCCGGGCGCGCAGGCCGCGCAGCGCATCCACCGCTGCCGTCAGCCCGTCCGCCACGCCGCCCGTAACGGCGAGCTTGCCGGCGCGGGCGAGTCCCAGCAGGTCCTCGCTGCCGTGCGCAACATCCCGCATCCCGGCGGCGCCGAGGACGGAGGACATGCCCTTCAGGCTGTGGAAGGCTCGGAACAGGGTGTTCACGCCCTCCTTGTCCACCGGGGCGGAGAGGAGGCGCTCGATCGTGTCGAGATGCTCCTCGCTCTCAGCCGCGAAGCCCTCCCAAAGGGTGTCGTCGTCAATCACGACGATAGGTCCATCGCGGGGATCATGGCGCGCCCTCGGCTGGCAGGCCCGCCGCCTTGCGCGCGGCGCGGCGGATCGCCTCGCCCTGGCGCTCGCCGAGGTCTGGGGAGAAGGCGCCGGAGGGCTTGCCCACCACGGTGCAGGCGCCTAGGCGTCGCGCCTCCGCCGCCACTTCCCCGCCCGGTACGGCCGCTGAGGAGACGACCACCACCGCCCCCGTGCCGCGTAGCGCCCAGTCCCGCAGCACGCCCAGGCCGTCCAGCACGGGCATCTCGATGTCCAGCATGATGAGGTCCGGCGCGTCCTCCGCGATCCGGGCCAGGGCCTCCCGCCCGTCCGAGGCCTCCGCGACGACGAGAAAGGCGGGGTCGGCGGAAAGGCTCTCCCGCACCAGGCGGCGCATCATGGCGCTGTCGTCCACCACCAGGGTGCGGACGGGCGGCTGGTCCGGTGCGGCGGCCGGGTTGGCGCTGAAGGGCCGGTCCTCCCCGGCCTCCACCACGGCGCGGGCATGGGAGGCCAGGGCGGCAGCGGTCGCAAGGGCATCGAAGGGCTCTGGCAGCGGCTCCAGCGCGCGGAGCGCGGCCTTGAGAGAGCCGATCTCCGCCCCGCTCGCCAGGGCGCCTAGCGTGTCCAGGGCCCGGCGCTGCGCCGTTTCGTCGGGGGCCGCGGCCAGTCGGGCGGCGGCCTCCTCCCATTCCGGCAGGAAGAAAGCGAGGATCTCGGGATCGAGATTCATGTCGATCCCCATCCACGCCCCCGGACGGCGGCGGGCGTCAGCGGCACGGCCAGGGCCCGCAGGCGGACGCCGAGGGCAGCGGGATCGCCTACCCCGGAGGCCAGCCCGGCCTCGATCACCGCGCCGGGCATCCCCGCCACCACGCAGCTTTCCGGCGACTGCGCCAGCACGGCCATGCCCCTCTCCCGCATCGCGGCCGCTCCCTCCGCCCCGTCGCGCCCCATGCCGGTGAGCACGGCGCCGATCGCACGCTGCGCCACCACGGCGGCGGAGCGGAAGAGCATGTCGGCAGAGGGATGCACCATGCCGGGCCCCGGCCCGAGCCGCAGTACCAGCCCACCGGCCGGCGCATCCATCCCGCCGCGCGCCAGGTGGCCGTCCGTGCCACCGGGGATCACCGTCGCCTCGCCCGGGCGGGGCGGGGCGCCATGGGTGGCCAGCACCGCGGGCATACCGCCGCGCCGGGCGAGGTGGCGGACGAAGTCCGGGCTGAGGTCCGCGGGCATGTGCTGCGCCACCACCAGTGGCACGGGCAGCGGGCCGGCGGCCTCCAGCAGCGCCGCCAGCGCGTCCGGCCCACCGGTGGAAGCGGCGAGGACCACCACGTCGCAGCCCGGCGTGAGCGGAGGCTCGGGACGCGGGCGGGGCGGCGGGGCAGGTCGCTCAGGCTGCGTCCCGGGCCCCGGTTCGGCCGCGTGGCGCGGCGGGCGGCGCCGCTGCCCGGCCCAGTAGCGCAAGCGGCCGCGCAGCGCCCGATCGATCCCGGCCAGGTCCAGGGCGCCGATGGCGGATCCCTTCCAGAGCACGTCCGCGGCACCCGCGGCCAGCGCGGCCACCGCGCCCTCTGATCCGTCGCGCGTGTGGTGGCTCACCATCACCACGGCGGGCGGATCCGGCAGGCGGGCCAGGCGGCGCGTGGCCGCGATCCCGTCCAGCCCGGGCATCTCCAGGTCCATGGTCACGATGTCCGGGTGCAGGCGCGCGGCCATCTCCACCGCACGCTCCCCGTCGCTCGCCTCGCCCACCACGCGCAGGTCGCCATCGGCCTCGATGATCCGGCGCAAGGCCATGCGCATGAAGCCGGAATCGTCCACCACGAGGGCCCGGATCAAGGCGCCACCCCCGCCAGCGGGGCGAGCAGCGCCCGGGACCGGCAGACCGGCAGCACCGCCCCGTCCAGCCGCGCCATGGCCGCCACCAACCCTTGCCCACTGCCGGATACGGGGGCGAGATCCGCCTCCGGCACCGCGCGCAGGCCGAGCACGGCGGAGACGGCGAGCGCCGCGGGCAGCGCGCCCTGCAGCCGGAGCATCGGCACCGCGCCTCCGGCCAATACCGGGCCGCTGCCGAATCGCGTGCCGGCGTCCAGCACGGGCAGCACGTCCTCGCGGTGCGCCGCGATTCCCGCGACCGCGCCCGTTCCCGGAACGGCGTTGCGCGGCACCTGTGGCGGCAGCACCGCCGCCACCTCGTCCAGCGGCAGGGCGAAGCCGATCTCCCCCGCGCGGGCCATGAGAAGCAGGCGCGTGGGGGCCGGCGGCGCCGCGGCAGGCGGTATGGCCAGGGGGGCGGCCGCGAGCAGGCGGGGATCGGAAAGGTGCGGCGGCAAGGTTGGCGCCCCGCCCACAGGCTCGGCGCCGCGGCAGGGGAGGCCGAGGCGGCGGCCCTCCACCAGCAGCAGGGCCAGCAGCGGCGAATCCGCCGCGCCGTCCAGGACAAGGACCGGGCCAAGCTCGGTCCAGGCCATGCCGCGCGCGCCGGGCGGTGCCTCCGGCAGGGGATTGAGCGCCGGCATGGGCAGGAGGTGCTCCAGCGCCGCGAAGGGCAGGTCCAGCGCCCCCCCGGAATGGGCCAGGCGGAAGCCACCCCGGGCGGGCGCGGGTGGCGGCACCGGCTCCTCCGGCATGGGCAGGCGGGCCAGGGGCGGAGGCGCGGGCGGCAGGCGGGGCAAGCAAAGCGGCTCCGCGCCCTCCCCCGGCATGTCGGTCAGCGCGTCGCCCCCCACCAGCACCGCGCCTTCCGGCCCGGGCACCAGCGCCCAGGCCCGGGCTGGGCGAGCCGCGCCCGGCAGCATCCAGACTGGCAGAGCGCCGCCGCCGAGCACCCCGACGAAGAGGCTCCCCTGCCCGCCCGGCACGGGCCGCAGCACGGGCGCGGAGACGGCCGAGGCGCCTTCGGGCAGGCGATGGGCGATGGCGCCCGCGCGGATCACGGCGGGATTCACGCGCGGCGCCAGACGCCGTGCACGCCCGGCTCCGGCAGCAGGGGCAGGCCGGGGGCGGGGAACTCCGTCGGGCCGAGCAGGAGGGCGCCGCCCGGGAGTAGCCGATCGACGAGACCGCGAAGAACTGCGTGCCGCGCGGCCGGGACCAGATAGATCAGCACGTTGCGGCAGAGCACGGCGCCGAAGCCGCCGATGCCGGGCGGCAGGTCGATCAGGTTCGCGCGGCGGAAGGCGGGCGGGCGGGCGGCCAGGGGTCGCACCCAGCCTTCGGCCTGACGGAAGCGGGCGCGGAACGGCAGCGGCACCTCCCGCAGAGCGTCCGGCGGGCCGGCCGGGTAGCGACCGGCCGCGGCTTCCGTCAGGAAAAGGCGATTCAGGTCGAGGCCCAGCACCTCCGCCTCGATCCCCGCCTCCTCTGCCAGCAGGGCAAGACTCCAGGCCTCCTCCCCCGTGGCGCAGCCAGCCGAGAGCAGGCGGAGCGGCCGGCCGGGCAGCCTCGGCATCAGGTCTCGCAGGGCGAGGAGTTGGGGCGCGGCGCGGAAGAACCGGGTTTCCCCCACCGTCACCGCGTCCAGCAAAGCGGCCCAGCCGGGCGAGTCGATGTGCGGGCGTGGCTCTAGCGAGGGCAGCAGGGGAGCAGCCCGGTCCAGCCGCCGCTCCAACACGGCAGAGGGGGCGAGCCCGGCCAGGGCCGCCAACCCCTCCCCGGCGGTTCCGGGCATGGCGTCGCCGGGCGGCGCGGGCGCGGCCTGGCGCAAGGCGGGCATGGCCTTGCCGCGCCCGGTGGTCAGGCGCCGGCCACCGCCTCGGCGCGGGTGGCGTGCATGGGGATGATCTTGTCGAAGCCGGAGATCTCGAAGACCTCCCGCACGGCCGGCTGCAGCCCGCAGACGGAGAAGGAAACACCCTTCACCCGCGCCTGCTTCGCCGCCTTCAGCAGCACGCGCAGGCCGGCGGAGGACACGTAGCGGACTTCCGACATGTCCGCGACCAGCCCGCCCCCGTCCAGGAGGGAGAGCAGCTTCTCCTCGGTGGCCGGGGCGGTGGCGGTGTCCAGGCGGCCCTCCAGCGCGGCGATGGTGGTCGCGCCTTCCCGGTGCTCGGCGATCTGCATGGCGTCTCCAGTCAGCGCCGGCCAGATAAGGGCGTGTTGGCCAAGTGGCGGGGCCGGCTGCGGCTGATCTTTGCCGCCCCGTTCAGCCCGCGTCCAGCAGCGCCGTCAGGCGATTCGTGCCGTCGCGGCGCTCATAAGCGGCCTCGCGCGTCATGCGGCGGACGAAGTGGATGCCAAGCCCGCCAATGTCGCGCTCTTCCACCCCCGCATCGATGTCCGGCGCGGCGGCGGAGAGGGGATCGAAGGCGGGCCCGTCATCCTCGATCAGGAGGTGGACCGAATCGCCCTCCCGCCTCGCCTCCACGAGGAGGCGGCTCGCACCTTTCCCGTGCATGGCGACGTTCGCCGCCAACTCCTCGGCCACGACGGAGAGGCGCTGCGCGGCGCCCGGGGAGAGGCCCGCGGCCTCGGAGAACTCTTCGAGCCGGTCGAGGAGCCCGGGAAGGGCCTCCACCTCCGGCGGCATCTCGTGGCGCAACGCCGCAGCGTCCAAGCCCTGCTATCCCCTTCGCTCCGCTGCCGAGGATAGGGCGGGCAGCGGCGCTTGGGAACACGGGCCGGAACCCCGGCCCGCCCGGTCAGCCCTCTCCTGGGTCAGCCCTCTCCTGGGTCAGCCCTCTCCTGGATCAGCCCTCGACGTCCAGGGCGTAGCCGGCGCTGCGGACGGTGCGGATCACGTCCGCGTCCGATTCGCCGTTGATCGCCTTGCGCAGCCGGCGGATGTGCACGTCCACCGTCCGCAGCTCCACATGGATGTCCCGGCCCCAGACGGCATCCAGCAACTGCTCGCGCGAGAAGACGCGGCCGGGGTGCTGCAGGAAGAACTCCAGCAGCCGGTACTCCGTGGGGCCGAGATGCAGGGTGCGGCCCGCCCGCGTCACGCGGTGGGCGTCCTGGTCCATCACGATGTCCTGCCAGGCCAGCGTGCCGCGGGCCGCGGGCGCGCCGGAGCGGCGCATCACCGCGCGGATGCGGGCCAGCAGCGCGTCCATGGTGAAGGGCTTGCCGATGTGGTCGTCCGCCCCGGTGTCGAGCGCGCGGACGGCGTCGGTCTCCTCCGTGCGGGCGGTGACCATGATGATCGGCAGGTCCCGCGTCTCCGGCCGGCGGCGGAGCTGGCGGCAGACCTCCAGCCCGGACATGGCGGGCAGCATCCAGTCCAGCAGCATCAGGTCCGGCTTGGACTCGGCGACGCGGATCAGGGCCTCAGGCCCGTCCGCCGCCTCTTCCACCCGGAAGCCCTGCTTCTCCAGGTTGTACCGCAGGAGGGTGAGCAGCGGCGCCTCGTCCTCGACCACGAGAATGGTCGGGCGCTGCGCGTCCGGAAGCGCCGCCGTCCTCATGGCGCCGGCGCCTCGACGGAGGCGTCGGCCTTCGGCCGGTCCTCGGGGAGCGTGGCGCCGCGCACGGCGTAGTGCACCGTCTCCGCGATGTTCGTCGCGTGGTCGCCGATGCGCTCGAAATTCTTCGCGATGAACAGCAGGTGCGTGCAGGCCGTGATGTTGCGCGGATCCTCCATCATGTGGGTCAGCATCTCCCGGAAGATCCCGGTGTAGATGTCGTCCACGGGAGCATCCGCGGCCCAGACGCGCTCGGCGAGCTCGGCATCGTCCTTCACGAAGGCGTCGATGCTGTCCTTCAGGTTGCGCTGGACGAGCTGCGCCATCCACTGGAAGCCGTTTACCCCACCCAGGAAGGGCTGGCCGGAGACGATGATGGCGCGCTTGGCCACGTTGCGGGCGTAGTCGCCGATGCGCTCGATGTCCTGGCTGATCTTCAGCGCGGCGATGATGAAGCGCAGGTCGCTCGCCATAGGTTGGCGGAGCGCCAGCAGGCGCACGCAGAACGCGTCCACCTCCCGCTCCAGCGCGTCGATCGGGCCGTCGCGGCCGACCACCTCGCCGGCCAGCTCGGAATCCCGCCGGACCAGGGCGTAGGCGGCGTCAGCCACCTGGCGTTCCGCAAGGCCGCCCATGCGGGCGATCAGCTCGCGCAGGCGCTTCAGCTCTTCCTCGTAGGACTTCACGATGCGCTCCGAAGCCATGTCCGTCTCCTCGTGGCTCAGCCGAAGCGGCCGGTGATGTATTCCTGGGTGCGCTTCTGCCGCGGCGCGGTGAAGAGCTCGGCGGCCGGGGCCACCTCCACCAGCTCGCCGAGGTAGAAGAAGGCCACCTGGTCCGCGCAGCGCGCCGCCTGCTGCATGTTGTGCGTCACAATCGCGATGGTGAAGTCGCGCTTCAGTTCGTCGATCAGCTCCTCGATCTTGAGTGTGCTGATGGGATCGAGAGCCGAGGTCGGCTCGTCGAACAGGATGACCTCCGGGCGCACCGCGATGGTGCGCGCGATGCACAGGCGCTGCTGCTGGCCGCCCGAGAGGCCCATGGCGGAGGAGTGCAGCCGGTCCTTCACCTCGCCCCAGAGGGCGGAGCGGGTCAGCGCCCACTCGATCCGCTCCTCCATTTCCGCGCGGGAGAGCTTCTCGTGCAGGCGGATGCCGAAGGCGATGTTCTCATGGATCGTCATCGGGAAGGGCGTGGGCTTCTGGAAGACCATGCCGACCTTCGCGCGCAGGGCGTTCAGGTCCATCCCGTCATCCACGATGTTCTGCCCGTCCAGCATCACCTGCCCCTCGGCGCGCTGGCCGGGGTAGAGGGAGTACATGCGGTTCAGCACGCGCAGCAGCGTGGACTTACCGCAGCCGGAGGGCCCGATCATGCCCGTGACCTGGCGGTCCGGGAAATCGAGCGTGATGCCCTTCAGCGCCTTGTTCGCGCCGTAGTAGAAGTTGAGGTCCTTCACCGCGATCCGCGCCGGGTTCATCACGGCGGAGGAGCGCACGGCCATCCCGCCGAAGCTGCCGGAGCCGGCCTGCTGCGGATGAGCCTGCTGGGCGATCTGGGCCAGTTCCGCCGCCTTCTGGTTCGCGGCGGCGGCTTGGGCCTGGTTCAGGGGTTCGGCGCTCATGGCGGCGGATTCCATGCCGTTGTTCTGGTTCATGACCTTCTCCGGCTCTAGCGACGTGCGCGCAGCACGGAGCGGGCGGCGATGTTGAGGCCGAGCACGCCCAGGGTGATGATCAGCGCGCCCGTCCAGGCGAGCGTGATCCAGTCCTCATAGGGAGAGCCGGCGTAGGAGTAGATGGTGATCGGCAGGCTCGACATGGGCTGAGAGAGGTTCAGCGACCAGTTGAGGTTGCCGAGCGAGGTGAAGAGCAGCGGCGCCGTCTCGCCGGCCACGCGGGCCACGGCCAGCAGGACGCCGGTGATGATGCCGGACACCGCGGCGCGCCAGCAGACCAGCACGATCATCTTCCACTTCGGGGCGCCGAGGCCGATCACCGCCTCCCGCAATGTGTTCGGCAGCAAGCGCAGCATGTCCTCGGTCGTGCGGACCACGACGGGGATGACGATGATCGCCAGCGCCACGATGCCCGCCCAGCCGGAGAAGCCCCCGAAGGGCAGCACCAGGATCTGGTAGACGAAGAGGCCGATGAGGATCGAGGGGGCGGAGAGCAGCACGTCCGACACGAAGCGCACCACCTGACCGAAGCGGGACTCCCCGGCGTACTCGGCCAGGTAGGTGCCCACCAGCATCCCGATCGGCGTGCCGACCAGCGTGGCCAGGAACACCTGGATGAGACTGCCGATGATCGGGTTCAGCAGGCCGCCATGCGAGCCCGGGGGCCGCGTGACGTTGGTGAAGACGCTGAGGGAGATGCCGCCCGCGCCGCGGATCACCAGGGTGAGGAGGATGGAGGCGAGAAAGAAGAGGCCCAGGATCGTGGCGATGGTGCAGAGCACCCGCACGATCGCGTCCGCGCGGGCACGGCGGCGGCCCAGCGCCTCCGAGGTGGCGCGGTCCTTGGCCCGGCCGGGGACCGAGGATTGAGGCATGGGGGAGGTCGTGGCGGACATGGGTATCAGCCCTTCAGCCGCGAGCGGAGCAGCCAGCGCGAGAGGGCCAGCACCGCGAAGGAGATGACGAAGAGGAGGAAGCCGAGCGCCAGCAGGGCGGAGAGTTTGAGGCTGCCCGCCCCGCTCTCGCCGAACTCCAGTGCGACAATGGAGGCGATCGTGTTGCCAGGCCCGAATAGGGAGGGCGTGATGCGGTTGGCGTTGCCGATGACAAAGGTGACCGCCATCGTCTCACCCAGGGCTCGGCCGAGGCCGAGCATGATGCCGCCGACCACCGAAACGCGGGTGTAGGGCAGCACGACCTTGCGCATCACCTCCCACCGCGTGGAGCCGAGGCCGTAGGCGCTTTCCTTGTACACGCCGGGCACCTGCAGGAAGACGTCCCGCATGGTGGCGGCGATGAAGGGCAGCACCATGATCGCGAGGATGAGGGCGGCGGTGAACAGGCCCGTGCCGAAGGGCGGGCCCTGGAAGAGGCTGCCGACCAGCGGCAGTTCGCCGATGGTGTCAATGATGGCGGGCTGGATCGTGCCCGCCATCACGGGGACGATGACGAAGAAGCCCCACATGCCGAAGATGATGGAGGGCACGGCCGCCAGCAGCTCGATCGCGGTGCCGACGGGGCCGCGCATCCATTCCGGCGCCAGCTCCGTCAGGAAGAAGGCGATGCCGAAGGCGACCGGCACGGCGAGCAGCAGGGCGAGGATGGCGGTGAGGATGGTGCCGTAGATCGGCACGCCCGCGCCGTAGATCTCCTGCACCGGGTCCCATTCGGTGGAGGAGACGAAGGCGGCGCCGAAGGCCCGGAAGGCCGGCAATCCGCCGATGAACAGCTCCACGATGATGGCGCCCAGCAGCACCAGCACCAGCGCCGCGGAGGCGCGGCAGAGAAAGGCGAAGACCGCGTCGCCGGTCCCGCTGCCCCTTCGGGTGGTGGGGCGTGCCGGTGCGGCTTCGAGAGTTTCGGGAACGGCGACCTGTGCCACGCGGTCTTCCTCGAAAAAGGGGTCGTCCGGCGGCGCGGGGCCGCCGGACGGGTTGCTTCAGCTCAGGGCTTCAGCGGGCCGGCCAGGCCGGCTGGCCGTCGATCCGGATCTGGCCCCAGGCGGCGCGCACGGAGTTCTGCACGGTCTGCGGCAGCGGGACGTACTCCAGCTCGCTGGCGACGCTGCTGCCGTTGGTGAAGGCCCAGTCGAAGAAGCGCATCACCGCGCGGGTCTTCGCGCCGTCCGTCGGGTTGGTCGGCAGCAGGATGAAGGTGGGGGAGACGATCGGCCAGGAATTGGCGCCCTGCTGGTCGATGATGCTCGCCGCCATGCCCGGCACGCCCCAGTTGGCGTTGGCCGCAGCCGCCTGGAAGGTCTCCATCGTCGGCTTCACGTACTGGCCGGCCTTGTTGCGCAGCTGCACGGTGGCAAGGCGGTTCTGCGTGGCATAGGCGTTCTCGACATAGCCGATGCCGCCGCGGGTGTTGCGGACAGTGCCCGCCACGCCCTCATTGCCGCGGGCACCCGCGCCGGTGGCCCACTTCACGGAAGTGCCGGCGCCCGCACCGTTCTTCCAGGCCTCGGACACGGCGGAGAGATAGGAGGTGAACACGAAGCTCGTGCCGGAGGCATCCGCGCGGTAGACGGGCGCGATGGCGAGGTTCGGCAGGGTGACGCCGCTGTTCAGCTCGACGATACGCGGGTCGTTCCACTTGGTGATCTTGCCAGCGTAGATGTCAGCCAGCACCTCGCCCGTCAGGCGCAGCTGGTCGGCGGCAACGCCGGGGATGTTCACGATGGGAACCACCGCGCCCATCACGGTCGGGAACTGCAGGAGGTTCGCCTCGGTCAGCTGCTGCTGGGTAAGCGGGGCGTCCGTGGCGCCGAAGTCCACCGTGCGGTTGCGGATCTGGTTCACGCCGGCGCCCGAGCCGACGGACTGGTAGTTCAGCTGGATGCCGGCCGCCTTCGCGCCCTCGCCCCAGCGCTGATAAACGGGATTGGGGAAGGAAGCGCCGGCTCCCGTGATCGAGGCGTTCTGGGCCAGGGCGGGCGTGGCCGCAACGGCAACGAGGCCCGCAAGGGCGAGGCGACGGGTGATCACCGGCAATTCTCCGTGTTTCAGGCCCGGCCTTCCGGCCGGCAGGCGCCTTCTAGGTAGGGGCCGCGACGTCCGCGTTTCAAATATATGACGGTTGGATGACAGTCCTCCCCGCGCGACCACGAAAAAGGGGCGCCCCCGGCAGAGGCGCCCCGCTTCCATGACGGCGATGTGTCGGTTTGCTAGAGGCGCCGGCCGCCGCGGAGCTTCGGCCACAGGGCGGCGATGGCAATTCCCGCCAGCGCCATGAGCGGCCCGGCCTGGGTGGTGAAGCCGCTGACGGCCGATTGGGCCGCCCCGGTCAGGGCCACGTTGCGCACGGCCTGGGCCTCGATCTCCTCCCGCGCGGTGGTGTTGCGCGAGGCCAGGAACACGCAGATCCCGGCCAGGACAAGGTCGAACACCATGACCAGCAGGGAGGAGACAACGGTCCCGAAGCTGTTCCGCGCGATGAACCAAAGCACGAAGTGGAGCACCACGAAGGCGGCCAGGCCCATCACGCCGGCCCCGGCGTAGAAGGCCATACGCGTGCCAGTCGCGCTGGCTTTTGCTTTCAGGCGGCGGCCTTCGGCCTGCGCCGCCATCCCGACCAGGCTGAAGGTCCGCAGCATGCCCGGCGTCTCCTCAGCGGCCCAGGATGCGGGCGAGAATGTAGCCGGCAGCGGCGGCGATCAGGATCGACTGCGCCGGGCGCTCCCGCACGCGGTCGGCCACCGCCTCGTACTGCACCTGGGCGGCGTCGCTGGCGCGGGCCGCATAGCCCTCGGCAGCATCCATCGCCTTGGACAGGTACTTGTCCCGCTCGGCGTAGAGGTCCTCCACCTGCTTCTTCAGCGCTGCGATCTGCTCGGCGGCACTGTCAGCGGCGTTGCCGGCCGCATCGCTCACCCTGTTGACGGTATCGGTCACCTTGGTGGCGGCCTCGTCAACCGCCTTGCCTGCATCACTGTTCGCGGCCATGGGTCCCTCCTGGGATGATGTGACAATCCCTTCGCCAACGCGCCCCCTCGGGGGCGGTTGCGCCGCCACGGAGGGCAACTGCCCGGCGGAGGGGCCCATGGCAGGGCGGACACAACGGAGATCCAGATAAGGCGGCCTTGCTGGCCCGGTCCGCTTGGGGCTGCCCCTATCAGGCCGCCATGGGACGCGGCGGCGGATTGGCCCGGATGGGGAAGCGGACGCTCCAGCGGGTTCCGCCCCCCTCCCCTTCCACGCGCCCGCCGACGAGCGGGCCGCCCAGTTGCTTGGCGAAGCCGTCCATCAACTGGAGCCCGAGGCCACGCGGGCGGGACTGCCGGTCCGGAAGGCCGATCCCGTCATCCCGCACCGTCAGCACCACATCGCCGCCCTCCTCCCGGAGACAGAACCAGATCGTGCCGCGCGTGTCGTCCGGAAAGGCGTGCTCCACCGCATTGCCGATCGCCTCCGTCACGAGGAGGGAGAGCGAGACGGCCTGGTCGGTGGAGATGACGACGTCGGCGATCTCCAGCTTCAGCGCGAGCCGCTCGCCCGGCGCCTCGTTGTGGGAGGAGAACTGCTGGTTCGCCAGCTCCGTCAGGAAGGGCGGCAGGGAGACCGATTCGAAGCTGTGCTGCACGTAGAGGTGCCGGTGCAGCGTGGCCAGGGCGCGCACCCGGTTGCGGGCGGCCAGGAACTCGGCCGTGGCCTGCGGGTCCGCGATGCGCCCGGCCTGCAGGTTCAGCAGGGAGGAGACGATCTGCAGGTTGTTCTTCACGCGGTGGTGGATCTCGGCCATCAGCGCGTCCCGCTGCTCCAGCGCGGCCCGCAGGTCGGCCTCGCGCCGGGCCAGCGCCTCGGCCGCCTCGCTGAAGGCCTGCTCCACCGCGCGCACCTCGCGGGGCTCCGTACCTGTCGGGTTCACGCGGAAGGCGTTGCCCGGCCGCCAGGCCCTGACCCGCACGGAAAGAAGGCGGAGCGGCCGGACCATGGCCAGGTCCGCCCCCACCACGATGGCGGCAAGGCAGGCCACGAGAAAGGTGGCCAGTTCCATGACGCGCTGGAGCAGGACGTCGCGCGCCGCCTGCCTGGAGGCGGAGATCGGGTGGCCGACGACCAGCCGCAGGCCGGGATTGAGGCGCGCGCCGGCGTAGACAACGTCCCCGCGAGGCCCTTCCGCGACCTCTCCCTCTTCCCCCACTTGGGCGATGATGGCCGGATCCAGGGCGGCCCCGCCCGTCCCGCCAGGCGTGAGCACCCGGCCGGCGCGGTCGATGAGCCAGATCATGTCGCGGGATGCGCGGGAATTGCCCGGCAGGGCGGCGTCGTCCCGAAGAACCACGGCCCCGATGACCGCCCATTCCCCCTGGGCCGGCCCGGGGCTGGTCCCCGGCCCGGATCCCGGCACCGCCACGGGCATGACAGGGGCGCGGCCCCGTACCCCCGGCAGGAAGGCGCCGTAGGCGGGGGCACCGCTGGCCAGGGCCTCGCGCAGTAGCGGCTGCGGATCGAATCCGGCCGGGACGCTGCCGCAGGCCGCCGGCTGGCCGGGGGTCGCCACAGCAAGTTCAGCGATGTCCCCGGGGTGGAGGTCGATGACACGGCGGAAGGAGGCCGTGCAGCCGGCCTGGTCCTCCCCGGCACGGGGATCCTGGCGCGCCAGGGCTATGAGAACCGATTCGGCGCTGCCGATCGCCACCCCGTAGCGTGCCGCCACCAGGGCGCGCAGCGTTTCGACGCCACGTCGCCCCTCGTCGAGCGCGGCCCGGTAATCCTGGAGTGCATTGGTAAGGGCAATGGCCGCGACCGGGATGCCCGCGACCATCAGCAGCACCATCATCCGTCCACGTATGCCGCCCAGGGCGGAGCCGAGTCGCAGCCTGAGCTGCCTCAACCTGTCCTGCCCGGGCATAGATCGGACGTTCCTTCGCACAGTGCCGGACGGCAGAGGCCCGTCCGGCACGGAATTCGTCAGCCCTGCCCTCGATCCTGCTCGATCAGGCGCAGCAGTTCCTCAGGAATCGGTTCGCGCATCACGTCGTCGAACAGCTGATGCAGGCCGCGTTGCAGCCAAAGGTCGAAGGCGGCTTCGGGCGCAGCCTCGCCGCGCCCGTTCGCTCCTCCAGATGATCCGGGCTTCGGCACAGCCCCTGATTTTCCCTTGGCGTTACTCTCGGCCATCCTCAGACAGGGTTCGCGTACCCCGCACCAGTGTCATCCGCCGCAATACGACGGCGAGTGGCCCGGGGGGAAGAGGCCGACTTGCGGGAAGAGGCGGCAACCTTCGGCGCCTCGACCCCGCGCTCCTCGCCCGTCAGCCAGCGCTGCAGGGTCTGGCGCGCCCGGAAGACGCGGCACTTCGCGGTGCCGACCGCGCAGTCCATCGCCGCCGCGACCTCCTCGTAGGACATGCCCTGGACGGTCACCATCACCAGGGCGGTGCGCTGCTCGGCCGGCAGGCGGGAGAGGTGGCCGCGCAGCTCGCGCATCACCAGGCTGTCCTCCTGCGCGCCGGGACGGGCGAAGGCGGAGCTCGGCACGTCGTCGATGTCCGTCGTCTCGCGCTTGCGGCGCACGTCGGAGATGAAGCGGTTGCGGAGGATGCGGAACATCCAGGCCCCGAAGTTGGTGCCGGGGGTGAAGCTGTCCTTCGCCGCCAGGGCCGAGGTGACGGCGGCCTGCACCAGGTCGTCCGCGTCGGCGCGGTTGCGGGTCAGCGCCAGCGCCTGGACCCGCAGCCGCGGCAGGGTGGTGACGAGCAGCTTGTGGAAGTCAGCGGCCGTGTGGCTAGCGGCAGGCGTCGCGGCAACGGTCTGGGTCATCTGGGCTATCCCCTCTACTCGAACTTCACCCGACCAATGCTTGGGGCCCGATTCCGGTTACCGCGGCCTTAATCACGAAAACGCCATGGGCGAGGATTAACCCGTATCCTCCTGATGCGCCTCATTTCCATAGCGCGTGGCCAGGGCTTTCCGAGCGCGGGAGACGCGGGCCTTGAGGGTCCCGACCTGAACGCCGGCCACCCGGGCCGCGTCCTCCATCGAGAATCCGAGCGCCCCGACGAGCACCAGCGCCTCCTGTTGCTCCGGCGAGAGGTCCTTCATTACGCGGGCCAGCCCGATCACCTCCATCCGGTGCTCCTGCCCGGCCGGCCGCCCTTCTTCCTCCGGCGGGGCACGGTCCAGGGCGCGCTTCAGCGCGGCGTGGCGGCGGCGATCCTCGAACCAGGCGTTCCGGAGGATGGAGAAGGTCCAGGCACGCAGGCTGGTGCCACGCTGCCACTGCGCCTCGTTGCGCAGGGCCCGCAACAATGTGTCTTGCACCAGATCGTCCGCTGCGGCCGGATCGCGCGACAGGAATCGGGCGAAAGCCCGAAGATCGGGCAGCAGGCGGGTCAGGGCCGGGCGGAAATCCTGGTCTTCTGTCATGCACCCGGCTGGAAAAGGGCAGCGCGACGCCTCGCGGCGCCGCGCTGCGCGACCATCTAGAGAGGGCCCGCAAGCCCTGCCATGTCGGCGGGGGCCCGCGGGGGGCGGAGGACTATCACGGATGAATGCTGTGTCGCAGGGGGAGTTGCTTCGTACCCTGCCCTATGCCCGGCGCTATGCCCGGGCCCTGACCGGCAGCCAGGCGCAGGGCGACGCACTGGTGGCCCAGGCCCTCCGGGCCGGGCTGCCGGATGACGCGCCGGGGCCCCTCGCCCTCTTTGCCGGGGTGAGCCGACTGGTGCCGGATTCACCGGGCGAGCACATCTCCGCCAAGCAGCGCCAGCTTCTCCTCCTCACGGCGCTGGAGGACCTGACGATCACGGATGCCTCCCTGGCCGTGGGCATCACGCTGGAGGAGGGCCGCCGCCTGCTGGAGGCGGCGCGCACCGCGCTGCGGGCCGTGGCGGCGACGGACATCATGGTGATCGAGGACGAGCCGATCATCGCCATGGACATCCGCCAACTGGTGGAGAGCTGCGGCCACAACGTGGTGGGCATCGCCAGCGGCGAGGCCGAGGCGGTGGCCATGGCGCGGGAGCTGAGGCCGGGGCTTATCCTGGCGGACGTGAACCTCGGCCCGGGCGGCGACGGCATCTCCGCCGTCCAGCGCATCCTGCAGGAGCAGAACACTCCCGTGATCTTCGTCACCGCCTATCCCGAGCGGCTGCTGACGGCTGAACGGCTGGAGCCCGCCTTCATCATCAGCAAGCCCTTCGAGCCCGTGGCGCTGGCCATCGCCACCTATCAGGCCGTCTCTGGCGGCGTTTCGCTGGACTGATGGGAAAACGCGGTCCGGCAACCCCCCGGACCGCGCCCCCGTTCCCATCCGGCAGGCCCGCATCGGCGCGGGCAGGATGGAGGACGGGATGACCAAGGAACTGGACCGGGGCCGCCTCGCCGGCGACTGGGGCGGGATGGGCGACAAGGTCCGCAAGGACTGGGGCAAGCTGACAGAAGAGGACATCAGCCAGGCCGGCGGCCGCCGCGACCTGCTGCTGGAGCGCATCCGCGAGCGCTACGGGCTGAGCGAGGGTGACGCGGAGCGGCAGCTGACGGACTGGGCCTCGCGACAGGGCGACGCCTCCAACCAGGCGGTGGACCCGAAGTAGCGCAGCCCAGCAGGTGTAGCGCCGGGGCAACGCTCCGTGGCGGCCCCGCAACCCCGTCGGGCAACCGGCCCGGCAATCCTACGTTCAGGGATCGCATCCTCCTCAAGGGAACCCGGACAATGCTCTACTGGACCGTCATCTTCCTCATCATCGCTCTCGTGGCGGGCGTGCTGGGCTTCGGTGGTGTGGCCTCCGCAGCCAGCGGCATCGCCAAGGTCCTGTTCGTGATCTTCCTCATCCTCTTCCTGGTCTCGCTGGTGGCCGGCCGGGGCTGGATCTGAGGGCTTCATGAACCGCCGCACGGCGCTTCTGGCCGGCCTCGCGACACTCGTCGCGGGGCCGGTCCTGTCTCAGGGGTCAGGCTCTGGGAACTCCAACCCGGGCGGCGGCCGCCTGTGGTTCGATCCCACGCAGCTGCCCTCCTTCACCGGGGTGGTGGATCGCTATCTCCTCACGCCCGAGGGCAAGACGGATCGCCTGCTGTTCCGGGAGGGGCCGCAGGTTCTGTTCCCCGAGCACATCGCCGACGACATCATGCAGGCCGTGTCCCCCGGGCAGTCCATCGTCGTGTACGGAATCCGCGCGCGGCGTGCCCCGGCCATCACGCTGCTGGCCTGGGCGAAGGACGGGGCCAGCCCGCCCCGCTTCGTGGACCGGCCGAGCTGGACCTTCCCGGAGTACCGGGCGGCCGACGAGATGCTGCAGGTGTCCGGCACCATTCGGGCGCCGCTCTACACCCCGCAAGGCGACGTGATCGGCGCCGTGCTGGACGATGGCGTGGTGATCCGCGTCCCCGCCGGCGTGGGGCAAGCCCTGGGCGACAAGCTGGCCGTGGGCCGCTCCATCGCCGCCGCGGGGCATGGGGCCACCGTGCCGGACCGCGGCAAGGCTCTGGACGCCGAGCGCATCGGCGAGAGCCCGGAGAAGCTCGGGCCGCTGCCGCCCCCGGCGGAGCGGCCCCAATGATAACAGCCGCGACGGAGCGGACAGTGGCGAGACCCATGACAGGCGAGACGCAGGGTGAGTGAAGCGACGGGCGCGAACGTCCAGATCCAGACGGGGGCCGTCAGGGCCTTCCTCCGCCTGGCCGGAGGCTACTTCCTGCGCGCGAAGGGCGCGAAGTGGCTGGGCTTCGGCCTGCTGGCGCTGACGCTGCTGCAGATCCTCATCCAGATCCGCTTCAACCTGTGGAACCGCGACTTCTTCAACGCGCTGGAGAACCGCGACCGCAACGCCTTCCTCTGGCAGATGGTGCTGTTCCTCGGGCTCGCGCTCGCCTCCATGATCACGGCGGTGTACCAGCTCTACGTTAAGCAGCTGGTGCAGCTGCGCTGGCGCGAATGGGTGACGAAGCGCCTGCTGGACCTGTGGATGACGGATGCGCGCCACTACCAGCTGGAGCGCGCCGGCGGCGCCGACAACCCGGACCAGCGCATCGCGGAAGATGCGCGGCTGTCCGTGGACCTGGCCGTGGATTTCGCCACCGGTATCTTCAACTCCGTCGTCATGCTGATCGCCTTCGTCGGCATTCTCTGGAGCATCTCCGGTGCCCTGAACCTGACGATCGCCGGGCAGGCCATCACCATCCCCGGATACATGGTCTGGGCGGCGCTGATCTACGCGGCCATCGGCTCGGGCCTCACCTACCTCGTCGGCCGGCCCATGGTGGCGCTGAACTTCTGGCGCACGGCGAAGGAGGCGGACTTCCGCTTCGGCTTGGTGCGCGCGCGGGAAAGCAGCGAGGGCATCGCGCTGATCGGCGGCGAGACGGATGAGCGGCGCGGCCTGGCCCTCCTGTTCACCAACGTGGCGGAGGCGGTGCGCAACCTGATGCAGAGCCAGCGCAGGCTCATGTGGCTCACCAGCGCCTACGGCATGCTCACCTCCGTCTTCCCCACCGTGGTCGCCGCGCCCTCTTACTTCTCCGGCGCGATCACGCTGGGCGGGCTGATGCAGATCGGCTCGGCCTTCGGCTCGGTGCAGGCCTCGCTCAACTGGTTCGTGGACAACTTCCCGCGGCTGGCCGAGTGGCGCTCCTCCGTGGAGCGGCTGCTGTCCTTCCGCGAGTCCCTGCGGGTGATCGAGGAGATGGTGCAGGATGGCGATCAGCCGACCATCGTGCGGGTCGAGGAGAAGACCGGCGAGGAGGAGCGCGTGGTCTTCCGCGACGTTCAGGTGGCCTTCGCCAACGGCTCCGTGGTGATCGCGGAGGCGAGCGCGGAGATCCGCGCGGGCGAGCGCGTGCTGGTGAAGGGCGAATCCGGCACGGGCAAGAGCACCCTGTTCCGCGCCTTCGCCGGCATCTGGCCCTGGGGCAGCGGCGAGATCCGCATGCCGCCGCGCGAGGCGACGATGTTCATGCCACAGCGCCCCTACCTGCCGCTGGGCACGCTGCGCGGTGCGCTCTCCTACCCCGGCCCGCCGGAGAAGGTGTCCAACAAGGCGGCGGTGGCGGCTCTGGAGCGGGTTGGTCTCTCACACCTGGAGGATCGGCTGGACAGCGACGAGCGCTGGGACCAGGTGCTCTCGCTTGGCGAGCAGCAGCGCCTGGCCTTCGCCCGGCTGCTGCTGCAGAAGCCCCGCTGGATCTTCATGGACGAGGCGACGGCCGCGCTGGACGAGGATAACCAGGACGCGATGATGCAGCTGGTGCTGGACGAGCTGCCGAAGAGCGCCCTGATCTCCATCGGCCACCGCCCTGGGCTGGACGCGTTCCACGAGCGCACGCTGCACCTGCAGCGCGGGCCGGAAGGCGCGAAGCTGGCCATGCGCGCGCCGGGGCGCGTGCTGAAAACCCGGAAGATCCGGATCCGCAACCCCTTCAACCGGCGCGTCCGCGCTCAGGCCGGCTGAGGGGAATGGGGTAAGAGAGCGGATTCTACGCTTCCGGGCGATGCCGCCCCGCAGCGATCCGCTCTATCCCGGCTGGGCCGCCGTGGCGCGGTCCAGCCACTCCGCGCTGCTCCATCCACCGCCCAGCGCCTTATAGAGGGCGACGGCGTCATTGGTGAGGGTGATGCCCGCCCTCACCTCCTGCTGCCGCGCCCCGACCAGGGTGCGCTGCGCGTCCAGCACCTCAATGAAGTTGGAAAGGCCGTGGTCGTAGCGCTCCCGCGCCAGTGCGAGGGCGGTGCGGGCGGAGACGACGGTCTGCCGCAGCAGGTCCGCCTGGGCGCGGTCCGTGCGGTAGGCGACGAGCGCGTCCTCCACCTCGGCCAGCGCGTTCAGCACGGTGGAGCGGTAGCCCAGTGCGGCGCCCGCCTCCTGAGCCTTCGCCAGCTTCAGGTTCGCCGTAAGCCGCCCGCCCTGGAAGATGGGAACGGAGATGGCGGGGCCGGCGCTGTAGAAGTGGCTCGCCCAATCCGTCAGGTAGCTCGCGTCGATGGCGCGGGTGCCCAGGCTGCCGGTGAGGGAGACGGTGGGGTAGAATTGCGCCACGGCGACGCCCACGCCGGCCGTGGCGGCGTGAAGGTCGGCCTCGGCGTGGCGGATGTCCGGCCGCCTCCGCGCGAGCTCGGACGGTACGCCGACCGGTACGGTGGGCGGGACCACGGGGATCGGCCGGGGCGTCGCCAGCTCGTTGTCCAGGATACCGGGCGGGGAGCCAGTGAGGACGGCGAGGCGATTCATCGCCTGCTGCACTTGGGCGATGTAGGGCTGCAGCTGCGCCTCGTAGCTCGTGAGCTGGGCGCGCTGGTTCTCGACGTCCAGCTGCGTGGTCAGGCCCTGATGCTGCCGGCGTTGGGTCAGAGCGAGGATTTCGCGCGCGGCGTTCACGTTGTCCTGCTGCGCCTGCTGCAGGGCCTGCGCACCGCGCAGCGCGGCATAGGTCCGCACCACCTCCGCCACGAGGCTGACCAGTGCGTCGTTGGCGCCCTCCACCGCGGATTGCGTGCGGGCGCGGGTCTGCTCCACCTGCCGGGCGATACGGCCGAAGAGGTCCAGCTCCCAGGAGGCGTCCAGCCCCTGCTGGAAGAGGTTGGTGGGCCGGGTGGCGAGGCCGAGCGCGGAGCCGAGGGCATCGGCCGCCCGGTCCGACAGGCCGGCCTGCGCGTCCTCGAGCCGCGCGTTGCCGCGCAGGTCCTCCACGGAATCGTAGACGCCACGGGATTTCAGGATGCCGCGCAGACCGAGTTGCTGGCGGGTATAGGCGCCATCAGCGGAAAGGCTGGGCAGACCGGCGGCCCGCGCCGCCGCCTCGCCCTGCCGCGCCTGGGCGATCCGCAGCACCGCTTGCTGCAAGGAGAGATTGCCGCTGAGGGTGCGGCCGACGAGGCTCGTCAGTTGCGGATCGCGAAAGCTGTTCCACCATTCCGGGTCCGGGCGGCCGGCGGGAGTGACGGCCCCGTCCGTGCTGCGCGCGGTGTCACGGTAGGCCGCGGGTGCCAGCGGGTCGGGCGGCGTGAAATCCGGCCCGACGGTGCAGGCGCCGAGGGCGGTGGCGAGCAGGAGCGCGTGTGGGCGCATGATCAGTGCCCCCCTCCCCCGCCCTGAACCTTTACGCCCGAGAAGAGGAAGGCGAGCGGCACGATGAACAGGGCGATGATGGCGGTGGTGGAGAAGACGTCGGAATAGGCGAGCACGGCGACCTGCGCGCGCAGCATCTGCACCATCTGCGTCATCGCCATCTGCGCCGCCTGGGCGGGCGCCTGGCCCATGTCGATCAGCGCCTGGCGGATGGCTTGCAGCGTGGTGTTGTAGGGCTCGTAGAGCGGCGTCATGTGCTCGATCAGCTGGCTGTTCCGGATCTGCTGGTGGTCGGCGACGATGGCGGTGGAAAGGGAGATGCCGATGGAGCCGGCGACGTTCCGGATCATGCTGAACAGCGCGGTGGCGTCGCCGTTCAGCTCGCGCGGAAGCGTGGCGTAGGCCAGGGTGCTGATCGGCACGAAGAGGAATGCGAGGCCGATGGTCTGGGTGGCGCGGATGATGGCGAGCTGCTGGTAATCCAGGTTCGGTGTCAGCCGCTGGGAGTAAACGAGGGAGGAGGCCAGGCAGAGCCCGCCGAAGGCGATGACGTACTTCGCGGGAATCAGCTGCATCAATTTCCCCGTCACGGGGATGAGGAGGACGAGCACCACCGCGCCCGGCGCGAGCACGAGACCGGACCAGGTGGCGTTGTAGCCCAGCTGCTGCTGCGCGAATTGGGGAATCACCACGGCCGATCCATAAAGGACGAAGCCCATCAGCCCGATCTGGGCGCAGCCCACGGCGAAGTTCCGGTCCTTGAAGACGCCGAGGTTGACGATGGGGTGCCGCGCGTAGAGCAGCCAGTAGGCTCCGCCGACGAAGCCGAGGGCGGAGACGAGGGCCGCGTTGCGGATGTAGGCGGAATCCAGCCAGTCGTAGTTCTCGCCGCGGTCGAGCGCCAGTTCCATGCCGCCGAGCGCCAGAACGACGAAGCCGAGGCCCACATAGTCGAAGCGCGGGCTGTTCTCCTTCTCCTCCTCCACCCAGGGCGGGTCTTCCACCACCTGCAGCACGCCGAAGACCGTCAGCGCACCAATCGGCACGTTGATAAGGAAGATCCAGTGCCAGGAGTAAGTATCGGTCAGGTAGCCGCCCACGACCGGGCCCAGGATGGGTGCGATGATGGTCGCAACGGCGGTGACGGAGAAGGCGGTGCCGCGCTTCTCCGGCGGGAAGGTGTCGAGGATGATGGCCTGCTGCGTAGGCTGCAGGCCGCCGCCGAAGAAGCCCTGCACCGCGCGGAAGAGGATCAGCTGCCAGAACTCCGTAGCGATGCCGCAGCCGAGCGAGGCGAGGGTGAAGACGGAGATGCAGATGATGAAATACCGCTTGCGCCCGATCATCCGGCTGAGCGCGCCCGAGACGGTGAGGACGATGCCGTTGGCGACGAGGTAGGTGGTCAGTGCCCAGGTGCTCTCGTCGTTGCTGACGGAGAGGCTACCGGCGATGTGCGGCAGGGAAACGTTGACGATGGTCGTGTCCAGCACCTCCATGAAGGCCGCCAGGGTGACCACCATCGTGATGGTCCAGGGATTGGAGCGGGGCTTCCAGCCCTGCGATCCGCTCATTCCACGTTCACCGTGGGCACGACGGAAAGGCCGAGCGGAATGGGTTGGTCCGGGTTGAGGCCGCGGTCGATCACGATCTTCACGGGCACGCGGCGGACGATCTTCACGAAATTGCCCGTGGCGTTCTCCGCCGGGAAGGCGCTGAACCGGGCGCCGCTGCCCATCTGGATGCTGTCGATATGGCCTCGGAGTTCGAGATCGGGGTAGGCGTCCACCTCGATCTCCACGGGCTGGCCGGGGCGCATGCGGTCCAGCTGGCTCTCCTTGAAGTTGGCAGCAATCCAGACCTCGGGCGTGACGAGGCTCATCACCGTGCCACCGGGCTGGAGCAGCGCGCCCTTCTCCACGTTGCGGCGGGTGACGCGACCGTCCTGTGGGGCACGGAGCTCGGTGTAGGAGAGGTTCAGCTCGGCCTGGGCGAGTTGCGCCTCGGCCTGCGCCACGGCGGCGCGGCGCTGCTCCACGGTGCTGGCGGCCTGCTCGATGGTTTGCTGCGAGACGGAGGCGATCTTCACCTCGGCATCGGCTTGGGACACGGCAGCCGTACGCGTCTGGAGCGCAGCGTTCGCAGTGTCGATGTTGGACTGGGTGGTGGCGCGGGGGTCAACGCTGCGCTGACGCTGGTAATCCGCGCGGGCCTGGGCCTGGTTGGCCCGGGCCGAATCGCGCTGCGCCTCAGCCTGCTGCAACTGGGCGGGCGCGCGCACCCGCGCGATTTCTAGCTCCAGCTCCGAGGAACGGAACTGCGTGCGTGCGAGATCCAGTTGAGCCCGGGCCTGGTCGCGTTGCACCTGATAGTCGCGCGGATCAATCCGAAGCAGCAGGTCACCGGCGCGGACGAACTGGTTGTCGGTGACGGAGAGTTCGACAACGGTGCCGCTGACACGCGGTGCGATGCTGACGGCCCGGCCTTCTGTGTAGGCGTCGTCCGTCGATTCCAGATTGCGGTGGCTCCACCAGTACCAGCCGCCCCCAGTAGCCGCGAGGAGCAGCACAACCCCGCCGATGATAAGTGGCCATCGCCCCGGAGTTTTCCGGCCTTCCTTTTCTTTCGGCTTGTCCTCATCAGGCTTCTTGTCGTCGCCCTTGTCCGGGTGGTGCTTCGGCTCTTTCTCGTCACCCTTGCGGACCACAGCACGCCCCGTCCTGCGCCGCTCCTCCTCCGAGCGGTGCTGGCTGCTCGCTGGGTCACCCCCGTGGTCATTGGAAGACGGTGAAGAACAGTTCTGATCCGCCACGCGAAGTCTTGCTCCGTCCGGTACAGCCAACGGCCGTTGCGGCGCAGCATAGCCACAAGAAGTCCCCGGGTATGCAGAGGGGCGTAACGCAAATAGCCCTCGGCACGGGATTGTGCTGAGGGCTTAGCTTTAGATGGCGATGTTTGGATGCGGGGACAGGATTTGAACCTGTGACCTTCAGGTTATGAGCCTGACGAGCTACCGGGCTGCTCCACCCCGCGTGGGTGATGGGGTTCATGTCGTCCGGTCGGGTGGCCTGGCGCTGACCG
>NZ_JANJOU010000019.1 GCF_024594815.1 Roseomonas populi | reverse complement strand
AGCGGGCATGGGATGGCGTCCGGGCTGGTGGGGGTTCCGCTGCGCTACATGCACACGCCCTGCGAGGTGGTGAGCCTGACGGATCTGGAGAACTCGGCGCGGCTGTTGGCAGGCTACTGCCGGCGGGTGACGAAGGAGACGGATTTTGTTCCCTGGTAGGAGCGCTCTCGCGCGGCCTTGTGAGGCAACGGGCTCCCGGCCCGCCGTGTTCCCCGCCCGGTACGCCCGCGGCTTGCGGGCGGGGGCAGGAGGACAGGGATGAGCCAGGGTAACACGACGACCGACCACAAGGTGATCCAGAAGTGGATCGAGGACCGCAAGGGGCGGCCGAGCGTCGTCTCCGGGACCGAGGGAGATGACGGGGAGGGGATCCTGCGCGTGGATTTCGGGCCGAAGGAGGACAGGCTTGAGGAGATTTCCTGGGAGGATTTCTTCAAGACCTTCGAAGACCGGAAGCTGGCCTTCCTGCACCAGGACAAGACGGCGGACGGGAAGGAGAGCCGGTTCTTCAAGTTCGTGAAGCGCTAGGGGCGCTTCGGGCCCTTGCTCAGCCGGCGGCGAGGGCCAGGACAACGGTGAAGTGGCAGGCCGCGGCGGCCAGGACGAAGGCGTGCCAGATGGCGGTGCTGTAGGGCAGGCGGTCCGCGACGTGGAAGGCGGTGCCGGCGGTGTAGAGCAGGCCGCCGGCGGCGATGGTGGCGGTCTGCCAGTGGGGCATGGATTGGAGCATGGCGGGGAGGGCGAGGACGCCGAGCCAGCCGAGGGCGAGGTAGGCGGCGAAGGCCGCGCGCTCATACCGGCCGGGGGCGAGGAGCTTCAGGGCCATGCCGGGGAGGGCGCCGGCCCAGACGGCGGCGCAGAGGGCCGTGCCCCAGGGGCCGCCGATGCCGAGCAGGGCGACGGGGGTGTAGGTGCCGGCGATCATCAGGAAGATGGCCGCGTGGTCCAGGCGGCGGAGGATGTGCTTGCGCGGGCCGTCCGGGGCCGTGTTGTAGGCGGCGGAGCAGGCGAAGGTGGCGACCAGGCCGAGGATGTAGAGGCTGGTGGCGAGGGTTGCCCGGGCGTGCGGCGCGGCTTGGATGGTGTGGAGCAGCAGCGCGGCGCCGGCGAGCGCAGCGGTGAGGCCGAGCGCGTGGACGGTGGCGTCCGCGCGGCGCTCGGCCGGGGATACGGTGCGGGAGGGGGTGGCCGGGGTGGTGTTGGCGGTCGCCGTGGCAGTCACGAGGGGGCGGTCACGGGGGGCGCCGGGTTGGTCAGCCGGCGGCGGTGGGCCAGGTGCGGCCGGCGAGGGTGCTGGCGCTGGCGCGCATCTCGCTCTCGCGCACGACGCGCTCGTGGCCGTCCTTGCCGCTCTTCACGCGGTACTCGCGGTCCTCGGCATCGTTCGGGAGGAGGCGGACGACCGTGTAGTGGCCGTGGGCATCCCGCGGGGTGAAGTGGCGGGGAATAAGTTCGACGCTCTCGCCGATGCTGAAGCGGTGGGACTGCTGCATGGTGTTTTTCCCCGGGGCAAGGCCGTTGAAGCGGGTGGTGCCCGGAGGCTCCGGCGGCGTGCTTCGGCGGGCCGGTCGGGGGAGAGGGGCGGCCGGGTGGGGCCGCCCATCGGGCCGGCAGGACCGGGATCCTGCCGCGATGCCCGGGGCGCAGGGCCCCGGGGCGGGCGCCTGATCAGGCGGCCTTCAGGTTGCCGGCAGAGACCTTGCCCTGCTGGCCGCGTTGCAGGTCGTACTCGAGCTTGTCGCCCTCGCGCGGCTCCTGCAGGCCGGCGGCCTGGACGTCGGAGATGTGGAGGAAGACGTCCTTGGAGCCGTCCTCAGGCTGAATGAAGCCGTAGCCCTTGGTGGCGTTGAACCACTTGACGATGCCTGTGGCCATGATGGGTGTTCCGTTCATGCTGAATGACCGGCGGGCGACGTGCACACCGGATCGAGCTTCGAGAGAGACGGACACCGAGCTCGGCGCTCGGGAGAGCAAGGAGAGCAGGCCGGCACGACGAGACTGACAGGGTTGAGATAGGGATGGGGGCCCTGGGTTGCAAGGGGCGGCGGGTTTTTCGTGCTGGGTAGGCCCGCGCGCGGGGCTTCGCTGGCCTGCGCGAGGGCCGGGGTCCATGGCCGGGGGAAGGCGCCGGGCGTGAGGGTGGACCGGGTGGTGCGGGTCGTCCGGCGGTTCGGGGATTTCGGGGAGAGGTGGGGCCGGGACATCACGCCGCTGGTTGCGGGGCGCGGGATCGACGATCCCTGGGCGGAGGGGGGGCTGCAACAGGCGCCGCCGATGCTGTGAGGAGGGTGTGGGGGAAGGCGATCGGCGCCTTCCCCCACGGGCAGAGGGCGGTTCCTTCTGCCCGGGGAAGCCTGGCCGCGTGGGGCGCGGAGTCAGGCCTCCCACTCGCCGCGGCGTTGCAGGGCGGTGGTGAGGAGGATGGCGGCAAGGCCGAGGATGGCGGCCGTTGCCGCCGGGCGCCTCGTGGCCTTCACGTAGAGGCTGCTGTTGCGGAGGAGGTGCGGCTCATGCGTGCCGCGTTCCTGGCCGCCGTAGCCGGCGTGGAAGAGGGCGCAGGCGGGATCGCGCCGGAGGAGCGGCGCGTGCGGGACTGGTGGGAGGTGTACATGAGGCGCTTCATCAGCCAGTCCGTGAAGTGCGGGGCGAGGAAACCGATGAGGGCGGCGGCCTTGGCCTGGGAGCCGACATACATGTCGCGCTTGGGGTGGGCGGCGCACCAGAGGATGGCTTCGGCGACCGCTTCGGGCGGGTAGATCATGCCGCGTTGGACGGGCTGCATGGGCATGTAGTTGCCGGCGTGCTCGTTGTAGGGCGTGTCGATCCGGCCGGGATGGATGAGGGAGACGGAGACGGGCCAGCCGTGGTGCTCGATCTCGGTCCGCATGGCCTCGGTGAAGCCGTGGACTGCGAACTTTGCGGATGAGTAGGTGGATTGCACCGCCGGCGCGCGGTCTCCGAAGAAGCTGCCGGTCTGGATGATGGCGCCGGGGCCGCCGCGTTCGCGGAAGTGGCGGAGGGCGGCGAGGGAGCCGTAGACGACGCCCCAGTAGACCGTGTCGAACATGCGGTGCCAGGACTTCATGGGCACCTTCCAGGTCTCGCCGAAGATCGAGATGCCGGCGTTGTTCACCCAGGTATCGAAGCGGCCGAATTCGCGGATGGTGGTTTCGGCGAGGTGGTCGACATCGTCCTGCCTGCCGACGTCGCAGACGACGGGGAGTGCGCGGCCGCCCTGCGCGCGGATTTCCCGGGCGAGGTTGCGCAGGGCTTCCTCGTTGCGGGCGGCGACGACGACGGTGGCGCCTTCCCTTGCCGCCATGCGCGCTGTGGTGAGGCCGATGCCGCTGCTGGCGCCGGTGATGACGATGACCTGTTCGGACAGAGGCTTCAGGCGGGGTTGCATGCACGCTCTCCGTTGCCGCGGCATCTAAGCGGCGGGTGTGGAGAGACGCCTTGGCGCATGTGAATCGCGCACGCAGGCGTGTTTCGGTGGGCGCGTGGAGTGGAACGATTGCCGTGCTGGGATGTTCTTCGTGCCGGCTGGCCGAGGAGCGGCGCATGTTCCCTTTTCATATGTTGCCCGTGGTGGCTGCCGCGGTGGCCGGGGCGATGCTGGGCGGGTGCTCCGCGCCGTCTGAGCTGGGGAGCCGGGACCGGGCGATGGTATCCGGGCGGACCTATGTCGTGACGGGGGCGTCCAGCGGCTTCGGGCGGGGGACGGCGGAGCGGCTGGGATCCTATGGCGCGAATGTCGTGCTGGCGGCGCGGCGCGGGGCGGTGCTGGAGCAGGTGGCGGCGCAGGTGCGGGCCAATGGCGGGCAGGCGCTGGTGGTGCCGACGGATGTGAGCGACCCGGCGCAGGTGGAGGCGCTGGCGCAGGCGGCGCTGGGCGGGTTCGGCGCGATCGACGTGTGGATCAACGATGCGGCGGTGGCCTCCATCGGGCGGTTCGAGGAGATCCCGATCGCGGACCACTCGCGCATGGTGGACGTGAACCTGAAGGGCGCGATCTACGGATCGCATGTCGCGCTGCGGCAGTTCCGGCGGCAGGGCTACGGGGTGCTGGTGAACATCTCCTCCGTGGAGGGGGATGTGCCGCTGGCCTATCACGCGACCTATGCGGCCACGAAGCACGCGATGCTGGGGCTGGACGGGGCGATCCGGCAGGAGCTGCGGTTGGGCGGGCTGGACCGGGTAATCCGGGTGGCGACGATCCAGCCCTGGGCGGTGGACACGCCGTACTGGGTGCATGCCGGGAACTACACGGGGCGGCTGGCGCAGGCGGGGATGATGGACGACCCGCGCGAGGTGGTGGACGCGATCGTGTGGAATTCGGTGCACCCCAACGGGCCGTACCAGGTGGGGTGGAAGGCGCAGGCGGCGGTGCTCGGCGATCGGATCGCGCCGCGGCTGACCGAGCGGATCGCCGGGGGCTTCATCCAGCGCACGCAGATGGAGGATGCGCCGCCGGGGCCGATTACTTCGGGGAATCTCCACCAACCGATGGCGGAGGGGACCGGGGTGGAAGGCGGCATCCGCGCGCGAATGGAGGCGCAGGACCGGCGGTAGTCGGCGCCTCTCCTCGGGGCGGCGCGCTTCAGGTCGGGGCTGGGTGCGGGCTTCGGCGTGTCGCTTCCGTGCAGCGCAGCGCCGCGCCGTCGGCCACGCGGTGGATGCGGATGGCGGCCGCGTCCTTCGGGGACAGGGTGAGCCCTGTCTCGAAGACGAAGGCGACGTCGCCGAGCAGCGCATCGGCCAGATCGTGCCGGTGACGGGCGGCATTGAAGGTTCCCAGCACGCGCCCGTCCAGCACGGCTTCCAGCAGGACGGGCCGCGCGGGGTGGTGGAGGTCGCGTGCCCAGCCCTCCAGCCGGCAGGGGCTGGCCACGAGGTCGAGATGGCCGTCGAGCGGGCCGGGGCTGTCGGCGGGCGCGGGGATCAGCGGGGCGAGGGCGGTGCCGTCCGAGGCACGGCGGACCACCAGGCGGCGCAGTTCCGCTGTGGAGAGGAAGCGCTCTCCCTCGAAGGAGAAGCCCTTGCCGGACCGGCGCGGGCCGGGAAGGTCCGCGCGGTTCCGCCAGGCCAGCGCGGTGCCGATCGGCTCTCCGTCCAGCAGGATTTCCAACTCCACGGGCAGGTCGGGATGGGCCGTGTCCGCCGCCCAGCCGGTCACGCGGCAGGGGGCGGCGGCGCTCTCCACACGGCCTTCCAGCGGGCCCGGCGCGGTGGCGGCGGCGGCGCGTGCGGCGGTGGTGCGGAGGGCGGCTTCCAGGGCGGGGCCCTCGGCCGGGCGGGGCGCGCAGAGCTGCACCTCGGCGGGCGCGACGTGGTTCGGGAAGCGTGCGCGGAACTCGGCGGCGTTGTCGAAGCGGGCGCGCAGGGTGCCAACATCGGCGAAGCTCTCCGACCAGGCGCCCTCGGCCAGCACGAGGTCATGGGGGCCGAGGTCGATCTGGACGTAGTCCCACTCCCTCCCGCGCGGCTCGCGGGTGATCGTGACGCCGTTCACCAGGGAGCCGGCCAGGACCAGGGTTTCCCCGACGAGCACCGAGTGGCCCGCCGTGACGAGGAGGGGGCGGCGGGGCATGGCCTCGCCCAGGGCGCCCGGCGCGATGCGGACGGGTTCCTGGCCGCGCGCCCTGGGGCCGCGCAGGGACTGGTGGCCGAGCCAGCGGATGGGGCGCAGGCCGCCGAAGCGGCAGACCACGAGGTCGCCCTCGCGCAGGTCCTCGACCGGGACCTCGCCCTGCGCGGTCATGATCCGCGTGCCCCGGAGATAGCAGACGGCGAAGGGCCCGGGTTCGGCGGTGAAGGTCGAGCTGATACCGATGTCGTCGTTGGTGAGCAGGGCGTAGTCGCCGTTGGAGGAGAGGCCCACCCAGCCCGTGCCGTAGTGGCCTGCATAGGTCCAGCTGCCCGGCACGACGATGGAGGGGTCCTGGCCGTCGCGGAGGACGATGTTCGATCCGTCCAGCGCGGAGTCCGCGTTCCCGTCTCCGTCATCGGCGAGGTAGGGAAAGGCGCTGACGCCAGCGATGGTGTAGCTGTTCCCGCCGTTGGAGAGGAGCGGGTAGAAATACGCGGTGGGATAGGTTGCCATCGGTATTCTTTCCGGTTCCGTATCAGGCTAGCTGGATGCGGAGGGGCGGAGCAACCGGTCCGTTGCGGCCCGCCCGGGGAGATGGCCGGCATCGGCCCTCCCCGGGCGGGCTCGATGGGTCAAACTGCCCCGTGCGCCTCGACGTAGAGGGCGTAGAGGGAGTGGCTGGCGGTCAGGTAGAGTCGGTTGCCCTTGGGCCCGCCGAAGCAGAGGTTGGCGCAGCGCTCGGGCAGGCGGATGTGGGCGAGGCGCTTGCCCTCGGGGCTGAAGACCATGACGCCGTCCAGCTCCTCGGGCTTGCCGCGGAGGCCGTAGACGGGGCGGCCATCGGTGTTGGTGGGCTGGGCCTCGAGGTTGCCGTCGCTGCCGTAGCCGACCCAGAGATTGCCGTCCCGGTCCACGCGGAAGCCGTCGAGGGCGGCGGAGTCCGTGGCGTCGATGAGTTTCACGCGATTGGACAGGGTGCCGTCCGCGCCGACGTCGTAGGAGAAGAGGGAGCGCGCGGGGGCTGGGTTGCGGCCGACGACGTAGAGCTTCTTCTCGTCCGGCGAGAAAGCGAGGCCGTTGGGCAGGACGAGGTCGGTGATGACGGCGGTGAGCTTGCCGTCCGGCGCCAGGCGATAGACGTTGGTGGTGGCCTGTTCCGGCGTGGCGCGGCTGCCTTCCCATTCGCCGTTGATGCCGAAGGTGGGGTCGGTGAACCAGATGGTGTCGTCGGACTTCACGACGATGTCGTTCGGGGCGTTGAGGCGCTTGCCCTCGAATTTGTCGGCCAGAACCGTGATGGAGCCGTCCTTCTCCGTGCGGGTGACGCGGCGGGTGACGGAGTGCTCACACGTCACGAGGCGGCCCTGGCGGTCGCGGGCGTTGCCGTTGGCGTAGTTGGCGGGGCTGCGGAAGACGGTGAAGCTGCCGTCCTTCTCGCTGTACTTCATGATGCGGTTGTTCGGGATGTCGCTGACGAGGAGGTAGCCGCCATCGTCGGGGAACCAGGCAGGGCCTTCGGCCCAGCGCATGCCGGAGGCGAGCTGCTCCACCGTGCTGCTGTAGATCCGGTACTTCGCGAAGGACGGATCGAGGATCTGGACCGCCGGGTCGGGGTAGCGCTGGTTCGGCGTGAAGGGGAAGGACTGGGCGGCGGCTGCCAGGGGGGCAAGCACCGGGGCGGCGGCGATGGTGCCGCCGGCGGCGCGCAGCAGCGCGCGTCGGGTGGTGGTCATCTCGGGTTCCTCCTGCGCGCGCCGATTCCAGGCGCGGTTCGTTCCGATGATGGCCATGCGGCGCGCCGGGGTGGCAAGGGCGGCGTTGGCGATGTTTCGGGAGAAGGGACGTGGAGGGGCCTTTCGCGTTCCGGGGGGCTCGCCTACGGGGGGCGGATGATGGGGCGGGCGGCATGACGGCGGACACGGATTTCGAGATCTTCCTTTCGGCCACGCCGGGGCTTGAGGACACGCTGGGCGACGAGGTGCGGGGGAAGGGGTTCAAGCGGCCGAAGGCGGTGCCGGGCGGCGTTGTCACGCGCGGGGGGTGGCCGGAGGTCTGGCGGGCCAATCTGTGGGTGCGCGGGGCTGGGCGGGTGCTGGCGCGGGTGGACCAGTTCCGCGCGGTGCACCTGGCGCAGTTGGACGATCGGGCGCGGCGCGTGGATTGGGCAGGCGTGCTGCGCAAGGACGTGCCGTTCCGTGTGGAGGCGTCCTGCGCGGGATCGAAGATCTATCACAGCGGGGCGGCGGCGGAGCGGGTGGAGCGGGCGATCTGGGAGACGCTCGGGGCGCCGCATTCCGATGACGCGGGTGTCACGGTGATGGTGCGGATCGAGAACGATCTTTGCACGATCAGCGTCGATACCTCGGGCGAGGGGTTGCACAAGCGCGGGTACAAGGAGGCGGTGAACGCGGCGCCGATCCGGGAGACGATGGCGGCGCTGTTCCTGCGGCGGTGCGGGTATGAGGGGAACGAGCCGGTGCTGGACCCGATGTGCGGTTCCGGGACCTTCGTGATCGAGGCGGCGGAGATCGCGGCGCGGCTGAACCCCGGGCGTTCCCGGCATTTTGCCTTCGAGGATTTGGCGACGTTCGATGCGGAGGCCTGGGAGCGGATGCGCGGGGTGAGGAGCGCGCGGGAGCCGGGGTTCCGCTTCCACGGCAGCGACCGGGATGCGGGGGCGGTGGCGATGAGCCGGGCCAATGCGGCGCGCGCCGGGGTGGAGGGGTTCTGCGAGTTCCGGCAGGCGGCGATCAGCGAGGTGGTGCCGCCGGAGGGGCCGCCGGGGCTGGTGATCGTGAACCCGCCTTATGGGACGCGGCTGGGGGACAAGGGGAAGCTGCTGCCGCTGTACCAGAGCTTCGGGCGGGTGATGCTGGAGCGCTTCGCGGGATGGCGCGTGGGGATGGTGGCGAGCGAGCCGCGCCTGGCGCAGGCGACGGGGCTGCCCTTCCTGCCGACGGGGGCGCCGGTGCCGCATGGGGGGCTGCGGGTGGCGCTGTACCGGACCGCGGTGCTGGGGTAGGGCCGGCCGGGTTTGGGCTGTCCTCCTCGTGCAGGCCGGGATGGGAAGCGGGCGCTACCGTCGCCGTTCCGTCATGCCCGCACTACCAAGTGTAATTTTTCCCGACATGCATCATGCGTCGGGGGCAGGCGCGTGGCGGCTGCTGTATAGATGGGGGATGACAGACCTTCCTCGTGACGATGTGGCCGTTCTCGCCCGGGCGCGATTGGAAGTGGCCGTGACCGAGGCCTTTCGTCTTCTGGCCCTGCCCGTCTATCCCTGGTTGCCGCCGCGTTCGATGCCCGGGACAGAGCATCTCCCGGTGGCCGAACTGGGTGGGGTGACTGAGCGGGCCGACCCGGGCTTGGTTTAGCCGTTCGGGGTGACTTCCAGGATCTCGCCCTTCCGCTGCTCGAAGTGGCGGTGCGCCGGGGGATTGGGGCGGAGAGTGCCGTCCCGGATGGCGGCCTCGATGCGGTCCAGGGCGGCTTCGGGGTTGGAGTAGAGGATCGGGCCGAGGGCTGTGCGATCCAGGTGGTAGTTCCACCAGGCCAGGGCCTGGATGCGCTCGGCGGTGGCCTTGGGGAGGCGCTGGCGCAGGGGGCGGGCGGGGATGCCGGCAACGATGGTGAAGGGCGGCACGTCGCGCGTGACGACGGCGTGAGCGCCGATGATCGCGCCATTCCCGATCGTGACGCCGCGCCGAATGGTGACGTTGCGGCCGATCCAGACGTCGTGGCCGATGGTGACGCGGGCGGTGGCGGGGGCGAAGGGCTCGTCGGAGCGGATGGCCTCGAATTCGGGGATGCCGTTGAAGCCGCCGCGGTCGTCGAAGGCGAAGAGGTGGGTGCTGAGCCAGCCCGTGGGGTGCTCGGGCGCGCCGATCATCACGTCGGGCGCGATGGAGCAGTAGCGGCCGATATCCGTGTCGTAGGCGGCGACGCTGCCGTTGAAGTAGCTGAAGTAGCCGATGCTGCAGCGGCCGACGAAGCGGCCGCTGCGGATGAGGGCGGGGAACTCGACCGAGAGGCGGCGGCCGATGCTGCGGGGGAGGCGGTCCAGCGGGAGGTCGCTCACCGCTTCCCCCTGCGCCATCAGGCGGAGACGAGGGTTTCGGCGAGGGAGGTGAAGAGGGGGAGGCCGTCCTCGCCGCCCATCAGCGGGTCCACCAGGTCCTCGGGGTGCGGCATCAGGCCGCAGACGCGGAGGTTGGGGGAGAGGATGCCGGCGATGTCACGGGCGGCGCCGTTGCGATTGCCGTCGGCGTAGCGGAAGGCGACGAGGCCTTCGCCCTCCAGCCGGTCCAGGGTCTCCTCGTCGGCGAAGTAGTTGCCGTCTCCGTGCGCCATGGGGGCGCGGAAGGTCTCGCCCTTCTGCCAGCGGGAGGTGAAGGGGGTGCCGGCGCGCTCCACGCGGAGGACGCAATCCATGGAGAGGAAGCGGAGGCTGGCGTTGCGGAGGAGGGCGCCGGGGAGGAGGCCGGCCTCGCAGAGGATCTGGAAGCCGTTGCAGACGCCGAGCACATGGCCGCCCTTGGCCGCGAAGTCGCGGACGGCGGGCATGATCGGGGACTGGGCGGCCATGGCGCCGCAGCGCAGGTAGTCGCCGTGGGAGAAGCCGCCGGGGAGGACGACGAGGTCGGTGCCGGGCGGGAGCTCGGTTTCCCGGTGGAAGGTGATGCTGGGCTTGCGGCCGGTCGCCTTTTCCAGGGCGATGGCCATGTCGCGCTCCCGGTTGGTGCCGGGGAAGAGGAGGATGGTGGCGTTCATGGTTCGTGGAGGACCCTGAGCCAGTGGAGGCCGCCGAGGACGGCGATGGTGAGGAGGGCCGCCAGCGCCGCGGCGGTGACCCAGCGGTCCAGGCCGAGCCGGGCGCGGGCGACGAGGCCCGGCGGCTGGGGGCGCTTGCCGCGGGGGAGGGGGGCGGCGGGCCGGGTGAGCGCCATGCGGCGCTCTCGCCATGACAGCAGCATCGAGATCAGGACCGTCAGGACGGTCATGATGAGGAGGCTGGTCTTGATCATGGCGCGAGGGCGATCAGGCCAGCTCGACGCGGAAGGACTCGATCACGGTGTTGGCGAGGAGCTTCTTCGCCATGGCTTCCGCGGCGGCCTTGGCGGCCTGCGGGTCCGTCTCGGCCAGTTCCAGCTCGATCACCTTGCCGGTGCGGACCTCGCCGACGCCCTCGAAGCCGAGGGTGCCGAGGGCGTGGGCGATGGCCTTGCCCTGGGGGTCGAGGACGCCGTTCTTCGGCATCACGTAGACCTTTGCCTTGATGGTCACTGCATCAGCTCCGGGCCCTTGAGGTCGCGCACGCCGGCTTCGGGGAGGATGCCGAGGCGGCGGGCGACCTCCTGGTAGCCCTCCTCGACCTTGCCGAGGTCGCGGCGGAAGCGGTCCTTGTCCATCTTCTCGCCGGTCTTGGCGTCCCAGAGGCGGCAATTGTCCGGGGAGATCTCGTCCGCCAGGACGATGCGCATCTCGTCGTTCTCGTAGAGGCGGCCGAACTCCAGCTTGAAGTCCACCAGGGAGATGCCGACGCCGAGGAAGAGGCCGGTGAGGAAGTCGTTCACCCGCAGGGCGAGGGCCACGATGTCGTCCAGGTCCTGGGTGGAGGCCCAGCCGAAGCAGGTGATGTGCTCCTCCGACACCATCGGGTCCTGCAGCTCGTCGTTCTTGTAGTAGTACTCGACGATGCTGCGGGGGAGGCGGGTGCCCTCCTGGATGCCAAGGCGCTTGGCGAGGCTGCCGGCGGCGATGTTCCGGATCACCACTTCCAGCGGGATGATCTCCACCTCGCGGATCAGCTGCTCGCGCATGTTCAGGCGGCGGATGAAGTGGGTGGGGACGCCGATCTCGGCGAGGCGCGTCATCAGGTGTTCGCTGATGCGGTTGTTCAGCACGCCCTTGCCGGTGATCACGCCCTTCTTCGCGCCGTTCCCGGCGGTGGCGTCGTCCTTGAAGTACTGGACCAGGGTGCCGGGCTCGGGGCCCTCGAAGAGGACCTTGGCCTTGCCTTCGTAGAGCTGCCGCCTGCGGGCCATGGATGGTTTCCCGGAATCTCGAATGGCCACCGGGGGGCGGCCTTTCGGCGGGCCCGCGGCGGCGAAGGAGGGCTGCGTATAGCAGGGGGGAGGGGGGAGGGCCACCGCGGAGGGCGCATGGCCGGGGCCGGCTGCCCGGGTGGATGGGGAATTGGGCAACCCACGATTGCGTGACCAGAGCCGGTCAACGCCCGGGCTTTACCCGCGTTAAGCCCGGGCACGGCCTGAGACCGTGGCAGATCAGATTGCAGGGAGATTTCCGCTATGCGCACGCGTGTCGCCATCCTGGCTACAGCCCTGGCCACCACGGCACTGGCCCCCCTCGCCATGGCCCAGAACAGCAGCAACCCGTCTTCCCCCAGCAACCCGCCGATGAGCATGGCGCCGGCCACTCAGCCTTCCGGCACCACGGCCGCCCCGGGCACCACCTCCGGCCCCGCCGCATCCCAGTCCCGCGCGGGCACGGCGACGCAGGGCGCGCCGCTGGGCAGCACGGCCGGCACGACCCACACCCAGACCGGCGGGACGGCGAACAACAGCGCCACCGGCAGCACCGGCAACACGGGGCGCACGGACAACGACCAGGCGGCCGTCCGCACCGACAACCACGGCAATGCGCCGGCCACCACCTCCACCCCCGCCGCGGGCGCCAATTCCTTCACCGAGGGCCAGGCGCGCAGCCGCATCGAGGCGGCCGGCTTCACGGGCGTGCAGGAGCTGAAGAAGGACGAGTCCGGCGTGTGGCGCGGGCGCGCGATGCGCGGCGGCCAGACGGCCGATGTGGGCCTGGACTTCCAGGGCAACGTGGTGACGGGCGCGGCGCCCGCTCGCTGAGCGGCCGCATCGACTGATCGTAACGACAGAACGAGAAGAGGACAGATCCATGGCGATGCGGACGATCGCGCGTCTTTACGACACCTATGCCGATGCGAGCTCGGCGGTGAATGCGCTGGAGGCCGCGGGTTTCTCCCGCGATGACATCAGCATCGTGGCGCGCAACGGCGAGGGCGCGGCCACCACGACCACCGATGCGACCACGACCACCAATGCGGTGGACACGGACGACGCCGCGACGGGCGCCGGAACGGGCGCCACGATCGGCACCGTGCTGGGCGGCGGCGCGGGCGTGCTGGCGGGCATCGGCGCGCTGGCGATTCCGGGCATCGGCCCGATCGTCGCGGCCGGCTGGCTGGTGGCGGCGCTGACGGGCGCCGGTGCGGGTGCCGCGGCGGGCGGCCTGCTGGGCAGCCTGGTGGGCGCGGGCGTGGAGGAGCGCGACGCGCATGTGTATTCCGAGGGGCTGAACCGGGGCGGCAGCCTCGTGACCGTCCGCGCGGACGACATGCGCGCCAGCGAGGCCGAAGCGATCCTGGCCCGCTACAACCCCGTGGACACCGCGACCCGCGAGGCGGATTACCGCGCGGGCGGCTGGAAGGGCTACGACGACGGGCTGGTGGCGGATTCGCCGGACGGCACGCCGGGCAACCCGCCGGGCACCATGGTTTCCCGCGGCTTCGACCAGGTGGCGGGGACCAACACCTCCGGTGCGCATCCGGAGAACGACGTGAGCCGGGCGGACAGCACGGTCTACCCGAAGAGCTCCACCTACGCGGCGGGGACCACGACGGGCACCACCACGGGCGCGAACCCGCCGGGCACCGAGGCGAGCCGGGCCTTCGACCGGGCGGCGGGGACCAACACCTCCGGCGCCTTCCCGTCCCAGTCCGACGGCACGCCCGCGAACCCGCCCGGCACGGCGGCCGGGCGCGCGGTGGACAAGACGCTGGGCACCAACACCACCGGTGCGAACCCGACGCACAAGAGCCTCTGATCGCGGCTTCCGCGAACGGGTGAGGGTGGGGCGGCTCCTTCGGGGGCCGCCCCTTCTTTTTTGCGGGATCTTTTGCGGGTGGATGTTGAGCTTCCCATGGTGGAAAGCGGGAGGATGCCGGGGACGGCATGGGAGGCGGGGCGATGGGACGTGGCGCGCGGGCGAAGGGCTGGGCGGTAGCGCTGGCCGGGCTGCTCCTGTGGGGGCCGGTCCTGGCGATGGTGGGGGAAGGCGCGGATGAGGGGGTGGAGCCGGTGCTTTCCACCGACTACGCGGTGGTTCCCCTCGGGGCGCTGGCGGCGCGGCTGAAGGCGGACCGGGACTACGTGGCGGGGATGCGGGTGCACCATGCCGGGGCTCTGACGATGTCCGAGGCGTATCTGGCGGACCCGGAGGCGCGGAGCCCGGCGCTGCGGGTGCTGGCGGGGGCCATCATGCACAACCAGCGCTACGAGATCGCACTGATGGACGAGGTGGCGCGGCGGCTGGCGGAGCCGGCGCGGGTGGTGGGCGGGTTGGCGGTGCAGCCTTCCGCCACCGAGGGGCTGGCGCTGCCGCTGCGCTACCAGCGCTATCCCGTGCCCGGGCCGCTGGAGCCCTTCAACCCGCCGGGCGGGGCGATGACCGCGCGGGACGTGCAGTTCGCGAAGGCGATGACGATCCACCACCAGGGGGCGCTGGACATGGCGCGGGCGTACCAGGCCGACCCGGCGGGGCGGAACACCTTCCTGGGGCTGCTGAACGTGGACATCATCACCGACCAGACGCAGGAGATCGCGCTGATGGGGCGGGCTGTGGCGGCCTATCCCGGGGATGCCTCGGCCGTGGAGGTTCCGGCCTCGATGGTGCACGGGATGGAGGGGATGGGGCATGCCCAGCATGGCGGAGGCGGCGGGCAGGCCGGGGGCAGGCCCGGGGCTGGCCAGCCGCAGGGCCGCGGGGCGGGTGTGCCCGGCGCGCCCGCGCCTGCCGGCCATGGCGGGCATGCGGGGCATCACATGCACTGACGCGGTTCACGCGCCCCGCGTGGTGGCGGATTGTCCGGCCGGGCCTGTCCGAGGGCGGCCGGTCCGCGCCCGCGCTGGAGGTGCCGGGGAGCGGAGGTCAGCGGCCGGGTTGCGGGGGTGCGGCACCCCGTAGCGGCAGGGAGATGTGGCATTCCAGTCCTTCGGGGGCGAAGTTCAGGCTGACGGTTCCGCCGAAGTCATGCGTCAGCCCCCGCTCGAGCAGCCGCGAGCCGAAGCCTCGGCCTTCCGGGGGAGCCACGGGGGGACCGCCCCGCTCGCGCCAGGTGATCTCCACGATGCGGAGGCCGCTGCCGCCCTTCCTCACGCACCACAGGACCTCGATCCGGCCTTCCTCCGCCGTGAGGGAGCCGTGCTTCGCCGCGTTGGTGGCGAGTTCGTGGAAGGCCAGGCCGAGCATCTCGACGGCGTCCGCGGGCAGCTGGACCGGCGGGCCCTCAAGCCGCGCACGGCCCGAGCCGCCATAGGGCGAGAGGGCGCGCGCCAGGACTTCCGACAGCGGCGCGCCTTCCTCGGCGCCGCGCAGGAGCATCTCGTGCGCGCGTGAGAGGGCTGCCAGGCGGCCGGCGAGCACCATCCGGACGTCTCTGGGGACGCCTGCCCTCTGCAGCGTCTGCTCGGCAATGGCTTTCGCATTGGCCAGGGTGTTGCGAATTCGATGGCTCATTTCCGCCATTCGCAGCGCGCGGCGCTCCTCCGCGGCCTGGACCGCGGTGTTGTCCCTCATGATGTTCAGGAAGCCTTCCGGCTGACCATCCTCGCCCGCGACGGGCATCATCGCCCCGCTGGCCCAGAAGCGGCTGCCGTCGCGCCGGAGGTGCCAGCGCTCGTTCGGGGCGCAACCGGATTCCAGGGCCTGGCAGAGCTCCTGGACGAAGGCGCCCTGGGCGAGATCCTCGGCCGGGAAGAACACCTCCCCCGAATGGCCGAGGATCTCGCCTTCCTCATAGCCCAGGATCGCACGGGCCCCTTCGTTCCAGCCGGCGACCTGTCCCTCGAGGTCCAGGGGGATGATCGCGTAGTTCCTGGCGCTGTCCAGCAGCCGCCTGAGACGCTCCAGCTGCCCTCTCAACGCCCGGTTCTCGCGCTCCAACTCCGCGATCCGAAGGTCGGGATCGTGCCGCTCTGGAAGGGGTGCCACCGCGGCTGAGGGGACCGCTGGTCCATCCGGGCGCCGGGAATCCGACTCTGCTTCACTACCTTGCCCAGGACCGCTTCGGCTCCCTGATGGCATGAACGACTTCCTGGCCTGCGACAAAGGATGGCCATTTGCGCCTTCCAGAGCCGGGGAGACTGTTTGGTTCCGGACAATCGGGCGAACCGGGCGCGGGAGAATCGCGCTTCGCGAGGGTCATGGTTCCGTGACAGGGCGTAGCCGCCTTATGGCTCGCCCCTTCCACGCGCGGTGCGGGCCGAAGGCCTGGGCGGGCCCTGTGCAGGTGCCAGGCATGCAACTTGCGCTGCCTGGCCACCCTTAGCACGGCGCACGACCCGGAGAGTGCCCGTGTCCACGATCGAACAGGCTGGCATATCCAACGAGCTCCTCGCTGCGCTGCCAGCCGACGACTTCGCGCGGCTTGCGCCGGCGTTGGAGCGGGTTGATCTCACGGTGCAGCAGACCCTTTTCGAGGCCGAGAGCGAGATCGACGCCGCCTATTTCGTCGAGGCCGGGACCATCTCCATGCTGGCACGCCTGGAGGATGGCGGTCTGGTCGAGGTGGGCATGATCGGGCCCGAGGGCATGGCCGGGCTTCCCTTCGTGTTCGGCACCAACGTCACGCCCGTGGAGGCGATCGCGCAGGTTTCCGGCCAGTCGCTGCGCGTGGCGGCGCCCGTGTTCCGCAGGGCCCTGGGCGAGAGCCCCGCCCTCATGTCGCTGATGCTGCGCTACGCCCAGACCTTCTACGCGCAGGTGTCTCTGGCCGCTGGCTGCAACGCGACCCATAACCTGGTGCACCGCCTGGCCCGGTGGCTGCTGATGGCCCATGACCGGGCCAAGTCCGATGAATTCCCCCTGACCCACGAGATCATGGCGCAGATGCTGGCGGTGCATCGCCCGGGCGTCACCATTGCCGCGGGCACGCTGCAGACGGCGGGCTTCATCCGCTATGGCCGGGGCAGGCTTACCATCCTCGACCGGGCTGGGCTCGAGGACGCCTCGTGCGAGTGCTACCGCACGATCCAGCGGATCACGAGGCTCCTGAACGACCGGTCCCGTTGATCTAAGGTTAACGTGGGACAAGGCGCCGGGCCTAGGATCCTCGTAGGCATTGTGGATGCGCCATTCCGAGCCTGGGGTGATGTCAGCTAGGGCTGCGCTTGCCGGACGGCGCGTGCTGGTCGTCGAGAACAACTACTGGATCGCCTCGGAGATCGAGGACTGGCTGCGCTCGGCGGGCGCCGATGTGGTCGGCCCCGTGGCGAGCGTGTTGGATGCGACGGCGGCGATAGAGGCAGGCGATGCTCCGGACGCGGCCGTGCTGGACGTGAACCTGCGGGACGAGGAACCCGTCTATCCGCTCGCCCATCGGCTGCACGAGCTTCATGTGCCGTTCCTGTTCGCAACCGGCGTGGACAAGATCGCGGATCATCCGTCCTTCCGGGAACGGCACCGCTTGTGGAAGCCGCTTGCCCGCCACGAGCTGCTGCAAGCCGTCTCGCGGCTTGTCGAGTCACGGGACCGGTAGCCTCGCTTGGCCGGTGCCTAGCCCCTGAAGGGTGCGTAGGCGGCGAGGTCCAGGGCTGCGGGGCGGCCGAGGATAAGGTCCGCCAGGAGCGCCCCGGCCAGCGGTCCGAAGGTGAGGCCGCTGGGGCCGAGGGCATTGCCCACCGTCAGGCCGAGGGTCCCCGGCGCGCGGCCGAGGCGGGGGGAGAGGTCCGGGCCGGCGGGGCGGAGGCCGATGCGGAATTCGAGAAGGGTGGCGGTGGCGAGGCCGGGGGCGATGGCGAGTGCGTTGTCCAGCACCTCCTTCGCGCCGGCCGCGGTGAGGCGGGGGTCGAAGCCTGAGCCGGCTTCGCGCGTGGCGCCGGCGACGATGCGGGAGCCCTCGAAGGCCAGCATGTAGTGGCCGGACTGGGGGAGGAGGACGGGCCAGGCGGCGGTGTCCTGCCCCTGCAGGTGGAAATGGGCGATCTGGCCGCGCTGGGGCTGGACCTTGAGGCCGAGGTCGAGCGCGGAGAGGAGAGGTGGGGCCCAGGCGCCGGCGCAGAGGAGGGTTTCGTCTGCCTCCAGGCGGGCATCGGGGGTGAAGACGCCGGTGACGCGCCCGCCGGTGATGGCGAGGTCCAGGGCGGGCACGGGAAGGCGGCGGGCGCCGTGGCGCTCGGCTGCGCGGAGGAGGGCGGCGGCGAGGCGGCGGCCGTCCACGCGGGCGCCGCCGGTGAGATGGAGGGCCGGGAGGTCCGGGTGCAGGGGCGGGAAGAGGGCGCAGGCCTCGGCCGGGGTGAGGCGGGAGAGGGCACCGGCCTCCGGCGCCGCGGCCAGGCGGGCGAGGATGCGGGCTTCGGTATCCTCCAGCGTACCGTCCGGGCCGGGGAGGATCAGGGCGCCGACCTTGCGGTAGCCGGTGTCGGTCTCGCCCTCCGCCGCGAGGGCTTCGATCAGGCCGGGGTAGTGGCGGGCGGCGGCGGCGGCGAGGGCGTACCAGCCGGGATCGGTGCGGGCGGAGGGCCAGGGGCAGATGATGCCGGCACCCGCGGCGGTGGCGCGGCCTTCCAGCATCGGGTCCAGCACCGTGACCCCGGCGCCGGCGCGGGCGAGGTGGAAGGCGGCGCTGGCGCCGAGGATCCCGGCCCCGATGACGACGACCTGCATTCCCGGAAATCTCCTGCCGCTCGGTCCAAATTGGCCGGGGTGAGGCGGGTTGGGAAGGTCAGCGGCGGCGGGCGGGGCGGGCGACCTCGATGCGGATGGGCTGATCGGCGCAGCGGCGGAGGACGGTGCCGGGGCTGACCCCGCGGCCGACGAGGGCGGCGGGGATGGCGCCGGAGAGGCGCATGCTGCCGTCCGGCTGGCCTTCCACGATGCGGGCGGGGCCGCCGGCCGGGGGAAAGAGGTAGAAGCGCTGCTCGTCCGCGAAGATGGCGTAGTCGGTTTCACCGGGGACGGGGCGGTTGCCGATGTAGAGGCCGCCGCCGAACCAGGTGAGGGTGGGGGCGCCGCATTCCGTGAGGGCGTAGCGGGCGTTCAGGGCGGCGGGGAAGCGGGGCAGCCACACCGTGCCGGCGGGCGGGGCGGTGGGGGTGTCGGCGGGCGTGATCGCGGGGGCTTGCGGCGGCGGAAGGGGAAGCGACGCGACGGCCGGGGCTGGCGCCGAGGCTGTTGGCGCCGCCGGGGTGTTGGGCCGCGTGGGGACGAGGGCGGCGGTGCGGGAATCGAGGAAGCCGGTGGCGGGAAGGCCGGCGGCGCGCTGGAGGGCCGCGATCGCCTCCCGCCGGGTCTCGGGGTCGGGGGGGAGGCGGGATTCGAGCTCGGCCTGGGCCTCCGGGGCGCGCTCGGCCTCCTCCCGCGCGGGGGGCTGGAGCCAGCGGATCAGGTCATCGCGCTTGGCGGCGGCGGCGCGGGCAATGCAGGCGGCGTCCGGAGTGCCGGCGGGGCGGCACTGGGTTTCCAGGAAGGCCAGGAAGGCGCCGGCATCGGCCTCCAGCCCCGGACGCTGGGCGGGGTGGAGCTGGTGCCTCAGGGCCTCATAGGCCTGGGCGCGGCGGCGGTCGGCGGTGCGGGCGGCGGGGTCGGCGCAGAGGGCGGCGGCGATGCTGCCCGGCGCGGGCCGCGGGTCGCAGGTTGCCGGGTTGCCGGGAGGGGCCTGGGTGGAAGAGGTCTGGGCTGGGCCCTGCGCGAGGGCGGAGGAGCATGCGGCCGCGAGCGCCACCAGGGCGGCGGCGGGAAGGAGACGCGGCGGGGAGGTCACGCCCCGAGTTTCCGGGCGCGAGCGGCCCGGGTCAAGCCGCCGAGGGGCGGGCCTGGTGGAGTGAGAGGCCTGGGACGACGGCCGCGCGGGGCGGAAAGGCCCCGCGCGGCAGCGGCATCAGAACCGGAGGTACACGCCCGGCGGCGGCGGCGGCGGGACGTAGTAGCGCGGGGGGGGCGGCGGCGCGTAGTAGGCCGGCGGCGGATAGTAGGGCCGGTAGTAGCGGCGGTAGTAGCGCGGCGGCGGCGGGGGCGGCGCGTAGTAGCGCGGCGGGCCGTAATAGTACTGGACGGGCTGCAGCAGCGCGGCTGGCTCCGCGCCCGTGCTGGCGATGCCGGCCGGCGCGGCCGCGGCAGGCTGCGGCGCCGCGGCGAATGCGCCCGCCACGGCCGCCGCGGCCAGGGCGGCGCGGAGCGTGCCGCGCCGGACGGTGCTGGTGGGGGACGGGATCATGTCTCGGGACCTCCTCCTTTCGCCGGCGAGGCCGGCGGGGGACGCCCGGTAGATGAGCGTCCATGAGGGCGGAACGGAGGCGAGGGGCTGCCGCATTGCGGCAGCGCGGATCAAGCTTCCGAGAACACCCTGGCGAGTGTGGCCTGGACATGGGTGAAGTCCCGCTGCGGGTCCATCACGCGGTCCAGCTCCTCCGGCGCGATGAGGGCGGTGACCTTGGGATCGTCCAGCAGGTTGTCGCGGAAGCTGCGGCCCGCGGGGGTGCCGAGGTTCTCCCAGGTGGCCATGGCGGAGCGCTGGACGGTGGCGTAGGCGTCCTCGCGGCTCATTCCGGCCTGGGTCAGGGCGAGCAGCACCTTCTGGCTGTGGACCACGCCGCCGAGGCTTTCCAGGTTGGCCTTCATCCGCTCCGGATAGACCGTCAGCTTCTCCACCATGCCGGCGGCGCGGGCGAGGGCGAAGTCGAGCGCGATGGTGGCGTCCGGGCCGATCACGCGCTCCACGGAGGAGTGGCTGATGTCGCGCTCGTGCCAGAGGGCGACGTTCTCGAGCGCGGGGGTGGCGTAGCCGCGGACGAGGCGGGCGAGGCCGGTGAGGTTTTCCGTGAGCACCGGATTGCGCTTGTGGGGCATGGCGGAGGACCCCTTCTGGCCGGGGTGGAAGTACTCCTCGGCCTCGCGCACCTCGCTGCGCTGGAGGTGGCGGATCTCGACGGCCAGCCGCTCGATGGCGGAGGCGGTGACGGCGAGGGCGCAGAAGAAGGCGGCGTGGCGGTCGCGCGGGATGACCTGGGTGGAGATGGGCTCCGGGCGCAGGCCGAGCTTCGCCGCGACGGAGGCCTCCACGCGCGGGTCCACGCTGGCGAAGGTGCCGACGGGGCCGGAGATGGCGCAGGTGGCCACCTCGTATCGGGCCACGGTGAGGCGGGCGCGGCAGCGGGCGAATTCCGCCCAGTGGCCGGCGAGCTTGATGCCGAAGGTGGTGGGCTCGGCGTGGATGCCGTGGGAGCGGCCGATGGTGGGGGTGAGGGCGTGCTCCTCCGCGCGGGTGCGAAGGGCCTTGAGGAGGGCGTCCAGGTCCTCGATCAGCAGGTCGGCGGCCTTGACGAGCTGGAGGTTCAGGGTGGTGTCCAGCACGTCGCTGCTTGTCATGCCCTGGTGCATGAAGCGGGCGTGCTCTCCCATGCCGCTGCCGTCCTGCCGCGTCTCGCCGAGCCAGGTCAGGAAGGCGATGACGTCGTGGCGGGTCACGCGCTCGATCTCGTCGATGCGCTCCAGGTCGGCGGGGGAGAGGGCAGCGATGCGGCGGTCGCCCTCGCGCCGGATGGCCTCGGCGGATTCGCGGGGGATGGTGCCGAGATCCGCCATGGCCTCAGCCGCCAGGGCCTCGATCTCGAAGAGAATGCGGAACCGGGACTCGGGGGACCAGATCGCGGCCATCTGGGGGCGGGTGTAGCGCGGGACCATCGGTGGAGCCTCCTTGGCGGCGGACCTGTTCGGCAGGGGCGCGGTATCCGGGGGGGCGGGCGGGGTCAAGCGCGGGCCCGGGCAGGCAGGCCGGTATGGGTTGCCCGCATGGGTTGTTCGCGTATTGCCGAATGATTGCCTATTCTTTATGTCGCGCGAACCGCCCCCGGTGTGACCGTGCCGGGCGCGGCAGGCCGTGTGGCGCGGCCCGCGTGCCCCCTGGCAGGGCGGCGCGCGTTCATTCGTGGCCGGCGCCGCGCGGGCGTGCGGTGGGGAGGCGCTAGGCGCATGGGTGCGGATTGGTTCATCGCCCTGGGGCAGGTCCTGCTGATCGACCTTGTTCTGGCGGGCGACAACGCCATCGTGGTGGGCATGGCGGCGGCCGGGCTTCCGGCCGAGCAGAAGCGCAAGGCCATCCTGTGGGGCATCGGCGCGGCGACGCTGATGCGCATCGGCTTCGCGGCGATCACCACGCAGCTGCTTGCTATCGTCGGGCTGACCCTGATGGGCGGGCTGCTGCTGCTGTGGGTCTGCTGGAAGATGTTCCGCGAGCTGCGGCACAATCATGAGCAGCAGGAGGGCGCGCACGCCGTTTCCGGCGAGGAGACGAATGCGCCGCGCAAGACGCTGGGGCAGGCCATCTGGCAGATCCTGATCGCCGACGTGTCCATGAGCCTCGACAACGTGCTGGCGGTGGCCGGCGCGGCGAAGGAGCACCTGGACGTGCTCGTCGTGGGCCTTGCGATCTCCGTGGTGCTGATGGGCGTGGCGGCGAGCTTCATCGCGCGGCTGCTGGAGCGGCACCGCTGGATCGCCTGGGTGGGGCTGCTCGTTATTCTCTACGTCTCCGTCGACATGATCTGGAGCGGCTGGGCCGATGTGGGGCACTGGTGGACCACGGGGGAGCGGCTGCCATCCGGCGGCCACTGACCGGGGTGCCCGGCCTGGGATGACGGCCGGGTTAAGCCAGAGTCATGTAAGCGCGAAGCGCCGCCCGGGGGACCGGGCGGCGCTTTCTCGTTGCGGGGCTCGCGTCTAGCTTCCGCGCGCGGGCGCGGGGAGCCGGGGCGGATGCCTCGGCCCCTCGGCCATCCTTTCGCTTACGGCACCTGGCGCAGGGTTCGCGCCCTGGCCCCATCGGAGACGTTCATGGACGCGATCACCTCGGCAGTGCCGGAACTGCTGCAGATCATGTGGCTCAACATCATTCTCTCCGGCGACAACGCTGTGGTGATCGGGCTGGCGGCGGCGGGGCTGCCGGAGAGCCAGCGCAACAAGGCGGTGATGTTCGGCATCGTCGCGGCGGCGGTGCTGCGGATCATCTTCTCCGTCATCGCGCAGCAGCTGCTGGCGCTGTGGTGGATCGACATCGTGGGCGGCCTGGCGCTGCTCTACATCGCCGTCAACTTCCTCATGGAGCTCCGCAAGGGGCAGAAGGAGGAGGAGGCCGAGGGGTCTTCCCACCACGACAAGTCGCTGATGGCGGCGCTGTGGCAGATCGTGATCGCCGACGTCTCCATGAGCCTGGACAACGTGCTGGCCGTGGCGGCCGTGGCGCGGGACAACCTGACGCTGCTGATCATCGGCCTCGTGGTTTCCATCGTCATGATGGGCATCCTGGGCGGGCTGCTGGCCCGGCTGCTGGATCGCTACAAGTGGATCGCCTATTTGGGCGTGGCGCTGATCGCCTGGATCGGCGTGAAGCTGCTTTGGGAAGGGCTGGTGATTGCCGACACGACTCTGGGTCTCGGGCTTGGGCTTCCCGCGCCGGGCGGGCACTGATCTGACCACGGGCGGGGCGGCGTTCCGGCGCCCTGCCGGGCTGGCGGCGGTGTGCCGCCTGCTTCCCGTGATGGCGCTGGCCGCCCTGGCGGGCTGCGCCACGACCGGGGATGACGACGCCTCCGCGCAGCGCGCAAGGCCGGCCATGGACGCCGCGCTGGCGCGGCTGCCGGCGGCGGCCGCGGGCTTCGAGCGGGACGCGGTGCAGGATGTGGCGCCCGGCGACGCGACGGCGGGCAAGGTGGTGGAGTACGTCACCCCGCGCCGCGTGGCGGTGGCCTACGTGTTTCTTTACGACCTCGGGCGGCCCGCAGTGCGGGATGCCGACCTGCCGCCGGAGGTGGAGCGGGCGGTGAACGAGGCGACGGCGCTTCCTTCCGACCGGACGGGGCGGCAGCTCTCCGTGGCGCAGCGCTATACGGTACCGGCGCGGGGCGGGGACCTCTCCTGCGCGGCGCTGGAAGGGAATTTCGGACGCACCCGTGTGGAGCGGCAGGTCTGCGTGGGCGTGGCGGACGGGCGGTTCCTGCGGGTGCAGGTGACCATGCCCAGCCTCGCTGCGCCTTCGGCGGATGCGCGGGCCTTCGCGGCGGAGGTCGCGGGGGCGGCGCGGGGTGGGGAAACGGCGCCTAGGTAAGGCGCGCGCTCGGCGCACCGGCGGGGCTGTGCTCGCGCCGGTGCCGTGGCTTTCCCTCCGTACGAGGGGCGATGCCGGGGTGGGGGGTCGGGGTGATCGGCACCTAAGCCGGTGCTTCGCAGAGGCCTACCACCTCCGGGGGGGGGGGTGGGCCCGACCGCCCGGCCATCTGGCCGGGTTCGGCGGATGGCGGGATGTCAACTCGTCCCGATCCGGGAAAAGCTCACGGCCTGTCCGCCGCCAAAGTATGCGCGACGATGGCGTTCGCGTGGCCATGACCCATGCCGTGCTCGTCCTTCAGCATCGCGACGAGTTCCATGTGCTTTGCCGGATAGGCACTGCGTACCAAGGCCTGCCATTCGGAGATCGGGCGGCCGTACTTCTTTTCGATCGAGGGGAAGTAAGAGGCGGGGCCCTTGGGTGTCTGGTCGGCCACGGCTTGGAAGCCCCTTCTCGATACGGTTTGGCGTGCCCCTTACCCGAGGCAGCGCAGGAAGAGGACCGAGGGGTTCACGGCTTCCCCGACCTCGGCCGCGGTGCGGGTGGGGCCGCTGGAAGCGGTGCGGGGCTGGACGCGGTTCTCCCGCAGGAACTGGAGGGCCTGTTCGGCCTTCACCGCGAAGTTCACGTTCTGCGGGATGTCGCCGGTGCGCTGGGCCACGCGCTGGGCGTTGAGCTTGCTGGTGATGATGCCCACAACGTTGCCCGAGAGGTCCAGCAGCGGGCCGCCGGAGTTGCCGGGCTGGACGGGGGCGCTGATCTGGAAGTGGGCGCGGTTGTCGGCGAGGCCGGCCAGCGCCGAGATGTCGCCCGTGGTGAGGGTGGGGCCGGAGGCGAGCATGCCGGCTAGCGGGAAGCCGTAGGTAACGACGGAGTCGCCGCGGCGGATGTCCGGGGCGTTGCGGAAGGTGAGGGGCGGGCCGGCATTCTCGCGCAGGTCGAGGATGGCGAGGTCGCGCCGGCTGTCCCGGGCGCGGACGGTGGCGGTGATCTCCCGCCCGTCGGCGTTGCGGGCGCGGACGGCGCGGCAATCGCGCACGACGTGGTCGTTGGTGAGGGCCTGGCGGTCGGCGATGACGAAGCCGGTGCCGGAGGAGACCTCCCGCGAGTTGGGCGGGTTGTCGCGCGGGTCCAGCGGCGGGGGCTTGCCGCCGGGGGGCGTGCCGCCCGGGGCGGGAGCGGCCGGGGGCTGGGCGCGGGCATCCGGGCGCGAGGGTGGACCGGGGCGGCGCGGAGCCGGGTCCGGCATGTCGTAGAGGGGCGGAGGCTTGCCGGAGGGGTCGGGCTGGGCCTGTTCAGGGCCGCTGCCGCCGCCGAGCGGCGGGGGCTTGCCGCTCTGCGCCCCAGCGGGCGGGGAGGCCAGCAGGAGGGTGGCGGGGAGGAGGAAAGCCGCGACGAGGGGGGCGCGCATAAGGGAAGGGTGGGGGTGGCGCGGCGGGCGGTCAATCTCCGCCGGGGTCACAGAAGGTTTTCCCGCCGAAAGGAGAGGTGGCGGCCGTTTCCGATGATCAGGTGGTCGTGGAGGACGATGCCGAGGGTGGCGGCGGCGTGCCGGACCTCGATCGTCATCTCGATGTCGGCGCGGGAGGGGGTGGGGTCGCCCGAGGGGTGGTTGTGCACGAGGATGAGGGCGGTGGCGCCGAGCTCCAGGGCGCGCTTGACCACTTCCCGCGGGTAGACGGGGGTGTGGTTGACGGTGCCGCGGGCCTGGGCCTCGTCCGCCAGGAGGCGGTTGCGGCTGTCGAGGAAGAGGACGCGAAACTGCTCCACCGCCTCGTGCGCGAGGGCTGCGGTGAGGTAGGCGAGGAGGCGGTCCCAGTTGTTGAGGATGGGCTGCTCCCGCGCCTCCTGCGCCAGGAGGCGGAGGGCGGAGGCGCGGGCGAGGCGGAGGGCGGCGACGGCGGCGTCGCCGATTCCCTCTACGCCGCGCAGCTCGTGCTCGGGGGCGGTGGTGGCGCGGGCGAAGCTGCCGAAACGGGCCATGAGGCGCTTGGCATGGGGCTTGGTGTCCACGCGCGGGAGAGCGAGGAAGAGGAGCATCTCCAGCAGCTCGTAATCGGCCAGGGCATCGGGGCCGGCGCGGAGGAGCTTTTCCCGGAGGCGCTTGCGGTGGCCCTCGGGACCGGGGGCTGGGGCCGCAGCTGGGTGGCCGGCCTGGCCGGGAAGGTCGAGCAGGGCGCTGAAGCCGGGACTCGCCTCCTCCATGCCGCGCCGCGTGGACAAGAAACGCCTCCCCGTCTCCATATCTTGTGAAGATGGGCGCGGCCCGGCGGGTTGTCCATGCGCGGCATCGCCGGATTCGCGCCTCGCGGGCCTGGAACAGCGGGGTGAAGGCGCCCAGTACGGGTTCATGCGGGCGGCATGGGGCGGCGCGCGGCGAGTCTAATGATGCGAGCGCGGGATAAACGTTTGTTTTACTCAACCGAAGGTTGAGACGAACTCGCGGTTAGCCCAGATTGGCCGGGCAACCCATGGGCACGCCCGTGCCCGACGGTTCGGAGGATCCGATGCCGCCAGCTCCGCTGCCGCGTGACGAAGAACGCCGCCTTGCCTCGCTCCGCTCCTTCGAGGTGCTCGACACAGCGAGTGAGGAGGTCTTTGACGACATCGTGGCCCTTGCCGCGCGGCTGACCGACAGCCCGATCGCGCTCGTCTCGCTGGTGGATGCGGAACGGCAGTGGTTCAAGGCCCGGTACGGGGTGGAGGCGAGCGAGACGCCGCGCGACGTCGCCTTCTGCGCGCACACGATCCTCAACCCCGACAAGCCGCTGGCCGTGGAGGACGCGACGAAGGACCCGCGCTTCCGCGAGAACCCGCTGGTGACGGGCGCGCCGGACATCCGCGCCTATCTCGGCGTGCCGCTGGTGACGCAGGAGGGGCAGGCGCTTGGCAGCCTCTGCGTGATCGACCGGGAGGCGCGCCACTTCGACCGGGAGACGATCGGGACCGTCCGGACGCTGGCACGGGCGGTGGTGACGAACCTGGAGCTGCGGCGCGCGCTCCTCCAGGCGCGGGAGGCGGCGCTGACGGATCCGCTGACGGGGCTGCCGAACCGGCGCGCGACGATGGCGGCGCTGGTGGAGGCGCTCTCGGGCGGGGAGCCGGTGGCGGTGGTCACGGTGGACCTGGACCACTTCAAGGAGGCGAATGACGGCGAGGGCCACGCGGCCGGCGACGCGCTGCTGAAGGAGGCGGCGAGGCGGCTGCGCGATGCGGTGCGGCCCGGCGACACGGTGGGGCGCACGGGCGGGGACGAGTTCGTCGTGCTGCTCTCCGGCGTGGAGGATCGCGCGGCCGCGGACGGGATCGTGCAGCGGATCAGCGCCGCGCTGCACCAGCCCGTGCCCTACGGGGAGCGGGTGCTGCGGCTCGGCGCCACGCTCGGGGTCGCGCTGGCGCCGGCGGACGCGCAGGAGGCGGAGATGCTGGTGCGCGTGGCGGACGAGGCGCTGGTGCGCGCCAAGCGGGAGGGGCGCGGCAGCATCGGACGCGCCAGCCCGGAGGACGCGGCGAAGCTGCTGCGGGCCGCTTCCATCCTCCGTTCCTTCGATGCGGACGCGTGCGGGGAGGGCGGGCTCTCCGGCGCGACCGCGCGCCTGCAGCCGATCCTCGCGCTGGGCCAGGGCAAGGCACCGGACGGGGCGGTGCTGGCGGTGGAGGCGCTGGCGCGCTGGGGCCATCCGGAGGTGGGCGAGATACCGCCGGGGGAGCTGTTCCCCGTGATCGGCCCGGAGCGCGGCGCGCTGCTCGGGCGCGCCGTGCGCGCGCAGGCCCTGGCGGCTTTCGCGGGGCTGCAGGCGCAGCGGCAGGCGGGGGCGCGGCTGGCGGAGGCGCGGCTGGCGCTGAATCTCTCGGCAAGCGAGGTGGCGCGGGCGGACATCGCCCTGGAACTCGCCGCCCAGGTCGAGGGCGCGGGACTTTCGTTGCGGGCGGTCGAGATCGAGATCACCGAGGAGGTGCTGCTGGAGCGGGTGAGCAACCGCACGCTGGACGGGCTGGCGGCGCTGCGCGGGCGCGGGGCGCGGCTGGTGCTGGATGATTTCGGCACCGGAAATTCGGGCCTGGCGCAGTTGCTGCGGCTGCCGCTGGACGGGCTGAAGCTGGACCGGCGCTTCGTCCAGCGGCTGGGAGCGGACGTGCGGGCGGAGGAGATCGTGAAGGCGACGGTGTCGCTGGCCCACAGCCTTGGGCTGCAGCTGGTGGCGGAGGGGATCGAGACGCCGCGGCAGGCCGCGATGCTGCGGGCGCTGGGATGCGACGCGGTGCAGGGGTTCCTCTTCGCCCGGCCGATGACGCCCGATGCCCTGGGGAACTGGCTGCGGGGGCTGCCGGAGGAGGGGACGCCCGAGCTGGTTCCGCTGGGGCCGAGGATCGCGCGCCGGGTGAACTGAAGCCCGGGTGAGCTGGGGCCAGGGTGAGCTGGGGCCCGGGTGAGTTGAGACCCGGGCCGGGGGGGGGTCAGGCCAGCGGCATGTCCTCGAGGGCGGAGAACTCGCCCGTCGTCTCGTCCAGCACGCGCAGGGCGCCATCCATCACGGCGAAGTGGAGGCCGTGGAGGATGAGTTCGCCCGCCTCCTCGCGCTCCGCCAGCCAGGGGAAGGTGCGGAGGTTGGCGAGGGACTGGCGGATGGCGGCCAGTTCCATCGCAGTCTGGTCCTGGAGGGGGTCCACGCCGTCGCAGGCCAGGCGGGTGGCGGGGGCGGCGATCTCCATCCACTGGGCGATGAAGTCGCCGCCTGTGGTGTCGGTGCCCTGGAGGGCGTTCTGGCGGAACACGTTGATGCCGCCGCAGGAGGCGTGGCCGCAGACGACGACGTGGCGGACCTTCAGCTGGCGCACGGCGAACTCGATGGCGGCCGAGGTGCCGTGGTAGGTGCCGTCCGGCTGGTAGGGCGGGACGAGGTTGGCGACGTTGCGGACCACCAGCATCTCGCCGGGGTCGGCGTCGAAGACGACCTCGGGCGCGACGCGGCTGTCCACGCAGGCGATCATCAGGACGTCCGGGCTCTGGCCGGTCTCGGCCAGGCGAGCGTAGTTCTCACGCTCCCGCCGGAAGCGGGTGTGACGGAAGCCTCGGTAACCCTCGAGCAGGCGCGGCGGGAGGTTCATGCCCCGGCGGAGGGCTGCGCGGCGTAGGGGGGCTTTGTGTAGCCCGCGGGGGAAAGGGTGAAGATCTCGCAGCCCGTCTCCGTCACGCCCACGGTGTGCTCGAACTGGGCGGAAAGGGAGCGGTCCCGCGTGACGGCGGTCCAGCCGTCGTCTAGCACCTTCACCTCGGGGCGGCCGGCATTCACCATCGGCTCGATCGTGAAGAACATGCCGGGCTTCAGCACCGGGCCCTCGCCGGGGCGGCCGAAGTGAAGGATGTTCGGCGGCGCGTGGAACTTGCGGCCGACGCCGTGGCCGCAGAAGTCCCGCACGACGGAGAAACGGTGCTTCTCCACGTAGGACTGGATGGCGTGGCCGATGTCGCCAAGCGTGTTGCCGGGCTTCGCGGCGGCGATGCCGCGCATCATGCTGTCATAGGTCACGTCCATCAGCAGGCGTGCCTTCGTGGTGGGCGTGCCGGCCACGTACATGCGGGAGCTGTCGCCGTACCAGCCGTCCAGCAGGGGCGTGACGTCGATGTTGAGGATGTCGCCATCCACGATCACGCGGTCGCCGGGGATGCCGTGGCAGACGACGTGGTTGATGCTGATGCAGGAGGACTTGGTGTAGCCGCGGTAGCCGAGCGTGGCCGGGGTGGCGCCGTGGTCCAGCATGTAGTCGTGGCAGAGCTGGTCCAGCGCGCCCGTGGTGACGCCGGGGCGCACATGGGCGGTGATCATGTCCAGGCACTCGGCCGCCAGGCGGCCTGCGCGGCGCATGCCCTCGAAGTCGTCCGGTCCGTGCAGGGGGATGCGGCGCGCCTCGCCGGCAGTCTGGTCCATGCGGCGAAAATGCGCGCGCGATCCGGCAGTTGCAAGGCATGGCGGGTCTGCGCCGGGCGGGGAGCCGCTCAGGCCGCGAGGGCGGCGCGGACGGCGCCTGCGCCCAGGCGCGCGGCGGCGAGGAGGCGGGGCTGGTCCACGCCGGCGCGGGCCATGGCGGAGAGGCCGGAGAGGAGCGTCGAGACGTAGTCGGTGAGGGCGTCGGCGCGGTCGGGGTGGCGGGCGGCGATGAAGGTGCGGATGGCGCAGGCCCCGGCCTCCGCGGTGGCGGTGGCGGCCTCGCGCGCGGCGGGGTCCTGGCAGCGCCGGCCTTCAAGGGCGAGGCAGCCGGCAGCGTCGGGGTCGGCGGCGTAGCGCCGGGCGGCTTCCTCCAGCAGGTCAGAGAGGCCCTCGGCCACGGGGCGGTCGGGGCTGAGGAGGTCGGCGAGGGAGAGGGCGCCGGTGCGGCCGTAGCGCTCCAGCACGCGGGCGTAGAGGCCGGCCTTGCTGCCGAAGGCGGCGTAGAAGGATGGCGGGTTGATCCCGAGTTCCGCGGTGAGATCGGCGACGCCGACCGCGTCGTAGCCGCGGGCCTGAAACAGGGCCTGGGCCGTGGCGACGGCCGCTTCGGGGTCGAAGCCACGGGGTCGTCCGCGGGGGCGCGGGATTTTTGTAGTCATCGCTAGGAAAAACCTTGACGGGCCTGGGCGGGGATTTATGTAGTGGCCGCTATATTGAACGGCAAGGAGATGGATCATGGCCGGACTGAAGGGGAAGCGCGCGCTGGTGCTCGGCGGCAGCCGCGGCATCGGGGCGGCGATCGTGCGGCGCCTGGCCGCGGAGGGCGCGGAGGTGGTGTTCACCTATGCCGGGTCGCGGGAGGCGGCGGAGCGGCTGGCGGGGGAGACGGGCGCGAGGGCCGAGCTGACGGATAGCGCGGACCGGGAGGCCGTGGTCGCGCGGGTGCGGGAGAGCGGGGCGCTGGACGTGCTGGTGGTGAATGCCGGCGTTGCCATGATGGGCGACCCGCTGGAGCTGGACGCGGATGAGGTGGACCGGATGATCCGCATCAACGTCCACGCACCCTACCATGCGGCGGTGGAGGCGGCCCGCCGGATGCCCGAAGGCGGGCGGATCGTGGTGATCGGTTCCAATGTCGGGAACCATGTCGGGTTCCCCGGCATCGCGGCCTATGCGCTGACGAAGTCGGCGGTGCAGGGCATGGTGCGCGGGCTGGCGCGGGACTTCGGGCCGCGCGGGATCACGGTGAACGCGGTGCAGCCCGGGCCGGTGGACACGGACATGAACCCGGCGGACGGGCCGCTGAAGGACACGCTCTACGGGCTGATGTCCATCAAGCGGCACGGGCGGCCGGATGAGATCGCGGGGATGGTGGCCTGGCTGGCGGGGCCGGAGGCGGGCTTCGTGACGGGGGCGATGCACACGATCGACGGCGGCTACGGGGCCTGAGCCTTCGGGGCCGGGAGGGATGCGGGGCCGGCGGCCCCGGCCACCGTTTTGTCGATCATCCCTCTCTCCGGGGCTTCGCGCGGGGCTCGGCCGGGCGCAATAAGGGTGTGGCCCGGCGGCCTGCCCGGCCGCGCGCGGGGGTGATGGGGCTTGGCTGTTTCGGGGTTGGACGCGGCGGAGGGTGTGGCGGCCTCCTCAGGTGATCCGGTGCCGAGCCCGCCCCCGAACACGCGGCTGACGGCGATCATCGTCGCCTCCGCCCTGATCATGCAGAACCTGGACTCCAGCGTGATCGCGACGGCGCTGCCGGCGATGGCGCGGGACCTGGGGAGCGAGCCGCTTCATCTTTCGGCGGCCATCACCTCGTACCTCGTCGCGCTGACGGTGTTCATCCCGCTCTCGGGCTGGGTGGCGGACCGGTTCGGGGCGAAGCGGGTGTTCATGATCGCCATCGGGGTCTTTGCCTTTGCCTCGGCGCTGTGCGGGCTCTCCCGCGGGCTGGGGGAGCTGGTGGCGGCGCGCGTGCTGCAGGGGCTGGGTGGCGCGATGATGGTGCCTGTGGCGCGGCTGCTGCTGATGCGGCAGGTGCGGCCGGAGGAGGTGGTGCGGGCCACGACCTGGCTGACGATGCCGGGATTGCTGGGCCCTATCCTTGGCCCTCCGCTCGGCGGGTTCCTGACGGACACGGTGACCTGGCGGGCGGTGTTCTGGATCAACCTGCCGATCGCCGCCGTTGGGCTGCTGGCGGTTTGGAGGTTCATCCCGGCCAGCCGGGAGAAGAAGCCGCCGCGGCTGGACGTGGTGGGGGTGACGCTGATCGGGGCCTCGCTGGCCTTCCTGATGTTCGGTGCGGAGACGGTGGGGCGCGGCGTGCTGCCGGAGTGGCTGGCGGTGCTGGCCTTCGTGCTGGGGGCGGCGCTGGGGTGGCTGGCGCTGCGCTGGGTGCGGCGGGTGCCGAATCCGGCGCTGGACCTTTCGCTGTTCGCGTTTCCGTCGTTCCGGATCGGGGTGGCGTCCGGCAGCCTGTTCCGGATCGGGGCGGGGGCATCGCCCTTCCTGCTGCCGCTGTTCCTGCAGCTGGGGTTCGGGGCCTCGGCGACGGTTTCGGGGCTCGTCACGCTGGCCACGGCGCTGGGGGCCTTCGCAATGAAGCCGATGACGAGCGTGGCGCTGCGCCTGTTCGGGTTCAGGAACGTGCTGGTGTGGAACGCGCTGCTGGTGGCGATCTCCTTCGTGGCCTGCGCGCTGTTCGATCCGGGCTGGCCGCTGCCGGCGGTGTTCGTGGTGCTGGCCTTCGGCGGGCTGGCGCGGAGCCTTCAGTTCACCTCCTCCAACGCGCTGTCCTACGTGGACGTGCCGCCCGCGAAGCTTTCCGGGGGGACGGCGATCGTGGCGACGGCGCAGCAGCTGTTCATGGCGCTGGGCGTGACCTGGGGGGCGGCATGGCTGGCGGCTTCCTCCGCCATCGCAGGGCGGGCGGAGCCGGCGGTGGCGGATTTCGCGATCGCCTTCCTGGGTGCTGCTCTGCCGCCGCTGCTGACGATGCCGATCGCGGCGCTGCTTCCGGCGGATGCGGGGGTGGCAGCCTCGGGGCATCGGCGGGGGAAGGATGCGGGACGGTCCTGATCTCGCCCGGGCCTGATGGGGCCCGGATGGTTCCGGTGGGGCTTTGATTCGTCGCGGTCGGCACGTTTAGCGTGAGCGGGCCGGAGAGGAACGAATCGCGCCATGCCCGACTGGACCGTGACCGCCGCGCCCGCGACGCGGGAGGACATCATCGGCGCGTACCGGATATTCCTGGGCCGGAACCCCGATGAGGCGGGGCTGCGCTACTTCCTGGACCTGTCCACCGCCGGGGAACTCAGCATCGGCCGTCTGCTCGACCGGTTCCTGGAGTGCGACGAGTTCTGCATTGCCACGGGACTGAGGAGGGCGCGCGACGCGACAGCGAAGGGCCGCCTGGAGGAGGCGATGGGCCATCTTCTGCCGATCTTCGGTCGGGAGCCCTTCAACGGGGCTGGCCGGGAGGCGGTCTTCGACCTTCGCGCGCGGATGAACGCAGCGGCGCGGGAGGGCGTGGCGGCCCGCTACGGCATCCGGCCCGAGGAGGTGCCGCAGCGGCTGCCCTTCGTGGCGATCGGCACGACCGGGCTGTGCAACGCCTCCTGCATTCATTGCCCGACGGGCAAGCCCGAGACGGCGCATGTGCCGCGGGTGCCGATGGATCCGGCCCTGTTCGAGAAGCTGGTGCGCGGGATGGCCGAGGCGCACATCGTCGTCACCGGGCGAATCAACCTGGGGCTGTTCGGCGACGGGCTTGTCGATCCGCACGTGATCGAGCGGCTGCGGGTGATCCGGCGGCATCTTCCGGAGGTCTTCGTCTCGGTGAATACGAACGGCGCCGCCTACAACCGGGAGAAGCACCGTGCCCTGGCCGGGCTGGCCAATATCGTGACCCTGCACTGCGAGGCCCTGGTGCCGGAAACCTACAACCGGCTGATGCAGCCGCTTCGGCACGAGCGGGTCTTTCCCAAGATCAACCAGCTGCTGGAGGATTTTCCGGGCAAAGTAGAGGTGAGCGTGCCGGTCAGCCGGATGAACCTTGGAGAGTTGCGGGCCATCCGTGAGCACTTCACGGAGCGTGGCGCCGTGCATGTCCATTTCGACCCGCTGCTGAGCCGCGATGCCAAGGACATGCAGCTCTATCGGTCGTTGGCCCTGGCGCCGCAGAAGCACAATTGCGACCGCCAGATCCTGGAGGAGCTGATCGTCGATTGCGACGGGCGGGTGCTGATTTGCTGCAACGATTTCCGTCGCTCGGAGCCGATCGGCGACCTGACGCGGGAGTCAGTCTTGGACGTGCTTGTCAACGAGCGGCGGCGTCGGGTGCGGCAGCAGCTGGACGAGAACCGGCACGGGGAGATTTCGACCTGCAGCCGGTGCTACGCGGACAGCCGCATGAGCGAGACCTGGCGTGAGCTTGTGCCGCATTAGAGGAGTCTTGCCCGGCCGATGCGCCTAACAGAACGGTCGGGGCGATAGCGTAAAGTTCAGGAAGCGCGGGCGGCGTTGGGTCTGGGCGGGCGCCATGGCTGTGGCAAGCTGCGCGCAACGAACATACGGTCTGGTCACGCCATGCGCTTGCTCCGCTGCCTGATGGTTGCCGCTTCCCTGCTGGGGAGCGGTGGGGCCCTCGCGCAGGGGTTCGAGCTGCCCGGGCTTTCCTCCGAGGCGTCGCGCTACGCCAGCACCCTGACCGCGAAGTTCCCCGCCGGCGGCACGCCGCAGCAGCGGCAGGTGGCGGAACGGCGGGCGCGCGACGCGGAGGGACGCGGGGACTGGGCGGCGGCCATTGCCGCGTGGGAGGAGCGGCTGGGCATGGGGCAGGCCCGGCCGGAGATGTGGCTCTCCCTCGCCCAGGCGGCGATGAGGCGGGTGCCGCCGGACCTGGCGAAGGCCTTGCAGGCGGCGCAGCGGAACTTCGACCAGGTTGAGGCGGGGGAGGCGGAGGTGCCTTCCCTGCGGGTGATGGCGGATGCGCTGCGGGCGCAGGCGCGCTGGCCGCAGGTGATCCAGGTGCTGGAAGCGGTGGTGGAGCGGCTGCCGAACGACGACGCGGCCAAGACCGCGCTGGCCGATGCGCGGCGCGAGGCGGGGATGCTGCTGCGGCGCGTGCAGACTGAGCCGGAGGCGGAGCCGGCGCGGGCGTGCCTGGCCTTCACGGTGGCGCCGCGCCGGGCGGATAACTGGCAGCCTGAGGACTGGGTGCGGGCGGAGCCGGCGATCCAGGGGCTGGCGGTGGTGAAGGAGGGGGACCGGCTCTGCGTGGCGGGGCTGCCCTGGGGGCGGAAGACGCGGCTGGTGCTGCGCGCCGGGCTGCCGGCGGAAGGGGGCGCGAACCTGCGCGCGGACCTGCCAGTTGAGGTGGCGATGCCGGATCGCGCGCAGCGGATCGGTTTCGATTCCAAGGCTTTCATCCTGCCGCGCGGGGCGCCGCCGCGGGTAACGGTGGCGACGATGAACGTGGAGCGGCTGAACCTGCGGCTGGTGCGGGTGAGCGAGCGAAACCTTGTGCCGCTGGTGCAGAACAACCGGCTGGGCGAGGAGCTGAGCGGCTACACGGCCGAGGAGATCCCGGAGAGCCGCGGGCGCGTGGTGTGGGAGGGCACGGCGGATGTGCCGCGCTTCCAGCGCAATGCGATGCAGCGCACGGCGCTGCCACTGCCGGAGGCGCTGACGGGTTCGGGGCCGGGGCTTTTCGTGCTGCTGGCGCGCAACGCGCAGGACGGGGAGCGGGATGTCAGCGACACGGCGGCGCTGCCGATCATGGCGACCGACCTGGGGCTGACGGCGTGGCGCGGCGCCGAGGGGCTGGCCGTGCAGGCGCGCGGGCTGGGCGATGCTCGGCCGAAGGCGGGCGTGCGCGTGGCGCTGATGGCGCGCAACAACGACATCCTGGCCGAGGCGACGACCGGGGATGACGGGCTGGCGCGCTTCGGCGGGCCGCTGCTGCGGGGCGAGGGGCCGGTGGCGCCGGTGGCGGTGCACGCGCAGCTGGGCGAGGACCTGGTGGCGCTGGACCTGGAGGCGGCCTCCTTCGACCTGTCCGACCGTGGCGTGACGGGGCGGGAGTGGCCGGGGGCGGTTGATGCCTTCCTTTGGACGGACCGGGGGATCTACCGGCCGGGCGAGTCCGTGAAGCTCTCCCTGCTGCCGCGCGATCCCTCCGGGAAGGTGGTGGACCTGCCGATCCGGCTGCGGCTGCGGCGGCCCAATGGGCAGGTGGCGGCGGAGGCGGTGCCGGAGCGCGGGCCGGAGGGCGTGGTGCTGTGGGCGCCGACGCTCTCCGCCGGGGCGCCGGCGGGCGGGTGGACGATCGAGGCGCTGCTGGATCCGAACCGGCCGCCGATCGCCTCCATCGGGTTCCAGGTCGAGGCCTTCGTGCCGGAGCGGCTGGCGGTGACGGTGGGGCCGGCTCCGGGACCGCTGACAGGCGGGACGCCGTTGCAGCTGCCGGTGGAGGCGCGGTTCCTCTACGGCGCGCCGGGGGCGGGGCTGACCGGACAGGCGGAGATGCGGCTGGCGGTGGATCCGGAGCCGTTCGAGGCGTGGAAGGGCTGGCGCTTCGGGCTGGCGGAGGAGCCCTTCGACGGCGGGCTGCAGACGATCGACGTGCCGGAACTGGGGGCCGATGGGAAGGGGGCGGTGCCGCTGGAGCTGCCGAACCTGCCGGATACCTCGCGGCCTCTGCGGGCCGATGTGGTGGTGACCATGGCAGAGCCGGGCGGGCGCGGGAGCCGGGGGACGGCGGCGGTGCAGGTCCGCTCGGCCAATCCCTTCGTGGCGCTGCGGCCGAGCTTCTCGGGCGGTTCCGTCGATGATGGCGGGGAGGCGACGGTCGAGGCGGCGCTGGTCTCGCCGACGGGTGAGGCGCTGTCCGGGCGGCTGCGGGCGCGGCTGGTGCGGGAGCGGCCGACCTGGCGGCTGACACGGATTAACGGGACCTCCCGCTACGCGACGGTTTGGCTGGATGAGCCGGTGGATTCGGCGGAGCTGACGGTGGCGCCGGGGCGGCCGGGGCGGTTCGCGCGGCGGCTGGGCTTCGGGCGGTACCGGCTGGAGGTTTCGCAGCCCGGGGGCATGGCGATCGCGACCCTGCGGTTCCGCTCGGGCTGGGTGGGATCGGATGATCCGGCGGTGCCGGACAAGGTGGATGTGGCGGCGGACCGGCAGGCCTATGCCGGCGGGTCCACGGCGCGGCTGCGGATTACCCCGCCCTTCGCGGGGCGGGCGAGCGTGGCGGTGCTGACGGACCGCGTGCTCTCCGTGCGGGACGTGGACGTGCCGGCGGGCGGTGCGGATGTGGAGGTGCCCGTGGATGCGGGCTGGGGGCCGGGCGCCTGGGTTGCGGTGACGGTGTTCCGGCCGGGCGAGACGCCTGTTCAGGGCGGCGCTGCGGCTCCGCGCCGGGCGATCGGGCTGGCCTGGGTTGGGCTGGATCCGGCGGCGCGGCGGATGGAGGTGGCGATCGAGGGCGAGGCGCTGCTGCGGCCGCGGCAGCGGGTGGAGGTGCCGGTGCGCGTCTCCAATGCCGGGGGTGCCGCCTACCTCACGCTGGCGGCGGTTGATGAGGGAATCCTGCGGCTGACGCGCTTCGCCTCGCCCGATCCGGCGGCGCATTTCCTGGGGCGGCGGAAGCTGGGGCTGGATATCCGGGACGATTACGGGCGGCTGATCGCGCCCGCGGATGGCGAGCCGACGGTGCTGCGGCAGGGCGGCGACGATGATGGCGATCTGGCGGGGGTGCAGCCGCCGCAGCGGGTGGTGGCGCTGTTCTCCGGCGTGGTGGCCGTGGGGGCGGACGGGCGCGCGGTGGTGCCGCTGGAACTGCCGGAGTTCAACGGCGAGCTGCGGCTGATGGCGGTGGCCTGGTCAGGGGACCGGGTCGGGTCCGGTTCGCGGCCCGTGACGGTGCGGGACCCGGTGGTGGCGGAGGCGCTTCTGCCGCGCTTCCTGGCGCCGGGGGACGAGGCGCGGCTGCCGGTGCTGCTGCACAACCTGGACCTCGCCGGGGGTGGGGTGCGGGCCAGCGTCTCCGTGGAAGGGCCGCTCTCGGTGGAGGGCGGGCAGAATCTCGGGGGCGATCTGGCGCAGGGGCAGCGGGCGCTGCCGGCGGCGACGCTGCGGGTGACGGGCGCGGGCGAGGGCGTGGTGCGCGTCGCGGTGACGGGGCCGGGTGGCTACAGCGCCACGCATGAGAGCCGGATCACGCTGCGTTCGCCCCGGCCGCTGCTGCGGGAGGTGGCGGTGGCCTCCGTGGCGCCGGGGGCCACGGCGCAGGTGGCGCCGGACCTCGGGCGCTTCGTGCCGGGGACGACTTCGGTGCGCGGGACCTGGGGGCAGCCGGTGCGGTATGACCCGGCGGCGCTGATGCGGGTGAACGTGGACTTCCCCTTCGCCTGCGGGGAGCAGGCGGCGAGCCGGCTGCTGGCGCTGGTGGGGTTCGAGGCGGCGCCGGACCGCGAGGTGGGCATCCAGCGGTCGGTCGCGCAGCTTCTGGACAAGCAGCGCTTTGACGGGAGCCTGGGGCTTTGGTCGGCCAGCGGGCCGGCGGATCCCTTCGTGACGGCCTATGGCGCGGAGGCGCTGCTGCGGGCGAAGGCTGCGGGGGCGACGGTGCCGGATGCGCCGCTGGACGCGCTGCTGAAGAGCATCCGCGAGGAGGCCGACAACTCCTACGCGGAGGAGCCTCTGGACCGGGCGGTGGCGGCCTATCGCCAGTACGTGCTGGCGATGGCCGGGCGCGGGCTGCCGGGTGCTTCGCGGCGGCTGTTCGAGAGCCTGGAGCAGTTGCCGACGCCGCTGGCAAAGGCGCAGCTCGGCGCGGCCTTCGCGCGCATGGGCGACCGTCTCAGGGCGGAGGAGGCCTTCGCGGCGGCGCTGGCGGCGCCGGCGCGGCGGTACTGGCACGGGGATTACGGCAGCGCGGCGCGCGACGCGCTGGCGGTGACGCTGCTGCTGAAGGAGAGCGGCGTGCTGGAGGGGCGGATGGCGGAGGCCCTGGGCCGCGTGCCGGGCGCCGAGCTGACGCCGGAGGCGGCCTCGACCCAGGAGGCGGCCTGGGGGGTGCTGCTGGCGTCCTCCCTCGGCAAGGATGGGCGGCCGGTGCGGGTTTCCGTGGACGGGCGCGCCCTGACGGCGGCGCCGGTGGTCTCCGCGGTGCTGGCGGGGCGCGCGGAGGTGCGGAACCTCGGCGACCGGGCGGTGCCGCAGGCGGTGTCCCTGGCGGGGCTGCCGGTGCAGGCGCTGGCGGCCGGGCGGGCGGGGATGCGGATTTCCCGCCGGTTCTTCAACACGGACGGGACGCCGGTAAACCTCGACACGCTGCAGCAGAACCAGGTGTTCCTGCTGCAGGTGGAGGCGCGGGCCGAGACCGGGGAGACGCACCGGGCCATGGTGCAGCAGGGGCTGCCGGCGGGGTGGGAGATCGTCGGGCGGCTGAATGGCGAGGGGGTGCTGGCCGGGATGGACTTCCTGGGCGAGCTGACCTCGGCGGATGCCTTCCCGGCGCTGGACGACCGCTTCGCCGCGGCGGTGACGATGACGCCGGACAGCCCGGTGGCGCGGTTCGCCGTGAAGGTGCGGGCGGTGACGGCGGGGCGGTTCGAGCTGCCGGGGGCGGAGGTTCAGGACATGTACCGGCCGGCCGTTTTCGCGCGGCAGAACACGGGGCGGGTGAACGTGGCGCCGGTACCGTGATGAAACTGCCATAGGACGGCGCGGTGCGGCCGGTTCGCCGGCCGTGCCGGGTTGTGTGCGCGATGGCGGGGGAGGATAGGGGCCGGGCCAGGTACAAGAAGAAGGCGCACGGCAATGGAAGAAGAAGTCACACCGGAGGCGCGGAAGGCGCTCTGGGGTTCTGCGGTCGGCTACGCGATGGATGGGTTCGACCTGCTCATCCTCGGCTTCATGTTGCGGGCGATCTCGACGGAGCTGGGGTTCGGGCAGGCCGAGGCGGCCTCGCTGGTGACCGCGACGCTGGTGGGGGCGGTGCTGGGCGGGCTGATCTTCGGCCTGCTATCGGACCGGCTGGGGCGCGTGCGGGTGCTGACCTGGACGATCGTGCTCTTCGCCGTGTTCACCGGGCTCTGCGCCTTGGCGCAGGGGTACTGGGACCTGCTGGCCTATCGCACCATCGCCGGGCTGGGGCTGGGCGGCGAGTTCGGGATCGGCATGGCGCTGGTGGCCGAGGCCTGGCCGGCTTCGAAGCGGGCGCGGGCTTCCTCCTATGTGGGGCTGGGCTGGCAGGCGGGCGTTCTGCTGGCGGCGGTGGCGACGCCGCTGCTGCTGCCGGTGATCGGCTGGCGCGGCATGTTCGCGATCGGCGTGCTGCCGGCGGTGGTGGCCTTCTTCATCCGGCGCACGCTGCACGAGCCGGAGATCTTCGCGGCGCGCAACGCGGCGGCGGTGAAGGAGGGCTTCCCGCTGCGGCTGCTGGTGAAGGATGCGGAGACGACGCGGATCAGCCTGGGGCTGGTGATCCTCTGCTCCGTGCAGAACTTCGGCTACTACGGCGTGATGATCTGGCTGCCGAACTACCTGAACAGCCGGTTCGGGTACGGGCTGACGCAGTCCGCGGTGTGGACGGCGGTGACGATCGCGGGGATGGCCGTGGGCATCTACGCCTTCGGGCAGATCGCGGACCGCGTGGGGCGGCGGCCGGCCTTCCTGGGCTACATGATCGGTGCGGCCATCATGGTCGTCGTCTACTCGCTGCTGACGGACGCGACGGCGCTGCTGATCGGCGGCGCGGTGATGGGCTTCTTCGTGAACGGGATGCTCGGCGGCTACGGCGCGCTGATCAGCGAGATGTACCCGACGGCAGTGCGGGCGACGGCGCAGAACGTGCTGTTCAACATCGGGCGCGCGGTTGGCGGGTTCGGGCCGGTGGTGGTGGCGGCGGTGGCCGCGACGCACGGGTTCGAGACGGCGATCGCGGCGCTGGCGGCGCTGTACGTGCTGGACATGATCGCGTTGTGGCTGCTGATCCCGGAACGACGGGGCGCCGAGCTGTCGTGATGAAGGGGGCGGTTCCGGTTTGCCGGAACCGCCCTTCTCGTATGCGGGGACGGCCGGGGGCGATCGCGGCCTGGGACATGTCCTGGATCTGGGGCCTTCGACGGGCCGGGTGGATCGGGGCCGTTGCGAGGTACCGAAGCGCAGGTGCTCAGAAGGGGGAACGGCCGGCGATGTTGCCAGGTGGGCTGTAGCGGCAGACCAGCACGTCCTGGCCGGCGCCGGCGGCCAGGGCGCAGCCCATGGCCGTCGTGCCGCGCCACACCATCTGCGTGTAGTGGCCGGTGCGGGCCAGGTCGCGGGCACCGGCGCGGAAAGCGGTGCGCTCCGCGACCCAGGCGCCCGCCATCTGCTCCGGGGTGAAGGCGCCGCGGGTGCCGGACCAGAGGTTCTCGCCCTCGTTGATGCCAGGCTCATGCGCGAGGCGGCCGCTGCGGGCGAGGTTGCGGGCCCAGCGGTCGGCGTCGGCGGCCAGCGCCGGGTCCCAGCGGAGGGGTGGGACGCCGACGGCCGCGCGCTCCCTGGCGTGGACGGCGAGCAGGCGGGAGGAGAGATCCGCCGGGCCCGCGCCGGTGGCGCAGGCGGCGAGCAGGAGGGGAAGGAGGCAGGTGGGCCGCATGGGCGAGAGGTGGCAGTTCCGCCGCGCCTGTCCAGCACTGGCCGCGCGCGGCGGGCGCGGCCGCTTGCTGCCGGGGCAGGGCGTGCGAGGATAGGGAGGCCCTGCGGCGGCCGGGCGGAGGAATGCTTCTGGTGCGGTCGGGCATGGGCAGGTTCGGGCTTTGGGTGGCCCTGGTCCTCGGGCCGGCTGCTGGCGCCCTGGTGCTGTTCCTGGTGCTGGACCGGGTATTCCCGCCGGATCTCTCCCGCCTGGAGACGGTGGGGCGCGTGGTGGTGGACCGGGAGGGGCGGACCCTTTCGGCGCTGCCGGCGCCGGGCGGGGTATGGCGGCTGCCGGTTGGGGCGGAGGAGGTTCCGCCGCATCTGGTGGGGCTGCTGGTCGCGGCGGAGGACCGGCGGTTCTGGCGGCATCCCGGGGTTGATCCGATCGCGCTGGGGCGGGCTGCCTTTCAATGGGCGCGGGCGGGGCGGGTGGTTTCGGGCGGATCCACGCTGTCGATGCAGGCGGCGCGGCTGCTGGAGCCGCGGCCGCGCAACCTGCGGAGCAAGGCGATCGAGGCCTTCCGGGCGGTGCAGCTGGAATGGCGGCTGGGCAAGCCGGGTGTGCTGCGGGCCTGGCTGACGCTGGCGCCGATGGGCGGAAACCTGGAGGGCGTGCGGGCGGGGGCGCTGGCCTGGTTTGGGCGGCCGGTGGAGCGGGTTTCGGTGGCGGAGGCGGCGCTGCTGGTGGCGGTGCCGCGCCGGCCGGAGGCGCTGCGGCCGGACCGGCACCCGGTGGCCGCGCGGGCGGCGCGGGACGCGGTGCTGGTGCGGCGCGGGGCCCTTGCGCTGCCGGAGGTGGAGCGGGTGGCGGCGCTGGCGGAGGGGACGCCGGATTCACGGCGGCGGATGCCGGGGCTGGCGCCGCACCTCGCGCGCGAGGTGGCGCGGGGGGCTGTGGGGGATGTGGTGCGGACCTCGCTGGATGCGGGGACGCAGCGGGTGATGGAGGGTATCGCGCGGGAGGCGCTGGCGGGGCTGCCGGAGCGGGCCTCGGTGGCGATCGTGGTGGCGGACCTGCGCTCGCGCGAGGCCCGGGCGGTGGTGGGGGGCGAGTGGCTGGCGGAGGGGCGCGCCGGGGCGCTGGACCTGACTCGGGCCGTGCGGTCCCCGGGATCGGCGCTCAAGCCGCTGCTCTACGCCATGGCCTTCGATCGCGGGCTGGCGCGGCCGGGGAGCGTGATGGAGGACCTGCCGCGGCTGTTCGGGGACTGGGCGCCGGAGAACTTCGCGCGCGGGTTCTCGGGGCGGGTGACGGCGGCCTCGGCCCTGCGGCAGTCGCTGAATCTTCCGGCGGTGGCACTGATGGAGGCGCTGGGGCCGATCCGCTTCGCCTCCGCCATGAAGCGGCTGGGGGCGCCGCCGCGCATGCCGCCGGGCGCCGGGGCGGCGCTGCCGCTGGCGCTGGGCGGGGCGGGCGTGACGCTGCGGGAGCTGGTGGGGGTGATGGCGGCTGTCGGCGATGGCGGGCGGGGCGGGCCGCTGCGGGTGCTGCCCGGGGGAGCGCCCTTCGAGGGCGAGGCGGTGGTGCGGGCGCCGGCGGCGGATGCGGTGGCGGGGATCCTGACCCAGCCCTTCCCAGGTGGCGGGCCGGAGGGCGTGGCGTGGAAGACGGGAACCTCCTGGGGCGGGCGGGACGCGCTGGCGGTGGGGTTCGATGCGCGGCACGCGGCGGGGGTCTGGGTGGGGCGCCCGGACGGGACGGCCATTCCCGGCGCGACAGGGCGGAGCCTGGCCCTGCCGGTGCTGGCGCGGGTGTTCTCGGCGCTGCCCTCCGCGCCGCGCGCGGCGGAAGGGCCGGTGATCGCGCGGGGGGCGGGGGCGGCGCCGGTGGACGGGCTGCGGCTGCTGTTTCCGCCCTCCGGCGCGGTGATCGACGAGGGAGCGGTGACGATCCGGGCGGCGGGGGGAAGGCGCCCCTTCACCTTCCTGGTGGACGGGGTGCCGGTGGCCTCTGGCGGAGCACGGCGTGAGGCCGGGTGGGTGCCGCCTGGGCCGGGCTTCTACCGGGTGACGGTGCTGGACGCGGAGGGCGGCGTGGTGAGCGCGGCGGTGCGGGTTCGGGGAGTGGAGTAGGGCGCCTTCGAGGCGGCTCAGTAGGACCTGTCGTCCATCCGGTTCCGGTTGCGGAGCAGGCGCAGCAGGGCAAAGGACAGGACGCCCGTGACGCCGGCCAGGATCACGGAAGGCCGGATGCCCGTGCGGACGGATGCGCGATCGAGCGCCACTTCGAGACCGCCCGCGACGTTCACGGCGAAGGGCACGACCTTCGTGTCGAGGAAGAGCTTCGGCGCCGAGGGACCGGCCGGCTTCTTCAAAAGATAGTCGCGTCCGATGATCACGCCGACCTCCGTAAACACATGTTTGGCCGCGGCGAATAAAACCTCGCCACGGCAAGCAGCGGTAGCAACGCGGCCATGGAGCGGGTGTTTCTGAAACTCCGCTGCCGGCTGGAGTTCGCCCGTGGATAGACCTGTGTTTAAGCCGTATCGCCTGCCCGCCGGTGGCTGGGGCTCCGCGAAGTCCGTGGGCAACATCCTCAGGCAGGAGGGCGTGTTGGCAAGTGCTCCTCTCGCGCTCAGCCGGCACAACAAGGTCGATGGCTACCAGTGCAACAGCTGCGCCTGGGTGAAGCCTGCGAGCCCGCTGCCTTTCGAGTACTGCGAGAACGGCGTGAAGGCGGTGGCCTGGGAACTGACCGCGCATCGCTGCACGCCGGAGTTCTTCGCGAAGCACACGGTGACAGAGCTGCGGGAGTGGGACGACTACCACCTTGAGGAACCGGGGCGCCTGACCCACCCGCTGCGCTACGACGCGGAGACGGACAAGTACGTGCCGGTGTCGTGGGGCCATGCGGTGGAGGAGATCGCGCGCGAGTTGCTGGCCGTCGAGGACCGGAAGAAGCGTACCGTTTTCTACAGCTCTGGCCGGCTCTCGAACGAGGCGAGCTATCTGTACCAGCTTTTCGCGCGGCTCTACGGCAACAACAACCTGCCGGACAGTTCCAACATGTGCCACGAGACGACCTCTGTGGCGCTGCCGGTGAGCATCGGGCAGGGGGTCGGCACGGTCGCGCTGGACGACTTCGCCAAGGCCGACTGCATCATGTTCTTCGGCCAGAACCCCGGCAGCAACTCGCCGCGGATGCTGCATCCGTTGCAGGAGGCGAGCCAGCGCGGGGTGCCGATCATCACCTACAACCCGCTGCGCGAGCGCGGGCTGGAGCGGTTCCTGAACCCGCAATCCCCGACGGAGATGCTGACCGGGAAGGAGACGCGGATCAGTTCCCAGTACCACCAGGTGAAGAATGGCGGCGATCTGGCGGCGCTGGCAGGGATCTGCAAGGCCGTGCTGGCCATGCATGACGAGTCCGTGGCGGCCGGCAATGCTGCGGTGCTGGACGAGGGCTTCATCCGGGAGCACACGCACGGCTTCGAGACCTTCGCCGAATGGCTGCGCGCGCAGGACTGGGACGAGCTGGAGCGCCGGTCCGGCCTGCATCGGGCGGATATGGAGGCGACCGCGAAGGTGTATGGCGGGTCGCATCGCGTCATCGGCATCTATGGCATGGGGCTGACGCAGCACCAGGCCGGGGTGGAGACGGTGCAGATGCTGGTGAACCTACTGCTGATGCGCGGCAACATGGGGCGCGACGGTGCGGGGATCTGCCCGGTGCGCGGCCACTCCAACGTGCAGGGGCAGCGCACGATGGGGGTGACGGAGAAACCGGAGCTCTTCCCGCTGGACCGTCTCGGCGAGCAGTTCGGTTTCGAGCCGCCGCGCGAGGCCGGTTACAACACCGTGGAGGCCTGTGAGGCCGTCCTCCGGGACGAGGTGAAGGTCTTCTTCATGCTGGGCGGCAACTTCGTCCGCGCGATCCCCGACCACGGGATAATGGAGCCGGCCTGGCGCAAGATCCGCTTGACGGTGAACGTGATCACCAAGCTGAACCGCAGCGCGCTTCTGCCAGGGGAGATCAGCTACATCCTGCCGGTGATCGGGCGGCTTGAGATCGACGAGACCGCCAAGGGGCAGCAGGTGCTGTCGATGGAGGACACCTCGGGCTGCATTCACGCCAACCGGGGCCTCCGCAAGCCGGCATCCCCGCACCTGATCGGCGAGATCCGGCTGATGTGCGAGATCGCGAAGAGGGTGATCGAGCCGAACCCGCGGGTGCGCTGGGACGACTACATGACGGACTATGCCACTATCCGGGAGGAGATCGGCGAGACCCTGCCGGACACCTTCTGGGATTACGAGCGGCGCATGTGGGAGCCGGGGGGATTTCAGCGCGACATGCCCGTGAAGCGGCGGGAATGGCGCACGGAGACGAAGCGGGCGAACTTCGTCACGCCGAAGGGGCTGGACGAGGACCTGGACATGCCGGACGTGGGGCATGACGCGCTCCGGTTGATGACGCTTCGCAGCAACGACCAGTTCAACACCACGGTCTATGGCTACGACGACCGGTTCCGGGGAATCAGGAACACCCGGAAAGTGGTGCTGATGAATCGTTCGGACATCGATCGTCTGGGGCTGAAGGTCGGGCAGGCCGTGACGCTGAGGACGGTGGCGAAGGACGGGGTGGACCGGAAGCTTTCCGGCATGCTCGTGGTTGCCTACGACATCCCGATCGGCTGCATCGGTGGCTACTATCCGGAGTGCAACGTGCTGCTGCCGATCTGGCACTACGCGGCCGGCAGCAAGACGCCGGCGGCCAAGGCCATTCCGGTGACCGTGCATTCGGAGGGCGATCAGGTACTGGAGCCGCAGCTGGAATATGCGGAGGGGTAGCTGCCTCGGGGGGCGGACCGGCGCCTTCGCGCGGGCGGGGCGTTCGTCGAGTGCCCCACGCCGTGGTGAAGGGTGGAGGCGCCGCAGGCCTGATGCTCTCCCCGCCTAGTCCTCCCACTCCGGGGCAGGCTGGCGGGGCTGCAGGGCCTCCAGGCGACGCTTCAGCAGGGTGATCTGGCGGCGAAGGTCGGCGTTCTCGCGCTGGGACTGGCGCAGGCGGGATTCGGCGGCTTCCAGCAGGTGGGGCGGCGGCGGTTCGGCGCGCAGATCGGCGGGGGCCAGCACCTCCTGCCAGGTGAGGCCCAGGCGCTTCAGCAGGCGATGGGCGGCGAGGGCGGCGGAGGCGCGCTCGCCGATATGCTCCGAACCGAGAAGGGCGAGGACGCGGGCCAGGCGCGCGGCGTCGCCGGGCTGGAGAGGACCTCGGCGCGGTGCCACCGGTTAGCGGCGCCCGGCAAGGGGAGTGTCCCCGTACTGCGCGAGGAGGTCGGAGGGGCCGGCATAGACGGCGATGCAGCCGGCGGCGCGCAGGGGCTCGTCGGCCCAGCCGCCGCTGCGGACGCCGACAGGGCGGAGGCCGGCCTTCACGCTGGCCTCGGCATCGTAAGGGGTGTCGCCGACGGTGACGACCTGCCCGCGGTCATCGGTGCCGCAGAGGGCGAAGGCGGCATCGAAGATGTCGGGGTGGGGCTTGGAGCGCTCGGCATCATCCGAGGAGGTTTCGGCGTCCACGAGGTCCTCGATGCCGGCGATGCGCTTGAAGGTTTGCAACTCCTGCTTCTTCGCGGAGGAGGCGAGGATGATGCACGTGCCGTCCTGCCGGATGCGGCGGAGGAGGTCGGGCACGCAGGAGAAGGGGCGGATGAGCGGGATGTAACGCTCCTTCATGAGGGTGGCGCGGTGCTTCTCCAGGGACTCCTGCTTCTCCTCCAGCTCCTCCGGCGGCAGGAAGACCGGGACGAGCTGGTCGCCGCCCTTGCCGATCTGGTCGCGGACGGTCGTGTAGGGAATGTCGTGGCCGAAGTCCCGGAAAGCGTCCTGCCAAGCGCGGGCGTGGAGGTCGACGGAATCGATCAACGTTCCATCGACGTCGAAGATCACGGCCTGGATCATGCGGAAGCTCCCCTCTGCCGCCGGGTAACGCGGGGCGAGGGCAGCCGTTCAGCCCGGCAGGTGTTCCAGGGCCCGGCGAATGTTGGCACGGGCCGTGCCATCCAGCGCGGCGTGGAACTCGTCCGTGTGAAAGAGGCGCGGCCGGGCGAGCAGGGCGCGGAGGAAGCCGGCGCGGCCGGCGCGGTAGGCATCCCGGCCGTGGACGGGCTCGTACTCGGCGGCGATGCCGCGCTCGTAGGCGTCGTAGCCGGGCGGGTCGGCGCCGAGGACCGCGAGGTCGAGGTCCAGGAAGAGGGCGACCTCGCGGCTCCAGTTCTCCGGCAGGTCGGGCGGGATCTCGTGGGTGGCGGTGAGGCGGATCATCTCCGCCGCGATGCCGATGACCTGGGGGTGGACGAGGCCGGAGAGATCGGCGCGGAGCAGGGCGGCGCTGCGGGCCTCGTTGTCGCGCGCCGCGGGGTCGTACACCGCGTCGTGGTACCAGATGGCAAGCTCTATCGCGGCGGCGTGGGCGAGAGGGCCGGGGAGCGCCGCCATGCCGCGCAGCATGGCGTCCACGTGGGACTGGCCGTGATAGGCGCGGTGCGGCTCCGCCAGGCGGGCGCGCAGGGCGGCGCGACAGGCATCGAGGCGGGAGAACATCAGGCGTCGGCCTTGGTGGCAGCCTTGGCGGAGCGGGGCAGCCAGGAGATGAGGAAGATGGTGCCGGGGCCGGGCTGGCGCTCGATCGTCGCGTCGATGCCGCGCAGCAGGTTGTCCACCACCGTCATGCCGAGGCCGCGGCGGGGTTCGTCGGGCATGCCGTTGCCGTCATCCGCGATGCGGAGGGTGAAGCCGCCCTCGGCAGCGGGGCCCCCGGCCGGGCGTAGCGTGACCCGGACGGTGCCGGGGCCGCGGCCGGTGAAGGCGTATTTCAGCGCGTTCGTCGCCAGCTCGTTCACCACCAGCGCGATCTTCACGGCCACGTCGGCGGGGACCTCCAGGTGGGCGAGATCGGTTTCCACCTGCGCGGCGGCGCCGTCGCCGGCCGGTTCGCGGGCGGCCAGGGCGCGGGCGTAGCGCTCCAGCATGACGTCGAGCGCGACCTGCTGGCCTGGGCCGTCGTGCAGCATTTCGTAGGTCATGCCGATGGCGAGCATGCGGCCCTGGGCGGCGCGGAGGGCCTGCAGCGCGGCGTGGTCCGAGAGTTGGCGCTCCTGCAGGCGCAGGAAGGAGGCGACGAGGGAGAGGTGGTTCTTGATGCGATGATGCGCTTCCCGCAGCAGCAGGTCGCGCAGGCGGATGGCCTCGTCCCGCGTGCTGCGGGTGGCGCCGAGGCGGCGGATGAGGTCGGCGACGTCGGCGCTCGGCTCGCCATGCGGCTTGTCGGGCGGCAGGGCGCCGTCGGGCGCCTCCAGCCGGCGGGTCGCGGCCTCCAGCGGGGCGACGACGAAGCGCTGGACGGACCAGAAAAGTGCGCCGAGGCCGCCCAGCAGCACGAAGGCGAGGAGGAGGGGCGGAAGCGCCACCTCCAGCGGGGCGCCGGCGCGGATCGTGCTCTCGGGGAAGGCCGCGACGAGGTTCAGCTCGTCCGTCGCGCGGGCCTGGATGAAGACCTGGCCGCCCCGGTAGGCGATGCCGGCATTCTCCGGCACGGGGGCGTTGAAGGAGGCCTGGAGAGCGGGCGGGAGGGCCGGCAGCGGGGCGGGCTCTCCGACAAGGCTGACGCTCGCCTCCGCGGAGTCGACGAGCCAGACGCGGAGCCCCTCCCGTACGGGCATGTTGCGGGCGATGTCGTCGCGCAGGCCTTCCACCGACACGGCCCCGACCACCACGGCCTCGTGCCGGCCGTTGTGGCGGATGGGGTGGGCCACGCCGATCACCCGGCCCTCGCCGAAGGAGGAGGTGACGAGGGCGCCGGTGACCGGGCGGCCCGTCAGCTCCGCGGTGCGGGAGACGGCCTGGGTGGTCGGCTGGCCGGTCATGGAGGACAGGGTGGAGCAGAAGACGTTGTGGTTCGCCTGCACCACGAAGATGTGGCGGACCAGGGCCTCCATGGTGATGTGGGCGGCGCGGAGGAGGGTGGCGCAGCCATCCGGCCCGCGGGGGAGGAGATCGGTCACGGCGAGGACGGAGATGCCCTGGCGCGCCTGTTCCAGCGCGCTGCCCACCCGTTCCGCGAGGCGGCGGGTCTCGGTAACGGCCAGTTCCTCGTTCCGGGCGGAGAGGGTCTGGGCCTGCCACCAGGTGAAGGCGCCGGCGCCGAGGAGGATGACGAGGGAGACGGCGCCATAGACGAGGGCCAGGCGCTGGCTGAAGGTCCAGCGCGCGGGGGCGACCTCCGAGGCCCGCACCGTGGCGAGTGGAAGGCTCGCGATATGAGGGCCCTCCGGCATGTCTCTCCACTCCCTGGGAGCCAAGATTTGGCAGGCGCGGGGAGGGGTCGTCAAATGATCGTGACGAAAGGTGCCTATGCGCCGCAGCGGGCGAAGGCCGGGGCCATGGCTGGCGGTACGGGGGCCTCGGCGGCGATCGGGGCGCCGGTTTCCGGGGTTTCCGGCAGGGCTATGGCCCGGGCGAGGAGGTGCAGCCCGGCCGGGTGCGGGCGGGTGCCGTAGAGGGGATCGCCTAGGATGGGGCAGCCCAGCGCGGCGCAGTGGACGCGGAGCTGGTGGGTGCGGCCGGTCTCCGGCCGCAGCTCCAGCCAAGCGAGGTCCCCGGCCGCCTCCCTCGCGGTGCCGAGGACACGCCAGGCGGTGCGGGCGGGCTGGCCGTCCGGGTGGGATTCCATCCGCCAGCCGGCCTGCCGGGTGCTGATCTTCCGCAGGGGGGCGTTGATCACGCCGTCCGACCCCTGGGGGCGGCCGGTGGTGATGGCCCAATAGGTCTTGCGGGCGCGGCGCGCGGCGAAGAGGGCGTTGAGGGCGGCGAGGGCTGGCTTCGTGCGGCCGAGGACAAGGCAGCCGGCCGTGTCCTGGTCCAGCCTGTGGGCGGGCTGGGGCAGGTGGCGCTTGCCGAGCTGGAGGAGGGGGAGCCACTCCGCGAGGCTGGGGGCGCCGGTGCGGCCGGGGTCCAGCGGCAGGCCCGCGGGCTTGTCGATCACCATCAGCTCGGGCCGGATGTGCAGGATTCGCGCGGCGAGCCAGCCGGGCAGGGATGAGGGGTCGCGCATGGGGTCCGGTACTGGCGGGGTGGGGGCCAAGGGGGTGGTGCCGAAGGGGGCGGTGCCGAAGGGGGCAGTGGTGGTCTGCGTGGGGCAGGTGGTGACGGATCATAGCTTCCGCGTGGACGAGATCGAACCTCCGCCCTCCAAGGTGACGGCGCGGGGCTATTCCGTGGGGGTGGGCGGGATGGCGGCCCATGCCGCGATCGCGGTGGCGCGGCTGGGCGGGCGGGCGGTGTTCTGGGGGCGCGTGGGGCGGGACGAGGCCGGGGAGGCGCTGCGGCACGCCCTGCAGGAGGAGGGGGTGGACGCCTCCGGCCTGGTGATGGCCGAGGGGGCGCGGACGCCGCTCTCCGCCGTGATCGTGGACAAGATGGGGGAGCGGAGCATCGTGACCTATCGTGGCGAGAGGCTGCCGGCCGACCCTTCCGGCCTGCCGCTGGACCGGCTGGCGGGGGCGGGGAGCGTGCTATGCGACCCGCGCTGGCCGGAGGCGGCGGAGGCGGTGTTCCGCGCGGCGCGGGAGCGGGGCCTGCCTGCGGTGCTGGACGCGGAGAAGAGCGAGGAGCGGATCCTGCGGCAGCTCGTGCCGCTGGCCGGGCACGCGATCTTCGCGCGCACGGGGCTGACGATCTTCGCGCCGGGAGTGGCGCCGGAGGAGGGGCTTTGGCGTGCGCTGACCTCCGGGCCGCTGGAGATGGCGGCGGTGACGGATGGGGAGAAGGGGGTGCTCTGGCGGGCCCCGGGGATGGACGGAGCCGGCCGGCAGCCGAGCTTCCCGGTGGAGGCGACGAACACGACCGGCGCGGGGGACGTGTTCCACGGGGCCTATGCGCTGGCGCTGGCGGAGGGGCAGGCCGTGGAGGCGGCGCTGCGCTTCGCATCGGCCGCGGGGGCGCTGCGGGCGCGGGACGGTAGGACGCCGGGGCGGGAGATGGTGGAGGAGATGGTTGCGGGAGGTGGGGACGTGCCCTCCGTGCGGGCGCGGCGGAAGGGGTAGAGGTAGGAACGGGCCGGGGTGTTCGCTGCGCGACCATCGCGGCCAGCAGCGTGGTCCGCGCGCCATCCCAGAGTCGGATGTTCAGCATTGCCCGCGACAGCCGGTTTGGCTTCGGGTGGTCGCTTGGCCCGCACCGTCCTGACAGCGAATAACTGCCGGACAGGCGGGCTCACGATTGTCCCTCAAGACGGCTTGACGCCAACCATTGCGTGAGACCACCGTTCTAAGAAGGGGATCCGCGATCACCCCGTGAGGCTTCGGCTGAAGTATCGCGTCCGCCATCCCACACCGAAGGGAGAGGACGCGCCATGCCTGCGCCCGACACCATCACCGCCGTTCAGCTTTCCCGCCTCATAGGCCTGCCCGACGCGCCGGTTCTCCTGGATGTCCGCACCGGGCAGGACTTCGCGGCCGACCCGAGGCTCATCCCGACATCTGTCCTGCGCTATTCCGCTGCCGTACCGCAGTGGGCCGCGGAGTTCACCGGGCGCTCCGTCGTTGTCATCTGCCAGCGCGGCTTGAAGATCAGCCATGGCGTTGCTGCCTGGCTTCGGCACGCTGGTGTCAGGGCCGAGGTGCTGGAGGGCGGCTTCGAGGGCTGGGTCGCGGGGAACGGACTCCTGCTCCGGCCTGAACGACTGCCGGAGCCAGATCCGCAGGGCCGCACGGTCTGGATTACACGGTCCAGGCCAAAGGTTGACCGTATCGCCTGTGCCTGGCTCATCCGCCGCTTCGTTGATCCGAACGCCGTGTTCCTGTTTGTCGCTCCGTCCGAAGTTCTGGCGGTCGCTGAACGCTTCGGCGCAACCCCGTTCGACGTCGAAGACGTGTTCTGGAGCCACCGCGGAGAAGGCTGCACCTTCGACACCATGGTCGAGGAGTTCGGCTTGAGGTCCGAGGCCCTTTCCCGGCTGGCCCTCGTCGTCCGTGGCGCCGATACCGACCGGCACGATCTCACGCCGCAGTCGGCGGGCCTGCTGGCCGCCTCGCTCGGCCTCTCCCGCATGTACCGGGATGACCTGGCCCAGCTCGACGCCGCCATGGCTCTGTACGACGCCTTCTTTCGCTGGAGCCGCGACGCGGTCGCCGAAACGCACAACTGGCCCGCGGCCACCCCGAACGCGCAGGCGAAGACGATGGCCTGAGCGAGGTTGCGCTCGGGGCTGCCGCCATCCCGTCCGGCACACCCGCAAGAAGCGAGACATGCCGGTCATCCTTCGGAGAAGCGCGATGCCGCTGATGCGCCGCGCGGTGCGGCGGCGGTTGTCGGCGCACGGGATTATCCCGCTGGAGATGCGGGGGCGGCTGGCCCTGTCCTCCGACCGGCGGGGATAGGGCGGTTCGGCGGGGCGCGCCCTAAACCTTGAACCTGTAGTCGCGGCCGGGAATGCGCTCCACGTCCGGCGGGAAGCTGGCGTGCTTGTCGGCGTAGTACCGGGCGCGGTGGTCGCCGTCGGAGGCGAGGTTGTAGGTGATGTAGAGGATGCGGCGCGCCTCCTCGGTCATGTTCGGGTCGGAGGCGTGGGGGACGTAGCTGTCAAAGAACAGGGCGTCGCCGGGCTGCGTGGGGAGGGAGGTGAGGGCGAAGCCGGCCATCTGCTCCGGGGTGAGGGGCTTCCACTCGTCGCCGATCAGGCCGGCGAAGCGGGGGACGTTGGCCATCTTCAGGCAACCGTTCTGTTCCGTCGCGCGGTCGATGCAGACAAGGGCGGTGATGAAGAGCGGGGCGTAGGCGGACCAGCCGGCCTGCTGGTCCTGGTGGGGCTCGAAGCCGGCGCCGCCCGGCATCTTGAAGTTGATCTTCTCCTTGAAGAGCACGACGGGGCCGCCCATCAGCTGGGCGCAGGCGGACTCCAGCTTGCCGCCGCCGCGGACCAGGCGGTCGAAGCCCGCGTGGAAGGGGCAGAAGTTCTCGATGCGCTGGATGACGGGGGCGGCGCCGGGGATGAGGCTGGGCTCGTGATAGACCCAGTGCCGGCCGGGGACCTCCGGGGCGGCGGTCAGCTCGTCGGTCCAGCGGGAGATCTCGGCCGTCTCCTCCGGCGAGAAAAGGCCGCGGGCGGCGAGCCAGCCGGTGCGGGCGTAGTGTGCGACGCCGGTGGCGGGGAGGGGGCCTTGCATGGCCTGGAAGGTGGCGAGAGCCTGGCTCATCACGTCTTTTTACCGGGGCGGCGGCGCGGCGCGTAGTACGGGTGTGCCTGAATGATCCGCGTGGTGCCGGGCCGGTGCCGGGAGCGGCTTCGGTTCGCCCCGGCCCTAGGGCTCGGGGCGGCCAGGACGCTCGGGGATGATGCCGCGGCCGTCCCAGCGACGGATCCGCTCCATCTCCAGGGCGTTGTCGGCGCCATTCGCCATGGCGGGGGAGGCGGCGATGGAGGCGGCGCGGGCGCGGCCCAGCTCCCGCTCGCTCACCACCGCGCGCCATGTCTCGCCGGGCTCAATGCGGGTGAGGGCAAAATCGGCGACGTCCACGCGCAGGAGGGCGCGGGCGCGAGCCTTGAGGTCGTCCGTCAACTCGCGCCCGATGGCGGAGGCGTTGTGGATGATCTCGTCCATGGTGTGGCGGCCCGCGACGGTCTGGGCGGAGGCGGCCATGAGGGCGGGCATCGCGTCCGCCCCGGCGCGGATATGGGCATAACGCCAGCGCAGGTCGTCCTCGGTGCCCTCCTTCCAGAAGGCGGTGCCGAAGAAGGTCAGGGCGTGGCCTTCCGCGCTGAGGGCGCCCATGCCGCGGTCCGGTGCGGAGCGGTCCGAGCTGAGGAGCGCCATGTCGTAGGACGTGACGCTCTGGCTGAAGGGGTTGAGCAGGCTCCACTGGCCGGGGCCGAGGACGCGCGTGACCTCCCCGCCGCGGCCGATGAGGATCATCTGGGCGGGGCCGGGGGCGACCGTGACCTGGCGGTAGATCATCCAGGCTAGGAAGAGGAGCAGGAGGACGCCGAACCCGACCAGGGCGGCGCGGGGGCGGGCGGCTTCCGCCCTGGCCCTGTCTGCGGTGGAGCTGGAAAGGCTGTCGTCCCTCGGCATGGGTGTTCCGGCGATCTCCTTCGCCGGACCCGGGGAGGGCCGGCGGATGATCCGTGAACGATGACGGGGGCGTTCGGTTCCGCGGGGCAGAAGTTTGTACCTCGCCCTGCGGATCCGGAAGTCAGACCGCCTTTGGAAGGATGCGGGCGGTCTCGGCGAACTCGAAGTAGAGGCGGCGGGCCTCCGCGGCGACGGGGCCGGGCTGCATGTCGTGGGTGCCGTAGCGGGTGCAGGGCTGGACCTTGCCGAAGTTGCCGGTGGCGAAGATCTCGTCCGCGTCCTCCAGCATGGCTGGCGTGACGATGTCCTCTCGCACCTCGCGGCCGGCGCGGCGCAGCAGCTCGATGATGCGGGCGCGGGTGATGCCGGCGAGGAAGGTGCCGTTGGGCTTCGGCGTGATTACCACGCCGTTCTTCACCATCATCAGGTTGGCGGCGGAGAACTCGGCGACGTTGCCGTCCGGGTCCAGCATCACGGCCCACTCGTAGCCGTGCTCGCGCGCCCAGGCGGCCGCGCGGGCGCCGTTGGGGTAGAGGGCGCTGGCCTTGGCGTCGGTCGGCGCCTGGTCCGGGGCGGGGCGGCGGAAGGGGGCCGTGATGGCCGAGAAACCCGTTGGGGCCGGCATGGGGGAATCGTAGATGGAGAGGATGAACTCCGTGCTGTCCGGATCGGGCTGGGAGGCGCCGAGGCCGCGCCGAACGAAGAACATCGGGCGGATGTAGAGCTCCGCCTCCGGGCCCATGCGGCGCACGCCCTCGCGGCAGAGTGTCTCGATCTCCTCGGCCGTCATGGTGGGGTTCATCCGCATGTTGAGGGCGGACTGGACGCAGCGGCGGCAGTGCAGGTCCAGGTCCGGCACGGTGCCGCGGATGGCGCGGGCGCCGTCGAAGATCACAGAGCCCAGCCAGAAGGCGTGGTCCATGGGGCCGAGGATCTTGGGCTCCTCGGTGGACCAGTTGCCGAGGTGCCAGAAGACGCCGGCCATGTTTCTCTCCCCCATGCGTGAAAGGGCGCGGAAACTGGCATGGCGGGGGTGGGCGGGGAAGGGGTGGGGCCTCAGCGGCAGTAGGGCTGGGCGGCGGTCCACTGCGCCATTTCCGCCTTCCGGTCGGCGCGGCGGAACGGGCTCCAGTAGGCGGCCATGCCCTTCCAGGGGCTGGAGTCGGAGGCGATCATCCCGTCCCGCGTGACGAGGCGGTTCACGATGCGGGCGGCGCAGGAGAGGTTCACCGCGGGGTCGTGCAGCGTCCGGTCGTCCCCGATCTCGCAGCCGTAGCCGTTGGCGCTCTCCCGCGAGATCTGCAGGAGGCCGCGGCTGATGACGGGGCGGCCCTGGGCGTCCGGAAAGCTTTCCTGGAAGCTCACGCTCGGGTCGTAATTGCTCTCGTAGCCGGCCAGGACGGAGAGCAGGCCCACCCAGAAGGCGGCGCGGCCGTTCCTGTCCGCCGCCGCGTAGCGAGGGCAGTAGGCGGCGATGTCGCGGGGCGTGAAGGCGAGGAGCGGCTGGGCGTGGGCTTCCAACCCCGCCAGGGCGAGGCGGCTCCACTCCCGGCCATTCGGGCGGGAGTCCCAGCGGGCGGGGGAGGGGCCGGAGGGCGCCGGCGCGGCGGCCAGGGCTGGGGGTGGCGCGGCCGGGGCAGGTGCGGGATCCGGCCGGCAGCCCGCCGCGGCGAGCAGCAGCAGGGCGAGGGGCAGGCGGCGCGCGTCCATGGTCTCTCCTCGGCCCGGCAGGGCGGCAGGAAGGCGGGCGAGGGCGGCCCAGGGCTGGGTAGCCGGGGGTGTCGTACCTGTCCCCCAGCCCCTACGCCCCGGAAGGCCCGGCACGCCGGGGTGCCAGTGGCGGAACGCTAGTTGTTGTTTCGGGGTCGGTTCAAATTAAGCCTTCTCCGGGTGCGGGACGGTTGACGCGGCCCCGGTGCGGGTGTGGATGCGGCCGATGGAGCGCGACCGACCGATGAGCAGGCCAGGCCCGCAAGGGGCCCTGGGCCGTCCCGAGGGGCCGAGGCCGCCCCGCCCGCCGGAGCCGGACCGGATCTGCGGGCTGGCGGCCGTCTCGGCCGTCTTCTCCCGGCGGCCGCGGGAGGTGCTGCGGCTGTTCCACCTGCCCAGCCGCCGGCGGGAGGCGAACCCGTTCTGCGCGGTGCTGGCCGAGGCGCGGAAGCCCTATCGCGAGGTGGGTGAGGAGGAGCTGGCGCGGGTGGCGGGCACGGTCCATCACGGGGGGATCGTGGCCGTGGTGGCGCGGCGGCGCGTGGCGCCCGTGGCGCTGCCCCTGCCGCCGGCGCTGCGGGCGGCGCCGGTTCTGCCGGTGCTGGACGGGGTATCCAACCCGCACAACCTGGGGGCCGTCGCGCGGTCCGCGGCCTTCTTCGGGTGCATCGGGATGGTGCTGTCGGGCGATCCCAGGCAGGCCGGGCTCTCGGACGCGGCGTGGCGGACGAGCGAGGGCGGGCTGGAGGTGCTGAGCCTGTGGACCGCGCCGGACCTGGTGAGCACCCTGCCGCAACTGGGTGTGCTGACGGTGGCGGCGGTGGCGTCCGGCGGGGTGGCGCCCGAGGCGGTGCTGGCGCGGCGGCAGCCGGGGGGCTGCGTGGCGCTGGTGCTGGGGAACGAGGAGCAAGGCGTGAGCCCGGCCACGGCAGCGGCCTGCGACATGCAGGTGACGCTGCCGGGATCGGGGCGGGTGGAGAGCCTCAACGTCTCCGTGGCGGCGGCGGTGCTGATCCACGCGCTCTCGGCGCGGCGGTAGGGACTACTTCTTCGCTGTCTTGCCGGTGCGGTGGCCGGCGGCCGCCATGGCGTCCAGCCGGGCGGGGAGGTTGGCGTGGATGGCGCCGCGGTACTCCGGGGCCCGCTTCCAGGCCTTCTTCTCGCGCTTGGTCATCCCGCAGCCGAGGCACCACTCCGTGTCCTCGTCGTACTCGCAGACCTTGATGCAGGGGCGCTCCTCGGGGGGCGCGATGGGATCGGGCATGGCCCTTTTCTTGGGTCTGCCGGGTGGTTGAACAAGGTTCCGGGCTTGCCCCGCGGGGCTTGCGGGGCGACATGACGGCCGCTTCACGACTCCGGAGAGAGTTTTATGCACCCAACTCGACGCGCCCTGCTGGGCGCCGCGGCCGCCGCGCCGCTCGGCCTGCCTATCCTGGCCCCTACCGCCCGCGCCCAGGGCACGAACTGGCCGAACCGGCCGCCGCGCATCGTGGTGCCCTACGCCCCCGGCGGCGCGGTGGACCTGACTGGGCGCCTGCTGGCGGAGCGGCTGCAGGGCATCCTCGGGCAGAACGTGGTGGTGGACAACCGCGGCGGCGCGGGCGGCAACATCGGCGCGGACTTCGTCGCGAGGAGCGAGAAGGACGGCTACACGATCCTGCTCACCTCCGTCTCCATCATGGCGGCGAACAAGTACCTCTACCGCCGGTCCATGCCGCTGGAGCCGCTGCGCGACCTGGCACCCGTGACGCGGGTGACGACGGGCACGGTGCTGCTGATCGTGAACTCCAACCGGCCCTGGAAGACCTTCGGGGAGCTGATCGCGGCGGCGAAGAAGGACCCGGGCAAGCTGACCATGGGCTCCTCCGGCACGGGAACGGTGAGCCACATCACCATCTCCACCGTGGCCAAGGCGGCGGGGGTGGAGATCACCCATGTGCCGTACCGTGGCGGCGGCCCTGCCTTCGCCGACCTGCTGGCGGGCAACATCGACATGATGTTCGACGTGATCCCGGCGGCGATGCCGAACGTGCGCGAGGGCAAGTTCCGCCCGCTGGCGGTGGGGAGCGCGGAGCGCATCACCTACGTGCCGGAGCTGCGCGACGTTCCCAGCATGAAGGAGCTGCTGCCCGGCTCCAACATCGACATGCAGAGCTGGTATGGGGTGAACCTGCCGGCCGGCACGCCGAGGCCGATCGTGGACAAGCTGCACGACGCGCTGCTGAAGGTGGTGAAGGGCGAGGACTTTAAGTCCCGGATGGAGCCGCAGGGCTTCACCCCGGCCTGGGACGAGACGCCGGAGGCCTATGGCGAGTACCTGAAGCAGCAGGACTTGCTGTGGAAGCGGCTGGTCGAGGAGTCCGGCGCCTCGCTGGACTGATGGAGACGGGGCCCGCGCCGTGGCGCGGGCCCTATCCCGTTCAGGCCGCGCGCTGGCCGGAGAGGTCGGCGCCGAGGCGGTCGAGGATGCGGCTCACCCGCTGCATCGTGCCGGGGTCCTGGCGGAAGGCGATGGCAAGCAGCCCTTCGCGCGTGGAGACCACGCGCGCATGGGCCGGTCCCTCCGCGCCGGGCAGGTCCAGCAGGACTTCCGCGCCCACCTCGCAGGGCCAGTTGCAGGGCAGGGCCGCGCCACCTAGGGAGATGTCGCGCAGCACCGTCTCGAAGGTGCCGTGCGTCGCGCAGCGCAGGCGCACGGGAAGGTCCCGGCCGCTGATCCTCTCGTAGCGGCGGCGCTCGCCGTTCCTCTCGCTGCTGCGCATGGCGGCGAGGAAGTGGTCCACCTCGTCCCGCAGGCTGCGGGAGAGGCCGGAGACCTCGCCGGACGTGTCCAGCACGGCCTGGCTGGCGGCGCCGGAGCGCTCCGCCATCGCGGTGACGTCGCGCATGGCGTTGGTGGCGTTATCCGTGCTGCGGGCGACGTGCTGCACCTGGGAGGCGATCTCCCGCGTGGCGGCACCCTGCTGGTCCACGGCCTCCGCGATGGCGGCGGCCACGTCGCTCACGCGGTCGATCGCGCCGGCGACGCCGCGCACGGCCCGCACCGCTTCCCCGGACGCTGCCTGGATGGCGGAGATCTGGCTGCCGATGCGGTCGGTGGCCTGGGCGGTCTGGGCGGCGAGCGTCTTCACCTCCGAGGCGACGACGGCGAAGCCGCGCCCGGCCTCTCCGGCGCGGGCGGCCTCGATCGTCGCGTTCAGGGCCAGCAGGTTGGTCTGGCCGGCGATGTCGCTGATCAGGCGCACCACGTCGCCGATCTGTTCGGCGGCGGCGCTCAGCCCCTGCACGGTGGTGTCGGTGCTGCGGGCCTGCTCCACGGCGTCTCGCGCGGCGGCGGCGGCCTCGGTCACCTGGCGGGCGATCTCCCCCACGCTCGCGCTCATCTCCTCGGTCGCGGCGGCGACCTGGGCGAGACTCTGGGATGAGGTCTCGGCCTCGGCGGCGGTGGAGGCCATGTCGCGGCGGGTCTGGCCGGCGGCCTCCGCCATCTCGCCCGCCGTGCCGCGCATCGTCTCGGCCGTCCGGCCAAGGGAGGTGAGCACGCCGGAGACGGAGGTGCCGAAATCCTGGGTGAGGCGGTCCATCGCCTCCTGCCGGCGGTCCTTTGCCGCGCGTTCTCCGTTCACCTGCGCCTCCAGAGTGCGGGCGCGCAGGGCGGATTCGCGCAGGGTTTCCACCGCGCGGCCGATCTCGCCGAGCTGGTCCGTGCGGTCCGCGCAGGGAGCGGGGCGGTCCAGCTCGCCCCCGGCGATGGCGCGCACGGCAGTAGCGAGGTTGCTGAGCGGGCGCATGGTGGAGCGCAGGATGAACCAGCGCGCCGCGCCGACGACGAGGATGACGAGGAGCCCGGCTATCGCGCTCTCGGTGATCAGGCGGCTCACCACGGCCTCGGCGGCGGCGGTGGGGAAGGCGACGGCGAGGACGCCGATCGTGCGGCCATCGGCGTCCCGGATGGGGTCCTGCACGGTGGCGTGGCGGGCACCGGCGATGGTGGCCGTGCCGCGCAGCGTCTCGCCGCGCCCGAGGACGGCTTGGCGCGCGGCGTCGTCCAGCACAGCCGGGGCGGGGGTGCCGGAGGCGACGGGCCCCTCGCCGGCATAGAGGGTAACGGTGGCGCCGGCGATGGCGGTCACGCGGCGCAGCAACTCCTCATGCGCTGCGACGGGTTTGCCGCCGAGGGTCAGCGCGCCGTTGGACATGCGCCAGCCCGTGCCGAGAGTGCCCAGCTCCTCCTTCGCGAGGGCGAGGTTCGTCTCGAGGCTTCGCTGCACGCCCTCCTCCACGCTGCCGGCGACGCCGCGGATCGTCCATGCCTGGACGGCGGCGACGGCGAGGGCAACGGCGAGGAGGGAGGCGACGAGCAGGCGGTTGACGATGCCGACCTGGCCGATCCGCTTGCGGATCGACCGGAGCGCTTGAGGCATGGCGGGTCCATTCAGGTAAGGGGAAGGCCGCCATGCTCGCCTGCAAAGGTGAAGAAGGGGTTGTCAGGGGCCCAGGAGCTGGCCGCCGTCCACGACGAGGCTCTGGCCGGTGATCCAGCTGGCGCGGGGGGAAGCGAGGAAGAGGACGGCCTCGGCCACCTCCTCCGGGCGGCCCATGCGGCCGAAGGGGATCTGCGCCAGCGTGCCCTGGTAGAGGGCGGGGTCCTCCGTGCGCCGGCGCTCCCAGGTGCCGCCGGGGAACTCGATGGAGCCGGGGGAGACGGCGTTCGCGCGGATGCCCTTCCCCGCGAGGATGCGGGCCTGGCTGGTGGTGTACTGGATCACCGCCGCCTTCACCGCGGCGTAGGGCGGGTTCCGCTTCGTCGCGCGCAGGGCGGAGATGGAGGCGATGTTGACGATGGCGCCCGCGCCCGACTTCTCCAGCCAGGGAAGGGCGGCGTGGCTGGCGCGGACCACGGCCATGATATCCACGGAGAGCGAGGCGGCCCAGCTCTCCTCGTCGTCCGCGCGGCCGAAGCCGGAGGCGTTGTTGACGAGGATGTCGATGCCGCCCAGCGCGTCGGCGGCCTGTGGGACGAAGGCGGCGATGGAGGCGGCGTCGGACAGGTCGCAGGGGGCGGCGAAGGCTTGCGCGCCGGTGGCCTCGATCTCGGCGCGGGTCTCCTCCAGCGCGGCGGCACCGCGGGCGCAGAGGGCGACGGCGGCGCCGGCCTGGGCGAAGGCGAGGGCGATGGAGCGGCCGATGCCGCGGCTGCCGCCCATGACGAGGGCGCGGCGGCCCTCCAGTTCGCGGGGAAGGTTCATGGTCGTCAGACTCGCTGTGGGTGGGGGATGATGGGGCGCGCGGCCCGGCTCTCCTACCCGGGCAAGTGGTTCACGAAGCCGATGGGGCACGGGTTTGGGGCTGGCCGCGCGGGGCGGGGCGGGGGAAACCCTGGCCGGTTGTGGCCGCTTGGGAGTGATGGTGTCGGGGGATTGTGACCTTCTCGTCGTCGGTGCGGGCGCGGCCGGGATCTCCGCGGCGCGCCAGGCGATGTCGTTTGGGCTGACCGTGCGAGTGCTGGAAGCGCGCGGGCGCGTGGGTGGGCGGGCGCTGACGGATCCCGCCGTGCCGATGGACCTGGGGGCGACCTGGCTGCATGCGGCGCAGTCCAACCCGCTGGTACCGCTGGCCGAGGCGCGAGGGCTGGCGCTGTTCGACCATGATTCCGTGCGGTCCTCCCGCGTGTGGATGGGGGATCGCTGGGCGTCGGACGCGGACATGGAAGGGTACGACCGGGCCGAGAGGGAGTGGCACGCGGCGGTAATGCTCGCAGCGGCGCGGGGCGGGGTGCGGAGCCTCGGTGACGCGGCGCCGCGCGGCGGGTTCTGGGACGCGACGCTGACGCATTGGGAAGGGCCGGTGATCTCGGCGGCCGAGGCGCAGGACATCGACCTGGACGACTATCTGGCGACGCTGCTGAACGGGACGAACCTTCTGCCGCGGGACGGGTGCGGGCATCTGCTCTCCGTGCTGGCGAAGGGGCTTCCGATCACCCTGGGTGCGCCGGTGGAGCGCCTGTGCTGGGGTGGGCGGCGCGTGCGGGCGGAAGGGGCGTTCGGGGCGGTGGAGGCGCGGGCAGCGGTGGTCACGGTCTCCACGGGGGTGCTGGCATCGGGGGCGATCCGGTTCGACCCGGCCTTGCCGGTAGAGAGCGCGCAGGCGGTGCATGACCTGCCAATGGGGTTGCTCAGCAAGGTGGGGCTGCGCGCGGCCGGCGATGACAGGCTGGACCTGCCCTCCTTCGGCGGGATCGAGCGGCGGCTGGAGCCGGGGGAGCGGGCAATGACCTTTGTCGCCTGGCCCTTCGGGCGGGACCACCTGGAAGGATTCGCGGGCGGGGCGCTCGCCTGGGAACTGGCGCGGGAAGGGGAGGGGGCGATCGTCGATCTCGCCTTCTCGGAACTGCGGGGGATGTACGGCGCGCGAGTGGACCGGGCCCTGCGGCGGGAGGGGGCGGTTGCGTCCTCCTGGGGGACGGACCCTTGGTCGCGCGGGGCCTATGCGGCGCTGCGGCCGGGGCGGGGTGGGGCGCGTGCGGCGCTCTCGGCCCCGATCGGGGAAGGGCGGCTGATGCTGGCGGGCGAGGCCTGCCACGAGAGCCTAGCCGGGACGCTGGCGGGCGCCTGGCAGAGCGGCGCGCGCGCGGCGCGCGAGGCCGCGGCGGCGCTGGGGCTGGCGGCGTGAGGGACGGGGAGCGGCAGGTGCCGGATCCGGCGATCCCGGTGGGCGAGGGCGCGGGGAACCGGCGCGAGGCGCGGGCGGAGGGGGCGCGCGAGCGGTCCCCGGAGCCCGGCAGCCCGGCGCTGCCTTCCGCGGAGGATATGGGGCCAGGGCGGCCGCCGGACCGGGCGCCGGCGCCGGGTGGTGCCGTGGCGGGATCGGATGCGGAAGCGGGGCCGGGGCCCGGGGCGGACGGGCCACCGCCGAAAGTGGAGCGGGACGGGGAGGCGCTGCGCTTCTCCGGCCATTTGACGAGCATGTCGGCCGGGCATGTCTGGCGACACGCGGTAGAGGCGGCGAAGGGCGCGGGGCGGATCGACCTCTCCGCGCTGGAGACGCTGGACACGAGTGGGGCGGCGCTGGTGCTGGCGGCCCAGGCGGCGGCAGGCGGGGAGGTGCCGGTCGAGGGTGCCTCCGAGCCCGTGGCGGCGGTGCTGGAGCGGGCGCGGGGTGCGGCGGGGAAGCCGCCGGCGCAGCAGGCGCCGAAGAAGCGGCTGGGGCCCATCCGGCGGCTCGGCGCCTGGGGCGTGGGGCGGGTGAGGAATGCCGGGGACGGCGCGGAGTTCCTCGGCGAGTCCGCGGCCACGGTGGTGAACGCGGCCCGGCGGCCGCGCGACCTGCGGGCGGCGGACGTGCTGCGCCATCTGGACGAGGTGGGGACGCGTGCCTTCGGGCTGGTGCTGCTGCTGGGCGTGCTGATCGGCGTGATCCTGGCCTTCCAGTCCGCGGTGCCGATGCGGCAGTACGGGGCGGATATCTTCGTGCCACGGCTGGTCGGCATCTCCCTGCTGCGGGAGCTGGGGCCGTTGCTGGCGGGGGTGATCCTGGCGGGGCGCACGGGATCGGCCTTCGCGGCCGAGCTGGGTACGATGACCGTGAACGAGGAGATCAGCGCGCTGCGGATCATGGGGATCGACCCCATGGTGCTGCTGGTGCTGCCGCGGCTGGTGGCGGCGACGATCGCGCTGCCGGTTCTGGCGCTGCTGATGGACCTCTCGGGGCTGGTGGGGATGGGCTTCGTGATGGTGGCGCGGGGTTTCCCGGTCTCTGTCGTGATCAACCAGCTTCATGCCGGGGTGCAGCTCTGGGACCTGTTGCAGGGGCTGGGGAAGGCCGCGGTCTTCGGGCTGGTGATCGCGGGGATCGGCTGCCGGGCGGGGCTGCAGGCGGGCAGCGGGCCGCGCGCGGTGGGTGATGCCGCGACGGCGGCCGTGGTGGGCGGGATCGTGGCGCTGGTGGTGCTGGACGGGATCTTCGCCGTGATGTTCTTCCGGCTGGGCTGGTGATGGCGGCTACGTCGGAACACAGGGCGGTAATCCGGGCCCAGGGCGTGAGCATGGGCTTCGGCGAGCGCGTGCTGTTCCGGGACGTGAACTTCGAGGTGAACCGTGGCGAGGTCTTCGTGATCCTCGGCGGGTCGGGCTGCGGGAAATCCACGCTGCTGAAGCTGATGATCGGGCTGTACCGCCCGACCAAGGGGCATGTGACCATCCTGGGCGGCGACCTGGCGGAGGCGGAGGGGGCAGCGCGGCGCAACCTGCTGACACGGCTGGGCGTCATGTGGCAGTCAGGCGCGCTCTTCGGCTCGATGACCTTGCTGGAGAACGTGATGCTGCCGCTGGAAGCTCATACCGACCTGCCGCACGAGGCGCGCGAGGCGGTGGCGCGGGTCAAGTTGGGGCTGGTGGGTCTTTCCGACGCGGCATCCCGCCTGCCGGCGGAGATCTCGGGCGGCATGGCCAAGCGGGCGGGGATCGCGCGCGCCATGGCGCTGGACCCGCCGATCCTTTTTCTCGATGAACCGAGCGCGGGGCTGGACCCCGTGACATCGGCGGGGCTGGACGAGCTGATCAAGGACCTGGCGCGGGACCTCGGGACCACCTTCGTGGTGGTGACGCACGAGTTGCAGTCGATCCTGGCCATCGGGGACCGCTGCATCATGCTGGACAAGGAGGCGCAGGGGATGATCGCCGAGGGCGACCCGCGCGCGCTGCGCGACGACCCGCCGAACGACACCGTGCGGAAGTTCTTCCGGCGGGAGACGCACTGAATGGCCGTTTCCTCCCGCGGGCTCTACCTTCGGGTCGGCATCCTCATCCTTGTCGGGCTGGGGGTGGGCGTCGGCTTCGTGCTGTTCTTCACCGCCGGGAAGCTCGGGCGGAATACGCAGACCTTCGAGACCTACATCCGCGAGAGCGTGCAGGGGCTGGACCAGGGCGCGGCGGTGCGGTTCCGCGGCGTGCAGCTGGGGCAGGTGACGGAGGTGAACCTTGTCGCCTCCGAGTACACGCCGCCGCCGGGTGCCTTCTCCTCCGCCTATCAGCGGGTGATCGTGCGCTTCGCTCTCGACCTTACCCGGCTGCGGGAGCAGGCGGATGTGGGCCGGGCGGTGCAGTACGGGTTGAGGGCGCGGCTGGCCTCCACGGGCATCACGGGCGTGGGCTACCTGGAGCTGGACTTCGTGGATCCCGAGCGCTTCCCGGTGGAGGAGATCCCGTGGAAGCCGCTCTACCCGGTGATCCCCGCCATTGCCTCCACCATCGCGCAGGTGACGAGCGTGGCGGAGCAGCTGGCGCAGCGGATCAGCAACCTGCCCATCGAGCAGATCCTGGGGGACATGGCCGGGCTGCTGACGGATCTGCGGCGGCAGGTGAACGATGGCGACGTGGCCCAGGCGAGCCGCGCGGCGCGGGAGACGCTGGAGACGTTGCAGAAGACGGTGGCGGACCTGAACCTGCCCGCGCTTTCCGCGGAGCTGCGCGGGACGGTGACGGACGCGCGCGCGCTGATCAACGGGCGGGACGTGCGGGGCGCCGTGCAGAACGCGAACCGGGCGCTGGAGCAGCTGCAGCAGGGCATGCAGCGGCTGCCGGCGGCGATCACGCAGGTGGAATCGGCCGCGCGCTCCATCAACAATCTTGTGGGCGACGTGAACGTGGACCTGACGCCGACGCTTCGTGACCTGCGCGCGACATCCGGCAACCTGCGGGACACGACGGAGATGCTGCGGCGGTCCCCGGGGGCGGCCGTGCTGGCGCCGCCGCCACCGGCGCCGGCCTGGACGAGGGAGAGGCGATGATGCGGCGACGTTCGGTGCTCGGGATGGCGGCGGTGCCCGTGTTGGCGGGGTGTTCCGTGCTGAACCAGGACTATGTGGAGCCGCGGCGCTACCCGCTGATGCCGCGGCGGCCCGGCGGCTCCGTGATCGGCGCCCCAGTGGCGAGGTCCGGCCCGCGCGGGAAGAAGACGCTGCTGATGCGGCTGACCCGTGCCGCGGCGGGGCTGGACGGGCGGCTGCTGCGCTCCATCCGGCCGGATGGGACGGAGGCGGTGGAGTACTATGCGGAGTGGACCGCGCCGCCGGCCGAGGCGGCCGAGGAATCCCTGCGGCGCTGGCTGGTGGATTCCGGGATGTTCGCGGCCGTGCTGGCGCCGGGCACGCGCAGCGCCGTGGACCTGACCATGGAGAGCGAGCTGGTGGCGCTGCACGTCGATCTCGGGCGCGGGGTGGCGGTGTGCTCCATGACCGTGGTGGTGATGCGGGAGACGAGCCAGTTCGGCACGCGGGTGGTGGGGCAGTACGCCGAGACGGCCACGGTGCCCGTGCCGCCGGACCGGCCGCTAGGGCCGGACGCGCAGGCGGCGGGAATGGTCGCGGCCCTGGCCGCGGTGCTGGGGCGGCTGGAGGCGGACCTGCGCGCGGTGGCGTGATCGGGAATTCGTCTCATCGCCTGAGACGTTAAGGGTTTAGTCAGAGTCGGAGCGCCAGTCTCAAAAACAGAGACGAGGCGCCAGAATCGCGCCGTTCCTGAGACGGGCGGGACTGGCGCGATGCGGGTCGATCAGCGGGCAGCGATCTGGGACGAGGTCTGGGCGGAGTACGATGCCCGACAAGCGGCGCAGGCGCTTGAGGCGCCGCGACCTGCTCTGAGGCCCGCTGTCGGCAGTGGACGGGCATCAGGCTTCGTGCCGGCTTCCCTCGGCGTCGATGCTCCGGGTTGGCCCCGGCCCTGGGAGGCGGAACGGGCGCGGCGGGCGGCGGCACCGAGGCGGGCCCGGCTAAGGCCGATGGTGCAGGTCGGGCTCTCCGTGCTGGCGGCGGCGCTGCTGGCAGCGGGCTGGCTGGTGCTGCCCTGGCTGCTGGCGGTTCGGCTCTCGGTTCCCATCGGCCAGGGGGATGGGCCGGCGATGCTGCGGCAGATCGACGCGCCCTCCACCCTGGCAAGCCTGCGGGCGGGGCTGGCGGCCGAGGTTCCGGAGAACGAGAGCGCGGGGGCGCGACGCTACCTCTCCGCCATGGCGGACCGGATGGCGGAGTCCTGGGCGCGGCCGGAGGGGATGGCGGCCTGGCTGGGGGCGCGCGGGCGGGGTGATGGGCCTGTGGCCGCGCTCTCCTCCCTGCGCTCGGCGCGGGCCGTGGGGCTGGCCTCCTTCCGGCTGGAATACGGGCCGCGTCACGAGCAGGGCGGGGTGGCCTTCGACATGGCCTGGCAGGGCGACGGGTTCCGGGTGACGGGCGTGCGCTTCCTGGACGCGCCGCCCGCCGCCGCGGCGGGGCCGGTGGTGGCGATGCGGTAGGGGCCGGGCCGGTGCGGGACCGGCCCGGCGAGGCTTCCCCGGGACACCCCGGGGGAAGCCCATGCGGGCTGCGGCGCGCTTCTGTCAGGCGGCGCGGGAGATCTCCAGGGCCTTCCAGACCACTTCCGGCGTCGCGGGCATGTCGAGATGCGTGACGCCGTCCGTGGAGAGCGCGTCCACCAGCGCGTTCATCAGCGCGGGCGGGGAGCCGACCGCCCCGGCCTCCCCCGCGCCCTTCACCCCGAGCGGGTTGGTAAGGCAGGGGACGGAGACGAACTCCACCTCGATCGGGGGCAGGTCGCCGGCGCGGGGCAGGGCGTAGTCCATGAAGGAGGCGGAGAGGAGCTGGCCGCTCTCCGGGTCGTAGGCAGTGCGCTCCAGCATGGCCTGGCCGATGCCCTGTGCAACGCCGCCATGAACCTGGCCGCGGACGATGAGGGGGTTGAGAGCGTGGCCGACATCGTCCGTGACGATGTAGCGGGGGATGGTGACGGTGCCGGTTTCCGGGTCCACCTCCACCTCGGCGATGTGGCAGCCATTGGGGAAGGTGTGGCTGGGGATGGCGGCGACCTCCGCCGCGTCCAGGACCGTGGCGGGCTCGCCGCGCGCGGCGCGCTCCCGCTGGGTGCGGGCGAGGTCGAGGATGCCGATGGCGCGGTCCGTGCCGGCGATGGCGAAGCGGCCATCCGCAAACTCGATGTCGGCGGGGGAGGCTTCGAGGGCCTCCGAAGCGGCTTGGCGGCCCTTCTCGATCACGGTGGCGGTGGTGGCGAGGAGGGCGGTGCCCTCCGAGTAGAGGGAGCGGGCGCCGCCGGTGCCGCCGCCGGTGGGGATCTCGTCCGAATCGCCCTGGATGACGCGGATCTTCTCCACGGGGATGCCCAGCTCATGGGCGGTGATCATGACGTAGGCCGTCTCGTGGCCCTGGCCGGTGGATTGGGTGCCGACGAGGACCTCCACGCCGCCATCGGCCGCGAAGCGGACCTCCGCGCGCTCGCTGTCGGAGCCGCCGGTGGCTTCCAGGTAGTAGGCGAGGCCGATGCCCCGGCGCTTGCCGGCGGCGGCCGAGGCGGCGCGGCGGGCGGGGAAGCCGTCCCAGTCCATCAGGGAGAGCGCATGGTCCATGACCTGCGCGAACTCGCCGGAATCGTAGGTCTGGCCGACGGGGGTAGTGTGCGGCATGGCGGAGGAGGGCACCATGTTGCGGCGGCGCAGCTCCACGCGGTCGATCCCCGTCTCGCGCGCGGCGGCGTCGATCAGGCGCTCCACGATGTAGTTGGATTCGGGGCGGCCGGCGCCGCGATATGCATCGACCGGGGTGGTGTTGGTGACCACGCCGACAACGTTGGCGTGGATGGCCCGGAAGCCATAGACGCTGGCCAGAACCTTCGTGCCGGCGGCGGTGGGAATGAAGGGGCCGTAGGTGGAGAGGTAGGCGCCCATGTTGGCGATGTTCTTCGTGCGCATCGCCAGGAACTTTCCGTCCGCATCGAGCGCGAGCTGGCCGGTGGTGATGTTGTCCCGCCCGTGGGTGTCGGAGAGGAAGGCTTCCGTCCTCTCGCTCGTCCAGCGGACCGGGCGCCCCAGGCGGCGCGCGGCCATCATGCAGAGGGCGTATTCCGGGTAGGTGAAGATCTTCATCCCGAAGCCGCCGCCGACATCGTGGGTGACGACGCGGAGCTTCTCCTTCGGGATGTTGAAGACGCCGGCGAGGGTGTTCTTCAGCGGCCAGCTTCCCTGGGTTCCCGCGTGCAGCGTGAAGCGCTCGTAGCCCTCGTCGTACTCCGCGATCGCGGCGCGGCCCTCCATGGAGGCGACGACGACGCGGTTGTTCACGATGCGCACGGTGGTGACGTGCGCGGCCCTTTCGAAGAGGCGGTCCGTCTCCTCGCGGTTGCCGGTTTCCCAGTCGAAGACGGTGTTGTTCGCGATGTCCGGCCAGACCTGGGGCTGGCCGGGATCGGTGGCGGTGGCCAGGTCGGTCGTGGAGTGGAGGGTTTCGTAATCCACCTCGATCGCCTCCGCGGCGTCGCGCGCGGCGGCGTGGGATTCGGCGACGATGAAGGCCACGGGATCGCCGACGTGGCGCACCACGCCGTCAGCCAGGGCACCGCGCGGGGTGTTGCCGCGGGGGCTGCCGTCCCGGTTCTTCATGGGGATGGCGCAGGGGATCTCGTTCAGGCCCTCGGCCTTCCAGTCCTCGCCGGTGAGGATGGCGAGGACGCCCGGGACCGCCTTCGCCGCCTCCGTGTCGATGGAGAGGATGCGCGCATGGGCGTGGGGGGAGCGAAGGATGTGGCCGATGGCGGCGCCGGGGGCGACGCCCTGGGGCACGAGATCGTCCGTGTAGCGGCCGCCGCCGCGAAGCAGGCGGGGATCCTCCACCCGACGCAGGCTCTGGCTGAGGCCGAACTTCGCCATGGTGCTCTCTCCCGCCCGTTTCCCTGAGGAGCGGCCGCGCCGCTCCCGGCGGGATCATGCGTGCAAGGCGAGCTTCCGGGGAAGGGGGGCAGGGGCAGCGCGGCGCAGGAAGGCGGTGACGAGAGCGGCGGCGGCACCGGCTCCGTCCTCCTGCCGGACCTCGGCGCCGATGACGGCGGCGCGCAGGGCGAAGCGGCGCACCTCCGCCAGGCGCTGGAGGGCGCGGGCGACGCGATCCGGCGTGGCGCGGGCGGCCGGCAGGACGAGGGCGACGCCGAGCCGGGCCAGGCGCGCGGCGTGGTCGAACTGGTCGCCGGTGATGGGAAGGACGAGGGTCGGGCGGCCGGCGCGGAGGCCGGCGGCGGTGCTGCCCGCGCCGCCGTGATGGGCGACGATGCCGGCGAGCGGCATGGCCTCCTCCACCGGGACGAAGGGGCGGATATGGGTGTGGGGCAGCTCGCCCAGGTCCTCCGCGACGGCGGGGCTGCCGGAGAGGACGAGGGTGCGGCGCCCCAGGCCGGAGGCGGCGCCGGCCAGGGCGCGCAGCACCGTTCCGCCGCGGGCGCCGCGCGTGCCGGAGGAGCCGAGGGTGGCGAGCACGGGCGGCGTGCCCGCCTCGATCCAGGCGCGGGTGTCGGGTGCCAGGGGGGCCAGGCCGGTTCCGTCGTGGATGGGCGCGCCGGTGGGGCGGGCGCCGGCGGGCCAGTCCGGCTGGGCGGCGGCGAGGCGGGGTGAGAAGAGGGCAAGCGCCAGGGGCGGTTCCGCCGCGCCGTTCAGCATGGGATCAGCGAAGGGGCGCAGGCCGAGTTCCGCCCGCAGGTGGTTGATGGGGGCGTGCAGGTGACGCAGCCCCGCGCGGACGCCGATCCGCAGCGGACGCCCGATCAGGGGCCCGAGGGGGAGGAGCGGGGCGAGGCTGTGGAGGTGCGGCGGCAGGCAGGGGTCCTGCGCCGAGAGGAAGGCGATCGGCTGCAGCACGGCGGGCGCCCACGGAATGCCCAGCGTCTCGGCGGCCATCGGTGCCGCGGTGCAGGAGAGGCCCGCGAGGAGGAGGTCGGCGCCGCGGCCGGCCTCCACTAGGTCGGCATGGGCGTCGCGCATGTTGGGCACGACGATCTCGCGGATCCGGTAGACGGCGCCGCCGGCGGATTGAAGGCGGACGCGGTGCTTGTCGTTGCCGCCGGGATGGGGGCGGAGGGCGGCGAACTAGATGCCGTTCGCCTCGACCACGTGGCAGTTGTTGCGGCTGCTGCCCAGGCGGACCTCATGCCCCGCCGCGCGCAGGGCCTTCGCCAGGGCGATGAAGGGGAGGACGTCCCCCAGGGATCCGGGCGAGGCGAGGAGGATTCGCGGCATTGCTCGCGAAAATTTGCGCTACGATCACTTTAACGTCAACGCGCCGGGTCGTTGTTGCCTGGCACCGCCGGCGGGGGAGGCCCGCCGGCGGTGCCGGGATCAGTGCTGGTCCGCGGGCGTGCCGGTAGAGGGCGGGCCGACCTTGCGCTCCCGCGGGGCGAACCAGCCCTTCACCCGTTCACGCGTGGCCTGGAAGACCACGTAGAGCATCGGGATCATGAAGATGCCGATGAGGGACGCCGCGAGCATGCCGCCGAAGACGGGCGTGCCGACCGCGCGGCGGGAGACGGCGGCCGCGCCGGTGGCCGTGACCAGCGGCACGAGGCCGAGGACGAAGGCGATGGAGGTCATCATCACCGCGCGGAACCGGAGCCGCGCGCCCTCCGTCGCGGCTTCCCGGATGGGCATGCCGCGCTCCCGCGCCTCCTTCGCGAACTCGATGATGAGGATGCCGTTCTTCGCCGCCAGCGCGATCAGCACGACGAGGCCGATCTGGGCGTAGATGTCGAGCGAGAGGTTGCCCAGGAGGATGGCGACAAAGGAGCCGAGCACGCCGACCGCGATGGAGAGCAGCACGGGGACCGGGATGGTCCAGCTCTCGTAGAGGGCGACGAGGAAGAGGTAGGCGAAGAGGACGGCGAGGGCGAGGATGTAGGCCGTCTGCCCGGAGGCGAGCTTCTCCTGATAGGCGGTGCCGGTCCAGGAATAGCTGTAGCCGTTGGGCAGCACGCGGTCCGAGAGCTGTTCCATGGCGGTCAGCGCCTGGCCGGAGGAGACCCCGGGCTTGGGCGAGCCGTTGATGGAGATGGCGCGGTAGTTGTTGTAGCGCGTGATCGTCTGCGGGCCGACCACGGTGCGAACATCGGCGAAGGCGCGGAGCGGCACCATCTCGCCGGTGTTGGAGCGGACCTGGATACGCCAGATGTCGTCGATGTCGTTGCGGTCGCCGGCCTCGGCCTGGATGTTCACCTGCCAGACACGGCCGTAGAGGTTGAAGTCGTTGACGTAGATGCCGCCCAGCGCGGCCTGCAGGGTGGTGAAGACGTTGGCGATGGGGATGCCCAGCGCCTGGGCCTTGTCGCGGTCCACCTCCAGGTAGAGGGAGGGGTTGTTCGCGGCGAAGGTGGAGAAGACGGCGGTCAGGCTGGGATCGGCGTTGGCGGGCGCGATCAGGCCGAGCATGGCGGCGTTGAGCGCCGAGATGTCGCGGCCCTCCAGGTCCTGCAGGATGTACTCGAAGCCGCCGCCGGTGCCGAGGCCGATGATCGGCGGCAGGTTGAAGGCGAAGACATTGGCGGTGCGGATGCCCTGGGTCGCGCCGAAGACGCGGCCGATGGCGGCCTGCACGGAGTTCATCGCGCCTTCGCGGTCCGCGAAGGGCTTCATGCGCACCACCATGAAGGCGGAGTTGGACTGGGCGCCGCCGTCAATGAGGGAGAAGCCGACGATGCCGAGCGTGCCCTGCACGGAGGGGATGGGGCGGACGATCTCCTCGATCTGGCGCACCACCTCGCGCGTGCGGGAGACGCTGGCGCCGGGCGGGAGCTGGGCCTGGATGAAGAAGGCGCCCTGGTCCTCCTGCGGCAGGAAGCCCGTGGGGGTCTTGCCGCTGATGGTCCAGATGGCGAAGCCGAGGCCGGCGGTGATGACGAGGGAGAGGGCGGAGACGCGGACGAGGCGGCTGACGCCGCCCGCGTACTTGTCCCGCGTCCAGTCGATGCCGCGCAGGACGTAGCCGATCGGGCCGCGGCGCGGGCCATGGTGCGGCTTGAGGATGATGGCGCAGAGCGCGGGGGAGAGGGTGAGGGCGTTGATGGCCGAGATGACCATCGAGGCCGAGATCGTCACCGCGAACTGGCGGAACAGCTCGCCCGAGAGGCCGGGGATGAAGGCGATCGGGACGAAGACGGAGAGGAGGACGAGGGTGATGGCGATGATCGGCGCCGTGATCTCGCCCATGGCCTTCTTCGTGGCATCGGGGACGGAGAGCTCGGGGTGCTCCTCCATCACGCGCTCCACGTTCTCGACCACCACGATGGCATCGTCCACCACGATGCCGATGGCCAGCACCATGGCGAGGAGGGAGACGGTGTTGGCCGAGTAGCCGAGGCCGAGCAGGATGATGAAGGCGCCGATGAGCGAGACGGGGACGGCGATGGTGGGGATGATGGTCGCGCGCCAGGAGCCGAGGAAGAGGTAGACGACGATGACGACGAGGGCGAAGGCTTCCAGCAGGGTCTTGATGACCTCGTGGATCGTCTCGTTCACGAAGTCCGAGCTGTCGTAAAAGACTTCCGTGTCCAGCCCTTGGGGGAAGCGGGCGGAAAGCTCGCGCAGGCGCTGCTTCACGGCCTCCGAGACGGAGACGGCGTTGGCGCCGGGGGCCAGGTAGATGCCGAAGGCGATGGCGGGCTGGCCGTTGAACCGGTTCTCCGTGTCCATGTTGGCCGCCCCGATCTCCACGCGGGCGACGTCGCGCACGCGCAGCACCGATCCGTCCGGGTTGGCGCGGACGACGATGTTGCCGAACTCCTCCGGCGTCTGGAGGCGGCCGCGGGTCTCCAGGTTGATCTGGAAGGACTGGTCGTCGCTGATCGGGCGGCCGCCGAGGCGGCCCACGGCCGCCTGGACATTCTGGCCCTGGATGGCGGCGATCACGTCCTGCGGGGTCATGTTCAGGCTGGTGAGGCGATCCACCTCGAACCAGATGCGCATGGAGTAGTCCTGCGCGCCGAAGACGTTCACCTGACCGACGCCCGCGACGCGGGCGAGGTCGTCCAGCATGTTGATGGTGAAGTAGTTAGAGAGGAAGAGCGGGTTCAGCCCGCCCTGCTTCGCGTAGAGGAAGCCGAACATCAGCACCGCGGAGGACTGCTTGCGGACGGTGACGCCGCTGCGCTGCACCTCCTGCGGCAGCCGGGCCATGGCGGCCTGGACGCGGTTGTTGACGTTCACCGTCGCCAGGTCGGGGTCGGTGCCGAGGGAGAAGGAGACGTTGAGGGCGTAGGTGCCGTCGTTCGCGGAGTTGGAGCGCATGTAGATCATGCGGTCCACGCCGTTGATCTGGCCTTCCAGCACCTGGCCGATGGTCTGCTCCACCACCGCTGCCGAGGCGCCGGGGTAGCGGGCGTTCACCGAGACCTGGGGCGGGACGATGTCCGGGAACTGGGCGACGGGGATGCGGATGAGCGAGATCGCGCCCGCGATGAGGGTGAGGAGCGCGATGACGATCGCCAGGCGCGGGCGATCGACGAAAGTGGCGGAGATCATGGGGGCGCCTTACCGGGCGGTGCCGGACTGGTTGGCTGGCGGGTTCGCGGCCTGGGGCTGGGTGGTGCCGGGCTGGCCGGTGCTGGGAGCGGCCGGGGCGCCGGGCGGGGAAGCGCCGGCGCCGGCGGGCGCGCCCTGGGTCGTGCCCTGGTTCGCGCGCCCCGGTGCGGCGCTGGCGGGGGAGTTGCCGGCCGCGGCGTTGCCCGCGGGGGTGCTGCCGGAGGCGGCCGGCGCGGCGCTGCCGCCCTGACCTTGAGCGGGGGCGCCCGGCGCGGGGCCGGCCGGGGCGGCGTTCACCTCCTGGCCGGGGCGGACGCGCTGGATGCCCTCGACGATCACCTTGTCGCCGGGGTTCAGGCCTTCCTCGATCACCGCGGTCTGCGGCGTGCTGCGGCCCAGGCGGAGGTTGCGGCGCTGCGCCTTGTTCTCCGCATCCACGATGAAGGCGTAGGTGCCCTGCTGATCCTGCAGCACGGCGGCGCGGGGGATGGTGATGGCCTGGACGGGCTCCGCGCCCTCCACCGAGACGTTGACGAACTGGCCGTCGATCAGCTGGCGGTCGCCGCCGGGGCCGTTCGGCGGGTTGGGCACGCGGGCGCGGACGAGGATGCTGTCCGTGTTGCGGTTGATCTGGTTGTCGATGAACTCGATGCGTCCGGGCTGAGGGTAGGTCTTCCCGTCCACCGTGCGGAAGCGGATCACCACGGCGTCCACGCCGCCGCGGCCGGCGTAGCGGTCCCGCAGCTCCAGCGCCTGGCGCTGGGAGATGGGGAAGGAGACGCGCATCGGGTCCACGCTGACGATGGTGGCCAGCGCCCCTGCATTGGGGCCGACGACGTTGCCGATCGTCAGGTTCGTGCGGCCGATCTTGCCGTCGATGGGGGAGGTGATCTCGGTGTAGCCGAGGTTGATCTCGGCCGCGCGGGCGGCGGCGCGGGCGGAGAGGAGCTGGGCATTCGCCGTACGCTCCTGCGCCACCGCGTTGTCCAGCGAGACGCGGGTGCCGGCGCCGGTGCGGGAGAGTTCCTGCGCGCGGGAGAGGGAGACGCGGGCATTGGCCAGCTCGGCTTCCGCGGAGGCAACGGTGGCCTGGGCGCGGGCGAGGTCGGCCTCGAAGGTCTGGCGCTCGATCCTGTAGAGGGGATCGCCCTTCTTTACCTCCTGGCCTTCCTGGAAGAGGCGTTCCTGGAGGTAGCCGGTGACGCGGGCGATGATGTCCACGTGCTCCAGCGCCTCGACGCGGCCGACGAAGTCGGTGCTCTCCGTCACCGGGCGGCGGGCGGCCTCCATGATGCCGACGGCGGGCGGGCCCTGGGGCCCGAACTGGGCCAGGGCCGGGGTTGCGCTGGCGAGCAGCGCCAGCAGAGGCGCCGCACGAAGCAGCGCGGTTCGGGCGGCCCGGTCCCGGGAGGTGGGCGCGGGAGGGGTGCGGCGCATCATGTTGCGGCATGTGGCGGAAGGTTCACGTTTGTGCAAGCTCTCTGAACCGCACCGTCCAGTTCAGTTTCGAAGCGACATACCGAGGGCGGGAACATAGGTGTGATTGACAATCTTTCGCATTTAACGCCGGTTCCGTTCTGTCGCGCGGTACAAAACCCTTCCCGGGCCAACTTGCGATAGTCGATAGTCCGGCCGTGCGCCGGGGGGCGGTGCCGCAGGCAGAGCCGAAGGGGCGGGAGACCGCGCCATTGAGGGAGTTGAAGCCTTTGGAACCCAACGTGCTGACCGTTGATACCGTCGCTGTCCGGGCGGACGCGCCGGTGATCCAGGCGGGACGGGGGATCGGACCGGAACGCCCCATGGAGCGTACCATGGAGCGTCCGGCGCTGCCCCGCGCGCGGCTGCTCTCCCCGCCCTCCACCGCCTCCGGCGTGGCCGCGGTCGGGCGGGCGATGACGGTGCTGGGTGCCTTCCGCCCCGGCGATACGGCGCTGCCGCTGCGGGTGCTGGCGGCGCGGACGGGGCTGTACAAGAGCACGATCCTGCGCCTGCTCGCCTCGCTGGAGCGGCACTGCTGCGTGAAGCGGAACGCGGACGGGTCCTGGTCCCCGGGGCCGATGCTGCTGCACTGGGGGTCGCTTTACACACGCAGCCTGGGGCTGGAGGCGCTGGTGCCGCCGGTGCTCGAATCGCTGACGGAGGCGACCGGGCACGGCGCGGCCTTCTGGGTAAAGACGGATGACGAGCGGCGGATCTGCCTCTACCGCGCTGCGCCGCCGCGCACGCTGCGCGTGGCCGTGCAGGCCGGGGACATGATGCCGCTGGGCGGGGCCGCCACGGGGCGGGTCTTCGCGACCTGGGATCCGGGCTTCGGCGAGGAGGCGGAGGCGGCACCCGCCACCGTTCCGGGGGCGCACCCGGTGGTGGCGACGCAGGGCAGCCGGGACCTGGATCCGGCGGCGGTCTCCGCGCCGGTGTTCCAGCCGGGCGGGGCGCTCTGCGGGGCGCTGACCATCTCCGGCGCCTCGGAGCGGCTCTGGCCAGAGGCGGAGCGGGTGAAGGGGCTGGTGGCCGATGCGGCGGCGGGGCTGACCCGGGGGCTGATGGGCTAGGCCGGGGCCACGGCCCACGGTGATTTCAGGACGGCCGGGCCGCGCGCCCGGCCGATTCGCGTTAGGGTGGCCGCGAATCGAAGGGGAAGAGGCGGGATGGTTTCGGCGGGCGTTGTCGTCTTCGCGTTGCTGCTCGTCCTGGCCGTGGTCACGGCGGCCATGGGCATCCGTACCGTGCCGCAGGGGGAGGTTTGGACGGTGGAGCGCTTCGGGCGCTTCACCCGGCTGCTGCAGCCCGGGCTGAACTTCATCATCCCCTATATCGACGGCATCGGGCGCCGGATGAACGTGCAGGAGGTTGTGCTCGACATCCCCGAGCAGTCCGTGATCACGCGGGACAACGCGACGGTGACGGTGGACGGGATCGTCTACTACCGCGTGATGGACCCGGCGAAGGCAGCCTACCAGGTGCAGAACCTGCAGGCGGCGCTGACGGCGATCTCCATGACGAACATCCGCGCCGTGATCGGTGAGATGGACCTGGACCAGACCCTGTCCTCGCGCGAGCGGATCAACTCCGCGCTGCTGGCGATCCTGGACGGGGCGACGGACCCCTGGGGCGTGAAGGTGGCGCGCGTGGAGATCCGCAAGATCGAGCCGCCGGAGAACCTGATCCGCGCGATGAACCTGCAGATGACGGCAGAGCGCGAGCGGCGGGCGACGGTGGTGAAGGCGGAGGGCGCGAAGGCCGCGCTGGTGCTGGAGGCTGAGGGGCGGCGCGAGGCGGCCTTCCGGGACGCCGAGGCGCGGGAGCGGATGGGCCAGGCCGAGGCGGAGGCGGCGCGGATGGTGGCGGAGGTCGCTTCCGGCGCCGGTGCGGACGCGCTGCGCTACTTCGTGGCGGAGAAGTATGTGGGGGCGTTCCAGGCGATCGCGTCCAGCCCGACATCGCGGCTGGTGGTGGTGCCGATGGAGGCGTCCGGGCTGGCCGGCGGCGTGACGGCAGCGCTGGAGCTGCTGCGCACGGCGCCGGGCGGTGCGGCGGCGCCGGCCCGGGCGGCGGCCGCCCTTCCGGCCAGGGGCGTGCCGCCGGCGGCGGCACCCGTGGTGGCGCCGCCCGGTTCGGTGCCGCCCTCCGGGCCGCAGGGGGCGGGACCGTGGAGCCCTGGTTGATCTGGCTCCTGGCGGGGCTGCTGCTGCTTGGCGCGGAGATGATCCTGCCCGGCGCCTTCCTGCTCTGGGCAGGGATCGCGGCGGTGGGGACGGGGCTTCTGGGGCTGGCGGTGGAGCCGGGCTTCCCGCTCTCCGTCGTCGTCTTTGCCGTGCTGCTGGCGGCTGGGATTGCATTGGCGCTGCGGAGGCGGCGTGTGGGCGGGGCTTCCGGGCTGAACACGCCCGAATCCGGGCTGGTGGGGCGGGACGGGGTGGTCCTGCCCTCCGCGGGGCCCGGGCTGCGGGTGCGCGTGGGCGACAGTGACTGGGCGGCCCGGGCGGAAGGCGCGGTTCCCGCGGCGGGCGCGGTGGTGCGGGTGGAGGCGGTGGAAGGGACAGTGCTGCGGGTGAAGGCGGCGGGTTGATCCGCGCGCCTCAGCCCTGGCCCGTCAGGACCCGCCCCACGGCATCCCGCCAGCCGGCGTGGCGCCGGTCCGCCTCCTCCGCCGGCATGGCCGGTTCGAAGCGCACGCGGCGGCGCCAGTGGGTTGCTTCCTGCTCCGCGCTGTCGCCCGGTGGCGGGAGCAGCCCGGCCGCGACGCCGGCGAGGTAGGCAGCGCCGAGGGCGGTGGTCTCCGCGACCGCCGGAACATCCACGGGGCACTGCAGGGCGTCTGCCAGGAAGCGCATGGTCCAGTCGCTCGCGGTCATGCCGCCATCCACGCGCAGGACGGTGTCGCCCATGTCCGGCCAGTCCGCGCGCATGGCGTCCAGCAGGTCGCGGGTCTGCCAGGCGACGCTTTCCAATGCGGCGCGCGCGATCTCGGCGGCGCCGGCGCCGCGTGTGAGGCCGAGGATGGCGCCGCGCGCCGAGGCATCCCAGTGAGGGGCGCCGAGGCCGGTGAAGGCGGGGACCATGACCACGCCGCATTCGGGATCGGCCCCCGCGGCCAACTCTCCGGCCTCGGCGGCGCTGCCGATGATGCGGAGGCCGTCGCGCAGCCATTGCACGGCGGCGCCGGCGGTGAAGATCGCGCCCTCCAGCGCGTAGGTGCGGGCGCCGCCGATCTGCCAGGCGATGGTGGTCAGCAGCCGGTGGCCGGAGTGCACGGGGGCGGCGCCCGTGTTCAGCAGCATGAAGCAGCCCGTGCCGTAGGTGGATTTCACCATGCCCGGGCGGAAGCAGGCCTGGCCCAGCGTGGCGGCCTGCTGGTCCCCGGCCATGCCGCGGATGGGGATGGCGGCGCCCAGCAGGGCGGGATCGGTGGTGCCGAAGTCGGCGGCGCAGTCCCGCACCTCCGGCAGCAGGGCGCGGGGGATGTCCAGGGCGCGCAGGATCTCCTCGTCCCACTCGCCGCGGCGGATATCCAGCAGCATGGTGCGGGCGGCGTTGGTCGCGTCCGTCGCGTGAACGCGGCCGCCAGTGAGGCGGTGGAGGAGGAAGCTGTCCACCGTGCCGAAGGCCAGCTCGCCGCTCTCCGCCCGGGCGCGCAGGCCGGGGATGGATTCCAGCAGCCACATGAGCTTCGTGGCGGAGAAGTAGGGGTCGGCGAGGAGGCCGGTGCGCTGCGTCAGCAGCGCCTCCAGCCCCGCGGCGCGCAGGCGCTCGCAGATCGGGGCGCTGCGGCGGTCCTGCCAGACGATGGCATTGTGGACGGGGCGGCCCGTGGCGCGGTCCCAGACCAGGGTGGTCTCGCGCTGGTTGGTGATGCCGATGCCGGCCACGCGGCCGGGTGCCGTGCCGGCGCGGGCCAGGGCACCGCGGAGGCATTCCACGGAATGCGCGAAGATCTGCTCCGGGTCGTGCTCCACCCAGCCGGGCTGGGGGAAGTGCTGGGGCAGCTCGATCTGGTGCGTGGCCCGCGGGGTCAGCGCCGCGTCGAAGAGGATGGCGCGGGTTGAGGTGGTGCCCTGGTCGAGCGCCAGAAGGCTTTCCGGCATTCCTGTCCTCCCGCTTCCGTCCCTCCGCTTCCACGGGGACGATTCGGGGCGCACGATAGGCGGCATGGACGTGATCCTCCATGACCTCTGCGGCGCGGACCCGGCGCGGCGCTTCTCCCCCTATTGCTGGCGGGTGAAGATGGCGCTGGCGCACAAGGGCATCCCCTACGAGGTCCGCCCCTGGCGCTTTACGGAGAAGGCGGCCATCGCCGATGCGGGCACGGACAAGGTGCCGGTGCTGCGGCATGGCGAGCGCACGGTCCATGAGAGCTGGCACATCCTGGGATACCTGGAGGATCACTGGCCGGGGGCGCCGAGCCTGTTCGGCGGGGAAGGGGGGCGGGCGCTGGCGCGCTTCGTCAACACCTGGGCGGACGCGGTGATGGTGCCGGGCATCGTGAAGCTGGTCGTCTCCGACATTCCCGGCCACCTGGCGCCGGAGGACGCGGCGTACTTCGTGCGGAGCCGCGAGGCGCGGTTTGGAAAGCCGCTGGCGGAGGTGACGGCGGACCGGGAGGGCGCGGTTGAGGCGTTCCGGCGCGACCTGCACCCGCTGCGGATGGTGCTGCGGGAGCGGCCCTGGCTTTCCGGCCCAACGGCCGGGGCGGCGGACTACATCGCTTTCGGACCGCTGCAATGGGCGCGCTGCGTCTCCGCTTTTCCGCTGCTGAAGCAGGATGACCCCGTGCATGCCTGGCGCGGGCGGCTGCTGGACGCTTTCGGCGGGCTTGCGCGGAACGTCCCTGCCGAGGACCTGACCTGAGTGTCGGGCCCGCGCTAGTTGGGACCTTGGCTCGACGCCTTCCTGCCGGCCTTCGGGCTGATCGCGCTCGGCGCTTGGCTGAAGCGCGGGTTGCTGATGGACGACGCGGTCTGGGCGGGGATCGAGAAGCTCGTCTTCTGGGTGCTGCTGCCCTGCCTGCTCGCTTCCTCACTCTCTTCCGTGCGGCTGGGGGAATTGCCGATCGGGGGCATGGCGGCGGCGCTGTGGCTCGCGCTGCTGATCGGCACGGGGCTTTCCCTGCTGCTGGCGCGCGCCTTCGGGCAGGCGCATCCGGCCGCGACATCGGTGCTGCAGGGCGGCATCCGGTTCAACAACCTGCTGGGTTTCGCCATCACGGGCGCGGTGTTCGGGGCGCCGGGCACAGGGCTGGCCGCGGTGACGGTGGGGCTGATCGTGCCCTGCGTGCAGGTGATCATCACCCCCGCCTTCGCGCTGGGGGGAGCGGGATCGGGGCTGCATCCCTGGAGGGTGCTGCGGCAGGTGGTGCTGAACCCGCTGATCCTCGGCTGCGCGGCGGGGTTCGTGCTGGCGGCGCTGGGCGGGCTGCCGCCGGGGCTGGGGCCGCTGGCGCGCACGCTGGGGCAGGCTTCCGTCTCGCTCGGGCTTCTGGCGGTCGGGGCCGCGCTGGGGGCGGAGGCGATCCGGGACCGCTTCACCCTGCAGGCCGCGACGGCGGCGCTGAAGCTGCTGCTGATGCCGGCCCTGACCCTTTCCCTCTGCCTCGTGCTGGGGCTGGAGGCGCTGCCCGCGACCATCGCCACGGTGTTCATGGCCCAGCCCACCGCCACCACCGCCTATGTCATGGCGCGGCTGATGGGCGGGGATGCGCCGCTGATGGCGGCGATGACGACGATGCAGCACGTGTTGGCCGTGGTGACGCTGCCGGTGTGGCTGTTCATCCTCTGGGCATTCCTGCCGCTGCCCTGATGCGGGATTGGGCGCGGCGCCGACTGGCGGGCCGAATCCTTTGACTTGCTCCAATTGGCGGGGCCGTTCCGCTGCCGCATGATGGCCGCCGATCCGACCGACCGCCTTCCCGGGGACTTTCCGATGCCGACGCAGCCTATCATCACCCGCAGGGCCCTCGCGCGCGGGGCTCTCGGCTTCGGTGCGGCCGCCTTCGCCACCACGCGGGCGGACGCGCAGGCGGCCTGGCCGGACCGGCCCCTGCGCCTGATCATCGGCTATCCGCCGGGCGGCGCCTCCGACCTGTTCGGGCGGATGATCGCCGGGCAGATGGGGCCGCGGCTCGGCCAGAACCTGGTGGTGGAGAACCGGCCGGGCGGCGGAGCGGTGGTGGCGAGCGAGGCCGTCTCCCGCAGCGCGCCGGACGGCTACACGCTGCTGCATGTCGATAACGGCATCCTCGTCTATAACCCCGCTCTCTACGCGCGGCTCCCCTACGACCCGGACAAGGACCTCTCGGGCGTCGGCTTCATCGGGCGCTTCCCGCTTTTCCTGGTGGTGAGGGCGGACAGCCCGATTCGGGACCTGGCGGGCTACATCGCGGAGGCCAAGACGAAGGTCCCGACCTACGGCACGCCGGCCGTCGCCTCGCCGCACCACCTGGCGATGGAGATGTTCAAGCGGCGCGCGGGGTTCGATGCGACCCATGTTCCCTATCGCGGCGGCCCCGCTGCGATGCAGGACCTGCTGGCCGGCACGGTGGACAGCGTGGTGATCGACTGCGCGACCGGCACGGCCTTCATCCGGGACGGGAAGGTGAAGGCGCTCTGCGTGCTGAGCGAGGCGCGCTCCCCCACCTCGCCGGAGGTGCCGACGGCGCGGGAGCTCGGCTACCCGACCGCGGTCGCCTATGGCTGGCAGGGGATCTGCGTGCCCACTGGCACGCCGGCGCCGGTTGTGTCCCGCCTTTCCACGGAGTTGGCCCGCGCCATTGCCTCCGAGGAAATGAGCGCCCGCTTCACGACGCTGGGGATCGAGCGGGCCAACTTCTCCCCCGCCGAGTTCGCGGCCTTCGTGGCGAAGGAGAACGGGGAGTGGCGCCCGCTGATCCGGGAACTGGGCATCCGGCTGGACAGCTGAGTTGGTACCCCGCCGGGGGTGGTCACGGATGGGGATGATCGGTAGGTAATGGGCTGGGGCTGCCCGCCTGGGCAGCCCGCCCTTTCTGGAACCAGGTGCCCTTGCTCCGTCGTCTCCGCTCCCTGGCCAAAGGCCTGAGCCGCACCCCGCCGGGCCAGATCCTCGGCAAGCTGCAATCCCTGGATCTCGCCTCCGGGGCCGCCGAGCGCAATGCGGAGCTGGCGGCCTGGAACACCAAGGTGATGGGCTCCGTCATCGCCAGCCAGCTCTACGAATCCGGGGTGGCGGGGCGCCAGGCACCGCTGCCGCCGGACCCGGTGGACACGGGATTCGGCGGGCGGCTCTGCCGGCAGGAGGATATCGAGAGCCACTGGCTGCGCCACTGGTGCGGGCAGATCGGGTTCGTGCCCCTGTACCACCGCAAGGTGTGGGAGGACTGCTACGCCCTCCAGGCGCTCTATGAGCGGGGGATGATGATGCCGGGCCGGCGCGGCCTTGGCTTCGCTGTGGGGGCGGAGTGGCTGCCGAGCTTCCTGGCCGCTCGCGGGGTGGAGATCCTGGCGACCGACATCGACGCGAGCGACCTGCGCGCCCGCAACTGGATCCAGACCGACCAGCACGGCGGGCGCGTGGAGACGATCTTCAAGCCCGGCCTGATCGACATGGAGAGTTTCAACCAGCGCGTCTCCATGCGCTCCGTGGATATGAACGAGATCCCGGCGGACCTGCACGGGGGGTTCGACTTCCTCTGGTCCATCTGCTCGCTGGAGCATTGCGGCTCCATTCAGCAGGGCCTGAACTTCGTGGTGGAGGCGATGAAGTGCCTGCGCCCTGGCGGCGTGGCGGTGCACACCACCGAGTTCAACATGGACCCGGAAGGCCCGACCCTCGAGGAGGGCACCACGGTTCTCTTCCAGCGCCGGCATATTGAGGAGCTGGAGGCCCGCCTCGCGCTCGCCGGGCATCGCATGCTGCCGATGGACTTCGGCACGGGGACGGGCGTGCTGGACCAGTTCGTGGACCTTCCGCCCTATCCCGGCAACTCGGCACCCCTTTCCATCCCGGAAGCGCCGCATCTGCGGCTCTCCATCCAGGGGCTGGTCTCGACCTCCATCGGGTTCATCGTGGAGAAGCGGGCCTGAACCGGCGCCGCGCGGGACGGCGGGGCGGCCTTCGTGAGGCTGCCCCGCCAGCCTCAGCCGAATAGCCAATCCGAGGTCGTCACGCTCACCACCGGCTGCTCCTCCGCGCCGCTGGAGAAGATGGAAGGGTCGAGCTGGCCGTAGCCCGGGCCGAACTCGGCCGGGTCCTGCTGCCTGTACCCCGGCCCGAAGGTGGAGGGATCGAGTTGGCCGTAGCCCGGGCCGAACTCGGCCGGGTCCTGCTGCCCGTACCCCGGCCCGAAGGTGGAGGGATCGAGTTGGCCGTAGCCCGGGCCGAACTCGGCCGGGTCCTGCTGCCCATAGCCCGGCCCGAAGATCGAGGGGTCGAGCTGGCCGTAACCGTAGCTGTCAGACATGCGATGGCCTCCGTTGCGGCGGTGCCCAGGGGACGCCGCCGTCCTTTGGCTGAACGGGATGCTCCGGGCCGCAAGGGGCCGGAGGCGGGTGGAGCTGGCGCCGCGGCGCTGCCCACGCCCCGCCATTTGGGGCCATCACCCCTCGATCCAACCGGCCTCTTCTGACGTTGCCGTGACGCGCTGCTGAAGCCCATCCCATTCCGGTGGGATCACCGGAACGGGGTGGATCGGTGCTGCAACCGATCAGCGGGAGCGGTTGCAGCGAGAAGGCGAACGGAGACCGCGCTAGCGCGGGATGGCGTCGTGGGCGGCCAGGCAGGCCATGTCCAGGATGTTGTTCACGCCGGCCGCGATGGAGAGGATCTGCGCGGGCTTGGACATGCCCATGAGCAGGGGGCCGATCGCGGGAGCGCTGGTCAGGCGCGGCACGGCTTTCGACAGGATATGGGCCGCGTGCAGGCCGGGCATCACCAGAACATTGGCGGGCCCTGTCAGGCGGCAGAAGGGGTAGAGGGCGCGCAGCGAGGGATCGAGGGCGACGTCGGCGGCCATCTCGCCCTCGTACTCGAAGCCGAGGTCGCTGCGCCCGTCCAGCAGGCGCACGGCATCGCGCACCGTCTCCGGGATCACGGAGTAGCGCGGGTCCCCGAAGTTGGAGAAGGAGAGGAAGGCGACGCGCGGCTCAAGCCCGAGGCGGCGGGCATGGGCGGCGGATTGCACGGCGATCTCGGCCAGGGTTTCCGAATCCGGCCGCTCGTGAATGGCGGTGTCGGCCACCAGCACGGTGCCGACACGGCGCGTGAGCAGGAGGGTGAGGCCGAAGATCACGCCCTTGCCGCCATCGGAGGCGGGGGCCGGGTCGATGGCGAGCGAGATCTGCTTCAGGCTGGCGGAGTAGGAGCGGGTGGTGCCGGTGACCATGGCGTCCGCATCGCCCATGGCGACCATGCAGGCGGCGAAGACGTTGCGGTCCAGGTTCACCGCTCGCTGGGCGTCGCGGAAGAGGAAGCCGTCGCGCTGCTTGCGGGCGTAGAGGTAGTCCGCGTAGCGGCGGTTGCTGTCGGACAGGGCGGCGTTGTGGATCTCGATACCGTCCGGCATCGGCACGCCGAGCGCCGCGACGGTGGCGTGGATGCGGTTCTCCCGGCCGACAAGCACGGGCGTGCCGTAGCCCGCGTTGCGGAAGGCGATCGCGGCGCGGATCGTCTTCTCCTCCTCGCCCTCGGCGAAGACGACGCGGCGGGGGTTCTGGCGCACGCGCTCCGTGATGGCTTCAAGCGCTCCGCCGGCGGCGTCCAGCTTCTGCGCCAGCATGCGCGCGTACTGCTGCATGTCCGTGATGGGCTTGCGGGCGACGCCGCTCTCCATCGCGGCGCGCGCGACGGCGGGGGAGACGCGGGAGATCAGGCGCGGGTCGAAGGCGTGGGGGATGATGTAGTCCGGCCCGAAGCGCAGGCCCGCGCCGCCGCCGGCGCCCGCCACCTCCTCCGGCACGTCCTCGCGCGCCAGGAGCGCCAGGGCCTCGGCGGCCGCGATCTTCATGTGCTCGTTGATGGTGGTGGCGCGCACGTCCAGCGCGCCGCGGAAGATAAAGGGGAAGCCGAGGACGTTGTTGACCTGGTTCGGGTAGTCCGACCGGCCGGTGGCCACGATGCAGTCGGGGCGGGCGGCCTTGGCCTCGTCCGGCGTGATCTCCGGGTCGGGGTTGGCCATGGCGAAGATGATGGGCTTCTCCGCCATCGCCTTCACCATCTCCTGCGTGACCGCGCCCTTCTTGGAGAGGCCGAAGAAGGCGTCGGCGCCCGTCAGGGCCTCCGTGAGGGTGCGCGCGGTAGTGTCCACGGCGTGCGCGGACTTCCACTGGTTCATGCCCTCCACGCGGCCGCGGTAGAGCACGCCCTTGGTGTCGCACATGATGATGTTCTGCGGGCGCATCCCCATGGCGCGCAGCAGCTCCGCGCAGGCGATGGCCGCCGATCCGGCGCCGTTGAGGACGAGCTTCGTGTCCTTCAGCTCGCGGCCCGTCAGGTGGCACGCGTTGATGAGGCCGGCGGCGGCGACGATGGCGGTGCCGTGCTGGTCGTCGTGGAAGACGGGGATGTTCATGATCTCGCGCAGGCGCTGCTCGATCACGAAGCACTCGGGGGCCTTGATGTCCTCGAGGTTGATGCCGCCGAAGCTGGGCGCGAGGTAGCGCACGCAGTTGACGAACTCGTCCACGTCCGCCGTGTCCACGCAGAGGTCGATGGAGTCCACGTCGGCGAAGCGCTTGAACAGCGCCGCCTTGCCCTCCATCACGGGCTTGCTGGCGACGGCGCCGAGGTCGCCGAGGCCGAGCACGGCGGTGCCGTTCGAGATGACAGCGACCATGTTGCCCTTGGCCGTGTAGTCGTAGGCCAGCGAGGGATCGCGGTGGATCTCCAGGCAGGGCTCGGCCACGCCGGGCGAGTAGGCGAGGGAGAGGTCGCGCGCGGTGGCGAGCGGCTTGGTGAGGCGGATCTCGAGCTTGCCGGGCTTGCCCTCGGCGTGCATCGCCAGCGCTTCCTCGCGCGTGATGCGGGCGGTGCGGGAGTCCCCGTTCCCGTTGCGTCGCACGTCGTCCATGCCGGCTCCTCCGCTCTCACCCCAGTATGGGGCGCCAGGAGGGCCGCGTGTAGCGGATCAGTGCTTGCCGGGGAATGGCGGAGTCAGAATCTTGCGTGCTGCATTGCACGGTGTGCGCTGCACAACGCGTGTGGCGCGTTGTGCAGTGCCTGCAGCTCCGGCGGGTCAGGTCCGGCGGATGTTCCAGGGATAGGGCGTGCTGCCCTCCAGCATCCCCGTCAGGTTGCGGCGGAAGGCGGTGCGGATGGTGAATTGGCCGAGCGGGACCGTCGCCACCTCCTCCAGCGCCAGGCGTCCGATCTCGCCGGCCAGGCGGGCACGCGCGGCGTCGTCCGGCGCGTCCACCCATTCGGCAGTCAGCGCCTCAGCCCTGTCGCTCTTCCACCAGCCGAACCAGCCGGCCTCGCCCTGGCCGCGGATCAGGGGGGACATCGCGGGGCTGCCATAGGTGTTCGCGCTGCCCGTGGTGTGGAAGATGCTCCAGCCGCCCTTATCCACCGGCTCGCGCGAGTTGCGCCGCTGGATGACCGTGCCCCAGTCGCTCTCGGCGAGGTCGATGTTCATGCCTGCCCGCCGCAGCGCGTCCGCCGTGACCTGGCCCAGCGGGCCGATGTCCGGGAAATCCGTGGGGTTAATGATGACGACCTTGGCGTTGGAGTAGCCGGCCTCCTTCAGCGCGGCGCGGGCGGCGTCGATGCTGCCGGGCATCAGGTCCGGGTTGTCCTTGAAGTAGGGCGTCCGGCGCGGGTAGAGGCTGCGGCAGTCGCTCCAGAGCGAGGCGTCGTCGCCTTGCGCCGCCCGCATGTAGTCCTCCTGCATAACGGAGAGGCGCACGGCGCGGCGCAGCCGCACGTCGTCGAAGGGGGGCTGCAGGCAGTTCAGCCGCATCAGGGCCATGCGGCCCTCCACGTCCAGCACCTCCTGGCGGATGTCGCGGTTGCGGTTGAGGACGGCGCGCAGGTCCGACAGCGGGCGCTCCCACCAGTCGATCTCGCCGTTGGTCAGCGCGGCGGCGGCCGTGGAAGCATCGGGGATGACGTGCCACTCGATGCGCTGGAGGTGGGCGACCTTGCCGCCGGAGGCGCGCTCCGGCGGCTCTTGGCGCGGCACGTAGCCGTCGAACTTCTCGTAAACCACGCGGGAGCCGGAATTGTACTCGCCGGGCAGGAAGCGATAGGGGCCGGAGCCGATCATCTCCGTGATGGCGCGCGTGGCCTCCGTGGCCGCGATCCGCTCGGGCATGATGAAGCACACGCTGGCATCGGGCTTGGCCAGGGCGTCCAGCATCAGGGGGAAGGGGCGGCGCAGGGCGGCCTCGAAGGTCCGGTCGTCCACGGCGCGCCACTCCGCCACCGCCCGGGCGAGGAGCTGGCCGAAGGGGTCGCGCACGCACCAGCGCTTGACGCTGGCGATGCAGTCGGCGGCGCGCACGGGGGTGTTGTCGTGGAAGCGCAGGCCATCGCGCAGGCGGAAGCGCCAGCGGCGGCCGTCATCCAGCACCTCGTGGCCCTCGGCCATCTGCGGTTGCGGGCGGTTGCGGGCGTCCACGGCGTAGAGCGTGTCGAAGACGTAGTAGCCGTGATTGCTGGTGACGGTGGCCGTGGTCCAGATCGGGTCCAGGCTCGTCAGGTTGGCCTGCGGCACGAAGCGCAGGGTGCGCGCGCGGGCATCCTGGCCCAGGGCGGGGGCGGAGAGGCCGCCGACGAGGGCCGCGCCCGCCCCGGCGCGCAACAGGGTCCGGCGTTCCATCATGGTCGTCCTCCGCTTTGGCCGAAGCGTGCCCCTGCTCGATGCGCCCGTGCAAGCATTGGGGGAGGAGTGCTGGACCGATCCCCCGGCGCGCCATAGGAGTCCCGCCATGGACGCCGCCCCGCCAGGTCTCAGTGCCCCCATCCCAGACGCGGCCGGCGCCACGCCGGCCATGGCCCAGTGGTTCGCGGCGAAGGCGGCGCATCCGGACGCGCTGATCTTCTTCCGCATGGGCGACTTCTTCGAGCTGTTCTTCGGCGACGCCATCCTGGGCGGGGAGGCACTGGGCCTGGCCGTGGCACAGCGCGGGGAGCACGGGGGGCAGCCCATTCCCATGGCGGGCGTGCCGGTGCACGCGATGGAGGCCTATCTCGCCCGGCTGATCCGGCGCGGCTTCCGTGTCGCGATCTGCGAGCAGATGGAGATGCCGGAGCAGGCCAAGGCGCGCAAGGCGCCGGCGGTGCGGCGGGAGGTGGTGCGGATCGTCACCCCGGCCACGGTGACGGAGGAGGCGCTGCTGGAGGGGGCGCGGCCTTCCTGGCTGCTGGCGCTGGTGCCGGATGGTTCGGAGCGGGTCGGGGCCGCGTGGCTGGACGTGTCCACGGGGCATGTCTGCACGGAGTCCCTGCCGGCGCCGGAACTGGGTGCGTTGCTGGCCCGGCTGGACCCGGCGGAGGTGCTGGCGCCCGAGGCGCTGGCAGCCGGGGATGCGCTGACGCCCCTGGGCGGGATGGTGCGCGAGGCGACACCGCCGAAGGACGGAGCACGGCTGGCCGCCGAGGCCTGGGGCGTAGCCTCGCTGGACGCGTTCGGGAGCTTCTCCGAGGGGGAGGCGGCGGCGCTGGCCATGGCGCTGGATTATGTGCGCGCCACCTCGGGCGGCAGCCTGCCCCGGCTGGCCCCGCCGGAATGCCGGGGCGGGGAGGGGACGCTGCGGATGGACGCCGCCACCCGGCGGTCCCTGGAGATCCTGAAGGCCGAGCGCGGGGGGAGGGACTGCCTCCTGGCCGCGGTGGACCGGACCCTGACGGCCGCCGGGGCGCGTGAACTGGCCGCCCGGCTGGCGGCGCCGCTGGCAGAGGCCGCGCCGATCGCCGCGCGGCACGATGCGGTGGCCTTCCTCTTCGCCGCCACAACCCTTCGCGGGCGGCTGCGGGAGGCGCTGAAGGGCGCGCCGGACATGGCGCGTGCCCTTGGGCGGCTCTCGGTGGAGCGGTTCTTTCCGCGGGACCTCGCGGCGCTGCGGGACGGGCTGGCCCGGGCCGAGGCGATGCGGGCGGCCCTGTCCGATGCGGCCGGGGTGCCGCCGGTCCCGCCGCTGCTGCTGGCTGCGGGGGAAGCGCTGGTGCCCGGGAATTCCCCGCGCGCCGAGCTGGCGCGGGCGCTGGCCCCGGAGCTTCCGGCCCGGCTGGAGGAGGGGGGCGTCGTCGGCCCCGGCTACGACGGGGAGCTGGACGCGCTGCGGCGCCTGCGGGACGACGCGCGTGGGGCGATCCTGGCGCTGCAGATGGACCTGGCCCAGGCCTGGGGCGTGGCGAGCCTGAAGATCCGGCACCACCAGCAGCTCGGCTTCCTGGCCGAGGTGCCGGCGGCGGCGGGGGAGGCTCTGCTGCGGCAGAAGCCCGCCCCGGGGCCGATGGCGCCGGTGCACCGGCAATCCATGGCCAATGCCCATCGCTTCACCTGCGGTGCGCTCTCCGAGCTGGACCGCAAGCTGTCTCAGGCGCGGGACGAGGCGGCGAAGCGGGAGGCGCTGGTGGTCCGGCATCTCCGCAAGCTGTGCCTGGACGCCGCGGCCGGGATCGCCGCCGCGGCCCGGGCGGTGGCGGAGGTGGACGTCCATGCCGGGGCGGCGGAGCTGGCCTCCTCTGGCGGGTGGTGCCGGCCGGAGATGCCGGAGCGGCCGGAATTCTGCATCGTCCAGGGGCGGCATCCCGTGGTGGAGGCGGCGCTGCGGCGGAACCGCGGGCCCGCCTTCGTGCCGAACGACGCTGACCTTTCCCCGGGGCGGCGACTCTGCCTGCTGACCGGACCGAACATGGCGGGCAAGTCCACCTATCTCCGCCAGAACGCGCTGATGGTCGTGCTGGCCCAGGCCGGGCTCTTCGTGCCGGCGGAATCGGCGCGGATCGGGCTGGTGGACAGACTCTTCTCCCGCGTGGGGACGGCGGACGACATCGCCGGCGGGCGGTCCACCTTCATGGTGGAGATGAGCGAGACGGCGGCGGTGCTGAACCTGGCCGGGCCGCGATCCTTCGTGGTGCTGGACGAGGTGGGGCGGGGCACGGCCACCTGGGACGGGCTGGCCATCGCCTGGGCCGTGCTGGAGGCGCTGCACGACCGCCTGCGGTCCCGCACCCTGTTCGCGACCCATTTCCACGAGCTGACGGCGCTGGCGGGGAAGCTGCCGGAGCTGGCGCCGGCCGCCATGAAGGTGCGGGAGCACCGGGGGCAGGTGGTGTTCCAGCACCTGGTCGGGCCGGGTGCCTCGGAGCGGTCCTGGGGGCTGCACGTGGCCCGTCTGGCCGGGGTGCCGCGGGAGGTGGTGGGGCGGGCCGAGACGGTCCTGGCCTCGTTGGAGGAGCGGGCGAGGGGACTCGACCCGCTCTCCGGGGAGCTGCCGCTCTTCGCAGCGCCGGCCGCCCCTGTTGCCGGGCTGCAACCGGTGGTGGAGCAGGACCTTCTGCGCGGGGCGCTGGAAGCCCTGGATCCGGACGCGATGGCCCCGCGGGAGGCCCTGGAGGCGCTATACCGGCTGAAATCCTTGCTTCCGGTGCAGGGAACGGCTGTTGCGGCGCAGCGCGAGTCCTTATCTTCCGCTAAATGAACACCGCTGGCCTGGACGCCACCGAAGCACAGATCGCGCCTCCTCCGGGGCTGGACGGCCTCGAATCCTCGCCTCCGCCCTCCCGCGACGCGGCCCTGGCGCTGCTGCGCCGGCATCTCAGCCGTATCCAGGGCGGCATGCAGGAGCGGTTCGAGCGGGAGACCCTGCCCGGCCTCGTGGCCGCGCGGGCCCTGGCGACGGAGATGGACGGGCTGATCGCCGCCATCCTGCGCTACAGCTTCCTGGCCACGGCCGGGCGGGTGGACCCCGCCTTCGCCCTGGCGGCGACGGGCGGATACGGGCGCGGGACCCTGGCGCCCTACTCGGACATCGACCTTCTCTTCGTCTCGGACGAGCCGCTGGACGCGACGGGCCGGCGCGCGGTGGAGTTCATGCTCTATCTGCTCTGGGATCTCGGGGTGAAGGTGGGCCATGCCACCCGCTCCATTGCCGAGTGCCTGGAGGACGCGAAGACCGATACGACGGTGCAGACCGCCCTGCTCGACGCCCGCTTCCTGGAGGGCGACCGGGGTATCTACGACCGCTTCGAGGCCGCCTATGCCGAGGCGCGGCGGGAGTGGGGCCTGGGGCAGTTCCTTCACGCCAAGCAGATCGAGCGCGGGCTCCGCCATGCCCGCTACGGCGACAGCCCCTACCTGGTTGAGCCCCATATCAAGGAGGGGCGCGGGGGGCTGCGCGACCTGCAGACCATGTACTGGCTGGCCCGCTACGCCTTCGGCGTGGAGAAGATGTGGGAGATGGTGGGGCCGGACAGCCCCGGCGGCGGGCTGCTGACGGCGCAGGAGGCGCGGGCCTTCAAGCGGGCCTGGTCCTTCCTGTGGACCGTGCGCTTCCACCTTCACTACGTCACGGGCCGGGCCGAGGAGCGGCTGACCTTCGACCTGCAGCCGGTGGTGGGCGCCCGCATGGGCTACACCCGCCACGGCAAGCAGGACGGGGTGGAGCGCTTCATGAAGCACCTCTTCCTCACGGCGCGGGAGGTGGTGCGCCTCAAGCGCCTGCTGGAGCCGGCGATCGAGCGGGCGGCGCTGGGGATGCCCGCCCTGCAGCCGGCGCCGGACGAGGCGATGAAGAGGGCCGGGCTGACCCTGGCCGACGGCAAGATCCTGTTCGCCCCGGGCCACGACATTCCCTCCGACCCTGCTGTCATGCTGCGGATCGTGCGGATGGCGCGGGACCGGGGGCTGGAGATCCATCCGCTCGGCCTGCGCGCCCTGATCCGCAACGCGCGCTACGCCGCGCGCCTGCGGGGGCAGGCAGAGGCGAACACACTTTTCCTCGACATCCTGGCGGGGAAGAACAGCGGGCGCTGGCTGCGCGCGCTGAATGAGGCGGGGGTCCTCTCCCGCCTGATCCCGGAATGGGCGCGCATCGTCGGGCTGATGCAGTTCGACACCTACCACGTCTTCACGGTCGAGGAGCACACGATCGAGGCGGTGGGGGTGATGAATGCGCTGGAGCGCGGGGAGCTGGACACGGTCGCCCCCGTCGCCTCGGAGCTGGTGGGGCAGCTGCAGTCCCGCCGGGCGCTCTACGCGGCGATCCTGCTGCACGACATCGCCAAGGGGCGCGGCGGGGATCATTCGGAGCTGGGCGCGGGGATCGCGCAGGAGCTGTGCCCGCGCCTGGGGCTTTCGCCGGAGGAGACGGAGACGGTCTCCTGGCTCGTGCTCAACCACCTGCTGGTGAGCCAGACGGCGTTCAAGCGCGACATCGACGATCCCAAGACCATCCTCGACATGGCCGAGGTGGTGCAGTCGCCGGAGCGGCTGCGCCTGCTGCTGGTGCTGACGGTCTGCGACATGCGCGCCGTGGGGCCGAAGGTGTGGAACGGCTGGAAGGCCACGCTGCTGCGGGAGATCTACTGGCGCGTGGCCGAGGTGCTGGCCGGCGGCCTTTCCGTGCCCGAGCGCGACGTGCGCGTGGCCCGCGCGCGGGAGGCGGCGGCGGGTGCCCTGGCCGGGCGGCCGCAGGCCGAGATCGACCACTTCCTCTCCCTCGGCTATCCCGGCTACTGGCTCTCCTTCGATCCCGACACCCATGCGCGCCACGCGGCCATGATCCGCGAGGCCGAATGCACCAACGCGCCGCTGACCGTGCGGACGGAGGTGCTGGAGGACCGGGCGGTGACGGAGGTTACGGTCTATACCGCCGACCATCCCGGCCTGTTCAGCCAGATTGCCGGGGCGCTGGCGATCGCCGGCGCCAGCATCGTGGACGCGCGCATCCACACCATGACCAACGGTATGGCGCTGGACACCTTCTGGGTGCAGGACGCGGCCGGGGGCGCGCTGGACGCGCCGCACCGCCTGGCGCGCCTTTCCGTGCTGATCGAGCAGACCCTTTCCGGCCGGCTGCGCATCGGCGAGGAGATCCGCAAGGTAAAGCGCGAGCCCGCCCGGCTGCGCGCGGTGACCGTGCCGCCCCGCGTGGTGATCGACAACCACGCCAGCAACACCCACACGGTGATCGAGGTGAACGGCCGCGACCGGCCGGGGCTGCTGCACGACGTGACCGCCGCCATCTCCGGCCAGGGCGTGCAGATCGCCTCCGCCCACGTCACCACCTACGGCGTGCGGGCGGTGGACGTGTTCTACGTGAAGGACCTGTTCGGGCTGAAGGTGGAGAACGAGCGCAAGCTGGACGGGCTGCGCGGGGCCGTCCTGACCGCGCTCGGCACGGCGCCGGCGCAGGCGGCCTGACGCCGGGCGTTCCTCACGCCCGGTGCGTTACGGCCGGCGGGCGGCGGGGCGCGGCCGGGTTTCGGGCATGGCGAGCAGGACGGGCATGACGCAGGCCGCCACCACGGCGATCATCGCCCCCGGGATCATCGGCCAGCCGCTGCGGTCCATCATCTCCTGAGCGAGCCAGGGCGCGAGGCCGCCGAAGACCGCCGTCGCGGTCGTCGCGCCGAGCGCCAGCCCGCTGAGGCGGCCCTCGCCGGGGAATTGCTCCGCCGTGGCGACGGCACCCACCGCGCTCACGCCGCCGCCGACGGCGGCCAGGACCAGGGCACCCACCGCGGCCCAGGCGTGCGATCCCCCCGCCATCAGCGAGAACATCGTGATCGGGAGGATCGCCGCGCAGGCGCAGACGAAGAGGAGCACGGGCCTGCGGCCGAAGCGGTCCGAGAGGATGCCCGTGACGGGGGTGACGAGGATGACGACGAGGGCGGCGGCGGTGGAGAGCCACAGCGCCTCGGCCTCGCTCATCGTCGTGGTGCCGGCGAGGAAGGCGGGGACGTAAGTGATCCCGACATAGTAGGTGATCGACCCCAGCGCCGAGATCGCGAAGCCCCGCCCGATGGCGGCGCGGTGGTTGGCCAGGGCGTGGCGCAGCGGGTTGGCCGGGACGGTGCCCCCTGCCGCCTGGCGCTCGAAGTCCGGGGATTCCTGCATCACGGACCGTGCGATCCAGACGGTGGCCGCCAGGGCGCCCCCGATCAGGAACGGGATGCGCCATCCCCAGGAATCGAGGGCGGGGGGGCTGATCGCGCTCACGGTGAGGGCCGCGACGGCGGCGGCGAGCAGTCCGCCGACCTCGCTCGCCGCGGCGGCCGAGGAGGTCACCAGGCCGCGCCGCTCCGGCCGCGCGCCCTCCAGCAGGTAGGCGACAACGCCGGTGTATTCCCCGCCGACCGAGAAGCCCATCGCGCAGCGGAGCAGCAACAGGAGGTATCCGGCGGCGGGACCGATCTGTGCGTGGGTGGGCAGCACGGCCGTCGCGAGCATGGCGGCCGTCATCAGAGCCATGGAGAGGAGCATCATGCGGCGCCGGCCGTACCGGTCTCCCACATGGCCGAAGACCGCTGCGCCGAGGGGGCGCATGAGATAGGCGACGGCGAAGCCGCCGAGCGTGAGCGCGAGCGAGTTTCCGCCGCCGCCGAAGAACACGCGAGAGAGGACGCTGGCGAGGTACAGGTAGAGGGTGAAATCGTACCACTCGACGACGGTCGAGAGCGCCGCGACCGCCATTGACCGGCGGGACATGCCTGATTTCTCGCTCACCGGAACCAATCCCCATCAGCGCTCCGGGACGGCGCGCAGGTCCTGCGGAGTTGAGGGGATTCCGGGGAATCAGGGAATGGCCGCCCCCCCTCTTTCCATGGCGGTGGGATGAGGGTGGCCGCCACCCGGCGCCGGTACTCATCCATCGAGCCCGGCGGGCGGGTTGCGTCTTCCCCTGTCCGGCTATCGGGTAAGCCAGAGGTAGCCCAGCGTGCAGGCTGCCGTGGCCGCCGCGAGGAAGAGGAGGCCGGCGGCAAGGCCGGAGCCGGCCACGACCGGGCCCGAGGCGGCCTGGATCACGGCGGCCCCGGCGAAGAAGGAGAGGTTCACGCCCGAGAGGGCCTTGCCGGCCTGTTCGGGCGGCACGGCGGCGCGGGTGGCGGCGAAGGCGAGGGGCTGGGCGGAGATCAGGAAGAAGAAGCCGAGCAGGGTGGCGGCATCCCAGGCCGGGGGAAGCGTGCCGAAGGGACCGCCCGGCCCGCCCAGGGCGGTGAGGGCGAGGAACCCTGCGGCGCCGAGATGGCCGATGGCGAGGAGGGCGCGGCGGTGGCCGAGGCGGCGGTCCGCGATGCCCCAGAGCGCCGGGCCGATGACGAGGGCGAAGGTGGCCAGGAGAAGGATGTTGCCTGCCTCCAGGCGGGACACGCCCTTCGCCTCCATCAGCCACGGGCCGCCCCAGAGGCCGCGCAGGCCGATGACGGCGGCAAAGGAGGCGAAGGCGAGGACCACCACGCCGCGCAGCGCGGGGGAAGCGGCGAGGCGGAGCACGGCGCGGGCATCCGCGCCGAGGCTGGCAGTGGAGCCCGCGGGCGGCTCCTTCCGCACGAGGAGGGCGACGAGGGTGATGGCGAGCAGGGCCAGGGCGGTGCAGGCCAGGTAGCCGGCGCGCCAGTCCGCCGCCTCCACCAGGAGCGCGAGGGGGCTGGCGGAGAGGAGCATGCCGCAATTGCCCAGCGCCTGGATGAGGCCGGACCAGAGGCCGAAGCGCGCGGGGGAGAGGCGCTTGGCGGCGTAGGTGACAGGGCACATGAGCATGCCCGCGCAGCCCAGACCGAGGACGATCTGGGCGAGGAGGAAGCCCATCGCCCCGCCGGCGAGCGCCGCGAGCACGGCGCCGATGCCGGTGACGGCGAGGAGGCCGAGAGAGGTCTGGCGCACGCCGAAGCGGTCCAGCGCCACGCCGATGGGCACCTGGGCGGCGGCGAAGGCGAGGTTGTAGGCGCCGGTGAGGGAGGCGAGGCCGCCCGCGGTCACGCCGAGGTCGTGGCCGAGCCTGTCGGCCGCGATGGCGGGCAGGGTGCGGATCGCGTTTGAGAGGACATGGCCGAGCGTCAGGGCCATGAGGGGGGCGGCGAAGGCGATCGAGGCCTCGCGCGCTTCGTCGTTCATCGGGTGCTCGTTTCCTCGGCGCCCCGTCCCTGCATGGGGACGGGGTCGCTTCCTTGTTGGGGCGGGCAGTTCCCGCCCGGCTTCCGGGCGTCAGGTCCGGGGCGTCAGTTCCGGAAGATCTTGCCGGGGTTGAGGATGCCCTTGGGGTCGAGGGCAGTCTTCACGCTGCGCATCACGTCCAGCGCCTCCATCCCGTGCTCCTGCTCCAGGAACTCGGCCTTGCCCATGCCGACGCCGTGCTCGCCGGAGCAGGTGCCGCCGAGGGAGAGGCCGCGGGCGACGATCTGGCGGTCCAGCGCCCAGGCGCGGTCCAGCGCCGTGGGGTCGTCCTGGTCCACGAGGATGACGGTGTGGAAGTTGCCGTCGCCGACATGGCCGACCATGGGGGCGGAGAGGCCGGAGGCGAGGATGTCCTGCTTGGCGCCGAGAATGGCCTCCGCCAGGCGGGAGATGGGGACGCAGACATCGGTGGTGACGCCACGGACGTTGGGCTGGCTGGCGACCGCGGCGTAGTAGGCGTTGTGGCGGGCGGTCCAGAGCTTGTTGCGCGTCTCCTGGTCCGCCGCCCAGGCGAAGCCGAGGCCGCCCAGGTCGGCGGCGATGGCCTCCACCGCCTCCGCCTGCTCCCTCACGCCGGCCTCGGTGCCGTGGAACTCGAGGAAGAGGGTGGGGAGGATCTGCAGGTTGTCGAGCTTGGAGTAGTTGATGCAGGCGGCGATCTGCACTTCGTCCAGCAGCTCGATGCGGGCGACGGGGATGCCAAGCTGCATGACCTGGATCACCGATTCCACGCAGCCCTTCATGTCCGGGAACTGGACGACGGCCGCCGAGGTGGCCTCCGGGATGCCGTGCAGGCGGAGGCGGACCTTGGTGACGACGCCGAGCGTGCCCTCGCTGCCGATGATGAGGCGCGTGAGGTCGTAGCCGTTGGAGGCCTTGCGGGTGCGGCTGCCGGTGTTGATGACGCGGCCATCGGCCATCACCACCTCCAGGCCCATCACGTTTTCCTTGATGGTGCCGTAGCGCACGGCGTTGGTGCCGCTGGCGCGCGTGGCGCACATGCCGCCGATGGTGCAGTGGCTGCCGGGATCGACGGGGAAGAACAGGCCCTGGTCTCGCAGGTGGTCATTCAGTTGGTGGCGGGTGACGCCGGGCTCGATGAGGCAGTCCATGTCCTCCTGGCTGACGTCCAGGATGGCGTTCATGCGCGAGAGGTCGAGGCTGATGCCGCCGCGGACGGGGGTGACGTGGCCCTCCAGGCTCGTGCCGGCGCCGAAGGGCACCACGGGGACGCCGTGGCGGTTGCAGAGGGCGAGGGTCTTGGAAACCTCCTCCGTCGTCTCGGCGAAGGCCACGGCGTCTGGCTGGACGGGGGTGGTGGTGTCCTCGCCGCGCGCGTGCTGGTCGCGGATGGAGGCGTTGGTGGTCACGCGGTCGCCCATGAACTCGCGCAGGGCGGCGATGACGTGGTCGACGGGGCGGGTTTCTGCGGTCATGGGCTTCTTCCGGTTCAGTCGTCCCGCCGCAAGGGGCAGGTGAGGCAATGGGGGCCGCCGCCGCCGGCGGTGAAGAGGGAGAGGGCGGGGTCCAGCACCTCAAGCCCTTCCGCGCGGAGGGCGGCGTTCAGTTCCGTGCTCTCGCGGGCGGATACCACGCGGCCATTGCCCAGGGCGAGGATGTTGCAGCCGAGGTTCATGGCGGCGCGGTAGGGAACGTCGATCCAGCGGATGCCGCTGCGCCGCATCCAGTCCAGGAAGGCGGGGTCCAGCGCGTCCTCGCAGGCCACCGCCAGGCCTTCGGCGGCCATGCAGAAGAGGACGTCGAGGTGGAGGAAGTGCTCGTCGAAGGGCTCGACGCGGACCTCCCAGCCCTCCTCCCGCAGCCATCCCGCGAGCTGTTCCGCGCCCGCCTCGTCCGTGCGGCCGCCGGAGGCGCCGATGGCGGCGAGGCCGGGGCGGATGATGTGGATATCGCCGCCCTCCAGCGTGCCGGCGCTGGATTTGCGCCAGAAGCGGCTGCCATGGACCTCGTGCCAGTCGGTGAGGGGCGCGTACTCCCCGCGGCGCTGGGGGCGCTCAAGCTGGCAGAGCACGGGGCCGCGGTGCGTGACCACCGCGCTGTCGCGCGTATAGGCCATGTAGGGCAGGTGGGGTTCGGGGGCGATCAGCCGGACCTGCGCGCCGCCCTGCTCGATGGCGTGGACCAGTTCCGCGTGCTGCGCCTTCAGGTGGTGCGCGGCGGGGGCCTGCCTGCCCTCCGCCAGGGTGCGTCGGACGATGCTGTTGGTGGGGATCCAGCGGTAGTGGTCCGGCGGGCAGAGGAGGACCTCGCGCAGCGGGGCGGTCTCGGAGGAGACGCGCCAGGCGGGGCCGGGGGCGCTTTCGGGCATGGGGCGCAGGTTACGGGGGGCGGGCGGGATTGCCCACCCCGGGTCTGGGCGGCTCAGCCCTGGTTCGGCAGTTCCGTGACGGCGAGGGAGAGGCCGAGCAACTCGCCCGCCTCATCGCGTGCCGGGGCCGTGTGGCAGAGGGCGGCGTTGCGGCCGGCAGGCAGGAACCAGATCCGCGGCGGGATGGGCTCGCCGCGCCGGGCGCGCTCCAGGTCCGCATGGACCTGGGCCATGGCTGCCGGGTCGATCTCGCCGAGGCTGCGGCCGGCCAGGGCCCGTGCGTCCAGCCCCATCAGCGCGCTGAAGCGGCGATTGGCGACCCCGACCCGCAGGGCACGGTCCACGAAGACGAGGGCGATCGGGGCGGCGGCGTAGATGGCCTCCATCTGCGACAGGCGCTGCTCGCCGGAGGGATAGCGAGGCGTGGGCGTGAAGGACATGGCGCCGCGCGCGTGCAGCATGGCCGGCGCTTCGGCGGCGGGAACCGGGCGGCCGAAGAGCCAGCCCTGCGCGTAGTCGCAGTCCAGCCGGGCCAGCGCCTCCGCCTGTTGCTCCGTCTCAACGCCTTCCGCCACCACGGGGGCACCGAGGCTGCGGCCGAGGCTGATCACGGCGCCGACGATCTGCCGGCTCTCCTCCGACTCTTCCATGGTGCGCACGAAGCTGCCGTCGAGCTTGATCTCGTCGAAGGGCAGGGCGCGCAGGCGGGTGAGGCTGGAATGGCCGGTGCCGAAATCATCCAGCGCGATCTTCACGCCCTTGCCGCGCAGCAGGTCGGCGGCGACGCGGGCGGCCTCTATGTCGCCGATCACGGCGGTCTCCGTGATCTCGATCTTCGTGCGCTCCAGAGGGAAGCCGGTGGCCTGCACCGATTCCTCGAAGAGGCTGGGCATGGCGCGGTCCTGGAAATGCAGGGGCGAGATGTTGAAGGCGAGGCGGAAGCTGCCGCCCCAGTCCAGGGCCGAGAGGCAGGCGGTGCGGATCAGGTGCCGGGCCAGGTTCGCGGCCAGCCCGTGCCGCTCCGCGATGGGGACGAAGCGGGCGGGGGGCATGGGGCCGAAGGTCTCGTCGGTCCAGCGCGCGAGCACCTCGAAGCAGGCGATCGCGCCGGTCTTGAAGTGCACGATCGGCTGGAAGGCCGGGCGGATGGTGCCCTGACGCAGCGCTGCCTCGATCGCCGAGGCAATCGCCTCTTCCTCCTCGTGCGTGATGGCGCTGCTCCTTGTCCCGATGCCGTCCTGTAGGCTTCGCATGGCTAGCGCCGGCCTCCACGGAGGGTTGCGGGTTCAAACATGTTAGTGAATCGAATCGAAATCGACATGGAACCGTCGCGCATTGCACCGGGCAGGAGGACGGGGAAGGATGCGGAACGGCGCCGCAGGTCCGGCGCGATAACATGAGGGGGACGCGTGTGGCGAATGCGCTGAAGGAGGCCTGGAAGGCCGGGCGGCAGACGGTGAACGGGTGGCTCTCCATCCCCTCGGCCTTCTCGGCTGAGCTGATGGCGGGACTCGGGTTCGACAGCCTGACGGTGGACCTGCAGCACGGGGTCCAGGACTACATGTCGGCCGTGGAGTGCTTCCAGGGAATGCAGCGGCACGGGCCTGTCCCCATGGCCCGCCTGCCGTGGAACGAGCCGGGGATCGCGGGCAAGCTGCTGGATGCCGGCGCCATGGGGCTGATCTGCCCGATGGTGAACACGAAGGAGCAGGCCGAGGCCTTCGTCTCCGCCTGCCGCTACCCGCCGGCGGGCACGCGCTCCAACGGGCCGGTGCGGGCGGGGATCTACGGCGAGGTCGGGCGGTACTTCTACACCGCGAACGACGACATCCTGTGCCTGCCGATGATCGAGACGCGGGAAGCGGTGGCGAACCTGGACGCCATCCTCGACGTGCCGGGCGTGGACGGGATCTACATCGGGCCGACGGACCTCGCGATCTCCCACGGCTATCTGCCGCCCGTGATGGAGCGGGAGGACAAGGAGATGCTGGATCTCTACGAGAAGCTGATCCGCGCCTGCCAGGACAAGGGCAAGTTCATCGGCCTGCACGCCATCACCGGGGCCTACGTGAAGCGGATGCACGCCATGGGCTTCAACTACGCGACCATGGGGAGCGACCTCAACGCCATGATCTCCGGTGCGCGGGCGCAGCTGGCTGCACTGAAGGGGTAAGGCATCCCGCCCGGCGGCCGCGGCCAGGATCCGGCTTGACCGGAGCGCGCCGCGGTCAGGCGAGTTGGTTGAGTTGCTGTGTCAGGCGCAGTTCCTCGTGGTCGGTCTCGCCCACGAGTCCGACCAGGAGTTCCTCCGGGATCGGCTTGGCGCCGTGGTGGTCCAGCAGGGCCTGGCGCCCGGCACGGAGGGCGGCGAGGCGGATCTGGAGGCGGGCCTGCAGCTCGGCCTGCGGTCCGCCGGCCGCCACCCCGCCGAAGACGCGGTCGATGTCCCGGAACTCCCCCACGAGATCGCGGGCGATGGCGCCGTCGAGCGGGCTGTCCAGGCGGTCCTGCACCTCGGCAAGGGCGGCGTGGGCCATCAGGCGCCGGGCGGCGGCCTCCTGGGCGCCCATGCCGTTCTTGCGGGGTTCCATCACGCCCAGGCGGAGGATGAGCCATTCGAGGGTGGTGCCCTGGACCACCAGGGTCGCGAGGATGGCGACGAAAGCGAGGAAGATGAGGAGGTCGCGGTGGGGCACCTCCAGCGGCAGGGCGAGGGCGGTGGCGAGGGAGACGACGCCGCGCATGCCGGCCCAGCCGATGATCGCGGCATGGGCCGGCCGGGGCAGGGCGTGGTCATGGGACAGGGAAGGGAAGAGGCGCGGCAGGTAGGCGAAGGGCATCACCCAGGCCAGGCGCGAGACGACGAGGGTGAGGGAGATTGCGAGGGCGGCGAGGAGAACAATGAGGGCCGGTTCCCTCTCCAGCCGTTCCAGGATGCCGTTGAGCTGCAGCCCGACGAGGATGAAGACGAGGCTGGTGAGGGTGAACTCCACAAAGCTCCAGGTGGCCAGGGCTTGCACCCGGGTCTGGGGCGCGAGGAGGGCGCGCTGGCGGCCGGAGACGATGATGCCGGTGGTGACGACGGCGATGACGCCGGACACGTGCAGGGCTTCCGCCGCCATGAACGCCGCATAGGCGATGAGGAAGGTGACGGCGACCTCCAGCGCCGTGTCCTCCAGCAGCGGCAGGAGGCGTGAGGCGGCCCATGCCACGGCCCAGCCGACGGCGAGCCCGCCGAGGGCGACGCCGAGGAAGGTGAGGGCGGCGATGGCGGGGCTGACGCTGGCGGTGGCCAGCGCCCCGACGGCTAGGCGGAAGAGGACGAGGGCGGAGGCGTCGTTCACCAGGCTCTCGCCCTCCAGCACCGTCACGATGCGGCGGGGCAGGTGCAGGCGCTGCAGGATGGCGGAGGCGGAAACCGCATCGGGCGGCGCGACGACGGCGCCGAAGGCGATGGCGGCCGCCCAGGGCAGGTCCGGCAGGAGGAGCTTCGCCACGAGGGCCACGCAGGCGGCGGTGAAGAGGACGGCGCCGACGGCGAGCAGCAGGATGGGGCGGAGGGAGGCACGGAACTCCTCCCAGTCCGTGCGCCAGGCGCTGGCCTGGAGCAAGGGGGGGAGGAAGGCGGCCAGCGCCAGCTCGGGGTCCAGCTCCACCCGCGGGATGCCGGGGACGAAGGCCAGGGCCATGCCGCCGACGATGAGGACCACCGCATAGGGCAGCCGCGTGCGCCGGGCCAGGACGGCCAGGGCGATGCAGGCCGCCAGCAGGGCCAGGACGATCTCGAGGAGATGCATGGGGGAACTCTGGCGCCGCGCGGCGGCCGGCGAAAGGACGAGGGTGCCGTGCCCGTGCGGTGCGGGCATGAAAAAGGCCGCCCCGGCTTCCCGGGGCGGCCCATTCGTTCCGCGGCGTGAACCGCGCGGGGTTACTCCGCCAGGGCCTTGTCCTTGCCGGCGCGCAGGCCGGGCAGGAGCATGGCGGCGAGGACGATCGCGCCGAGGGCGAGAAGCGTTGCGCTGATCGGGCGCTCCACGAAGACGATCGGATCGCCGCGGGAGAGCAGCATGGCGCGGCGCAGGTGCTCCTCCATCATCGGGCCGAGCACGAAGCCGATGAGGAGAGGGGCGGCCTCCATCCGGAGCTTGGAGAAGATGTAGCCGAGGATGCCGAAGAACAGGGTCTGGTAGACGTCGAAGACCGAGTTGTTCAGCGAGTACACGCCGATGGCGCAGAACACGAGGATCGACGGGTAGAGGTACTTGTAGGGCACCTGCAGCAGCTTCACCCACATGCCGATGAGCGGCAGGTTGATGACGAGCAGCATCAGGTTGCCGATCCACATGGAGCAGATCAGGCCCCAGAACAGGTCCGGCTGGGCCTCCACCATGCGGGGGCCGGGCTGGATGCCCTGGATGATCAGCGCGCCGACCATCAGCGCCATCACGGCATTGGCCGGGATGCCGAGGGTGAGCAGCGGGATGAAGCTGGTCTGGGCGGCCGCGTTGTTCGCGGACTCCGGACCGGCCACGCCCTCGATGGCGCCGTTACCGAACTCATGACGGTAGCGGCTCATCTTCCGCTCCATCATGTAGGAGCCGAAGGCGGCGAGGGAGGCGCCGCCGCCGGGCAGGATGCCCAGGACGGAGCCGACCACCGTGCCGCGCAGCACGGAGGGGACGGCGCGCTTGAACTCATGCCCGGTCAGCCACAGGCTGCCGACCTTGCCGGACATGACCGAGCGGGCCTCGGGGCGCTCCAGGTTCAGGATGATCTCGCCGATGCCGAAGATGCCCATGGCGATGGACACGAAGCCCAGGCCGTCGGAGAGCTCAGGCACGCCGAAGGTGAAGCGCTGCTGGCCGGTCTGCACGTCCGTGCCGACGAGGCCGAGGGCGACGCCGAGCACCACCATGGCGATGGACTTCAGGATCGAGCCCTGGGCCAGCACCGCGGAGATGATCAGGCCGAGCAGCATGAGCGAGAAGTAGTCCGCCGGGCCAAAGGAGAGCGCCACCTGGGTAAGCAGGGGGCCGGAGGCCGCGACGAGGACGGTGGCGACGGAGCCGGCGAAGAAGGAGCCGACCGCCGCGATGGTCAGCGCCGCGCCCGCGCGCCCGTTGCGGGCCATCTTGTAGCCCTCGAGGGTCGTGACGACCGACGAGACCTCGCCCGGCAGGTTCAGCAGGATGGCGGTGGTGGAGCCGCCGTACTGCGCGCCGTAGTAGATGCCGGCGAGCATGATGATGGCGGTGGTGGCGGGCTGGCCGAAGGTGATCGGCAGCAGCAGCGAGATGGTGGCGACCGGCCCGATGCCGGGCAGCACGCCGATCGCCGTCCCGATCAACGCGCCGAGAAGCGCGAAGAGCAGGTTGTCCAGCGTCAGGGCGACGCCGAACCCGTGCGCCAGATTTGAGAGAAGCAGTTCCATGGTTTTGTTCTGGCCCTTCCTTTCTTGGCGCTTAACCGAAGATGGTCGGCCACAGCGGAACCCGGATGTCGAGTTCCTTGATGAAGACGAACCAGCAGAGGACGCACAGGAAGACCGTCATCCCGGCGATGCTGATCGGGTTGTGCTCACGGTCGGCCATGGCGGAGATGATGCAGAGGAGGATGATCGCGCAGATCAGCCCCAGCGGCTCCAGCGCGAGAGCGAAGACGGCGAAGGAAGCGAGGGTCAGCCCCAGCGGCCGCCAGGCCGGCGAGATAGCCAGGATCAGCAGGGCCACAAGGCAGGCGGCGCCGATCTGGACGTAGTTGTTGTTGTAGCCCACCGCTTCCATCACCCGCCAGATCACGACGCCAACGGCGACGCTGATGGCGAGGGTGGTGAAGTCCAGCTTCGTCCAGCGCTCCAGCGGGTCGGGCCCGCCGGTCAGGCCGACGAGGAAGACGATGAGGCCGAGGCCGAACTGCAGCCAGAAGACGAGCATCGGCATGTAGCCGGGGCCCATGCGGCGCGCAGTGCCGAGCGTGTGCTGCTCCAGGCCCAGGCCCAGGAAGCCGCCGTTGATAAACAGACCTGCCGCGGCGAGGAACATCAGAATGCCCCCTGCCCAAAGGTCCTTGGCGCTGATCTTCATGAACTCTCCACCCCTAAGTCCCTCAAACAAACCGTCCAGCAGGAGGGGCGCCGGGGGATGAGGGGTGGATATGCTGCCGCCCACGGAAGCCCGAAATGGGCTCCGCGGCCGGCATCTTCCGTGCCTCGTCCGTGATTCCTGACGCTCCCCCCGAAAGAGAGAGGTGGCGCAACCTATTTGCCTGCGCGCGATGCCACAAGCGTTGGATTGAGGGGCTTCTTGTCATGGATGCTTCTTCACCTACGATGCAGCGCAACATCGTTGCGAGATTCCATGTCATGACAGCCGCGCAGGTTACGGGAATCAATGAGCCGGGCCGCCGGATCGCGGAGGAGGCGGCGGCGCTGCTGCCGGCGCTCTCCGCGATCCGGCGTGACATCCATGCACACCCCGAACTCGCCTTCGAGGAGGTGCGGACGGCGGGAATCGTGACGGCCGAGCTGGCGCGGCTGGGGATCCCGCACCGCACGGGGCTGGGGAAGACCGGCGTGGTGGGAATAATCGAGGGCGGGCGGCCCGGGCCGACGCTCGCTATCCGAGCAGACATGGACGCGCTGCCGATCCACGAGGAGACGGGCCTGCCCTTCGCCAGCACGGTGGACGGGAAGATGCATGCCTGCGGGCACGACATCCACACGGTGACCCTGCTCGGCGTGGCGGAGGTGCTGAAGGGAATGGCGCCGATGCTGGCCGGGCGGGTGGCACTGGTGTTCCAGCCGGCGGAGGAGGTGCTCGGCGGTGCCGCCGCCATGATCGCGGACGGGGCGGCGGAGGGGATCGACCTGGCGCTCGGCTTCCACAACCACCCGGACATGCCGGTGGGGGAGACGGGCTTCGCGCGCGGGTCCTGCCTCGCGGCCTCGGACCGGTTCGACCTGGTGGTGCGCGGGAAATCCGGCCACGCGGCGCATCCGGATGCGGCGGTGGACCCGATCGTCGCGGCGTCCAACTTCGTCTCGCAGGTGCAGACCGTGGTGAGCCGGGAGGTGAACCCGCTGCACCCGGCCGTGGTGACGATCGGCATGTTCCAGGGCGGCACCACCTACAACATCATCCCCGAGCGGGTTCACCTCAAGGGGACCGTCCGCACGCTGGACGATGGGACGCGGGAACTGGCGGAGGCGGCGATCCGGCGGCTCTGCGCGGGCCTTGAGGCGGGGTTCCGGGTGGAGTGCGCCCTGGACTACCGCCGGCTGGTGCCGCCGCTGGTGAACGACGACTCCGTGCTGGACCGGGTGCTGGCCGCCGTCTCCGCCCAGCTGGGCGAGGCGCCCAAGGCCGGGGTACCGAGCATGGGGAGCGAGGACTTCGCGGAGTTCGCGCGGATCGTGCCCTCCGCCCATCTGCGGATCGGCTCCGGCGCGCCGGGGCGGGCGGACAAGCTGCACAATGCCGGGTATCAGCCGGACGAGGGCTGCATCGCCATGGGCGTGCAGGCCCTCTCGCGCGCGGCGCTGGAGATTTTGGCATGAGGGTCTGCGTTTTCGGGGCCGGGGCGATCGGCGGGCACCTGGCCGGGCGCTTGGCGCGCGGCGGGGCGGAGGTGAGCGTGGTGGCGCGGGGTGCCGCCCTTTCAGCCATCCGGGAGAAGGGGCTGACGGTGGAGGCGCCGGACGCGACCTTCACGGTGCGGCCCGACGCCAGCGACGATCCCGCCGCGCTCGGGCCGCAGGACGCGGTGGTGGTGACGGTGAAGGGATACCAGCTGCCGGGCGTCGCCGCCGCGATCGCCCCGCTGCTGGGGCCGCAGACGGCGGTCGCCTTCGTGATGAACGGCATCCCCTGGTGGTACTTCGACCGGCATGGCGGGGCGCTGGACGGTCGCGCGCTGCCTGCGCTGGACCCGGGCGGCGCGGTTCGCGCGGCCGTGGGGGTGGAGCGGACGATCGGCGGGGTGGTCTATTCCGCCTGCACGGTGAGGGAGCCCGGCCACGTTCACGTGGAGAACGCGAAGGGCAAGGTGATCCTGGGCGAGCTCGACGGCAGCGTCAGCGAGCGGGCGAAGGCGCTCTCCGCCGCGCTCTCGGCCGGGGGCGGGCTGTCGAGCCCGGTGGTGCCGGACATCCGGCGGGAGGTGTGGATGAAGCTCGTCTCCAACATCTCCTTCGGGCCGCTCTGCCTTCTCTCCCGGCAGGGGATCGGGCCGACGCTGGCGGAACCGGCGCTGCGGGCCGCCGCGGTGCGGGCTCTGGAGGAGGCGGGGACCATCGCGCGCGGCCTGGGCCTGCCGCTCGACTTCGACGCCGATGCGCGGGTGAAGGGCTCCGAGCCGGTCGCGCACAAGCCTTCCATCCTGCAGGACATGGAAGCGGGCAAGACGGTGGAGATGGAGGCGATGCTGGTGCAGCCCCTGGCCCTGGCCCGCATGGCGGGGGTGGAGACGCCGACGCTGGATCTGCTGGTGGGGCTGGCGCGGAAGGCGGCCGAGGCTTCGGGGCAGTACGTTCCGGCGGGCTGAGCGCCGGGCATGAAAAAGGCCGGACGGGGCGACCCGTCCGGCCCTTCTCTCGGAATCCGCTCCCGGGCCTACCAGCCGTAGCCCACGCGGGGCGGGTAGTAGTAGGCCGGCGGGGGCGGCGCGTAATAGACCGGCGGCGGGGGTGCGTAGACCACCGGCGGCGGTGCGTAGTAGGCGCGCGGCGCGTAGTAGGCCGGCGGGGCCAGGGCGGCGCCCGCGATGGCCCCGAGGGCGAGGCCGCCCACGATGGCACCGGCGACGGCGCCGCCACCACCGTGGTGGTGACGGTGCCAGCCCTGGGCCTGGGCCGGGGCGGCAGTGGCCGTCAGCGCGGCTGCCGCGACGCCGGCGAGGGCGAGAGTGCGAAACCTGTTCATCCGACCAGCCCTCCGGGGCTTCCTTGATGCTGCGATCCTGGCGGCGAAGTGGCGCGGGATTATGGCAGGGGCGGGGTGACTTCGTGTCCTCCCGTGGCGGCCTGCCTCATGGTGCCCGCCGCGTTTCGTCGTGGACCGAATATGGGGTGGCGGCGCCGGGAAGGGGAGAGGGCAATGCGGTCTGCCCGAGCACCCAGCCCTCCCAGGTGCGGATCCAGGGATCGTCGGGGATGAAGTCCGGCCGGTCACCGTCCAGCACCGCGATCACGCAGAGGAGGCCGAGGAGGCTGTCGAACCGGTCCTCCCCCGCCGTGTCGTCGCCGAAGCCGGAGGCGAGGGCCGCTTCCAGCGCGGGGCTGGGAGTGACGCCCTGGCGTGCCATCGCCGCGCGCAGGGCAGGGGCCGCGGCCAGCCGGGCGGGCCGGGAGCGCTTGCTGCCGGAAAGACGGACGCCGAGGTGGCGCATGGCCTCGGCCGGGTAGGTTTCTGCCAGGGTGGCGGTGCCCGGGGCGAGGAGGGCGTGGAGGCCACCTTCGAAGGGCCAGAGGCGATAGGAAGCGCCCTCCATCAGGGCGAGGGCGATCCAGTCGCGCCAAGCGGCGATGGCGGCCTTCCCGGTCTGGTTGGCGCCGAGGGTCCAGAACAGCGGGGCGCCGGCCGGGCGCTCCGAGGTGGCGCGGTCGCAGAGGCGGGAGAGATGCCCAGCGCCGGCGAGGCCCAGGGCGGCGGCGTGGGCGGCGCGGGTCATGCCGCGTAGGCCGACGCGCGGATAGAATGGGCGATCGGGGCCGACCGTCTCCAGCGTGTCGCTGACCTGCAGGAAGCCGGGCGGCAGGGCGCGGAGGAAGGCGGGGAAGCCCGGCTCCGGCCGTACGGCGGCCCAGGCACGGGGAAGGCCGAGGGGGAGGTCCAGGCCGAGGGCGAGGGGCGGGCCCTCCGCCATCAGGGCGGCGGTGCGGGCGGCGGGGTCGCCGACCGGGGCCGGAGCCTCCGCGAGCCAGGCGCCGCGGCGCTTGCGGGCGATGCTGATCCAGCGCTTGGCGGGGTGGGCGGACCAGTCGGCGTGAGCCGCCGTCACCTCCGCCAGGGGAGCGGCGGTCAGGAGCCCTTCAGGGGCTGCTGGGCGCGGTCCAGCAGGCGGCGGAAAAGGTTGGGCTTCTTCGCGGGCTCGACGGCCGCGGCGCGGGCGGCGGCGGCCCCGGCCGCCACGCGGCGCTCCTCCTCCCGGTCCTTTTCCTTCGCGGCGAGCCACTTCTCGAGTGACAGGCCGGCCTTGGCGGCGCGGCGGGCCTCGTAGGCGCGTTGGGCGTCGGTCATGCGCGGCGGGTTGGCCATGCGGGCATCTCACGGAAGAGGAGGCGGCGGATCGCTGGCCCGTGAATGGCGCGACGGCGGGCGGGCATCAAGCCCCTTCCATGGAGCGGCACGGGGTGGGAAGAGGCGGGGCATGGAAGCACGGGTGAAGGCGGGGCTCTGGGCCTCGATGGCGCTGCGGATGGGGGACGCCGCCGGGCGGCCCGGGGCGGTGCTGCGGAAGGGCGATCCGGACAGCGGCGGGATCCTGGTGGTGCTGCGCGGGCGGGAGGGGCTGGTGGCCCTGGCCCAGACGCGGGACGCCCAGGGGCGCCCGGCCTGGGTGCGGGGCACCGGGGCGGCGCCGGTGGATGACGAGGCGGTGGACGCCTACGTCGCGCGGCAGGTGAAGCGCGACCCGGACCTCTGGGTGCTGGAGTTCGAGGCGCCGGACCTGCTGCCGCCCTTCGAGGCGGTGATCCTCTAAGGAAGCGGGCGGGACCCCCGGCGAGTCAGTCGAGTTTCGGGATAACGCTGTCCACGGCCTCGCAGGCCGCGCCGACGCCCTTGCCGACAGCGCAGACGCCGTCCCAGATCAGGCCGCCGGCACGGGCCGCCAGTTCCACGGCCTGGCTGGCACTGTCCAACTGGAGGAGGGTGTCGGTCCAGCCGGATTCGGCCGGGCGTGCGGCCTGCTTGGCGCGCTCCACCTCCTCGGCGTTCGCGACGGCAATGGCTGCGAGCTGGTCTTTGTCCACGACGGGTCCTCCCTTCTCGCACCTGTCGATGGTGGGGGCGGCTTTCAAGCGCGGCCGGGTCAGCGATCCGTGAGGCGCAGCTCGATCCGGCGGTTGCGGGCGCGGGCGGCAGGGGTGTCCGCGGTGTCGAGCGGCTGGAACTCGCCGAAGGCGGTGGCGGCCACGCGGTTCGCCGGAAGGCCGTTCTGGATCATCAGCTGGGCGACCGCGATGGCGCGGGCGGAGGAGAGCTCCCAGTTGCTGGCGTAGCGGGCGCCGGGGCGGACGGGGGAGTTGTCGGCGTGGCCGTCCACGCGCAGCACCCAGTTCGTGCCCTCCGGGATGTGGCCGGCGATGTCCAGCAGCAGGCGGGTGACATTGGCGATCTGCTCCCGGCCCGTGTCGGACAGCTCCGCGCTGCCGATGGGGAAGAGGACCTCCGACTGGAAGACGAAGCGGTCCCCGGCGATGCGGATCTCCGGGCGGTCGCCCAGCACGTCGCGCAGGCGGCCGAAGAAGTCGGAGCGGTAGCGCTGCAGTTCCTCCACCCGGGCGGCGAGGGCGGCGTTCAGGCGCTGGCCTAGGGCGGCGATCTGGGTGTCCTTTTCCCGGTCCTGGGCCTCCTGCGCGTCCAGCGCCGAGGCGACGCGGCGCAGCTCGGCGCGCAGGGCGTCCAGCTGCTGGTTGAGGAGGGCGGCCTGGGCGCGGGCGCTCTCGGCGAGGCGGGCGTATTCCCCGGCCTGGGTCTCAGCGGCGCGGCGGGCCTCGCCCTCCGTGCGGGCGCTGCGTGTGGCCTCGGCGAGGAGAGCCTCGGCGGCGGTTCGGCCGCGGGCCGCCTCGGCCAGGGCGGTCTCGGCGGTGCCGCGGGCGGTGGCGGCGGCCGTCGCGCGGGCCTCGGCGGCCTGCTGCGCGCGGGCGGCTTCGGCTGCGCTGGCCTCGGCCGCCTGGCGGGCACGGGCTGCCTCGGCGGTGGCGGTCTCGGCGGTGCGGCGGCGGCGCTCCTCCTCGCCGGCGCGGGCCAGGGCGTCCCGCGCCTCCTTCTCGGCCTGGTCCCGCAGGGCCGTGAGGGCGCGGAGCTGCTCGCTCAGCCGTGCGATGTCGGCCAGCCGCGCCTCGATGGTCGCGCGGTCCGCCGTGCCCTGCTGGCCCAGGCGCTCGGCCTCGGCCCGGATCGCGGCGAGGTCGCGGCGGGCGGCTTCCAGCGCGGTGCGCGTCTCGGCGAGGCTCCGCTCGGCGCCCTGGCGGGCCGCCTGCTCGGTGGCGAGGGCGCGGCGGGTCTCGGTCAGGCCGCGCACGGTGCGGGCGGTGTCGGCGCCCGCGGCCTCAGCGCCGGAAAGGGCCTCGGCGAGGCGGGATTCGAGGCTGGCGATGCGCTGGGCATTGCCGGAGGCGGCCAGCTCCGCATCGGCCAGCCGGGCCGCGAGCCGGTCCCGCTCCTCCCGCGCCGCATCGCGGGCGGAGGTGGTGCGGGCGGCCTCTCCCTGCAGGGCGGCGAGGTCGCGGCGGGCGGCATCGCGGTCGGCCAGGGTGGCGCGGGCTTCCTCCTGCGCGCGGCCGAGGGCGGCGCGCAGCTCCTCCGCCCCGCCGCGCTCGAGCGAGAGGAGCTCGGCGAGCTCGGCCACCTGGCGGTTCAGCCGGTCCAGCGCGCGGTCGCGCGAGGAGAGGGCGACGGAGAGGAAGCCCTGGGCGAGGACGAAGACGAGCAGGACGAAGATGATGATGATGAGCAGCGTGGCCAGGGCGTCCACGTAGCCCGGCCAGGCGTTGAGGCCTTCGCCCCGGTTGCGGCGGGCGTTGCCTAGGGCCATGGGTCGCGCGCCCCGTTCACGGCTGGGGCGGGGCCTCGGCCATGGCCGCGATGGTGCGGGCCAGGACCTTGATCTCCGAGCGCAGCTCCTGCGTGGACTGGGCGCGGCCCTGGGCCGATTCCTCCAGCAGGCGGGCGAGGTAGAGCTCCACGTTGCGGAGGTGGTTGCGGGAGGCGGCGTCGTGCTCGCCGGTGTCCGCGAGGCGCTGCAGGACGGGGGCGAGGCCGGACTGTGCCTCCGCCACGCGCTGCATCAGCACCTGGCCGGCGCGCATCTGGTCGGTGAGCACGGTCAGGCGCTCGGCGAGGGTTTCGAGGGCGCGGCCGGCGCCGGCGCTGCGCTCCTCGCCCCGGACCAGGATGCGCTGCAGGCCTTCCAGGTTCTCGGCGGTCTGCTCCAGCAGGGCCTGGACATAGGCGGGGACGGAGCCGCCCTCCGCGCCCGAATCGCCGAGCACGCCGGAGGAGAGGCGGGTGACGCCGGCCAGCCACTCCTCCAGTTCGTTGTAGAAGCGGGTCTGGGCCTGGCCGGCGGTGAGGTCGAGGAAGCCGAGCACCAGCGCGCTGGCGAGGCCGAGCATGGAGGAGGAGAAGGCGACGCCCATGCCCTGGAGCGGCTGGGCAAGGCCGGACTTCAGCTGATTGAACAGGGTGGTCACGTCGCCGCTGCCCACAGACATGTTCTGGATCACGTCGGAGACGGAGCCGATGGTGAGGATCAGGCCCCAGAAGGTGCCGAGCAGGCCGAGAAAGATCAGCAGCCCCGTCATGTAGCGTGAGAGCTCCCGCTGCTCGTCCAGACGGGAGGCGATGCCGTCCAGCACGCTGCGCATGGCGCCGGTGGAGAGCATCAGCCGGTCGGGCCGGCGGCTGGCCAGCATGGAGGCCATGGGGGCGAGGAGGCGCGGCGGCGCGGCGGCGGGCGCGCCCGGCTTCGTGGACCGGAAGGCGTTCAGCCAGTCCACCTCGTGCTTGAGGAGGAGGACCTGCCGGATGCACCAGCCCGTGCCGAGGAGCAGCACCGCCAGGATGAGGGCGTTCAGCACGGGGTTCACGGCGAAGGCGTGCCGCAACTCCCCGAAGAGCAGGGCGGCCACCAGCGCCACCACCACGAGGAAGAGCACCATGCGCAGCAGATAGCGGGTGGGGTTCGTCATGGCGCTCAGCCGCCTCTCGGGGCGGGGTTGGGGCGTGGCGATGGCGCGGGCCCCGTGGCGGGAGCGGCGGCCGCCTCCTTCGGGCGGGGGGCGGGTGGGGCGAGGATGTCGATGACGTCCAGCCCTTCGGGCGTGACGCCGAGCGGGCGGAGGTCGATCCGCGTGGGCGCCAGGCCGCCGCGAAGGAGGGAGGCCTTGATCGCGATGGCGCGGGCGAGGCTGGTGCGGCGGGCGACGGACGGGTCGTCGGCCGGGCCACTCACCTGGGCGACCACGGTCACGCGGCCGGTGCTCTGATTGGCGAGGTAGCGGCCGATCGTCTCGATCGACAAGCGGGCGCCGTGGTCCGGCTCACCCCCTCCGGCGCGGCCGGAGAGGCGCCAGCCGCCCGCGTGGCGGCGGGCGAGGTCCGGCGCGAGGGTGAGGTTCGCCACCTCCATCGGCTCGGACGGGCGGGGGCGGGCGGAGAGGTTGGCGGGGTTGGGCGCGGATGCGGCGGGGTCGCCCGGCTCGTCCTCCGCGCCCTCGGCGGGCGGGAAGGAGGGTGGTTCGGACATGGCCGGCTGGGCCATGGCCGTTCCGACGAGGGGGAGAAGGGCCAGGGCCGCGGCAAGGGCGGCCCGGCGCAGGGCGGGGGCGATCACGCCGGCAGGGTAGCCCAGGACGGCACGGGCTTGAAGCGATGTGGCGTCAGGCCGGGATGTGGAGGGTGAAGCGGGTTTCGGTCTCGTCCGAGGCGACCTCGATATGGCCGCCATGGGCCTCGGCGATCTGGCCGGCGATGTAGAGCCCCAGCCCCAGCCCTTGCGAGGCCAGGCCGGCACGGCCCGGCGTGCCGCGGGCGAAAGGGAGGAACAGGGCGGCCCGGACCTCCGGTGGGATCGGCGCGCCGGCATTCGCGACCCAGAGCGCCAGCCGGCCGTCCTTCGCCGTGGCGCCGACGCGGACCGGGCCTTCGGGGGCGCCATGGGCGATGGCGTTGCTCAGCAGGTTGGAAAGAAGCTGGGCGATGCGGGCGTGGTCGGCCACGACCGGCAGGTCCAGGTCGAGGTCGGATTCGATGTCCCGGTCGGGATGGACGGAGCGCAGCTCCGCGATCGCCTGCTCCACCGCCGGCCGGATGGACTGGGCCGGGGCGGCCTCGATGCTCAGGCCGTCGCCCAGGCGGGCGCGGGCGAAATCCATCAGGTTGCCGACGAGGGCGCTCATGCGCGCGACGCTGCCCTGCATGAGGCCGAGGATGCGGAGGCCACCTTCGTCCGTGACGCTGTGGCGGAGCAGCCGTACGCCGGAGGCAATGGAGGCGACGGGGTTGCGAAGGTCGTGCCCGAGGACGGCGATGAACTCCTCCCGCAGCTGGGAGAGGGTGCGCTGGCTTGTCAGCTCGGCCTGGGCTTCGCGCAGCGCCTCCTCGTTCGCGATGTGGGTGCCGATCAGCTCGGCGAAGAGGCGGAACATCCCGATCGTCTCGGGGTTGTTCACCCGCGCGGGGTGCGGGTCGATGGCGCAGAGCGTGCCGAAGAACCGGCCGTCCCGCAGGGTGATGGGGACGGAGATGTAGCTCTGGAAGCCGTATCTCGCCGGGGTGTGGTGGCCGCAGAAGGCGGCGTCCTCCGCCACGTGGTCGATCACCACGGGTTCCCGGCTTTCGCGGATCTCGTTGCAGATCGTGGACTCGATCTGCAGCTCGTCGCCGGGCGCCAGGCCGAAGGCGATGCGGTCGAGGACCTGGCAGGCGATCCAGCGGTCCTCCGTGACACGGGCCACAGCGGCGAAGCCCATGCCCGTGGTCCGGCACACGACGTCCAGGATCATCGGAACCGCCTCGATGCGGCCGATCAGCTCGACGTCGTGCTCGTGGGAATCGCTCATCTCACGCCCTGCCCGGCAAGGGCAGGATCACCGGAAGGGCAGAGCGGTTCAACCCGCGGGATCAGGCAGCAGGGTTTGCGTCGCCGGCCGCCGCGCCACGGCGCTCGGCGACGTAGCCGATGCCCTCGACCACCGCTTCCCGCAGCCTGGCGTGCAGGAAGGGGTTGCCGGCGACGATGTTGCCGGTGGCGTAGGGGTCTTCCTCGCCGGGGCCGGTCACGTAACCGCCGGCCTCCTTCACCATGATGATGCCGGCCGCGCAGTCCCAGGGCTTCAGGCCCAGCTCCCAGTAGCCCTCGTAGCGGCCGGCGGCGGTCCAGGCGAGGTCGAGCGCGGCGGAGCCGAAGCGGCGGATGCCCGCGACGTGGGGCATGAGGCGGGCGAGGGTGGTGGAGAACTCCGCGCGGTGCGGCACCTTCGCGAAGGGGATGCCGGTGGCGAAGAGGGCGGCGTTCAGGTCGCGCCGGCCGGAAACGCGGAGGCGCCGGTCGTTCAGGAAGGCGCCGCGGCCCTTCTCCGCCCAGAACAGCTCGTCGGAGGCGGGGTTGTAGATGACGCCCGCCATGATCTCCGAGGTCTTGTCAGCGGTGCGCTTCTCAATGCCGACCGAGATGCACCACTGCGGGATGCCGTGCAGGAAGTTCGTGGTGCCGTCGAGCGGATCGACGACCCAGCGCCACTCCCAGTCATCCCCGCCGCTCTCGCCTGACTCCTCCATGAGGAAGGCAAAGCCGGGGCGGGCGCGGCGCAGCTCCTCGCGCAGCGTCTCCTCGGACCGCAGGTCGGCCTGGGAGACGAAGTCGCCGGGGCCCTTGCTGCTGACCTGGAGGTTCTCCACCTCGCCGAAGTCGCGCAGCAGGCGCCGCCCGGCCTTGCGGGCAGCGTTCACCACGACGGTCAGCGCGGGGGAGAGTCGTGCGGAGGGTTGTGCGCCGGACACCAGATCAGCCCTTGGCGCGCTCGAGGTAGGAGGCGTCCTCGGTGCGGACGACGATCTTCTCGCCGGCGGTGATGAAGGGCGGAACCATCGTCTTCACGCCGTTGGAGAGGACGGCGGGCTTGTAGGAGGAGGAGGCTGTCTGGCCCTTCACGACGGGGTCGGCCTCCACGATCTCCAGCACCACCGTGTCCGGCAGGTCCATGGAGACGGGCTCGCCCTCGATGAGGCGGACGTTGACCGTCATGTTCTCGACGAGGAAGGGAAGGCGGTCGCCGAGGATGTCCTTGGAGACGGTGGTCTGCTCGAAGGTCTCGGGGTCCATCAAGACGATGTTGTCGCCCTCGGCGTAGGAGTAGGTGAACTCCTTGTCCTCGGTCGTCAGGCGCTCGACAGTGTCGGCCGTGCGCCAGCGCTGGTCCTTCTTCGCCCCGGTCTTGATGTTGCGCATGTCCACCTGGATCACCGCGGCGCCCTTGCCGGGGATCATGATGTTCTGCTTCAGGATCGTGTAGCGCTGGCCCTCGAACTCGATGACCATGCCGGCGCGCATCTGATTGGCCTGCATCTTCGCCATTGGGGGCGTCCTGTTCGTCGTCTGGGGCAGCGCGGGGGTGGCGCCGCGGAAGGGAAGGATCAGGCCGCGGGCTCTACACGCGGGCCCTGGGCTTGGCAACATTCTGGCGGGGTTGCCGGCCCTTCGCGCGGGCCGGCTGGGATCCGCGGGAACGCCGCGATTGGGCACCGCGACATTACTCACGGTTTCGAGAGCGCATTTAGTGGGAAAAGCTGTGGGGCGGCCGTCGTGCCGCCCCGTAAGTATATGAAAAGTCCCAAATGATCTCCGGGCCGGCTTGTGGATAACCCTGTTGGCAAGCTGTGTCGCCGGGGCGTCCTCCCTGGGGATGACGCCCGGCCGGATCAGTCCGCATAGGCGCTGGTCGCCTCGATCACGGGTTTCCACTTGGCGATGTCGGCCGTCCAGAAGCGCTGATGCGCCTCGGGCGTGGCATCGGCCTGGGAGACGGGGGCGGTGCCAATCTCGCTGAAGCGCTGGACGATGCGGGGATCGCGCAGCGCGGCCTGGAGGGAGGCGGTGAGCCGGGCGCAGACCGGGGCGGGGGTGCCCTTCGGCGCATAGAGGCCGTGCCAGACTGTGACCACGAAGTCCGGAAGCCCGCCCTCGGCCGTGGTGGGAATCTCCGGCAGGGTGGCGATGCGGGTACGGGACGGCGTGGCGAAGACCTTCACGTTGCCGCCGCGGATATATTCCGTGGTCTGGGTGGTTTGGTCGCAGAGCAGGTCCACCCGGCCGCCGAGGATCTCCTGCATGGCCGGGCCGGTGCCGCGGAAGGGGATGATGGTGGGCCGGGCGCCGATGGCATTGGCAAAGAGGGCGCCGCAGAGGGCTGATGAGGAGCCGATACCGGCATCGGCCAGGTTGAAGCGGTCGCCCTGGCTTTTCATGTAGGCCACGAGTTCCGCCAGGTTGTTCGCGGGCATGTCCTTCCGCGTCACCAGCGTCATCGGCACCTCGGTGACGAGGCCCAGCGGCTCGAAGCCGTTGACGGGGTCGTAGGCCAGGCGGCGGTACATGGTGGGGATCACCCCCATGCCGATGTGGTGCAGCAGCACCGTGTAGCCGTCCGGCCGGGCCGTGGCGACGCGCTGGGCGCCTATGGTACCGCCGGCGCCGGTGCTGTTCTCCACCACCACGGGCTGGCCCATGTCCTTCGCCATCGCCTCCGCCAGAAGGCGGCCGACGATGTCGGTGGGGCCGCCCGGCGCGAAGGGGATGACCATGGTGACGGGGCGGCTGGGAAAGCTGCCTTGGGTGCTTCCCTGGGCTCCCCCTTGGGCGCGGGCAAGGCGAGGGGCTGCGAGCGCGGCGAGGCTGGTCGCCGCGAGGGCGCGGCGGGTGAGTGCTGTCATGGAAGTCTCCCCGGCGGCGCCTCCTTCGCGGGCGCCGCTCGCACGCAAATTCTGGACCGGGCGGCGGGGCGAGGGGAAGGGTCCGCAGTTTTCATCGAAACGATCGAACACGGGTTCGTCAGGCCGATAACCCATGACAGTCTTCACCGTTCTCCAACGCAACCGCGTCCGTTGGAGGCAAACCTATGTTTATGCGCGTCGACAAGCTGCAGGCCGAACTGCCACCGCCGAAGAAGCAGGATCCCAACGCCGCGGCAGCCCTGCAGGAGCTTCTGGGCGGGAAGTACGGCGAGATGTCCACGCTCGGGAACTACATGTTCCAGAGCTTCAACTTCCGCTCCAAGGACAAGCTCCGGCCCTTCTACAGCCTCGTCGCCTCCATCACGGCGGAGGAGCTGGGCCATGTGGAACTGGTGAGCAACGGCGTGGCCATGCTCAACAATGGCCCCGACAAGCCCGGCGCCGATGCGGGCGATGGCGGCGACATCTCCATGTCGCCCTTCGAGGCAATGAAGGAGATCCGCTCCGCCGCCTCCTTCCTCTCGGGCGCGGGCGGCGCGATGCCGGTGAACAGCAATTCCATGTCGTGGAACAACGACATGATCACGACAACGGGCAACGTGGTGGTGGACCTGCTGCACAACTTCCACCTGGAATGCGGCGCGCGGCTGCACAAGCTGCGGGTCTATGAGACCCTGTCCGATCCGACGGGGCGCGAGGTCTGCGGCTACCTCCTCGTCCGCGGTTCCGTGCACGCGCATTCCTACGCGCTGGCGCTGAAGAAGATCACGGGCGTGGAGCTGGAGAAGTTCCTGCCGACGCCGAATATCCCGCTGGACAAGATTCCGGAGTGCCAGAAGTACCTGCAGGAGGGCTCGCACCGCCGGCTCTATACCTGGAGCCCGAACGACTACAAGGAGATCGCGGGCATCTGGGAAGGCGAGCAGGCGCTGCCGACCGATCCGCCGGGCGAGCTGACGGTGGTGGACGGCATGCCCGAGGGCGGCAAGATCCACCAGCTGGTCGGCGTCCCCTCCGCCTTCACGCCGGACTACGCGCCGGAGGAGATGTTCGAGATCGCGACGAAGCTGTACAAGAAGTCGCGCTGATCGTTTCGTACGCTGAGGAGGCCCGGGCGGCGTTGCTGCCCGGGCCTTCTTCGTGGCCGGACCTCTAATGGGGCCGGCAGGACCGCTGCGCGAGGTGGAGAGCCGTTTCCCGGGAGAGGTGGTTGGCCGACGCGCCCCGGAGGCGGTAGTCGGGAAGGATGAATCTGATGATGCCCGGCGTTCTCGTCCTCGCGCTGCTGGCGGCTGAAGTCGTTGCCGGAGGGCAGGCCGCGGCCGCGACTGGTGGCCACGGAGGTGACCAACTTCTCCCTTTGGTCCCGCGCGGCGCCGGCCAGGCCGGGTCTTGCACGCGCAACCGGCGCTGGTGCGTCCTCCTGGACGAGCCCGACGAAGGCGGCGCCGTGCGGCCAGTGGTTTCCGCCGGTGGTGCCGTGAGGGCAGCGCCGCCTCCGCCGGCGGAGGAGCCTTCGACCGAGGAGTCGTACGCGGTCTGGCCCGCCCTGGTGACGTTGAGGGACGGTGGCTTCCTGGCCGGGGTCCAGGTCCGGACGGGCACCTCCTATTCCGGTGGCGGCGGAAGCGCGACGGAGCTTCGCATCTTCCACGTGTCATCCGACGGGACTGTGGCCGCCGAGCCTTCGCTGAGCGTGCCGCTGCAGGGCTCCCTGATGATCAGGGCCTGCTTCAGCGAGAGAGACATGCAAAGGCGCCGGGGCGCTTGCCACGACGAATACGGCTTCTCCGCCCGGATCGGGCTGGCACCCGGCGCCGCGGCGAGCCTCCCGATCCTGACCTACACGACCGAGGCATGGACCTTTCCGCGCGGAGTCTCGCGGTCCGCGGATTCGACGCGAATGCCGCCGCTCAGGCCGGGTGATCTGGTGCGGCACCGCGACCCGGCGTGCAGCTTCACGCGCCGCTTCCGCTTCAATGCCGCGGCTGCCGCCTACCGCCCCGACACGGCCCTGCCCGAGTGCTCGGACTACACCGTTCCCTGACGCCGGATGGCCGCGGGCCGGTTCCTCGGTGAGCCGCCCTGCCGGGCTTGCCCGAAGCGCGGCCTGGCCAGGGGCTTCGGCGGTGTTTCAGTCCGCCCCGTCCGCCTGGAAGTGGCCTCCGCCGAGCGGGCCGCGAACCTTCCAGCCGCCCTCCACACGCTCCGCGAAGTCCGGCCCGATGGGCGCCTTGCCCTGGCCCTGCGGCAGGTCCAGCGCGTAGGTGGGCCAGGCGAGGCCGGTGACGCGGCCACGGAGGGATTGCAGCAGGGCGCGGCCCTCGGCGATCGGCACCTCGAAGCGGGCGGTGCCCGGGGCGCGGTCCAGCTGGTGCAGGTAGTAGGGCTTCACCCGGTGCTCCAGCATGGTGCGGAGCAGGGCTTCCAGGCTCTCCGCCGTGTCGTTCACTCCGCGCAGCAGCACGGCCTGGCCGAGCAGCGCGACACCTGCGCGGGACAGGCGGCGCAGGGCGGCGCGGGCTTCCCCGGTGAACTCGCGCGCGTGGTTCGCATGGAGGCAGAGGAAGAGGGCGGTTTCCGTGTCCAGCGCCTCGGCCAATGCCTCGTTCACGCGCGCGGGGTCGGCCACGGGAACGCGGGTGTGCAGGCGGATGATGCCGATATGCGGCATGGCCGAGAGGCGGCGGACAATGTGGCCCAGCCGGCGGGGTGAGAGCATCAGCGGGTCGCCGCCCGTGAGGATGGCTTCCTTCACCTGCGGGTGGGCGGCGAACCAGTCCAGGGCCGCGTCCAGCTCCGCCTCGCTCAGCACGCCGCCGGAGGGGCCGACCTGTTCGCGGCGGAAGCAGAAGCGGCAATAGACCGGGCAGGCCAGCAGGGGCTTCAGCAACGCGCGGTCGGGGTAGCGGTGGACCACGCCCTTCACCGGGGAGTGGGGGTGGTCGGCAATCGGGTCCTCCAGCTCGAGCGGGGAGGTCTCCAGCTCGGCCGGGGTGGGGATGTACTGGGCGGCGATGGGGTCGGCCGGGTCGGCCGGGTCGATCAGCGCGGCCATGGCGGGGGTGACGGAGACGGCGTAGCGCGCCGCGACCCGGCGCAGCTCCGGCAGGGTCTCGGGCGGGACGAGGCCGGCCGTGGCGAGGGCGTCGGCGTCGCGCAAGGGGCGGGCCGGGATGTCGCGCAGGGGGTGGTTCAGGGGGAAGCCGTCGGGCATGGCCGGGGCTGGTAGCCCGGAGCGGGCGGTTGTGTCACGGGACGCCTTGCGGAACGGAGGCCCGAGCGTGGCGCATGACCCTCTTCCCCCATGGCATCCGGAGGCCCTGGCGGCGCGGCTGCCAGCGCTGCGGCGGCGGGCGGCACTGGTGCGTGAAACGCGCGGCTTCTGGGAGGCGCGGGGCTGCGCGGAGGTGGAGACGCCCTGCCTCGTGCCCGTGCCGGGGATGGAGGTGCACCTGCACGGATTCCGCAGCCGATTCGAGCCGCATCTCGGGCGCGGGGAGGGGCGGGAGCTGTGGCTCCGCACCTCGCCGGAGCTGTCCATCAAGCGGCTGCTGGTAGGGGGCGCGGGCAGTTGCTTCGAGCTGGCGCGGGTGTGGCGGAACGGTGAGGTCTCGCCCCGCCACGCGCCGGAGTTCACGATGCTGGAGGTCTATCTCCTCGGCGCCGGGCTGGAGGGGCTTATGGACGCGGTGGAGGCGTATCTGCGCGCCGTGCTGCCAGCCCGCGTGACCCATGCGGGGGTGGAGACCGACCTTTCCCTACCTTTCGAGCGGGTGACGGTGGCGGAGGCCTTCGCGCGGGTGGGGGTGGATGTGCTGGCGTCCGTCGATCCTGAGACGGCGGAGGGGGATGCGGCCGCGCTGGCCGCATCGGCGCGGGCGGCGGGGCTTTCCGTGCCGGAAGGGCTGGGATGGGAGGACCTGTTCTTCCGGCTGATGCTGGAGCATGTGGAGCCGGCCCTCGGGCGGGAGCGCGGAACCTTCCTGACGCACTGGCCGGCGCCGCAGGCGGCGCTGGCGCGGCGGAATCCGGCCGACCCGCGGGCCGCGCTGCGCTTCGAGGTCTTCGCGGCGGGGCTGGAGCTGGGCAACGCTTTCGACGAGTTGCTGGACCCGGAGGAGCAGGCCGTGCGGTTTGCCCGGGACGTCGCGGAGCGGGAGGCGCTGTACGGCGCCGCCTGGGGCGTGGACGAGGACTTCCTGGCGGCGCTGCGCCAGGGCATGCCGCCGGTAGCGGGAATTGCGATGGGCTTCGACCGCTTGGCGATGCTGGCGGCCGGGGTGCCGGACCTGGGCGGGGTGCGGTGGCTGGGAGGCTGGCCTTACATCCGGGCGCCCTAAAGAAAGTGCGTTCTGCTTCATAAAGACAACCGAAGGTTGATCTTTAACGACATTCCCCCATCCTGCGAGGGGCAGGACGGGATGGGCGTATGATACCCTCGCGCGGGGCTTACGGACGGTGAGCGGTGTTTCGCTGCTGCTGCTGCAGGCCGTCCTGTATTTCGGCGTCATGGCGGTGCTGTTCCGCGCGCGGGGGGCGCTTGGCACGGGCGTCTTCGTCTGCGCGCTCGGGGTTATGCACTTCCTGGAGACCTATCTGGCGGCGGTGTTCTTCATCGAGCTGCCCTTCGGGCTGATCTCGCCCGGCTCCGTGGTGCTGTTCTCCGGCAAGCTGGCGATGGTGCTGCTGCTCTACGTGAAGGAGGACGCGGAGACGGTGCGGCAGCCCGTGTACGGGCTGCTGATCGGCAACCTGCTCGTCGTCGCAAGCTGCCTGATCCTGCGCTTTCACGCGCCCGTGGCGCTGGGCGCGATGGCGCCGGACCTGGGCTTCGTCGATCAGATGGGCGTGCTGATGATCTGGGGCACGCTTCTGCTCTTCGTGGACAGCCTCATGGTCGTGCTGCTCTACGAGGGCACGGCTTCCCTGTTCGGGCGGCAGCACGCTGCGCGGGTCATCTTCTGCCTGGCGGTGGTGCTGACCTTCGACCAGCTGGCCTTCTTCGGGGTGCTGCGGATGGTGGCGGGGGTGCCGCCGGCTGCGCTCCTGGGCGGCTGGGCGGCGAAGATGGGGGCGGCGCTTGTCTATGGCGCGCTGCTGGCCGGCTATTTCCGGTACTTCGAGACGCGGGGCGACGCCGGGGCGCGGCGGCGGCTGGGCGACCTCTTCGACCTGTTGACCTACCGGCGCGAGGCGATGGCGGAGAGGGCGCTGGAGCGGGACGAGGTGACGGGCGCGCTGGCCTCCCGCCATCTGGCGGCGCTCGGGGCGGAGCGGTTCCAGCGGGCGCGGCGCCGCGGCCGGGGATTCGGGCTGCTGCTGGTGCAGGTGGCCGCGCCAGGGCCGGCCGCGCCTTTGCGGGAGATGGCGCAGGCGCTGGCCGGGGCGCTGCGGGTGGATGACCTGGTGTTCCGCCACGGGGCGCGGGGCTTCGCGCTGCTGCTGGAGGGCATCCCGCCCGCGGCGGCGCGGCGGCTGGCCGAGGACCTGCCGCGGCTGATCCCGGAGCGCATGGGGCCGGCGGATCCCTTCGGCCAGGAGCCCGGGCTGAAGCTGCGCGTGGCCGTGGCGGACGGGCCGGGGGGCGCGGCTGATTTCGGGGCCCTGCTGAGGCAGGCGGAGGACGGGCTCTGGGACCCGCCGGGCGGGGCGGGAGCGGCCTGGGCAGGCATGGCGCGCTGAGGCGGGCCGCATCGAAGGGCCGCCTGCTGCGTTCCCTGGGCTCAATCGGGAGAGGCGCGCATGTTCGACACGAAAGGGCTGCTGGACGGATTCCTCGGCGGGAACTCCGGTGGCGGACGCTGGACCGATTCCCGGCCTCAGGGCGGGATCGGCAGCCTGGGCGGCAGCGGTGGCGGATCGCTGCGCGACGTGCTGGGCGGGCTGCTCGGCGGCGGGATCGGCAGCCTTGGGGACCAGGGCGGCTCGCGCGGCGGCGGGATGTTCGGCGGCCCGATCGGCAGCCTGGGGAACGAGGGCGGCTCGCGCGGCGGGGGCGGCTTCTTCGGCGGCCCGATCGGGACGCTGGGGAACGAGCGGGACACCGGCGGCGCGATGGCGACGCCCGGCCGCTCCGGCGACCAGGACAGCGACCGCGCGGGCGGCGGGTTCTTCCGCGGGCCGATCGGCAGCCTCGGCGGGAGCGCGGGGAGCGGCACGGGGGGTGGCCTGGGCGGTGGATTGGGCGGCATGCTCGGCGGGGCCATGGGCACGGCGGCGGCGGGCGGTCTGCTCGGCTCCGTGCTCGGCGGCGGCCGGCGCGGGGGCGGGGGCGGGCTGCTGCGGATGGGCGGCATGGCCGTGCTCGGCACGCTGGCCTACCGCGCCTGGAAGCAGTGGCAGGATTCGCAGAACCAGGGCGGCGCCGGACAGGCGCCGGCCCCCGCGCCCGCCTCGGTCCCTTCATCCGGGCCCTGGTCCGGCGCGGCGCCGGGGCGTGGGGCGGCTGCCGTGCCGCCGCCCGCCGAGTTTGCGCGCGACGATGCGCCGGCGGCGGATGGGAACCCCTTCGGCCTCTCGCTCATCCGCGCGATGATCTCCGCGGCGAAGGCGGACGGGCACCTGGACGATTCGGAGCGCAACCGGATCTTCGACGAGGTGGAGCGGCTGGGGCTGGACGCGGACGCCAAGGGCTTCGTGTTCCAGGCGCTGGACGCGCCCGTCGATCCGGGCGCCATCGCGGCGATGGCGCGGACGGACGCGCAGAAATCCGAGATCTACATGGTCTCCCGCCTTGTGGCGGAGCCGGATACGGCGGCGGAGCGGGCCTATCTGGATGCGCTGGCGCACCGGCTGGGGCTGGCCTCCGGCCTGCGGCAGTCGCTGGACTCGCAGGCGGAGGAGGCGAACCGGCTGGTGCAGTCCGGCGAGCTGGGCGGGCAGCAGCCCGGCTGATCCGCTATCCCGGCAGGAGCGCGCGGGCTTCCACCGCGCGCTCCGCCGGCCAGGCATAGAAGTTGAAGATGTAGGGGTCCGAGGCCGCGAACACGGCGGGGTCCGGGCTGGCGCGCTGCATCGTCGGGCGGTGCAGGGCGGCCATGGGGTGCCAGCGTCCCTCGTGGGCGAAGCAGGTTTCGTAGCCCAGCGCGTCGAGGAAGGCGGGGACGGCCCAGGTGCAGCCCTCCGCGTGGCGCTCCTCCAGTTCCAGGGTCAGCAAGGGGCGGCAGCGGGCGAGGGTGGCCCGCGCGCCGCGTAGCACGGCGTATTCCGCGCCCTCCGCGTCGATCTTGATCGCTGTCACGTCGGGCAGGGCCAGGCTGTCCAGGGTGATGACGGGGACAGGGCTTCGCCGCACCACCAGGTGTGGCCCCTCATGCGCCTGGTAGCTCTTGGCGGTGCTGGCCCATTCCCATTGCGGCGCGCCGTCCAGAACGGGGATGGAGAGGTCCAGCGTTCCCGGTGCATCGCCCAGCGCCTCCGGGCGGATCGTGATTCCTGGCGCGCGCGTTTCCAGCACCGCGCGGGCCTCGGCCAGGGGCTCGAAGGCGATCACCCGGGCGCCGGGCAGGGCGGCCAGGGGCAGGGAGAGCAGGCCCTGGTGCGCGCCCACATCCACCAGCGTGCCCGGGCGGTGCAAGGCGGTGAGGAAGGTCAGCTCGTCCATGGACGGGTCATCGCCGGGCCCGTGCCGCGGTGCAACCCGGGGGAAGGGGTGACGTTCAGCGGGGACAAGTACGGAGGTGCACAATGCGCGTTCTCGCCCTCGCGGCTGCCGCTGCGCTCTTCGCCGTTCCGGCGATGGCCAACATGTATGATGGCCGCAGCAGCACCGGCCGCTCCCCCGGCCCGCCGATCGACCGCGGCGGACGCACGGCGGATTCGGACCGCGCCTATAACGGCGGCGGCATGGTCCTGGAGGGCGCGCCCGGCGCCCCGGCCCCGATGCCGCAGCAGACGGCGCCGGCCGGCTCCATCACCCCGATGGGCACGCGGAACCCGGGCGTTTCGATCGTCCGCTGATCGCCGGCCACATCCCGGCCCGTGGGCCGCGCCTCCCGGTGGGGGCGCGGCCTTTCGCGTTTCAGGCCGCCGCGATGGCGGCGTTCATGGCGCGCACGCCGGCGGCCGGGCCTTCGGGGTGGTTCCACACGGCCCCGACCACGGCGAGGAAATCGGCGCCCGCGCGCACCAGCGGGGCGCAGTTCTCCGCGGTGATGCCGCCGATGGCGACGCAGGGGATCTCAAAGAGGGAGGACCACCACTCCAGGATCTCCGGCTCCGCCTTGTGCTTCGCCTCCTTCGTGGTGGTGGGGAAGAAGGCGCCGAAGGCGACGTAGTCCGCGCCCATGTCGCCCGCCTCCATGGCGAGGTGCCGGCTGGCATGGCAGGTGATGCCGAGCGTGCCGGCCTTCAGCAGCCTCCGCGCCCTCTCGTGGTCGCCGTCCTCCTGGCCGAGATGGGCGCCGTCGCATCCCGTGCGGGCGGCGAGTTCGGCATTGTCGTTCAGCAGGAAGGCGACGTCGCGGGACTGGGCCACGGGGCGCAGCGCGTCGATGGCGCGGCGGACCTCATCCTCCGGCGCATCCTTCAGGCGGAGCTGGAGGCAGGCCACGTCGCCGGCGTCCAGCGCGCGGGCGAGGTTGTCCGGGAAGGTGGCGAGGTCGATGCGCGGCGGGGTGATGAGGTAGAGGCGGCAGCCGCCTGGTTCGTGACGACGGGGCTCGTCGGGATGGGGCACGTGCTGGGGAACCCGGTCATGCTTCGCGGGGCGGGCGCGCGGCCCGCCCGGCGGCGTTTCAGGACTTGTAGATGCCGATGATGTCGGAGAGCAGCTTCAGCGCCTCCGCCTTCGGGCGCTGGAAGGTGTTGCGGCCGATGATGGAGCCGTTGCCGCCGCCCGCATGGATGCCGCGCGCCATGTCCAGCATCGAATCTGTCGTCCCGGCCTCCCCGCCGGAGAAGACGACGAGGCGGCGGCCGCCGAAGCAGGCCTGGACCACGTGCGCGATGCGGCCGGAGAGGGTGCCGATGTCGGGCACGGGGCTCTTCTCGTAGGTCTTCTTGGCGGCATCGAGGGAGATGGCCTCGGTGGGCGGCTTCACCTTGATAATGTGGGCGCCGAGCAGCGCGGCCATGTGCGCGGCGTAGGCGCAGATATCGAGCGCGGTCTCGGCGGTCTTGTCCAGGTTCGGACCGCGCGGGTAGCTCCAGACCACCACGGCGAGGCCGGAGGCCTTCGCCTCCTCCGCCAGCTCGCGCAGCTCCTCCATCATCTCGAACTGGTACTCGCTGCCGGGATAGATGGTGAAGCCGATGGCGGAGCAGCCCAGGCGCAGCGCGTCCGCCACCGTGCCGGTCACGGCCTGGTCCTTGGTGGTGGAGAGGGAGTTGCTGCTGTTGACCTTCAGGATGGTCGGGATGGCGCCGGCATAGGTGGCGGCCCCGGCCTCGATCATGCCGAGCGGGGCGGCATAGGCGTTCAGCCCGGCCTCGATCGCCAGCTCGAAGTGGTAGCGCGGGTCGTAGGCGGCGGGGTTGGGGGCGAAGGAGCGGGCGGGGCCGTGCTCGAAGCCCTGATCCACCGGCAGGATCACCAGGCGGCCGGTGCCGCCGAGCTTCCCTTCCATCAGGATGCGGGAAAGGTTGGCCTTGGTGCCGGGATTGTCGCTCTCGTACCAGCCGAGGATCTCGCGGACCTTGGGGGTGAGCTGCATCGGGCGGGTTCCTCCTTTGCCGGGGCGTGGCCGGGGCGGGCGGAGTAAGCCGCAGGGCGGCGGGCTTGTCACGGGCCCCTTCCATGGGGCCCGTGACGGGCGCGTCAGCCGTGGTTGCCGGGGCTGGGATTCTGTTGCTGCTGCTGTTGCTCCCGCCGCTCCGCCGCGTGGCGACGGTGGACGCCAACGGCGCAGCCGACCGCTGCGCCCGCGACCGCGTGGCCGCTGCCGACGAAATGCCCGGCGACCGCGCCGACCGCGCCATCCTTCACGCAGCCGCCTTCCCTGGCCTGGGCGGGGAGGGCGGCGGCCATGGTGGCGGCAAGGAGGGCGGCGGGAAGGAGGAGGCGCATGGGAGTTTTCCTCTGTGGGGAATGCCTTTCCTGAACGCCCCACGCCGGCCCGAGCGGCGTGGCGGTGCGGTTAAAGCTCCGACATCTCCGCGCCGAGGTGGCGGGCGAGGATGGCGCGCCCACCTGGCTTGCGGAGATCGAGGCGCGAGAGGTCCAGCGCCTCCGGTGCCCTGGGCCACAGGGCGGCGCCGGCCTCCTCCGCCGCGGCGTGGATCGCGGGGAAAGCGGGGTGGGCGGGGTCCAGCAGCAGCAGGCGCCAGCCCTGGCGCAGGGCGTCCAGCGCGAGGCCGGGGGCACACCCGCAATCCAGTGCCGCCCGGTACGCGGCGCCGGGATGGGCGGCCGCGGCGCGGGCGACCATGGCTGCCACCACGGCCGCCCCGGGCCAGGCGGCGGCGCCGGGCGCGGAGAGGAGCAGCACGCCCGCGGCGGGGGCGAGGGCGAGGGCGGCGGCCGCCTCCTCGGCGGAATGGAAGCGGATCGCGGGCAGCACTGCGGTTGACCCCCTTGCGGGGGGATGCGTAAGACCATCACGCTCACGTGTCAGGTCCGTTCGCGGCGGGCACTCGGTAGAGGTTGGCCCGCCATCTGGCGCGGGCGCGGAGGTTGGGGACGGCATGTCGGACAGCCTGGCAGAGGCGGCCGCGCGGTTGGAAGCGGCGGTGGAGCGGCTGGCGCGGGCGGCGGCATCCATGCCGCGCGTGGCGCCCGCACCGGCAGGCGTGCCGGTCGAGGAGGTGGAGGCGCTCTCCGCGCGGCTGGAGGCGACCATCGCCCGGCTGCGCGCGGCCCTTCCCGAGGGGTCCCAGGTGCTCGCCGAGGAAGGCTTGGGCGAGGACGGCATGGGCGAGGAGGCCGGCTTCGACGAGGCCGGGCTGCCCGAGGACGAGGGCGGCCGGAGCGGCCCCGCCGGCCCGAATCTCGGGTGACTGGCGTGGTCGGGCGGTTCTTGATGGCGTTGGAGGGTTAGGCTTTGGGACAGGTGACGGTTCGCGTCGGCGGCTACAGCCATCCCGTATCCTGCGAGGACGGGCAGGAGGCGCATCTCGTCGCCCTGGCGGCGGAGGTGGACCGCCGCGTCTCCTCGGTGCGGACCATGGGCGGGTCCTACGGCGAATCGCGCCTGCTGCTGCTGGCGGCCCTGCTGCTGGCGGACGAGGTGCATGACTTGAAGGTGGAGCTGGCCCAGGCCCGGGCGGGGATGCTGCCCCCGGCCGCGCCGACGGACCCGCGCTTGGCCGAGCGGCTGGCGCGGGTGGCGGAGCGGATCGAGGGAATCGCCACCGATCTCGGTAAAAACTGAGGGCGAAAGAACTGGCGGCGGGCTGGCGGAAGGGACCGCGCGGCACTAGATAGGTCTGGCGGGGCTGCCTTTCACGCCAGGCATATCATCCCCTGGGCCAATAAGCACCCTCCGGGAGCTGGCTCTGTCCGGGCCCTGGTCCGGATATCTGGCGCCCACCTGCATAGCAGGCCTTGGAGGACGTTTCGCCAGCGGTCATGGCGGCTCCGCACTCTCCTCCCCATTCGATCGGCGACGACGCCGCGCTCCGTGCCGCCAAGATCGTGGCGCGCGAGGAAGCGCAGGCCCGGCGCGCGCGCGCCGAGGCGGCCGGTACCGGGCCGGCCCTGGCCGCGCATGTGCTGCGGGATGCGCCGCCGCCGGCGGGCGCCGTGGTGGCCGGGTTCTGGCCGATGGGGCACGAGATCGACATCCGGCCGCTGATGCGGGCGCTGGAGGGGCGGGGGCACAGGCTGTGCCTGCCCCGCACGCCGAAGCGCGGGCTGCCGCTGGATTTCCGGGCCTTCGCCTTCGGCGATCCCATGTCCAAGGGGCCGTTCGGCACGCTGCAACCAGGCGAGGACTCGCCGGCGCTGGTGCCGGACTGGCTGATCGTGCCGCTGCTGGCCTTCGACCGGGCGGGGCGGCGGCTGGGTTATGGCGGCGGCTACTACGACCGGACCCTGGCGGCCCTGCCGGATGCGGGGACGCTCGGCGTGGCCTTTGCCTGCCAGGAGATGGACAGCGTGCCCTGCGGGCCGCATGACGCCCCCTTGGACGCGGTGGCGACGGAGACGGGCGTGGTGCGGTTTCGGGGATCGGCGGGTTGAGGATCCTCTTCCTCGGTGACGTGGTTGGGCGCTCGGGGCGGGATGCGGTGGTTTCCCGCCTGCCGGGGCTGCGGCGGGAGCTCTCGGCCGACCTGGTGGTGCTGAACGCCGAGAACGCCTCGCACGGCTTCGGGCTGGCGCCGGACATGGCGCGCGCCTTCCTGGAGGCCGGGGCGGACGTGCTGACGCTGGGCAACCACGCCTGGGATCGCAAGGAGATCGTGCCCTACATCGAGGGCGAGCCGCGGCTGATCCGGCCGATGAACTACCCGCCCGGCACGCCCGGGCGCGGGGCGACGGTGGTGGAGGTGCCGGGCAAGGGCCGGGCGCTTGTGATGCAGGTGATGGGGCGGCTGTTCATGGAGCCGCTGGACGACCCCTTCCGTGCCGCGCAGGCTGAACTGGCCCGGCACACCATGGGGGCGAACGGGTCGGTCCAGGCCGTGGTGGTGGACATCCACGCCGAGGCGACGAGCGAGAAGCTGGGCTTCGGCCATTCCTTCGACGGCCGGGTGAGCCTGGTCTGCGGCACCCATACCCATGTCCCCACCGCCGACCACCAGGTGCTGGAGGGCGGCACCGGCTATGTCACTGACGCCGGGATGTGCGGGGATTACGACAGCGTGATCGGCATGGGGAAGGCGGGGGCCTCCATCCGCTTCTGGCGGAAGGTGCCGAGCGAGCGGCTGGCGCCTGCCGAGGGCGAGGCGACGCTCTGCGGCGTGCTGGCCGAAACGGACGACGCGACGGGGCTGGCCACGCGGATCGGGCCGGTGCGTCTGGGCGGCCGGCTTTCCCAGATCATGCCGGGCTTCTAACCCAGCCTCCCTTCCGCCTTCGCAACTGCAACCAAGCGCGGCCCTCGGTCGCTTCTCGGGGGAGCGTACCTTCGCCGCGCCCATGGGGCGGCGGGGTGCATCTGCCGTGCCGGATCGCGCGCCGCCCCTTCCGGGGCCGCGCCCGGCCGTGACGCGCGGGGGCCAGGGGTCCCCGCCGGCTCCGGGCCGAGGCCCGGGGCGATTTCGGATGATCCCTGGAGTGCTCCGAGGAATGCAGCAGCTGATCCGTGCCCTGAGCCCCTTCGCGCGTCCCCTTGCCTTCGCCGCCTTGCTGCTTCTGGCGACGCTTCCGGCCCGGTCCCAGCCAGTGGCCGGGAGCGTTGCCGGGGCGGAGGCGCTGACGCCGGAGCAGGCGCGGAACGCGCTGGACATCCTCCAGGACGATGCGCGTCGGCAGCAGGTGCTGGACGCGTTGCGCGCCGTGGCGGGCGTGGCGCCGGCCCATGATGCGCGGCCGGCGGCTTCCGCCGGGGCCGCGCCCGCGGCGGCCCCGGCGGCAGCGGCGCCCGCTACCACACCCGCTCCGGCACCGGCTGAGCCGACGGAGAAGGTCTCCCTCACCTCTGACAGCCTGCTGGCGGAGGTCATCGCGGCCCTGTCGCGCTGGCTCTCGGCGCTGTCGAACCACTTGGCGACGGTGGGAGCCACCGTCTCCAGCCTGCCGCTGGCCTGGATGTGGCTGGTGCGGACGGCCACCAACCCCTTCGCGCAGTCGGCCATCCTTGACGCGGCCTGGCGGCTGGCGGTCGTGGTGGCGCTGGCCTGGGGCGCGCGCTGGGTGCTGCGGCGGGCGCTGCGGCGGCCGCTGGCGGCATTGGAGAGGCGGGCGGTGGAGAAGGCCGTGGCGCGCCGTTCCGCCGCCACGGCGGGCACGCCGCAGGTGGCGAGCCAGGCGGAGCTGCGCCTGATGCAGCGCGCGCCGCTGGCCCTGATCCGGCTGGTGCTGGAGCTGATCCCGATCGGCGTCTTCGCGCTTGTGGGCAACCTGCTGCTGGCGACGCCGCTGAGCGACGGGGGCGTGACGCCGCTGATCATCCTGGCCGCCGTGAACGCCTTCGTGGTGCAGCACGTCGTCATGGCGGCGGGCTGCGCGGTGGTCTCGCCGAAGTCGCGCTTCCTGCGGCTGTTCCGCATGTCCGACGAGACGGCGGCCTATGCCGAGGTCTGGCTGGGGCGCGTGACGGGTATCGCGATCTACGGCATGGCGGCGCTGGAGATCGCGCGCATCCTCGGGCTGTACCCCGCCGCCTATGCCTCCGCGGCGAAGCTGGTGGTGCTGCTGAACCACGTGCTGCTGATGGTGGTGGTGCTGCAGTGCCGCCGCGGGATCGCCGCGCTGATCGAGCCGGCGCCCGAGGCGACGGGTGGGCTGGCGCTGGCCCGGCGCTGGCTGGCGCGGGTGTGGCACATCATGGCGATCTTCCTGCTGCTGGCGCTGTGGTTCGTCTGGGCGCTGCAGATCGAGAACGGCTACGGGCTGCTCCTGCGCTACGCCGGCTCGACGCTCGCGGTGCTGGTGGTCGCGCGGCTGGTGGCGGTGACTCTGCTTGGCCTGCTGGACCGGGTGTTCCGCATCAAGGCGGAGACGGCGCAGCGGCTGCCGCTGCTGGAGGGGCGCGCCAACCGCTACGTGCCCGTGCTCCGGCGCGGCATCTCCGTCGCGATCGGCCTCGTTACCGTGCTCGCCCTGCTGCAGGTCTGGGGCGTGGACGTGATGGAATCCTTCCGCGACGGCGGGCTGGGGCAACGGCTCGCGACCTCCGCGCTGATCCTGCTCGTGGCCGGCGTGCTGGCCGTGATGATCTGGGAGGGGGTGAACGCCTGGATCGACCGCACGATCGCGGAGATGGCCCAGCGCGGGGACCGCGCGCGGTCCGCCCGGCTGCGGACGCTGCTGCCGCTGCTGCATACCACCCTGCTGGTGCTGATCGTGGCGATCGTGGGCTTCACCGCGCTCTCGCAACTCGGGGTCAACATCGCGCCGCTGCTGGCGGGCGCCGGGATCCTGGGCGTGGCCGTCGGCTTCGGATCGCAGAAGCTGGTGCAGGACGTGATCACCGGGATCTTCCTGCTGCTGGAGAACACGATGCAGGTGGGGGACTGGGTGACGGTCTCCGGCCTCTCCGGCTCGGTGGAGAACCTCTCCATCCGCACCATCCGGCTGCGGGCGGGGGATGGTTCCGTGCACGTGATCCCCTTCAGCTCCGTCACCACGGTGACGAACACGAACCGGGGCAAGGGCAATGCCGCGGTCTCCGTCACCGTCGCCTTCTCCGAGGACCCGGACCGGGTGGGGCAGGTGCTGAAGGAGATCGGGGCGGGGATGCGCGCCGACCCGGCCTTCAAGGACAACATCCTGGACGACTTCGCGCTGTGGGGCGTGGACAAGGTGGACGGCGCCACCTTCACCGTGCTCGGCCAGATGCCCTGCACGGATACCGGGCGCTGGGGCGTGCAGCGCGAGTTCAACCGGCGGATTAAGGGGCGCTTCGAGGAGCTGGGCATCGCCATCGCCGTGCCGGCGCAGAGCGTCATCCTCTCCCGCTTCGCGCGGACGCCGGCCGAGGCGGAAGCCTTGGATCCGGGGCGGGAGGCGAGGCGGCCCGAGACCGTGGGGGCCGATGCCGGGGCGAAGACACATTCCCCGCCGCCCTCCGCGCTGGGGAACACGCAGTAGGTTGCTGCCCCGCCGCCCTTCCGGGTGGCGGGGCGGCGGCTGTCAGAAGTGGATCATCTCCGGCGCGAAGAAGCCAAGGCCGCTGAGGGCGATGCCGAGGACGCCGAGGATCGCGCCGCCGAGGGCGAGCAACGGGACGCCGGTGACGATGCTGGCCGAGGCCACGACAATGGCCACCTGGAAGGCGGCGGAGCCGTACTCGTGCATGTGATAGGCGGCCATGGAGCGATCGCGGACGCGCTCGGCGGCCTTGGCGCGCTCGGCCAGCTCGCGCCGGCCCTCGCCGGTGGCGGGCTCGCTCTCCCAGCGCTGGGCCGTGGCGTTCCAGGCCTCTCGCTGGCGGGCCGAGGCCTCGCTGCCGGCGGGATCGAGGGCGGCGGCCTCCGCGGCGGTGCGGACCACCGTCTGCCGGATGGTACGGGCCTGGAAGAAAGCCCAGAGGTTGGAAGCCTCCACGTTGCGGGAGAGCGCTTCGGTCTGCGCGGATTTCGCGCCGGTTTCGGCAACGGCGAGAAGGAGCGCCAGCACTGCGATCAGCAGGGCGACGCGCTTGTTCTCGCCGGAATGGTCGACATGGGCGTGGCCGGCCACGGTTCCTCTCCGCTGGGTAGGGCGGCGACATGCCACCGGCTCGCGGAACTGTGAAGCGGGGAGGCCGGGGCGCGCGGCCCGTGCGGGGCAGTTCAGGCGCGTGCGGCGGGCAGGCAGGCCTCGCAGATGGCGCGGATATGGCGGTGGTCCGTGCCGCAGCAGCCGCCGAGAACCTGTATGCCGGGAAAGGAGGCGCGCAGGGCCCGGTAGCGGCGCCCGAGATCGGCCGGGTCGCCGATGTCGAGGGTCGCTGACTCGTCCAGCTCCGCATGGCTCCGGGTAGAGGCATTCGCGCGGATGCCGCGGATCCGTTCCACCCAGGGTTGGCCGGCCCAGAGCGCGCCCTGGAAATGCGTGGGATGGGCGCAGTTCACCATGTAATAGGCCGGACTATTGCCCGTGGCGGCGTCCACCGCCTCGATGGCCTCCCGCAGGGTGACGCCGGTGGCCAGCCGCTCATCGGTCTCCACCGTGAAGGAGATCGCGCAGGGGATGCCGTGGTCGGATGCGGCAAGGGTGATGCCGACGGCCTCGTCCGTGCCGGTCAGGGTATAGGCGGCCACCATGTCCGCCCCGGCCTCGGCGAAGGTGGCGATCTGGGCGGAGTGGTAGCGCCGGGCCTCCTCGATCCCTGTGCGGCCGGGCTGATAGCCGTCGCCGCGTGGGCCGATGGCGCCGCTGATCACGCAGGGCGCCTCCGCCGTGTCCCAGTCCCGGCTGAGCTCGTGCATGAGCGTGACGGCGGCGGTGTTGATGCGCCGGAGCCCCTCCGCGTCGTAGCCCAGCCGGGCGCCCCATTCGGGGTTGGAGCGCCAGGTTGGGGAATCCAGGATGAAGCCGAGCCTGCGCTCCCGCGCAATGGCGAGATAGGCCTCGTAGTAGCGGCGAAGCTGACGCCGGCCTTCCTCGGATTCGAGCAGGACGAAGGAGGCGAAGTGGGGCAGTTCGATCCCCTCGAGGAAGATGAGGGTGGTTTCCATGCCGCCATCAGTCAGGAAGGTCTTTCCGCCGATCTGGGGCAGGGCGTGGCGATGCTTGGCCATGGGGCGTCCTCCGGCTGATCCGGTCCGCCTGGCGGCGCGAGGGCAGGCGGCGGAACAGCCAGACTATCGGCCGGGCGACCGGGCCGGGGCCAGAAAACGCGTGGTCCGGTTCCCGGACGAGCCGTCATGTCCTTCGAAGCAGAGGCGCTTGCGGGGGACGTTCTGGCGCCGGCCGGGCCGATTTCCATACCGGCGCGGGCGATTGCCAGTGGACGGATTGTCACGAGGTGACGCTGCCGGGAAGCGTGAGGCTGCGCCCGCAACAGCGGGCTGAGCGTTCAAGAAGGACATGGGTGGACCGAGCACGCCCGGCCGGGTGGAGAGGCTTCCAGCCGTTCCGGCCGGAAGCCCCCTTACTCAAACGCTGGTGCTCAGAGGATGAAGTCGTTCTGGGACAGGGACTGCACGCCCTGGAGGAAGACCATCAGGTCGGCAGTGCCGTTACCGTCTGCGTCCAGCAGCACCTGCACGCCGCTGCCCACGTCCAGGTCCACATCGCGCCAGACGACCGAGGCCTCGCCGCGGGAGAAGGGCCCATCGCCGGCATAGGAGGCCCCGAAGACGGACAGGTCGATCTTGTCGCCCTCGGCCGAGCTGAAGTCGAGCACGCGGTCCACGCCGCCGCGGGTGCTCTCGGCGAGCTCGTTGTAGCGGAAGGTGTCCGCGCCATCGCCGCCCCGGAGCAGGTCGGCTCCGCCGCCGCCGATCAGCAGGTCGTTCCCGGTGCCGCCATCCATGCGGTCAGAGCCGTCGCCGCCGCGGAGGATGTCGATGCCGGTCCCGCCGGAAATACGGTCGTTGTCGCTGCCGCCGTTGATGGTGTCGTTGCCGGCGCCGCCGTTCAGCGTGTTGGCGCCGGCGAAGCCGTTGATCGTGTCGTTGCCGCTGCCGCCGCTGAGGACGTCATCCCCAGATCCGCCATAAAGGGTGTCGTCGAAGCTGGAGCCGATCACGCGCTCAATGCTGAAGAGGTTATCACCCTCAGCGTCGCCACCTGTCCCGGTGCCGGTCCGCAGGTCCACCGTGACCGCCAGCCGGCTGGAGGCGTAGGTGCTGGTGTCGAAACCCGCACCACCATCGATCACGTCCGCGCCGACGCCGCCGACGAGGGTGTCGTCGCCACCATTGCCGAAGAGCTGGTCGTTCCCCGCGCCGCCATTGGCGAAGTTGTCCGTGGCGGTGAGCGCCAGGGTGGGGGTGATCACGCCGAGGACGTTGGCGACGAGGATGGCGTCGCCGTCGAAACGGTCATCGCCGGAGGTCGGGTTACCCTGGTCCGCGATGGGCAACCCGATGCTCAGAGGGGGTTGGGTCCAGATGCCAACGCCGGTGGTCGTGCCGCTCATGCTGATCGCTCCCTGATGAATTACCTACCCGCGCCGCACGGGAGGGTTCGTGGCTCGTAGGACGGGATTGCTTCCTGCCCGCGGGCGGAGCGCCACCTCCGTCGTCCCGTCCCAGAAATAGTTAACGAACGGTTGCGCCGCGAGAGAACATACAACCTATGATTGCGTTTCGAAGGTCACAGTTTCTTTACGGATGTAACAAGGTCCGAAAGTGGACGAATTTGACCCTTACCGCGGCGATCTCGCGCAGAAATACAACCTTAAGGTGTAGACCGGAAGATAGGCTGGACTATTCGTCCCGAATACGGCCGCGGTTGCGCTTGATGCCGGACCGCACGCCCTTCTCGGTTAGGCGGCGTTCCTGGCTTCCCTTCGTGGGACGCGTGGGGCGACGGACTGGTGGGGGAGGAGCGGCGGCCTCCCGCAGCAGCGCTTCCAGGCGGGCACGGGCGGCCTCCCGGTTGCGCTCCTGCGTCCTGTGCTCCCGGGAGACGAGGAGGAGGACTCCCTCCTCGTTCATGCGGCGCCCGGCCAGGGCGCGGAGGTTCGTCATCACGCGCTCGCTCAGCCCCGGCACCCGGGCCGTGTGCAGGCGGAGCTGCACGGCGGTGGCCACCTTGTTCACGTTCTGCCCGCCCGGGCCGGAGGCGGCGATGAAGCTCTCCTCCAGCGCGGCGTCCGGGACAGTCAGGCTCCGGGTGATGCGGAGGTCGGGCACAGGCTCAGTAGAGGTTCTCGGCGCAGAAGGGGGCGGTCTCGTTGTCGTAGACCTTGGCGTCGAAGGCGCCCTTGGTGTGCTCCGAGATCATCTCGCCGCCCGTGGGGGCGCCCTGGGGCTTCTCGCGACCGGCCCAGAGCTCCGCCCGGAGCAGGGCGCGGGGGCATTGCATGAAGACCTCGGTCACGGAGACCACCAGCACGGTGGGCGGCACGGCGCGGCCCATGGCCAGGCGCTGCCGCAGGGTGGGATCGGTGCTGATGCGGGCGGTGCCGTGGACCCGCAGCGTCTCCCCCATGCCGGGGACGAGGAAGAGGAGGGCGACGCGGGGGTCGTCCAGCACGTCGCGCATGGCGTCGATGCGGTTGTTGCCGCGGCGGTCCGGTAGGACGAGGGTCTTCTCGTCCAGCAGCGCCACGAAGCCCGGAGCGTCGCCGCGCGGCGTGGCGTGGGGGCCGCGATTGCCGACCGTGGAAAGGACGCAGAAGGGGGAGGCCGCGATGAAGGCCGCGCTCTTGCCCTCGATCCGGTCGGTGGCCTTGGCCAGGACCAAGGGGCGGGGGGCGTCGTAAAGGGCCGAGAGCGCCTCATGCGACGTCACGTCGAAGGGGTTGGCGGCGGGGTTGGCGTCCATGGCGACCTCGGGGCGGCAGGCGGGATGCGAGTGCGGCGCATGGTGAAGCGGTTCCCGGCGGCCAGGGCAAGCGCGATCTCCGCGCAGGCTCGCGGGGCCGGTTCGGGGCGGCTGCCTGCGAGACGCCGGCAGGAGCGGTGAGGGGCGGCCCGGGGGAGGCCGGCCCGGGTGAGGCCTGCCCCTGGGGGAAGCCGACTTGTGGGAAGCCGACTTGGGGATGCCGGCCTGGGCCGGGTGGCGCCGGGACGGGGCGCTGATGTAGGATGGGGCTTCCCAGCCCCGCCGCGCGGGCCGCCTCCCCTGCCTTCCGGGGGCCTGGCCCCGGCGGGCCGGTGCGCGGCCCCCCGGGTTCCCTCCGGGCCGGCGCGCCGATGCCAGAGAAGGAACAGGACGCCGACCATGGCCGGCCATTCGCATGCCAAGAACATCGCCCACCGCAAGGCGGCGCAGAGCGCCAAGAGGGCCCAGGCCTGGGGCAAGCTGATCCGCGAGGTGACGGTTTCCGCCAAGCAGGGCCTGCCGGATCCGGCCCACAACCCCCGCCTGCGGGCGGCCGTGAAGGCCGCGCTGGTGGCGAACATGCCGCGCGACACGGTGGAGCGCGCCATCAAGCGTGTGGCCCAGGGCACGGACACGGAGAACTACGATGAGGTGCGCTACGAGGGCTACGGCCCCGGCGGCGTGGCCGTGATTGTCGAGGCACTGACGGACAACCGGAACCGCACGGCTTCCGACCTGCGCTCCATCTTCTCCAAGAACGGCGGGGCGCTGGGGGAGATGAACTCCGTGGCCTTCCAGTTCGAGCGCGAGGGGGTGGTGCGCTACCTGCCCTCCGCCGGGGATGCCGACACGGTGCTGGAGGCCGCGATCGAGGCCGGGGCGCAGGACGTGGAGACGGACGAGGACGGGCACGCGATCCGCACGGCGATCGAGGACCTGTTCGCGGTGCGCGACGCGCTGGAGGCGAAGCTGGGGCCGGCCGAGAGCGCGAAGCTGGAGTGGCGCCCCAACGCCACCGTGCCGCTGGACGAGGAGGCCGCGCGCGGCGTGCTGAAAATGGTGGACGCGCTGGACGACCACGACGACGTGCAGAACGTCTACGCCAATTTCGACGTGCCGGACGAGATCCTGGAGAAGCTCACCGCTTGAATCACTCTGTCAGGATCCTGGGACTGGATCCCGGCCTCCAGCACACGGGCTGGGGGCTGGTGGAGAGCACGGGGTCGCGCCTGCGGCACCTGGGCGACGGGGTGGTGAGCACGAAGGCGGACATGCCGCTGGCGGACCGGCTCTGCGCCATCCACCGGGCGCTGACGGCGCTGGTGGAGGAGATGCGCCCGGACGAGGCGGCGGTGGAGCACACCTACGTCAACAAGAACCCGGGCGCGGCGCTGAAGCTGGGCCAGGCGCGGGGCGTGGTGCTGCTGGCGCCGGCCCTGCTGGGCGTGGTGGTGGCGGAGTACCAGGCCATGGAGATCAAGCGGGCCGTGGTCGGCACCGGGCACGCGGACAAGGTGCAGGTGCAGGACATGGTGCGGCGGCTGCTGCCGGGCGCCACGATCAAGCGGGCGGACGCGGCGGATGCGCTGGCGATCGCCATCTGCCACGCCAATCACCGCTCCACCCGCATGGCGATGGCGCGGGGTTACCAGACGGCATGAGGACGCCTCCGGTTCAGACCTTCGGGCTCCGCCCTCTGGTCATCGGAGGCGGGGCATGATCGGCAAGCTGCGCGGCCGCCTGGATTCCGTGCACGAGGGCGGCTGCATCCTGGACGTGAACGGGGTGGGATACCTCGTCTCCGCTTCCTCCCGCGCGGTCTCGGCCCTGCCGCAGGACGGGGTGGGCACGCTGTGGATCGAGACGATGGTGCGGGAGGACGCGATCACCCTCTACGGCTTTGCCGACGCGGCGGAGCGGGACTGGTTCCGGCTTCTCACGGGCATCCAGGGCGTGGGGCCGAAGGTGGCGCTGGGTCTGCTCTCCGCGCTCTCCCCGCGCGACCTTGCCGCCGCGATCGTGGCGGGGGACCGGGGAAGCCTGACGCGGGCGCCGGGGGTGGGACCGAAGCTGGCGGTGCGGCTGCTCTCCGAGCTGCGGGAGAAGGTGGGCGGGATGCCGACGGGCGACGCCGGCTTCGTCGTGCCCGCCGTGCCGGTGGCCCCGGAGCGAGGTGCGGCGGCGGACGCCGTCTCGGCCCTGCTGAACCTGGGATGGCGGCGCCCTGAGGCGGCCTCCGTGGTTGCGCGGGTGCAGGACCGGCTGGGTGACGGGGCGGACCTGAACACGCTGATCCGTGAGAGCCTGAAGGAGATGGCCCCGCGCTAGCTGGCCGGGCATGAGGCCGTTCTCGGTCTCCGAAGAACGCGCCTGACCGGAAGGAAGCGGGGCCGCACGGGACCCCCGGTGCCGCCCTAGTCAGGCGGGCCCCGGCGCCCGTGCCGCCGGTGCTGTCTCCGGCCCCGCGGGACCGGCCTCGCGTGCCGGCGTCCGGGCGCCGCGCCTGGCGCGCGCTGCCCGGATCGGGGCGGGGTTGCGGACCCGTCGTGCCCAGGGCTCCACGACGGCGCGCGCCATGATGCCGAGGGCGATGGACCCGACCGCCGCCACCAGCGGCAGCAGGACGAGGTAGAAGGCGAGGTTGGCGATCTGCGGGGTCATGCGTGCTTTTCGGCGGTGGGTGGAGGGTGGGAATCCTTCCCGCCTCTCCCCGGGCCGGGCCCGGGATGGCGCCGCAGCCTGCATCGGCCGGCGTGAACAAAGGATTGAGGCCAGGGTGCCGGGGGCGTGCGGCGATGGGTGGCCGCGACAGGGGCGCACGGTCACGCTATGTTCCCCGTCATGAATACGGAACGCATTACCGCCGGCCACCGGCAGGAGGAGGACGCGGCGGAAGCCACGCTGCGCCCCCAGACCCTGGCCGACTTCACGGGCCAGCCCGCGCTGCGCGAGAACCTGTCGGTCTTCGTCCAGGCCGCGCGGGCGCGCGGGGACGCGCTGGACCACGTGCTGCTGTTCGGGCCGCCCGGCCTGGGCAAGACGACGCTGGCGCAGATCGTGGCGCGGGAGCTGGGCGTGGGATTCCGCGCCACCTCCGGGCCGGTGCTGCAGCGGGCGGGCGACCTGGCGGCCATCCTGACGAACCTGCAGCCGCGCGACGTGCTCTTCGTGGACGAGATCCACCGGCTGCAGCCGGCGATCGAGGAAACCCTCTATCCCGCGATGGAGGACTTCCAGCTGGACCTCATCATCGGGGAGGGGCCGGCGGCGCGGACGGTGCGGATCGACCTGCCGCCCTTCACGCTGGTGGGTGCCACCACGCGGGCGGGGCTTCTGGCCACGCCGCTGCGGGACCGGTTCGGCATCCCGCTGCGCCTGCAGTTCTACACGCCGGAGGAGCTGGAGCGGATCGTGGCCCGTGGCGCGCAGAAGCTCGGTTTCGAGCTGACGGCCGACGGGGCGCGGGAGATCGCGAAGCGCAGCCGCGGCACTCCGCGCATCGCCGGGCGACTGCTGCGGCGGGTGCGCGACTTCGCGGCGGTGGCCGGGCGGCCGGCGGACCAGGCGCTGGCGGATTCGGCGCTGGAGCGGCTGGAGGTGGACCGCCTGGGCCTGGACGCGATGGACCGGCGCTATCTGCGGCGGCTGGCGGACCACCACGGCGGCGGGCCGGTGGGGGTGGAGACGCTGGCCGCGGCCCTGGCGGAGAGCCGGGACACGCTGGAGGAGGTGATCGAGCCCTATCTGATCCAGGAAGGGCTGATCCTGCGGACCCAGCGCGGGCGCGTGCTGGGATTGCCGGGCTGGAAGCACCTGGGGATGACGCCGCCGCGCAACGCCATGGCTTCCCAGGGGGACCTGTTGGACGACCCGCTGGCCTGAGCGGCGGCCTGCCGATGTGATGGGAAGGGAGATTGCGGCGCCCAGCGAGTGTAGGTAACCGCGAACCGTTCTCAACGAAGGGCTGGGCCATGCCTTCGCACTCCCTCCGGCGCCGCGCGCTGCTCGCCGCGCCGCTGGTCCTTCCCGCGCTCCGCGCCTCCGGCCAGGGCGCCTGGCCGCGGCAGGTCACGGATCTGCTGGGCCGCAGCGTCACCCTGCGCGCCAGGCCGCGGGCGGTGCTGATCGGGGAGGGGTTCCAGCTCCTCAACATGGCGCTTCTCCTGCCGGACCCGGTCTCCGTCCTCGTGGGTATGGGAGGCGAGCTGAAACAGGTGAACCCGGTGAGCGACGCGGCCTACCGCCAACGTTTCCCGGCCCTGGACAAGGTGCCGGAGCTGACGGCCGCCGTGGGGCAGGGGTTCTCGGCGGAGCGGGCGCTGGCGCTGAAGCCGGACCTGGTGATCCTCAGCACCTGGCAGGCGAACTCGCCGGAGATGCGGCGCGGGGTGGAGCTGCTTGAGAGCACCGGGGTGCCGGTGGTCTACATGGACATCTTCCAGCAGCCCGGTCGCAACACGCTGCCCACCATTCGGCTCCTCGGCGCCGTGCTGGGGGCGGAGGAGAAGGCCGAGGCCTATGCGCGCTTCTACGAGGAGCGGCGCGACCGGATCGTGAAGCGGGTGGCCGAGGCGGGGAAGCCGGGGCCGCGAGTGCTTCTCTCCGCCTTCCCGGGGCGATGGCCCTGCTGCTGGTCGCCCGGCGCGGGCGGTGGCGACGGCGAGTTCATGGCGATGCTGGGCGCGCGGAACGTGGCCGAGGGGCTGACCGGCAACCCGCGCGGCGGCAACATCGCGGTGGAGCAGGTGCTGCTCTCCAACGCCGAGGTCTTCATCGGGACGGGGCTCTACGCGCCGGGCGACACCTCGGCCGGCATCCAGGTTGGCCCGGGGGCGCCGCCCGATGCGGCGCGGGCCAGCCTGGAGCGGGTGCTGCGGATGGCGGAATACTCCGGCCTGCCGGCGGTGCGGTCTCGGCGGGCGCTGGGGATCTGGAACTACTTCAACGCGCTGGCGGCCAACATCGTGCAGTTGGAGGCCATGGCGCGCGCCGTCCGGCCCGAACTCTTCGCCGATCTGGACCCGGTGGCGACGATGGCGGCAATCAACGCGGACTTCTCCGCCGTGCCCTATGAGGGGGCGTTCTGGACCAGCCTCTGATGCTGGTGGGGCGGGTCAGGCGGCCATGGCCCGCAGTGGAATCTTCGGTTCCCCGGCAGAAATGACGGGCATGCGGGGCTGCCGCGGTGCGGCGGGCCTGGGCGCGGGCCTCATTCGGCGCTAGGGGCGGGCGCCATGGCCGTGCACCGCTATCCCATCCGCGTCTATTTCGAGGACACCGACGCAGGCGGGGTGGCCTATCACGCCAACTATTTGCGCTGGGCGGAGCGGGCCCGGACGGAATCCTTGCGTGACATAGGTTTGCCGCATCATCTTTTGATGGAACGTTATGCTTCGTTGCTTGTGGTGCGGCGCATCGAAGTGGCGTATCTGCGGCCCGCGCGGCTGGATGACCTGGTGTTCATCGAGACCCGGGTGCTGAAGGCGGGCGGGGCCTCGGTGGATGTGGGGCAGGACGTGGTGGCAGAGGATGGCGGAGTGCTGGCGCGCTTGAAGGTCGGGCTGGTCTGCGTCTCGCAGGAGAGCCTGCGGCCGGCGCCGCTGCCGGAGCCCTGGCGCTCCGCGCTGCGGCCTTCGGCGGCGGGCTGACGGATTCGGGCTTTGCGGTGGCGGGGCTGCCGCAATGCCGCTCCCGGTGCCGGGCAGGCTCCGGCCGGGGATAATGGTGTGGCCCGCAAGGGCCGTTCGGGGGCGCCGGGGGGCGCCAGGGGATGGCGCCCGCATCGGGCGCGTGAACGAGGAGACCGCCCGTGAACGGTGGTGTGACTGCGCAGAACCTGGCCGCGGCCGGGCACGATCTCTCGCTGTGGGGGCTGTTCCTCCAGGCGGACTGGGTCGTGAAGGCGGTGATGATCGGCCTGCTGCTCGCCAGCGTCTGGGTCTGGGCGATCGTCTTCGAGAAGTGGACGACGATGCGGCGCGTGAACCGCGCGGCCGACGGGTTTGAGGACAAGTTCTGGTCGGGCGGCAGCCTGGAGGACCTCTACCGCAGCGAGGGGGAGCGGCCGACGCATCCCATGGCCTCCGTGTTCGGCTCCGGCATGCGGGAGTGGTCGCGCGCGGCCGACATGGGCCTGACGGGCGCGCTGGCGATGACCGGGATGAAGGAGCGGGCGGAGCGGGCCATGAACGTGGCCATCAACCGCGAAATGGACGGGCTGGAGAAGTGGATGACCTTCCTCGCCTCCGTCGGCTCGGTCGGGCCCTTCATCGGGCTGTTCGGCACGGTCTGGGGCATCATGAACTCCTTCTCGGCCATCGCCGGGATGAACAACACGAACCTCGCCGTGGTGGCGCCGGGCATCGCGGAGGCGCTCTTCGCCACCGCCATTGGCCTGGTGGCCGCCATCCCGGCGGTGCTGGCCTACAACAAGATCAACACGGACCTGGCGCGCTTCACCGGGCGGCTGGAGGGCTTCGCGGCCGAGTTCGGCGCCATCCTCTCCCGCCAGGCGGACGAGGCGCCGGTGGCGCCGTCCCCCAACGCGCCCCCGCGCCAGCCGGCACAGGTCTGAGCCGATGGCGGCCTCGATCCAGACGGGTGGCGGGCGCGGCGGGCGCCGCCGCCGGCCGATGGCGGAGATCAACGTCACCCCGCTGGTGGACGTGATGCTCGTGCTGCTCATCATCTTCATGGTGGCCGCGCCGCTGATGACGGTGGGCGTGCCGGTGGACCTGCCCAAGACCCAGGCCGCCGCCCTGAACCAGGAGCAGGAGCCGATCACCATCTCCATCAACCCGGAGGGGCGGATCTTCCTGCAGGAGACCGAGGTGCAGCCGGACGGGCTCGTGCCGCAGTTGCGCGCCATCATGGAGGCCCAGCCCTCCGGCCAGCCGGAGCGGCGCATCTTCGTGCGCGGGGACCGCACCATCGCCTACGGGAAGATCATGGAGGTGATGGGCATCGTCTCCTCCGCCGGCTTCTCCCGCGTCGCGCTGCTGGCCGAGCAGCCGGCTGGCACGCCGGCCCGCACGGGTGGCGCCGCCCCCGCGCGCGGCGCGGCCGCCGCCGCCCCGGCGGCCCCGGCGAGCACACCAAGGCGGTAAACGGCGATGTCGGGGGCCACAGGCGTGATGAAGGGGGGCGACGACCGGCTCCGCCCCTGGCTGGTGGCGTCGCTGGTGGCGCACGCCCTCGTCTTCGCGCTGCTGCTGATCGAGCTGCCGGGCCGGGAGCTTCCGGAGCCGGTGGAGACGGCCATGCCCGTCGAGATCGTGACACCGGACATGCCGCAGCTGGCCCAGGCGCCGGAGCCGCTGCCCTTGCCTGCCCCGCCGGCGCCGGAGCGGACGCCGCCGACCCCAACGCCCACGCCCACCCCGCCCGAGCCGCCGCGGAACGAGCCGCCGACGCCGCTACCGCCCCCGCCGCCGCCGAATCCGGCCGCGCCCTCCATGCCGGCGCCGCCGACGCCCACCCCGCCCACGCCGACGGCCGTGCCGCCGCTGCCCCTGCCGCCGGCGCCCACCCCGACACCGCCGGCCCCGACCCCGCCGCGCCCCTCTCC
>NZ_JANJOU010000018.1 GCF_024594815.1 Roseomonas populi | reverse complement strand
CGGCGCGCGACCGACCGCTTCCACCATTCACACCGAGGTTCGCCATGGTCCGCTCGCCCACCGGGGCAGGCGCGTTTTTGCGCGCGTGCTGCCCTTCCCGCACGTCCGGTCACCGGAGAGCATGACGTGTTCCATCATCCTCCCACCGTCCCGCGCACCGCCGAAGCCGGTTGCCTGGCCGAGATCCGCCGCTGGCAACACGAGGCCGAGCGGCTACGAGAGGGCGCCGACGCTGAGCCGCTCAACGGGGCCCAAAGCGCCCGCCTCCTGCGCGAGGCCCACGTCGCCGATCGCCGGGCCAGCGCCCGCCTGGAGGCCATGCAGGAACATTGACGACCCGGATCGCCTGACCCGGGCCGCCTGTCAGGAACTTTTCAGCCGCCCACCACCGCGAGGCCGAACACCGCGATCTCGGCCTCGCGCAGGCTGGTCGGCTTCCACTCCTCGCCGCGCTGGGCCAGTGCCACCACCCGTGCCGCCGCGGAGCGCTCCACCGAGAAGCCGTAGGCCGTGATCGTCAGCTGCGCCGCCTGCTCGGTCAGGTCATTGGCCCGCTGCGACAGGATCTCCAGCGCCGCGTCCGTGCCCTGCTCCTGCTGCCGCAGTACCACCCCCTCCTGCGAGGCCTCCGCCGTCACCCAGGCATCGCGCGCCACCTCGGCCGCCGTTTCGGCCCGCTCGGCGTAGGTCGTCAGCAGGTCGCGCAGCGCTGCCTCGCGACGTGCCCCCTTCTCCGGCGGCACGTTGTTCAGCACGAACTCCGCCACGCTCGCCTCCACCCGGTCGCGCAGATCCCGCGACGGCATATCGAGCTGGAAGGCCTCGGCGATGTTGCCGATCTCCCGCACGTCGGGCATGCCCTCGAACGCCTTCGCAACCTGTTCCGGGAGCACCCGCCGCAGCGGGAACTGCACCACGTTGTTCGATCCAGCCACGCTAGCCTCCATGTCGTCTGTCTTGCTGGAATGAATCTAATTGATCCCACGGAGCTTCTCCAAGATAAATCATTGATTTGGAACGATTATTTTCCCCGGGGCGCGGGATCTCGCGCGGAACGAAGGACGTCCTGCCTTGGATGAGAACCGACCTCATTACCGGCCCCTGACGGATACACCCGTCGACCAGCCCGATGAGCGGCGGCACGGCGTCGTGCGCGTTGAGCCGGGCCAGCCCTTCGAACATTCGTGCCCCGACTGTGGCTGGTGGGGCGCCTTCGGGTTGGGGGGGGGGATCTCATCAAGGGCGTTCCCGGCGTTTGGTACTGTGCCGACCACAAGGAGGCAGGCGAACGTCGTTGGAAGGCGGGCGGGCTCGTCAGCTCCGGTAGCTGAACAGGTTGGCGCGTCTGTAAGGTCTGGGCGCGTCCCCGCAAGCGCAGGGACCGGGCTCTACTCGGCCGTGAGAACGGCCTCCCCGAGCCCCTAAGCGGGGTCTCGGCCCTGCGGGTAACGATCCCTCGCGCGGTCTGGACGGCACTCGGCGTGCCCAAGGTCCAAACGGTGTGCTGGTGGCAACGGACTGTGGGGTGCCCGTGGCCCGCTCCGGCGCGCCGTGTGTGGATCAGCCTTTCCCTCGCCCATCTCTCCGGGCGGTAGTAGGAGCGGGCCCCGCCCAGGTACGCAGGCTTAGGGTGGCGACCCCGCGCCGCTGGCATGGCAAGTATTCGCTTGGCATAAATGTCGGGATCGAAGTATTCGGAAGATCGAATACTTATGGAGAGTTCGGCGCCTCGCACCCGCCACGCCATCGTCGCGGGGCAGCCACCCACGCCTGCGCACCAAGTCGGAACCCGCTCCTACTACCTGAGAGCTGCGCGAGGGAAAGGCTGATCCACACAAACCAGATGGCGCGCCTCCACTACTGGGTTCACGCGACCTCAACCCCCCTGAAGGGGGGCGTCGGACGCGTGGACCTCCGGTGGGCAAAGGGCTCCGCCCTCTGCACTCTGGGCGCTCAGGAAAGTCTGATTAGTTTCCTAATACTTGGATGCCGCAGTCTAGGAGTCTGAAATTACTATAGACACCGGCCACGAATACTTATAAGGTTCTCTTGTTCCCGAGAGAGGGAACGGCCGGAAGGCGGGGCTGCTACCCCACCCCCCGGCCTCACCAGAGACAGGAATGTGCATCATGTCCCAGGCTATCCAGAACATCGCCGCCGCCGCCGCTTCCGACAAGGGCGCCGCCACCGATACCGCCATGGGTCAGGCCATCAAGGCCGCCGCCCCCCGCAAGCCCGCCAAGGGCAAGGCGAAGCCCGACGCCAAGGCTGCCCCGGCCGCCCCGGCTGCCACCCCCGCACAGCAGCCTGCCAAGCGCCCCGCCCCCGAGCAGCGCGGCCCCGTCACCATGGCCGACGCCGTGGCCCTCTGCCCCCACCAGGGCCTCGCCAACAACCTCGCCCGCACCTTCGCCCTTGAGAGCGTGGACATGCTCCACGTCCGCACCACGACGGACCAGGGCATCCGGGATCAGGCCGCCGCCCTCACCGATACCCTCAACGAGCGCGCCCTTGCGATGCACCTCCAGCGCATTTGCGGCGCTTTCGTCGGCTCCGCTTACGGCGCCGGAAAGTTCTACAGCGACAAGGTGACGCAGGCCCGCGACCTCACCGCCAAGATCGCTAACGAGGACCGCGACGAGGACCGCGAGGGGGTTTCCGGCTTCGACAGCCGCGCCACCCGCGCCCGCCAGTTCGCCGGGGAAATGGGCATCCAGGCCGCAACCCTCCTCGCCGCCGCCGAGGGTGCGCTTGACGCCTTCGAGCACCTGACCGGCGAGACGTGGAAGCCCTACGACACCCGCCGCCCCGACAACACCCGCTCCGTTTCCCGCCGCTCCGCCGCCGAGGAAATGGACGCCTTCAAGAAGTAAGGCACACCGGGCGGGGGCTTCGGTCCCCGTCCTTCCTGCCAGCGCCGGCCAGGGGGGCGCCGCCCTCCGGGCTCTGCCCCCCTGGACCCCCCGCACCTCGGCCGGCTCCCACCACACCAGCATGGCGCCCGGCCGCGGATTTGCGGACGGCGCTTCGCGCCGGGGCTTTTTAGCGGCGACCCCTTCGGGGTCACGGTGACGCACCGGCTGCACTGTCACGCGGGCCATGCCCCCTCAGGCAGGGCAGGGCCGCCCTGTTCGCAACGCCGCTTCGCGACGCCGCGCCCAGCGCAACCCGGCCCCGCCAGGGCGCATGGCGACGACCACGGACCAGCCTCATCGCAGCGCATCCCGTTCGCGCTGAACCGGAGCACTCTTCACAAATGCCCGACGCTCTGTCAGATTCTCGGTTCATCCTCACGGAAGTTGGCTAGTGTGTTCAAAACGAACACACATCCTTGCTTCCTCACTCGCCTGTCTCGGGCAGCCGGCTGTTGGCCTGACTTATCACTCTCGGGTGGACCGAGCGCGAACTGGCCCGACGCACCGGCCGTCACCAGACCACCATCCGTCGCTGGATCAACGGCCGCAGTCCCATCGACCCTGAGGTGGCCGCTTGGCTCGCCATGCTCGCGGCGTTCGTTGCGGCCCATCCGGGGCCGCGCATCGTCAGCCCCGGTCGGGATGCTTCCGGTCACTGAAGGCCAGGATCAGCACCACGAAGCCGATCGCTGCACACCAGCCGACCTGGGCCACTTCACGGGCCTGAGGACCGGATGCCAGCAGGGCGCCGAGGATGCAGAACACCGCTCCGGCTGCGAACCAGGGCGATCCCGGAGGGGCGTTACGGATCAGCTTTGCGAGCATGGCGAATCTCCTGGCGCGTTCCCAACGAACGCTTGCCACGAGATCATGCCATCAAGAACTGAACACGGTCTTCCATTCTATGTCCGGCGAGACCGCCGCTCTACGGGTGCAGAGCGGCGGCCAAGAGTAGCTATCCCGCTCGACGAGAGTAATCGAAACCGGGACGGCCATTCGACATCATCGCCGGCGTGCAACGGGTGTTCGGATTGTTGGCGTTGGTCCAGGGCTTTAGCATATCGGCCCGCATCCAACCCGGCCGCCCATCCATGTGCAGTACCTGCGCGAACCCGTTCTCTACACGCATGGGTGCTGCCACGATCACCGACGCGCTCGCAACACCGATCTGCTGCGCGTTGGCGCGTGGCTCGGTGTAGATGGGCGGAAGGTTCTCGAACACCATCAGCTGGTCGTGCGTCAGATTCGGAGCCATGCAGACATAGCCCTGCAGGTGTCCGGTCACGGTCATGGAGGGTCTGGGCTGCTGGGCCACAGCCATTACGCTGAAGCTCACCAGAAAGCTCCCGGCCATGGCGCCAATCAAGATCTTCATGTCTTCACTCCTCCTAGGTCCCAATGAGGACCGGTTGATAGGCCGCGTCGCCCATTTTTGCAGCGACCGCAGCACGCCACTGACCGACCGTAGTTGTTGAACCGATACCGTTTGCCGTCAGTTGCGCTGCACTGTAGCTGCGGAGAACCTCACTCATTGGCTGGTTGTCGGCCGCCTGCGCCAAGCTGATGGTGTAGCCAGTGCCAAAGTTATAGCCGCCGCGGACATCGAGTACCGTGGGGTTACTAACCCCGGCGGCCTGTAGCTTAGCGGCTTCGGTCCGCAGGGTTGCTGCGGCTGAGATCGCTTGGTTTGCCGGGTCCATTGACCCATCAATCCCTCGCTGGATCGTACCTGCTAAGTTGGGGTTGTAGCGTACTGCCTGCGTCAGGCCCGCCTCATAAGTCGGATCGTACATCTGAAACGCCCCACGGATCTGGCTGCCCGGCCGTGCAGCGACGTTCTGACAGTTGCTCTCCACCATGCAGGTCGCGGCCAGTGCCGATGGATTTACTCCAACGGAGGTGGCGGCTTCGCTGGCCGACGTTCCCCAGCTGCGCGACGTCATGGTATCCAGGGCGATACTGGCACCGGCTTCCGTCGTCCCACCCGTATCTCCGGTCGAGCCGCTTCCCCCGCCTGTGCCCGGGTTAACCACCCCCGGATCGGGCACAATGGTGAAAGAGCCCAGGCCAATCTCCATCACTCGCGGGATCACCTGCTCCGGCACCCCACTCATCGTGACCGGCCCAGCCTGCGCCAGGGCCACACCCGGCATCAGGGCTAGGCACAGTCCCGCCACCGAAGGGCTGGGCCTGCCCCTTCCCCTAGTCTTTCGATTCATCGCCATCACTGCCGCCTCCTCTGCGACCGGCGCCACTCTCTCAGTCATCGACGCAAACGGAGCCGGATCCTGAGCAGGACCCGGCTCTTTGCTTCACCGAGGGGGCGGGGAGGGTTGGGCGGCTGTCACCGGGGCTGCGAACATCCGATCCGCAGCGCAGTATCCTCGCCCGGCCGCGTTGACCTCCATGCTCTGCCGACACCGTTCGATGGCTGATGTCGCGTCCCAACTCTGCCAGAGATGGACCGAGTAGCCCGCCGAGAAGATGAGCCCGGCAATTGCCAGGGTCTTGAGATACTCCCGCCGAAGAAGGCGCTTGTTGTGGGTCAGCTCTTTCACCACGACCGTGTCCCGGAGCACGTTCGAGATCTCCGGTCCGATGTACTCGATGACCTTCGTCAGAGCCTTTTCCGCCTCGGCCTCGGCTGCCACTCCTGCCGCCTGCGTCTGGCGGATCGTGCTGTCCGCCAGAGCGATCATCGTTTCCAGTCGTTGCATCTGAGCCTCATTGAGACCCTGAGCAGCTGCGACGACACCCCGGAGGTCTTCGCCAAAGGCTATTGCCATGTTGCCGAAGGAGCGCTGCGCCCCAGCCATGGTCGCGACGAACTTCGCTTCCGGGTGCCCGGGAAGGATGTTGAACTCCTCCAGCGCCGCAGTCAGGCCCTGCAGTGCTTCCTCGAGCCGCTGCCGGGCTTCCTCGCCACGAACGACCAGCGCGGTTCCGGGACTGACTGTCATGCCGTCCATCACTCAGCGGCCTCAACGGCGGCCGGAACGCGCGGCATCCATTCTGGGCGAAGCGAACCGAAGAACTCTGGCATCTGTACGTTCCACCAGCGCCCTACTCGTGCCTGATCGAACAGAGAGGTTTTTTCATGGCCTGGAGCCTGCTCGGCCCTTGCCATAGCCGAGAATGTCAGTCCCCGGTCAGTGACTTGTCCCATACAGCCGAGCGCCGGGAGCAATGCGATGTCGGCTCCTTTTGCTAGGGCGTCCAGCACCACCGGATGCTGTTGCACTCGGGCGAAGGCGATATTGGCCGAGCGGCCTGTGGTCACCAGTCCCTCGTTCATCACCAGAATGGTGGCGGCCGGTGCGAAGAGGCCGGTCCTGAGAAAGTTGTTCAGGTAGTCCGTGTCCGCAATGTCCGGACCGATGACGTGCAACGCCACTGGCCGGATGCCATGCAGTTCCATCGTCTCCACCAGCTGAACTTCCTCAGCTAGTCGGTTCAACGCCGTTTCGCCGCCGCCCACATCCAGAATGGCATCGTAGCGGTTCGCGATCTGGTCCTGCAGGCGCTCCTCGATCCAGGCCTTGGTGTCCTCGAAGTTGCCGGGCGGAGCTATCAACGCGTCTGTGTGGAACTTTGAAATCGAGTGCGTCTGGTTCAGCAGGTCCGCGTTCCAAATCCGGAGATCAGCGCCTCGCTCTTGGTAATGTTGCGCGAGGGCGTTCAGCACCACGGTCTTGCCCACCCGTTGCCTACCGACCGCAATCAGAAGGATGGGCTGGCCGCTGTCGGTCTGAACCGTCGCCTTGGTGGTCTTGCTCATGAGTTTTTCCCTGTGATTGGTAGGCCGAGATACCGGTCAGCCTTGGCGAGCTGTCCGCGCAGCTTGTCGAGCTTCGCTTGGACCTCTGGAGAGACCGTCGGTGCGGTCCCATCCGAGGGACTGTTTGAAGAAGCCTGAGCAAGCGGAGGTGGTGGGGGTGGTGCGCGGACCGGAGGCGCGGGCGATGCTGCTGCCCGTAGTCCAGGCATTGGCAAAGCGGTCCGCGGAGACCGGTTTGGCGGCTTGCGGTTTGGCTGACTTTGAAGCTTCTGCTGCTCTGCTTCCGCTACCTGTCGCTTGATCCGCGGCCACATCGACCGGACGGCTTCAGCTGTCGGGACCTGTCCTTTGGAGCCGACCACCCCCAGGGCAGCTATCGCTGCGGCAGCTTCGGCCCACTTCGCCAAAGGCCGATCCAGACTGACGCTCAAGGCTTCATGGTTGGCCCGCATGTAAGCGTGCAGAGGGCTCAGGCCGTCATCGGCCTGTTTCTCCAATTCCGCCTTCAGCTTTGGGTCACGCTTCAGAGCCATGGCACTGAGCTACCGCCAGTCGGCGCAAACGGCGCGCCCTCTCCCCACCCATTTTCCGCCAAGGCGTTTGACGGACGTGCGCCGGACGTTCGCGCGGCGTGTGCTTGGCGTGTGCCGTCCGTTTGTCAGGCGTTCGGAAAAAGAGTGGGTCCATACACCATTGCACCCGATGTGCGCGGCCCTGCGGCCCGATCGTCTTTTCTGCACTGCCCGCTCTCCGTTTGCGCCACCCGGTGGGACTGTTCCTCCCTAACCAGGAGGCTCCCCATGGACGGCTCAACTCACCCGCAATCGGCGCAAACGGGCAGCGAAGATCTCTCGACCCGCGAGATCCTGCTCTCTCAATCCGCCATGCTGCGGGCGATCGGCGAGCAGCTGACCGCACTGACCAAGGCCGTGACGCCCCCGCCCAAGGAGGGGCCGTCGCTCGACGAGATGCTCATGGCCATCATCACACTGCTGCGGGAGCAGGGGCTGGTTCTGACCCGGGTGGACGACCGCACGCTCGCCCTCGGCGTCGATCTGCCGCCCCTGATCGCCCGTGCCATGCTCCGCGCCGAGCGCGACCGGGACCTCCGCTCGTGATGACCTTCCGCAAGCTAGCCGCGGCCAGCGCTGGCAAGCTGCTCCGGGCCTACTTCACCGAGGGCACGCCGGAGACGGCCCGCGACCCGGCGATCACCCCCGGTGAGCATCTCGACCCGGGCGGACGGCTCACCGCCTACTATACAGGACGCGACGGCAGGGCGGTCTGGCGCCCCGACATGCCCGCCTCGATCGCCGCAACCCTGGGGATCGACACCACCCGGCTGCCCAAGGACGAGGCCCTGGACCGGTTGTTCGAGGCCAAGCGCGCCGACAACGGCGAGGCCTGGTCGGACCAGAAGCGCGAGGTCAGTGCCTACGACCTGACCCTTGCCCCACACAAGTCGGTCACGTTGGCAGCCGAGTTCGCCGCCTCTCCGGCCGAGGGTGCCGCCATCTGGCACGCGATCGACCGTGCCAACGATGCCACCATGCGGTTTGTCGCCCGTGAGCTGGGCTGGGCCCGCAAGGGGAAGGGTGGTGCCGAGGGTGCCGACCCTGGCGCCGTTGGCTGGGTCAGCTTCCGCCACCACACCGCCCGGCCTACCGTTACCGTCCGCGACGGCACCGAAGGGCCCACCTACCTCGCCGAGGTGCCTGTCGCCGGCGATCCGCACGCCCACATCCACAACGCCCTGTTCAATGCCGTCGTCACCGAGGATGGTCGGGTCGGCTCCCTCGACACCCAGCGTCTCCATGCCCGGGTCCATGAGTTCGGCGGCTACTTTCAGGCCCGGCTCGCCGAGCACCTGCGCGATCTCGGCATCCGCACCTCCTACGACAGCCAGCAGCAGGCTGTGGTGCTGGACGCCATCCCCCAGGAAGCCTCGGACCTTTTCTCCAAAGGTCGCCGGCAGGTCGAGCGCTCGGCCAAGGCCTATGCCGAGAGCCAGGGCCTGGATTGGGATGCCATGTCCGCCGAGGGTAAGTTCAAGATCCTCGCCGTCACCGGTCTGGCTGCCCGGCTCGAGAAGACCGGCAAAGCCACCGACCGGGAGATCTGGCAGGCGCAGGCCGAGGACATCGGCTGGAAGCACACCACCGTCATGGAAGGGGCAGAGCGCCCGCCGCTTACCGACGCCGAGCGCTTCGACCGTGCCTACATCTTTGCGGCCAAGCACCTGGCGACGGAGTTCCACACCGCCGCGGTGATCGACCATGACAAGCTGCGCCTCTACGCCGTTCGCGGCCTCATCGGCACCGGCATCGCCGGCGGTCCCGACGATATCGACCAAGTGGTAGCCCTGATCGAGCGCCGCGGTATCCAGCTGCGCGGCGAGCACGTCGCCCTCGTCACCGGCCTGTCCGGCGATAAGGTCCGGGTGACCAACTCGGCGCAGGTCCGCATCGAGGACACCCTGCAGGCCGAGGCCCACCGTGCCGCCCGCGACCGCTCGGGATCGCTGTCGGCCGAGGCTATCACCGCCGCCATCCGCTCCTCCGGTTTGGACTTCACCCGCGATCCCGAGCACGGTGCCGCACAGCGCGCGGCCATCTACGCCCTGGGCCAGGGCGGCGCGCTGTCCATGCTCACCGGCGTCGCCGGCTCCGGCAAAACCACCCTGCTGCAGCCCCTAGTCGCCGCCTGGCACGCCGACACCCGCTTCGATGCGGGCGGCCGGGAGGTGATCGGTGCGGCCACCGCCTGGCGGCAGGCCGAGGCGCTGAAGGACGCCGGGATCCGCCGTACCGTGGCCATGTCCCCCCTGGTGGAGTCCATCGCCTCCGGCGAGTTCGTGCCCACCCGCAATACCGTGCTGGTGGTGGACGAGATCAGTCAGGTGGCGCCGCGGGCCATGCTCAAGCTGCTGGAGGTGCAGGCCCGCACCGGCATGACCATCAAGGTGCTGGGTGACCGCGAGCAGGCACAGTCCATCGAGGCCGGTGACGCCGTGGAACTGATGCGCCGGGCGCTTCCTGTATCGGAGCAGACCGAGCTGCTGAGCACGGTCCGGCAGGCCAGCGCTGAGGACCGCCAGATTGCCGGCCTGTTTCGCGCGGGGAAGGCCGAGGAAGCACTGGCCATGAAACGGGATCGGGGCGATGGCTCGGCTCGCCTGCTGGGCGGCGACCAGGACCAGGTCGTGGAGCAGATCGCCGACTTCTACATGGCCCGTCGCGACGTCCTGGCGGCCGCCGGGTCCAAGCTGGGCGTCACCATCTCGGCGCCGACCAATGAGGACGTGGCCGACATCAGCCGCGCCATCCGAGAGCGGATGAAGGCCCGCGGCGAGATCGGCACTGATGAGGCGGTGCTCCCGGCCATCGACCAGCGCGGGCAGACCTACGACCTTGCCCTGGCCACCGGCGACAAGGTGCGTTTGTTTCGGCGGACCTGGGCTGCGATCGGCGACAAGGGAGGCTTCATCGGTGCCAACGGTGACGTCGTCACCGTCACGGAGCGGCGGGCCGAGGGCCTGGTTCTGCGTGACAAGGATGGTACGACGGGGTTCGTCGAATGGCGGCGCCTGCAGGACAGCGCGACCGGCCGGCTCCTGCTGGGCCACGGCCATGCCCTGACGATCGACGCCGCCCAGGGCATTACTTCGCAGGAGCACATCAACGCCCTGCCGCGCGGCACGGGGGGTGTGACCTCCTTCAAGGGCTATGTGGCCGAGAGCCGGGCCCGGGGCACCAGCTGGACCATGGTCGCCGAGGCCGCCACGTTCGAGGCTATCCGGCGCACCAAGGCGCTGGGCGACGCCACGCCGATCACCAGCGAGGACCTGTGGCGCAAGGTGGGCGAGGACCTGTCGCAGAAGCCCTACAAGCCGCTCGGTGTGGATCTTCTGCGGGAAGCCCGCGAGGCTCGGGAAGCGGCGGTGGACACCTTCATCCGTTTCGAGCAGCGGGTGCAGATGGACGAGGTGCGAGGGCGAGATTTCGGGCGGGAGGCACGGCTGCACCGGCAGGCCGAGGCGATCCGGTCGGAACTGCCACGCCTGACGGAAGCGCTGGACGCGGTCATCCAGGAGTTCCGCGGCGGGGCCGTCACGGCGGTCGAGAAGCACCTCCGGGAAATTCGGATCGAAGCAGAGATGTCGCGTCGAAGCATCGAGCAGGCGGCCGCGCCAGCAAAGCCTACGTCTTCGGGCCCGGGCATGTAGTGAGGAGAGCCATCTGTCAGCCCAGCAGATCGCTCCGTCCACTAACCGCTGCAAAGGATGGTTTGCAGACATAGATGACTTGGCGCGGCGGGTCGTTCCAGCGTCTAAGCGTTTCCCGTTTGTCCATGTGAGTTTGCCAGTTTTTGAGGAAACTGATGTAGGAACAGGCGTCGGGAAAGCGGCACCTAGCAGCGTGGCTCTGGCATACTGCGACGTCACCTTCTCGCTGCACGTTCGTTCTCGGAAATAATCTGGCAGCGGCAGCGCTCCGTTCTAATCACCTCGGAGTGCCGATCGACGCTCCGAGGTGTTCTACAATTGCCCGGATCCGTGCTGATGGCCGCGGACCCGCCGGAAATACAGCATAAACTTCGGCCGGATCGAGCCGATGCGGTTTGAGCACCTGTGTAAGCTGACCAGTGCGCAGTTCCTCTCCTGCCATCACCCGGGTCGCCAGCGCGATGCCCAGCCCCGCGACCGCGGCCCCGAGCACCCCCGACGCTGGGTTGATCCAAAGCTTCGCGGAGACGTCGACGGAGGTGACAGTCTGATTGTGCGAGAAGCGCCAGCTCTCGCGACCGAAGAGGCCATGCTGGACGATGCAGTCGTGCCGGGCGAGATCTGCCGGACTGGCCGGCGTTCCCCTTGCTGAGAGATAGGCTGGTGCCGCGACAACCAGTCGCTCAACCACGCCAAGTCTGCGGGCGCCAAACGTGGAGTCATCCAGCGACCCGACGCCCAGGCGAATGGCAACATCCACTCCGTCCGTAATGAGGTTCTGGCGCGTGTCGCTCATGATCATCTCGACCCGAAGATCCGGATGCCGGGCCAGGAACGTCGCCAGCGCCGGAATGACTGCGCGCGTGCCATAGAGCACGGGCATCGCAAGGCGAATCACGCCGTGCAGCGAGTCCACGCCGCGGGTCGCCTGCTCGGCCTCCTCCACCTCCGCAAGCAGGTATCTCGCGCGCTCCAGATACAGGGTGCCGGCTTCCGTCAGCGAGATGCTGCGAGTGGTGCGCAGCAGCAGCGTCGTGCCCAACCGCGCTTCCAGCGTGCCGACGATGCGCGATACCGAGGGTTGCGAGAGCTTCAGTTCACGCGCCGCACGCGAAAAGCTGCCGCTCTCAGCCACGCGGACGAAAACAGCCATCTCCTGCCAGCGATCACTCATTTGATACTCGGATAAGTGTTGTTCAAACTTAGTAGATACTGCCGCCCTCACAGATAACCTAGATCTTGCCGGCGATCTACGTGATCGGGACGGATGGCGTAATCGCATACGCGGAAGTCACCCCCGACTACACGCGTCGCCCCGACCCGTCCGAACTGTTGCCAGTGCTTTACCGCCTGCCTGCCGGCGTCCGGGCGCTGATTACCCTCGTTAATCCAAGAGAAGAAGCATCGACCAATGGCTATCAAGATCTATGGCGATCCCGGTTCGGGCAGCCTGCGTCGCGTAACGTCGGCAGCAGCCATCATGGGCGTCGACATCGAGCGCGTGTATGTCGACCTCTTCAAGGGTGAGAGCCACGCGCCCGACTTCCTGAAGAACCTAAACCCGCACGGCCTGACGCCGGTGATGGTGGACGGCGACGTCGTCCTCTACGAGGCGTCAGCGATCAACATCTACCTCGCGGAGAAGGTTGGCAGCGACCTGCTCGGCGCCACGCCGCAAGAGCGGTACGAAGTGCTGCAGTGGATGTTCTGGTCGGGTGAGCAGTGGCGGGTTTTCTCCGTGCTCACCTTCGATGAGCGGATCGGCAAGCGCTTTATGGGCCAGCCCGAGGACAAGACCATCGTCGACCTGGCGTTCGTCAAGATTCGCGCCGCTGGCGCCGCACTGGATGCGCACCTCGCGGACCGGCGCTTCATCGTGGGCGATCATCTGACACTGGCGGACATCGACATCGCCGCCCCCTTCTCGCAGAACGAGCGCACGAAGGTGCCGTTCAACGAGTTTCCCAACCTCGTCGCCTGGCAGCAGCGCTTGCTGGACACGGTGCCTGCCTGGGCTGCATCGAAGCGCGAAGTCGATGAGCGCATCGACGGCACCCTTAATGCGGCCGGTATCACGCTCTGAAGCCTTGGTGCCGGTACCCTCGGGAGTGACCGGCGCCAAACCAGAAAGGCAGACCCATGAAGATCGACCTGAGCGGCCGCACGGCTATCGTGACGGGCTCCACCGCCGGCATCGGCCGAGCGGCCGCCGAAGGGCTGGCGCGGGCGGGCGCCTCGGTCATCATCAACGGCCGCACCCAGGCGCGCGTCGATGAAGCGATGCGGCAGATGCGCATTGCGTTTCCGGAGGGCTTCATTTCCGGCATCGCCGCCGATCTTGCGACGGCGGAAGGGGCAAACGCCCTTATCGCCCGGGCGCCGGATGCCGACATTCTCGTGAACAACGTCGGCACGGCGTTCCTGCGAGCCTATAACGGCATCGACGACATCGCGGCCATTCCCGACGAGGATTGGCTCGGCCTGTTCCAGCTCAACGTGATGAGCGGCGTGCGCCTGTCGCGCCACTATCTGCCGCGCATGGTCGGCAAGGGGTGGGGGCGCGTCGTCTTCGTCAGCAGCGAGTCCGCGGTCAACACGCCCAAGGAGATGCTGGACTATGGCATGACCAAGACCGCGCAGCTCGCCGTCTCGCGCGGCCTGGCTGAAGCGGTCGCGGGCACGGGTGTCACCGTCAACGCGGTGCTTCCGGGGCCAACCCGATCCGAGATCCTGGGCGACTACATGGTCAAGCAGGCAGCGGAGAACGGCATAACGGTCGAGGAGGCCGAGCAGGGCTTCCTGCAAGCGCTCCGCCCCACGAGCCTGATCCAACGCTTCGCCACGACCGACGAGGTCGCCAATATGCTCGTCTACGCCTGCTCCGAGCAGGCATCCGCGACCAGCGGCGCCGCACTCCGGGTGGACGGAGGGGTCGTCCGCTTTGTGGCCTGACACACAGGGTCAGGCGACAAGTACCGATCACGTCTTCCGACACTCACACACGCACTGACCGGTGCAGGGATAGAACCATGAACGTGGAAGGCTCAACGATGGATCACGAACTCTTCTGGATAAGCGGCAGCCCCTACGCGTGGCAGGTACAGTTGGCTCTCGAATACAAAGGTGTGTCGTATGTCTCTCGCCGCCTGGATGCGGGCAAGCAGGAACATCGTGCGCCCGCATTCCTCGCGCTGAACCCACGCGGCAAGGTTCCGGTTCTGAAGACTGGCGACACAGCGCTGTACGAATCCGTGGCGATCATCGCCTTCTTAGATCGCGCGCATCCCGCCGTTCCACTGCTCGGGCAGACTGCGCAGCAGCACGGCCGCGTCTGGCAGCGCGTGAACGAATTCGAGAACTATACGCGAGATCTATTCGACGTGGAGATTGTCCGACCGTTGTTGCGCGGCCGTGCCAAGGATGATCCCGAGGCAATGCGAGCGTCTGCGGCTCGCGCGGTCGAGGCACTTGGCTGGATGGAGCAGGCGCTGTCGATCACGCCTTACCTGGCGGATGACCATATTACCGCAGCGGACATCGTCGCGCTGCCGAACATACAGATGCTACGACGGGTCGCAGCGCGTCCGGAAGCCATCAATATGGGGCTTGGCCTCGAGGACCTCGGTGGGCGTTTGCCAGCGTTGGGCGCGTGGCTGTCGCGGATGGAAACAATGCGGGGCTATGACGCTGCTTACCCACCGCACTGGCGGAGTTAATCGGGGCAAGCAGCACGCACGCGAATTGACGTCGGCCTGATCATCTTCTCAGAAGCCAGCGCCATTCCCGGTCATCCATTCTTTTCGGGAAATGTGGAGGCACTATCAGCAGAGTAGCGAGAGTCTGCATTGGGTCGGGTACGGCGGTAGTGCTCCCGGTTGACGGCTAGCGCCGAGGAGGGTGGGGAGCAGCCATTCTTATGCGGCACAGTACGGCACTCGGAAGGTCACTAAAGAGTTTGAGCATGCCTTTGTGATAGAGTACCCCCCTACCCTATGACGCACCTGAGTAAAGATCCAGCCAAGCTAGTCTCCCGCGTCCGGCGCCTCCAGGGGCAGCTCGATGCCGTCGCGCGTCAGCTGGAGGGCGGTGCCGACTGTGGCGATGTGCTCCAGCTCGTCGCCTCAATCCGAGGAGCGCTCAACGGACTGATCCTCGAACTCATCGACGATCATGTGCGCCATCACGTGGTCGACCCCGCCCACGAGGCTGATCCCGCCAGGGCAAAGGGCGCATCCGATTTGCTAGCGGTTCTAAGGACATACCTGAAATGACCACGAAAGTGACGCCGGACGCGCCGAACAGCCATCTCGAACACACACACGACTTCCTCGGCGCGAACCATGGCCGCAATGAGCGGCGCGTCCGGGCTGTCATCGCACTGACCGTCGCTATGATGGTTGTCGAAATCGTAGCGGGCCTTGCTTATGGTTCGATGGCACTGGTGGCGGACGGCCTGCACATGTCCACCCATGCCGCAGCCATGCTCATCGCGGCGGGCGCCTACTTCTACGCGCGCAAGCACGTCGCAAACCCACGTTTCACCTTCGGGACAGGAAAGTTTGGCGACCTTGCCGGTTTCGCGAGCGCGGTAATCCTGGCCCTGATCGCGCTGTTCATAGGCTACGAAAGCCTACTGCGCCTGACGGACCCGGTTCCGATCGCCTTTGGGCAGGCAATCGGTGTCGCGGTCGTCGGCTTGGTCGTCAATCTGGCCTCGGCTTGGCTGCTGAAAGACGATCATTCTCATGACCATGGCCACCACCACGCACACCACGATCACAGCCATGGTGGGCACGACAACAATCTTCGGTCCGCCTACCTCCACGTCTTCGCAGACGCATTGACTTCGATCCTGGCCATCGTCGCTCTCGCGCTGGGGAGCCTTTACGGCTGGACTTGGCTCGATCCGATGATGGGCATTGTTGGTGCACTGGTGATCGCTCACTGGTCCTTGGGACTAGTTCGCAGTGCGGGCGGCGTGCTGTTGGACTATGTTCCTCCGGGCGAAGACCTGCCCGAGGAGATTCGGTCAGCTATCGAAACCGGGGATGATCGGATTACTGACCTCCACGTTTGGCAGGTTGGCCCCGGTCATCACGCCGCGATCGTGTCTATCGCAACCTCACGTCCGCTGCCGCTGGCCAGCTACCGTGCCAAGTTGGCCCATATCCATGACCTGTCGCATCTGACGTTGGAAGTGGAGGCAACCTAAAGAAGGTCCGGTTTGGGGCGGGGGCGGCGCTAGCCCTCGCAGCCATGCATCAACACCGGGTGGAGTGGAAAGCAGACCTAATAAGCTGGACAGGCACCTTCATATCCGCCATTCTAGATTTATGGATAATGAGCCTGCAATTGCTGCTCTGGGCGCGCTCGCGCAAGGCACACGCCTCGACACCTTCCGTCTGCTCGTTACGCATGAGCCGGATGGTCTGCCTGCGGGCGAGATCGCGCGCCTGCTTGACGTGCCGCAGAACACTATGTCAGCGCATCTGGGCACCCTGGCCCGGGCGGGGTTGGTTCGATCCGTGCGGCAAAGCCGCTCAATCATCTACCGTGCCGACCTCGACCGGCTGCGCGACTTGATGCTGTTCCTCGTCAAGGATTGCTGCGGTGGACGCGCTGATCTGTGCACCCCGCTGATAGCGGCCCTGGCGCCCTGCTGTCCCACGGAAAAGGTGCTGCAATGACCATTCGCCCGTTCAACGTGCTGTTCCTCTGCACGGGCAATTCGGCTCGCTCGATCCTGGCCGAAAGCGTCCTCCGTAAGGACGGGGGAGATCGGTTCAACGCCTATTCGGCCGGAAGCCATCCCAAGGGTGCGGTCCATCCGATGGCCCTCAAGCTTCTAGTCGAGATGGACTATCCGACCGATGGCTTGCGCTCCAAGAACTGGGATGAGTTCGCTGTGCCCCGTGCCCCAGTGATGGATTTCGTCTTCACCGTCTGCGACGACGCGGCCGGCGAGATGTGCCCGGTCTGGCCGGGGCGGCCGATCACAGCGCATTGGGGCATCGTTGATCCGGCCGCTGCCGAGGGAGCGGATTGGGAGCGCGAGCGGGCCTTCGTCACGGCGCTGCGCTACATGAAGCAGCGCATTGCCGCCTTTACGGCCTTGCCATTCGAGGGCTTGGAACGGGCCAGCCTGACCGCAAAGCTGCGGGAAATCGGCCACGCCGAGGGTGCCTCGTCGCCCCGGTCCAACGTCGCGTGAGGCGCACATGACCGTCACCATCTACCACAACCCGGATTGCGGCACGTCGCGCAACACCCTGGCCCTGATCCGCAACAGTGGCGAGCAGCCTGAGGTCATCGAATACCTCAAGACGCCGCCGAGCCGGGACACCTTGCTCGATTTGATGCAGCGGGCCAGCCTGACGCCTCGCGCGCTGCTGCGCGAGAAAGGCACACCGTTCGCCGAGCTGGGGCTAGCCAATCCGTCGCTAACGGATAACCAGCTCGTGGACGCGATGATGGCGCATCCCATCCTCATCAACCGGCCTCTTGTGGTGACGCCGCTGGGCGTAAAGCTCTGCCGCCCCTCCGAAGCCGTTCTCGACATTCTGCCCAATCCGCAGCGGGGTGCCTTTACCAAAGAGGATGGCGAGAAGGTCGTGAACGCTGAAGGACAGCGCGCTACCTAACGCCCTCTCCCAACTAGCCGCACCCCTTCGCCCGCTGCACCGCCGCGGCTCCACGGAGCAGCGGTGAACCCGCCTGCGCGACCGCGCGCCGAGGACTTCGATGCTCGCCCTGTTAATATTCCTCGCCACCTTGGTTCTTGTCATCTGGCAGCCGCGCGGCCTCGGCATCGGTTGGAGTGCCATGGGAGGCGCCGTTCTCGCCTTGCTTACCGGCGTAGTCGGCTGGGCCGACGTGCCCGTGGTCTGGCATATCGTCTGGGACGCCACCTTTACCTTCGTCGCGCTGATCGTAATCTCGCTGCTGCTGGACGAGGCCGGGTTCTTTCAATGGGCGGCGCTGCACGTCGCCCGTTGGGGCGGCGGCAGCGGCCGGCGCCTGTTGCCGCTGGTGGTGGTGCTGGGCGCGGTCATCGCCGCCTTCTTCGCCAATGACGGGGCGGCGCTGCTGCTGACGCCCATTGTCGTGGCGATCCTGCTGCGGCTCGACTTCCCGCCGGCCGCCACCCTGGCCTTCGTGGTCGCGACCGGCTTCGTGGCGGACACCACCAGCCTGCCGCTGGTGATCTCCAACCTCGTCAACATCGTGTCGGCCAATTATTTCGGTATTACCTTCAATCGCTACGCGGCGGTGATGGTGCCGGTGAACCTCGTGGCACTCGCGGCAACCCTGGGGGTGCTGTGGCTGGCCTATCGACGGGCGGTGCCGGCCACCTACCCGGTTGCCCAGCTCGAAGCGCCGGCCAGCGCTATCCGCGATCCGTTGATCTTCCGGGCTGCCTTCCCGCTGCTGGCGCTGCTGCTAGCCGCCTACTTCGTGCTGGCGCCGTTTGGCGTGCCAGTCGCGGCCGTGACCGGCGCCGCCGCCCTGGTCCTGCTCGCCCTGGCGCTACGCGGCCGCATCGTGCCGGTGGGCAAGGTGCTGCGTGGTGCCCCGTGGCAGATCGTGGTCTTCAGCCTCGGCATGTACCTCGTGGTCTATGGCCTGCGGAACGCCGGGCTGACCGATCACCTGGCCGCCGCCCTTGTCTGGCTAGCCGGGTATGGTCCCTGGGTCGCCACCATCGGCACCGGCTTCGGTGCCGCGCTGCTGTCCTCGGTGATGAACAACATGCCGGGCGTGCTGGTGGGCGCGCTTTCCATCGAGCAGGCGCAGGGCATCCCCGCCGCGACGCGCGAGCTGATGGTCTATGCCAACGTGATCGGCTGCGACCTCGGCCCGAAGTTCACCCCGATTGGTAGCCTCGCCACGCTGCTGTGGCTGCACGTCCTCGGCACCAAGGGCATCCGCATCACCTGGGGCCAATACATGCGGGTCGGCCTCGCCATTACCCCGCCCGTGTTGCTGGTGGTGCTCGCCGCCCTGGCACTTTGGCTGCCGCTGCTGGGACCGGCCTGAGCGTGCCTCGCCCCGACCCGATGAAAATGACCTCAATGAGCGAAGACGCCGCTTCCGAACCTATGCCGGCGCTGCGGGCCGAGCTGCTGGCCTCCCCTGACTTCGCCCGCCTGGAACCAGCCGCACGCGCCGATCATCCACCCCGTATCCTGCTACTTTACGGCTCCCTGCGCGAACGCTCTTTTAGCCGCCTGCTGGTGGAGGAAGCCGACCGGCTGCTGCGAGCAATGGGCGCTGAAACGCGGATCTTCGACCCGCGCGAGCTGCCGATTGCCAACAGCGTGCCGAAGGACCACCCGAAGGTGCAGGAGCTGCGAGCCCTATCCCTGTGGTCGGAGGGTCATGTCTGGTGTTCGCCCGAGGTCCACGGCGCGGTGACGGGCGTGTTCAAGAACCAGATAGACTGGCTGCCGCTGGAGGAAGGCTCCGTGCGCCCGACCCAGGGGCGCACCCTGGCGGTGATGCAAGTGTCGGGCGGCTCACAGAGCTTCAACGCCGTGAACACCCTGCGCCTGCTGGGCCGCTGGATGCGGATGTTCACCATCCCCAACCAGTCCAGTGTGCCCAAGGCTTACGAACAATTCGACGAGGCCGGACGCATGAAGCCGGGGCCACTCTACGACCGCGTGGTGGACGTGATGGAGGAGCTGGTGCGCTTCACGCTGCTACTGCGTGACCGGGCCGATTACCTCGTGGACCGCTACAGCGAGCGTAAGACCAGCTTCAAGCTGCCGGACGCGCTGTGATGGTGGCGGGCAGGACAAGGAGCCGGCGCACCGTCGTCCTGGCGTTGGGCACGGCGCAAACCCTGGCTTGGGGCTCCACCTACTACCTGCCCGCCGTGCTGGCCGATCCCGTCTCGACCGACCTGGGCCTGTCGCGGGAATGGTTCTTCGGCATCTTCTCGGCCGCGCTGCTTCTATCCGGCCTTCTGGGTCCGGCTGCTGGGCGGGCCATCGACCGCCGGGGTGGTCGCGACGTATTGGCCCTGTCCAACCTCATATTTGCTGCCGGCCTGCTGGTCTTGGCAGCCTCGACCGGCATCGTCGGCTTGTCCGTGGCCTGGATCGTGTTGGGCATCGGCATGGCACTCGGCCTCTATGATGCCGCCTTTGCCACCCTGGCCGGGCTCTACCGCGCCGAAGCACGGGGAGCGATCACCGGCATTACGCTCCTGGCTGGCTTTGCCAGCACCATTGGCTGGCCGGTCACGGCGCTGCTGACCGATGAGCTGGGCTGGCGCGGTGCCTGCGTGGCGTGGGCCGTGCTGCATATATTGCTTGGCCTGCCGCTGAACCGGCTGCTGGTGCCGCACGCCCCGCCGCCAGAGAAGACTGCTGCGCCCGACGCGGCCGGCGGTCCCGCACCCTGGGCGATGATCGTCCTGGCTGGGGTGTTCGCGGCCACGCTGTTCGTCTCAGCCGCCCTCGCGGCGCACCTGCCGCGTCTGCTGCAAGCGGCGGGCGCCACGCCAGCCGCCGCCGTGGCCGCCGCAGCCCTGCTCGGGCCGGCGCAGGTTGCGGCCCGGCTGGTGGAATATGGCGCGCAACGGCACCTCTCGGCCCTGGCGTCGGCACGGATCGCCACGGCGTTGCATCCGCTCGGTGCCCTTGCCCTTGCGGCGCTGGGCGCCCCGGCTGCTGCGGCCTTCGCGCTGCTGCACGGCGCCGGCAATGGGTTGCTCACCGTTGCCAAAGGGGTGCTGCCGCTGACCCTGTTCGGAGCTGCCGGCTACGGTTTGAGAACGGGGGTGCTGTCCGCACCGGGACGGGTTTTGCAGGCCGCCGCCCCGCTGCTGTTCGGCGTCGTGCTGGACCGCTTCGGAGTAGTGGCCGCCCTGCTCGTTTCCGGCGGTCTTAGCGTTGCGGCCTTGAGTGGCCTTTTGATACTCCGCGCAAGTGCGCATGTGAAAAGCGGTAACTCAGCTTAGGGTCAGAGGTGGCACTCGAACCTCAGCCGTGAGCCTAGCGCCGGGGAAAGTGGACAACAGACCTAGATGGTTTAGCCATCCCAGGGCGGCTACGAGCCCGTCTTGTTCACCCTTGATCCTGACAGCATCCTCGGAAGCGGACGTACAGCGGCAAACCCGAGGTTTCAGGCGGGTGAATACTCTCCGTCGCGTTGACCCCGCTAAAGCCGTGCGCTTGGCCGCCAGTGCCGCACCCGCCGCCCGCCCTTACTTCAGACGCGCGCCGGTGTGTGGCACCGGCGGTCGCTCAGCCCTCGCCCTGCGGGCTGGTCGAAGTCATCTCAGCCACGGCCCAGAACACCAGTATCATCACCAGGATCTCCCACCCAATTGAGACCGCAAGGCGCCTGCCCGCTCCTGGGGCATCCGCCGCGAGGGCGGGTGTGAGCCGGAAGCGGTGCCAGGCCGCGAAGGCGAGCAGGACACCCACCAGCGCCAGCTTGGTCAAAAGGGCCCAGCCGTAGGCCGTGGTCACCAGGGTCTCCACGCTACCGACCAGGAGCCACGCCAGCAGGGCCCCGGCGAGGACCAGGCCACCCACGAACCAGACGGCTACCCGGGCCCAGCCCTCGACCAGCCGGGCCGCCTCCGGGCCGCCCCGCTTCGAGGCGAGAGCGAGCGGCCACAGACTGCCCGACCAGAAGGCGACCGCGACGAGGTGGAAAACCAGGGCAGCCGCCAGGAGCCACCGCGGCTGGTGCTGCGTGGTGTGGCCGACCGCGGTGAAGCTGGCCGCGACCGCCAGGATGCCTGCGGCGCCGATGATGACACCCGGGCGTCCCGTCCAGGTTGCCGCCGCTACGAGAAGCAGGCCTGCCCAGGCGATCAGGACGGAGATTCCGGGAGGCGAGGTGACCATCATGTCCCAGACCTCGGCGTCGAACGGATCCCCGCCCGACGCCAGTGCTACCTGAGTCGAGAACCAGAGCAGGCTGGACACCACGCCCAGCACCACCATCGCCCGGGTCAGGCGACGGCACGAGGCGGCCTCCTGGGCCGTCTGGAGGCGCCCGAAGCCGATGGCGAAGACACCGAGCCCGGCAGCCCCGAGACAGGTGACGTAGAAGGCGATTCGCCACGCCGCGGAGAGCCCCCGGAGCAGGTCCGGCTCCGGCCCGAGCAGCTCCAGGATCACCGCGAGGCGTTCACGGCGAAGCGCACCGCCCCACTCATCACATGGCCGTCGCCGCCCATGGCCCGCCACTCGATGCGGTAGGCGCCCGGCGGCAGCGACGCGGGAACGGTGGCCGTCGCATGGCTCGCCGCCTCGCGCCCGCCCTCGCGGCGGACCTGATGCTCCTTACCGGCCCCGTCGAGCAGGCGCAGCGACGTCACGCGGCACTCCTCGGAGAACATCAGGTGCACCGCCCGCGGCGACGAGTTCAGGGTCGAGCCGTCGGCAGGATCGGAGGAGTGGAGCATGGCGTGCGCGGAAGCCGCCGCGGGAGCCATCAGGACGACGGCAGCGGCCAGCAGGCCCTGCCGGAGGAAGCCGAAACGAGAAAGCATGATCTCTCCTGAGGAACTGCTTCCGCGGCCGTGATCGCGGCGGAAGCCTTGCAGGATGAATAGGCGGGCTGCCGGAAGGCGGCAGCTACAAAGACGCACCAATTTGTTTCCGCTGCAGGCCGACGCCCGCCTACAATCAGCTAGGCGTCGCGGCGGCTTTCCACCCTGCATCCTGCAGGGCGCTTCGAAGCGCCTCGCCGCCGAGGCGGCCGCCGTTGACGGAGATCGACCTGTCTTCGAGCCGGACCTCGACCTGTGCCGAAGGGTCGGCTTGCTTCACCGCGGCGGTCACGCCCTTGGCGCAGCCTTCGCAGTGCATGTTCTCGACGATGAAGTGCATGGGTATTCCCCTTTCCATTTTCCATGACAGTCGCCAGGAGGTGGGGCTTCCCATCGTGGCAAGGTCAAGAGAGGCGACGTGCGCGCCTCCATCCCGGGCGAGCATCATGCCCCGGCTCCCCCTGCGAGGCGGCGTCCGCAAGAGGGCAAGGACCTCCGGAGGAGGACGCGCCCGTTCCGGCTCACCGTCCCGTCGTAGCCGCGCTGGCCACGCGCGGCTCCAGGTCCGGCGCCCCCGGCGCGGTCGGATTGCGCTCGAGGTCGGCGATCAGCTGCTTCATCTCCCCGATTTCCCGGACCTGCGCCTCGATGATCTGGTCCGCCAGGCGTCGCACGCGCGGGTCGCGTATATGGGCGCGCTCGCTTGTCATGATGGCGATGGAGTGGTGCGGGATCATGGCCTTCATGTAGTCCACGTCGCCGACCGTCGCCTGACTGCGCACCAGGAAGAGCGACGCGGCGAACACCACCGCCCCACCGGCCACGATGGCCAGGTTCGCGCGCTTGCTGGGATACATCTTCAGCATGAACAGCATCATGATTAAGGCCATCGCCCCGCCCATCATGAGGGCCATCCATGTCCGCGTCTGGCTGTAGAACACGTGCTCGAACGCATAGGTGTTCAGGTACATGAGCCCGAACATGACCACCGTGGACACCAGGATCATCGCGCCGAAGCGGGTATAGCTCATCTCGATTTCCTTGGAGGCATGACCGCGGCGTGCGCATGCCGGTTCGCTCAAGCGTAGGCCCCGGTACGATCAGCGACGACCGGCCGGGGCCGCAGTCCGGGAAAGGTTCAGCGGGCCGGGTGCCGCGACATCCAAGCCCTCAACTCGGTGATTTCCTGCTGCTGCTTCTGGATCATCTCCTGGGCCGTGCGCTTCATCTCGGGATCGCGCCCGAGCTCGACCTCGACGCGTGCCATGTCGATGGCTGCCTGATGATGCCGTGCCATCATGCTGGCGAAGTCATGGTCGGCGTTGCCGGTCATCTGCTGAGCGGCCATGTCGCGGTTCATGCTCTCCATGGCGGCGTGGTACCCCGCCGCGGCGCCCTGGTGGCCGCCATGCTGGCCCGAGGCGCTCTGGGCGGACGCGGTGACTGTCCATATGAGCGCTGCCGCAGCAGCCACGGTGGCCTGGATGGCGCGACCTCTTGTCAACATCGGGTTTGTCTTTCTCGCTGGTGATGTGGGCACTTCAGCGGGCCCGGAGGTGTGTCGTGCCGCACGCTAATGCGACGCGTGCACGGAGACCGGCGCCGAACTGCATTGCTCCAACGCCCCGGGGCAGCGGTCCGGCGAGCGCTGGATTACATCGTTTTGTTGCCTTCCCGGGCGTCGCCGGGTCCCTGCGGCCTGCGAGGAAGCGTCAGCGTGACCACGGTCCCGCGCCCGGGCGCGCTCTCGATGGCAAGATGCCCTCCGTGGGCTTCGACGATGGCCTGGGCGGTCGAGAGGCCCAGGCCGCTGCCGCCGCCCGCGGTACGAGCGCGGTCGCCCCGGAAGAACGGCTCGGTCACCCTGGGAAGGTCTTCCGGCGGTATGCCGGGTCCGCGGTCGCCCACCCGCACCACCACCTCGTCCGGATGGGCTTCAACCTCGACCCATGAATCGCGCCCGTGCCGCACCGCGTTCGCGACCAGGTTCGTCACCGCCCGCTTGATGGCGACGCGTCGCCCCGGGGCGACGGCGGCGTCGTCGATCCGCCCTTCCTCGACCGGCGTCCCCGCATCGGCGAATTCGTCGGCGACAGTGCGGACGAGCGCCGAGATCGCGAGCGGCTGGACGGCCTCACCGGCGTGGCCGCCACGGAGGTAGGCGAGGACATCGGAGACCATCGTCTCCATCTCGGCAAGATCCCGGCGGATCGGCTCCCGTACCTCGTCCGGAAGTTCCTCGGCACGAAGGCGAAGGCGAGCGATCGGTGACATCAGGTCGTGGGACAAAGCCCCGAGTGCCAGTGTCCGTTGCCGGAACGCGTCACGGGTTCGCCCCGCCATGTCGTTGAGCGCCTCAGCAAGCTGCCGCACCTCGCGCGGGCCGGACGCGGAAAGGGCTGGTGGCTCGCCCTCGAGATCGAGGCGGGAAACCGCCTTCGCCAGCGCCGAGACCGGCGCCGACACCGAACGGGCCGCGAAGCCGACCGCGAGGAGGAGCGCCAGGCCGACGGCGGCGGCGTAGGAGTGCAGGACGCCCTGGTCGGCCGACAGCACGTTGAACGAGGCGAGTTCCATGTCCAGCCAGGAGCCGTCCTGCAGGCGGGCTACCGCTCCGATGCCGACGAGCCGGTCCGACGCATCCTCGTAGCGCCCGGGGCGCACGCGCACCTCCGTCGCGACGCCGCTCAGGGCCGCCGTCCGCGCCGCGACGGTCGGCCACTCCTCGCGGGAGGGATGCTCGGGGGTGGGAGCCGCGTCGCGCCGCCAATGGACCTCTAGGTCCGCCCGCGACAGAGCATGAGCGATCCTGTCTCTTTCCCCTTCGGGCGCCGCCGCGACGGCATCCAGGATCGTCGCCAGCCGCTGGGCCAGCAGCTCCTCGGTCCCCCGCTCCACGGCTTGGCGGAGCAGCACGTCGTGAATGCCGACCATGGCGGCGAACAGGATCGCGAAGCCGACCGTCAGGGTCGCCAGGGTCCGCGCGGCCAACGACTGTGGAAGGAACCACTTCAACCTGACCACTCCACTGGGCTGGACAGAAGGTAGCCCACCCCGCGGACAGTCTTGATCAGGCCCGGCTCACCGTCCTCATGCGGCCGGGGCCCGAGCTTGGCGCGCAACCGGCTGATCTGGACATCCATCGAGCGGTCGAGCCCGCCGTAGGGGCGGTTCCGGGCGATGTCCAGGAGCTGGTCCCGGGTCAGGATGCGCTGCGGCCGCTCCACGAAGGCCAGGAGGAGGTCGTACTCGCCACTGGTCAGTTCGACCACGACACTGTCGGGCCTGAGAAGCTCGCGGCGCCGGGTATCTAGGGACCAACCGGCGAAGTGCGCCACCTCGCGGCCCTTGCCACCCGCGTTGTCCTCGGGGCCCTCGGCCCGGCGGAGGACGGCCCGGATGCGTGCGACAAGCTCCCGAGGGTCGGCTGGCTTCACGACGAAGTCGTCCGCTCCAAGCTCCAGCCCTATGACCCGGTCCGATGCCTCGGCCAGGGCGGTCAGGATGATGACCGGGATCCGTCCCTCGGCGCGGAGATCCCGGCAGAGCTCGAAGCCCGACTTGCCCGGCAGCATGATGTCGAGCAGCACGAGGTCCACCTGGGCCGAAGCCAGGAGCCGCCGCATCTCGATGCCGTCCCGGGCGCCGCTGGCGCGGAACCCGCTACGGCGAAGAAACGTGAGCAGGAGCTTGCGGAGTTCCCCGTCGTCCTCGACGACGAGCACGTGTCGCCCCTCGCCGGACATCGGAGGCAGGTCGGCTGACGAGACGCCCCGGGGGGCGCTGCCGGGGCGATCGGTCAAGGCATCGTTCCCCCGGGGGAGCCTCCGGCAGCACGGCTGGGCATCCGCGGCCTCCTTTCAGAAGAAGAGCCGGATGCCGGACACGAACTCCACGCTCTCGGCACGTCCGCCCTCGTCCCGGGCGTAGCGCGCCGCCTCTCCGAACCGCCTCGTGTAGTTCACGCCGACGTAGGGCGCGACCTCGCGGGTGAACTCGTAGCGCAGGCGCAGGCCTGCCTCGACGTCGCTGAAGCCGCTGTTGACGCCGAGCTCGCGCACTCGCTGGGCAGCCAGATTGACCTCGACGTTGGGCTGCAGCACGAGGCGCTGCGTGATGTAGAGGTCGTAAGAAAGCTCCACCCGGGCGGAGAGGTCGCCGCGCTCGCTCACGAACGCCTGCAGGTCCACCTCGAAGAGTCCCGGAGCCAGTCCCTGGACACCGATGACGCCGTAGGTGCGATCAGGGCGTGGACGAGCGTCGTAGCGCACGCCCGCCTGGAAGTCCCAATAGTAGCCGATGAGGCGCGAGTAGAGCAGCTGGACCTCGGCGTTCTCGGCCCGGCGACCGCGCTCGACCTCTCCCTGGGTCTTGATCCAGATCTTGTCATAGTCCGTGCCGTACCAGGCCTGCCCGTCCCAGCGCGCGACGTTCGGCGAACCGTCGAGACCCACGCCCCACTCGAGGCGGTCGAAGAGCACGGCGCCGAAGTACACCTCGTGCGACGCCGGAGCGTGGGCGCCCGGGTCGTGCGCCAGGTTCTGGGAGACGGCCTGCTGGGCCGAAGCCTGCCCGGCGGCGAGAGCGCCGAGAAGGGGCAGCACGAGGGCAGCGCCCCGGGTCGTGCGTCGCATCGGGGATCGGTCCTTCGTCATCAGCCGTTGGACGCGACGCGCGGCTGACGCCGGATCTCGACCTTGCGCATCATCCCCGTCTCCATGTGGAACAGCATGTGGCAGTGGAAGGCCCAGCCGCCCTCGGCGTCTGCCTCCACGTCCACGTCGAGCGTGCTGCCGGGTTTGACGCTGATGGTGTGCAGCAGCGGGTTCTGGGCGCCATTGCCCACCTGCGGCTGCATCCAGACCCCATGCAGGTGCATCGGATGGCTCATCATGGTCTCGTTGATGAACCGCATCCGGACCCGCTCGCCGAGGGTCAGTACGATCGGCTGTGCCTCGCTGAAGCGGTTGCCGTTGATGGCCCAGAAGTACCGCTCCATGTTGCCCGTCAGCCGCACCTCCAAGATGCGGTCGGGCTCGCGCACCGGGTAGGGGTTCGAGAGCGCCCGGAGCATCCGGTAGGTGAGCACGCGTGCGCCAGGAGGCGCCCCGGTGTTGACCGCGAACGGATCGGGCGGCGTCATCCCTCCGTGGCCCGCATGTGCGCTGGCCGCGGAGGTGTCTACTTGGCCCACCTGGCCGGTGCCTGGCGCGCCGTGACCCATCGCCGAGTGATCGGGCGCGGCCGGGGCCGCGCTGCGCTGGTCGCGCCTCGGGGCGGGCGGGTTCTGCTGCCCCTGCGGCCTCCTTGGCTGGGTGGGGCGTGCCTGCTGCGGCTGCCCCATGCCGGGCATGCCGGAATGGTCCATGCCCGGCATGGTCGAGTGGTCCATGCCGGGCATGTTGGAATGATCCATGCCGGACATTCCGCCCTGTCCCCGGGTGGCTTGGGCCAGGGTGAAGTTCCCCGGCCCCGGAACCGAACCGGAGGGGATGCTGGCCGAGGCGAGGCGGAACATCGGGTCGCTAGCCAGGGATGAGGAGCGACCCATCCCCGGCATGTTGGAGTGATCCATCCCCGGCATCGTCGAATGGTCCATGGGTGCCGTACCGGAAGGCGCCTGGACCCGCCCGCCGCGTCCGGCGGGAGCAGGAGCGCCGCGGTTCATCCCGGGCATGTTCGAATGGTCCATGCCCTGCATGCCGCCCTGGGCGCCGCCGGAGCCCATGCCGGACATCCCCGGCATCCCCGAGTGGTCCATGCCGCCCATGTCCATGGACTCCATGGGCGCGATCTGGCCGGGCCGGTCCGTCTCGGGACGCAGGGTGCCGCGGTCGAGGCCCCTGGGCCCGTAGTTCCCGCCCATGTCGGCCATGGTCAGCAGCGGCCGCTCGCGGTGCGACGGAAGGGGAAGCATCGGCAGGCCGTTCTGGGTGGCGAGGCTGGCGCTGGCGAAGCCCTGGCGGCCCATGGATTCCGCCAGGATCTGGAACTGGCGCCCGCCGGTGGGACGGACGAGTACGTCGAAGGTCTCGGCAGGCGCGATGCGGAACTCGTCGATCGCCACCGGCTGCACGTTGTTGCCGTGCGCCTGCACAACCGTCATTTCCAGCCCGGGGATGCGGACGTCGAAATGGCTCATTGCTCCGGAGTTGATGAAGCGCAGCCGCACGGTCTCCCCCGGGCGGTAGGCGGCCGTGAAGTTCTGCTCGGGCGTCCGGCCGTTCACCAGGAAGGTGTATCCGGTGACGTCCTCGATGTCGGTCGGATCCATCCGCATCTCGCCCCACATCATCCGGTCGCGGATGATGGCCTCGCGCGCCTGGGCGTTCGGCGCTCGCGCGAGCTCGTTGGCGAGGCTCGCCGCGGTGCGCTTGTTGTAGTTGTAGTAGCCCGCGTCGCGCTTCAGGTTCTGGATGACGCGGTGCGGGTTTTCGTCGGTCCAGTCGGACAGCTGGATGATGTAGTCGCGGTCGAAGCCGAAGGGCTCGGCGCGTGCCGGGTCGATGACGAGGGGCCCGTATAGGCCCGCCTGCTCCTGCGTCCCGGAATGGCTGTGATACCAGTAGGTGCCCGCCTGGACGAGCGGGAAGCGGTACTGGTGCGTCTCGCCCGCCGCGATGCCCTGGAACCCGTCGCTGATGCCCGGCACGCCGTCCTGTCCGCTCGGGAGGATGAGCCCGTGCCAGTGGATGGACGTGCTCTCGCGGAGCCGGTTGGCGACGTTGATGACTACCTCCTCGCCCTCGCGGAAACGGAGGACCGGAGCCGGGACCGAGCGGTTGACCGCGATGGCCGAACGCGGACTTCCGGTGATATTGAGCGAGACATGCTCGATGGCGAGGTTGAACTCCCGGGGCATCATCCGTCCGATAACGGGCTGCGCCAGGGCCGACCTCGACAGTGCGGGAGCCGCGATGGCGGCGATGCCAGCAGCCAGCATGCTGCGCCGCGGAAGCGATAGCTCAGCCATGACGGAAAGCTCCTCTCGAGGTTGATGAGACGCGCGGCGACGGACTGACCGCGGCTGGTGCGGAAGTTGGCAGCCTTGTCGGCGCCGGACCTCGCATCGTCCGGTGGGTGTCGATATCGACGGTCAGCGCGCCTGCATCAATCGTGCACTGCCCGTGGCAATAAAACGTAAGAATTGAAGGAGTGGTCCGGCGACGACGCCGAGAGGCTGAACTTGTAGGGTCGACACGTGCCCCGCCGAACGCGAGGCAATCCCGCCGGACACGGGAGACCCGCTTCAGCAGCCAGCTCGGTCCGGCGCGGCACGGCGACAAGGAGGAAGCACCATGCTCGCTTCTCACCGCACCTGGTCCGCTCGTCTCGTCGTGGGCCTCGGCCTCGCGCTCACCGTTGCAGCCTGCGCGCCTCAGGGTGCGATGCCCCAGGCATCCGCCCCGACGTCCGCCGAGCTCCCCGTCCAGCCCGCAGGCCGCTCGACGACGCAGCCCGCCAGCGCCACCGGGCGGATGGACAGCATGCAGGGGATGGACCACTCCAACATGCCCGGGATGAACCACGGGAACATGCAGGGGATGTCCGGCATGCAGGGCCACAACATGTCCGGCATGAACATGCAGGACATGATGGCGCACTGTCGCCAGATGCAGGCCGACGCCAGTGCAGGGCGGCCGATCCCGCAGGACATGCAGGCGATGATGGCGCACTGCAACCAGATGGGCGGCGCGTCGGGTACGCGCGCCCGCTGAACCCGGGCGCGGCGGCGGTCGACAGCGCCGTCGCCGCGCATCGCAACCGACATCGCCCCGTGCGGTTCGGGTCGGCGCTTCCCCCGAGGCAAAACCCCCGGGGGATGTCGACCTCGACGATCCCGGCTCGCAATCATGCATGCCTGCGGCCCTGCTCGCCGGGCGGTCTCAGAGCCGCAGCGTCCGCAGCCGCAGGGCGTTGCCGATGACGGACACGGAACTCAGCGCCATGGCGAGGGCCGCCACGATCGGGCTGAGCAGGATCCCGAGGACGGGGTAGAGCACGCCCGCGGCCAGCGGCACGCCGAGCATGTTGTAGACGAAGGCGAGGAACAGGTTCTGTCTGATGTTGCGCATGGTCGCACGGCTCAGGGACCGTGCCCGCGCGATCCCGGCGAGGTCGCCCTTCACCAGCGTCACGCCCGCGCTCTGCATCGCGACATCCGTCCCGGTGCCCATGGCGATCCCGACGTCGGCCTCGGCCAGCGCCGGCGCATCGTTGACGCCGTCACCAGCCATCGCAACAACCTTCCCCTGCGCCCTGAGTTCGCGAACGATGCGGTGCTTGTCCTCAGGGAGGACGTCGCCCTGGAACTCGCCGATCCCGAGCTTCCGGGCCACCGCCCCGGCGGTCGTCTGGTTGTCGCCTGTCAGCATGACGATCCGGATGCCAGCGGCCCGCAGGCTCTCCAGGGCCGCGGGGGTGGTCTCCTTCACGGGGTCGGCGACGGCGATGACGCCCCCGGCCTTGCCGTCGACTGCGAGGAACAGGGCGGTGCCGCCTTCGCGCCGCAGTTCGTCGGCCGTGGCGGCAAGACCTCCGAGGTCGACGCTGAGATCCTGCATCAGCCGCGCATTCCCCAAGGCCACCCGGCGCCCGCCGACGGTGCCGGTGACACCCTTGCCCGTGACCGACCCGAAGTCCGCCGGTTCTTCCAGCGCCGCGCCGCGGTCGCGGGCGGCCGCGACGATGGCGGTAGCCAGGGGATGCTCGCTGGAGCGCTCCAGGCTGGCCGCCAACGGCAGGACCTGGGCCTCGGACAGGCCCGGCGCCGCGACCACGGCCATGACCTTGGGCCTGCCCTCGGTCAGGGTGCCCGTCTTGTCGACGACCAGCGTGTCCACCTTCTCCATACGCTCGAGCGCCTCGGCCGACCTGATGAGGACCCCGGCACCGGCACCCTTGCCGACGCCGACCATGATGCTCATGGGTGTGGCGAGGCCCAGGGCGCAAGGGCAGGCGATGATCAGCACCGACACTGCCGCGATCAGCCCGTAGGAGAGGGCCGGGGCCGGACCCCAGACAGCCCAGGCGAGGAAGGCGAGCACGGCCACGGCGATGACGGCCGGGACGAAGTAGCCGGATACATGGTCGGCCATCCGCTGGATCGGCGCCCGGCTGCGCTGCGCCTCGGCGACCATCGCGACGATGCGCGAGAGCATCGTGTCCGAGCCCACCTTGTCGGCCCGCATGACCAGGGAGCCGGTGCCGTTCACCGTTCCTCCGATGACCTTGGAGCCGGGGGCCTTCTCGACAGGCAAGGACTCGCCGGTGACCATGGACTCGTCCACGGCGCCGCCACCCTCCAGCACCTCGCCGTCCACCGGCACGCTTTCGCCCGGACGCACCCGCAGCCGGTCGCCAGCCTGGACGTCCGCCAGGGGAACCTCCTCGTCCTCCCCGTTCTCCTTGAGGCGCCGCGCGGTCTTCGGCGCCATGTTGAGCAGGGCGCGGATGGCGCCGCCGGTCTGCTCGCGGGCGCGCAGTTCCAGCACCTGCCCGAGCAGGACGAGCACGGTGATGACGGCCGCCGCCTCGAAGTAGACCGCCACCGTCCCGTCCATCCCGCGGAAGCCCTCGGGGAAGAGCCCGGGCGCGAAGGTGGCGACCAGGCTGTAGAGGTAGGCGGCGCCGGTCCCGAGGGCGATGAGCGAGAACATGTTCAGGCTGCGGTTCACGACCGACTGCCAGCCCCGCACGAAGAACGGCCAGCCCGCCCAGAGGACGACCGGGGTCCCGAGCAGGAACTGGATCCAGACCGACGTCCTGGGCGGCACCAGCCCGTGCAGGCCCAGGCCGGGGATGTGGCTCCCCATCTCCAGGACCACCACGGGAAGGGTGAGGGCCAGCCCGATCCAGAACCGGCGCGTCATGTCGGCCAGCTCGTGGTTAGGCGCGGCCTCCGCGCTCACCTCCAAGGGCTCCAGCGCCATGCCGCAGATGGGGCAGTTCCCCGGCCCCTCCTGCCGGATCTCCGGGTGCATGGGGCAGGTGTAGATGGCGCCCTTCCGGGGGGCGGGAGCCTGGGTCGCCGCCTTCGGCATTAGGTACTTGCCGGGGTCGGCCTGGAACTTCGTCCGGCACCCGGCCGAGCAGAAGTGGAAGGTCGTCCCGGCATGCTCCAGGCGGTGCTTCGAGGTCGCCGGATCGACCTTCATCCCGCAGACCGCGTCGGTGACGACCCCGGCATCGGCGGCCGGGCCGGGACCATGGTCGTGGTGGTGGTCGTGGCCGCAGCTCGCCCCGTGCTGGTGTGCGTGACCGTGACCCGTGTGCTGGCCGCTCATGATTGTCGCCCCGGTTCGGGCCGCGTCGGAGCGGGCCCTCGTTGCTCAGGTGACCGGCAAGGTGGGGTTTCCCATGATAGGAAGGTCAAGGACCATTTCCTGCGGGATGCCCCGTTCCTGCTGGATGCTCGGCCCCCGGGGGTACGTCTTGACCTTCCCACGGTGGGAATCCCCATCTTGGGGGTGACCAGGACGGGCGGCGCCTTGAAGAGGAGGTCCCCTTGAACATCGGACAGGCCGCGAAAGTCTCCGGAGTCTCCGCGAAGATGCTGCGGTACTACGAGAGCGTGGGCCTTCTTCCCGCCGCGGGCCGTACCGAGGCGGGCTATCGCGTGTACTCCGAGCGGGACGTCGGGACCCTCCGCTTCGTCCGACGGGCGCGCGACCTCGGCCTGCCGCTGGAGCGCATCAAGCAGCTCATCGGTCTCTGGCAGGATGAGGACCGTGCGAGCGCCGACGTGAAGCGTCTCGCGACCGAGCACGCAGCCGAACTGCGCGCCAAAATCACCGAGCTGACCCGGATGTGCGAGGCGCTGGAGCGCATGGCGGACGCCTGCCACGGCGACGACCGGCCCGAGTGCCCCATCCTCGACGAGATCGCCGAAGGCGAACACTGCTCGCCCGGCCGCCACGACGCCGACCGCAAGGGGGGCCTGCGACCCGCGGCGGCGGGCAAGCGCCCCTTCAGCAGCTTCCAGGGAGTACTTTAATGGGCAACAGCTTCACCGACGCCGTCGCCAGACGGACCTTCCTGGGGTTTGGGCTGGCTGCGGCAGCTCTGCCCGCCGGCGTGGCCGGGGCGGCCCAGGGCCCCGCCCTCGAAGTCTGGAAGGACGCGAGCTGCGGCTGCTGCGAGGGGTGGGTCAGGCACATGCAGGCGGCGGGCTTCGAGGCGGTCGTCCATGACGTCGCCGACCTGCAGGCCGTCAAGGCGAGGAACGGCGTGCCGGACGCCCTCCAGTCCTGTCATACGGCCACGGTGGGCGACTACGTCGTGGAGGGCCACGTCCCCGCCTCCGACGTTCGCCGCCTCCTTGCGGAGCGCCCACGGGCCAGAGGGCTCGCCTCGCCGGGAATGCCCCCCTCATCACCCGGCATGGACATTCCTGGCACTCCCTACGAGGTGGTCCTGTTTGGCGGGGGTGCTGGAACGAGGGTGTGGGCGCAGCATTGACCCGAATGGACGTCTAAGCCCGTCCCCCTGCTTCAGCTGTTTGTCCAAGGTCAGGGGAGTTGAAAAGCGTGAGTGGCTGCTTCGCATTTCTGCATTGAGGTTTTGACCGGCTGCAGAGTTGCTTCTCGTGCCTCGCCTTACCACTCCACCATGGTAGGGCGATGACGTAGACTACCCTGCCCCCTGCGCCTTTCGCACCCCGTCCAGCACCGCCTCATGTGTCGCAAGAATCCGCCGAAGCGTCGGTTTCCCTTTGTCGCTCGCCTCGGCAATGCCCTCGTGCATCTCCTCGATCCCTGTCGTCATCTGCTCCGCCAAGCCGGATAGCCGTTCTTGGAACTGCTCCCCGTCATCCTTGAGTTCAGCTGTCCAGAGGGCCAGGACCCGAGATAGCTCGCCGGCAGCGCGGTTGGGGGGGACGCCGGCTTGTAGGAGCTTGATGAGGGGGGCCAGGTCGGCAGCAGGAGAACGGGACATGCAGGTGGATGTAGGTAAGCGGACTTGAGGTGGCTAGGAAATGAGGGGCTACTTGGATGTGCCCCGATCCGGTCCCGCCCCAAGGCCGAGTGCTGTCATGCCCCCGCCAGGGCTGTGGGCGTGCCTGGTCTGTGGAAACTGCGCTGCTCGATGGGCAGCAAACCCGGCGTGCCCGGCCGTGCGTAGCGGCCATATCCCACCCGCTCGACCAAGCCGAGCGTCGTCATCGCCCGGAGATGCCCCGTGACGTTGGGCACGGTCCGGCCGATCGCGCGGGCGATGTCCACGGCCTGGCGTGGTTCGGTGAGGTTAAGCAGGATCGCGTCCCGAACGGGCTGAGGTCGGCAGCCATCCACCCAGCTATGGCTGCGTGCTACGACCGTCGTGGCTGGCAAGGCAGAGGCGGGCAACGCGTACTGCCCTTTGCCAACACGGATGACTTGGCCGCTGTGCAGCAGGTCCTGCACGAGATCGTTCATCACGTTCACGCCGTAGCCAATGGCTCGCGCCACCTCACTGCTACGATGAGGCTTCTCGAACAGCACCAGTGCTGCTCCCCGCGCCGCCATGTGCTCCGCCCTGCGCCGCCGGCTCACCTTGGCTCCCAGAGCATCGCTGCGAAACCAGTACCTCACCTGTCTACTCCTGACGCTGGCCACCGCACCGAGCCAGCTGAGGGCAACCAACTCCTCGTAGATTTCCGTCTCCGGAAGCCCGATGCGTTGGTGCAGATCCGTCGTGCTCGCTTCCGGCCTGCCAAGCGCCGCCATGATGCGGCGGCTCACCGAGTGACTTTCCGACGATGGTCCGTCCAGGTAGTCGATATGCGAATCCCGCAGGATGTAGTGGTCGCGGCAGTAAGCCACCGCGCGACCGCTGCGAAGCAGCAGAAGCAGCGTGTGGGTGACATCGCTGACCGAGCGGCCACAGGTGGAAGCGAGGCTGGCCAGCGTCGCCGGCCGGCGTAGAGCTGCAAGCACCGGCTCGAGGCTGGGCTGATCGGTGACGGTCACGCCGCCACCTGCTCAAGCAGCCGCTTCAGATTGGCCGCCAACTCTTCGCTGTTCATCGCCGGCGGCTCCGGCAAGGTGAGGATCGTGGCTTCGGCAAGCACCTGGGCGACTGCCTGCCCGGTGCGAGCCGCCTCGGCCGAAGAAGCGCCACCCGCTTCCTCAATGGCCGATATGGCGGCCGCGGCCGCCTTGTCGCCCACGACGCCCCACGCAGGAGAAGCGGCCGGGTTCTTGGCGGTGGTCTCTTCCGCCGAGGAGGTGGTGATGTCCTCCAGCATGGGATGGCTGGTGGTGACGGGTGGCTCTGGCGGCACGTCATTGGCCGGGGTGGGGCGTGGCGCCTTGCCGGCGGCTGCAATGGCGGCAGCGACCCGACCCTCTGCGGTCGGTGCCGGGCTTCCTTTGAAGGCCTCGATCATCGCGAACAGCACGGGATCGTCCTGTGGCTCGGTGCTGCGCGGCACCTGCCCGCCTTCCAGCTGCACGACGACGTCCTTAACGGTCTTGCCTGTCTCGTTTCCGTCGCGCGACAGCCCGGGAAGGATCAGCGGACGATTACGGCGGATTGGGCCGTCGGCCTTCACGTCGGCGTAGAACAGCTTGGCGTACACCCGGCGGCCGCCGAGCATGACGATGGCTTCACCCTCCAGCAGCTTCTGCAGATCCGACCAGGACACCCGGTTCACCTTGCGGACCTCGGCCGAGGGACCCTCGCGGTACTGCCCTGCCTCGCCCGCCACGAACGATGTGGCCTGCGTGACCTCAGTTTCGCCGCCGGTCTTCTCGATCCACTCGCGGGTGCGGTTGGCGTCCTGCTGCCGCATGGCGATGGTCAGGTTCGCGTTGCCCAGCAGCGATGCAGTCTTCTCACCCAGCCGTGCCCAGATCCCCGACACCTCCTGGAAGCACAGCCAGAACATGATGTTCAGGCCGCGCCCCATGGCCAGCATGCGATCCATGCCGTTGGTAGCGTAGTACGCCACCTCGTCGAACACGACGTGGAATGGCCCTTCGCCCATGCCCGGCTTGAGTGCGAAGATCTCCTTGCTGTTGCCCTCCAGCTTGGCGCCCAACAGCTGCGCCAACATGCCGCGCAGCGATGCCACAACGATTTTGCCCAGCGCGGCCAAGGTATCGTCGGAGTTTTCCAGGGCTGGAAGGTTGACCACCAGGATACGGCGGTTCAGCACCACGTCGCGCATGTCGATGTCGCCCGACAGCACCTTGAAGATATGACCGAGGCTTACCGAGAGCTGCGAGAAAACGCCCGTGAAGTAGAACAGCGCGAAGCCGTGCTGCTTGGAAGGCTCGTCGCCTTTCTGCTCGTTGTAGGGAACGCTGATATCATAGCCCGGTAGCTCGCCGAGGTATGCCTTCAGCGGGTAGATGATTTCCTCCGGCATGTCGACGACCTGAACCTTGGAGACATCGCCGTTGATCTTGTCGCGCGTCAGAAAGATGCGGTGCATCGCCAGCGTGTAGATCGAGCGAAGTTCCAGGGCGAAGCGGATCGTCTCGATGTTGATCGGCACCCCCTGCCTGTCTCGCATCCACACCAGAACCGGGGTGATGGTCGCGATCAAGGCCACGGCGCGGGTGCGGAAGACGCCGTTGCTGTCTTCGGACTTCTGCTCGCCAAGCTGCGACACCAGAAGCTCGCGGATGGCATCGGCGTTGCCAGCTGCGAAGGGATTGAAGGTGTTGCTCTGCTTGATCCCGGACGCAACGAGGAAGTTCAGCACCAGCACGTCGTCCTCGCGCCCGAAGCGTCGGGCCATGGCCATCACCTGGCCGTACAACTGGTTGTCGGCTTTGCCGTCCACCAGCACGAAACCCGAGCCATGGGTCAGCGAGTTGGCGAGCAGGCTCAGGATGGCGGTGGTCTTGCCGGCGCCGGTGGTGCCGGGGATCGTGCCATGCTGACGCCCGTCCTCGTTGGTGATCCAGAGTTCCTGCCTGGTGAGTTGGTCGACGCCGAGGAAGATGGAGCCCGCTGCCCGTTGCGGCGTGCGGTCGACCGGGCTGGGATAATTCCAGTCCAGGCAGTTGGCGCTACGCGGGAGGCGCAACGGCAGCTTGATCCGGCGACGCATCACCCAGCCCGCGTAGGCCAGGGATGCAGGCACCAGCAGGTCGATGGCTGCTGGATAGACGTAGGACACGCCGGCCGCCGCCCCCAGCGCGAGACCGGAGAACTGGCTTCCGATCAATTCGGCGAGGCGAACGGTGAGGGGCCGCACGTCGCGGTAGCCCATGCCGCCGCCACGCTCGAACTGGTTCTGTGGGCCGGAGATCTCGCGCTGGATCATCGAATGGGTCTCAGCGTTCCAGGCCGAAGGCGTTGCGCGGTCCCGACCCCGGTTGCGCGGTAGCCGGCGGCGTCACGGTCGCCGGGGCTGTGGCGGGCAGCACGATGCGGGGCGGCTGTGCGAGCTGTAGCTGCAGTGCCGGGGGCAGCTGCGGCTGGGCGGGCAACTGGCCCGCCGTGTTCGCTGGCGCCGCCGGGACGAAACTCGGGGTAGTCAACGGCCCAATGCGGCGCGCGAGTGCTAGGTCGGCCGGAAGTTCCAGGTCCGCGATGCGGCTGGCGGGCCGCGGAGCGCTGAACTGACCGGCACCGAAAGCAACTACCAGGGCAATAGAACTGAGCATCGCAATCAGAAGAGGGCGGCGCCGGCGCGCGGGCGGACCCTCGCCGAGGTGGAGATGGATGTGCATCCCTTCCGGTCGCCCACCGACACCGCCTGCCCAGTCTCCCAGCGGCACTTCGCGGGAGAAACCACGCTCTACTCGATCACGCACGTCGCTGCTGGCCATCATGTCTGCTCCTCTTGGTCCATGCGATGCTGCTCGATCGCGGCGCGAACGGCATGCAGGGCGGATGAGATTTCTGGATTGAACAGCGCGCAGCGTGCCTGCCGCTCGTTCTCCCAGTGTGCGCGGGCGCCGATGGCTTCCACGCGGGGGTTAGGATGGGAGTTCTGTCCCGGCCCGTGCCCTGGAAAGCCGAGCGAGTGCAGGGCGTACCAGAGATTGCGATCCATCAGCTTCAGGCCGTTGAACTGCGGCGGTGCCAGCACGCCGCTGTTCAGCCGGGCAAGGTTGAGCAAGCCCATCAATGCCGTGGTCTCGAAGGCGTGTTGCCGCGCGGCGGACTCGGCAGGGATGCGAAGGTTGCCGTCGGAGATCACGGCGTCGGCCGTTGCCAGCACATCGGGTGGGGCCTCCAGCGGCCGTTCCGGCCCGGCCGGGCCTTGTTCGGCGTCAGAGGCGAGCGCCTCCGCCAAGTCGCCAAGTAGCGTCAGACATTCCTCCCGACGGCCCGCGAGATGCAGGCTGATGGCCGCGAACATGATGCGGGCCGGGGGGCGAGCAGCCGCTGCCCCGCGCCAGACAGGTCCAAGTTGTGCAATCAGCCCCTTGGTGACTTTGGCCGCGTCGTAGACGGGCGAGCCTAAGGTCTTGCGCTTGGTCCATATCCTCTTGGCTTCGCCCTGGGTGCCCTCCTGCGCTGGTGGCTCTGCCTCCCTTATCTCCGGCAGGCGTGCGACCCACTCATGGGCGTGCAAGGCGGGATCTGCAGGCCGCGGCGCGCTATCACCGAGCGGCACGAGACGCAGGCCCCGGCCAAGGTAAGCGCCAGCGGCTCGAAAGAAGCTGGCTTGCTCCCTGGCCAGCCCCTCGAGATCGAGCTTGCGTTTGAAGCGTGCGGGGGGCGCCCAGACGAAGCAGACGAGCGCCAGGGCAGCAATCAGCCCAGCAGCGGGAACGCGGACCACCGCGTTGACCATGCCGCACATCGCCATCAACTCGGCGAAGGTCACTGTCGGATAGCGAGCGTGGGCCACCAGCTGGGACAGGCCGTCGAGCTCGCGGGTCACCCTGGCTAGGGCCGACATCTTCCATAACTGAACGGTAGCCACGGCTTCCACCACCTCGGCATGGTGAAGGCTCCAAAGCATCCAGCCGCCGAGGCCAAGGCCGATCGTGATGATGATGAGGCTGAGGAACGTGTAGTCGTCGCTCGACGCCCAGCCGGAACGTCCGGCGCCCTTACTGCCGCTCACGTCGGTCGCCCTCCGGTGCTGCAAAATGGCAGGAGCAGAAAGAGAACCATGCTGTGATGACGGCGGGCTTCGTCACACCTCTGGTCCTCGAAGTTTTGGGTAGTGTCGTAGCCCGGCAGCTCCTTGAGGTAGGCGTTGAGCGGGTAAACGAGCGTCTCCGGCATCTCTCGCGCCGGGAGTTCACTGATCCAGCCCGCACCACCCGCCTGTGCCAGGAACACGCGCCGGGTCGCGAGTGACGCGATCGCACGGAGCTGCATCGCGTAGCCGACGACCCCATTGGTCAGGCGAATGGCCTGGTGATCCCGCATCCAGGCCAGCACCGGCGCCATGGCCGTGAGAAGGCGCGCGGCGTGATCGCCGAACCATTCGCCACGGTAGGCCACCTGAATGCTTTCGGCTTGCTGCATCAGGAGATGCCGAATGGCGGTAGCGTCTCCATTCCTCAGAGGATCGGCTGGCTCAGGCTGGCCGGGCAAAAGGTGCATCGAGGCGGCTCCAGGTGCGACCCGATGACCTTGCCGGCATCCGGCGCGAACGGCCTCGGCTTCCTCCGCTGCTCCTGAAAAAACGCCCCCATCCCTCACCAAGGTACGCCGTATCTTGGGAGATGGTGCTACCGGGCTGCTACTCGTTCGGTGGGCGACGCGAGGCGTTGCAACCGCATGACGTGCTCTAGGACCTTCCGCAGGTAGCGCGTCTTGTAGGTTTCGGTGCGGGAGTGATAGCGACCGACCCCCTCCCAGAAGTCGCCCCCTGCACCGTCGATCTCCCGACGCAGGATCCACGCGCCCGCCTCGACATTGGCGCAGAAGTTGTTGAGCAATGCCTCTCGCGCCGCCGCGGGCGTGGTGTTCCAGCGGCGGGCAATGGTGGGCAAGTGAATCTGGTTGATCTGCATCGGGCCGATGTCCACCGTGTCGTTGGTGTTGGCGCTTACTCGCCCGATCGAGCCTCCCTCCACCGACAGCAGCACCGCGATGACCCCCGGTGGCACCCGGTGCAGCGCGGCCGCGGCCTGGATGCATGCCGTCACGGCCGACACCGTGCCGTCCGACACGGAGGCCCTGGCCGGCGCAGCGACCAGCGCTCCGGCGGCCAGAGCGGCCAGCAGCAGCGCTCTCATGGTGTCGGCCCCAATGTCCGACCGGGTGCTGTGTTGCTGGAGTTCGGGGCTCCGAACGGTCGAAGCTGATGCCACAGAGCATCGAAATCGTTGACCAGCAGCGCCTTTGCAGTGCCACTACGCCCGATCGCCTCCATCGCCGAAAGCATGACCACGGAGAAGGGCTCGCCCCGCATGGCCGTCACCCGGTAGCCCAGCAATGCTTCCGGGTCGCGCTCCTGCTCGATCCCGAGATGCCGTCCGGTCGCTGCACGCCACACCACGTTGGCCGCCGCCAGGAAGTTGGGCATCAGCCCCTCCGGCGCGGCCACCAGTGAAGCGGGCAGCCGGTGGTCGAGGCCGGTGGCCCCGTCGCGGAGCACGAGCGGGCGACCGTCGCGCTCCACCAGCCGCTGCAAGGTGCGGCCGACCGTCCCGAGGTCCAGGGGTGCGCTCATGCCAGCCTCCGGCGGTTCCAGGCGGGCACGGCGGGACGTAGCCGTCCAACCAGCCACCGGCGCACGACGCGGAACAGCGCTGGCATGGTCAGCCCGAAGAACGAGATCAGCCCGAAGAAAGCGGTGCCGAGCAGGGCGATATAGAGCGTCGTCCAGCTCCAGTAGACCACCAGGCACAGCACCGGCAGGCAGGCACGGGCATCGAGCATCAGGATGCGGACGGGCAGGGCGGTATTACGCCACATCAGCCGACCCTCCTCATCTCGGCCTCGGCGACCGCGGGGCTGATCCGGCCTTCCTCCAGCGCCTTGGCGATGGCGACCCGATAGGACTGGCCCTGCGCTTCCAGAGTGGTGCGGATGAGGTCAGGCCAGTCGCCGGGATTGGTCTGCATCAGCCGGCGCCGCAGCGGTGCATCGAACACCAGGAACTCGCGCAGCGCAGTGCGCTTGCCATCGGTGGAGAACACGAGGCGCTGGTTGATGATGAGCCGCAGCGACTGAGCAATCGAGGTGACGAGGTTGTCGCGCTCGTCGCCAGGGCACAGTGCCACCATGCGCTGAATGGTCAGCGCCAGGTCATCGGCGTGGATGGTGGTGGTCACCGTGGAACCGGCCATGGCGGCGTTGAGCGAGGCCGACATGGTGGCGCCATCGCGGCTCTCGCCCACGATGATGTCGGTAGCTTCCCGCCGCCAGCAGCCGCGGATAAAGGCCTCGAAGGTCGGCAGATCGCGCGGAATCTCGGTCTGCGCGATGGTGGAGGTCGGTCCCTTGAGCCGGTCAAGCAGGAACTCGATAGGCGCCGCGCCCTCGACGATGTTGTAGTGGCCGTCCGGGTCCATCAGCTTGGCGACTGTGAACCCGCCGATCAGCGTCGATTTGCCAGAGCCGGTCGAGCCGCTGACCACCACAAAGCCGCCGCGCGGCCGGTAGTTGGCGAGGATCTCCGGCTCCACCCGCTGCGCGTCCAAGCTGGGCGGCATGTCGGGGATGGGGCGCAGCACGAGATTGGCGCCGCTACGACGGCTGGTGTGGATCGGGGTAGCATTGACGCGAAAGCGCAGCCGCTCCGAGCGGGTGACGGCGATGGCGTAGGAGACGTCGAAGTCCGACCCGCCCTGCAGGCGCGCCGTGCCGTCGGCGCCGTACAGGTGGTTGGTGACGACCGACACCTCGGTCTCGGTCAGGACCATGCGAGTGGCCCTGTAGTTACGGCCATGGACCATGATCCACACCGGATCGCCGGTCTGGAAGGCGATGCGCGACGCACCCACCCGGTGGGCCCAGGTCAGCACAGAGTCCAGGCCGGGGGCGTGCTTGCGCGGGTCCTCGACCCAGCGCAGCCCCTCCTCCGGCCAACCGTCCTCAGGGCGAGGCCCCGGGGCCTCGATCTGTGAGATGGCATTCATCGGCATCCGGCTCCTGGCTGCCAGCGACGAGGGTTGCGTTGCAACCCCGGCTGGTCGGTGATCCTCACGGTGCGGTCGCCGATCGCCAGCCGCGAACGGCCGCCCTCGGCGTTGCTGGTCTCGAAGGCGATCCGCGGCTCTTCGACCAACCCGGCGCGAAGCAGCACCCGGAAACGCGCCATGCCGATCAGGTCGCGCTGCAGGCGGCCGAGATCGGACAGGAAGATGTTGACCGCCTGCTTCTCGCCCTGTGCCCAGCCCTCGGCCACCCACTTGTCCCAGTACTTCACCTCCTGGCGGGTGCGCGGCAGCGCCGCGTCGGCCGGGCGAGCCGGGGTGCCCCAGGAGCGCACGAGGTAGGAGCGCCAGTCCGGTGGGGCAGACGTCAGCTGCGCCTCGCGCGTGATCTCGAAGATGCACGAGGTTTCCCGGGCAACCTGCCCGTTCTCGCCCAGGGCGAAGGCCATCTGCGCTTCGGAGATGATGGGCGGGCGCATCATGGTCTGGCCGCCACCCACCGAAAGCACGAGAGGCCGGAAGTCGTAGGTGCTGGTGAGCTGGGCCTCATAGCGGCGGAGCATCTCGTTAATGGCGAAGGAGCGGCCTGCCAGCCCGCCCTGGGCGCCGTAGGCGGACGCCGCCTGGCGCAGCGTCTCGGCACGGCCGGTCTCGAGCCCGTCACCCACCTGATCGCCGGGGCGCGCGGCCTGCAATGCTTCCAGCGAGGGCGGCGCGTCACCCCCTTCCACCATCGGCAGGGTGCCGGCGCCGGTAATCGGCTGGTTCAGCTGATCGGCCAGGGTGCGTGAGGCAGCTTCGTACTGCGCCTGCCCCGGCATCGGCGGGCTGGCGAGGAAGCTGACGCTTCCTTCGGCGCGGGCGATCGGGGCGAAGGCCAGGGCAGCCAAGGCGGTCGCGGCCAGCAGAATGGAGCGGCGGCCCCTGCGACGCGGCTCAGACATGGTGCATCACCTGCACGGTGCGGCTGGCGGGATCAAGCTGCACGGTCGCGTAGGCGCCGGCCTGCTCGCCCAGGGCGGCGAAGGCATCGACCAGGGTGGTCGAGGGCAGGTTGACGGTCACGGGGACCGGCTGCGGCCGCTCCACCCCGGACACGACCACGGTGTAGCCGATGGTGCCGGCGAGCTTGCGCACCCCGTCCGCCAGGGGGCCGTTCCAGATGAAGGCGACGGGGCGGCGCAGCTCCTCGGGAACCACGGGGCCCTGCCCTGCCACCAGGGCCGAGCGGTTGAGCCCGCCCAGCTGCGCCATGTGCTGGTTCACCTGTTCCATCGACCGGCGTAGGGCGATCTCGGGATTGGGCATCCCGGTGGTGACGATCTCGGTCGTCGGGCCGCTGCCGGCACAGCCCGCCAGGGCCATGAGGCCCAGGAGTGCCGGCGCCAACCTCAGTCGTGTGCTTGCCATGGGGGTCTCCACCTCGTCGGGATGGAGACTGCGGGAATTCGGCGCGAACGGGCCGTCCCTATATTCATCATCGCACGAGAGGAGTTTGCGACCGTGAGCGACAACTACATGAAGGAGCAGGCCGAGGCCCTGACGCAGCACCTGCGGCTGACGGACAGTAAGTCGGGCTATGTCGAGGCCACGGCCGAGGGTTTCGTGGTTTACGTCCGCAAGAAGTGGCCGGGCAAGCAGCTGGCCGAGTGGGATGGTCTTCCGGTGGAGTGGCACGAGAACGTCGGGACCAACAAAGCGGCCAACCGCTGAAGCGGCGGCGGGGTGTGTTCAGCGTGAACACACTCTCCTCTCCTTCCGGCTGCCTTATTCCGCCGCGAGCAGGACCCGCGACGGGTCGTTATCCTGCACAAGATCGCGCAGCACGATGCCCAGCCCCTTGCCGTCAGTCAGCTCGGTCGCGAGCTCGTCCACCACGCCGGCTTCCGCCCGCATGTCCAGTTCGCCGCGCTTGAGACGCTCGTTCTTGCGCCGGTCGATTTCGCTTACCGCCGAGCCGCGGGGGAACACCCGGGCCAGCCGGCGCAGGGCTTCGGAGAAGCCGACCGCGGCGTAGAGGCGGTTACGCAGTGCCGTGTCGCCCGGCGTGGTGCTCAAGGCCCAAAGTTCCACCGGACCGAGGAAGTTCATCAGCATCTGCTCGTACTTGGCACCGGCGGCCTGCAGGACCGCCAGGAACGGTGCGCCCTTCGGTCCCGGACCGTTCAGGGCGTAGCGAACCACGTCGGCGCTGGCCGTGCTCAGGCCGAAGCGCTCGATCATCTGCTCGCGCTCCTTCTCGTCGCCCGAGGCGAGAATAAAGCGTCCCGTCGACTGGCTCACGATTTCATCGCCCATGTCGTTCAGGCGCTGCGACGCGAAGCCGAGCTGCAGGTTGTGCTTGCGTCCCTCGCGAACGTCGAGCGCCGCCTGGGCACGGACCTGCGGGCTACCTTTGGTCCGGTGCCACTCGTCGTAGTCGAGCCGCTTGACCGACTCCTGGATCTCACCGAACCGGGCGCGCTGGAAATCCCGCACCTTCTCCGGCACGTACTCCGCATAGTCTGGGTGCAGGGTGAAGTTCCGCGCCAGGATATGCCGGGCCAGCAGGTACATCATCTCGGTCTGCCGGTCGTTCACCGAAGAGCCGGTCGGCGCCACGGCGGCGAGGTCAAGCACGATGATCCGCGCTGGGCCGAAGTCCAACCTCGTCGGCGCATTGAGCGTCGGGAACTTCTTGATGACGTCGTAGATGTAGCGCTCGAACAGCCCGATCGCGTCCTCGCTGGTTTCCGCGATCCTCAGGTCGAGGAAGATGTCTCGCACCTGGTCGGTCCGCGCCGCCACCACGAGATCTTCCAGCGTCGGCACGGCGTGCCGCTGTGCCACCTCGGCCAGCCGCCATTCCTGCACCTCGATCAGCGCGTCCACCACGTCGCGCCACCAGGGTTCCGCATGCTCCAGCACAACCCGGTAGCGGGCCAGTGCCGCATCGACGGCGGGCTCCACACCGGCCCGGTAGGGCTTGGGCGAGCCACCCGGCACGTCCGTGCAGAGCCGGTAGGCCTCGTCGATGACGTAGCCGATCAGCTGGCTGAGCCCCTCGAAGGGTGTGGTCACGTCCGGGGGCATGGTGGCCAGGGACAGAAAGTTCTGGAGGAAGGCCTTCTCCATCGGCAGCGGGTACTGGCAGCCGACCTGCAGGTCGAAAATGTTGACCTCGTAGCCCGGCCGGAACTGCATGGTCACGAAGATGGCCTCGTGCTCCCGCTCCGGGCCGAGCGCTTCGCGCACTAGCCGCACGAACCCCTGGGCGGAGGGTCCAATATCCGCCTTGCCGATCAGCGGAAGCTTGGCGCCTCGGGACCCCAGCACCGCAGTGCTCAGGCACAGCCCGAGGTTGATGGTGTTGGCCAGCACCGACTTCCCGGAGCCTGGCGGGGCCACGAAGATGTCGCAAACCAGTGGGCGCTTGGAGCTGCCGGCGGGCTCATAGGGCCAGATGGCGCCATCTGGTCGTGTGAACAATACCGAGCCCTGCTCCCAGGGGGAGGCGCAGCGATTCCATGGCAGCATCGCGAAGGCATCGCCCAGGAGTGCGATGCCCGGAGTACCGGTCGAGGCGAGTGACAGCGTCGGAACGCTGCTCAGTGTTCCTTCCAGTGGGTCGCCCGCGATGCTGGTGGCCTTGCAGTTGCCCCAGCCCTCCAGCCGTTGCGTGAGGGTTGAAGCGCGCCGACGCAGCTTCTGGCTTTCTCCCGTCGGTGCCCAGGTGGCAAAGGATGCACGCAGCCTCACCCCGATGTGGCCATTGGTGTCGCGCTCCTGCCGCAAACCGTCGAAGGCGCGGCGAATGTCACCGTTGCCGGGGAACATCGACAGGAAGATCGCCGCGGTCTCCTTGACCTGCATCGCCGACCGACCGCCGCCCTCGATCACGATAGCCCCGCGCCAGGGGACACGATCTTGGCCAAGACGTGCCGAGAGCTCCACGAAAGGGCGCGGATCCTCCGGGCCCACTGCCATATCGACGTGAGCATAGTCGTTGTCGCCGATCCGTACCCGCTGCCCGCCCTGCGTTTCGGCGTCAGAGTGGAAGATCTGCTCGCGGATCGCCGGCCAGAGCATGCCGGGCGCTGCGTCGGGCTTTCGGCCTCCTTCCTCCGTGGCACGCGGCATCACCCGGTCGCCCATCAGCGTGGCTTTCCACTCTGAGCCCGAGGTTTCGCGGTACACCGTCTCACGCGTCAGCTTGAGGGCCTCGTGGGCATCGAGTTCACGCGTAGCGATATCGTTGCCGTTGAGTGCTCCGAGCACCCGCAGAACGAAGGCATCATGCCTGGCCGCCATGACGTCGGAACGCAGGTAGTAGCGCTGACTGCCGCCGGTGCGCGGACCGGCCTTGGCCAGGGCCGCCTGCTCCTCGCCCATCTGCTTACGCTCCTCCTTCGTCAGGACAGAGCGGCGGGTCCAAAGCACGTAGTAAGCCGCTTCCCAGCGCATCACCTTCGGCCAGAGCGCAGCGCGCTCGTTCAGCACGTCGGACACGTTGAGACCCAGCTCGCGAGCGATGGTGCGACACGAGTTGAGGTTGAGGCGGTCGATCTCCACCGCCGACTGGTCGGGGTCGGAAATGAACCAGCCGACGATGGCATGCCCCGGATCTTCCAGCGCACCCGACACATCCACCCGCTGGGCCAGCGCGATACGCTCGACGTCCTTGCGCGTGGCCATGCGCCGCATGCCCTCGATGCGTATGACACTGAGGTAGTCGGAATGCTTGGTGACCAGGGCGTTGCCGTGGGTGGTCTCGACATCGCAGAACGAGCCGAGCGGCTGCTTGAGGGTGAGGGACATACTCGCCAGGAGGCGGGAAATGGCGCCGATCATGCGGCTGTCCTCGATGGCTGTGAGGTGGAGACAGGTGCGGGCTTGGCCGCCGCATCGGGCCGCCCGGCCCAGGCGCGGAGCAGAGCGGGGTAGATATCCTTGCCATCAACCAGCATGCGGCCGGTCGGCAGCATGCGGATGCCCGACAACAGGTTGGACCGTCCACGGAAGGCCCGCGGTGTCAGTGCCAGCAGGGCGGCCCCGAGCACGTTCGGATCGTCGGTCAGCAGCCGCGATCGTGCCTGCCCTTCTCGCGCCCGTAGCGCCGACAGCGCGCGCCATGCCGCATCCACCACGCCGCTCGACTTGGGGGGAGGCTCATCGAGGGTGGGGTCAGCACCGGCATCGAGCAGGTCAAGCTGTGCGGTGCGGGCCAACATGAACAACGCCGCCTGGCTTATCTCCGGCAGCCACACCAGCATGACGGATCGCTGGCGGGCGGCGACGTCGGGGTGCTGGACGAGGTGGCAGAGCGTGCAAGCGGGGACCAGGTTGGCGGAGCGACCGTTGTTGTGGTCGCCGTCGAGATGGAACGCTTCCTGCCGACCCGCGGCGAAGGCGCCACAGAACCGGCAGGGGGCGTCGGCGACCTTGGCTGGCTCCTGCCACTCCGTGCCGGCCGGACCCAGGCCCCAGGCGGTGGGGTGGGCGGTCAGCGAGAGCGGCAGGAAGCGCACCGGGCTCAGTTCCCGAAGGTGACGGGGGCGTTGGTGCCGGTGACCGTCGCCGCGCCGCCCGAGGCGGTCTGCGCGGCCTTGCCGATCCAGACGCCGCCGGTCGCGAACAGGCCGCAGAGCACGATGCCGGCGAGGCCCATGGCGACCTTGCCGCCCTCGCGGTTCTGCGGCTGGCGGGACTGCCACAGCGCCCAGGCGCCGCCGATCAGGCAGAGCAGCGCGGCGAGGTACATGGCCATGGAACCGAGATTGCCGCCGGCAATGGTGGCCTCCTGGGCCATGTTGCCGACCTGACCGCCGATGCCGGAGGTGCTGGGGGTTCCCTGGGCGAAGGCCTCGCCGGAGGCGAGCAGGGCCGCGCCGGCGGCCAGCATGACGATGCCGGCCTTCAGCGACCGGCGGCGGGTGGTGACGATGACGGAGCTGATGGACTTCACGGGGATCGCTTTCCTGTTGTCGAGGAACCGTGTGGCGCCTCTGGAGGTAGGATCGGGAAAATCGGCGCGCACGGCGCCAGACTTTTTCAGGCGTTGGCGCGAAAAATCGCGGCCAGGAAACGTGACAGTGGCAGCACGTTGATGAGCGCGACCCCGAAAGCGAACTGCACGAAGCAGCTTCCCATGCTTCGCCGGCTGGCGCTGCGCATGACGCTCCACCATGCGAACACCGCCAGCAGCGCCATCATGGCGCCAAAGGCCTGGAAGAAGCCCTGGAACACCTGCACCACGTTGATGACGGTCTCGGCCGGCGTGCTGCCGAGCATTCCACCTGCCCCGGCTGCCGGCACGTAGCCGAAGGCGCTTCCAGTCCCGATCGTGACGGAGCCACCGCCCGAGTTGCTGGCGAGGGTCAGGATGCGCGGGAAGGCCGCGAAGACGCCGCTCAGCAGCAACGAGACGACAGGGATCCAGGGCTTGCCTCGGAATGGGCTGGCGGGCTGGGCCTGCTGCCAGAAGCCCCAGCCCGCGAACAGGAAGGTGCCGATCGCCATGAGGTAGGCAAGGGCCGGCACCAGGTAGGCGATCGCAACGCCGATGTCGGCTGCGAAGTTAACGAAGCCCTGCATTGCCGACGTCTCCTACTGGATGTTGCCGCGCTCGGCGCGGACTACCCAGCTGCTTCCCTGCTGAGCGATCGCAGTGATCTTGCCGTAGCCCGGTACGTCGTCGCCGACGGCCACCTGCAGCTGCGATCCGGTCTCGCCGGTGCGGTCCACCTCCGACAGCATCGCCAGACCGGGCGAGGCCGCCTGAACGCGGTAGCGTCGCCGCACACCATCGTTCGTGGCCGGTGCCGCCGATGCCGGCGCACGGACGGCGACGGGCGTAGCTGCCTGCGGCGCGGTTGCCTGCACTGGGGCAGGGGCCGGGGGGGCGGCAGCGCCCATGGCCGCGTTCATCGCGCCACGGGCTTCGGCCAGGCTCAGACGGCGGCCGAAGTCGGCGGTTGCTGCCTCGAGGCGTTCCTTGGTGGCGGCGAGGTCGGCCTGTAGCTGCCGGTCACGCTCCTCCCGGTTTCGCATGATGACCGCCATCTCCGTCACCAGCCCCAGCACCTCCACTTGCTGCTGTGTGGTCATGGGGGCCGGGCGCAGGTTGGCGGCGATTGCCACCGGATCCACAGGTGTCGCAGCCGGGGATGGCGGCGCCGGCACCGGCAGAACCACCAGGGGCACAGGAGCCACGGGAGCTACGGGAGCATGAGCGGCCGCAGCGACGGCCATCGGCGTCGGGGGAAGCGGAGCAACGGGCGCGGCTACTGGCGCAGCGGCGTCGGCCTGAGGCGGCGGAGGAGCGGTGTTCTGTGCGACGACCGGCAGTGCGGCCCGCGGTGTGATTGGGGCCGGTTGCGGAAGGCTTGCCTCCGGTACGGCCGGGTTCGGTGTCGCCGCCGACTGATCGGACGGAACCGTGGCCTCCCCCACCCGCCTTGCCAGGGGCGTCGAGGGCACCGGACGGCGCTCCGATGCAGGAGCAGCCTCGGGGCGGCTCGGGCTCGGAGTGCCCTGGCGCTGCTGATAGGCGAGGATCTCACCGAGCTGGGCTTCCGGTGTCGAGCGGGGCGGCGGCTCGCGGACCGGCGTCGGTACGGCCTCCGGTGTGGGCGCGGTTGCCAGCTGTGCGGCCGGCGCCACGAGGCCCCTCATGGCATCGGCTGCGTGGCGCACGGTGTTCTGCGCACCTTGGCGAGCCGTCGCGACAGCGCCCTGTACGCCGATCGGGAGGATCGTGTTGTAGGGAGAAACGAGGAAGACCCCGGCCGCAGCTAGGACGACAGCAGTGAGGGCTGCGCCGCCAAGCAGTGCGCCGCGACGGCTCTTGCGCGGGGGAGGGGTCTCGGGTTCCGGGAGCTCGGGAAGAGCATCGGCGGGGAGCTCCGTCTCCTCCCCCGGCAGAGCCACTTGGGGACGCCGCGACGACAGCGGCGGAACGATTGTGTTGTCGGGGACGTGGGTGTCCATGGTGCCCTACCTGTCAGAGGTGGACAGGATGGCGTGGCGCGGCGCGAACGGCGCCGCGCCTTTTCAGGCCCTAGTTCGGGACCGTAAGGTTCGACAGGAACATGACCCCAACGGGAGCGTTCGCGGCCAGATGGACCAGCGCCCCACGCGGTGCGGATTGCTCCAGGGCTCGCCCGACCTGCTGAGCCGCAGCCCCGGCACCGACCGCCAGCTGCTGCTCGGGGTTGAGTCGGGTGATGTAGGACTGACCGCCGAAGGGGCTGACCTGGCCGAAGGTATTGGAGGTGGTTGCCACCGCCTGTCCCAGTCCCGCCACGAAAGCCGCCGCGGCGGGTAGGAGGAAACGCTCACCCAGGCGCTGATCGACGCTCGATGCCACAGCAGTTTCCATGGTGTCAGGGGCGATCACGAGCCCCTCGGCCGGGATCTCCTGTCCCTGGAACTGCACGGAGTTGATGCGGACAACCAGGCGGCTGATCGTCCCTGGCTTGCTGAAAGTGCCGATCAGGCGGGCGCCGGCGATCGGTCCGGTGTCGGCCTGCAGCACGATAGGGCCGCCGCTCTCGCTATTCACCGCCAGAACGGTGTGCGCGTAGATGCCGCGTCCGGCCGGAACCAGCACGCGCCCCTGTGGAGCGGCGGTGGAACGCGACGGCAGGGGGGCAGTAGCCGCAGCCGGCGTAACCTCGCCAGAGGAGACCTGACGCGCCAGAGGCGGGGATCCGCCATTGCCGCGCCGTCCGTCCTCGCCCTCGGCGGCCGAGGCCGAACTCGGTGGGGCAAGGGTGACAGTGGTCCTTCCCGGTCGCCCCTGCCAGCTTCCCATCATCCGGCTGATCGCCTCCCGAAAGGCGGGATCGTCCACCGGCTGCTGCTGCGTCGTGGTCTGCGATACCGTGCGGACTGGGTTCTGCTGCGGAGCAGCCGCCACGGCCGGTTGGATCCGCGCCCGCGGGGCCGGCGTCTCAAACAGCACAGGTGGAGCGGCGGTCGTGGCACGGGCCTGCACTGCCTGCGCCGGTGGAGGGGCAGGCGGACCTGCGGCGACAGTGGCAGCGGGAGCCGGAGGCGGTAGCAGCGCCGCCACGTCGGTCACCCGCTGGCTGGCGTTGATGGGGGGCGTGTAGGATCGTCCCTGGGCCTGCGCCTGTTCGGCCTGGCGCTGGTTCTCGGCAACAGCAAGCCGCGTCTGGTAAGGTGTGGAGTTGGTTCCACCGGGCAGTGAGTTGACGCTGGCCTGCCGCGCAACGCGGCTTTCCGGCAGCGGATCGTCGCCTGCCAACGTGGCGGTGACGATAACGCCGACGACGACCAACCCGATCCCGCCAATCACCACGAAGCGCATCGGACCGGCAGAGCCGACCTTGTTGAATGGGCCGCGTAAGCCGCGGCGGATGGCAGTGCCGGACATCAGCGCTCCTCCCTCAGTTCGGCCGAAACCGTGCGATTGTTGACAGATAGAAGCACCACCGGCGTTGGCGGCAGCGCATAGACCGTGGTGCCGCCCTCGCCGTACTGGGAAGCATCCCAGGGCGGGGACATCAGCGTGTGCCGCGTGCGCAGGTAGATCTGGCTGCCCAGGCGCCATGCCCGCACGTCGTCAGGTGACACCCCGCTGACGGCGAGCGGCACCGCGTCCGCCGGGGCGATACCCGACAGCATGGCCGTCAGATACGGCGCCCCCGTCACCGGAGCGTTGGGCCGCGTGTCGATCTGAATGCGGGCGTTCGGCCCGCGGCTGGAAACGTGGATGCTGACGTCGGCATCGTAGCGGGTCTGGCCGGACACCATCAGGAAGGATACCGGCTTGGGCGCGCCCTGCAGGTTCACCAACAGGCCACCACGCGGACTGATCGACATCGGTGTGATCTGGATAGTGTTGGAGCCGCGCACCGGCACGCAGACGTGGAAGCCCGCGATATCCGCCGAGGGGCCACCAGGCCCGGCCGGGCCAGCATTGGGCGAGGTCGAGCATCCGCCCACGCCGGCACCGCCGCCGCCCGACACGTTGGCGTTGTTGGAGTTGGTGTCCCAGGCGATTGGCCAAGGCTGCCCAGTGGCGTCGAAGAAGCTCAGTGCCGTGGGGTAGCCGCGCACCGTCTGCACGATCGAGGTGGGCTGGCCGGGTTGGAAGGTGATGTTGACCGGCCGGCTCACCGGCGAGGCGATCAACGCTGTGCTCTCCTCCTGCGCGCGCTGTACCTCGCCGAAGCGACGCGCGAGCTCGCGGATCATGTCGGGGGTGAGGGGGATCGCGTCCTCCAGCATGCGCTGCCGCACCGCACCTCTATCAGCCGGTGCTACGGGCGAAGCGGACTGCTGAGGTGGGTTAGGCGCCTGCGCCAGCGCCGTGCCCGAAAGGCAAACTCCGCTGGCCAGGGCGAAAACGATCTGACGGGCTCTCATGGCGGGCGCTCCTGCGAGGTTCATCGGGCTGTCGCGACCAACTGTTCAACCACGAGCCCATCCGGACGATCCTCGTCATTGGTGCGAACGACGAGTGCGCTGATCATCAGGTTCGCCTGGCTCGTCTGCTGCGAATTCTCGCAGGTCTGAACGATGGGAAACTGGATCTCGTAAGCGAGGCGGCCGTCGATCATCTTGGGCTCCGTGATCGCCGCCGCGCGCTGGGTTTGTGCGAAGCATGTCAGGCGCGCGCGTTTCATGGCTTCGAAGTTGCCGGACGCGATGTAGCTGCGAGCGAAGGTGTTCCAACCATTTAGTGAGAACCGGCGCCCGGCTGCGTTCAGCTGCGTAGCGTAGTCATGGTAATTGACGTTGTAGGCCGCCAACACGGCACGAACCGTCCATTCGAGGAACTGGGTGTCGTCCAGTACGGGGCTTTCAAGTCCGCGAATGGGGCGAGGCGGGTTGCGCCCGTCCACAAGGAAGTATCGCGTCTCGTTCGGGCGTGTCTGAAGCCAGTAGGAGTGAGCCACCGATGCGGTGGTCACCAGTGACAGAGCGATGACCGCGCCGATGAGCCGATTGACGAGCTTGCCCTGGAAGTCGGGATCACTCAGCCGGCGGGTAACCGCTGCTCTCTCGTTCTGCATGAGGTGCCTCTCAATTCCGGCACCCATTTTCGTTGGCGGTGGCGCGAACGGCGCGGCATCGCTGTTGATTTTCTACGTGTTCAACGAAAACCGAGATCGCGCCTGACAGCGGTAAGGCTCATCGGTGCGAGGGCGCGCTTGTGCAGCTCGGCCGAAAGAGCATCGCTCCAACCAGTGGCAGCTTCTGGAACGTCTCCGTCCGGCTCCTGGTCGGAACACACGTCATCACCCGCCGGAGCGTCCAACGCTCCCCCGTCGTCACTCATATCCGATTCCGCCGTTTTGGGGTTGTGTGCCGCCGTGCGATCAGCCGCGTTCTGCGGCTCTAAAGGATCGCCCGGAAAGCCTCGTGGTATGCCTTCGAACGCTTGGCCACCTTGCTCGTCGTCTCGCCGAAGTGCGCGGACCAGAAGATCTGGTTCTTCAGAAAGCTGCACTGCCGCATCTTGTATCGAGACTTGCGGATGCGCTCCTGCCCGATTGCCGGATCGTAGAAGTCGACCAGCTCCTTACGATCGCGCGGCGGAACACCGAGCGCAGAAAGACGGGTGCATATCGCGCGTGGCGAGATGCCAAGGTCTCGTGCGATGGCCTTGTGGTGCTGACATGACCAGGCACGGTCCGAGATTTCTAGATCCAGCGCCGTGGTCCACCGGACCTCGTCGCGGTTGAGCTTGCGCTCGATCCGCAGGATCTCGCCACTGGCGCGCGTGATGACCTTGACCAGCGACTTGTCGACGGTATCGAACAGGTCGCGGCAGAGAGCTCCCAGAGCACCCCGAGCCCGCTGCAGCTGATCGAATGCTTCGGGCGTCGGCTGATGCAGGTCACGTCGCGAGCGACGCGGAAGGCCAAGTCGCCTTACCTGCCCATAGATACTGCTCAAGCTGCGTCCGAAGATCTTGGAGGCGCTCGACGCCTTCCAGTTGTCGAGCCAGCAGTCGATCAAACGACGAAAGTCGGAGACCGGCCACGCCTTGGCGTGCTTCATGCGCCGGAACGGTTCGTCGTGCGGGGTTGCCAGTCCCAGCTCCACAACTCGTCCCATGATGATTGCCGGTGCCGCTCCAAGGTAGGCGCTGATAGCCTGCAGCCCCAGCCCCTTGCCGATCATTCCCGCCAGTGCGCCATCGTACCGCCACGGCGTCTGCGAGATCGCTCCCCCCGCCAGGGGAGTGATTTGCGGAGCAGATACGGCAACAGGGGCATGGGTCAGGAACACTTAGGCTCTCCACCTTCCGTGAAGAATTCCTAACATCCCACAAGCATGTGATGCAACCAGTCTTATATGGTTAAAGCTAGGAAAAATGCGCTCTGGTAAGGTTCGAGAGCATGCGAACGGAAGCGGTCTGTAAGGATAAGAGCATTGAAGCCCGGCGCCCCCTATCCTTCCTGCTGGGGCAATGTGCGGAGGAAAACGGCGAGCTGGCTCAGGCGCATGGTCTCGCGTGACGACACCTCCAGCCGCTCCAGCACTTCATCAAGCGTCTGCGGAGCCGGTTTTTCTGCCTCGGTCACCTCGACCGGCACAGGCATGAGGTCTCTCACGCTGGTCCCGAGCCCTTTCGCGAGTTTGACCAGCGTCTTGAGCTGCAGGTTCTGGATACCCGCCTCTGTCTGGAACAGTGTGGCCTGGGGGATGTTCGCAGCTTCAGCTGCTTGCGCCTGTGTCAGCCTCTGACGAGTACGGATTTCCCTGACCCGCCGACCAACCTCGACAAGGAATGGGTCTTTCTGCCCGGCTTCCTGGACATCGCCTCTGGTCCTGCGTGTCATTGCCCAGTTCCCACCCAGCACCATCCGTCTCCCCTGGATCCAATCCCTTGGAGAACAAGAATCGAGGAAGTTGGCGCGCTCGGAAACGGTTGTTGGGGAATAAGTCGTTCGCGCCGATCCCTGGCACCCTCCATCGAGACAAGGAGTGTGCTATGACCCTGGTGACTACGCTGCTTCTCACGACACACTTGATGGCTCCCCAACCACTTCAAATCGACTTCCGGCTATCACCTGCCGGTGCCCCAGCAGGGCAAGCCTTGGTAACACGGCCCGCGTTCGTCGACCCTCTGGCCGGCATGGCAGAGAATCGAACCAATACAACCGCCTCGCCACGCCGAGCGAGTTCACCTAGCGTATCGTTCACGCCAGCGCGAGGCTTCGGAACGGACGTTCCGCTGTCGTTTGCGGCCCGTCAAATCGTTCCCGAAGGTTTGCGGGTACAATACGGCCCCGGATTTGAAACGGACGCACTGGTATCGTGGGTGGGCGGCAAGCCCTGGAACCGTGCTTTGCAGGAAGCAATCCGGCCCCTTGGGCTGCGGATGACACTGGCTGGAAGAACCGTAACCATCACGCGTTGAGGGCGCGCCGTTCGCGTCGACCATCGGCACCCTGTTCTTCCCACGAGAGGAAGGACCGGACGAATGCCCGACCTGGAGAGATCAAGCGTACTGGATTGGCTTCGTCAGACGGAGCCACGGATTGCAGCCCGGGTCGCCTCGCCCATTCGAAGCATCGAGGATGCCCAGGAGGTCCGGGCGTTGCTGATGGACCTAGGCTTGGCCCTGGACGCCGGTAGCCCCGACAGGGTCGGTCGTGGCCTCGCCAAGGACGACGCGCGCGTTGCTCGGGAAATCATAGCCCAGCTCGGTGTTGCACGCATGCTGCGCCTCCTCGAATGGATCGACGGTGCTACGGCTCCCGAGGCAGCGGCTATCCTCCGCACCGCCCTCCTGCAGGACGACACATCGGAGGCCGGTCGTGCCCTCCGCTCGACCCTCGATGTCCTGCATCGACAGGATCTCCTTGCCCGCATCTTCGCTCCCGATCGCCTGGAGGCCCTGATCGGGGCGAGCACCGAACCTGCGAAGGAGGCCGCATGATGCGGCGTTTTGCCCTTACCCTTGCGCTCGTGAGCATGCCGGTTCTGGCCTATGCCCAGACTACCGGCAGCGTTGGCTGCGCCGCCATCACCCAGGCCGCAGCCGATGGCATTTCAGCCCGCGTTCAAGCGGACGATGCCTCGATCCGGCCGCCCAACAGCGTGAAGAACCTGTCCTGTCTGGACGGCTTCTTTCGCGGCGTTGGGCTCAACGTCATTTCCAACCTGCTCGACCCGACGTCACTGCTTGACGCCGTGCAGGGGCAAATCTGCGCCGCGGCGAACCAGGCGTGGCAGTCGGCGCTGGGATCGGCGCAGTGCGGCCTCACAGTGTCAGGCTTCAATCTCGGCTTTGGTGGATTTGGTGGCGGAGTCATGTGCCCGCGCCTGAGCTTTGGCGGCGGTGGGCCGCCGATCGGCTCTGTTGGCACCGGCGCGAACACCACCGGCAGCCTCTACGTCAACGGATCTCCGCTAGCGCCAACCGGATACACCCTGCCCAGCGCGGGCCGCTAGAGCGAGGAAGGACACAGCTTATGCGCAATCGTCTTAAATCTTCGGTCGCCGTCATTGTTCTGGCAGGCGGGTTCCTTGTCACGGCACCCCGGCTGGCACATGCCGAGTGGCCGACCTTCGACGCCATCACGCACTTTCTGATCGAGCAGTCGCAGAAGGCGATGACGAGCGCTGTCGATAAAGTCTACGACAACGTCACCAATATCGGCACCCTGATCAGTGATCGCCTGACCGGTGTCGGCAACCAGCTTAACGACCGGCTTGGCGACGGCTTCACCCAGACCGCGAATTACCAGCGCGCACAGATCGGTGCCGTGCAGCAGATCGCGGACGCCTCCAACAGCGCCAATGCCCGCTTCTACCGGGATATGCGCAATTCCGAGATCCGTGACGAGCACACCGCGTCGCCACAAGCTTGCCTTGCCTTAGATAGCGGACAGTCCAGCGGGCAGTCACAGATCCAGGGCGGACGGATCGCTACTGCCATCGCCGATGTCATGGACGCCCGTGGCGAGGGCGGCCCGAACACGCCAGCTTGGTTCGGGCAGGCGCAATCCATGACCTCCTCCAACGCCCTCCACTTGTCGCGCTACTGCGACGCCGATGAAGCGGCAGCCGGGCTTTGCACAGCTTCCGCACGACCCAACGCTGACGTGCGTGCCATCAGTTTCGTGCGCGAGGTTTACCCCGACGGCGATGCGGTAAATGCAGCGAACGACTTCTCTACCAACGTCGTACAGCCTGTGGTGCCGGCTGCGTTGCGAGGGGATCACCTGACCTCTGTCGAGGGCCAGGATGCTTCCGCCCGGCGGCGGGCCTACGACGCCCGCATGTCCCTGTCCCGCTCGGTGTTCAGTCACCAGATCGCCCTGCAGGCGCCCACCGTCACGCTCAACGAGGCACAGCAGGCGCAGCTCCGGGCGCGGGGCGTCGAGCCGCCGGCCGCCGGTTCCTGGCTACAGGTTCTCGGTCTCGAGGTGGACCGGCGTTTCACCGATGTGGCTTGGGCGGCCTCGCTGCACAACATGACCCCAGCGGCAGTTAGCCGCGAGATCGCGCAGGAGCTGGCGCTTTCTAACTACCTCGCCCTCGCCAACCTGCGCCTGCAGATGCAGTCGGCCGCCGTGAGCGCCGCCAACCTTGCTGTCGACGTCGAGCGTGGCTTCACGGGCGTCGTGTCCATGCCTTCTCCCACCATCGCCGCCAACTGAAGGAGCCCGCGAATGTCGGCCACCATGATCGAGGCGCCTGCAGCGGTGCCTCCAGGCAAAGATCCCCTCCGTGAGCTGGTCGAACGTATGGACCAGATGCGGCTCACGATCGTTGGACACGATCCCAAGCTGAGCAGTCAGATCGAAGGGCTCGCGGCCGCCATGCGGAAGCCGGAACACGTCGACAGCGTCGAGTTCCGAACCCGCGTGGCTTACGTCTACCAGGACTTCAAAGGGCTCGCGGGACCTGCGGTGGGCTTTTCGGAGGGACTTCGCTCCGAGATGGAGCGTCTGGCAGCCACAGCACCTGGCCTTGGTAATCTCCGCATCCACGACATGCTCAAGGAGATCCCCAACCTCAACAATTCCAAGCTGACGGCCGATATCCGCAAGCTCGCTTTCGAAGTTGGGCGCGAGGGAGGCGACCAGAACCGGCCGGACGTTCTGGATCGTGTCGAGAGCCTCGAGAGCAGGCTCGCCCTTCTAGGGGCAGGACCCACCGCATCTCGCAATGTGTCAGCCGCTTCGCCATCGCGAGCGACGGACACGAGCCAGCCTCAAGCTGGGCAACCTCCAGTAGCTCCAGCCTCGAAGCCGGACGAGAAGGTACAAGCGTCGATGTCACCAGGGGAAGGGATCCGCCCTCCGCCTGGCTCCCCGGTAGCCCAAGCACCGGTTGCCGCGCCCCCTTCCGGCGGCGGGCCTCGTTCTCCCGACGGCCAGTCACACCCCTCCACCCAGCCGACCCAGGGAGTGGAAGCCGGCCAGGGGGGGCACGGTCCGAGCGTCCTTGGCCGTGTCGTCTTGGCTATGGCAGAACCGCGGGAGGAGAACCCTCCGCCATGGCGGCAGCCCGCAACCCCCATCGGCGACCGCATCAATCGGTTTGTGAGCAAGTTCAGCGACGAATCCGCCGTTGGGCTGGCTGAAGCGTCCGGGCAGAAAGCGGTGGAAGCCCTCCGTAGCTTTGCCCAGGGCGCCGGCGCCGGTGTTATGGCCCGCATCAACGAGGCGGCCCGCTCGGACCCGCAGGGAATGCAGGGTGTGCTGTCCGAGATGCGCGAGGGCGGACGCCACGCGGAGCTGCGGACCCAGTTCAACAACGCTCTCGTTCAGGATAAGGGGGTAGCCGCTTCCTACGACGCCGCAACCTCCGCAGTGAAGCAGTACGGCGCCGACCGGCAAGCCGCCGAAGCGGTGATGCTCAAGCGGCCGGACCCCAGTGTCCTCGCTGGGCGGTTTGAACGACTGGATGCCCAGATCGGGGAAGCGGCCGTCCAGGTGCCGGCGCGTCAGGAGGGCAAGAGCGTCATGGACGATCTTGGCCAGAAGGTAGCCGAACTGGTGAGGCGGGCGACCGAAGCAATCCGCTCTGCCCTTGAAGGAGGGCCTCGCGCTTCCGCGTCGGCATCGTCCAGCCCCTCTCCTGGACCGTAGGGCGCCGTTCGCGCCGCGCCAGCGCATCCTCGCGGGGAACCCCGCCCGCGAGGATGCGATGCGCCACAACCAACAGGTCCTCTTCTTGGGACTACTCCTGCCGGCCCTGCTCCTAGCAGGGCCGGTCCTGGCCCAGACGGGCGTTGACATGAGCTGGTCCGCCCTCGATCCGGGCGATGACTGGGCTGCTACGGTGGTCCGCTCGGTCTTCCCGGTTGGCGGCAGCACCGGCACCGTCAGCACCGGCAACGCCGCCACTGTGGTCGGCACCCTGGTCCGCTACCTGACCGGCTTTGTGTCCTCCATAGCCATGGTCTTCCTGATCTACTCGCTGCTGATGCAGATGTGGCGCGGGGCCGAGACCGGCCGGCTGCTCACCGACGGCATGAGCGGCATTTTCGCCCTGCGTCTTGGGGTCGCAGCCATCTTCATGTTCCCCCTCTCCTCCGGGTTCAGTGCAGGACAGGCAGCCGTGGTGCAGTTCTCCATGTGGGGGATCGGCATGGCCCGCACGGTCTATTCGAGCGCCGTGCAGGCGATCGGCGCCGACGCTCGGGTGATTGCCGATCCCATCATCCCGGGCACCCGGACCATTGTGGCGGGGCTGATCCGCAATGAGTTCTGCCGTGCCCTGGTGAACGCCGCCTCCAACAACCCGAACCTGGTCCCGGTGCCCGCCCCTGTTTCGGCCGCGACGGCCGGCGGCAACACCGTTCAGACCTGGAGCTACCGCCTATCCTCCGGCAACGAGGTCGGTGCTCCGGTGTGTGGTTCCGTCACCCTGCGTATCTCGGCCGGCAGCTACGGGACCATCGCCGGCGTCAGCATCGACATGGGTGCCAAGCAGCGCGAAATTCTGAACGCCGTCTTGGAGAACACCATCCGCCCGCAGGCCGTACTGGCCGCCCAGCAGCTCTACTCGAGTAGACACCTGAGTTCCATGGAGCCGCTCATGGGAGTGCTGGTGGCGGGCACCTCGGACTACACCACCCGCCTGACCAGCGCTGCCAGTCAGGCCATGAGCCAGCTGCGCGCCAAGATGGCCGATGCCCGCGGCAGCGGTGCCGATGCCGACGCCAGCCAGACCCGCCTTGCGGCGTTGGGCTGGAGTTCTGCCGGGGCCTACTACCTCGAGTTCAGCCGACTCAACGGCGCCACCCTGTCTTTGATGAGCGCTGTGCCGGTCCTGGGTAAGCCCTCCGGCCAGGGACTTGGCCGGTCACTCGGCAATGATCTGATCCCCTACATGCAGGCATCCGAGAGTTTTATGAACCGCATGTCGGCATACGTGGCCACCGTCGATCAGGTGAACACGCCGATCGGCGGTGCGGCTCTGTTCGCGGGCGCTTCGCCGGCTGAGGACGGCGCTGGGCTGATTGACCGGGTGTTTCGCTATATGAACCTCGGCGAAACCCTGCTCGGCCTCATCACCAACTACCTCGTGGCCCCAGGGGTCAGCGTCTGGACGGATCCGTTCGGCAGCCTGATGCAAGTCGGGCATGCCATGGTCACCGCCGGCCTCGGTGCCCTAGGTGCCGCCGGGGTAGCAGTCGCCGCTTCCGAGGCTACCACTACAGCCACCGGTGGGATTCCGATTGTTGGAGGAGCACTCGGCGCGACCACCGCCGGCATCGGCAAGGCGCTGGAGTTCTTCTCCCCGGCCATTTTCGCGCTTGCCAGCGGTCTCTTGGTTCCAGGGCTGACCATCGCCTACGTCCTGCCGATGATCCCCTTTCTGATCTGGCTGGCGGGGGTCGCGGGCTGGCTCATACTGGTATGCGAAGCCGTGATAGCCGTGCCGCTCTGGATGCTGGCGCACATGACCATGCGTGGGGAAGGGCTGCACGGGAAGGCTACGGAAGGCTACTCGCTCATCTTCAATGTGCTGTTTCGGCCGGTGCTGATGCTGCTCGGCCTATTCCTGGGGTACTTCATCTTCGCGAGCACGTCGTGGTTGCTGCGTCAGGGCTTCGGTGTGGCAGCCGGTTTCGTGCTGGGCAACGGGTGGGTTGTGACGAATGTCATCGGCGTGATCGTACTGATGTGCATCTTCGTCCTGTGCCACGTCGTGCTGGCCTTGATGTCGTTCCGGATGATCTCGCTCGTACCCCATCATGTCCCGCGCTTGATCGGCTTCCTGCCGGCTAACCGGGTCGACATGGACGGATTTAGCCGTGACGCCGCCCTGGTCGGGGCTGCTGGTGCTCTGAAGACGATACAAGGTGCCGCTCTTGCGACCGCTGATGGAGCAAAGAAGTCGCTTGGATCTCAGAGAGCCCTGGTTGATGGTAGAGGTTCTGGTTCCGCGGACGAGGCGGATGGGATGGACTCCACGATGAGGGCGGCCACAGATCATTCTGGGTCGTCCCGAGATGGGTGATATGGACGAAGATGAAGATGGCGGTCTGACATCCGGTATAAGCGGCGGCGCTGGTTACATTCTCGGTCGCATGGCGGCCGAGAGTGACCAGCGGATGGCTGACTTTACCCACCGTGTCTTCTCGCCAACGCCTCCCCGGCGGCGCCGCTATGATGCTGAAGAGGTTCACGAGGTTATCGACGGCTGGAAAGCCGCCGTTCGATCGCGCGATGCGACAATTGAGCAGCTCCGAACGAACAATGCCGCTTTGACTGCTGAGCGGGATCAGCTGCATATCCGCAACGCTCAAATGGAAAGCGAGGCGGACAGGATGCAGGCCGCCTACGCCGATCTGCAGAAGCGCGAAGAAGCCGCAAACAAGCATTGGGACGAGGCAGCCGAAGCCGGCCACAAGGATGACTTCGACCTTTTCCTGGCCCGGCAGGAGATCGCGCGACTGACGGTGCAAATCGAGCGGTTGACGCGAGGCGAGAACTAGCCGGACCGTTCGCGCCGACTGTCGGCATCATGGGGCATCAACCAGGATAGACCCATGCAACGCTTCTCAGGCCTTCTTATCCTCACTGCCCTGTCTCTCGGAGCTTGCAGCAGCGGGAACCTCCGCTCGGTCAGCAGCTACGGCGCACCGGCTGCGCCAACGGTCCAGCAGCCGAGCTACGACCCCTACGCCGCCGCGGGCTCTGCCAACGCTACCTGGGCACCCCCGGTCCTCAACCGCAACGGTAACATCGTGCGTCCCTACGATCCGGGCGTGATGTCCGGCCGACCGGACTACGAGCATGCGGCTTGGGCTACCGGGGCAGCGGGTGGGTCCGCCGCTGCCCCTCCGGGCACCTTCTAGCCCGCACTCGGCCAGAAGGGCTCGGTCGTGCGCAGGTATGTGCCGGCCGAGCCCAGGTTTCCTGTTCGCAGCTGCCAGTTCTGCCAGGCGCTGCGGAATGCCAGCACGAAGAAGGCCGCGCAGAAGGGCAGGAACTGCACCGCTGCCCATACTCGCTCCTGTGACCACGGCGTTCCCATGGCCTGCCAGGCCCAGAGACCTAGGAATACCCAGGCCGCCCCGAAGCAGCCCCAAGCCAACCGCGACGTCTGCTTCCGCCTCGTCGCACGCAGTTGCTGTAGCTCCTGCTCGGAGATCCCCATCGTGAAGGCCGTCGCTGCGACGTCCAGTCGGCCATCTTCATCAGCGATCGGCCCAGTACCCTCTGGCCTTGAACGCCGGAGCGCTGCCGCCAGCTCACCGATTAAGCGGGCACCTCCCCGGACCTCACGAGCCCCAATTGCTTCGCTTGTACGCCGGCGCACCCAGCGTAGCCCTGCCAGCACCCAGGAGAGGCGCTGCTGGCGCACCTGCACGGGCTTCTGCAGGCCTGGACCAAGGTTGATGGCCATCTTCAGCTTCCCTGTATCGAGGCAACGAGCGCGTCGATGTCGTTCGGCATGCCATCCGAGCGACCCTCACTCCCGTCTGCACGGCGCCAGAGCAACGTCGGCGTGCCGCGAAGGCGGATCGCCTGAGCCGCTTCCATGTTCGTGCGGAGACGAGGCGCGGCTTCCGCATCAGCTGCGCCTTGTAGGTTGCCGCGGCTCCAGGCAGCGACCATCTGGTCGGCCGGTTTGCTCAACATGGCCAAGCTGTCGGTGGTGCTGTGGCCCGCATTCTGATGGTCAAGAATAGCCACTGGGATCACGGAGAGACGGACCTTCCCACTGGCCACCAACGGCCACAGGCGCTGCATCGCCTGAACCGAGTAGCCGCACTGCGGGTCAGCAAACATCCACAGGTGTGGTGCTCCGGCGTTTCCTACGGTGCCGGCAGAGGCGCGGTCGGCGACAGCCAGTGCTCCCGGGGGCTGTGCCGGTACGGGGGCCGAAGCCGCCTGGGTATTCGGACGTGGTGGGGGCACCGCCCCTACTGGGGCCCTCCCGGTGGGAACATCCCCGATCGTGACGGTGGGAATGGCGCCTTCGACTGAGGAAACCTGCTCCCGTGTCAGGTTCTTGCCCGTCGCGTCCCACATGACGCCCGGGATCACCTGCTCACCGGTCGGCGTGGCGTAGAAAACCTGGAAGGCGTCACCGTTCCGCACCATGAGGCCTTGCAGGCCATGGCGTTCGCCCAGGTCGGTGATGCCACTTCCCGCGATAGCGCGAAGACGTGCGACCGACAGGTCGGCCGGGATGCCGGCGACCATGGCATCGCCCGAGGGAGCCACGCTCAGCAGCATGAACTCGCCGTTGGAGCGGGCTACGACGGTCCGGAGACCGTTCCGGACTCCGAGGTCCTCGATGGCTGCACCGGAGGCTGAAACATGCCGCAGAACAGGAACGCCGAGGCCGGGAGGCTCGGCTGGAGGGCCCGACGCGGAGGCTGCAGGAGGGACAGTGACGGAGGCTGAACCGGGAGCTGCAGGACCGGACACCGGCTGCGCCTGGACCCTCGCACCCGGAACCGGTGGCGGGAGTGCGATGTGGGGCGCCACCGGTTCGGAAGGCCTGCTCTCCATGGAGACCGGCAGCCCGCACAGCGGGGCCGCGATGGAAAGGACTGGGTAGGATGCGATACAAGTCGCGAGAAGAATTCGCTTCATCAGCCTCGTCCGGTTCATGACTGGACCGAGGCTGCTCCTGTTCGGCGCGAACGGCCTGCGCTTACGAGGGTAAGTTTCCGCCTTGTGCGATCACTACGTCGCAGAGCTGCCGGCAGAGCGGGAGCATGAAGCCGTAGCCTTCTGCGCCGACGCCGTTCTGCACCAGAAAGCTCACGACCCCTGCCAAGGCCACAACATCTGCCTTGGTACGTGCTTCGCCCTCTGCCAACAGGGTCATCTGCAAGCTCAGGTGCTTGCCGCTGTCGTAGAATCTCGTCGCGATATCCTCTGCCGCCACGGGGTCGGCATCGCCGGCCTCCTCCATGTGCGCCAACATTTCGGTCCGTCGACTTTCAAGCGCCTCGACCACAGTCGTGGCAAGTCTCTGCTCTTCTGGTTTCAGCCCCCCGGCTGCGGGCGATCGGATGCTGGTGATCGGATCGGCCTCGCCGTAGGTCGCCGGAACATCTTCGCTGAACGTGAGGATCAAACCGAGCAGGGCCTCACACGGTTCCTCCTTCGCTTGAACCAGAAGATGACTGAGCACCTGGGCCTTTTTCGAGAGCCCGATATAGCTGAAGCGGCTGATCATCCGCGTATCTTCGATCAACTCGGCATAGACCTGGCTGAGCGACGCCAGCTCCAATTCGATCTTGTCACAGGCCACCAGATCACCGCGTGCGTCCGCAGCTCCCCTACGACGAATGTCCGCGTGGTACTTGGCGTCCAGCATCATGACCTCAGACCATAAAAGCGAGAGGAGGCGGTCACCATCGCTGGCCAAGTCCTCCGTGACACTGCAGCCAGCAAGGCTCTTCACCTTGTGCCGGATCGCATCCAGGTAGGTGCCAGTGCGGTGTGTCATGACCCAATCCTCTCAGCCGAGAGTTGCTCTGGCCGGCTGCTGCACGACTTCTTGCTTCGGTAACGCCGCGGCTCGGGCACTCTGTAAAACGGACCCTGTTGGAGTGCCGACCGCCTCTTAGCCTCTATGCTGTTGCGTGAGCGGCTCGGTACCTGCCTCTTCACATCTCAGGCCCTACCACCGGCCGCGGTGCGGAATCTTTCAATTCTGCACGGAGGCCCGCTGATCCTTTGTACTCGAGATTGCAACACGGACAGAGGTGAGCTTTTTTCGCTTTTCGCACGGCTGATCCATGCTATCATCCCAACTACTCCGGGACCGCTCGATTTTCGGCGGCTGCCGACGGTGCGAATGAGTAGCGTACCCCGGAACCTATTAGCAACTGGGAGATCACCCCTAGAGGGATAATCGCATATCCTGAGCCCTAGTTAAGACTTTTCCGACGGCGTATCAATAATTAGATGCGATGCCAGCTGTCGCGCGAGCTGCCGTTTGAGTTGGGCAAAAAGCCTATCTGTTCCATGTACCCAGAGGGGTAAGCGCGATGGTTGAGGTTATACAAAATGCCGGTATCATCGTGGCTGCCTCCAAAGGCCTTTCAACTGAATCAACCGTAGTGTCTTGCCTCTCGCGCTTTGTAGAAGGCGGCCGTAATGCTCCATGTATGTTGCTTTTGTTCGCAGGAGGTCTTCATGACCCAGCGGTGATACTTGATGTGATTGCCGCCCGTTATCCAAATACACGCATCGTGGGCGCTTCAGCAGCCGGCATCATTGGACCAGAGGGGGCTGCCTACTCTGGGCTCGAAATTGGCATGGTTGCATTTATGCACGACGATCTCACCCCAAAGCTGTATTTTGCAAATACGCTCGCGCAGGGCGATTTAGAGGCCGGTCGTGAGTTGGGGCGTATGATCCACCAGGAGCATGCGCCCGAAGCCACCGTCTTGCTGCTCTACGATAGTGTCCTGTCGGTGGAACCCCGCCGGCTGCACGTCGCCGGGGCAGTTGTTCGAGGCCTTCAGGATGTGTTGGGGATCCACGCTCCGATCACCGGTGCTGGTGTTCTGACCGACCTCGCCATCACCGATGGTTGGATGGTGCTCGACGGGGCTGTGCGACGGCATGTCGCTGCCGCCCTGGTCTTCCCCCCCGAGGTGACCACAGAAGCCGTGGTGCTTCACGCCTGCCGTCCGATCAGCGCCTTCATGACCATCACCGGGATTGACGGTGCCGAGATCCTCACCCTGGACGGGCGACGGGCTCTGGACGTGATCGAGGAGCGTTTGGACATGCCTCTCATCAGCGAGGCCGGGCACCCAAGCCGCATCATGACCCTTGGCCTCAAGCTCGGTGAGCAATGGAATAGCGCTGGACCCGAAGATTACGTGAACAGGTTGATCCTCACGGCAAATCGTCAGACCGGTAGCATCACTCTCTTCGAGCCCGACTTCTTTGAAGGGGCACTCGTCCAACTGATGCAGAATGATCCTGAAATGATGCTGCAAACAGCACGCACTCAGGTTGCAACCGCAACGTCGTCGAGATCAGACGGGGCAACACCGTTCTTGCGGCTCTACATCGACTGCGCCGGGCGTGCGAGCATCATGAGCGGCTCGGAAGTAGAGGAGGCCGATGTCGTACGGGGAGCGCTCCAGGACGACGTACCATTCCTCGGCTTCTACTCCGGAGTAGAGATCGCCCCTATGCAAGGCTTCAGCCGACCACTCGATTGGACAGGCGTGCTTATGACGTTGCTGGTGCGCGCGCGATGAACACCTTCGTGTCCCGCCCGACCTTCGAGAAAGAGTTCAACTACTACCGCCGTCTTTGCAACGAGATGGGCAAGGACATCCAGCGCATCCAGGAGGATCGTGAGCGGTTGATGCGCGAGGTTCGTCGCTATCAGGTCCAGAGCAGGTTGGATCGTGATCTCGCCCACATCACCGGTTCGGTACAGGACATCGCGACGCTTGTGGCGCGGACCCTGGATGCCGTCGTAGAACACTCGCTCTGCAAGCGAGCTCTCATTCTCCGTGAAAGAGAGCCGGGATCAGCGCAGTTCGACGTGCTGGCAGCGGCGGGGTTTCGGGATCTTTCCCCCAAGATCATCACCCACATCGACAATCCTCCCGCCTTCGGACATTGCGCGGACGGGCATTGTTTTCCGTCCAATGCTTCGGCGTTGTTCAAAGCACTGAACAAGCTCGCCGGCCCCGGTGCGATGATCTGGAACTACGATCGTGAAACCGGGTTCGCCATCCTGATCACCGGGACCGTGGGCCCGATAGACATCATGTTCCAACAGCAAGGCGACGATCTGACGAGCATCGCTCTTCATCGCATCGTCGACGGTCTATGGCGTCTCCAGGCCCGGGAGGTTGGCGGCCACTTCGTCGAGCCCGTCGAACAAAAGGCGATCGAAGCCCCGCAGACCGCCAATCCAAACCTGGAACCGCTGAGCGTCGATACTGAGAGACCGACGATCAAGGAAATGGAGATCGTCGGTCAGATCGAACGTGGCGGGCATATCCGTGAAGTCGTCGTCTTGTCCCGCGACGAAAGTGAGTACGCCGTCTTCGTTCTTCCGAGTTGGGGAAGCGGTTTTCGGCAGGTGCGGACCTACCGAGGCCTCAGTGTGAAGGTGTACAAGGACTTTCGTCGTCTAGGATCGTACGTCCGCACAACGTGCCAGTACCGTGGGTGCATCATCGTGATGCCGGTAGAGGCTGCAAGGGCCGAGAAGCTCCGTGCGGCAGTCCCGGACACCTTCGGCGACGCGGAAGGTGATGCTACGGACAGCCCACCGAACATCATCCAGTGACACTACGGAGCATCCATGAAAAGCGTCGGCGCTATCTGCATGCGAACAGCGTGCATTCTTTCATTGTCCCTGTTCAGCGCCTGCCAGATGGCCAATCCGCAGGGCTCGCTCGCTCCCGGTGGCCCGGTTGCGCAGAACGCGGCCTCAGCACAGAGCATTCCTGCTTCTGCCGCCGTTCTGGTCCGCACGGTTGTCGACAGCTACACCTTTGCGGCGGATCGGCAGGGTATGGCCGGCGTGATCGCTGCGATCGACGAGTGCTACCGGGGGGCTGTGGCGCCCAACAAACGCCCCAGCGACGTTCGGACGTGCATGGTTTTCGACATGATGGCCTTCCGCATAGACCAGCAGGTCTCCGGCGGTGCTCCAGGCAACGATCGCCAGCTGCCGTATTTTCAGCGCGCCCAGGCCGCCCGGCGGTGGGAGCGGTATGCCCCCCTGGGGAACTTACGGCCTGGTGAAGAGGCCGCGAGCTTCATGATGAACGGTTCCGAAGTGGCGCTGATCGAACTCAACCGCCGTCGTGCTGCTCCGAGGGTATCCTGATGCGAACGCAGGGTTGGGCACTGCTGTTCGCTGCGATGGTTGCGGGGTTCGCGTCGGCTGCTTCGGCCCAGCAGGCGATCGGGAAGCCAGTGCCCGATGCGGTCAACGCACGCGGCCTGCGATGCTGGGGCATCAGGGACGGTGGAGCGGCTCAGACCTTCGTTTTTCAGGAACCTTCCACGTCGGCAGCCCGTATCGGGCGCGTCACATCCTGGGTCGCGGTGACAGGCTCTTCCCAGAATGGCTTTCTGCCGATCGAGACGCCGGCCGGACCTCGCGGCTGGGTCATGGAGGAACTTGTCGAACGGGACACCTGGGCAAACATGAAATGCGTTGCCCAGCGTCATCCCAATGGACGCATCTACTTCATCTACGGTGGCACACCGCCGGGTAGGTAGCTGGTGCGATCAAGAGGCGTCAGTCCGAGATGCGCTCGGCGTTTTGCTAGTGAATATCCGCGTCATCCGGCCTGCCCTGCTCAAGCGAGCGGAGGTGGTTCCGGAAAAACTCCTCGAAGGTCGTGTGCAGGAGCTCTGCTTTGTTGAGGTTCCCTGACTTCTGCCCATAAAACGTGGCGCGGCCCTGTTTCTGCGCCAGATCGTCATGGTACTCGACGGTGTGCTGCCAGACACGCCGAAGCGGCGCCATGATCTCCCGCATCTGGGCATCCAGTGCCGCGTCACGCGCATCCAGCTTCCGGAAGCCCTCGCAAGCCGTGAACAAGGCCGAGAGCCAGAGTGGCAGGAAGGTGTCGAGGCGGTTCAGGTGTGTTTCGCGCTCGTCGCCGAAAGACGACGCCGAGGCTCTGCGCGCCTCTTCCACCATCTCGTGCAAGCGACGCGCGGCAGCAAAGTAATTCCGATAGAGCGACAGGATCGGATCGTTGTCGGTAGCCGGATCCTCATCTGCTGTGCGCCTGCGCTGTCTAGCCACCTATCGCTCCCAAGGTTCCAATGGGTTAGCTTCTCCCTAGAACAACAGAGAGGTGCTATGCCAGCCTTCAAACAGATGGCGTCGGCCACCTTGCGGCTGACTGTAACGAGCGGCGTGCGCAGACGTCGCGCCGTAGCCGACAAGCTGCCGTCTTCCACCACCGCCAGTAGCACCGACGTTGTGCCGAACCGATCTGTGCAGCCCTCCCTTTTTTCAGGAGGAAACCTCCCACAAGGCAAGGGTACTATGGCCTAAATGGCCAACTCGCTGTTCTGGATGCGACCTCCGGCCAACCCGTCAAGTTACTGGAGACAGGTGCGGGCGCGCTCAGCGACACCTTCTCGCCCAATGGCGCGCTTCTCTATGTCGCCAACCGCGGGGCTAGCACGGTCAGCCTTGTGGATGCGCGCGCCTTGACGGTGCTGGCGAGCCTGCGGACCGGCACGCACCCGAACACAGTAGCAGTCGACCGGAGCACGGGCCTCGCCTACGTCAGCAACAAGGCCCGCTCAGCACTCCGCCCAGCGCCGGGCCAGCTCCGGTGGCCGAGGACCCGAACGGCAACACGGTGTGCCTAATCCGTATCTGAAGTCTCAGCCGTTCCGGCGGATGGCCGCCGGGACAGCCCGGCCATCATCGGATCTAGCGCCGGAAGGAACTGGTCGGCCAACGGTGGGACCGAGGGCGTCGATTATGCGGCACTCTGCCACCCTGCCGTGACGGCACTGTCCGATAAGGGAATCCAGTTCCCGGCGCAGCGCCTGGAGGTCGGCGATCTTCCGGTCCACCTCGTCCAGGTGCGTGCGGGCGATGACATCCACGGCGTCACAGGAACGCTCGCGGTCCTCGGCTAGGTCGAGGAGGGCGCGGATCTGCTCTAACGAGAAGCCGAGGTCCCGGGCGCGCCGGATGAAACTCAGGCGGCCGAGGTGCGGCTCCCCGTAGGTCCGGTAATTTCCTGCGCTGCGGGCGGGCGCCGGGAGCAGGCCAACCCGCTCGTACCAGCGGATGGTCTCCACCTTCGTGCCGGTCGCCTTCGCAAGTGCGCCGATATTCAACGGATTTTCCGAAGCCATTCCCTTGACCCTGTGGCGACTACAGGGTCCATATGGGGAGCCTTCCGTCTCCGCCAACCCGCGGGGGCATGCCTGGAACGGGAAGGCGAGCGATGACGAACGGCAGAATGACTACGCCCGGGATGCGGGTGGAATTGCGCTACCGGATCAAAGGCATGGATTGCTCCAGCTGCGCCCTGAAGATTGAGGACGCGATGGAGCGGCTCGGCGGCGCCGAGGACATCCAGGTCAACTACAAGACCGAAACCCTCGAGTTCCGCCTAGACGAGGCGACCACGCCGCGCTCGGCCGTCGAGGAGAAGATCCGCGGCCTGGGCTACGGCGTCGCGCCTCTGGCGTAATCAACAGGAACAGGGTGGCAGCCATGGCTGACGGCGGAACGGCTCAACTAGCTCCCGGATCCAGGGCGGCCCTGCGATACCACGTGGAGGGGATGGACTGCCCGTCCTGCGCCTCGAAGATCGAGACGGCCGTCGGTCGCTTCGGCGGGGCCGAGGACATCAGGGTCAACTACCACAGCCAGGTCCTGGCCTTTCGGTTGGACGAGGCAGCGACGCCGCGTTCGGCCGTCGAAGAGGGCATCCGCAAGCTCGGCTACGGCGTCGTCCCGGTCGAGGCGCCGCGGGTGGTCGCGGGCGAGCCTGGCGCGGTCGCCGCCGACGTGCCGCTCGTCCGTCCGCGCCAGCCCTGGTGGAAGGGGAAGAAGGCGCGGCTCGCCGCGGCGATCGGCGCCCTCATGGTGGCCGGGTTCGCCGTCTCGCTGGCCGCCCCGACCCTGGACCACTGGGTCTACCTGCCCGCCGCCCTGCTCGGCCTCGGCTATTTCGGTCGCAAGGCTATCGCCGCGGCGGGCGCCGGGTCGCCCTTCAGCATCGAGATGCTGATGTCGATCGCGACCGTCGGAGCCATCGCCATCGGCGCGACGTCCGAGGCAGCCGTAGTGGTATTCCTCTTCACCATTGGCGAGTTGCTCGAGAACGTCGCAGCCGGGCGCGCCCGCGCGGGCATTGAGGCGCTCGGCGCCCTGGTGCCGAGGACCGCACTGCGCATCGAGGACGGAACGGCACGGGAGGTGCCCGCTGCCAGCCTCAAGGTCGGCGACCTCGTCCTAATCCGCCCGGGGGACCGCGTCTCGGCCGACGGCGAGGTGGCCGAGGGCGAATCCGAGGTGGACGAGAGCCCGGTGACCGGCGAGTCCGTCCCTGTCCCCAAGGCCGAGGGCGCCCCCGTCTTCGCGGGCAGCATCAACGCCTCGGGCGCGCTCCAGGTCCGGGTGACGAAGCCCGCATCGGACAACACCATCGCCCGCATCATCCGCCTGGTAGAGGAGGCGCAGGACGCCAAGGCGCCGACCGCCCGCTTCATCGAGCGGTTCTCGGCCATCTACACGCCCATTGCGGTGGCCGTGGCGGCCCTGGTCGCCGTCGCTCCGCCACTTGTCGGCGGCGCGGATTGGGACACCTGGATCTACCGCGGCCTGGCACTGCTGCTGGTCGCCTGCCCCTGTGCTCTCGTCCTGTCGACGCCGGCGGCCATCGCCTCCGGACTCGCAGTCGGCACCCGGCGGGGCCTGCTGGTGAAGGGGGGCGGCGCCCTTGAAACCATCGGCCGGATCCGCACCGTCGCCTTCGATAAGACCGGCACCCTGACCGAAGGGCGCCCGCGCGTGACCGACCTCCTCGCCCTCTCCGGCACGGAGCGCACCATGCTCGGCCTCGCCGCCGCGGTGGAGAACGGCTCCAGCCATCCGCTCGGCCGCGCCATTCTGGAGCGGGCGGACGCCGATGGTATCCCGCTGCGCCCGGCCAAGGATGCGCGGGCCATCCCGGGCAAGGCGGTCGAGGCGGTCGTGACCGGTAAGCGCGTGGCCGTCGGCTCGCCCTCCCACGCCGCCAAGCAGACGCCACTCGAGGCCGAGGCGGCGCGGGTGGTCTCGGAGTGGGAGAACCAGGGAAAGACCGTGGTCGTCGTCTCGGTGGAGGGCGCCCACACAGGCCTGATTGCCGTGCGTGACCAGCCGCGGGCTGACGCCGTCGCGGGCATCCGGGCGCTCGACGCGCTCGGTGTCGAGTCCGTCATGCTGACCGGCGACAACGTGCGCACCGGGCAGGCCATCGCCGGGACGCTCGGCATCAAGGTACAGGCGGGCCTGCTGCCCGAAGACAAGCTGCGGGAAATCGGCGCCCTTAAGGAGAAGGCACCCGTGGCCATGGTCGGCGACGGGATCAACGATGCCCCCGCGCTCGCGGCCGCCTCGGTCGGCATCGCCATGGGCGGCGGGACTGACGTGGCCTTGGAGACCGCCGACGCCGCGCTACTGAACAGCCGCGTCGTGGACGTGGCTGCCCTAATCGGGCTGTCGCGCGCGACACTGGCCAACATTCACCAGAACGTCGCGATCGCCCTCGGCCTGAAGGCAGTCTTCCTGGTGACGACGGTGGTCGGCGTCACCGGCCTCTGGCCCGCCGTGCTGGCCGACACCGGCGCCACGGTGCTGGTGACCCTCAACGCCCTGCGCCTGCTCGGGTACCGCTTCAAGGGCGTGGCGCATGGCTGAGGGCCTGCCCAGGACGCGGCTGGCCTGGACCTGGGCCGCGGCGACGGCTGCCCTGGCCTTCGCGCTGGACCAGGCGACGAAGTGGTGGGTGCTGACCCATCTCATGGATCCACACCGCGTCATCCCTATCACCCCGTTCTTCAACCTGGTGCTGGGATGGAATCGGGGAGTCAGCTTCGGCCTGCTGTCGGCGGATCACCCCGCGACGCCTTGGCTCCTGTCCTCCCTCGCGCTCGCCGTCATCGCGGGCCTTGTCGTCTGGACGACGCGCGACCGGCGCCCCGGGATGGCGGCTTCGGTCGGCTTCATCGTCGGTGGCGCCTTGGGCAATGTCGTCGACCGGCTGCGTCACGGCGCCGTGACGGACTTCCTGGACTTCCACGTGGCTGGCTACCACTGGCCAGCCTTCAACCTCGCCGACACCACGATCTTCGTGGGCGCCGCGCTCCTGATGCTCGTCGGTGGGCGACGCGGCGCGACCCTGAGGGCGGGAACGCCGTGAACTCGTTGCTCCAGATGTCTGGACTCCTGACGGCTTTCCTGGCGGGGATGGTCTCGTTTCTCTCGCCCTGCGTGCTGCCGCTGGTGCCCGGCTACGTCTCCTACGTCGCCGGGCGCTCGGTCGCCGCCGAGCGCGTGGCGCCTGGTCGCCTCGCCACGGTCGGCCTCGGCCTCTGCTTCGTCCTGGGCTTCGCGACCGTCTTCGTGGCGATGGGCGCGGGCGCCTCGGCGCTGAGCCAAGCCCTGCTGCGCTACCGCTACGAGGCCGGGATCGCGGGCGGGGTGGTGGTCATCCTGTTCGGCCTGATGACCGCAGGCGTCCTGCAGCTGATGCCGTTGCAGCGCGACCTCCGCTTCATGCCGACCCTCAGCGGCGGTACGCCACTCTCCGCTTACGTGCTCGGGCTGGCCTTCGCCTTCGGCTGGACACCCTGCATCGGGCCGGTACTCGGCGCCATCCTGGCGCTGACCGCCACCAGCGAGATCAGCCACCTCGGCATCGTGCTCCTGGCTGCCTATGCAGCCGGGCTGGGCGTGCCCTTCCTGCTGGTGGCCGCCTTCGCGGACGCTTTCCTGCGCGGCCCGTTCCGCAGCCTGCGGCGCCTCGGCCGCGTCCTTCAGATCGTGGCGGGCGGCGTCATGGTGGCGATGGGAGTGGCCATGATCACGGGCCACCTGACCGACTTCGCCATCCTGATGCTCCAACTCTTCCCCTGGCTCGGGAGCATCGGCTGAGCAGCGCAGCGAATGCCAAGAAGCGCGGCCAATGCGCCGTCAGACACAGCGCGAAGCATGCAACTCCGCCCGGCTCGGTTCAGCGCTCCTCGGTCCTTGTCAGGTGCGCCCTTGCCGAAAGACATCGTGCTCGGTGTCCCAAGGTTGGCCACCATCGCCGCTTCCGGGACAGCGCGCAAAACACGGAGAACAGAATGCTGTGTCAGCCGATCGTACAGGGCTTTTACGACGATTAGACCGGAAGCGTCTCCTACGTCGTGGCGGATCCGCAAACAAAGAAATGCGCGGTTATCGACCCCTTGTTGAGCTTCGACCGCAATTCATGCAGCCTTGCGACCCATCTAGCCGACGAGATTGCCACCCATATCCGGGAGCGCGGACTAATCCCCGAATGGGTGCTCGTCACCCACCCACATGCTGACCACCTTTCTGCCGTCGCATACCTGGGCGAGCGCCTTGGCGTGCCAACAGGCATTGGCGAACAGACCCTCGCAGTTCAGGAGATCTGGTCGGACATCTATAACATCCCCGATCTCAAAGCCGGTGGCCGCGACTATTGGGACCAAATGTTTGTAGATGGTCACTGCTTCAATCTTGGCGCCTTGGAAGTGAGGGTGATTTTCTCCCCAGGCCACACCGCGGCCTCGGTCACCTACGTCATCGGCGACGCCGCCTTCGTGCATGACACCCTCTTCATGCCGGATGCGGGAACGGCACGAGCCGACTTCCCTGGCGGTGACGCGCGGGCCTTATACCGCAGCATCCAGAGCATCCTCGCGTTGCCAGCGATGACACGCCTCTTCACCGGCCACGATTACCGTCCAGGCGGGCGCGAACCGCGTTGGGAGTCCACTGTAGCAGCGGAGCAGCGGGCAACCAACATTCACCTACAGGATAGCGGGGGAGAGGACGGGTTCGTTCGGCTGCGGGACGAGCGTGATCGAACGCTTCCCCTGCCAGCGATGATGCTCTTTGCATTACAAGTGAACCTCCGTGGCGGACGTCTGCCGAAGCCGGAAACGAATAGCACCTCATACCTAAAGCTGCCGATTGACCGCTTTCGAACGAGCGCTGCCAGGGCGATGGACGCAGAATGATCGGGAGGACTTCGACGGCAACTCGGAAGTGGCCAGCGATCTCGGTATTGAGATCACGGTCATCTTGGGCCGCGCATCTCGGTGGCGGTGCTAAGGTCCTCCAATGTACGAAACGCGCCTGCCACCTCATAGCAAGCGACATCTTGATAGTCGTGGGCGTCGGGAAGGTCCGCTATTGCAGGCTCAGCACCCTTTAACCGCATCGGTACGTTCTTGGCTCGGGAGCATCGAATGAGCGACGACGATGACGACCTGCCCAAGGACCTCGCCCACATCACGCCCGCTTACCGCCGGGCGCTCTGGATCGTGGTCGGCCTAAACGTCGGCTACGGGCTGGTGGAGATGGTCGGCGGCTTCGTCTCCGGCAGCCAGGCCCTCAAGGCGGATGCCCTCGACTTCCTCGGAGATGGCCTAATCAGCTTCCTCGGCCTGCTGGCCATTGGCTGGAGCCTCGCCTGGCGGGCCCGCTCCGCCCTCATCCAGGGCCTGTTCCTTGCCGTGCTCGGCGTGGGCGTGCTCGCAACCACCGGCTATCGGGTGCTGGTGCTGAACCAGCCCGAGGCCGGGCTGATGGGCCTCTTCGCCGTCGTCGCACTGGCGGTCAACGTGGCCTCCGCCGCGGTGCTCATCCCGCACCGGGAGGGTGACGCCAACGTCCGGGCCGTCTGGCTGTTCAGCCGCAACGACGCCATCGGCAACCTGGCCGTGGTGGTCGCGGCGGGCCTCGTCTGGTGGACCGGGACCGCATGGCCGGACCTCGCCGTGGCGGTCGTGATCGCCGGGCTGTTCCTGCAGTCGGCCCGGTCGATCATCCGCGACGCTCGGGCGGACCTCAAAGCGTCGCATGACTGAAGGCGTTCCCGACAGCCCTGTCGAGGTCCAAGCACTCGGATCGAGCAGTCCCGGCGCCACGGTGCGGGTCGCCGCCTGCACTACCCCGGTCCGCCTCGCGGACCCCGCCGCGAACGCCGAGACCATCCTTGAGGTCGCGCACGCCTGCGCCGAGCGATCGGTGTCGCTGGTCGCCTTCCCCGAACTGGCGCTGACCGGGTACTCCATCGACGACCTGTTCCTCCAGGACGTCGTCCTGGACGCTGCAAAGGCCGCCCTGGAGCGGATCGTGGAGGCGTCCGCCCACTTGCCCTCCGCCATGGTTCTGGGTGTCCCCCAGCGCCATGCGGGCCGCCTCTACAACACGGCCGCCATCGTCCACCGCGGGAGGCTGCTGGGCGTGGTGCCCAAGGTCCACCTGCCGAACTACCGAGAGTTCTACGAGCGTCGCTACTTCGCATCCGGGAACGGGACAGACGGAAGCGTCATCCGCGTGGGGCGGCACTCCGCCCCGTTCGGACCCGATCTTCTGTTCGTGGCCGCGGACCGCCCAGGGTTCGTCGTTCATGTCGAGATCTGCGAGGACATGTGGGTGCCCAAGCAGCCGAGTGCCCTGGGTGCATTGGCCGGAGCCAACGTCCTGGTGAACCTTTCGGCCAGCAACATCACCGTGGGAAAAGCCGACACCCGGCGGATGCTGTGCCAAGCCCAGTCGGCTCGGTGCACGGCAGCTTACCTCTACACGGCGTCAGGCGAGGGTGAATCGACGACCGACCTCGCGTGGGACGGCCAGACCTTGATCTACGAGGACGGGGTGCTTCTCGCGGAGACCTCCCGCTTCGAGCCCGGAGCCCGGCTTGCTGTCGCGGATGTCGATGTGGATCGCCTGAACGACGCACGGGCCCGCTCGGACGTCTTCGCGCAGTGCCGGGCGAGCCATGAGACCCAAGTGGCCCGCTTCCGCCGTGTTTCCTTCCAAGAGGGGGCCGGGGTGGGATCCTGATTCGCACGTCAGTTTAGTCTGGTCATCTGGCAGGCGTGCGGGCCTGCCCGGTGACCGACATGGGTGCGAAGCTGCCGGCCTTTTGCCCGGCGATTAGATGACCGCTTCTAGTTCCACATGCGACCTTGTGTAGATAAGCACCAATGTCCTGGAAGGATCGAACGCAGAAGTACACTGTCCCACACGCTTGGCACTTAAACCGATGGGATCTCTATAGGTAGCTTGTTGGTGATTGCCGTGTAGAGATCTACCTCTGCCCCTGGAGCCCGTACTGATACCGTTAATGCATAGTGTGCAGGCCGATCCCATCGCTGCAGGCCGGGCTTCTCCTTCCACCAGCCGCTGATAGGGAAAACGCCGATGGCATCGCGCTCGGCCAGGGCAGCGGCGCTACCACGCCAAATATCAGAGTGTATCGACCCTCGGTCTCTGATGGCCCCAAGTACCCAATGGTCACCCCCCGCCGCTCCTCCGCCTTCGCCTGCCTCCTCCGCCTCTGCCGCCTTGTTAATCCGCTGCCGAAACTGCGGAAGCGTTTCCAGAGATCGCTTCACAGCAAAGCGCAACGCGTGCGAGGCGTATCGGTGCCGCCGGGTCCAACCACGCTCACCGGGATTAGGCTCGATAAAGTACGACAGGGTGATCCTGAGTTCCACGTCATGGTCACCCAGAGCGAGTAGCTCATCACGCGGCCAGGGGAGGCGATGGACGTGCATGTCACGCGTCTGGATGCCATTCTTCCCTTTACGAAACGGCAGCAACACGTCTTCGACCATCAGTGTCGCGTCGTTCGAGGCACTTACTAGGGCGCGGCTAAGATCTGGCACCCCCCAACCGTACCGCCGAAGCATCGCCATCTTCTGCGCCTGACCAGCGGCAGCGTCGAAGCGCGCACGCATAGCCGGCGTCCATTCTGCCGAGTGAACGACAAGTCCGCGCACAGTCTCTGGCCAGAGTTCGGGGCGGGCAGCGACGATGCCGGCCGACAAGTTGGCAGCCAGTGCTGCGGCTGCACTGGTGTCGCCGAAAGAATCGAAGAGGCGGGTGGTCGGACGGAAGTGTGTGGTTAGGAGTTGAAGGTCGTCGATCGCCGAAGCCGGATTGGTTCCGTCGTGTGCGAGATTGCCACCCTCGAAAACCACGTCGGGTCGGATCGGCCATTGCCGGTCCCATGTGCCCGACGTGCGGCTCGAAGGCGAAAGATCACCGGCCGGAGCAAGAGCCTGCCAGTGAGCATAGTCCGGGTGGGAGATGTTGATCTTGTCGGTGTATGCACCCGCGACCAGTGCATTCCAGGCCTGAGCCGGGCTTTCTGCTTCGGCCAAATCGTTGGCATCAAGGTATTCTTCTGCCCGGATGTCGCCTCGCATGTTCCCAGATGCCAGGACTAGGAGGCGACGGCGTTCTCCCCCGCCGTAGCAGAGCTGGTCAATGGCGGCAGACCAGGATGAAGGTCTTCCGCGACCCAGGCCGACGTCACTGGTCACGGCCATGCAGAACACGCGCTGTCTGCGCGGGGCTTGGGCTTCGGCCTTGCTTATCGCAGTCGCTGTCAATGCGCCGTACAGGGTAGGGTCATTCTGGCTGTTGGAGGGCAGGATCTTGACCGTCTCCAGGCGATGCCCAAGGCTAACAGGGCCACCACTACCAAGCGCGGCCTCAAGGTCGCCGTAGAGAGCTACACCCGCCATGGCGGTGCCGTGGCCGTTCCAGAAGGCACTGTCGTCTACACCCCAGGCGACATCGCAGGTGTGCTGATCCGACGCTTCGAGGGCGGGTTCGATCAAGGGGTGTGTGCGGTTGGCTCCACTATCGAGGAGACACACAGCGGGAGCGAGGGGCGAGATGGGGGCAAGGCGACCGGTAAGGTCAGATGCCCATTCAACCTGCTCTACCGGGCGCATCTCCAAGAACAGGGCCGGCGTGTCTTTGGCGATCCTGAGTTCGGCAACGGCGTCGGTGTTCGCCAGAAGGCGGGCCATCGCCGCCTCGTTTGCCGAAGCGAGCACAACGTCACGTTCCGGGAAGCTGAGCAGGTGTTCCTTGACGGCAACATTGAAGCGCTTGGCGACAGTCTGGAACGTGTCGATCCGGCCATCGCGGATCCAGACCTCCCACCAGACTTGCTGTCCGCCTTGCGGGTAGAATCGTGCTTCGTCGGTGAACAAAGAGCGCACCGCACCAAGCCGGACCTCCTCGATCCTGGCAATCAGTGCCTCGTGTTTTGGCTTGCCTTTGTCTGTCTCTTCGTCCCGGTATGCCTCGACTTTCTTCGTGAAGAAATCGGCTGCCTTCTCCGGCACAAACACCGTCGCGGTAATCAGCTCTTCACCCTGCAGCGGGGGGCGCACTGCCACAAGCTCGATGGCCTTCGGCTTGTTCTCAAGGCCCTCGACCGCGTCGCGATCAGCAATGGGAATGCTGAACTCGAGGTAAAATCCAGGTTCACCTAAAGCGTTCGCTTGGTCGCGTCCTGCCATGGCCGCGCGGGCCTGTGACACCGCCTCGCCCAATGCGAATTCTAGCTTGCGCGCGTGTGCAGCCCGCATCCTTGCCGGGGGCATGCCTTTGATAACCAGCTTCGGCGATGTGTAGGGCTCGCTCTGGCCGCCACCCTCTAAGTGGATATGCGGACGCGCTCGTGACGGATCAGACATGGGCTACCGGATTAAACAACTGCCTCTTTGCGCTCCGACAGCGCCGTCAGTAGCCCATGTGTCCCGACTTCCTCAGTGCCACTGAGGATCGCAGCTTTGGCAGCTTCGTCGGCAGCACGGGCGACTTCGGCTTGGCTCAGCCCAACAGCAGCTTCCAGAACTGGCTTCCAGTCAGTGACGCTCAGGCGGAACGTTGCCAGACGTGCCTGGAGTATTGCGCGGGCTATTTCCGGATCCGGTGGACCGTAGGTGATCACGTCGTCGAAGCGGCGGAACAACGCCTTGTCGAGGAGCTCGGGATGGTTGGTGGCGGCGACAATGAGGCCGGGTCCGTTGTCGTTCTCGATGAACTGCAAGAAGGAGTTCAGAACACGGCGGATCTCACCCACGTCGTTCGGCCCTGCTCGCTGGGCTCCGATCGCATCGAACTCGTCGAAGAAGTAGACTCCCCGCTGAACTGCGATGGCATCGAACACCAGCCTCATGCGAGACGCGGTTTCCCCCATCAGCTTGCCGATCATCCCGTCGTAGAGGACCGTGAACAGCGGCAGCTTCAGCTCGCCCGCAAGGGCAGCGGCGGTCATGGTCTTTCCTGAGCCAGGTGGGCCAACCAGGAGTAACTTCCGACGCGGGCTCAGGCCATGAGCCCGTATCCGTTCCTGCTGGCGTTGCTCGGTCAGAACCCGGCGGAGGCGCTCATCGAGTTCCGGCGACAGCACCATGTCATTCAGCCGGACGTCAGAATACCGCGCCGCCAGAAGGCCGGTCAGCTCACCCTTCGGTTGAGCGATGGGGACAGGACCAGCGCCACGTCGGGCAACCGATGCACCCTTGCCACGGGCTGCGTCGATCAGCTCGCGCAGTTCTTGAGCGAGCTTGCCATGCCCCTGTCGCGCTTCATGGGCCGCCAGCTGCGTCGCCACCGAAAGGAAGCGATCCTCATCGCCGGCAATATGGCTTTGCAGCAGGGCGACGACGTGACGCGCGGCGGTCATGGGGTCCTTCTACGGCTTACGCCTTGAATCTGTGTGACGACCATTCTGACGCCATACCTCCGGAATGTATCCGACAATCCCTCCGCCGACGATCCCTGAGTTCCCATACCCTTCAAAAGCCTACGTCAGCTGGGTCATCAGTTGATTGGTTCAGCCCGCGATGAGGCGGTGCCGGGCCTCGTAACCCTTCTCGGTCAGACGCCACTGCCTACGATCGGCTACCCACATTGCCAGTCCGGCCCTGCTGCACTGGGCTACCAGCCAGTCTGGGGCGTCCTCGGTTTCCAACGCCAGCGTGTCGGGATGGGCGGTCAGAATCCACAACCTCTGAGGAAGGGTCATCTCCTGCATCGGGTTCATCAGCGCCTCCTGTCGGGACGATCGTCAGAATGATGGGCCCAAATGCCTCCGCTTGGTCCACACTCAAAACGCCCTGCCGGGTGAGCTCGAGTGAGGCGAGGAAGGTGCCGGCTGTCCCGGAGCGGCGGCGCAGGGCCGATCCCGCATGGCCCCAGCTATCCCGCACAAAAATGTCGAGCTCGCCCCCTTCGCGGCGCTCCTGTAGTCGCGCCCGCAGCCGCTCAATGGCCTCTGTGAGGGCATAAACGTCGGGGGTTGGTGGGACATAGCGCTGGGGACCTTCCTTTGAGGGTGTCGGCACATCCAGCAGGTCAAAGCACGCCAAGAACAGGTCCAGCAGGTCGCCAACCTGACCCGTCACGGCGTCCGCCGTGTTCTCAGGGGCACCACGAGCAAAGATCTCTCGCCCAAGCTGCGGCCGCCGCTCCAGCCATCCCGCCAGGGCCCGTGCCTGTCGGTGCTGCTCGGCGCGGTGGAGGCTCTCCCGCAGACGCTCGGCTTCCGGGACAGGCTCCTCGTCCTCGGTGTGGACGAGGAGCTTCGATTTCAGCAGCACCAGCCAACTGGCGGCGATCAACCATTCGCCGCGCTCTGCTAGGGTGGCTTTAGCGCCTGGTGCTCCCACCGCCGCGACGTACTGGTCCACCAGGGCGACAATCGACAGCCGGGCGAGGTCCACCTTCTGGGCCCGGGCCAGTTCCAGCAGGAAGTCAATCGGCCCCTCGTAGCCGTCCAGATAAACGACCGGGGCGGCGGCGGGGCCGCCCCGCCCGGCCTGCGTCATCCGGCGCCGCCGGTGGCAAGCTGCAGGTCCAGCTGCAGGTCGGGCCAAGTTCTGGCCAGCCGTCGCACCGCCGCGGCCGGGCCGGTGTCGGCCGCGAAGAAGCCGAAGCGCAGCTCCGCCTGACCTTTCGCCCGGCGAGCCGTCGGGGCGGAGAACCTTTCCACCCGGCGCAACTCCTCGGTGCCCCAGTGGGTGCGGAGCCAGCGCCGGGCATCAGGGTGGTCGGGACCGAGCGTCAGGATCGCCGCCGGCACGGGCAGCAGGGCGTGCAGGTCGAGCGGCCGGGCACGGCTCGCCTCCGCCGCGGCCAGAACCCGCCGGTGCCGCTCCTCGCTGCGTTCGCGCAGCTGCGCCGCGAAGACCCGGCAGCCGTCCAGCGACAGCCGCCCGGTGCGGGGATAGCGGGAGGCCAGGCGGTGGAACACGTCCTCCTCCATGGCGGCGAAGTCGATCTGCCAGGGCGTGACACCCGGCCCCTCCGCCGCGGCGGCGAAGGCCGCCACGGTCTCGGCCGGCCCGCCGACGGTCAGCCGGAATGGCCGCCACTCCGTGTGTTCGACCGCTCCCTCGCCGCCCAGACGCTCAGCGGTAGGCAGTTCCGCCAGGCTAGGGGTGGCCGCCGAGCCGACGGTGTCCCGATCGACGGAACGAACCTCCTTCGGGCGCCCACGCGGGCGCTTCGGCGCATCCGGCTTCGCCCTTGAGCGCGGCGGTCGGACTGCTGCCTCGTCCCAGGGAAAACGGACCTCCGTCACAGGCCAACCTTGCCGGCGGGGCTCTCCGACAGCAGCTTGGCCCGCCTGACGTAGCCCCGCATCGTCTTGTGGTCGCGGTGACGCGTGTGATCCATGATGTCCTGGTCGCGCACCCCCTTGTCGTAGGCCTCGGTGATGAAGCCGGCGCGCAACCCGTGCGCGGTCAGGCGGTCGCCGCCCGGCACGGTGATGCCGGCCAAGTGGGCGCGGCCGAGCAGCAGGAAGCGCACGGAGTCCGGCACCAGCGCATCGCGACCGATGGTTCCGGCCTTGCTGATGCGCCGGAACAGCGGCCCGGCACGGTGCTTCAGCGTCGCGCGCCAGGCCTCCACGGCCCGCACCGGGCAGGTCGCCGGGATCTTGCCGCGCGGGATGCCGATCTCGGCGCCCTGCCGCTCCTGATCGGTCTTGGAGCGCCGGATCCGCACGCGCAGGCCGAACGGGGTAGGTATGACGTCGGTTACTTCGAGGGCGACGAGTTCGGAGCGACGGAAGGCGCCGGCGAAGCCCAGCAGCAGCAGGGCGCGGTCGCGCCGGCCCACAGGGGTGTCGTCGCAGGTATCGACCAGCTTGCGCAGATCGGTGAGGCGGATGGCGGCGGCTTGGCGCACGGGCTCGCCATGCTCGGCGAGCACGCCCTTGAGGGTGGCGCGAATCTCGAGGCCGCCGGTCTCCCAGGAAAAGCCGTTGTAGCGGTGCATCTGGCCGATGGCGGCGAGGCGGCGGCGGATCGTGGTCGGCGCATGGGTGGGGCCGAGGCTGGCGAGGTAGGCACCGACCGTGGAGGGCTCGGCCGGGATCGGCTCGAGGCCTGCCTCCGTGCACCAAGCGGTGAAGTGCTGCCAGTCCGAGCGATAGGCCCTCAGCGTGGCGGGTGACATCGAGCGGCGGGCGTACTCGCGAGCCTTGGCCTGCGCCGCGAGGCCCTTGGCGGTGGGCTCAAGTCGCTGTTCCGGCAGGCTTTCCGCCTCGTCGCGTGGCACGACCTCGCTGCCCATACCGCCCCGACCTCCTGCTTCCGGAAGCCCGAATCTGCCCCAGGAGCCGGCTGAACGCCACCCGCAAATGCATTACTCGTGATAAGTGGGATTATCGTAAGTGACAAGCTAGCCTGGGGCAGTCACATTGGGTTCGAATATGGGATGTGACGTTGCTAAACACTTGTTCTCCCTACGAATGCCAATCCATCACAGGTCCATTTGGAATCGCGACAAAGGGGCCTGAGAGGGTATTCTGAGGGTCCCGATGGCCCCTCCTGCCCCCTCCCCCGTCCGCTTCATCGCCTACTACCGGATCAGCACCGAGCGGCAGGGCTGGTCGGGTCCGGGGCTCGACGCCCAGCGAGCAGCCGTTGCGCGTCACGCGGCGGGCACCGGGGGAGTCGTGTGCGCAACGTTCGAGGAGGTGGAAAGCGGCAAGCGCGGCGACCGGCCGCAGCTCGCGGCGGCGATGGCCGAGAGTCGGGCGCGCCGTGCCGTGCTGCTGATCGCCAAGCTCGACCGTCTGGCGCGCGACGCGCACTTCCTGCTCGGGCTCGAGAAGGCCGGCGTGGAGTTCGTAGCCGTAGACATGCCGCACGCCAACCGGCTCACCATCGGCATCATGGCGCTGGTGGCCGAGGAGGAAACCCGCGCCATCAGCGCCCGCACGCGCGCAGCCCTGGCCGCGGCGAAGACGCGCGGTGTGAAGTTAGGAAACCCACGGCTGCGGGCCGGCGACGGCGAGGTGGCCGCCATAGCGTCCGCAGCTTGGAAGCGCGATGCGGCTATGCCGTCTCCCTCGCCTCTTGGGCGCGGAAGGGACGTTTGAAAGAAGCCTGTCCTGCGCCGGACCATCGGGAGCCGAGCGTCCCCCTGCCGCGCAATCACGAGGTAGGAGGCGTCAGCTCCCTCAAGCACTTCTGGAGAACTCCATTCCCATCCATGCGGAGCCAGGTTGCCGATGGGGCGACAACAAGCCGAACACGGATCACGGGAAGGCAAGCCGGCTGGGTTTGTCACCGCTTCTTTGCCCTGTCCGCCGTTACTGCGGTGCCAGGAGTTCACCAGGGTTCGCGACGGCCTCCTCTTGTAGGCGGACCGCACCTCCGGCCCCCCCACTGACGTGCCAATGCTCGAGGTGCTTGTAGACGATCACCTTATTCTCGAGCATGGCACCATGGTCGCGGCAAAATCGCTCCAAGGTGTCGCGCGGGCCAATCATCTCGACGCACATGGTGAGTTCTGGGTTGCTGATCTCGGCCATAGGTTCCTGCACTGCGCCGTGATTGCTGAAGCCAAAGTGGGTGTGATGCGCCGTGGCGTTCACCAGCCCCGCCTGCTTCGCCCGCAGCACCAGTTCCCGGAACAGCGGCCTGGACGATAGCGCTCCCCTGATCCCGGCGTGCCGCCGGTACTTCTCGCGGGGTTTCATGTAGATCCGGATCATCCCGATCTCCTTGGAGGTCAGGTCGTGCGCTGTGTGCATAGGGGTGTCGTCCTGGGCTGTTCTGGAGATGGCAGGCGTAAGTTTCGTACCGTCGGCCGCGGCACCCGCGGACGGACTCCGCCACTTCCAGAGCACGGGGTGGAGATCACGGGCGTGCCGGAGGGAGGCATCCGGCGGCAGGCGCGGGATGCGTGTCTTCGGCACGCCGATCCGCTGCGACAGGTAGATGCCGGAATGGCCGGAGCAGAGGTAGGCAACGAAGCAGGCGGTCGCGATGTAGGCGGTGTTGGCGGCGCCAAAGAGCTCGATCCCCATCAGGGTGCAGGCCAGCGGCGTGTTGGCCGCGCCCGCGAACAGCGCGACGAAGCCGAGCGCCGCCATCAGGTCCACCGGCGCGTTAAGCGGGGCCGACAAGGCATTGCCCAGCGCCGCTCCGATGAAGAAGAGCGGCGTCACCTCGCCACCCTTGAACCCTGTCGCCAGCGCCAGGACGGTGAAGGCGATCTTCCACGCCCAGGCCCAGCCGTAATGCGCGGGACCGAAGAAGTTCACGATCGAGGCCCCGCCCGGCTCGGGCGAGATGACGCCAAGGCCGAGGTAGTCGCGGCTACCGGTCGCGTAGACGAGCGCGATGATCAGCACGCCGCCGATGGCGGGCCGTAGCCAGGCGACCGGGCACAGCCGCTTTGCCAAGCCGCCAACCCGATGCGCCAGTTCGGAGAAGAGCAGGCTGCACAGGCCGAAGGCGACGCCCGCGACGGCCACCTTAGCCAGCAGGACGGGATCGATGTGGAAGGCCGTGACGCCCGCCTCCGCGTACCCGGCAAAGCCGAGGTGATACGCGATATGTGTCACGCCCCAGGCATGGCAGGTGTAGTCGGCCACGATAGCCGCCAGAACTGCCGGGACGAGCGCGGTGTATTCGACCCGCCCGACGGTCAGCACCTCGAGGGCGAAGACCGCGCCCGCGATGGGCGTGCCGAAGACGGCGCCGAAGCCCGCGGCGATGCCCACCATCAGTAGAATGCGGACCTCGTCGGGCTTCAGGAAGAGCGCTTTGGCAACACCGCCCGCGATGCTACCGCCCACCTGCACGGCCGTACCCTCACGGCCGACGGAGGCGCCGAAGAGGTGACTGACGATCGTGGAGACCAGGATCAGCGGTGCCATGCGCAGTGGCACACCGCCGCCGGGCTGGTGGATCTGCTCGACGATCAGGTTGTTGCCGCCTTCCGCGGGCCGTCCGACCCAGTGGTAGACGAGGCCGACGGCGACCCCGGCTAGCGGCAGCGCAAAGAGGAGGGCCGGGTTATCGAAGCGGATTTCTGTGACCCGGTCCAGGGACCAAAGGAAGGCGGCACAGAGCGTCCCTACGGTGGCGGCTACCGGCAGGATGATGGCGAGCCATTTCGCGGCCAAGCCAGAATGGCGCAGCCGTTCGCCCAGGAAGGCGCTGGGTGTCATGCAAGGAATCCGGAAATGAGGCCGCGCGGACGAGACGCCACGACGGCAGCAGAGTTGGATGGAGCTTGGGACAGCAACTGGACGGATTCCCCCTCACAAGTGGTGTGAAGTAGGAATCATCAGCCGTCGCATAAGGCGGGGCGGTTCGACCGGAGTGGTCAGGCAGAGTCCATTGCCTTAGGGTTCAGAGTTAAGGGGCTACTCCCCCGAGGTCAAGAACATCTAGGCGGTATGAAAGATGGGGCTCCGGAGCGGAGCAGGTGAGCCGGGTCCTTCGTTGTATGTCCGCTTCTCGGCGTCGTGCCAGGTAAGCGGACTTGCCGCTATCGCCCATTCGTCCTGCCAAGGCGCCCTTCCTCGTGAGCCGCATTCCCGCGGCTCACGAGATGTGCTGTGCAACATGACCGCGCGGGCGTTCCGCTCCCGCCCCCTGGCCAGCCAGAAGGCCGGCTGGTGGGATCCTCACGAGCCCCGAGAGCCCTACCCGCCCGCTCCCATGGCCCTGGCCTGCGCGGAGACACAGCAGGCCGAGCAGGCGCGCGCGGCCTTGATGGCAGCTGAAAATGCCCGCCTGTCGGCCGTGCAGACCTCGGCCGAAACCGAGGACGCGCTCCCGCCCGGTCACGGGCGCGAGGACACCTTAGCGTGCTGCACCGCCCGCCACTCCACCGCGACCATCCGCCGTTCCGGCCTGTCGCGGGAGCGTTGGGACACGCTGATGGGCTGGACGGTGGAGAAGCAGAACCGCCGCTGGAGCCGGACCTGTGGGTGGTGATCGTGGACTACCTAGCCGCGGCCTTTCCCGCCCGGCGCAGCAATCCCCGCGCGCGCAACCCCTTCCTGATCGAATGATGCATCCCCCAAGGAAAGCGGTCCCGTGACCCCCGAACAGTTGCGCGTCTTCGTCGCGGTCGCTGAGCGTCAGCACGTGACGCGCGCGGCGGAGGCGCTGCACTTGGCACAATCGGCCGCCAGCGCTGCGATCGCCGCCCTGGAACAGCGCCACGGCGTACCGCTGTTCCACCGGGTCGGGCGGGGGATCGAGCTGACAGAAGAGGGGCACGCCTTCCTGCCGGAGGCGCGTGCCGTGCTGGCCCGTATCGAGGCGGCGGAGCTCGCCCTGGCCGAACTGGGTGGCTTAGTACGCGGCACCCTGCCGGTCATGGCGAGCCAGACTGTTTCCGGCTACTGGCTGCCACGCCGCCTCGTCGGCTTCCGGCGGGTCTATCCCGGCGTCACCGTACGCCTGTCGATCGGCAACACGGCCCAGGTAGCGGCCGCCGTGCGCGGCGGCACGGCCGAGATCGGCTTCGTGGAGGGCGCGCTCGACGACCCCGAACTGGAAGGCCTCACGGTCGCCACCGACCAGCTCTTGCTGGTGGTCGGCCCGGATCACCCCTGGGTGGAGGCACCGCCCGATACGGTGACGGCCCTGGCTGAGGCCGGGGCCGGAGATTGGGTGCTGCGCGAACTGGGTTCCGGCACCCGTTCCGCCTTCGAGGCGTCGCTGCGCGAGGCGGGGCTGGACCCGGCGGCGCTGGACGTCGCCCTGGAACTACCATCGAACGAGGCAGTGCGGGCAGCGGTGGAGGCGGGCATGGGCGCCACGGTGATCTCCGCCTCCGTCGCGGCCCCCTCGATCGAGGCCGGGCTGCTGCACCACGTGACGCTGCCGATGCCGCAGCGGGCGTTCCGCGCCGTGTGGCACCGGGAGCGGCGCCGCAGCCGAGCCGCTGGGGCGCTGCTCGACCTGATCCATGCCCCGAACCCGCGCTGAGGCACCGGGTCGCCCCGTCACGCCACGCCGAGCAGGCGGATCAGGCCGAGGCTGATCGCCCCGAGCACGACCAGCGACAGCACCACCGCGGCCGTCACCGGCCCGCCGGCGCGTGCCACCACCCGCACGTCCACGCCCAGACCGAGGGCGGCCATCGAGACCACCGTCAGCGCGGTGGCAGCGGTCGCCAGCGGCGGCAGCAGCGCGTCCGGGATGGCACCGAGCGAGCGCAGCGCGATCATCGCGAGGAAACCGAGGATGAACCAGGGCAGCAGCCGATGTAGCGGCAGGCGGCCGGCTTTGGGGCGATCGCCCGCCGTGACGTGCGGGGCGGGCTCGTCCGTCTCCTCCCGCAACCGGGGCGCCAGCAGCGACAGGGTGAGCACCACCGGCCCGAGCATCAGCACGCGCACCAGCTTGACCAGGGTGCCGACCTGTACGGCAATTGCTGCGATCGGCGCGGTGGCGGCCAACACCTGCGGCACGGCGTAGACGGTCAGCCCCGCGAGCACGCCGTACTGATGGCCCGTCAGTCCCAGCAGCGGCGCGAGCAGCGGCAGCCCGAGCACGGCCATCACGCCGAGCACGGCGGTGAAGGCAATGGAGGCCGCCACGTCGTCGCCGTCTGCCCCGATCACGGGCGCCACGGCCGCGATCGCCGAGTTGCCGCAGATGGAGTTGCCGCAGGCCACCAGCAGCGCCATACGCACGGGCAGGCCGAGCAGGCGCCCGATGCCGTAGCTGGCGAGGATGGCGACGGCGACGACGCCGGCGATGCCGAGCAGCATCCACGGTCCGATCGCGAGCACGGTGGCAGCGCTGACGCTGGCGCCGAGCAGGACCACGGCCACCTCGAGCAGGGTCTTGGCCGAGAACTCGATGCCCGGCCTCCAACGCGCCCCGGGTGGCCAAGCGGTGCGAACAGCGGTGCCGATCAGGATCGCCAGCACCAGCGCCTCCAGCCAGGCACGGCCGAAGAGGGCGGCCTCGGCGTGCTCCAGGGCCAGGGCGGCGAGGGTGACCGCGACGCAGAGTGCCACGCCCGGCAAAACCCGTATTGGAAAAGGAGAGTTGGCCGCAGGGACGATAGCCGCCCGGGGCTGTGGTATCGGCGTGATCTTCACGGACATGATCCTTGTGTTGCCCGGAAGATGGCGGAATGGATCGATCGGCTCCAACGCAGCATCGCGTTCAAACCGATCGCTCCCGCGGATGGATGGGCGCGTCACCAACAGATCCAGCGCCTCCGGCGGGCCCGTCAGTGCCCGAGCGCTTCCGCCATCCGGAGATGTTCCCGCAGCACCGGCAACAGGTTCCGTGCCCAGGCCCTGAGCTGCGGGTTGTCGCCGCTCTCGGCATAGCGTTGGAACAGCGAGATCGCATCTCTGTGGGCGGTTAGCTGATCCTCCCGGTACTGCCGGTTGAACTCGTCGCCCATAAGGCCGCGCAACCGCGCCAGCATCGCCTGCCGGCTGCCATCCATCGTTGGTGGGATCGTCGTTCCGCCCGCGTGCCGCCGCACCAGCAGCGTGAGTTCCGCCGACGACTTCTGGTGCGCCTCGTTCATGCGGGCGGCGAAGGCGCGGATCGGCACGTCGCCGCGGATGGCGGCGAGCTCGCTCGATACCGTCTCAAACATGTCGCCGATCGCGGCCTCGCGTACGAAGTCGTCGGTGGACGAGCTTACTCCGACCAGCGCATTCAGGCCGGTCCGTTCCCCGACGGACTGGGCCGATACGGGGGGCGCCATCCCCATCGCCAAGGCGATGGCGGCGATCAGCAGCTTGTTCATGGAGCCTCCGGACCTCGTTGGCATCGGCATCACCGACCTCAGCCCACGGTCACGGAAATGCGGTGCCATGCGGTGCAAAGGTAGCCCGGGAAGTTCCAGATCTCCTCGGCCGTGGCGGGCTGGACCCGGCCGGCACCGTCCACCGCCCGCACGACCAGCTCGTGCTCCCCCCGCGGCAGGTTCAGGGCCGCGTTCCAGAAGGTCCAGCTCCAGGGCGCGTCCGCGTGCTGCTCGACGGTGGCCTGCATCCACTGCCGCCCGCCATCGGCGGAAACCTCGACCCTGGCGATCGGCTGCCCGGTCGCGATGGCGTAGCCCCGGACCCGTGCGTCGCCGGCCGGCAGGCGCGCACCGGCCGAGGGCTCCAGGATAGCGGAGGTGAGCGGCATGTCGTTGATAACCACGCCCCTGCTCAGATCCTCGGTCAGCTTGGTCATATCCGGCGGGAGCATCATGTAGAGCTTGGCCTGGATGTGGTTGTCGGACGGCCTGTCCTGCACGGTGATTGCGGCCAGCCACTTCGGGCTGCGCACACCCGCGTAGCCCGGCGTCACCACCCGCAGGGGGAACCCGTGCCGCGCCGTCAGCGGCTCGCCGTTCATGGTGAAGGCGAGCAGGGTTTCCGGCGACATCGCTTTGGCCAGGGGAATGGACGCCCCGTAGCGGAAGCGCTCGCCCTCCTCCTCGATCTCGTCATGGGAGTCGAACGCGACGTGCAGGTCGGCCCTCTCCCGGGCGCCGGCCGCGCGCAGCACGTCGCCCAGGCTCACCCCACCCCACTCGGCGTTGCTGATCGCCCCGGCCTGCCAGGCGTCGCCGGAGACGTGCTTGACCAAGCCCATGTCGGCGCGCCGGTTTCCGGCGCACTGCAGCACCGCCGTGACGCGCCGCTGCGGAAAGCGGGAGCGCAGGTCGTTCAGGGACAGTTCCTGGGTCGGCAGGCCCTGGCCACCGAGGCGAAGCCTGTAGTCCTCCGCCCGCAGCTCGGGGATCGTGCCGTGGGAGCGGATGTAGAAGTCCCGCTCCGGCGTGATGAAGGCGGCCCGCAGCGCGCTCCCTCGCGGCTCCGCGTTGAGCGGGTAGCCGCGATGCACGATCATGTCGGGGGTGGCTCGCGCGTATTGCGCTCGCGCGGGCGGGATGCCCGCCGCGGCGGCCATCAGGGCGGTACCCGTGCCGCGGACCAGCGCACGTCGGTTCATCATGGACTTGGCTCCCTTGGTGGCGGCCGGTTCGGCTCTGCCTCGGATTGAAAGGTCTGGGTCTCGCCCGCCCGATCGGCCACGGCGTTCGCGGCCCGCAAGCTAGGCCTCACCGCGTGGCATAGCGCGCCACCGATCCCAGCGCCGAGGAACACCGCCAGATACCCCAGCATCGCTGACAGCGCCCCTTGCCAGGCGCCAGGCCAGCTGACCCGTTCTATCGCGCTTTCCTTCATCGATGCAGGAAAACCGGCAGGGTCGCGTGGCGCAGCACATCCCGCGTCGCGCCGCCGAACAGCCATTCCAATACAGCGGGACGGTCGTAGCTGCCCATCACCAGCGCGTCGGCCCCGATGCGGCCGCAGGCGCCGAGCAGCGCAGCGCCGACCGGCCCGCCGCCCTCCAAGGGCAGGACGTTTGCCCCGACGCCGGCCTCACCGAGCCGCTCCGCCGCCTCCGACGCATCCGGCCGGTCGCCCTCCTCGCCGGCGACCAGCACTGTCACCTCGGTCGCGCGCCGCAGCCAGGGCAGGGCGGCGGCGAGGGCGCGCCTCGCCGCGTCCTCCGGCTCCCACGCCAGGGCAAGGTGCGCCAGGGCGGCCGGAGGAGGAGCGTCGGGCACCAGCAGCAGCGGCGGGCCGGCGTGGAAAACGGCCTCGTGCAGGGCATCCTGACCGTCGAGGTTGCGCGGGCGCGCCAGTACGACCAGCGCCGCCCCAGCCGCCGCCGCAGCAACGACCTCCCCAATGGCGCCCGGTCGCTCGCGCCACTCCGCCTCCCCGCCCCCGGGCGATGCGGCGACCCATTCGTCAAAAACGGTGCGCACGGCCGCCGCGCGCGACACGGCCGAACCCTCCCGTGCCTCACGCAGCTCCTGGATGGCCACTTCCTCGGCCGCCGCGATGAGCCGCTCAGGGTCCGCGTTGGGGTGCAGCACGACGAGGCGCGCATCGTCGACCGCAGCCCGGGCGAGTGCGGCGTGCTCAAGACAGGCGCGCGCCGTGCCGGGCTCCGGAACGACGGCCAGGATCAACATGGGCACCGCGACGCCTCCATCCCCCTCGTGCCCCGCCGTTCAGGGTCGCGGCAGCGACGCGAGGTACTTGGCGATCGGTTCCACGTCGGCCTCCGCGACGGGAGCATGGTAGGCGGTGCGCATCTTGCGGACCTCCTCCTCCCACACGGCCCGGCTGAGGGGGGGCTGGTTCAGCACCATCCCGGCGGAGTGGCAGGATAGGCAGTTGGCGTTCGCCACCTCCGCTCCCGGCCCCTGGAATTGTCGATCCCCCGCCGGCAGCTCGATGCTGGCGTTGTGGAAGGGATAGGCCGCCTCGGCCGCGGCGAAGCGCAGGGCTTCGGGCGTGGGCGGGTAGGGAGCGGGCGGCGCCGGCGGTGACTTGCCGAAGAGAGCGAGGGAAATCCCCGCGACCGCCACTATGCCGTAGCAGAAGTTCTGGAAGGACATGCCCCTGCTCCTCAGCCGATCCGAACCGAGGTGGTCTCGATGCCGTTGCGCATGTAGCCACCGCCGTTCCAGTTGGGCTCGGCCGGCTGGGCCAAACCGTCGTTGTTCGTGCAGCGCACCATGATCCGCGCCTCGCCACGTGCTGTGGGCGTGAAGCCCGCCTCCCAGCGGCGAAAGCCGTACTTGCCCTCGTCCGGGCCGAGGGTTGCGGGCTGCCAGGAGGCACCGCCGTCGGTGGACACGTCCACCGCTCGCACGCCGGTCGAGCCGCCGAAGGCGATGCCGCGCAGCGGCGCGGGCGCCCCCATCGGAAGGCCCGCCCCGTCCCGGAGGTTGGTGACGAAGGAGCGCGGTACCATGTGGTTGATCGGCACCGTCCCGAAGCCGGTTTGGCCCGGGCGCACGTTGGCCCCGGGGGTGTCGGGGATGCGGTAGGCGGTCTTCATCCAGTAGTTCTCGTCGGGTCCGTCGAGCACCTCGATGCTGTTGAGCGCCTTGACCCAGTAGGTCGAGAACCAGCCGGGCACGATGAGGCGGATCGGGAAGCCGTGGTTGAGCGTCATCGGCTCGCCGTTCATGAGGTAGGCGATCATCACCTCGCCGTCGCGGGCGTGGTCCAGGGCGAGGGACTTCATGAAGTCCGGACCCTCCTGTACCACCGGCTGGTCGAGCGCCCCAAAGCGCACGACCGTGGCGCCCGCCCGGACGCCGGCACGGTCCAGAACGTCGCGCAGGCGCACACCCACCCACTTGGCGTTGCCCATGGCGCCATTGCCCCACTGGGCGCCGGGCACGCGCGGCTGGAACAGGCCGCGGGAATTGCCCGAGCACTGGTTGACCGCCGCCAGTTCCACCCGCGGCAGGTTGTACAGCTCCCGTAGCGTCAGGGAGAGCGGCGCGTTGACGTGGCCCTTCACCTCCAGGCGGAAGGCGTTCACGTCCACCTCGGTCGGGATCACCGCCCAGTGCCAGCGCACGTAGAAGCGGTTGTTCGGGGTGAAGGTGCCCTCGTCGAACACTTCGAAGGGCGTTTCCAGCAGCGGCGGGCGGGTGCGCTGCAGGATCATCGCGCCCTTCTGCGGGTAGTCCGTGATCAGGGGCCGTACCCCTCCGCCGCCGGGCAGGTTCAGATCCACCTCGGCCGCTCGGGCACCGCTGACCCATGCCGCGGCAAGGGCGGCCGCGCCACCGAGCAGGTGCCTTCTGCTGCTTGTCATCCTTACTTCTCCCCTGCCCTTCGCATCGAGAACCCGGTGACCAAGGTGCGTATTCCTGGATCGACGGTCCAAGTCATGATGGCGATCGGAGTGATCGCTTTGGCTGAACAACGCTCCACCCGTGGGATCATCACGCATCGCGATGGAACTGATCGGGGCACGGTGTTGGTCACGGCGGCACCCGACCCCGAGCTTAGGCAGGCCGAGGAACGGAGGATTCCATGACTATCGAAGCGCCTGCTGAGCCCCGCACGATCCGCGAGGTGGTCGGTCTGTTCGACACCTACCCCGCGCTGGAGCGGGCTGTTGACGAACTGTTGACCTCGGGCTTCGCGCGATGCGAGCTGAGCCTGCTGGCCGAGGCTGGAGCCGCCTCGGGCAAGACGTCCGTCGAGCTGGCGGACGATCCCGCGGCGCCGCGCACGGACCATTTCTGCACCGAGGCGCTGGGCAACGCGGAGGGATCGCTGATCGGCGGCTTCGCGATCATCCCGGCGATGAGCGGGGGTGGGGTTGCGGCGGCAGCGGGCGCCACCACCCTGGCGGCCGCCGGTGTCGCCGCCGCCACGGGCGGGGTCGGCGCGGTGCTGGGCACCCTGTTGGCCGTGATGCTGGCCCGCCGCCGCGCGACGGACCAGGCGCAGCAGACAGTCGAGGGCGGGCAGCTGCTCTGGGTCCGTACCCGATCGCCGGAACTGGAGCGGCGTGCCCTCGACATTCTGGAGCGGAACGCCGCCCACCACGTCCACGCGCACGACCTGCCGGTCTAACGTGGAGGCGGCCCAGGCGGCCAGTTGGCCACCGGGCCGCCCGCAGTGCGTCCGCATCAGCCGCCCGGCGACAGGGTGCGCGCCATCCGATTGCCAGCGCGGTCCACCACGGCGATGCCGAGGTCACGGTTCAGCACGTAGGCGCGCGCCCCATCGCGCGAGAAGACAATCGCTTGGCGCGGCTCCTGCAGCCCTGTCACCGTTGCCACCACCGCCCGGGTGCCGGTATCGATGACGGAGAGCGAGTTGTCCTGGAGGTTGCCCGAGTAGACGTAGCGCCCGTCCGGCGTCAGGGCGGCGCCGTAAGGGTCGCGGCCCACCGGCACCTCCGCGGCGATCCGCCGGGCGGCCACATCCACCACGGACACGGTGTTCCGCCCGCTGTTGGCAGCGTAGATCGTGCCGCCGTCGGCGGTGACGGAGATGGCGCGCAGCTTGTCGAAGCCGGTGATCTCGCCTGTGATCCGGTTCGTCGCGGTGTCGATCAGGGTAATCTTGTCGCCGAGAAAGTTGGTGACGAAGAGCGTCCCGCCGTCCGGCGAAAGGCGCACGCCTTGGCGCGGCTGGGCGAGACCGGTCACCACCGCCTCCGCCCGCCCGCTGCGCGTATCGAAGACGGAGACGGTGCTGGCAGCCTGATTGTTGACGTAGAGGCGCGCGCCGTCACGCGAGAGGGTCGTGCCGAAGGCGCCGGCACCGGCCGCAAGGGTGTCGACCTGCCGCAGCGTGGCGGTTTCGAAGACGCTTACGCGCCCGGTTCCGCTGTCCGACACGTAGAAACGGGCGCCGTCGGGCGAGAAGACGATGTTGCGCGGCGTGGTAAAGCCCTCTAGCCGCTGCCGCACCCGCCCTGCGGCCATGTCGTAGACGATCACCACCGGGTCGTCGCTGTAGGAGACGACGGCCGTTCCCTCGTCGGGGCTGAGGGCGAGGGAGTTATTTTTGATACCTCCGTCGAAGCCGGCGGCGAGGGCCGGCAGCGCCGCGGCAAGCAGGAAGCCGGCGGCAAGCAGCAGGGCGCGTGGACGCGCGAGGCGAGTGGTCATGGCGGGGTTCCCGTTCGTATCAGAGGCTCGGTGCCGGACGCCCGTTCGGGGCAGCCGGGGTGGTCAGGACCTGGCGGTGGACGGCCTCGGCCAATCCCAGCAGCGCCGGGCGGTCGATCCCCTGGGCGAGCACGGCGTAACCGAAGCCGCGATCCACCCACCAGAAGCCGGAAACGCCGCCGGCGGCGTCGTCGGTGAAGCGGAAGGCGGTCTCGCCCTCCTCAGCGCGGTCAGCGCGCAGGTAGAGGGTCAGCCTCGCCCCGGCGGCGTCCTCGTACATGAGCTGGGCGGCAGGGTCGCCGCCAGCACCGGGCAGCAGTCGGCCGCCCATCAGGCGGTAGCCTTGGGCTGCCAGGTTGGGCGCGGAGACGGGACGCGACAGGCGGTTGGAAAGCCAGCGCAGCAGCAGATCCTCCTGCTGCGCCGCCACCTCCACCGGACGCCGCGCGTCGGCCACGAAAACCAGGTGGGCAGCGATTGCCTCGGCCACCATGGGTCGAGGCCCGGCTTGGGCCACCACCGGGCGCGGCGCACCGGCGGGGACGAGGCCGTGCCCGGCCCAGCCCAGCCCCGCGCCGAGCACTACCCAGGCAAGGACGGCGGCGGTTCGGCGCCAGCCCTGGGCCCGCGCGTGGTCCTGCTGGGCCTGAATATGCGCCACCCGCAGTCGGGCCGGGATCGGCGCGTCGTGGGAAGGCCGGAGCGCCGCGCGCAGGGCCTCGCGCTCGGCTGCCATGGCACGGCAGCGCGCCGCCGCCTCGGGGTTGGCTTCTAGCCAAGCCTCGATGTCGCGCTGCCGCCCGGAGGGCAGCCGCCCGTCGATCCAGGCCTGCAGGTCGTCCTCGGTGACCGGGAAAGACCCAATCGGGGTCGGATCATGCGTCACTTCACCCTCCGCAGGGCCGGACGCGCGGGCGCGTCCTCGCCCTCGATCAGCCGATGCAGCCGCGCCCGTCCCCGGCTCAGCCGCGACATCACCGTGCCCAGCGGCACGCCGAGCAGCCGGGCCGTCTCCTCGTAGGAGAAGTCTTCGACGCCTACGAGGAGCAGCACAACGCGCTGTTCCTCCGGCAGGGCGGCCAGCCCGGCCAGGGCATCGCGCCAGACGAGCAGGCTCTCCGCTGCGGTTCCGGCGGCCTCGTCGGCGAACGCCTCCCCGGTATCCCCCTCCACGGGCACGACCTCGCCGCGGCGTCCTGCGCCGCGACGGCCATTGAGGAACAGGTTGTGCAGGATGGTGAAGAGCCAGGCCCGCAACTCGCCTTCTGCCCGGCGCAGGTGCCAACGGGATAGGGCTCGCTCCAGGCAGTCCTGCACGAGGTCGTCGGCCGCCGTGCCGTCCCGCAGCAGGGCCCAGGCGAAGCGTCGCAGCGCCGGGATGTGGCGCTCGATCGCGTCGGCCGTATCGGCCGCCCTGCCTCGCCCGAACATGGCCCGGATCAGCCCGGCAGGTTCGGATCGACCTGCCAAGTCTCGCTCACCAGCCGGCCCTCGCGGTAGGTCATGACGTAACGTACCTTGACGGTCATGCGGCCAGCGAAAGCCACGTCGGCGACCACCGTCTGCCCGCGCGGGTTGGCACTCTCGAGCACCTGACCGACCCGGGTCTGCATGGGCCCCTGCGCCGCGATGAACTTGCCCCAGACTCCGCCGATGGCGGCCTGGCCGGCATAGCGACCATCGAGCGGGCCACCGACCCACTCCAGCACGGCGTTGTCGGCGTAGCTGCCCATCACGGCCGCGGTGTCACCCGCCGCGATAGCCGCGATGCGGCGCTGGGCCATGTCCGCGGCAGGGCCGGCCTGGGCGGGACTGGGCAGGGTGGCGCAGCCCGTTCCCAGGACGAGGGCACCCATGGCCAGAAGACCAAGGGAGCGGCGGCGGGGATAGAGCATCGGCAGGGTGCCTCGCATCGGAGTTGATGCCGGTAAGACACCGCTCGCGGCCGCTTATTCCCGTGGGTTCCAGAAAATCTCACCGACCTTCAAGGGCCTCGACAGGCGTGTTCATGACGAAAGCGCAGGGGGTTGGTCGAAGCTTGGTTGTTGACGCAGATGCAGGAGAACCACATAGTATAAACGTTTCTACATTCGCGCGGGGTTTGCTATGGTCATCACGACCCTCACCAGTCGGGAGTTCAACCAGGACACCGGGCGGGCCAAGAAAGCTGCGGGTCACGGACCTGTCGTCATCACCGACCGAGGTCGACCGGCGCATGTTCTGCTGAGCTTCGAGGATTACCAGCGCCTCCGCGGAACCCCTGCTGGGATCGCCGACCTGCTGGCGATGCCCGGCGGCGAGGACATCGATTTCGACCCCGCGCTGGTCCGCATCGGCTTGCAGCCTGCCGATCTGGCTTGATGTTCCTCCTCGACACCAATGTCGTCTCGGAACTGCGCAAGGTCCGGTCGGGAAAGGCCCATCCTGCCGTATCGCGTTGGGCCGACGGCGTGGAGGCCGCGAGCCTGTTCCTCTCGGCCATTACGTTGCTTGAGCTTGAACTCGGCGTTCTGCAGGTTGAGCATCGCGATCCCGACCAGGGAGCAATGCTGCGGCGCTGGCTGGACGAGCAGGTCCTGCCAGCGTTCCAGCCACGGATCCTGCCGATCGACGACCGCGTGGCGCGACGGTGCGCGCGGCTACATGTGCCGGATCCCAAAGCCGAACGCGATGCGTTGATCGCGGCAACCGGTCTGGTGCACGGCTTTACGATCGTCACCCGGAACACGCGGGATTTTCTGGCGACCGGTGTCACTCTCCTGAACCCATGGATGAGCGAGGAAGCCGGTTAGCCCCTACCTCGACCGTTGGCTCGTCTGACCGTTACCTACCCCCCGGGGCGTTATCGCTGGTAACGGGTCGCGTGCGTGCTGTTGGTTGTTGCTCGGCCGAGATCGCGATAGTCCCTGATTGCCATCTTGGATGCCGGGCCGATCATCCGTGATTCTGGGGCGGGTCCGGTCGGCCGAGGCGAACCTGAAGCGGACCGGAGCCGAGATCAACCTGGTGGACACGGTCAACGCTGCCTGACGGCGAGGCTCAGATGGGCAGCTCGGCCTGGGGACTGCCGGCCCGGACGTATCGGTATCTGTATGTCTTCGCCCGGCCGGACCCTACGACCTCCTCCACCCACGACGTCAGCCCGCCTGCCTGCTGCATGTCGGCAAGCGCCTGCCGGACCTCCTCTCGCAACTTGACCCGTTTCTTTGTCTCCTCGGCGCGGTAGTCACGCCCGGCCAGCGAGGCCAGCAGTTCCACGTTGATCCAGCTATGGGCCGGCTGGCTGTCAATGTAGGGCCACCAGCATCGCGCGTAATCGGACTTTAGTTTGAAGTAAACGTCAGCATCTACTGCGACGAGATGCCGTTCCTCAAGTGTCCGACGGACCCATTCTCCATACGACACCGTCAACTTGCTATCGAGCTGGGCACCATCCCACTCGATTCGACCTATTAGGGCATCCGACCAACCGGCTCCGGCGAGCATTCCCCGGGCCTCGGCACGCAGATATTCTTCATGCGATCCACGGAAGATCCTGATCGTTACGCGCTGTAGCTCCTGGAGCACGCGAAGGGCGGTCAGGAGGTTCGTCACGTGGATGGTCAGGCCACTGGCAGCCAGCAGCTCCCGCCACGTCGTCTCGGTCTGGCAGACGACGATCTTCTGCCCAGTCTCGGTGCGGGCCTCGACGCGTTTCGCGCGCAGCCGGAAAAGCGCCACGAGCGCATCCCGATGCCGAGTACCCAACTCGCGCCCGGCCACTTCGACAACGCTGTGCGGGGGGACGATGTAGGTCCGACGGAAGTTGCTGTCGGTGTCCAAACCATGGACACGGGCGGCGAATGCACTCGTCCGAGCCAGCCGGGAGGGCATCACGGCGGGGGCACGACGCCCCCTGGCGTTCTGCTTCGTCCGCTCAAGCCGGGCAAGGCGCTTTCGCTCCACCTCGGACAGGAATTTCGGCCCGCTCTCGCTCATTGCCCCAAAATGCCCCTGCGATTCCGCTCGCCGCTGGAATGCTCCCGCGATTCCCGTGGAAGAGGAGCATAGACACGAAGAATGGGCCTGAGAGCCCAAAAAATGCTCCCGTGATTCCCTTCACCCAGAGAAGTTATCCCCAGCTCTGGGGACAACAGGGGGCCCTAAGTGAATCGCAGGGGCACTTTCCGTAGAGGCAGGGGCATTACGCGTAAAAGCGGGAGCAGAACCCCCACCTAGGCCACTGAATCGAAACGCGGAATTTCCCTTTAGACTCATATTATTAGACGAATCTTAGACCTTCCGCTGGGGACAACCCTAACGCGGGCTGGTTCCCCGTGCTGGTCCTGGAACGAACGTCCAGCTCATGAGGCAGGAACGGCATCGGGAGAAAGGGCTGCTGAAAGGACGGTCCTGGCACCGACTCGGACCAATCAAGGGTGCAGGGAAGAAGCAGAGCAGGGGATCGGGCTCTAAAATGCCCCCGCAATTACGACTACCTCGCCCCTTCCAGGGCGGCCGCTTTGGCCGCCATCGCGATGTTCCGAGCCTTACGTCCGCGCACAGTGCCATGACATTGGTCCGCCGGTCCTGACCGTCTTGAGAGAACGCCAGAATGTGGTGGGCCCCGAGGTAGCGTCCTGGCCTCGGTGACGAACCCCTTGCCGCCGTAGCGTTCGCAGAACCCTCTGGCGCGCAGCAGGACCTCCGCCCACACGCGGGGGTCGTGTCGGACACGGCATCGATTTCGTTGAGACTGTCGCCTGTAGCTAGCAGGTCGTGGGCCGTGAGCCGCTCAATCAGGTCCGCATTGGGCACCTCGACCTTCATGCGCTACCAAGCCCGCTGAGTGTCCAGGGCGACTCGCATAGGCCAATTGCCGCAGGGAAGCTCCGACCAGCGCTGGGCTGATTTCTTCTCTGCCACGCAGGATTCACCCGGCCGTGCAAAGCCTTGTGGGCAGAGCATTCCGCGAGTCACGGCGCCTCCCCCCACAGGTTCGCGGTCGCGTGAGCTGGGAATCAGTTCTTGTTTTGTTCGCGATTCGCCCGATAGGCTGGCGGCATGGCCGACCATTTCCCGAACGAAACCAACGAGAACTCACTTAGCCCCGCCCGACCGGAGGAGGTGGCCGACGCGCTGTCCTACGCGCTGCGCTACGACGAGCGCGGGCGGCCACGGCCGCACGGTGGGGAGATGGTCGCGGGCCTTGCAGCGCAGCACCTGACTCAGCATCTCGAGCGGGCCGGCTTCGTGTTGATGCGCAAGCGTCCGGGGCGTCCACACAATGCGGGGTGACTCGGGCAACGCCCGGCGCTTCGTTTCCGTGCATCTTCCGTGGCTGGCGGTGGACGCACTCCGACGGCGCGAACCCGACCTCGCAGGCGAGGCCGTGGCGACGTGGCAGATTGTAGGTAACCGCCGCGCACTGGTTTGCGTCGACGCCCCGCATCTGCACGCAGGACAGGCCATGGCCGACGCTCAGGCCATGCTGCCGAATCTCGTGTTGCGGCCCGCCGACCCAGGCAGCGAGGCTGAGCTGCTGCAGCGGCTCGGGCACTGGGCCCTGCGTTTCACGCCGCTTGTGGCCCTAGATGCCCCAGATGGGCTGGTCCTCGACGTGTCCGGCTGCACCAACCTGTTCGGCGGTGAGATGGCCATGCTCGCGGAGGTGGAGCGCTGTTTCCGCCGGGCCGGCTATCGGGCGCGAGTCGGGATGGCCGGCAGCGCCGATGCCGCAGCAGCCATGGTCCGGAGCGGGCACAACGGCGTTGTTGTTCCCGTCGGCGGCGACCTAGAGGCAATCGGCGCACTGCCGCTTGCTTCGCTGCGGCTTCCTGGCGAGATCGCAACCGGTCTCGCCCGGCTCGGCCTGCTAACGCTGGGCGATGTGCTGCGCCAGCCTCGGGCGCCCCTGGCACGCCGCTTCGGTCGGCCACTACTCGATGCGCTGGATTTCGCCTCAGGCGCGAGGGCGCGGCCACTGAAGCTGGTCCAGCCGCCCCATGCCCTGCTGGCGATCCGCTCTTTCCTTGAGCCGATCGTGACGCGCCCAGCCATCGACCGTGCCGTGGACGCCCTGCTGGAGGAGCTGTGCGCTACGCTCGGTGAGTCGGGCAGCGGCGCCCGACGCCTCAGCCTGCTCGCCTTCCGCGTGGACGGCGACGTGCAGGAGGTGGTCATCGGTGTCGGCAGTCCCTCGCGTGACGCCGCTCACCTGCGCCGGCTCTTCGCCGAGCGGCTTGGCACCTTGGAGCCCGACCTCGGCTTCGAGCGCATGATCCTGCGCGCGACCGAGACCAACGCACTTCAGGCCCGCCAACTGAGCGGCCTGGGCGGGGACGCCCTTGCCGGCGAGCAAGAGCGGATGCTGTCGAAGCTGATCGACCGTCTCGGCCAGCACGCCGTGATGTGGCGTGTGGCGCCGACCGGAAGTCATTGGCCCGAGGATAGCGTGGCCATGGTCGATCCCTACACAGATCCCGAGGTGCCGGACGCCTGGGAGGAGCGGCGGCGGCCGGTGCGCCTCCTGCGTCAACCGAAGGAACTCGGCGTGGTGGCCGAGGTGCCGGAGGGCCCCCCTGCCCGGCTGCGTCTGGACGGCCGCGTGCTGCGAGTGTTGCACGCCGCCGGCCCCGAGCGGCTGGAACCGGAATGGTGGGGCGACAAGCACGACCGTCCGCGCCGGGATTACTTTCGGGTGCAGACCGAGGAGGGCGGCCGGCTGTGGGTGTGCCGACTCGGGCTCGACCGTCCCAACGCCCCGGCACGCTGGTTCCTGCACGGCGTCATGGGCTGATCGCCCTGTGTCCCTTGCCTACGCAGAACTCGGCTGCCGCTCGAACTTCACCCTGCTGGACGGCGCTTCGCATCCCGGCGAGCTGGTGGTGGCCGCTGCGGCGCTCGGCCATGCCGGGGTGGGCATCTGCGATACCAACAGCCTTGCCGGTGCTGTGCGCGGCCACGTTGCTGCCAAGGAGGCCGGCATCCCCTACGTTGTGGGCTGCCGCCTGCAGCTGCAGGACGGTGCCGAGTACCTGGTGTGGCCGACCGACCGGGCGTCCTTCGGCCGCCTGACCCGACTACTTTCGCTGGGCCGCATGCGCTCGCCCAAGGGCGAGTGCAGCCTCACTCATGACGAGATGATCGGACATGCGGAGGGCTGGTGCATGGCGGCCGTATCCCCCGTGCGCCCGGACGCCGCCTTTGGCGATCGCCTACGGGCTGACGCCACGGCGCTGCGCTCTCGGCTGGCGCTGCCGCTGCTCTGCACGGCGACGATCCGTTTCGACGACATCGACGAGGAACGGCTGGAAGCCCTGGCCGAGATGACCGCCCTCGCCCGTGTTGATCTGCTGGCGACCAATGACGTGCGCTACCACGTCGCCTCCCGTCGTCGCCTGGCTGACGTGCTAACGGCGATCCGCCTCGGCCGGCCGGTGGACCGGCTGGGCCGCGATGCCGAGCCCAATGCCGAGCGGCACCTCAAAGACCCAGCCGAGATGGCCCGGCTGTTCCGCCGCGCCCCGGCCGCCCTGCTCAACACCCTCCGCGTCCTCGAGGCCTGTAGGGGCTTCTCGCTGTCCCAGCTGCGCCACGAGTACCCGGACGAGATCATGGAGCCCGGCCGCACGCCGCAACAGACGCTGGAGGGCCGCGTCGCCGAAGCATGCGCCCGCCGTTTCCCGCGCGGCGTGCCCGACGACATCCAGGGCCGCATCGAGCACGAACTGCGGCTAATCGAGCGGCTGGACTACGCGCCCTACTTCCTGACGGTGGACGAGGTCGTGCGCTTTGCCCGAGACCAGGACATCCTCTGTCAGGGACGCGGCTCCGCCGCTAACTCCTCCGTCTGCTACGTGCTCGGCATCACCGCGGTGGATCCCTCCAAGCACGACCTCCTGTTTGAACGCTTCCTTTCGGTGGAGCGGGCTGAGCCGCCCGACATCGACGTCGACTTCGAGCACGAGCGCCGCGAGGAGGTGATCCAGTTCATCTACCGCCGCTACGGCCGCGACCGCGCCGCCATCGTCGGCACGGTGATCCGCTTTCGCGGCCGATCGGCGGTGCGCGAGGTCGGCAAGGCGCTCGGGTTGTCGGAGGACGTCACCGGGCGGCTGGCCAAGGCCAGCTGGGGCCCAGGGAGGGACGACAGCCTGGCCGAAATCGCCGCGGCCGAGGGCCTCGACCTGTCCGACCGCCGCCTCGGCCTTGCGCTGGAGCTGGCCGAGGAGATCCAGGACTTCCCCCGCCACCTCGCCACCCATGTCGGCGGCTTTGTCATGTCGCGCGGGCCTCTGATCGAGATGGCGGTGGTCGGCAACGCCGCCATGGACGGGCGCACGGTGCTGGAGTGGGACAAGAATGACGTCGAGGCGCTCGGCTTGCTGAAGGTGGATATCCTGGCGCTGGGGATGCTGAGCTGCCTGCGGCGCGGCTTCGACCTCCTGCGCCGGCACCGCATTGCCGACCTCGATCTCGCCGACGTGCCCCGCGACTGCACCGAGACCTACGCCATGCTGCGCCGGGCCGACTCTCTGGGCGTGTTCCAAGTCGAAAGCCGCGCGCAGATGAACATGCTGCCGCGTCTGCGGCCATCGAAGTTCTACGACCTGGTGGTGCAGGTGGCCCTCGTCCGGCCCGGGCCGATTCAGGGCGACATGGTACATCCCTACCTGCGCCGGCGCTGGGGCGACGAGGCGCCGGTCTACCCCTCCCCCAGCAAGGAACACGGTCCGGAGGACGAGCTGAAGCAGGTGCTCGGCCGCACCCTGGGCGTGCCACTCTTTCAGGAGCAGGCCATGCGGGTGGCCATCGTCGCCGCCGGCTTCTCCCCCGGCGAAGCCGACCAACTGCGCCGCGCCATGGCCACCTTCAAATATACGCAGGGAGTGGCGGTGTACCGAGACAAGCTGGTCGGCGGCATGGTCCGCCGCGGCTACGACCCCGACCTCGCCGAGCGCGTGTTCAAGCAAATCGAGGGCTTCGGCTCTTACGGCTTTCCGGAGAGCCATGCCGCCAGCTTCGCGCACCTGGCCTACGCCTCGGCCTGGGTGAAGTGCCACCATCCCGCGGTATTCGCGGCCGCGCTGCTGAACAGCCAGCCGATGGGCTTCTACGCCCCCGCGCAGATCGTGCGCGACGCCCAGCAGCACCGGGTGGTGGTGCGTCGGCTGGACGTGAACGAGAGCCGTTGGGACTGCACCCTGGAGCCGGAGGCGCGCAGCGCCGAGGGCCTCGCCCTACGCCTAGGGCTGCGCATGGCCGCTGGCCTGTCGGCCGAGGACGGGAAGCGGGTGGCCGAGGCCCGGCAGATGGGCAACGGCTCGCCTTATGCCTCGGTGGACGAGGTGGTGCGCCGGGCCGGGGTAGGCCGTAAGGCTATTGAGGCTTTGGCCGAGGCGGACGGCTTTGCTGGCATGGGTTTCGATCGCCGGGCGGCGATGTGGGACGCCAAGGGAGTCGAAGGCGACACCCCTCCCCTACTGCGGCTGGCCGCCAAGGCCGCAGCGGCCGGTGAGCCGCCTCTCCTTGTTGAGCCCTCCCCTGCCCTGCCGGCCGAGGCAGATGGGCAGTCGGTGGTGCTGGACTACACTGCAACTGGGCTAACCCTACGTCAGCACCCGCTGGCGCTACTGCGGTCGCAACTGCGCGCACTCGGTTGCAGCGATACCCGCGACTTGGAGGGTATGCGCGCCGGGCAGCGGATCAGGCTGGCTGGCATGGTGCTGATGCGGCAGCGGCCGGGCACGGCCAAGGGCATCGTCTTCATCACGGTCGAGGACGAGCACGGGACAGCGAACCTCGTCGTGTACACCGATGTCGGTACGCGCGACCGGGCCGCGCTCATCGGGGCCCGGCTTATGGTGGTCGAGGCTCGGGTAGAGCGTGAGACCGAACGGGCCGAGGTGCCGATTACCCACTTGATCTGCCGCAAGCTGGAGGATCGCTCCGATCTACTTCGTAGCCTGATGCAAGGCTCACTGCATGAAGGATGGACTGAGCGCGCGATTGGACGCGCCGACGAGGTCAGGCGCCCGGATCCAGGGTCAGTGCGAACCAACCCCCACATGCCCCAAAGCAGAGATTTCCGTTAATCCTGATTTCCCGAAACGCCGAAGTCCCGAAAGCAGGAAATCGGGCTAGGCTGGGAACCTGGAGGCGTTCAGTCACCAGATTGGGGCGGCACCTCCTCTCCTGAAATGAAGAGTGTTGGCACACCTGGGGGGTGTGGTCCTCTAGCAATTTGTGTGGGAAATTAGGCTGAAAGAGCACTCTATTAGCCCCGTAGTCACCCACCTTCGCCCGTTTTCGGGGTTTCCCGAAACGACGAAATCCCCGTTTAGAGCTTTCGAGCTAGCCCGAAACCAACTGACGCTTGGCGACGCCGCAAGGTCAGGGCAGCGCGGCCGTTGCTGGGAAGTGTGGTTTCGGGAAATCGGTGTTTCGGGAGGGGGGCATGACGGCCATTGTCACGTTCGCTTAGGTCGAGGGTGGTTCAGCAAAAGACTACCGCTGCAATGTGCACAGTTGCCGAACTCGTTGCCCGAGGCGCGACAGCCCCGTATTCACCCACCTTCGCCCGATTTCGGGGTTTCCCGAAACAACGAAATCGGCGTTCAGGGCTTTCGTGCTAGCCCGAAACTAAGTAAGGCTTGGTGATGCCGCAAGGTCAGGGCAGCGCGGCCGTTGCTGGAAAGCGTGGTTTCGGGAAATCGGTGTTTCGGGGGGGGGCACGATGGCCATTGTCACGTTCGCTTAGGTCGAGGGTGGTTCAGCAAAAGACTACCGCTGCAATGTGCACAGCTGCCGAACTCGTTGCCCGAGGCGCGACAGCCCCGTATTCACCCACCTTCGCCCGATTTCGGGGTTTCCCGAAACAACGAAATCGGCGTTCAGGGCTTTCGTGCTAGCCCGAAACCAAGTAAAGCTTGATGATGCCGCAAGGCCAGGGCAGCGCGGCCGTTGCCGGAAAGCGTGGTTTCGGGAAATCGGTGTTTCGGGGGGTCATGATGGCCATTGTCACGTTCGCTCAGGTCAAGGGTGGTTCAGGAAAGACTACCGCTGCGATGTGCACAGTTGCCGAACTCGTTGCCCGAGGCGCGACAGTTGCTGCCCTCGACCTCGACCCCAATCGTCCTCTGAACGCCTTCTTCGGGAAGGTGCCGGAACTGCAGCACGTAGGCGTGGCTGTTCCGGACGGCGAGCGTCGGGTCAGTGCTCTGGTGAGGGATCTAGCGTCGAAGCATGATCACGTCGTGATCGACCTTATGGGGGCTGCCACGAACGACACGCAGGTAGCAATGGCGCTGGCAGATTTGGTGATTGTCCCATCTCAGATGAGCGAGACTGACCTGCGATGCGGGGTCGAGACGTGGCGGCAAGCTGAGGAGGCCCAGGACATTAGCGGTCGCCGAATTGCCCGCGGCGTCCTTCTGACACGCACGGCTGCCGGCGCAGCCCGACCGAGGGTCGAAGCTTTTCTTAGAGAACAGTACCAACGGATAGGCGCGCATGTTCTCAGGGCCGCCTTCGGCGACCGGGCTGCGTGGAAGGAGATGACCTACACCGCTCACATCCCTCATCTTCATGACAGGAATAGTAATGCTGCAGCCAACTTCGTCGCCGTTTTCGACGAGATGATGGCCTTGATATCGGAGGACGCTTCTCCCTTGGCCAGTGCAGCCTGAGGAATCGAGCAATGTCCGCAAAGCCTCAGCGCCCGGTACTTCAAGCGCCTGATTTTGGACCGCGGCCGGCGCCCTTACCAACCTCGGCTAATGACCCACGCTTCAGTGCAGCGGAGGCTTTGGAGACCACAGAGGCTCTTGAGCGTGGCTTGAGGAGCGGTAACGTGCGCGTGGTTAATCCGGAAACCGCGCCTCCCCAATCACGAACTGAGCCCGGTGCTCCACCCTCTCGCCGCTCCCCGGAAATCTCACTCTCTACCAAGGCACCCGAGTACGTTCTGCAGCAGCTTCGGCGACGTTACGCCGAGACTGGCGTGACTATTCGCAATCAGCTTCTGCTCGCGTTGCGAAAGGATGGGATTGAAATCAGAGAGGATGATCTGCAGGACGAACGTAAACGTCCGCGGACCAGATAGTCTTCCCGCGTTGTAGGAAATCGGGAGTTCCGGCTTTCCCGAAAGACCGAAATCCCTAAGAAGGCTCCACGGACTAGCTGGTTTCGGGGTTGCAGGCCGGGCATTAGGGACCTGGCTACGCTCACAAACTGGTGCGTGAGATGGTCGGGCTGCAGCTAACGACGCGGCTTGCGAGATTCCTCCTCGTCTACCCGCGATCAACATACAGGTGTCCTCGCGTTCCTTTCGGCCGTTCCGAGAATGACCGCGGGCGGCGCGAACGGCGTGTTCGCCACGATTGAACTCCGCTTTTCCTGTTCGCACCGCTGATCGCGATCCTATGGGCCGAACCGGTTCAGGGAGCCACGATGCATGGAAGACGGGAGGGGAGGGGAGAGGCCGCTACCGCTAGCGGCGGACCCGCGACAAGGGTGCGTCGCTGCGCTCCCGCGCCGGGGCGGGGCCCCGGCAGCGCCCTTGTCCCGCGCCCGCCTCGCGGTCGGCGGGTGGAATCCAGGAGAAGGATTCCGAGGGATGATTGGTAAGGATGAGGAGCTGCAGCGGCTTCGGGAAAGCGTGAACTGCGCCGCCTTGCTGGAGCGCATGCCACCGCCGTGGAGGCTGGACAAGGCCGAGAGCACCCGGGACTGCCTGAAGTACCGGCGCGGCCAGGGCGAGATCATAATCGTCAACCATGGCGGCCATGGCTGGTGGGACGCCAGCAGCACCGCCAAGGGCGACGTGTTTGGGCTGGTGCAGCACCTGCGCCCGGACCTGAACTTCGGGCACGCTCGCAAGCTCCTGCGTGAGATGGTCGGGCTGCAGCCCAGCTTCCCCGAGTACGAGCGGGTGCGCTCGCGCGGAGAGGGAGTCACCCCAGCCGCCGAGCGCTGGTCGGCGGCGAAGCCACTGCGGCCGGGCTCGCGGGCCTGGCGCTACCTCGCCGAGGTCCGCCGGTTGCCCAGCCCGGTGCTGCGCGCTGCCGTAGCGGTCGACGCTATCCGGGAGGGTGCCTACGGCACAGCCTGGTTTGCTCACCGCGACGAGACAGACGCGCTGACCGGCTTCGACATGCGGGGGCCGGAGTTCCGTGGCTTCGCCAAGGGCGGGGACAAGACCCTGTTCCGGCTGCCCGGCTGGATCACCTCGCGTGAGGTACGGCCACGCCGGATGGCCGTGACCGAGGCGCCGATCGACGCCCTCAGCCTTGCGGCCGTCGGGCGGCTGCAGGGCGACACCCTGTACGTCGCCACTTCCGGCGGCATGGGGCCGGGGTCGGTGCAAGCATTGGATTTGCTGCTCGCCGGGATGGCCGCCCTGCCGGACGCCCTTCTGGCCACCGCGACCGACAACGACCCGCCGGGGGAGCGCTACGCCGCCTTCCTGGCCGAGCGCGCCGCCGCGGCGGGCGTGCGCTGCGAGCGCCTGCTGCCACCGCGCGGGCTGAACGACTGGAACGACGTCCTGACACGGGGGAGGGGGGCATGAGCCTCATCACGGAAAGCACTGCCACGGCCCTCAGTCCGGAGGCGGACGATCTGGTGCGCGCGCTGCACGCCGCCTTCTTCCGGCTGCCCCCGAAGCTGCAGGCCCGCTGCAAGGTGCCGCCAACCGGCGATGCCGCGATCGACCGCCCGGTGCTGGTCGCAGCCGACAACGGCTCCGACCACTACCGCGGCGTGGTGGTCGCGGGCGAGCGCGACCAGGACGGCCACTGGCTGCTGGACGACGCCTTCACTCTGCTCAGCCTCGACCACGACGAGGGCCCCGACGCCGCTCTGGTGATCTGCCACGGATGGAACTGCCATGCCGACCGCATCTGAAGCCATCTCCTCCGACCGTGCCCGGCTGGTAGCTGGGCTGACCCGCCCCCAGGGCGAAGCCGCCGGGATGCACGGGCCGGTGCTGGTGCTGGCAGGAGCCGGAACCGGCAAGACCAAGACCCTGACCGCCGGCGTCGCCCTGCGCATCGCCGAGCGCGGCATACCGGCCCAGCGCATCCTGGCCGTGACCTTCACCAACAAGGCGGCGGGCGAGATGCGCGAGCGCATCGTCGCCCTGCTCGGCGGGCAGGCAGCGCCGTCCTGGATCGGCACCTTTCACGGCCTCGGAGCCCGCCAGTTGCGACAGGAGCCGGAGATGGCGGGGCTGCGCGAGAACTTCGACGTGCTCGATGCCGACGATGCCAAGCGCCTGCTCAAGCGCACCATGAAAGCCATGGGCGCCGAAGCCGGCGATGACGAGGGCATGGGCAAGGACCCGGTGAAGGCCGTGGCCGGCCACATTGGCCGCTTCAAGGACAACCTCATTACCCCGAGCGAGGCGGCCATTCGGGCTGAGGCGATGATTGCCTCGAGTCCAATGGCCGACGCCTCCGGTCTGCGCGCCGCGGCACGCATCTACCCGGAATATCAGCGCCGACTGGTGGAGGCCAACGCCGCCGACTTCGGCGACCTGCTGCTCTGGCCGACCGTGGCCATGGGACGCGACGAGGAGCGCCGACTGCGTTTCGCCGGCCGCTTCTCCTGCTTGCTGGCCGACGAGTACCAGGACGTGAACTCCGTCCAGTAATAAGTTACGTGGAATGCAAGAGTGGGCGGGGCTTAAATCGTTACGGAAGAACCTCGACTTCCAATGCCGACTACAGGGAGTGCAACATGCCCACGCCCATCTGGTCGCACTACCCACTGGTCGCAGCCGAGCCACAAGGCAGGTCCTGGCTGACGCTGCTCGACAACCTGGGACGATCGCCGGCGACCGTCGAGGCTTACGGCCGTGGCCTTGACCAGTTCCTTCGCTACTGTCGGGCCCACGGCATAGATGCCCCGGCCGCGACGCTCGAGCATGTCTCGCTGTTCGTCCGCTATCTTCGTGGGGAGACCGACGCCACACCCACCACATCGCCGGTTAGCAACGCAACTTTGCAGCAGCGACTCACGGCTGTTCGTCTCTGGTACGATCACCTGCTGTACCAGGGCTTGCGGGAAAGGAACCCGGTGCCACGGGGGCGGTACAGTCCTTCGGATCGACACCAGGCCGACCATGGCGCTTCACAGCGTGGTCTTGTGCGCCGCTTGGTCCGCCTGCCCTACGTTCCTTCTGAGGCGGATTGGACGCGGCTCGTTGCTGAGGCAGCGCGGGAAGGACTGCGCAACCGGCTCATGTTTGCGCTGGCCTACTACGGGGCGCTACGCCGTGAGGAGCTGGTTGGCTTGCAGGTCACCGATCTTGACGTTGCTCATCGTCTTGTCAGGATCCGACCCGAGACTAGCAAGGGCAGCCGGGCGAGGGTGGTCTGCTACGCTGCCCCGGCAACACCAGCGCTGGCCGCGTACCTTAGTCGCCGCCGAGTACTCGACCCGCGCCCCGGGCCGATGTTCCTCTCCGAGTCGGACCGAAACCGGCGGCAGCCCGTTAGCAAGTGGACCTGGAGCAAGGTAGTCGAGCGCCTAGCACGGCAAGCCGGCGTCGAAGGCTTCAGCACGCATACGCTGCGTCACCTCCGGCTCACGCACCTCGCCCGTGCTGGCTGGCGCCTGCACGAGATTGCAACCTATGCTGGACATCGCAACGTCCAGACCACGGTGCAGTACATCCACCTGTCCGGTACCGACATGCTGGCCAGGATGGCGGCAACTGTAGGGCATCTCGATCGCAAGCTCGACAGCCTTCTGTTCGAGGGGCCCTGACTGGCATGTCGACATCCGCTTTCACACCGCGCAACCGGCAATTCGACCCCGGTCAGTATGATCGCAGCCCTGAGCTATCTGATGACGAGAACCGTACCTTCGAGACTTGGGCAGCCAATCCGCTGTTCAAGCTTGGAGAGTACCGCTTGCCTCGTCTTTTCCGGCCGATTGCCGACGTGCTGTCCTCGGAAGACTTCGAGCCCCAGGGTCGTCTGCGCACCATCAGGTTCGTCCTGGATGAGGTGGGCCGTCGGCGCAAGGCGTATTGGGGATGGGGGGATGAGGATTGGCTCGAACTCCTGCACAGTCCGGCCGCAACGTCCAACAAGGTTACCAAGCCGTACCTGTTGGCGGTCGCCTACACGCTTGGCGGCTTCCGTCGCATGTACGACCTGCGCTTCTGCTTCAGCCTTCCCCTGACGGCACGGGCGGTGTTCGGCACGTCGCTATTCGATCACGAATGTCAGCGCCTGCTGAAGGTGCTGCGTGGCGTCGGCTACGGCGAGGCGTGCATGCCCTCTTTCATGCCCACCACTTTCGCCGCGGTGGCGCTCGAGAATGGCAGCCCGTTGCTCGAAACCCTCAATGAAGCGGCTCTGGAGCGTGTGGCAGATCGCTATCGTGCCACGATCCGGACGCGGGTCACCAGGGTGTCGCACGGTCTGACCTTGCTAGGCATTATGGCGAAGCCGCTGAACCGACGTCCTCCAGCGTCGTGGCGGGAGAGGAGCACCGAAGGCATCCACCCGGAATGGGTTCACTGGTGTCAGAGGTGGCGTGATACTTCGACATTCCGGCCGCACGCCCGGGGAACGCACTACAGCTATATGTTGCGGACTGGGTTATGGCTTGCCAAGGTACATCCCGAGATCACCAGCCCGGCGCACTGGAGTGTCGAGATCTGCGCTGACTTCCTCGCGGCAGTAGACCGCCTCAAGGTCGGCGAATGGTCGCTGGCGTCCGTCAAGCAACAGAACTTTCCGAACCGCGGCAAGCCGCTGGACGCAGACACGAAGAGCGGCATGTTCCAAGCCGTACGACGCTTGCTGACCGACTGCCAGCTTTGGGAGTGGACGACGCTGCGGTGTAATCCGCGTTATCACTTGGCGACTCCCAACTCCATTAAGCGACACTTGGGCGTCAACCCTCGCACGATCGACGATGCCGTCTGGCTCAAGCTCGTCTGGGCTAGCCTGAACCTCAAACCTTCCGATCTGCCACGGGCCCGATTTCGCTACCCGTTCGAGGCGATGCAAGCGGTTGCCGTGATCTGGACCCACGCAGGCCTGCGTGGCAACGAGATCCTGCGACTTCGGTTAGGTTGTGCCCGCGCCCAGGATGATACCATCGTGGACGACGCCGGCGTCAGCGTAGCGCCCGGAACCCTGTGCTACCTCGACGTCCCTGCTGGCAAGACCTTCACTGCCTTCAGCAAACCGGTGGCCGCTGCCGTCAAGCTGTACATCGATACGTGGACAGCAGTACGGCCTGAACAGACCGCCGTTGTCGATGAGTTCACCGGTGAGAAGGCCAAGCTGCTGTTCCAGTACCGCGGCACGCCTATGAGCAACGATATGCTGAACCGGACGGTCATCTCCATACTCTGCGACAAGGCAGGCGTACCCCGGCACGATACCCGCGGTCGGATTACCAGCGAGATTGTGTGAAAACGCCATAGTTGCCGGCTAGTGGTACACTCCACGGAGGCGGAGCCGAGGAGTGGGCCATGATCTCGACGCGCCTCCTGACGAGGGACGAGTTCCTGGCGTGCTTTGCTGATCCCATGCGGGACGTGACGGCGACGACTGAGGCCGCTGTGGATATCTGGCCCTACGTGGAGGCAATCGACCTGCCCCTGGGCTCGGTAGGGGAGGTTCGGGATGTCGCGCACGTTTATCGTGACGCCAGCGGCCGGTTCGAGCAGGTGCTGATCGACACTGATGGAGCTAGCCTTTTCCTCGTCATTGTCGTGGATCTCGCGGTGTGCAGCGTGCACGGTCATTATCTGCTTGATCTGGCGGCCAACTACGCCGGTTCCTGACCTCGGCCGCTTGCTGCCTGCGGGGACCTCACGGGGGAACAGCAGCCAAGTCCTACTTCCACGGGGAGAGTGATGGTGCGACGCATCGAGGGGCATGATCGGCGACAGAGTTTTCTGCTCCCCGAGTGCGTCGATGACTACGTCGACGAGAATAACCCGGTACGGGCGATCGAGGCGTTCGTGGACGAGCTCGACCTCGCCGAATTGGGCTTCGTTCGTGCGGTGCCGGCCGAGACCGGCCGCCCCGGCTACCATCCGGCGACGCTGCTCAAGCTTTATCTGTACGGCTACCTGAATCGGGTGCCGTCCAGCCGGCGGCTGGAGCGTGAGGCGGGGCGCAACCTCGAGGTGCTGTGGCTCACCGGCCGGCTGGCGCCCGACTTGAAGACCATCGCCGACTTCCGCCGCGACAACGGCCCCGCCATCCAGGCCACCTGCCGGAGGTTCGTGATGCTGTGCCGCGAGTTGCGCCTGTTCACCGAGAGCCTGGTGGCGATCGACGGCAGCAAGTTCCGGGCGGTGAACACGCGCGACAAGAACTACACGCCCAGCGCCATCCAGCGGCGGATCGAGCAGGTGGAGGCCTCCATTGCCCGCTACCTGGCCCTCCTCGACACCGCCGACCGGCAGGAGCCGGACGTGCCGTCCGCCAAGGTCGAGCGCCTGCGGGAGCGGCTGGCCGGGCTGCGGGAGAGGATGCGCCACCTGCGCGAGATGGAGGTGGCCGTGGCGGCGGCGCCGGATCAGCAGATCTCGCTGACCGACCCGGATGCGCGGGCCATGGCCACCAACGGCAAGGGCACCGGCTTGGTCGGCTACAACGTCCAGGCCGCGGTCGACACCGAGCACCACCTGATCGTGGCGCACGAGGTGACCAACCTCGGTCACGACCGCACCCAGTTGGCGCCGATGACGGTCCTGGCCCAGGCGGCGACGGGGCGCACGTGGTTGAGCGTGCTGGCCGACCGCGGCTACTACTCGGGGCGGCAGGTGCTGGCCTGCGAGGAGGCGGGTGCGACCGCCTACGTGCCCAAGCCGCTGACCTCGGGCGCCAAGGCCGAGAGCCGGTTCGGCAAGCAGGACTTCGTGTATCTGCCCCGTCAGGACGCCTACCGGTGTCCCGCCGGCGAGCGACTGACGTGGCGGTTCGACCATGTCGAGGATAGCATGACCCTGCGGAACTACTGGACCGACGCTTGTTCCAGTTGCCCGATCAAGCCGCAGTGCACGACCGGCAAGCAGCGGCGCATCAAACGCTGGGAGCACGAGGGCGTGCTGGACGCCATGCAGAAGCGGCTCGACCAAGTGCCGCAGGCCATGATCCTACGGCGGCAAACAGTTGAGCACCCGTTCGGGACCATCAAGGCCTGGATGGGTGCCACCCACTTCCTCACCCGCACGCTGAAGCGGGTCAGCACCGAGATGAGCCTGCATGTTCTAGCCTACAACATGAAGCGGGTGATCGCGATCCTGGGTGTCGGACCGATGATCAGGGCCATCCAGGCCTGACGGCACACCTCAACTCACCCATTCCGCCGCAGCCCGGCCGCGAAGCACGGTCTGTCAGTCGCACACACTACGTTCTCACACGGCCTCCACCCATCGCGGACGCGCTTCGGCGGTCACGGCTTTGGCTAACGCGCCACAAGGCATGACCTTGTTGGATTTGATGGCTTGGTGCGGACACCGCAACCCGCAGTCGACGATGTACTATGTTCGCGTCAAGCCAACCCGTTTGGCCGGCGCTTTCGCAAAAGCTGATCGCATGGCGCACATGATTGAGGTGGTGGTCGATCAAGAGGCGATTGCGAGCGGCTCTGCAAGGCCCGATGCCGCGCCCTGGAAGTACTACGACCTGGGTGACTCCTACTGCAGCAACGCATTCTGGAGCACCTGCCCGCACCGCATGGCGTGCGCTGGGTGCTTCTTCAACGTTCCAAAAGCATCGGCGAAAGGGCAGGCGCTCGAAGCGCAGCGGTCCGCAGCGCGCCTGCTTGAGGAGGTGTGGCTCAGCCCGGACGAACGGGCGGCCGTGGAGGGCGATGTCACGGCGTTGAACGGCATGCTTGCCAAGCTGCAGGAGGTTCCTGCGTTGGATGGGCGAACTCCCGGACAGATCATATCCGGTACTGACCCTGAAAAGCTGCCATGACCGGCCACTCGTACCGACTCAGCACTCGGCCAGATCGCTTGACAATGCATTCCACATAAACCGCTGGCTCCGGCTGATGGCCAAGGACCACGGCGAGATCTTCGCCGTGGGGGACGATGACCAGGCGGTGTTCGGCTGGCGCGGCGCCGATATCGAGTACATCCGCCGCTTCACGCGCGACTTCCGCGGCGCCGCCGTGGTCAAGCTGGAGGAGAACTTCCGCTCCACCGGCCACATCCTGGCCGCGGCCAACGCGGTGATCGCCCGCGACGAAACGCGGCTGGGCAAGACGCTCCGCCCGACCCGAGAGCAGGGCCAGCCGATCGAGGTGGTCAGGTTCCGCAACGACGAGGCCGAGGCCATCGGCATCGCCGCCGAGATCCGCAAGCGCGGTGCCGAGGGCGTGCGCTGGCAGGACATCGCCATCCTGTACCGCGCCAACCACCTGTCGCGCGGCATCGAGGAGGAACTGCTGCGGGCCAAGGTGCCCTACGTGCTCGTGGGTGATGTCGGCTTCTACCAGCGCGCCGAGGTCAAGGATGCCCTGGCGCTGCTGCGCCTCGCCACCTGCCCGGACGACTGCCAGTCCGACGAGGCCTTCCGCCGCGCCTGCAACAGCCCGCCGCGCGGCATCGGTCCGAAGGCGCTCGACCTGCTGGAGCGCGACGCGGAGTGGCGGGGCTCCTCGCTGCTGGCCGCCTGCCACACCGCCGAGCTGCCGCCCAAGGTGCGGGGGGCGGCCGGGGCCTTCGCCGATGCCGTCCGCGCAGTCGCCGCCGACACCGGGGCCACGGTCGCCGATCGGCTGTCCATGCTGCTCGACCGCACCGGCTACCGGCAATGGCTGCGCGACAGCCGGGCCGAGACCGTGGAGGGCAAGCTGGAGAACCTGGCGGAGCTGGTGCTGCTGGCCGGCGGCTTCCACTCGGCGGCCGAACTGCTGGAGCATGCCGCCCTGGCCAGCGCCGCGCCGGGCGAGAACACCGAGGGGCGGGTACAGCTACTCACTCTGCACCGGGCCAAGGGGCTGGAATTTGCCCACGTCTTCCTGCCGGCGTGGAACACCACGGCGTTCCCGAGCCAGTACGGCGAAGCGTCCGAGGAGCGGCGTCTCGCCTACGTGGCACTCACCCGAGGCAAGGAGCGGGTGTCCGTCACCTACGCCGAGTTTCGGCGCGGCTACGTCGATCCCTCGCCCTTCCTCGACGACATCCCGGCGGACAACCGCCACGAGGGCTGGCTGCGCCCGGAGCTGCGACGACCGACGCGAATATCACCCCGGCAGGCCGGCATGGACGCCCTCAACGAGATGCTCGCGGGATTGAGGGGACGGCAGGCGGGGTAAGGAGAGAAGGAAAGTTTAGGAAAGGGAAGGAGGCGAGAAGCCCTGCCACCCTCTCCCGGAGCGCGGCAAGGGTTCGTCGCTGCGCTCCCGCCGCTGCGCGGCGCCCTGGCCTCGCTCCGGTCGGGGTGGCCGGCGGGCTGGGTCTTCGAGAAGAAGATTCAGCAGAAGGAATGGGATCCATGGATCTCGCGAAGCGCATCGCCAAGCGCCAGGGCCGCAGGGAAGACCTCGGCGCCGTTGTCGGTCTGATTTTCATCGTGGCCATCCTGCTCGGCGGCGCCGTGCTGCCGGGCTTCCTGACGCAGCACGCCTCCACCGTGCGCGTGCCGGCCCATCAGGAGGCCCGCCGGTGAGCCCCGTCATCCTGCCCGAGATCGAGGGCCATCTCGCCGTCCGGGTGCTGGAGGACGTGATGGCGGACGGCTACGGCCTGGTCCGCACCGACTGCAGCCCGGCCGTCGAGATCGCCATCGTCCACGACGGCTCCGACCGTGGCATCGGCGAGACCGAGGCCTACGTCGCACTGCTCGCCCGCTCGCCCGGCATGAAGCGCCTGCTGGACGAGGCCGTGGCCTTCGAGGCCGAGGCTTTTGACGAGGACGAGCCGGTGTCGGGCGCCGACCTCGTGGACTGGTTCGCGAGCTGGCGGGTGGCGGTTCGTACCCTGCTGAAGCAACCGCTGCCGCCCGCCGCTCCGGTGCCCAGCCCGAAGGCCTGACGGGCGCCCCGCAGCCTCCCGACTGCCCTTTTCCCCTCGACCCAAAGGAACTGAGCCATGCCCACTCCGGCACAGCTGCCGCACTTCCTAGTGCTGCGGCCCACCCTCGGTCACGCCTCGCGCGACGGCGCCTACGCGCACGTCGAGGCCCTGGTCATGTACACGCGGAGCGAGGCAGCGCCCGCACGGTACGGCGACCTCCACCCGCTGGTGCGCTGGGACGACACGCCCCGCCCGATCCTGCACGAGGGCCTGCGCTGGACGTGCCAGATCGACGACCGCAGCGTTGACGCCTACGGCGTCCACTACGGCTACACCCCCGAGCACACCGACGTCTTCACAGCAGCGGATCTCGGCCGCTACGGCAAGTCAATTCCCGCCCTACGGCGGGCAATGGACCGCCTGCAGGATCAGGAGGGCCGCACCGAGGACGTCGCCCTGCTGCTGACGCGGCTCGCCCGCGTCCTGAAGGTGCGCGGCGTGGTGCTGTTGGAGCCGCGCACTGGCGAAAGCTACTTCGGCGAGCACCACCGCATTCGCTACTCCGCCGAGGCGCCGAACTACGGCCCCATGGTCGCAGGCATTGGCGAGGTGGTCGCCGAGCTTCACCGCCGCTGCGCCGCGCGCTGCGGTCGTGTGGCGGCCTGAGCCGTGGCACGGCACGCTCCCACCATCTGCTGCCACTGCGGCGAGCCGGCGGTGCTGGAACTGGCGGAGGCATGGTCCGACCACGCCTTCCAGCTGGAAACCTGCTGCCTCACTGCCTACGAGGAGGTCTGCGCCGGCATGGCCGAGGACCCGGCCTGGGCGCGCGACCTGCTGCGCCATCTCGGTGCCGAGGTCCTGCTCGGCCACGGCCTGCGCCGCGTGGCCGATACCGGCTGCGGCCAGCTACTGCTGGACTGGAACCCGGAGATCCGGCCGGTGAGCTTCGCCTGCGCGGCAGACTTCGTGCGACGCCACCACGCCCATAACGCCGCCCCGACCGCCTGGCGCTATGGGGCCGCCATCGCCAACGGGTCCACGCTGCTGGGCGTGGTGATGGTCGGCAACCCGGTCGCCCGCGGCCTCATGGGGCGGGGCATGGTCGAGGTGAACCGTCTCTGCATCCGCCGCGACATCCCGCGCGCCCTGGCCTGGAACGCCTGCTCGCAGCTGTACGGCTGGGCCGCCAGAGAGGCCGAGGCGCGCGGCTTCGAACGCATCGTCACCTATACCCGTGCCGATGAGGAGGGCGGCAGCCTCCGTGCCGTGGGATGGATCAGAGAGGCCCAGGTTCGCGGCCGGTCGTGGAACAGCCCGACGCGCGCGCGCACCGACCGTGCCCCGCTGATCGACAAGCACCGCTGGAGCCGGGCGTTGAAGCCTCGCCACCCGGTTTCCCTGCCGCCGGTGCTGCCGGCGATCATGCCCCTGACCCTAGATGCCGCCTCGTGAATCGGCCGCCGATCCCGTGGCGCCCGGCTGACCTTCTGGACGTCGCCCGTGCCGTGGAGGCCCTGAGCACCTCGAGCTTCCAGATGGCCGAGCGCTTCGGCCCCGACGATGGGCTGGAGCTGTCTTGCCGTGCCACAGCCGCGCTGCTCGACCGTGTGCTGCGCGACGAGGCCAACGCCACCCTGCGCCACACGATCATGCGCCGGCTGGAGGCAGAGGCCGACGTCGCGCGCGACATGCAGGAGAGAAGCCCGATCGGCGAGCGCGAGGAAAGCGGTGAGGAAGCCGTGCCGCACGGCGGCCCGACGCCGCAAGGGGAGGCCTGACGGCCCGCGGCTGCGCCGCGCCCTTGCCCCGCCGTTCCGCGTCCGGCCGCGGCGGAGGGGTCGAGGCGGAAGGAACCGGCCTCGGCGAACCAACCCACCCAGAAAGGAACCACCCAGTGGCCACCACCAGTATCATCCTCTTCGCCTACCCCGGCCGCCGCGTGCGCGAGCACGGCTGCACCTCGACACAGCTCGGCCTCTGCATCGGCGGCGGTGCGCCGCAACGGCGTCTCGCCGTCGAGGGCCTGGGTGGGATCACCAGCGCCGTGTCCGAGTTCGGCCGCCACGTGCTGGCCGCTAACCCGGGCGCCAGCTTCGACATCTCGGTTTCCATGGCCAAGGGCCAGCGCAAGCCGCGCGGCTTCGACGACGCCGAGAAGGCAGGAACCTTCGCCCACCACGCTTTCCTGCGGGAGGACGTCGGCGAGGACGCCACTTCCCGCAAGCTGGTCAACCCGTCGACTTCGGGTGCCGCCACGCCTGCGGCACTCGCGGCCTGAGAAGGGAAAGCAGGGAGGGAGACGGGAGGGGGAGGGGTGCCGCACCCCGTCCCCCGCCGCAAGGGCGAGGGCCTGACGGCCCGCCGCTGCGCGGCGCCCTTGCCCCAGCGGCGCGGGGCGACGGCTGCCGGGGAGGTGTTCGGAAAGGAACACAGCCATGGAAATCCGTCGCCTCACTGCCCGTCCAGGTCCAGACCTGTTCACCCGCATCCCGCCCGCCGACGCGGGAAAGCCGATCGCCTGCACCCGGTGCAATGCGACCTTCGACACCGATCCGACGATCGCGGTCGGCTGCCCCACCTGCGGCGCCCCGGAGGGGGAGCGCTGCCGGCTGCTGGCGCAGGGCGGCTTCCATCGTTCGCACTACACCCGCGCACACATCGCGCTGCGCACCGGTCGCATGAGCGCCTGCGAGGCGCTGACCTGGGACAAGCTGCACGCGCTGCCTGTGCGGATCCCTACGGCATCCCACCCCGCCGTCATCCCCGTCCACGCGAGCCGGTGAGGAATCAGCCGATGAGCGTCGTCCGCAGCTTCCTCGACTTGTCCAATGCCCACCTCTCGAACGAGGACCGGGTGCTCCTCGATGCCTGCGCCGGCCACGACACCGGCGAGCTGCTCTGCGCCAGCACGCCCTATGGCTGGTTCGTCTTCGCCTGCGAGGAGCGGCCGCAGGTTTCCGACACGCTGTGGACACTGTTCCAGCAGGCTCGTCAGTGCGGCCGCGACTACCTTCTGTTCGACCGTGACGCCGCTGAGATCGACGGCTTTCCGGTGTTCGGCTGGGAAGCCGTCGAGGCCACGACCGAGAGGGCAAAGGAGAAAGAGGAACTGACGGAAGCAGGATGAGGGGAGGGAGGAGAAGCCGTCCCGCACCGGGGATGGCCGCCGCAAGGGTTCGTCGCTGCGCTCCCGCGCTCCGCGCGCCCTTGCCCCGGCCACCCCGGACGCGGGGGCGGAGAGGTGTTCCGAGAACATGAAAGGGAACACCGATGGCCCAGTCCCGTCGCCAGTGGTCCGAGCGCCCGGCTCCCCGCGACCACTACGCCGAGATCACCGACCAGGTGGTCGCAGCACTCGAGGCCGGAACGGTGCCGTGGCGCCGCCCCTGGGACCAGGACAAGGCCGGTGCCGGGCCGCTGTCGCCGCGCAACGCCGTCACCGGCCGGCGCTACCACGGGATCAATGTGCTGCTGCTCGGCATGACCGGGATGGGCTTCTCCGGCACCGATCCCCGCTGGCTCACCTACAAGCAGGCTGAGAGCAAGGGCTGGCAGGTCCGCCGCGGCGAGCGCGGCTCGCGCGTGTTCTTCTTCCGCAAGCTGACCCTGCGCGACGGCGACGCCGCGCCCGACGCTGGTGGGGAAGGGGAGGGCGGCACCCGCACCGTGCCGGTGCTGCGCGCCTACACGGTGTTCCACGCCAGCCAGGTGGACGGCATCCCCGCCTTCGATGCGCCCAGCGTCGAGGAAGCGCCCTGGCGCACGCCGGAAGCGGCCGAGATCATCATGCGCAACAGCGGCGTGGTGTTCCGCGAGGGCGGCGACCGCGCCTACTACTGCCCGTCCACCGACCACATCCAGATGCCGCCGCGCGCTGCCTTCGCCACGCCGGAGGGATATTGCGCCACCGGCTTGCATGAGCTGGCGCACGCCTCGGGCGCAAAGCACCGTCTCGACCGTGACTTGACCGGCCGCTTTGGCAGCCATGCTTACGCCCAGGAGGAGCTCCGGGCCGAGCTAAGTTCTTGTTATGTTGGGTTTGAACTGGGCTTGCCCTGCGATATTCCGAACCACGCCAGTTACGTGGCATCGTGGCTCAGAACACTGAAGCAGGACAAGCGCGAGATCTTCCGCGCCGCGGCCGAGGCGCAGCGCATGGCCGACTACCTGCTCGGCTTCCACCCCGAGCACGCACGCGTCGCGGCCGAGGAGGCGCGGCGCGACGAAACCGCTGAGGAGGCGTGAGCACCGCCGTGCTGACGCATAGGGTCGGAGACGCCCCCGACCTGCGCTCCTACGACCACGTCGTGCTGTTCACCTCCGGCGGCAAGGACGCCACGGCATGCCTGCTCGACCTGCTGGAGCGCGGCGTAGATCCCTCGCGCATCGAATTGCACCACCATGAGGTGGACGGTCGCGGACCGGCTTTCATGGACTGGCCGGTGACGGGCGCCTACGTCGCCGCCCAGGCGGCGGCCTTCGGCCTGCCGCTGTTCCGCTCGTGGCGCGAGGGCGGCTTCGAGCGCGAGATGCTGCGTCAGGATGCACCGACGGCGCCCATCCTGTTCGAAACACCTCATGCCCTCATGAGGTCAGGAGGTAATGGCCCGCGTAACACCCGGATGCTGTTCCCGCAGACCTCGGCCGACCTCTCCGTCCGCTGGTGCTCGGCGGCGCTCAAGATCGGTGTCGGCGCGGCCTCCATCGCCGGACAGGACCGTTTCCTCGGCCGCCGCACCCTGGTGGTGACCGGTGAGCGAGCGCAGGAAAGCGCGGCGCGGGCGCGCTACGCCACCTTCGAGCCGCACCGCACCGACACGCGCGGCGGCTCGCGCCGGCCGCGCCACGTCGATCACTGGCGTCCGGTCCACGGCTGGGACGAGGGCCGGGTGTGGGATGCGCTGCAGCGCCACGGCGTGCGGCCGCACCCGGCCTACGAGCTCGGCTGGTCACGCCTGTCCTGCATGGCCTGCATCTTCGGCTCGGCCGCGCAGTGGGCCACCATCCGCCTGATCGCCCCGGCGCTGTTCGAGCGCATCGCGGCCTACGAGGAGAGGTTCGGCCGCACCATCCAGCGCGCCCGCTCGATCCGTGCCCTGGCCGACCTCGGCCGACCTTACCCGGTCGCCCTGGCCCGCCCCGACCTCGTGGCGCTCGCCCTCGGCGAGACCTGGGACCTGCCGATCCTCGGCCTGCCATCGGCGTGGACTCTACCGTCGGGCGCCTTCGGCGAAGCCGCCGGTCCTACCTGACCGCCTTCCTCTCCGACAGACGCCGGAGCTGCGCATACCCCACTCTTGGAAATCAGCCATGCCCCGCAAACGGCCGTCCACCGCCGAGGATCACCGTCGCGCGCTGCGCCGCCAAGCCGCAGCCGTCGCCTCCGAACTGGCGCAGAAGCTTCCTGCGATGACCGGCGGGCCCGATGCCGTCGGGCCCCTGGTGATCGAGATCTTCAGGAAGCGGCAGCACTTCCTGCACCGCACTGGCCCCGGCCTGCCGCTGGTCGGCGAGGTGGAGGGACCGCTCCTGGCCGCCGACGTCCTCGCCGTCGAGGTGGTGATGACCCGTGCCGAGATCCGCGAGCACGCCCGCGAGGTGCTGCACGGCCCCCGCGGGCCCGGCCGGGAGCCGGTCACGCGCGACGACTTCGAGCACCGCCTGCAGACCCTCGCCCGCTTCGTGCTGATCGGGGAGACCAATGAGGGCGTCACCGGCTGGCGCGCGGTCTGGGACGGCAACGACAGCAAGGCCGGGCTCAGGCGGCGACGGCAGTCCGAGGCAACGGACGCCTACCGGCTAATGCTCGCGGCGATGCACGAGGGACGCCGAAACGTCCAATCGGACCTGTTCACCTAAGATGTAGGTTCATGACCTCATGAGGCGATGAGGAGCGGACCAGGAGAGGGAAAGAAGGAGAGGAGAAGAACCGCTGCCACCGCGGCCCGGTGCGCGGCAAGGGTAAAGTCGCTCCGCTCCCGCCGCTGCGCGTCGCCCTTGCCCCGCCCCGAACCGGGCGGCCGGCGTGGAGGGGTCACGAGGAAGAAGATGGATCGGGACAGGGGATGACCCCCGACTCGGCCTGAGCCTCGACCGGCGCCCCCCGAGGGCGTCGCCCCCACCAGAGTCCCCACTCACCACCAGCATCGCGTCACGCGCACCCGGCCGCCCCCATGGGCCGCCGGGCGCTCGCGCGTGCGCGCACGGGAACCCCGCGCCATGGCCAAGACCGCCCCCGCCTCCGCCCAGCTGAGCCTGTTCGATAGCACCGCGCTGACCTCGCCCTTCGGGCTGTTCGGGGGTGGTAACGGCGGACTGCTGCCTACCCTGGGCGGGGACGACGACGAGGACGACGCGCCCGAGGCGCCGATCGCTCCGGCAATCCCGCGCGTGGTGGCCCGCGACTTCCGGCTCGCGGGCGACCGCGGCCTCGCCGCCGGCTGGAAGGCCCGCGCGGCCGACAACCTGGCGGCCATCCGCCTGCTGCAGCGGATCGAGGGCGAGACTCGGCCGGCCACCGCCGAGGAGCAGGCGGTGCTGGCCCGCTTCGTCGGCTACGGTGCCGGCGATCTCGCCAACACCCTGTTCCGCCGCCCCGGCGAGGCGTGGCGCGAGGGCTGGGCCGAGCAGGGCGACGGGCTGGAGCAGGCCGTGTCGGCCGCCGAGTTGGCGTCGCTGTCGCGCTGCACGCAGTACGCCCACTTCACGCCGGAGTACGTGGTGCGCGCCGTGTGGGCCGGACTGACCCGCATGGGCTTCCAGCGCGGCTCGATCCTGGAGCCGGGCTGCGGCACCGGCCAGTTCCTCGCCCTGCGCCCCGAGGCGATCGAGGACTGCTCCGCCGTCACCGGCATCGAGATGGACCCGATCACCGCCCGCATCGCGGCGCTGCTGTATCCTAAGGCCTGGATCCGCAACGAGGACTTCACCCGCGCCAAGCTGGGCGAGAGCTTCGACCTCGCGGTCGGCAACCCGCCCTTCTCCGACCGCACGGTGCGGGCCGAGGACGCGGCCGGCAAGCTCGGCCTCAAGCTGCACGACTACTTCATCGCCCGCGCCGTGGAGCGCCTCCGGCCCGGCGGTCTGGCCGCCTTCGTCACCTCGCACGGCACCATGGACAAGGTGGACCCGAAGGCGCGTGAGCACATCGCGGCCACGGCCGACCTGGTGGGCGCCATCCGCCTGCCGGCCGGCGCCTTCGCCGCCGCCGCCGGCACCGACGTGGTGGTGGACGTGCTGTTCCTGCAGCGCCGCGAGCGCGGCGCCGCCGCCAACGGGGTGGAGTGGGCCCACCTGGAGGAAGTGGTCGCGGCCGAGGACGGCGAGGCGGCGATCCACGTCAACGCCTACTTCGCGGCGCACCCGGAGATGGTGCTCGGGCGGCACGGCTGGACCAGCAGCCAGTTCGGGCTGACCTACGACTGTGCCCGCGACGGCCGCGACCTGGCCGCCGCCCTGGCCGAGGTTGTCTCCCGGCTGCCCGAAGGCATCCACCAGCCCCCGCACGCCGCCACGGCGCCGGTGCGGGTGGCCAGACCCACCCTGCAGGTCGGCACCGCCGCCGAGGGCGCCACGGTCAAAGAGGGCAGCTACCTGCTGGGCGACAACGGCACCCTGCTGCAGGTGGTGGACGGCCGCGCCGAGGAGGTAGCGGTGAAGTCGGGCAAGGGCACGGTCGGCCTGTTCGCCAAGCACGCACGTATCATCCGCGGCCTGATCCCGGTCCGCGACGCCGTGCGCGAGGTGATCCGCGCTCAGGAGCGCGACGAGCCCTTCGGCGCCGCCCAGGTCCGGCTGCGCGCCGCCTACGGCGCCTTCGTGCGCAGCTTTGGCCCGATCAATCTCACCAACGTCTCGACCAGCACGGACGAGGCCACGGGGGAGGTGCGGGAGAGCGTGCGCCGCCCGAACCTGCAGCCCTTCCTGGACGATCCCGATAGCTGGCTGGTGTCGTCGATCGAGGAGTACGACCTCGAGACCGGCGAGGCGACCAAGGGCCCGATCTTCACCGACCGGGTGATCCACGCCCCTGCCGAGCCGGTGATCGTCTCGGCCGCCGACGCCCTGGCGTTGACGCTAGCCGAGCTGGCCGTGGTGGACGTCGACCGCATCGGCGAACTGATCGGCCGCGACCGCGCCACGGTGCTGGCCGAACTCGGCGACACCGTGTTCCTCGACCCCGGCCTGACCACGGCGGGCTTCGAGGCTTGGCAGACCGCCGACGAGTACCTGTCCGGCCACGTCCGCCGCAAGCTGGCCGCCGCCCGCGCCGCCTCGGCGCTGGACGAGCGCTACGCCCGCAACGTGGCCGCCCTGGAGCGGGTGCAGCCGGAGGACCTGCGGCCCTCCGACATCACCGCCCGCCTCGGCGCGCCGTGGCTGCCGGCCACCGACATCGCCGACTTCATCCGCGAGGTGATGGGGGTGACGACGACCGTGCGGCACACCGTGGAGGTGGCGCACTGGAGCATCGAGATCGGCCGCTTCGCGGGCGAGGCCTCGGCCACCTCGGAGTGGGGCACGCACCGCCGCCACGCCGGCGAGTTGCTGGACGACGCCCTGAATGCTTCCATCCCGCAGATCTGGGATGTGTGGCGCGACGCCGACGGCGAGCACCGCCAGCTCAACGCTCAGGAGACCGAGGCGGCCAAGGACAAGCTGGCCAAGATCAAGGGTGCCTTCGAGCGCTGGGTGTGGACCGACAGCGACCGCGCCGAGCGGCTGGTCCGCCTATACAACGACGCTTTCAACAGCCTGGTGCCGCGGCACTTCTCCGGCGAGCACCTGCAGCTGCCCGGCGCCTCCTCGGTGATCGGGCTGCGCCCGCACCAGAAGCGGGTGATCTGGCGCATCGTCGCCTCCGGCCAGACCTACATCGCCCACGCCGTCGGGGCGGGGAAGACTTTCACCATCGCCGCGGCGATCATGGAGCAGAAGCGCCTCGGCCTGATCGGCAAGGCCATGCTGACCGTGCCGGGCCACTGCCTGGCCCAGGCCTCGCGCGAGTTCCTGCAGCTCTATCCGGGCGCCCGCATCCTGGTGGCCGACGAGACCAACTTCACCAAGGACAAGCGCGGCCGCTTCCTGGCCCGGGCGGCGACGGCCAACTGGGACTGCATCATCATCACCCACTCGGCCTTCAAGTTCATCGCCACTCCGGCCGAGTTCGAGCGCGGCCTCGTGCAGCAGCAGCTCGATGCCTACTCCGCCTTGCTGGAGCGGCTCGACGGTGACGACCGCATCGCCCGCAAGCGCATCGAGCGCATGAAGGAGGGGATGCAGGAGAAGCTGGACGGCCTCTCGACGACGAAGGACGACATGCTGACCATCGCCGAGATCGGTGTGGATCAGGTGATCGCCGACGAGGCGCAGGAGTTCCGCAAGCTGTCCTTCGCCACCAACATGGGCGGCCTGAAAGGCATCGCCCCGGACGGCTCGCAGCGGGCGTGGGACCTGTTCGTGAAGTCGCGCTTCATCGGTACGATCAACCCGAGCCGGGCGTTGATCCTGGCTTCCGGCACGCCGATCACCAACACCTTGGGCGAGATGTTCACGCTGCAGCGCTTCATACAGCCCGAGATGCTGGAGGAGCGCGGCATCCAGGAGTTCGACGCCTGGGCCTCCAACTTCGGCGACACGCGCACCGAGTTGGAACTGCAGCCCTCCGGTAACTACAAGCCGGTGACGCGCTTCTCGGAGTTCGTCAACGTCGCCGACCTGATCGCCATGTTCCGCACCGTCGCGGACGTGGTGTCGAAGGACGACCTGCGGCAGTACCTGAAGCTGCCGTCGATCACCGGCGGCAAGCGCCAGATCATCACCGCCCCCGCCAGCCCGGCCTTCAAGGCCTACCAGCGCACCCTGGCGGCGCGGATCAAGGCCATCGAGGAGCGCAAGGGCAAGCCCGAGAAGGGGCAGGACATCCTGCTGTCCGTCATCACCGACGGCCGGCACGCCGCCATCGACCTGCGTTTCGTGGTGCCCGAGCAGGACAACGAGCCCGAGAACAAGCTTAACTTGCTCATCGACAACGCCTTCCGCATCTGGTCGGAGACCCGCGACCGGCGCTTCCGCAAGCCGGACGGCTCGCCGCACCCGGTGCCCGGCGCCACGCAGATGATCTTCTCGGACCTCGGAACCGAGGGAGCACTGGCGACGCGCGGCTTCTCGGCCTACCGCTGGATCCGCGAGGGGCTGATCGCCCGCGGTGTGCCGGCCGAGCGCATCGCCTTCATGCAGGACACCAAGAAGTCCGAGGCCAAGCAGTCGCTGTTCAACGCCATGAACAACGGCCAGATGGACTTCCTGCTGGGATCGTCGGCCACTATGGGCACCGGCGTGAACGCCCAGCGCCGCCTGGCCGCCCTGCATCACCTCGACGTGCCCTGGCTGCCGTCCGAGATCGAGCAGCGCGAGGGGCGCATCGAGCGCCAGGGCAACCAGAACGAGGAGATCGGCCTCTACGCCTACGCCACGCTGGGCTCGATGGACGCCCAGATGTGGCAGAACAACGAGCGCAAGGCCCGCTTCATCGCCGCGGCGCTCGGCGGGGACCGCTCGATCCGCCGGCTGGAGGACGTGGGCAGCCAGGCGAACCAGTTCGCCATGGCCAAGGCCATCGCCTCCGGCGACCCCCGCCTGATGCAGAAGGCCGGGCTGGAAGCCGAGTTGGCCCGCCTCGACCGCCTGCGCGCGGCGCACTTCGACGACCAGCACGCCGTGCGGCGGCGGGTGGCCGAGGCGCGCTCGACCATCGGGCGGGCCACCCAGGCCATCGCCGACGCCGAGGTGGATCTGGCGCAGCGCGTCTCCACCCGGGGCGACGACTTCCGCATGGAGGTGGAGGGCCGTGACTTCCCGGAGCGCAAGGTGGCCGGCGCTGCCCTGCTGAAGTTCATCCGCACCGTGCAGTTCGAGGGCCGCAAGGGCGACTGGGATCTCGGGCAGATCGGCGGCTTCCCGCTGAAGCTGGAAGCCCGCCGCTACCGCCAGGGCGCGGACCTGGAGATCCACCTGCTGCTCACCCGCGCCGGCGGCGAGCACGAGGTGCGGGTCGAGGACGACCTCACCGCCCTGGGGCTGGTATCGCGGCTGGAATACGATCTCGGGCGCTTCGAGGCGGAACTGGCCGAGCACCGCCGCAAGCTGACGGAGGCCGAGCGGCAGTTGCCGGCCTACGAGGCGCGGCTCGGCGAGGGCTTCGAGTTCCAGCCCGACCTTGATGCCAAGCGCGCCGAGATGGCCGAGCTGGAGGCTTCCCTGGCCCTGACCGGGAAGGAGGAGACACTCTCCGCCGCGGCCTGACATCAAGCCAAAAAGAAGGGCGGCGCCCAAAGGTGCCGCCCGAGTTTAGGGAGGAAACGTCCAAGAATGCAGCATCGGCCAAGCCGGTTGCTGCGCTGCACAAAACAGGCTGGTGCGTCCGAGGAGCAAGTTAATTTGTGCAACGCAGCATGAAGGTTTGAGGAGGTATGGAGAGGAGGGGGGGAGAAGCGGTCGCACCCGGACGGGCCCCGGCACCGCTTCGCTCCACGGCCGCCTGCGCAGCCCGGCCCCGCTAGGCCGCACCCCGCTATGCGGGCCGCGTCCCGCGCCGGGGCAGGGCCGCTCGCCCGCCGTGGTGCCGGAGCCCGTCCGATCGCTGCCGGGGAGGGGTCAACCCAGGAATGGGGAGACAGGAACCTCTGCGGAGCGGGAACCCCGACCATGAAGCTCATCGAGATCGACCCGAAGAAACTGCGCGACAACCCCGAGAACCCCCGCCGCACCACGGCCGGGCCGGAGGCGGACGCGATCCTGCTGGCCAACGTGCAGGCCGTCGGCATCCTGCAGCCGCCCACCGCGCGCGAGCGCGACGGCGAGGTGGTGCTGATCGCCGGCCACCGTCGTCGCGACGTGGCCATCAAGGCCAAGCTGGGGAGCATCCACGTCCTGATCCGCGAGGACGGCGACGACGCCGTGGCCGGGGCCGACGGCGTGCGCGCCTTCGCCGAGAACATGGTTCGCGCCGGCATGAATCCGGTCGATCAGTGGCGCGCGGTCGAGGCCCTGGTCAGCGAGGACTGGACCCCGGAGGCCATCGCCACCGCGATGAATATGTCGGTGCGCCGTGTGAACGTGCTGCGACACATGACGCATATCCTGCCGGCCATGCTGACGCAGATGGCGCGCGGCGACATGCCCACCGAGCAGCAGCTCCGCACCATCGGCCTCGCCTCGGCCGAGGAGCAGGCCTCGGTGTGGAAGTCGCAGAAGCCGAAGCGGAACGAGCACGCCAACTGGCACATGATCTCGCACGGGCTGGACAAGCGACGCATCTTCTACACCGCGGCCAAGTTCGGCGAGGCCGAGCGCGAAGCATTCAACGTCGTCTGGCTCGACGACCTGTTCGCCCCCGGCGGCACCGAGAGCCGCTTCACCACCGATGTCGAGGCCTTTGCGCAGGCGCAGATGTCGTGGCTGGAGAACAACTTGCCCGCCAAGGGGGTACTGCTGGCCGTCGATCAGTGGGGCTCGCCCACGCTACCCCCACGGGCCCAGCGCAGCTACCGAGACAAGGCCGGCAAGGACGACACCATCGGCTGCTACATCGACCCGCGCAGCTTCGAGGTGAAGCAGATCATCTTCCAGGTGCCCGAGCCGGCATCGCGCCGCACGTCGTCCGGCACCGGGACGGGTGAGGACTACGTGGCACCTAAGGCCGTGCGGCCCGACCTCACCCAGAAGGGCGAGGCCATGGTCGGCGACCTCCGCACCGAGGCCCTGCACACCGCTTTCGCCGAAGCCGAAATCGGCGACGACGCCTTGATCGGCCTGCTGGTGCTGGCCTTTGCCGGGAAGAACGTCAGCGTCCGCTCCGGGGCCCATGGCAATGACGTCGGCAGCGGCGAGCGCGGCTCGCTGGCCGCCTCGATCACCGAGGGCGGCGTGCTGACCACCGACCCGGCCACGCTGCGCACCGCCGCGCGCGGTATGCTGCGCCAAGCGTTGTCCTGCCGGGTCGGCTTCTCTTCCTCCGGCACGGTCGCGCGCGTCGCCGGCATTGCCGTGGACGCCGATGCCTACTTGCCGACCACGGCCACCGAGGAGTTCCTCGGCAACCTCAGCAAGGCGGCGATCGAGCGCACCGCCACCGCCACCAGCGTGCTGCCACGTCCCACCGGCAAGGCCACCCGCGCGGCCATCGTCGAGCAGCTGAAGGGTCGGACCTTCCTGCACCCGCTGGTGCGGTTCGATTTCACCGACGAGGAGCGGCGTCAGGCGGAGGCCGACCGCGCCCGGGAGGCCGAGATGGCCACCCTGCGGCGAGGTGGCCACGCCGCTGACGACGGTGCCGAGGACGAGGAGGGGATCGAGAACCCCGAGCATCTGCTCGACGGCAACGAGGAGGAAGGCCCCGATGCCGGCGTCATGCCGCCGCCCGGCGAGGCCGGGGTGCCCGCGGCGCACACCGCCTAACCGACGCGGCCCGGCCAGGAGGCCGGGCTCCCTCTCTCCAGATCACCCGACCCGAGGAAGCCCCATGGCCTTCACTGCCGTCGCCGCGCGCGGCTCGGCCGCCGAGCCGTTTCAACTCGCCGGCAAGGAACCGATCCACCACACACCGGGTGCCCGGGACACCCACGACAGCCTGTTCGAGTACGCCGGGGGGCATCTCGGCTTCTACGGCTTCCTGCGCGTGGTCAACGCCCGCATCTCGGGCCGCGTCATGGTCGGCCTGATGGACCTGCCCGATCACCTCTGGCGGGACGCCTACGACGACGGAGCCCATCCCGGTGACGCCGCGAACGAGGCCATCACCGAGGTTGCCTAGGAGATGGGGGTCGCCGAGCCATGAGGGGGCGACCGGCGAAGCGGTTCCGCCCGCATCCGTCTTAACTGGTCTACCGCTGCACAGGGTGGATTGCGGAAGTTCGACTGCCCTACATTGAGGCCCTGAAATCATCTAAAAGCGGACATAGAGGCCATCTAATATGGTACAGTTGGCCGAGAGCAGACAGCCTGCTATGGGGGGGCGAAAATTGACCGAAACGACTCCCGAATTTCGACCTCTTAGCATTGCTGATTACGCTGCTCAGGCCAGCCTATCTGACCAACATAGCGATGGCGGTTCGCTTGCGTTTCCGCTGCTCGGCCTCTTTGGCGAAACCGGTAGCCTGCTCAGCGAGGTCAAGAAGAAACAGCGCGACCGCATCTCCTATCGTGGCTACGCCAGCGCTGTGGTCGAGGAACTCGGCGACGTACTCTGGTATCTTGCTGCGGTCGCTTCGCGGACGGGCGCGCCACTATCGGACGTATTTGCAGCAGCTGCGCCCGAGCGCGTGCATCAAGTCAATGGCGAACTGACACTCGCCGCCCTCCAGCCTCCGATCATGCCGCGGGCTGGTGAACCTACGGCAGCATTTGAACGCACTTTGCTGAAATTGGCAGGCCAGGTTGGCTTGCTCGTCAGCGAGAACGGCGGCCGGAGCGCAATTACGGTCAGCCGCCTCGCAGGTGTAGCGAGAGCCCTCATACAAGCCGCTGACGAAGCCGGTGTGACGTTGGAGGCTGCAGCCATCAAGAATCTAGCCAAGATTGATGACCGCTGGCCGCGCGAACGCCACTTTCCCGAGCCTCTCGATGCGACCGCTGAACCGGAAGAACGGCTGCCGCGTAGACTCGCCGTAGAGATATTTGAGCGGCAGGTTCGCGGCCGCACTTACGTCTTCCAGCGCTGCAACGGCATCAACATCGGCGATCGACTGACCGATAATGCTATGACAGCCGACGATTACCGCTTCCACGACGTGTTCCATTACGCGTACGTTGCGGTGCTGAGCTGGTCACCCGTCATCCGTGCGCTCCTCCGCTTAAAACGAAAATCCGCTCCTAAGGTCGATGAAGCGCAAGATGGTGCGCGCGCGACACTAATCGAAGAAGGCATCACCACCTGGATTTTTGGGCAGGCGCTGGAGCTCGACCTGTTCGCCGGCATGAAGCCAGGCGACCTCCCATTCGACCTTCTAAAACACGTCCGCCAGTTCGCCGCAGGCTATGAAGCGGAGCGTTGCCCGCTGTGGCTCTGGGAGGATGCCATCCTTCAGGGCTACGCAGCATTCCGCTTCCTGCGCGAACATCGTCGCGGGCGCCTTCTCCTCGACATGGATAGCCATCAAATGATGATCGAGCCTCTCTCGTGAAAACTCCGCGCACGTTCGCTAACGCGCTCGCCAGCACCTCGCTGAAGGCCGTATTCAACCCCTATAGTGACCACTGCGCCCTTTATGACCGCATCGATGCTGCTCATGTACGCAAGCGCAATCTCATTCATTGTCTCGAAGCCGCGATCGAGGCGCGCGTCGACACCATCTGGATCGCTCGCGATCTCGGCTACCGCGGAGGCAGGCGAACCGGAGTTCCGCTGACCGACGAAATCCATCTGACTTCAGCCAGCACGCTGATGGGCGGAGTTGCACTCGACCGAGCAACCCACGGGCCTGCGGTCGCCGAACGAACGGCAGCCGTGGTCTGGCGGGTGCTCACACGGGTCGGCGCCCCCGTCGTGCTATGGAACATCTTCCCGCTGCATCCGCATGAGGACAACAATCCACTCACCAATCGTTGCCACAGCCGGGCCGAACGCGATGCCACTTGGCCGTTCCTGACTGCCTTAATCTCGATGGTCGCGCCACGGCGCATTATTGCGATCGGTCGTGATGCCAGTTTGGCACTCGCCGGGATCAACACCCCGGTGATGACCGTCCGGCATCCGAGTTATGGCGGGCAAACCGAGTTCATCGCCGGCGTCCATGCCATCTATGGCCTAGTTAACGACGATGTCGCACCTGAGCTGCCGCTTGCGTCTCACACTGCCAGCGGGACCATCATCTGATCAAATTGTTCCAAGAGCTTCTTGAGTTCGGTGCGGCTCGCGCCGCCTGGTTGGTCAATCGTGGCATGAGTCGAGACGACGGTCAGCGGCCCCACCGCTAGCCCTGCCTCACGCGCAACAAAGCTCATCAGGCGACCCAGTCCGATCAAATTGCCAAGCAGCTTCTCGACATAATAGTGGTTCCGGTATTGGGCAGTCAGGATCAGCTTGCGCGGAGTGCCAGGTACGACCTTGAAGCTCAAGAAGCTGAGGCACTGACCGCCATAAGGAGAGTTATCAACATCCCGGACAGGATCGAATAGCGACAGCTCAAACTTGTTCAGCGCCTTCACGCTGTCGTTCCTCATGCGTGTGACGATTTCCCAAAGCTGGTTTGGAGGATCTCCCGCCAGAACAGGAAAATTTGTCATGCGCTCAAAATAGTAGCCAGACCAGCGCTCGCCCCGCCGTACCTTCGGCAGCACGCGCTCCGCGAAGACATCGAAGAATGCCGGAGCGCCGTGCCGCATGTAGAGGGAGGCCGGGAAAATGGTGTTTGCGACCGTGTCAACCGGTTTTGCGCGAGGCGTCAGAAAGGCGTCAACTGCGGCGATGCCAGGATGCGCGACGGTAGCATTCGCCAAGGGATCGGAGACGTCGATGATGACGTTGTAAGCTTGGTGGCCGGGTGCGGCATCGACGGCGCGCACCGCGTTCCGCCATGCCGCGGCGCAGTCAAGCTGCGGCGGAACGGGCAGATACATCGATATTCTCCGTCAGTAGCGCCGCCCCGAACAGGCGCGGCGCGATGAAGGTCTCGGTCAGCCAAGCATGCCCCACCGCGCCCCAACCCAGACCCCAACTGTTGCGAACGAGGATCGCGCGCTCTCCATCGACGCTCCCGTGCGCGACAGCGAGAACTGCATGCCGTCGTGCGGGCTCCGGTATTTCGCCGGGTGCAGGACGAACCACCGCGTCGGCGGTTGGCGCGTAGAACGAGCGCGATAGCATCAGCAACAAGATCACTGGAGAATCACGATCAAGCTTGCCAATAAGCCCATCAATCACGCATGGGTAGGCAGTGCCGGCGCGGCCGAACAACGGACCAGTCAAGGCAGGTGGCTGCCAAACCGTCACGTCCGTCGGCGTCGTGGGCAGATACGGCCAGCCGCTCTCCTCAGGTTGCCCCTCCTGACGGAGCACCGCAAGCATGTCGGGGACCGTCGCGCCACTGTCGGGTGAGCGCCCGCCAAGGCGTTGAGCGTGATAGAAGGCGAACTCGCACGATAGCGGTGACCATCCAGGCCGCAAGGCGGCGTGGGCGTCGCTGGCCGCAAAAGCGAGGCACGTCGGTCGTGATCCCTGGTTGCGAGCTTCGCCGAGCTCAGCCCGGAGATCTTTCTGAACCGTAATCAGAGTCATGCGGCTTCAAGCAGCCTCCGCCGTTCGGCCCGAGACAAGCCTTCCTCTTCTGGGCCCGTCAGGTCGAAGTCGAGCTGCAAGCGGGAAAGCGGCGGCTCAGGCTCCCACGGTCGCCGCTCATCAAGCTGCAGCATGCCGCGCCCGACTTCCTCAGGAGCGGCGGTCACGCGGCGGATGACCGGGCCACCGATACCGTCGCCATCAATCGCCTCAAGCGCGTCGCGAACAATCGCGAACCCGCTCGCGGCAAGCTGATCAATGTTCCAGAGATAGCCGCCGCCGCTATGCTCCTTCAGTCGGAGCACAAAGAGGTCATTGCGACTGCCGTCGATGCGCGTCCCCGCATCACGCTCGGTCAGCAGCCAGACATCGCCGCGATAGTCCTGCGGCCGGTAACCTTCGAGCAGGGCGACCTTCAGCTCACGTGGCTGCGTCTGCTGTAGCTCGCGGGCGAGCGCCGCCGTGACTAGGCGATGACGAACTAGCGTCCAGCAGGTCGCTTCGTAGCTGGCGCCGAGCCTCAGCGCGAGCTGATAGACCCGGTTCGGCCGGTGGAAGTCTGCCACCGTCCAGCCCTGCCGGGCGGCATGCCACTGGATCAGCCATCGCGGCATCATGAAGTTAACGGCAAAGGCGTCCGCCTCAACCTCCTGGAAGTCCTCCTTGGGCGCCCCAGCCATGGGCATCCGCCGCAGAATACTGTCGTCGTCGAGACTCGGCTCGTGCCGCATGGTAAAATGGCCGAGCTCGTGGGCGGCGGTGAACCGCTGGATCGCCATTGGCCGCTGTGTGGTGACCAACACTCCCGGTGCGGGATCGCTCAGGTAGGCGCCGAGCAGGCTGTTCAATGGCCGCAGTAGCAGCGGCAGGTCGAGCGCCTGGATTGCGCTGAACACATCGATATTGCCGCCTCGTGCCTCGACAGCCGTGCGCAGGTCGATCCGCTGGTGAAGGCGCGCCGCAGCCTGCGTCCCGGCGCGCACCGCTCCCGCATAATCGACCGCCGCCATGCGCGTCAGCCCTGTTCGACGCGCGAGCGCGACCGGAGATAGTCGGCGAAGCGGCCTAGCTCGTCGCGATCCTCGTGCGAGAGTGCGGCCGCCCGACGCGCCAAGTGCGCCACGTCGACTGGCAGGCTCGCAGCCACCTCGTCCTCACCGGTGAAGAACGCCGCCGGCTGACGGTAGAGCTTGGCGAGTCGGGTCAGCTCAAGCGCTTCCACGCGCCGTTGCCCGCTCTCAATGTCGGTAAGTGCCGTCCGAGGGATCTTGAGGTACGTCGCGACCTCCTCCTGCTTTAGCCCAAGATACTTGCGGGCCTCGCGGAGACGATCACCCAACTGACGCCGCTCGTCCTCGTCGCTGTCCTGCTTCAATGCGGCCTGCGTCATGGCTTCAATCCCTGGCATTTCTTCCACTGAGCTTCGATCTGCGGCAGCAGCTGGCCGACCGCCTGCTCGACCGAGGCATAGCCGCCGGTTCGCACGACGCTCTCTGGCAGTTCGAACCCGACAAGCGGCTCGACCACATGGAGGATCGAAACCACGATCAGAGAGTCCACCTGAAAGGGGGTCTGCGCGATGGCGTTGGCTGCCACTGGCAGTGTTACGCCCTTGATCATGGCTTCGGCCTTGATCGCCTCGATCAGCTCAGAGCGCAGGTCCGCTTCGATGGCGGCGGCCTGGAAGACGGGAATCGCAACCACATTAGGAGGTGGCACCAGCGTACCGACCGACATGGTGTGTCCTTCTGAGACCCAGGCCGTCTTGTAATGTCGGATTTGCCGACATGCAAGCTATTTCGCTTACGGGACTTACATGGGGCTGCCCTCTTCAGATGATGTTCCGGTCCGCAAGGGCCCGCTAGATAGGGGTATGGCTGACCGGGCAACCTTCCTTCACATCACCGATCCTCATGTGTCCGCCGCTGGCGAGACGTTTAGGCGGGACGATCGTAAAGTCGACATTCCTGATATCCCGACCGGCACGCGGGAAGATGTGCTTCGCCTTCTCTTCCAGCGTCTGGCCGAGCGACTGACAGCTGAAGAGCGCCTTCTCGACGGCGTGCTTTTCTCTGGCGACGCGCAAAGTCGAGGCGCAGCCGGTGGGCATGAACTGGTTTACCAACTCGTGACAGACCACCTCGGCGTAGCGGCGGAGAAAATTGTCGCTGTGCCAGGCAACCATGACGTGCCGCAGGACGCCGCGCCAGGTTCGCCGCTGCGATACGAGAGCTTCTCTCGCGTTTGGCGCGGCCACAGCTGCGTGGTGCCATGGCTCGACGGCATTGATACCTCGCCGGCATCCGCGCTTGATCGTCACCGATTGGTCGCTGCCGACCGAAGTTGGGCAGTCTACCCGGTCAACACCAGCAACTGGTCGCACGTCACGTCGAACCTACCGGAGCCTCTGCGGAGTTTTTGGGACGGGATACCCGATACGATTGCAGCCGACGACACAGCCGTCGCGGCAAAGCTGAGGTCGCAGCTTCAGGCCTTGGCTCGCTACGACATGGCCCGCGTTTCCGACCAGCAATTGGAAGCACTGCGCATGATTGTCGCGTCCACACCGCAACCGGACCGCGGCCGTCAGCTCAAGATTGCGGTGATGCACCATCATCTCCGCTCACCCAGCCTGCGCGAGGAACTCAAACCCTTCGCCGACATATCCAACCTCGAGCAGGTACGCGCTTGGCTGAGTGGGAGCGGCGTCGGTGTCGTCGTTCATGGTCACAAACACGAACCCGCGACCTACTTCGACCACATTTACACCAACGATGCCGACGACATGCACCGCGTCCTTGTCATATCGGGTGCAACCTTCGGGGTCGGACAGGAGACCGATGCGGTGCGACTGATCTCGCTCGACGGGTTGCCCCACACGCCCGAAGTGAAAATTGAGCCGATACCGCTTCCAAGATCGGGGACAGAGGATCTTCGACCGAGCCCAATCCTGCGCCGCCTCTGGACAACCGGCGTTCGTCCGGCGGAAACCGTTGTCGTGTCTCCCGACGCGCCTGTGACCGTCGAGGGTTCCAACCTTGACGAGGTCTACGCGCGCGCTCTCGCCGTTGCTCGAACAGACGCGAGACGCGGTATACTCATTGTGCATTTGGACTTGCCTGACGATGACGGCAGAACTCTCCCGCTGCCAACCGCATACGCCGTTCCCGACAATCTGCAAGGCGATGAGCGCCAGACTTGGCTACGCGAGTTGGTCGAATGGTGGCAGCTCGATCGATCGCAGCTAGAACCGCGCATCCCATACTTGCACGGAGCGCGCCTACGCCGCTACGGGGGCAAGATCGATCAGATCGCGCGTATAATCGCGCTTCTGCGGGTCAAGCCGAGCACGCGCGCCGTAGCAGTACTCGTCGATCCGTTCCGAGACTTCGCCCCAGACGGCGCCGGAGAGGAGTTCGCTTCCTTCTGCCTGGTGGAGTTTCGCCGAAGGGATGCCGACGCCAGCCGGATAGTTGTTGATGCGATCGCCTTCTATCGCGCACAGGAGTTCGAACGCTGGTGGCCGATCAACATCGCCGAACTGCGATTCCTGCAAAGGGAGATTTGCGAGGAGCTCGGCTATCGTCCCGGCCGGATTACGACGATTGCCGCCGATGCCCGCACGATCTCTCGGTCTCCGACGCAGGTTGCCATGCCGATCATCGACCGCTGGCTTGACCAAGCGCCGGAACGGCTCCACCTCCTTGCCGACGCAGTTGTCCATCGACGCATCAAGGGCGAGGCTCAAGCTAGCGCCATTCGCGAATGGCGGCGTTCTCTGACCGAATTGCGCACCGCCACTCAAGGATTCAATGCTGACGGCATTCCCGTCGCAATCGAAGGCCTCCTCACGCTCGCCGCCTACATTGAAGCTACCTCCACCAGTGAGGATGACGAGCTGTTAACCTTTGCTAGAAATTTGAGCGATCTGGCCAGAGTGAACGAGACGTTTGAACAGACGACGCTGTCGCGCGCCTCGTTCAGCCGCTGGTCACCCATGGCCCAAAGCCTTGTGGGGACGCTGGAGCGGTTGACAGATGGCCGGCTAGCCGCGCCAACGACGAGCGGTGTGCCGGACGAGAAGCAATCAAGCGGGTAACGCTGATACGCGATGCCACACCTCGCGGCCTGTCAGCCGCAAGCACATCGGTCGCCCTCCAGTGATGGCCATCGGGTCGGGTGACGAATCGAAGCAGCCGCTTGTATCTGCGATGACGCAATGTCTGCTTCTCCTTCCACGTCCGACTTTGCGTCGGCGAGCGCCAAGGTCGTGGAAGGGTCGGGTGCAGAGATAGCTACCCCCTCCCAGCGGCGGCCTGAGCTTAGCTGTCTACAATACGTCAGATAGGCAGCGCCGAAGCTGGGATTGTTCTCAGTCCCGTCCCACACGGCTTCTGCTCGGCCGAATAGTCCCACCATGATATGTGAGCGGAGCCTGCGGACCATCGCGGGCCGCTTCAACCTAACGGTCCTCCACGTTGTTTCGCCCCCTTCGGGGTGACGCGCCCCGCGATGGTCCGCCTGTCGTCTCCGCCGATCACGGCAGAACCATACGACGGAGCGACACCATGAAGACCGCGACCTATCTCAAGACCCTGACCCGCAGCGCCGGGCGCACCATCCGCCGCCTGCTGCGGCACCTCACCGGCAAGACCACCATCAGCGCCAGTCTCACCCTCTCCATTCCGGGCTTCGTGAAGCTGGAACTCGGCTGGAAGCGCGAGAGCGAGCGCGCCGACGATCGCAAACCCGCCTGACGGCGGGCGCCGCCGGCTTCGGCCGGCGGCAAACCGCGCAATGGATGCGCGATCAGTCGCCCTTGGCGGCCTTCGTCGCCTTGCGCTTGGCCTTCTTGGCCCCGGCGAAGGCCGCCAGCTTGAGCGAGGGCGAGGCTTTGAACTTCACCGTCGCCCCGGCCTTCACCGCCACCTTCTCGCCGGTGCGCGGGTTCAGCGCCGAGCGCTTCGGCGTTTCGCGCACCGTGAAGGAGCCGAAGTCGGGCAGCGAGAAGCGGCCGTTCTCGATGATCTCGGTCTTGATCGCGGCGATGATGTCGGCCGCCAGGCGGCCGGACGTCACGCCGTTCAGGTCACTGGATTGCTGGATGACGTCGGTGAGGAAGCGCTTTGACATTGCTGGATTCTAGCGTGCGGCGTGCTCGCGCGAAACCTCAGTCATCGAACACCTCGCACACATGAAGCCGCCAGCCCTGGGCCGGCGCTCCGGTGCGCTCCGAGCGCAGCAGAGTGAGCGCCGGCATCACCCCGCACTCCGGGCAGGCGTACTCGAAGGCGAAATCGGACAGCAGGTCGCGTGGCCGTTTCGCAGCGTGGAACCACATCGGCGACCGATGTCGGCCGCAGCAGCGCGCCTCCAGCCAGAAGGACCGGAGATCGACGATCGGGGTGGCAAGGGCTTCGGAAAGGGTCACGGCATCGAAGGCTGATGGAGAGGGCAGCATAGCCCAGGAAGGAGGGGAGAGGGGAGGATAGGATGGGCCTGCCGCGCCACCCCGGCCGCCGCAAGGGCAGGGGCTGACGCCCGCGCGAGCGCGCCCTTGCCCCGCCCGGGTCAGCGCGGCCCTCGGCTGAGGTCTCGGAGAAGCGAGACACAGCAGAAGGATCACCGCCGTGAACACCGTCCTCGCTTTCCCGAATGCCCGCCTTGCCCCGGTGGCCGCAACCACCGCCCCGGTCATGATCGGCATCGGCACGCGCGTTTCGACCAGGCTCTACGACCGCGGCGAAGGCTTCGTGTTCGCGGTCCACGACGATCCCCGGCCTGCTCCGCTGCGCCCGGTGCTGGGCGGCCTCGCCCAGACCGGCGGGCGGCAGACCTACGACATCGTCTTCCTGTCCGGCTCCTTCACCCTCCGGTTGCCCGAGGCCATCCTACGTGGCTCGGGCTGGCGCCTGCTCGGCGGTTGCGGCAACGCCGCCGAGATTGCTGCGGCGATCGTCCACGCCGAAGCCGAGGACGCCCGCCGGGCGGCCGAGAAGGCGGCCGCCGACGAGGCGCACGCCGCCGAGCTGCACCGGTTGCGCCATGCACCCGAGCATGCCCGCCTGCGACAGGGTGACGACCGGCACAGCGGCAAGCTGGCGGCTGCCAACATCCGCGTCCAGCTACGGCAGTCTTTCCCGGGTGTGCGCTTCTCCGTACGCAACACCGACCACGGCTCGATCTACGTCCGCTGGCCCGGCGGGCCGGAGCAGAAGGCCATCGAGACCGTGGCCATGCCGTTCCAGGGCGGCCATTTCGACGGCATGGACGACAGCTACAAGACCGCGCGCTCGGCCTGGTGCGAGGCGTTCGGGGGTGCCCAGTACGTCGTCTGCCGACGCGAACCCTGACGGAACGGCCCTCCGGTTTTCCGTTCGCGCCGATCTTCCCGATCGAGAGCGGTACAAGCCCATCAAGGAATCTTCCTCATGCGCGTCTGCCGCCACATGCTTCCGGTCCTCGCCGCTCTTTGCCTCCCCTCGGTCTCGCAGGCTCAGCCTGTGCTGGAGACCACCTCGGCAGCGGCCGCGCAGGTTCGTGCGAGCGCGTCCCTGCTTCGGGAAGCCTGCGCCAACCTGCCTCGGCAGGGCCTGCCCGCCGCCGGTGCGGCTGCCAGTCCGTGGCGCTCGGAAGAGGAGATCTGCGACCACCTGGCCGACCCGGGCGCCCTGATGACAACCACGGCGTGGTTCTTCGGGATCTTCGGCGCGGTGCTGATGGCCGTGGGGATGCTCGCCTTCGCCTATCTCGGCGGGACCATGCGCCGCCTTTGGCGGGCCACGTAAGGATCCACGGAGAGGGGCTGGAGCAGGAGAAACGGGGAGGAGAAAAGGACCCGGAAGCGCCTGCCGCGCCCGCCCCCCGGCCGCAAGGGTGCGTCGCTGCGCTCCCTCGCTCCGCTCGCCCTTGCCCCCGTGTGCCGGGCACGCCCGCGGGGGAGGGGTCGAGGACGAGAAGACCGGAACAGACGGTTCGTCCCCGGCGCACCGCATCCCCTACGGGAGTTGACCCCCATGAGCACCCTGGTTGAGCGCGCCCTGCGCTCGGCGGCCGAGGACCTCGGCCTGTCCACCGACGGCTGGAGCCCGATCCAGGGCTTCCCCGGCACTGGCCATGCCTTCCGCCATGCCGAACGCCCGGCCCTGGTGGTCGAGGTCAGCGCCAACGACCACGGCTGGGGCTGGTCGGTCGGCCAGTCCGAGAGCGGCCCGCGCCGTCAGGCGAACCCGGGCGTCGTTCAGCGCTGGGCCTGCGTCCACAAGTTGATCGTGCGGGAAAGCCCGAACAGCCGTGCCGCGCTGCTCGACGCATTGGCCATCGCCGGCGATGACCTCGCCGAGGCGCGCGCGTGCTCGACCGAGATGCTGCACACCCGGCTCGACGTGCTGGTCTGCCGCAAGGGACTGGATCTCTTCGTCGGCCCGGTGCAGCGCCTCGACGCCGCGCCGGCCGAGCCGGTTGAGCCGCTCCGACTGGAGTGGAGTTACCGGGGCGCGACGCCGGCCGGTGATGCCGTCACCGGCACCGTGCAGGCCAGCAACGAGGTCGAGGCTGTCGAGGCGTTCGAGCGGCTGCACCCCGGCGCGGATCTCGCCGAGCTGACGCCCCGGATGGCCGGGCTCGCGCCGGTGTTGCCGATCGCACGACAGCTGGCTGAGGAGGGGATGCGCCGCGCGGCTGCGCTCCCGCGGGCGCCGGTTCTGCCCACGCTGCACTGAACCCGGCGCGCCGCGGCGCCTCACCCCACACCCCCAGTCCATCACCGACGTCGCGTGCGGCAGGGCCCAGGCCCTGCCGTTCGCGTTTCTGGAGCCTCGCGCCATGATCTCCGAGCACGGCCACGCCACCATCCTGCACGCCCACCTGTTCGCCGGCCTCGGCGGGGGAGCCCGCGGCTTCAATCGCGCCACCTCGCGGGTGGGCAACCTGTCCGCCAGCTTTCGCTGCCTCGGCGGCACCGACGTCGACGCCGCGGCGATCCGCGACTTCGGCCGCCTGGCCGGGGTGCCCGGCACCTGCATGGACCTGTTCGACCGCGAGCAGTACCGCGACTTCCACGGCAAGGAGCCGCCGATCGGTTGGCGCGAGGCCACCGTGGACGACGTGCGCGCGGCCTTCGGCCACGAGCGCCCGAACGTCCTGTTCACCAGCCCGCCCTGCAAAGGCTTTTCCGGCTTGCTCTCGGAGACCAAGAGCAAGACCAGGAAGTATCAGGCGCTGAACCGCCTGACGCTGCGCGGCATCTGGCTGGCGCTTGAGGCTTATCGGGACGATCCGGTAGAGCTGATCCTGCTGGAGAACGTGCCACGCATCGCTTCGCGCGGGCGGCACCTGCTGGACCAGATCTCCGGCCTGCTGCGCGCCTACGGCTACGCCGTGGCCGAGACCACGCACGATTGCGGAGAGTTGGGCGGGTTGGCGCAGTCGCGCCGTAGATTCCTACTCGTCGCCCGGCACGCCGCCAAGGTGAAGCCGTTCCTGTACGAGCCGCCGAAGCGCTCGCTGCACGGGGTGGGAGACGTGCTGTCGCGTATGCCCCTGCCGGGGGACCCAGTCGCGGGGCCGATGCACCGGGTGCCGATGCTGCACTGGGCGACCTGGGTGCGCCTCGCCTTCGTCGAGGCCGGGAGCGACTGGCGCTCGCTGGGCAAGCTGGCCGTCGAGGACGGGCTGCTGCGCGACTACGCCCTCGCCCCCTGTGGCGAGTGGCGCGGCGGCGTGCTGGGCGTGAACCGCTGGGAGGAGCCGGCCGGCACCGTGGCGGGCCGTTCCGGCCCGTCCAATGGCGCCTACAGCGTCGCCGACCCCCGCCGCGCCGACGGCGTGGCCGCTTTCGGCCAGTACGGCGTGAAGCGCTTCGACCAGCCCTCGCAGGTGGTGATCGGCAAGGCCGCGGTCGGGGCCGGCGGCTTCGCCGTGGCTGACCCGCGCCACACCGGCCCGGCCAAGCACTCCAACGAGTTCCGCATCGTCCCCTGGGACGGGGCCGGGCGGGCCGTGACCGGTGCCCACGGCACCGGGCAGTGCGTGGCCGACCCGCGCGGCGAGGTCCGCCGCTCGGGGGCGCTGGGCGTGGTGCCCTGGGACGCCACCTCCGGCACTGTAGCCGGCGAGAGCCTGCCCTCCAACGGCACCTTCGCCGTGGCCGACCCCCGGCCTCGCATGGAGCGCGAGAAGGGTGACGACTACTACGGCGCCGGGCACTACGGCGTGGTGCCGTGGCAGCAGTCCACGGGCGCGGTCAGCGCGGCGGCCGGCTACGACAACGGCCGCTGGAGCGTCGCCGACCCCCGCCCGACGCTGCCGGGGGCGTCGGACCGGGTGGTGGCCCGCATCCGGGCCCTGGACGGGACGTGGCACCGCCCCTTCACCACGGCCGAGCTGTGCGCCCTGCAGTCGCTGATCGACCCCGAGGAGCAGGCCGAGCTGGATGGGCTGAGCGACGCCGACTGGCGCGAGCGCATCGGCAACGCCGTGCCGCCCGACGCCGCCCAGGCCATCGCCGAGACCATGGGCCGGACGCTGCTGCTGGCCTGGTCGGGGGAGGGCTTCATGCTCTCGACCCTGCCGATCTGGGTGCGGCCGGTGGCCGTGGCGCTGTCCGTGCGCCAGCCGCAGGACGCCGCGTGATGCGGCCGCACCCCGCCCTGGCGGCCCGCACCCGCCGTTTCTGGCAGACCATCCTGCACCGCTTCGCGGGCAGGACCGCGCCGAGGATGCGCTTTCGGCAGCCAGTCCGCCGCGTCCGTGCGACAGTCCGGACCAGGCGATGGAGAAGGAAACGGGCATGGCAGGCTGGCAGATCAGCGTCACGACGCAGACGCCGGAGGAGTGGAACCGCAACCTCGACCGGGACACCATCCTGGCGACCTGGACCACCGGCGCCATGGGGATCGACCCATTCGAGGAGCTACTGAAAACCGGCGACGCGGTGCTGCTCCGGTCCGACGGCTATCCCAGGATCTACAGCGCCGACGCCCGCCATATTCTTCCCGCAGTGCGAGCGGTTCCAGACCTGGCCGCCGCCGCGATCGTGAAGGCCTGGTACGTCACCATGCGTCCCTCGGTGATCGACGCCTGTTCGCCGGACCAGCGACTGACCATCGTCGCCTGGGATCAGAGCTAGGCGCCGCGCACAGGTGGCTGATTAGCCACCGGCTGAGCGGATCTTGCCGAGGTCGAGCACGCCCTTGGCGCCCCAGCCCTTGGCGCCGGCCGGCACCTCCGGCCGGAAGTGCTCGTACAGCCGGAAGCCGATCCGGTTCAGTTCCTCCGGCTCCATCGAGCCCGCCAGGGCTTCCATCGCCTGCCTGACGGCAGCGAGATCCTTGCCGAGAGCCCGCTCGACGTAGCCGGCCGCTGCCTTCGGCGATGCCGCCTTGTCGTGGTCCAGCGCGCGTAGCGCACCCTTCTCCTCGACCACCGGCACGTCGCGGCCGAGCAGATGCACGGCCTTGGGCCGCTGCTTGCTCTGACCCTGCTTGCGCGCCTCGTCGCGGAGATCACCGGCCTCGTGCGCGTCCTCGGCGATGCCGATGGCCTTGGCCTTCACGCGGGCACTCGACCCGGCGACGGCCCGGCCCAGCGTGATCGCGGCGTCCCGGTCGTGCCCGAGCCGCTCGGCCACCACCGCGGCCCAGAGCGTCAACACCGGCGCCCGGTTCACCTTGATCGCCTTTCCATCCTTCGCCTCGGTCATCGGTTCCCATCCCATCCGTGCTGCCCCTGCAACGGGCCACGGACCGGCCGGGATGCGCGGTGTCGGGCGATGCCACCTCGGCCGACAGCCGAGCCGGCGCCTCGCGGCCTCTGGGGCAGAGAAGCCACCATGAAGATCGAACTTCGCAAGGTCAGCTACAGCGCCCAGCTGAGCGAGGAAACCAGCAACTTCCACGCCGACGTCTGGATCGACGGCAGGAAGGAGGGCTACGCCCAGAACCACGGGACTGGCGGTCCTACCAACGTGCTGCCGAACACCCTGCGGGTACGCCTGGACGACTACGGCAAGACCCTCCCGCAGGTGGACATCGGTACGTCCACGGGCGGCGAGCCGCACATGATCGTGCAGGACGCAGAGTGGATCGTGGACGATTTGCTTTCGGATTGGATCGCACGGCGTGATCTGAAGCGCTCGTTGAAGAACCGCGCGCTCTACACCCTGACCGATGGCCCCGGCATCATGCAGACCAAGCCACTGACGGCCGATCGGCTGGCGCAGCTCCTGGCCTCGGAGGAGATCAAAGTGAAGTGGAAGGTGAAGGCATGGTTGAACGCCATGCCGGAGGAGGAAGCCCTCAAGGTGTTCCGCAGCGGAGCCACCTGACACGGCCCAGCGCGCGTATCGGTGCGGAGAAGAACAGCAGGAGAGTGCTGCCGCGCCGCGTCGTCCGCCGCAAGGGAAGGTGGCTGGCGCCACCCGCGCGAAGCCGCGCGCCCTTGCCCCGGCCACCGACGCCGCGCCCGCCGTGAGGGGTTCAGAGAAACCCCCACGGAGGCCCGAACGCCATGGCCGTCGCCAGCTTTCAGAACCCGCTGCTGCGAGCGGAGGACTTCACCATCACCAAGTTCGATGACGGCGCGGCCAAGGCCGCTTTCGGCAATCAGCTGCTTGCCTTCATCGCCGAGGACTTCCCGCGCAAGCGCTTCACCCTGAAGTTCTACCGCGTGCTGTGCCAGCACTTCGGCCTGATCGCGCACTACGACGTGCACGGGTTCTGGGCGGAGTATTTCACCTCCACCGCCGACAAGCTGCGCTTTCTCGAGGAGCTGACCGCCCACCCGTGCTGGGGCAGCCCGGCCTTCACCTTCTCCGACCTGGAACGCGCGGTGATCGCGCGGCTCCGCTCGGCCGGGCTGGTCGCCCGCCTCCGCTCCACCCTCGCGCGCGAGACCGAGGCCGGCGAGCGGGCCCTGCTGAACCGCCTACAGGCCCGCTACCAGCCCGAGAAGGCGCCGGTCGCCGAGCTGTCCCGCCCGCGTGCCGCGGATTGGGCCTCCGATCAGCCGTCGCTGTTCTGACGGTGCCGGAGTTCCTGCTCGGCCTGCCGCACCTCGCGGACGGGCCTCTCCTCGCTGCTGCCCGGCGCCTACGGACGCCGGTGCTGCTCAGCGCCAATGCCTTCTCGATCTGGCGCCCGGATCGTATCGGCGTCCGCGACTGGGTGGGCTTCGACCACCGGTCGCTACGGCGTCTCGCCGGGCTCGACGCCACCCTGGACTCTGCCGGCTTCGTGGCGATGGCCCGCTACGGCTTCTATCCCTGGACCGTCACCGCCTACATGGACCTCGCTGCCGCAGCCCCCTGGCGCTGGTTCTCCGCCATGGATCTCTGTGTCGAGCCGGAGATCGCCCGCGACGACGCCGAGATCCTCGACCGCATCGCCTGCACGGTGCGGCTCTACATCCGCTGCCTCCGCGAGGCGGAGGAGCGCGGCATCGCCGACCGCCTCGCCCCCGTGGTGCAGGGCTGGCACCCCGACCACTACCTGCACTGCCTCGACCGCCTACCGGGCGTCGAGCACGCCCCGGTGCTCGGTGTCGGCAGCGTCTGCCGTCGCCAGGTCGGCGGCACGGACGGGGTGCTGCGCGTAGTGGAGACGCTGGATCGGGCGCTCGGGGACGCCCCGGCGAGGCTGCATCTCTACGGGGTCAAATCCGAGGCCATGCACGCCCTGCGCGACCACCCGCGCGTGGCCTCCGTCGACAGTCAGGCCTACGGGCAGACCGCGCGGCGGGCCGCTTTCGCCGCCGGGCAGAGCAAGACCGACGCCTTCCTCGCCCGGCACATGGTGGCCTTCCAGCGCCGTCAGGTGGCCCTGCTGGCGGAGCCGGGGCAGGGGGCTCGCTCCCCCTTCTTCCCGGTCGCCCTGCCAGAGTCCCCAGTGGATCCGATCGAGGCCCGGGTCGCCGCGGCAGCCGACGAGCTACGGGCCCTGCACGAGACGGGCGAGGTGGAGTGGGGCGATCTCGGTCCGCTGAGCGCCTACCACTGGGCCTTCCTGGACGACCTGCCTGACCCGGAGGCGGCGGCCGAAGCCGCCTGAGCGAGGGAGGGAGGGAGGAGGAGAGAGGAGAAGGGGGGGGGGAGAAGAGATAGCCCGAAAGGAGCGGGGGAGATGTCCGAAGGACGAGAGTGGGGAGAGATGTGTCGGTTGCCTGCCCGTGCCGGCCGCATCTCCTCGTGTTGCTGCGGTCTGAGCCACGGTGTCGGCCGCTCCTACCCCCGCTTTCCCCGAAGCCGGGCAAAGCGCCTGCGGTTCGGCATTCTCGGTCAGGGGCCGGGGCCGCGCCGTGCACGGGGCGATGCCCCGCTGCGTCGCAACCCCAACCCCCTCCCTCACATGCCTCAGGGGTAGGACCGCCCGCCACCGCGTCTCTGGTCGACCGCACCCGAGGAGACGCGACCGGCACGGGCCGGAAGCCTCTTCGAGGAGAGAGAATGAAGAGGATAAGACGATGGCCGGTTCGATGAACAAGGTTCTGCTGATTGGTCGCCTGGGCACGGACCCGGAGGCCCGCACCTTCCAGAACGGCGGCGGGGCGGTGAGCTTCACCCTCGCCACCAGCGAGCGCTGGAAGGACGGCAACGGGGAGCGCAAGGAGCGCACCGAGTGGCACCGGGTGTCGATCTTCACCGAGGGCCTGCGCGACGTGGCCGAGCGCTACCTGCACAAGGGCGACCTGGTGAGCATCGAGGGCAAGCTCGAGACCCGTAAGTGGACCGACGCCCAGGGCACCGACCACTACTCCACCGAGGTGGTTCTGCGGCCCTTCCGCGGCGAGCTCATCATGCTCGGCAGTCCGAACCAGTCGGGCGACCGGGAGGCGCGCGGCGAGGCCGGCGCCTCGGCCGGGGGCGGCGAGCGCACCGCGCAGGGCAGCACCCGCGCCCGTGGCCGCCAGCGCGCCCGGGCGGGCGCGGAAGCGGGTGCTGCCGGCAGCTCCGGCTGGGACGCGCCGAAGGCCGACCTGGACGACGACGTGCCCTTCTGACGCCCGCGCCCCGGCGCCCTTCGGGGCGCCGGTCGCTCCCCGCTTCTGCCCTTTTCACCTCACCGGGTGGCCTGACGGCCTGCCCGGCGCGCGAGGATTCCAGCGATGTCCACCAGCCTGCTCGCCTCCGTAGCCCTGCCGCGCCCGCCGGCGCTGACCACCATCCTCTTCGAGGACGTCCACGAGGAGGGCTTCGAGGGCTTCTACGGTCGCTGCCACGTCAAGACGTCCCGCCACCCCTACCACTTCGCCTCGCGCACCGCCGCCGGTCGCTTCGCCAACGTCATGTGCGACCGCTACGGCTACGACGGCTACCGGCTGAGCACACCCGGCTTCGTGCCCCCGTCGCAGCCCGTCTTCGACGACTGCGAAATCCCGTTCTGAGCCGGCTGACATGAGCCGCCACGACATCCCCGCGCGTCGGTCACGGACCGAAGTTTCCGTTGGCTGGGACGCCCCCATGCAAACCTTCTTCGCCCAGGTCGAAGACCTGGACGCTCCCGACAATGCCGATCCTCTCCTGCTCTGGATTGGTTCCGAGCCTCGCGAGATCGCCGAGCCGGAAGCCATGATCGTGCCTCTCGCGCCCTACGCCGAACTCACCATCGAGCATCTGATTGAGCTTCGCCGTGACCGCGACGACAGCAATCCTTGGGAGGTGTGACGATGCTACGCCAGTACCATGCGCAGCGCCGGCAGGGCGGCGACAACCCGCTCGGCGTCGGCACCATCGCCCTCGGCTCGATCTTCTACCTTCAGGACGACGGCTACTGGCGCGCTCGCTTCGGCCGCGCCGCCGTTTGCCGCACGCCCTGGATCGTGGAGAGCTTCCTCAACGGCCAGTACCACGCCGCCCGGCGCGATCCCGCCACCGGGCACTGGCTCAGCGTCTATGCCGCCAACCGCACCGACCTGGCCATGCTGCGCTCTCTGCGGGACGGCCGCCGCCAGAGCGTCACGGTCCGCCTCCTGCAGCTGCACGAGGACGAGGGCTTCGGGCTGCCGGACAACCGCTATCCGACCCTGCCCACCTTCTCGCGGTCGGGGCAGCGGCGCGTCGCCTGACAGCGCCG
>NZ_JANJOU010000017.1 GCF_024594815.1 Roseomonas populi | reverse complement strand
CCCCCCCGCCCGCCCCCCCCCCCCCCCCCCCCCCCCCCCCCCCCCCCCCCCCCCCCCCCCCCCCCCCCCCCCCCCCCCCCCCCCCCCCCCCCCCCCCCCCCCCCCCCCCCCCGACAGACCGTCAGCCCAAGGCCAGCGCCTCGATCGCGATCGGGAAGCGCCGCACGCGCACGCCTGTCGCATGCCACACGGCGTTGGCGACAGCGCCGGCCGAGCCGGTGATGCCGATCTCGCCCACGCCCTTGATGCCAAGGGCGTTCACGTGCGGGTCGTGCTCCTCCACCAGGATGGCTTCCACCGAGGGCACGTCGGCGTTCACGGGGATGTGGTACTCGGCAAGGTTCGCGTTCATCACGCGGCCGGAGCGCGGGTCCATCACGGCGGCCTCGTGCAGGGCGAAGGAGACGCCCCAGATCATCCCGCCGTAGTACTGGCTACGCACCAGGCGCGGGTTGATGACCGTGCCGGCGGCGAAGGCGCCGACGAGGCGCGTGGCGCGCACCTGTCCGAGCTCGGGGTCCACCTTCACCTCGGCGAAGACGGCGCCGTGGGAGTGCATGGAGTAGTGCTCCTGCGCGGCGGGATCCATCGCGCCGCGGCCCTTGCCCTCGATCTCGTCCAGCCCGGCGCGGGCCAGGATGTCCGCGTAGCTCTCGCTGCGCGCTTCGTCGTCGCGCCGCAGCAGCCGGCCGTTGCGGGCGATCACACCGGCATTGCCGGCGCCGAAAAGCGGGGATCGCTCGTCGGCCATTGCCAGTTCCGCCAGCTTCGCAACAACGTCCTCGCCGGCGCTCCGCAGGGCGGATCCTGCCGTGGCGGTGTGGGCGGAGCCCCCGGCGATGCCGGCATCGGGCAGCTTGGAGTCGCCCGCGCGGAACTCGATGCGGTCGATGTCCAGGCCCATGCTGTCGGCGGCGATCTGGGCCAGCGCGGTCCAGGCGCCCTGGCCCATGTCGTGCGCGCCGGTCTCGGCCACGCCGCTGCCGTCCCGCCGCAGCACGGCGCGGGCCTGGGCGCCGAACATCAGGGCGGGGAAGGTCGCGGTGCCCATGCCCCAGCCCACCAGCAGTCCGTTCTCATCGCGCATGCTGCGGGGTGCCAGGGGGCGTCCCTCCCAGCCGAAGGCGGCCGCGCCCTGCGCGTAGCACTCCCGCAGCGCCTTGGAGGAGAAGGGCCTGCCGGAGGCCGGGTCCACCTCGGCGTAGTTCCGCAGGCGGAACTCCAGCGGATCCATGCCCAGCGCCTCGGCCATCTCGTCGATCGCGCTCTCCAGCGCGATGCTGCCGCTCGCCTCGCCGGGGGCGCGCATGAAGGTGGGCGTGCCGGTGTCCAGCCGCACCGCGTCCGTCGTCGTCTCGATGGCGGGCGCGGCGTAGAGGGTGTGGGTGACACCCACGGCAGGCTCGAAGAAGTCGTCGTAGCGGCTGCTGGCGGTGCGGACGTGGTGCGCGATCGCCGTCAGCGCGCCCTTGCTGTCCGTGCCCATGCGGAAGGTCTGGCGCGTGGGCGCGCGGTGCCCCACGGGGCCGTACATCTGGGGGCGCGACAGCACGAGCTTCACCGGCCGCCCCACCATACGCGCGGCGAGGATGCCGAGGAGCTGCGGGCCGGAGATCAGCCCCTTGGAGCCGAACCCGCCGCCGAGGAAGGGGCTGCGGACGTGGACGTTCTCCGGCGGGATGCCGAAGATTCCGGCGATGCGCATCACGGCGAAGGCAAGGCCCTGGCTCGGCGTATCCACCGTCACGCGGTCGCCGTCCCAGGCGGCCACCACGGCGTGCGGCTCCATCGCGTTGTGGTACTGCGCGGGGGTGTCGTATGTGGCGGAGATGCCGGCCTCCGCGGCGGCCAGGCCGGCCTCCGCGTCGCCGTGCTGCATGTTCGGCGCGTTGCCGACGCCGATGGCGGCGGGGGTGAAGACATCGGCGCCGTCCAGCCCGGCCTGCACCGCCTCGGCCTCGTAGCGTGGCGCGAGCAGCCGGGCACCCTCTGTTGCCGCCTCCAGGGTCTCCGCTACCACCACGGCGATCGGCTGGCCGGCGTAGCGCACGCGGTCGTTCTGCAGCAGCTCCTGGCGGAAGCTGAAGGGGCCGGCCTTCTCGTCCGGGTCCATCGCCAGGGCAGGGCGGTTGGCGGGGGTGATCACCTCCACCACGCCGGGATGGGCCTTCGCGGCGGCCAGGTCCAGCGCCGCCACGCAACCGCGGGCGATGGTGCTGACGGCCAGCACGGCGTGCAGCAGGCCTGGCGGGTTGTTGTCGGCCGCGTAGGTCGCGGCGCCCGTGACCTTCAGCGGGCCGTCGCGGCGCGTCAGCGGCTGGCCGATGCTGGAACCGTGCCGGAGCTGGATGACGGATTCAGCCATGGAGAGCACCTCCTGAAACGGGGGCCATGGGGGAGGCGGGAAGGGCGGGGATGCGCTCCGGCGTGCCGGCGGCGGCGAGTGCCAGGGCGCGCGCGGCGATGCGGCGCGCCAGCTCGATCTTGAAGCCGTTCTCGCCGGAGGGGCGCGCCCCTTCCAGCGCCGCCTCCGCCGCGCGGCGGAAGGTGGCCGCCTCGGGGCGGGCGCCGGCGAGCACGGCCTCCGCCTCCCGCGCGCGCCAGGGCTTCAGCGCGACGCCGCCGAGCGCGAGCCGCGCCTCGGCGATCGTGCCGCCCTCCATCCGCAGCATGGCGGCGGCGGAGACGACGGCGAAGGCGTAGGAAGTGCGCTCGCGCAGCTTCACGTAGCGGGCATGGGCGGCGAAGGCATCGGCGCCGGGCGGCAGGCGCAGCGCCACCACCAGCTCGCCCGGCGCCAGCACGCTCTCGCGCTCCGGCGTCTCGCCGGGGAGGAGGTGGAACTCCTCAAGCGGCACCTCGCGCCGTCCCGCCGGCCCCTCGATCTCGACGATCGCGCCGAGAGCCACCAGCGGCACGCAGAAGTCGGAGGGGTGGGTGGCAATGCAGCGCTCGCTCCAGCCCAGCACGGCGTGCAGGCGGTTCTCGCCCTCCAGCGCGTCGCAGCCGGCGCCGGGCTCGCGCTTGTTGCAGGCGCTGGCGGGGTCGTAGAAGTACGCGCAGCGCGTGCGCTGCAGCAGGTTGCCGCCAACCGTCGCCGCGTTGCGCAGCTGCGCGGAGGCGCCGGAGAGCAGGGCCTCCGCCACCGCCGGGAAGCGGCGCGCGAAGTCGCGGTCATGCGCCAGGTCGGCGTTGCGCACCCGCGCGCCGATCCGCAGCGCGCCGTCCGGCAGCGCCTCGATCCCGTCCAGCCCGGGCAGGCGGCTGACATCCACCAGCCGCTCCGGCCGGACGACGCCGCCCTTCATGAGGTCCAGCAGGTTCGTCCCCGCCGCGAGATAGGCGCTGCCCGGCACGGAAGCGGCCGCGACGGCCTCGGCCACCGTGGAGGGGCGCAGGTAGTCGAAGCGGTTCATGCCGCCTCCTCCCAGCCGTCCTGGCCCATTCGGCGCTGGGCCTCCAGCACCGCCTCGGTGATGCCTTTGTAGGCGGCGCAGCGGCAAAGGTTGCCGCTCATGCCCTCCCGCACCCGCTCGGGGTCGTCGCCGGCCTGGCCCTCGCCGATCAGCCCCACCGCACTCATGATCTGGCCGGGGGTGCAGTATCCGCACTGGAAGGCGTCGTGCTCGATGAAGGCGGCCTGCACGGGGTGCAGCGCCCCGTCCCGCGCCAGCCCCTCGATCGTCACCACCTCGGCGCCGTCGTGGCTGATGGCGAGGGCGAGGCAGGAGTTCACGCGCCGTCCGTCCAGCAGCACGGTGCAGGCGCCGCACTGGCCGCGGTCGCAGCCCTTCTTGCTGCCCGTCAGGTCCAGGCGCTCGCGCAGCAGGTCGAGCAGCGTGACGCGCGGGTCGTCCAGCTCGACGCGCCGTGGCTCGCCGTTGACGGTGAGGGTGATGGACCAACTCATGCTGGGCCTCCGATGGGTGCTGTGCGCCACCATCCGCCCGTGCGCCCGCCATGCTCCGGAAACGGCCATGCGACCTTTCCTGGATGGGGCTGGACGAAAGGGTCGTGGCGGCGTTGAAGAACCGGGCGCGGGATGGGTGGTGAGTACCGTCCCCACGTCCTGCGGGTTAGAATATGGAGGGTGCCTCCGTTTGCAAGAGGCGAATGATGAGGGCCGTGTGAAATCGGGTGCCCGGGCCGGGGACGGGCGCAAGCCCCGCGCCGACGCCATCCGCAACCGCGAGCGCGTGCTGGAGGCGGCGAAGGCGGTGTTCAGCCAGGGCGGCCCGGCCGCGAGCCTGGAGGGGGTGGCGCGGCAGGCGGGGGTGGGGATCGGCACGCTGTACCGGCACTTCCCGACGCGGGAGGCCCTCTTCGAGGCGGTGTACCGGCGGGAGGTGGAGCAGCTCGTCGAACTGGTGCAGGCCCTGAAGGCGGAAGCGAGCCCCGCGGAGGCGCTGCGCCTCTGGCTGCGGGCCAACGTGGCCTTTGTGGCCACGAAGAAGGGCATGCTGGCCGCCCTCGCCCTGGCGACGCAGAAGAACCCGGACTTGATGGCCTACTCGTCGGACCGCCTCACCCAGGCCGTGGGAGAGCTGCTGGCGCGCGGTGCCGCGGCCGGCGAGATCCGGGACGACATCGGGCCGGAGGATGTTCTCCGGGCGCTGATCGGCATGTGCTACGCCCAGGACAGGCCGGACTGGCAGGACAGCGTGCTGCGGCTGATCGACGTCTTCGTGGACGGGCTGCGCCTCCGGGGGCAGCCGCCCGGCTGAGGCGCCGCCCCTCGGTCATCCCATCCGCGGCGGCCCGGACACCGAGGTGGTCCGGGGAATCGACCCGCCTCAGATCGGGCAGACCCCGCTTGCGCACTGGAGGTGCGCCCAGTCCACCGCCTCGCGCACCGCCCCGTCCGCGATGCCCTCCACGATGGCGGCGAAGCGGCCGGCGGGCACCTCCTCCTCGGGCAGGTACTCGTAGCCCAGCTCGTGGTCCGGGCGGCTGGGGAGGACGGAGCAGCAACGGATGCGCGGCTGCTCGGCGGCCGTGATGGCGCGGAAGGCGTCCAGGTCCACCTGGTCCGTGTAAACCTTCAGCGTGTAGCTGACCTGGTTGCCCTGGTGCTCGCCGATCCAGTGGCGCTCCAGCAGGCGCAGCCACGCGTACTGCTCGGCGGGGCTCGCCTCCGGGGCGGTGACGAGCTTCGGGCCGAGGCCCAGGCGCAGCGCCAGCGGCACGGTGGGGAAGCCCACGATGCTCATGCCGGGGAAGCTGCGGAGGGTCCGGGCAGGGTAGCCCCGGGCCTCGTATTCCGGGAGGAGCGGGTCGGTGCCGGGCAGCCACTCGCCCGTGGCGGCGTCCTTGGTGCCCTTGAACTGCACCCAGCGGAGATACTGGCGGCGGGCGGGCAGGTGGGCGCCCTCGGTCAGGCCGAAGAGCTTGCTGGTGGTGCCGGCAGGCTTCACCGTTGTGACGGTGACCGGGCGGGCCATGCCGAGCGCGTCGGCGTAGTCGTTCGCCTCCGCCTTGGCGGCCTCGGAGAGGCGGGCGAGGGCGCCCCAGAAGGGGCGGGACCGGGCCTCGTCCAGCAAGTCATGGAAGCCCAGGCCGAAGCGCATCCAGGCCCATTCGTGCAGGCCGGTGGGGCCGATGCCGATGCGGTTGGTACGCCGCACCTCCTCGCCGTAGAGCGCATCCATGCGGTTGGCGCGGATGAGGAAGCGCACGCCCAGCCGCACGCTCTCCTCCACCCGCGCGTCCCAGAGGGCGGCCACGTCGCCGGGTGCCTCGCCGGGGGCGAAGCTGTCGAGATCAGCGGGGCAGGCCAGCAGGGGGGCGAAGTCCGCGATCACGCAGTAGCCGCCGGTGACGTGCAGGGTGATCTCGCCGCAGGGATTGGTCGTCACGGGGAAGCGGGCGGTGGCGGCGCGGCGGGCGGCCTCGGCCAGCAGCGGGGCGGCGTGGTCCACCTGATAGCGGGCGCTGCGGAAATCCCGGCCATCGGCGTGGACGGGCTTGTCCCAGGCGGTGCCGGTGCGGACATCCTCCAGCCGGTCGCCGTTGATGAAGCCGGGCTCGCCGTTGATGTAGGCGCAGCGCGTGGCCTCGGCGAACACCGCCTTCGCATGGGCGGTCAGCGGGTCCGCGTCCTCCGGGCCGTTCACGCGGCCCCAGAATTCGGCATCCACCATCACCGAGTTGTTGGCGGTCCAGAGCCCGCCCTCGGACTTGGCGCGGATGAAGCGGAGAACGCCCGGGTCGCGCCAGGACTTGGTGGCCATGCGCGCGGCGCGGCGGGCGCCGCCCACCTGCACCTCGACCGAGAGGTGGTGGTCCACCAGCAGCGCCTGCTCCCAGGGCTCCATGCCGCCGGCGCGGGCGGGCTCCAGCACGTGGCGGCGGATGTTCAGCAGCCCGCGCAGCAGGGAGACGGGGCCGGAGGCCGGGCGCCCCTGCATGCCGCGGATGGGGCTGCCGGCCGGGCGCACATCCGAAAGGTCCATCACCAGCACGCGGTCGCGCTCGCCCGCGAAGGCCATGGCCTCCAGCCTCTCCACGGCCTTGGCCCAGCCCTCCCGGCTGTCCGCCACGCGGTGGATGATGGCGCCCTCCGGCGCGGCGGCGAGGTCGGACAGCAGCTCGGCCGCCAGGAAGTCCCGCACCCTCGCCTCCGCGGCGGCGTCGAAGCCGGCATCGTCCGTGCCCCAGGGCAGAAGGTTCAGCTCCGTCCCGAAGCGGCGCAGCGCGGCCCGGTCCCTCGGGTAGTCGGCATGGTCAGGGGAAAGGTGCAGCAGCAGGGTCGGCGCCCCCGCCCAGTCCACGGGGCAGAGCGCGTCGTCATAGGCCCGGCCGACGCCGGAGCCGTTCAGCAGAAGGTAGAACTCGGCGAAGGAGGCGATGGCGGTCGCGCAGTTGGTGAAGACCTCCATGTTCCGCCCGGCCTGCCCCGCATCCCCGTGCTGCAGGTGGCGGCCGGAGGTGAGCAGCGCGCCGGTGGCGATGGCGTTCCGCAGCCGCGCCCGCTCCCGCATGTCCGGCGCGGGCGCCAGGGCGGTGTTCCCCGCCGCCACCCGGTCCGCCACGCGGCCGAAATCCTCCCCGTCCTCCGGCCGGAAGACGGTGCGGCGGCCCACCGCCACGCCCATGCCCTCGTCCAGCGCGCGCGCGGGCAGCGGCGCCTCGCCGAAGGCGGCGCCGGGCAGCAAGGCCGCCATGCGGGGGTGGGTGTGGAAGCCGTCCATCGGCACGCTCCGGATCTTCGCATCGGGGTGGCGCGTGGCCCTGGGGGCTCGCGCGTCCGGGCCGCGAATCGGCCCTGAAAACACTATATCCTGTGGGTGCCACTGGTCACACCACACAAGATGATGTTTCCGGGCCAGGAATCAACTGGCCCCGCCCGATAGGCGCGACTCGTTGGCTTCTGCCGATTCGCGGCTTGGCGGGGCGGCCCTGGGCCGGTCAGATCACCCCATGCAGAACGCTCTCAACGCCGCCCTGGCCGACCGGTTGGCCCTCATCGCCCTCGGCCATGTGGAGCGGGAGTACCCGAACAAGCCCGGACACGTGCTGGCGGGGCCGGCGGATGCCCGCACCCCGGCGGATCTCCACCCGGTCTTCTTCGGCAGCTACGACTGGCACTCCTGCGTCCACGGCTACTGGATGCTGGCGCGCCTGCTGCGTCGCTTCCCTGCCATGGAGGCCGCCTCCGCCATCCGCGCCCTGTTCGAGCGCCGGATCACGCCGGAGGCCGTGGCGGGGGAGGTGGCCTACCTCGCCGCCCCCGGCGCTCGGGGCTTCGAGCGCCCCTATGGCTGGGGCTGGCTGCTGGCCCTGGCCGCCGAGCTGGCCCGGCACGACGCCCCCTGGGCCGCCACCCTGTCCCCCCTGGCCGAGAGCTTCGCGCAACGCTTCCGCGACTTCCTGCCCCTCGCCACCTATCCCGTACGCGTCGGCGCCCACCCCAACACCGCCTTCGGCCTGCTGATGGCCGCGGACTTCATGGTGGCCGACCTTTCTCTGCTGCGGGGCACCGCCCGGCGCTGGTACGGCGCGGACCGCGCCTGCCCGGCCTGGGGAGAGCCCTCCGGCGACGACTTCCTCTCCCCCGCCCTGATCGAAGCCGCCCTCATGGCCCGCCTCCTGCCGCCCGGGGAGTTCGCGCCCTGGTTCGATGCTTTCCTGCCGGAGATCGCGGCCGGAGAGCCCGCCACCCTCTTCACCCCCGCCACCGTCTCCGACCGGACGGACGGCAAGATCGCCCACCTGGACGGGCTCAACCTCTCGCGCGCCTGGTGCTGGCGCCGCCTGGCCGCGGCGCTGCACCCGGAGGATCCCCGCCGCGCGCCGATGCTCGCCGCGGCGGAGCGGCATCTGGCGGCCGGGCTACCGCACGTGGCCGGGCACTACATGGGCGAGCACTGGCTGGCGAGCTTCGCGGTTCTGGCCATGGAGGGATAAGGCTGGGTGGCCCCAAGGGGCTCCGCCCCCTGGACCCCCGCCAGGAGGCTGAGCCTCCTGGACCTGCATCGGGCTGCCGCGGGACCGATCTGAGACGGGGTCTCCGGTGAGGGTCTCTATCCTGCCCTTGCAGTCGCCTCGGCTCATCGAGCCGAGGCGCACCGTCAGCGATGTTCGGACCAGCTGATAGAAGAAGATGATGGAGAGGGGTCCGGGGAGAGGAAGAATTCCTTCTTCCTCTCCCTGGCCACAGACCGCCAGCGAGAGGCAAGGGCCAGGACGGTTTCCCATCACTCCCAGCCTAGGGCACCGCCACGCTTCCCGTGCTATCCTCCCGCCCGCCGAACGAGAACCGGGGCCACGATGGCCCTGACCGTCCGGAGGGGAACCGCTTGCCACCGCCGCACCCCGCCGCGCCCGCGGCGGACCCTTTGCCGCCCCTGCCCCCGCCGGACCGGCCGCGCCGGCTGCGGGACGTGCTGGCCTTCTGGGGCGTGCTCGCGGCTTTCGGGATCCTCTACCTGGGCTGGGGGGTGGTGGCGCTGGGGCTGTGGGCGGTTCTGCCGGCGGGGCAGGGGGCCGCCTTCGGCCGGCGCGCCATCGGCCGGGGCTTCCGGATCCTGCTGCGGCTGATCGAGCGGGCAGACCTTGCCCGGTTCGACCTCGCGGCGCTCGACGGGCTGCGGGACGCGCGCGGCCTCGTCCTCGTGCCCAACCACCTCTCGATGATTGACGTGATGCTTGTCGTGTCCCGCGTGCCGGATACGGTCTGCATCATGAAGGCGGGGCTGGAGCGGAACCCGTTGCTCGGCGGCGGGCGGCTGGCGGGATACATCCCCAATTCCGGCGGCCTCTCCGTAATCCGGCGCGCCACGGAGGCGCTGCGCGCGGGCGTCAACCTGCTGGTCTTCCCGGAGGGCACGCGCAGCCCGGACGGGCGGGTGGGCCCTTTCCACCCGGGCTTCGCGCTGATGGCCCGCCGCGCCGGCGCGGCGGTGCAGCCCGTGGTGATCGAGAGCAACACGCGCTACCTCGGCAAAGGCTGGCCGATCTGGCGCCGCCCGGCCTTTCCGCTCCGCTACCGCGTGCGGCTGGGAGAGCGCGTGGTGGTAGCCGGCGGAGCGGAAGCCTTCGCGGAAGGGTTGCGCCGGCAGATAGCCGCTGAACTGGGAACCACGCCGCGTTGAGCCGCACGCACCTCGTCGTCATTCCCAGCTTTGACACCGGACCGCGCCTGGCGGAGACGGTTGCGGCCGCGCGCTCCGCCTGGCCCGTGGTGTGGGTGGTGGTGGATGGCAGTACGGACGGCTCGGCGGAGCCGCTGCGGGCCATCCGCGACCCGGGTTTCCGGCTGATCGAGCGGCCGCGCAACGGCGGCAAGGGCGCGGCCATCCGCGACGCGCTGGAGGCGGCCTCCGCCGAGGGCTTCACCCATGCCCTGACCATGGACGCCGATGGCCAGCACCCCGCCGACCGCATCCCCGACTTCATGGCCGAGAGCGCGGCCCACCCGGAGGCCATGATACTCGGCCGCCCCGTCTTCGGGCCGGAGGCGCCGCTGCTCCGTGTGCGGGGCCGCCGCGTCTCCAACTGGTGGGCGGGGCTAGAGACTCTGTGGTGCAGCCGGGGAGGGGAGGCGATCGCGGACAGCCTCTACGGCTTCCGTGTCTATCCCATCGCGCCGCTGCTGCGGATCATGCGCCGCAACCCCTTCATGCGCCGCTACGACTTCGACGCCGAGGCGGTGGTGCGCCTGGCCTGGCGGGGCGTGCCGGTGCGGAACCTGGAGGCGGCCGTGCGCTACTTCACGCCCGACCAGGGCGGCGTCTCCCATTTCCGCTACGGGCGGGACAACCTGCTGCTGACGGGCATGCACACGCGGCTGGTCCTCGGTTTCTTGGCGCGCCTGCCCGTGCTGGCCGCGCGGCGGCTGCGCCTGGGCGCGGGGCGGGGAGCAGGGGGCTGATGCCCGGCTCCCGCATCGCCACATGGCGGGCGATGCCCACTGCCCTCTCCTGGTCTCGCCGCGCCTTCCTCGCCCTGCCGCTGGCCGCCTGCACCCCGCAGATCATCCCCGCCGGCCCCCCGCTCGCCGATCCCGCCCTGGGCGAGGAGGCGCTCGTCATGGCCGATGGCGCGCGGCTGCCCATGCGCGCCTGGCTGCCGGAAGGGGCGCCCCGCGCCGTGCTGCTCTGCCTTCACGGCTTCAACGACAGCCGGAACTTCATGACGGAGCCGGCCCCCGCCCTGAACAAGGCGGGGCTCGCCGTTTATGCATACGACCAGCGCGGCTTCGGGGGCGCGCCAAACCGCGGCGTCTGGCCGGGGGCGGAGACCCTGGCGGACGACGCCGCCGCCGCTGCCCGCCTGCTGAAGGCCCGGCACCCGGACGTCCCCCTCTTTCTCCTGGGAGAGAGCATGGGCGGTGCCGTGCTGCTCCTGGCCGCCGCGCGCCCCGCCCCGCCGCCCGCCTCCGGCTACGTGCTGCTGGCCCCCGCCGTCTGGGGGCGCGCCACCATGCCCGGCATCATGGTCGGGCTGCTCGACTTCTTCTCCCACACCGTCCCGCGCGTTGCCGTCTCCTCCGGCGTGCCGGGGATCACCCCCACCGACAACATGACCGCCCTGCGCCGCATGGCGCGCGACCCCCTGACGATCCGGGAAACCCGGGTGGACGCCACCAAGGGCCTGGTGGACCTGATGGACGACGCCCTGGCGGCGGCGCCGCGCCTGGGCCCGGCCACGCCGCCGGTGCTCCTCGTCTATGGCGCGCGGGACCAGCTCGTGCCGCCCGTGGCCACGCGCGCCCTGCTGGAACGCCTGCCCCCGGACGCCCCGGTGCGGATCGCCTACTACAGCGCCATCCACCACATGCCCTTGCGCGACCTGCAGGCCGCCACCGTGATCGGGGACATGCTGGCCTGGATGGAACGCCCAATTGCCCCGCTCCCCTCCGGCGCGGACGGCGTCGGGCTGGCCTGGGCGCGGCAGGTGGCGGGGTAGTGCGGGAGGCCCCAGGGGGCGTTGCCCCCTGGACCCCCACCAGGAGGCTGAGCCTCCTGGACCTGCATTGGGCTGCCGCGGAACTGGCTTGAGACGGGGCCTCCGGTGAGGGTCTCTATCCTGCCCTTGCAGTCGCCTCGGCTCCACGAGCCGAGGCGCACCGTTAGCGAAGCCCAGACCAGCTGATAGAAAAAGATGATGGAGAGGGGTCCGGGGAGAGGAAGAATTCCTTCTTCCTCTCCCCGGGACAGACCGTCAGCCGGCGATCAGGCCGGCTCCCCCTCCCGCTCCTTCATCATGGCCTGGAACGCCGGCCGGGCCTGGCAGGCGGTGATCCAGGCCTGCACATGGGGTGCGGCCTCGAACAGGCTGCGGTCCGGCTGGGCGTAACGGATGATCTCGGCCAGGTTGATGTCGGCCACGGTGAAGCGGCCGCCCACCAGGAAGCCGTTGCCCTCGGCCAGGGCCTTGTCCAGCACGGCGAAGGGCGCGCGCAGGCGGTCGGCGGCCGCTTCCGGGTCTCGCTTCTGCACGATGGACAGGCAGTCGTCCTCGATGCCCCGGCCCCAGAGGGACCACATGGCCGTCAGCCCTTCCTCCTTCGCATCGCGCGGGCCCAGCGGGCTGCCGGCCTTGCGGGCGAGATAGAGGGTGATGGCGAGGGACTCGTTCAGGACGAAGCCGTCGTCGTCCAGGGCGGGGATCAGGCCGTTGGGATTGATGGCGCGGAAGCCCGGGGATGCGGTGTTGAGCGGCGCGTCCGACGCGGCGGGGTCCTTCAGGCGGTAGGCCTGGATCACCGGCACGCGCTCGAAATCCAGCCCCAGTTCCATCGCGGCCCAGACCGGGCGCGTGGCGCGGGAGCGCAGGCAGCCATAGATGGTCAGGGACATGCGGCATCGCCTTTCTGTTGCGCGGGCGGCCGCGATAGCACGCCCGGGCTGCCGCGCGAATCCGGAAGGGCGCAGCTTGGCGCTTGCCGCTTGGCTCATTCTGCTATAGCAGTTTGCGCGGACGACCAGGAAAGACCCAAGACATGGCATCCTCCAACGACCGCGTCCTGGCGGCGCTGCCCGGCATCTCCGGCATTCTCGTCACGCCTTTCGACTCCGAGGACCGCGTTGCCCCCGCCAAGCTGCGCCCGGTGATCGACCGCGCCGTGAAGGCCGGGGTCCACATCCTCACCGCCAACGGCAACACGGGTGAGTTCTACGGCCTGACCACCGCCGAGGCGGAGACGATGGTCCACGCCGTGGCGGAGATGGTGGAAGGCCGCGTGCCCGTGGTGGCCGGCGTCGGCCGCAGCATCGGGGATGCCGTGGCGCTCGCCCGCGCCTCCCGCGCTGCCGGGGCCTCCGCGCTGATGGTGCACCAGCCGCCCGATCCCTTCGTCGCCCCGCGCGGCGTCGTCTCCTACGTGCAGCGCGTGGCCGAGGCCGGGGACGGGCTGCCCCTCGTCCTCTATCTCCGCAATGACGGCATCGGGCTGGACGCCATCGAGAAGCTCTGCGCCGTGCCCGGCGTGGCCGGTGTGAAGTGGGCCGCGCCCTCGCCCCTCAAGCTCGCCGAGGCCATCCGCCGCGCCGATCCCTCCACCGTCTGGGTGGGCGGGCTGGCCGAGGTCTGGGCGCCACCCTTCACCGCCGTCGGCGCGCGCGGCTTCACCTCCGGCCTCATCAACGTGTGGCCGGAGCATTCCGTGGCCATCCACTCGGCCCTGGCCGCCGGCGACTACGCCCGTGCGAACGAGTTGATCGCCACGATGAGCGCCTTCGAGGAGCTGCGCGCCGAGGAGGGCAACGGCACCAACGTCTCCGTGGTGAAGGCGGCGCTGGCGCTCATGGGCCAGGATTGCGGCCATGTCCGCCCGCCCGGTGCCTGGCCGCTGACCGATCGCCAGGCGACCCTGCTGCAGCAGCGGCTGGGCGAGTGGGGGCTTCTGGCGGGGCGGCAGGCGAACGCGGCCTGATCGCGCCCTTCCTCGATCGTTCCATGAGGGCGGCCCCAGGAGGGCCGCCCTGCCGTTGCAGGGCCTAGGCCAGGCTCTGCATCACCGCGTGGCGGCGCAGCTCTTCCTCGAAGTAGGCGATGGTCGCGCGCAGCCCTTCCTTCAGGCGCACGCGGGGTTCCCAGCCCAGGAGGTCCTTCGCGCGGCCGATATCCGGGCGGCGCTGGCGGGGGTCGTCGCTGGGCAGCGGCTTGTAGACGAGGCGGCTCGGCCCGCCGACCTCCGCCAGCACCATCTTCGCCAGCTCCAGGATGCTGAACTCCTCGGGGTTGCCGAGGTTGATGGGGCCGGTCACGTCGGGGCCGGACTCCATCATGCGGATGAAGCCCTCGATCAGGTCGGAGACGTAGCAGAAGGAACGGGTCTGCTGCCCCTCGCCATAGACGGTGATGGGCTCGCCCCGCAGCGCCTGCACGATGAAGTTGGAAACGACGCGGCCGTCGTTCGGGTGCATGCGCGGGCCGTAGGTGTTGAAGATCCGCGCCACCTTGATCTGCAGGTTGTGCTGGCGGTGGTAGTCGAAGAACAGCGTCTCCGCGCAGCGCTTGCCCTCGTCGTAGCAGGAGCGAAGGCCGATCGGGTTCACGTTGCCCCAATAGGCCTCGGGCTGCGGGTGCACGGTGGGATCGCCATAGACCTCGCTGGTGGAGGCCTGGAAGACGGGTACGCGCAGGCGCTTGGCGAGGCCGAGCACGTTGATCGCGCCGTGCACGCTCGTCTTCGTCGTCTGCACCGGGTCGTGCTGGTAGTGAACGGGCGAGGCCGGGCAGGCCAGGTTGAAGATCTGGTCCACCTCCACGTAGATCGGGAAGGTGATGTCGTGCCGGATCACCTCGAAATACGGGTTCTGCAGGAGGTGCGCGATGTTGTCCCGCGTACCGGTGAAGTAGTTGTCGAGGCAGAGGACGTGGTCGCCGCGCTCCAGGAGTCTTTCGCAGAGGTGCGAGCCCAGGAACCCGGCCCCGCCCGTGACCAGAACGCGCTTTCTTGTATGCATCGGCACCCCTCGCGGCCTACGCCCGGCACCGCTCCCCCGGTTGGGAAAAGGCCAGACTCGGCATCATCTACAAAGCCTATGCGCCGAAAACTGTCACAAGAAATCACAAGAATGGGTGCAGCGGGCCGTGAAGAGGGCGCTGCCCTCTCTACACCTCTCCCGCCGGGGACCCCAGCGGGGGTCCCCAGACCCCTGCGATCGGGCTGCCGCGGGGACTGGCTTGAGATGTGGCGCCAATGATCGGGACTCCATCCTGCGCTTGCAGTCGCCTCAGGTCATCGACCCGAGGCGCACCGCCAGCGAAGTGAATCCAACACGAAGAAAAAGATGATGGTGAGGGGTCCGGGGGAGAGGAAGACTTCCATCTTCCTCTCCTCGGGACGGACCATCAGCGCGGGATCAGAGCCACCCCTTCCGCTTGAAGTACACGATCGGCAGAAGCGCGCTCGCCACCATCAGCAGCAGCGCCCAGGGATAGCCCAGTTCCCATTTCAGCTCGGGCATGAACTCGAAGTTCATGCCGTAGATGCTGGCGACCAGGGTCGGCGGCATCAGCGCGACGGAGGCGACGGTGAAGGTTTTGATGATGCCGTTCTGGTCCATGCTGATGATGCCCAGCACGGCATCCAGCAGGAACTGCGCCTTGCCGTTCATCGTGTTCGCGTAGTCGATCAGGGACCGCACGTCGCGCACCAGGGTCTTGATCATCACCTGGTTCTCCTTGCGGACGGCGTTCGCCTTCTCCGCGCCGAGGAAGGTGAGGATGCGCGTGAGGCCGAGCAGCGTGTCGCTCGCGCGCGTCGTCACGTCGCCGACCTGGCCGAGGGTGAGGAGGGCCTGGCGCAGGTCCACGTCGCGCTTGTTCGCCTTCACCTGCATGTTGCGCGCGTTGCGGAAGGTGGTCTGGCTCGCGCGGTCCATCTCGCTCGCCGTCCGCTCGAGGATGTCGGCCAGGCGGTCCACGATCTGCTCGAACAGATGCAGCATCACCCCGTCCGGCGTGCGGAGGATGGGCAGGGCCTGGCGCTGGGCGCGCACGGCGAAGACGGAGAAGGCCTTGGGCGTCGCGTAGCGCACGGTGACGAGCGCGGTGGGGGCAAGGACGAAGGTGATGGGGGTGGAGCCGAACTCCCCTTCCTCGGCGCCGTAGAGGAAGGAGGCGGTGAGGAAGAGCACCTCCCCTTCCTTGTAGAGGCGGGAGGAGCTCTCGATCTCCTGCATCTCCTCGCGGGTCGGCACCTCGATGTGCAGCGCGTCCTGCACGGCCCGCTCCTCCTCGGGCGTCGGGTTCAGCAGGTCGATCCAGGTCGCCGCGGCGATGGATTCGGCCGTGTCCAGCCCGCCATGCACGTCGCAGGCGCCGTTGCGGAGGGCGTAGGTGGTCATCATGGGCGGCTTCCCCGGGGTCCGGGCAGTGGGCGTGCGGCGGCGGTTCGCGCCGCCGGCCGAATCGGCCGGGGCGCACCCGCTCTAGCCCCGCGCGCAGAACGGGGCCAGCGCGGCGGGATGACAGGGTGGAGAACCCCGCCTCAGGCGGGGGGCGGCTCGTCCGGCGCGGGCAGGCCGAAGCGGGCGGCCACCTCGGGGAAGGTGGCGCAGGCCGGATGGCGGTTGCTGGCCACCGTGCCGTCCGCCGCGCGGACGAGCTGGCAGGTCTGCATCCCCGCCGCCTGTGCCGCGTCCAGCTCCTCCGCCACGTCGGAGAGGAAGAGCATCTCCCCTGGCGGCAGCCCGGCCGCATGGGCGATGGCGGCGTAGGAGTCAGCCTCCCGCTTCGGGCCGGTGCGGGTGTCGTCGAAGCCGGAGAGGAGGGGCGTCAGGTCCCCTGCCTCCGTGTGGCCGAAAAGAAGGCGCTGCGCCTCCACCGAGCCGGAGGAGTAGATCCGCAGTGCGATCCCGGCCGCGGCCCAGGCGCGCAGGCAGGCCGCCACATCCGGCCAGAGGTGCCCCTTCAACGCCCCGGATTCGAAGCCCTGGCGCCAGATCATGCCCTGCAGGGCCTTCAGCGGCGTGACCTTCTCGTCCCGCGCCATCCAGCCGCGGAGCGCCTCGGCCGGGTCCTGGCCGGGGGCCAGGGCGCGGGTCTCGTCGAGGATGGCGGCCACGGCCGGCTCCCCGCCGTGCTGGGCCAGGAAGCCGTCCAGCGCCCGCTCCGCGAAGGGGAACAGGGTCTCCTTCACGAAGGCGATGGCGCTGGTCGTGCCCTCAATGTCGGTAACGACGGCCCGGACGGGCATCAGCCGAACTTGGCCGGGAAGCGCTCCGACATGTCGGTGCCCGTGTAGTGCGGCGTCCAGCCCGTGGTGTCCGTGAAGACGCGCAGCGCCGTCACGTTCGGCCGGGTGCCGGCGTCGAACCAGTGGTGCGTGTTGGCGGGCACGGAGATCAGGTCGCCCTTCGTGCAGTGGGCGTCGTAGACCTTGCCGCCGACGTGCAGGATGAAGTTGCCCGCGCCCTCGTGGAAGAAGCGGACCTCGTCCTCGGTGTGAAGGTGCTCGGAGAGGAACTTCTGGCGGATGGCGTCGATCTGCGGGTTGTCGGCCGTCAGCCGGATCACGTCGGCCGTGCCCGCGCCCGTCTCGCCCATGAAGGCGTCCAGGCGGGGGCGGTAGGCGGCCAGGACCGTCTCCGGATCCGCGCCCTCGGGCAGGTCAGCGACCGGCCAGCGCTCGAAGCGCACGCCGATGGCGGACAGGGTGCTGGCGATCTCCGCCGCGTCCTGCGTGTCCTGCAGCACGGCGTTGGTGGTGGCGTCGTGGACGACAAGGCGGCTCATGGGCGGAACCTCCCCGCTAGCTGTTGATCGAAAGGTCGGCCATCTCGCAGGCCAGCATGAATTCGAGTCCCTCCAGGCGGGCCAGGGCGGCCTCCATGTCGGGGCCCCATACATAGACACCGTGCCCGCGGATCAAATACCCGGGAAGGATCGGGGCGGCCATGTTTCCCCAGCGCGCCTCCACGGCGCGCTGCAGGCGGGGGATGTCCTGGTCGTTGTCCAGCACCGGGATCTCGACCGCGGCCTCGTGCGTGGCCAGGCCCGGGAAGGCCTTCAGCAGCTCGTACCCCTCCAGCCGGATGGAATCCCCGGCCCGGCGGGAGAGGACGGTGTTGGCAATGGAGTGGCCGTGCACCACCGCGCCCACCTCAGGGAAGGCGCGGTAGGCGCCGCAGTGCAGCCCCGTCTCGGCGGAGGGGCGCAGCGCCGGGTTCTCCGGCGCGCCCTGCATGTCCACCGCCATCACGGCACCCGCGTCCAGATGCGCCTTGTGGAAGCCGGAGCGGGTGATGGCCACGCGCCCCCCCGGCAGCCGGACGGAGATGTTGCCGGCGGTGGCCGGCACCCAGTTGCGCTCCGCCATCCGCCGCCCGGCGGAGACGATGGCCTCGATGGCTGCCGAGGGGATCGCACCTTGCGGAATGGGGTCGGGCACGCGCCGCCTCCTCAACAGCAGCGCGCCGGCCGCCAGGGGGATGCCCTGGGGACCGGCGCGCCGTTGGGCACGAAAAGGAAATCAGACCGTCGGCGGCTGGCGGACGGTGGTGCGGTTCGTGTCCGCGGCCGTGCCCACGGTCGGCGGGGGCAGGTTGCCGGCGGGCGGCACGGCGGTGGTGTCCGCCATGGACGCGTCGGGCTCGTCCTCCTTGATGTTCTTCTTGAAGGACTTGATGCCGGTGGCGAGGTCACCCATCAGCCCGCTGATCTTGCCGCTGCCGAAGAGCAGCAGCACGACGAGCAGCACGACGAGCCAGTGCCAGATGCTGAACGAACCCATGTGACGCCCCGTAGATCCTTATGTGTGCCGGGCCGGCGGCCCGTGCCACGTTCCAGGTTGGAGACTAGGGCCACGCATCCCGGGGGTAAACCGGCCCGCCCAGGCCCTGTGGAAATCCGGTAGGGGACATGGGCCATGCGCGGGCCGGACGCAATGGGCAGATGGAGGTTCCTTCATTTGGCGCGCCGGCGGCCCCAGGGAGAGGCAGAAGGAATTCCCCCCTCCCCGGCCCCCTTTTCCTCATTTTTTCCATGAGGCTGCCGGGGAATGCGGGGCTTGCAACCCGCCTCGGGTCCAGGGGGAGGGAATCCCTTCCCTCCCCCGGGGCCATAAGCGCTACTCCGCCGAGGCCCAGCTCCGATAGGGCAGGATGAAGCCATAGGCCGGGAACACGGTATTCCCCACCACGTTCGCCGGCGGGTACCACACGCGCACCGCCGACCAATCATTGCGCTCGGAGACGTCGATCACGGCCTGGTCGCGGGCCACGCGACCCTTCAGGCCACCGGAGGCCCAGTTGGCGTGGTCCACGCGGATCTCGCGCGGGCCCATCACGCGCGCGACCACGGCCACGTGGCCGTCCCGCAGGCGGGAGGTGCGCTGGAGAACGAGGACGGCGCCGGGGCGGGGGCTCTGGCCGCGGTCATAGCGGCCGGCGGCGGCCTCCCACCACTGCCAGCCGTCGCCGCGCAGGTCGATGCCGGATCGGGCGCGGGCATAGGGCACGCAGGACTGGTAGCCGGCGCTCGCCTCGTAGCCGTAGCCGGCCGCGATCGGGCCGCTGCGCGAAGCACCGCAGGCGGAGAGCGCGCCGCCCGCGAGCGCGAGCAGAAGCAGCCGCATGAGAAGAGCGGACACGATCGGAAAACCCCCTCGGGCCTCCCCCGAGGCCCGGGGCAGACTAGCGCGGCGGCGGTGGCGAAGTCAGCGCCGGGATGCGGCGGAAAGGGGGCGGGCGAGAAAACTTCGGCGGGCGTGTCACACCGGCGGGGGCTGCCTCGTCCTATAGGCGAACAACCCGAAAGGACAGAGCGCCATGACGCCCCGCCTCGACTACTTCGCCACCTCCCCCAAGCTGCTGGGAGCCATGATGAGCCTGGAGCGCGCCGTCGCCTCCGGCGGTCTGGAGCACAGCCTGATCGAGCTGGTGAAGACCCGCGCCTCCCAGATCAACGGCTGCGCCTTCTGCATCGACATGCACACGAGGGACGCGATGAAGGCCGGAGAGAGCCCGGCGCGGCTCTTCCTGCTGGATGCCTGGCGGGAGGCGCCGAACTATACGGACCGGGAGCGCGCGGCCCTGGCCTGGACGGAGGCGCTGACCCTGGTCTCCCGTACCCACGCGCCGGACGAGGACTACGACGCGCTGAAGGCGCAGTTCACCGAGGAGGAGATCGTGCAGCTGACGATGCAGATTGCCACGATCAACGCCTGGAACCGGCTGGCCATCGGCTTCCGCAGCGTGCCCGGCGTGCTGCCCCAACGGGCCGAGGCGGCCGCCTAAGGTGGCGGGCGGGCCCGATCCGGCCGAGCACTTCGCGCCGCTGCGGCGTGAGCTGATCGGGCTCGCCTACCGCATGACCGGCTCCCTCGCCACTGCGGAGGACATCGCGCAGGAAGCCTTCCTGCGCTGGAACGCCGCGGACCGGAGCGAGATCGAGCTGCCTCGCGCCTGGCTGCTGAAGGCCACGGCGCGGCTGAGCCTGGACCACCTAAAATCCGCCCGCCACCGGCGGGAGAGCTATGTCGGCCCCTGGTTGCCGGAACCGATGCTGTCCACGGAGGAGGCGCCGCAGCAGGCGGCGCATGAGCGGGCGCAGGACATCTCCGTCGCCTTTCTCCTCACCCTGCAGCGGCTCTCACCGGCGGAGCGGGCGGTCTTCATCCTGCACGACCTGTTCGAGACGCCCTTCACGGAGATCGCCGCCCTTCTCGGCCGCAGCGAGGCCGCTTGCCGGCAAGTGGCCAGCCGCGCCCGCGCCCATCTGGGCGAGGCCGAGCCCCGGCGATCCGTGACGGAGGAGGAGGCGCAGCGAATCGCCCGCGCCTTCATGGACGCGGCGCGGGATGGGCGGGAGGACGCGTTGCGAGACCTGCTGGCGAAGGACGTGGTGCTGCACACCGATGGCGGCGGCATCCGTCCTGCCGCCCGCAACCTCATCTTCGGCGCGGACAAGGTGGGCCGCTTCTTCGCCGGGCTGGCCCGGAAGGTGCCGCCACCCGAGGCACTGCTGCATCTCGGCCGCCTGAACGGCCTGCCCGGCTACGTGACGTTGGAGGCGGACGGCCTGCCCCAGGCCACGACGCTGGAGATCGTGGAAAGCCGCATCGTCGCGATCTATGTGATGCGGAACCCCGAGAAGCTGGGCGCGCTGCGCGAACGCCTGCCCGGCTAGGGGCTGGCGCGGAACCGGGACGGAGGCCATCTTCCGCCGCCTCACGCACAGGGGCGCATCCATCTTGGCTTCCGAGCATCCCGAGACCGTTCGACTGGGCATCGTCGGCTTCGGCATCATGGGCGAGCGCCTGGTGCGCGCCGCCCTGGACCACCACGGCGCCCCGCTGCGCCTGACCGGCGTGTGGGACCCCTCGCCCGAGGCCGCCGCCCGCCTCGCCTCCATCGCCCCGGACCTGCCGATGCTGGAGAGCGCGGAGGCGGTGATCGCGGGCTGCGACTGCCTCTACGTGGCCGCCCCGCCCGCAGCGCACCTGCCGCTCGCCGGTGCCGCCCTTTCCGTTGGCCGCTCCGTGCTGCTGGAGAAGCCGCTCTCCCACGACACGGAGGCCGCCCGCGCCTTCGTCGCCCGCGCCGAGGCGGAAGGGGCGCGCGCCGGGGTGAACTTCCCCATGGCTTCCTCCCCTGCCATAGCCCAACTGCGCGCCTGGATGGCGGAAGGCGCGGTCGGCGCCCCGGACTCCCTCTCCATTGAGGTCGCCTTCGCCACCTGGCCCCGCCCCTGGCAGCACGACGCCGCCTCCTGGCTCTCCCGCCGCGCCGAGGGCGGCTTCACGCGGGAGGTGGTCTCCCACTTCCTCTTCCTCACCCGCCGCCTGCTCGGCCCGCTGGCCCTGGAATCCGCCCGCGCCACCTATCCCGGCGAGGACCGCTCCGAGACCGCCGTGGAAGCCCGCCTGACCGCCGGCGGCGTTCCCGTGACGCTTCGCGGCGGCGTCGGCACCACCGACCGCGACGACACCAATGCCTGGACCCTGCGTGGCCCCGCCGGCGCCATCCGCCTACGCGACTGGTCCATCGCCGAGCGCGAGAGCGCGGAAGGCTGGGCCACGGCCCCGGACGCGATCCCCAATGAGCGGATGCGCCCGATGGTCCTGCGCGGCCAGATGGACAAGGTGATCGCCATGACCCGCGGCGAGCCCCACACCCTGGCCACCCTGCGCGAGGCGCTGGAAGTGCAGGAGATCGTGGAGGCGATCCTGGCGGCCGGGTAGCGCGCCTCCGGGGCGGCGCAACCTTCCGCCCCGCGCCCCGCTGCAACGGCGTCGATCCCCGGCAAGGAGCCGCCGCCCATGTCCGCCACCACCCTTCCCACCCCGGCCGAGGGGCGTTTCCGCGTGGTCCGCGCCCTGGCCAGCGGATGGTGGCTGCTGCTGCTGCGCGGCGTGGTCTCGATCCTCTTCGGGGTCTTCGCCTTCCTGGCGCCGGGTCTGGGGCTGGCCGTCATCCTCGGCGTGCTGGCCGCCTGGCTGGCGCTGGACGGCGCGTTCACCCTCTGGCAGGCCGCCACGGGCCGAAGCGCGGCCCCACTCCCCGGCCCGGCCCGGCCCCATTCCGGCTGGCTCTGGGTGGACGGCATCCTCTCCCTCGTCGCGGCCGTGGTGCTGATGGCCATGCCCATCGCATCGGCCATCGTGCTCGTGCTGCTGGTGGCGGCCTGGTCCATCGCCACGGGGATCTTCCGCATCGTCCTGGCCTGGCGCAGCGGCAGCTGGCTGCTCGGGCTCTGGGGGGCGATCGGCATCCTCATCGGGCTCTGGCTGGCCGCGGCGCCGGGCGCCGGCCTGCTGGCGCTGATCTGGGTGGTGGCGATCCAGGCGGTGGTGGGCGGCATCCTCCTCATCAGCCTCGCCTTCCGCCTGCGCCGCATCCACCACGACCCGACGCCGGGCTGATCCGGCGGCGCTTGCTGCCCCGGGGGAGGCGCCGCCTCCCCTGGACCCCTCCGCTGGGGACCCCGACGGGGGTCCCCAGACCCCAGCGTCCGGGCTGCCGCGGATACGATGATCAGAGGGCAGCGCCGCAGGCACTTCGATTCCGTGCCGGTCCGGGCCGCCCTGTTGGCCGCCTGAGGTCGATGACCTCAGGCGCACCTCCAGCGCAGCATTCCGCGGCAGCCCAATAGAAGAAGATGAGGGAGGTCCAGAAGGGACGATTCCTTCTCCCTCCTGGCCCACGATCGCAGGACCTAGACCGACATCCCCGCGCACCACCCCGATGACCAGGCCCACTGGAAGTTGTAGCCGCCGAGCCATCCCGTCACGTCCACTGCCTCTCCCACCACATGCAGGCCGGGGACGGCATTCGCCGCCATGGTCTGGGAGGAGAGGGCGGCGGTATCCACGCCGCCGGCCATCACCTCGGCCTTGGCGTAGCCTTCCGTTCCCGTGGGCATCAGGGAGAGGTTCTTCAGCCGCGCGGCGACGGCGGAGAGGGCCTTGTTGCCGAGTTCTCCCACGGGCCGCGCGTGCTCCTGGAACAGGGTGGCGCCGAGGGCGGCGGCCAGGCGCTGCGGCATGTGCTCGCCCAGGACGGTGTGGAGCGCGGCGCGCGGGCGCTCAGTCTTGCGCGCCAGCAGCCAGGCGGTGGCGTCCAGGCCGGGCAGCAGGTCCACCGCGACTGCCTCGCCCGGGCGCCAGGGCGTGGAGACCTGCAGGATGGCGGGGCCGGAGAGGCCGCGATGGGTGAAGAGCATCGCCTCCGCGAAGCGCGCCTTGCCCGCGCGCGCCTCCACGGGCAGCGAGACGCCGGAGATGGGGCGCATGAGGGCGAGGTCCGACTCACCGAAGGTCAGCGGCACCAGGCCGGGGCGCGGCGCCACGACGGGCAGGCCGAAGCGCTGCGCGATGTCGAGAGAGAGACCTGTCGCGCCCATCTTGGGGATGGAGAGGCCGCCCGTGGCCAGCACCAGCGCGGGCGCGGCGAAGGTGCCGCGGTTCGTCTCCACCTGAAAGACATCTGCGCGGGAGACGCCGGTGATGCGGTGGCGGAGGCGCAGATCCACCCCGGCCGCGTCGCATTCCGCCAGCAGCATCTCCACGACGGCGCGGGCAGAGCCGTCGCAGAAGAGCTGGCCGAGCGTCTTCTCGTGGTAGGGGATGCGGTGGCGCTCCACCATCGCGATGAAGTCGCGCTGCGTGTAGCGGGAGAGGGCGGAGCGCGCGAAATGCGGGTTCGCCGAGAAGAAGCGCGCCGGCTCCACCCCGAGATTGGTGAAGTTGCACCGCCCGCCGCCGGAGATGAGGATCTTCGCCCCCGGCCCCTCCGCATGGTCCAGCAGCAGCACGCGCCGGCCGCGCCGCCCGGCGGTGAAGGCCGCCATCATTCCCGCGGCGCCGGCGCCGAGGATGATCGCGTCGAAGGTCTCGGTCATCTCCGGCCTCCCTTGGCGCCCCGCGGCGGATCGCGCAAGGCCGTCTCGCCAAGCCGGGCCGCGCGGGCAAGAATGGCGGCCCGGAGGAATCGATGATGCCGCATTTCGTCCCCGCCACGCCGCAGACCACGCGCATCGGCCAGTTCGATGCCGCCTTCCCGCCCGTGGCGAGCATCGCGGCCGGGGAGAGCGTGACGCTGCAATGCGTCTCGGGCCTCGGCGATGCCGTGCCGGGCGAGGGCAGCGGCATGACCGTGCCGCAGGCCCTGCGCGACATTGCCGCGGCGAACACGGCGGGCCTGGTCGGGCACATCATCACCGGCCCGGTGGAGGTGCGCGGCGCGGAGCCGGGCGACGCGCTGCGCGTGGAGATCGAGAGGATCGAGCTGGGCACGGATTGGGGCTTCTGCGGCTTCCGCCCGCTGATGGGCACGCTGCCGGAGGACTTTCCCTTCCGCCGGATGCTGCACATCCCCGTGGACCAGGCGGCGAAGACTTGCACCCTGCCCATGGGCGGCGGGATCAAGCTGGACCTCGCCCCCTTCTTCGGCGTGATGGGCGTGGCCCCGCCGCCGGAATGGGGCCGCATCTCCACGAAGGAGCCGCGCGCGCATGGCGGCAACCTCGACAACAAGGAGCTGGTGGAGGGCACCACCCTGTGGCTGCCCGTGCACGTGCCGGGCGCGATGTTCTCGGCGGGCGATGGCCACGGCGTGCAGGGCGATGGCGAGGTCTGCATCAACGCGCTGGAGACGAGCCTGACCGGCACCTTCGGCCTGCATGTGGAGAAGGGCGGCGGTGCGCGCGACCCGATCCTGCGCTTCCCGCGCGCGGAGACGCCCACGCATTTCATCACCATGGGCATGAACGAGGACCTGGACCTGGCGATGAAGCAGGCGCTGCGCGAGATGATCGGCTTCATCGCCGCGCGCACCAACCTCTCTCCGGCGGACGCCTATCAGTTCTGCTCGCTCGCGGTAGATTTCCGCGTGACTCAAACCGTGAACGGCGAGAAGGGCGTGCACGGAATGTTGAGGAAAGGTGTCATCCTCTAGCGACGTGTGAAGTGGGCAGGGGAAACGGCTGATCCGATTCACACACTGATTCCTGTCCACAGAATCGCCCACATTTCCGTCCACAAGTTTTCGTGGCCGTCATCTTGTGGGCGGGCAACTGGCTGACCTACCGTATCTTGTATCGTCGTTGACGGGGGTTACGCGATGGACTGGTCAGCGGAAGCGATCGAACAGTTGCGGGCACTCTGGGCGGAAGGACACTCCACCGCCGAGATCGGGCGCCGCATGGGCATCTCGAAGAACGCCGTGGTGGGCAAGGCGCATCGCCTGCACCTGCCCGCGCGCCCGAGCCCGATCCAGCGCGAACAGGCCGCCGCATCGGCCGCCGCACCGCGCCCCGTCGTTGCGGTGGCAGTCGCGCCCGTCGCCGCATCGGCGCCGCGCCCCGTCATGCCCGCCGCGCCGCGCCCGCCGGTGCCCGCGATGCGCGCCGCGGCGCCCTCTGCCGCGCCCGCCGTGGTGCGCCCCTTCCCGCGCAGCGGCGCGCGCACCTGCTGCTGGCCGATCGGTGAGCCCGGCACGCCGGAGTTCCGCTTCTGCACGTCGGAGTCCTTCGCCGGGAAGCCCTATTGCCTGGAGCACGCCTCGATTGCCTACGTGAAGGCGCGCGATCGGCGCGAGGACGCTGCCTGAACGGCAGCGACATCGCGTGACAGGAAAGGCGCCGGTCAGGGGGACCGGCGCCTTTCTTGTTGGTCCTTCGGGAGGCTTTGCCTCCCGTGCCCTCCACCAGGAGGAAGAAGGAATTCTTCCCCCTGGTTCCCCATCATCTTTTTCTCCGAGTTGGTGCCGGGAAGACATGCCCCGCGCCGAGGGTCGTGGCCCCTCGGCGAACCGCCAGCCCCGCATTCCCCGGCAGCCCCCTTAAGAAAGACGAGGGGTGGGTTCCAAGGGAGGGGAGAATTCCTTCTCCCCTCCCTCCAGTCCATCACGCACCGCGCCCGCCGATCAGCCGCCGCCGGATGCGCCCGCCGATCCAATCGATCACCGCGACGGTGACGACCATCAGGATGATGATGAAGGCCACCTCGTCCCAGTGGCGCACCTTGATGCGCTCGGCGATCTGCAGCCCGATCCCGCCCGCGCCCACCACGCCGAGGATGGAAGCGGAGCGCGTGTTGCTCTCGAAGAAGTAGAGGGCCTGGGCCAGCATGACAGGCAGGACCTGCGGCAGGATGCCGAAGCGGACCGCCATGAGGCGCGATCCGCCCGCGGCCACCACCCCCTCCGCCTGGCGGCGGTCCGCGTTCTCGATCGCCTCGGCGTAGAGCTTGGAGAGGGTGGCGAGGTCGGAGACGAAGAGGGCGAGCACGCCCGCCAGCGGCCCGAGGCCGACCGCGCGCACGAAGGCCAGCGCCCAGATCAGCTGGTCCACGCCGCGCATCCCGTCGAAGACCCGGCGGAGCGAGAAGCGCAGCAGCGTGGCGGTGACGACGTTCCGCGCCCCGAGGAAGCCGAGCGGGATGGCGAAGGTCGCGGCCAGCACGGTGCCGAGGAAGGCCATCGCCACGCTCTCCGCGATGCCCTGCAGGATGTCCTGCCACAGCTCCCCGGGCGAGGGCGGGATCATCAGGCGGATGATGACGAAGAGGCCGGAGAGCCCGTTCCACAGCCGCTGCGGCGTGATGTCGAAGAGCCAGAGCGCCCAGACGAACCACAGCAGGAACAGCGCGCCCCCGGCCAGGCGCCACGCGCGCCGGCGCGGGGATAGGGCGAAGGCCTCCGGCAGCGCCGCCTTCCAGTGGTCGATGCGCGCCCCGCTCATGCGCGCGCCTCCCCCACCAGCCCGCGGCGGACGCGGTCGGAGAGGAGGTCGATCATCGCCACCACGATCACGATCAGCACGATGATGGCCGAGATCTCCTCGTAGTAGTTCTGGGAGATGACGAGGTAGAGCTCCTGCCCGATGCCGCCCGCGCCGACGAAGCCGATCACGCTCGCGCCCCGCACGTTGATCTCGAACCGCAGCAGCAGGTAGCTGACGACGTTCGGCGCCACCTGCGGCAGCACCGCGAAGCGGCAGGCCTGCACCCAGGTGCCGCCCGCGGCCCGCACCGCGTCCCACGGCCCCATCGCTGCGTTCTCGATCGCCTCGGCGAACAGCTTGCCCAGCGCGCCCGCCGTGTGGAGCGCGATGGCGATGATGCCCGCCAGCGGCCCCACCCCGAAGGCCCAGACGAGGATCAGCGCGTAGACGATCTCCGGCACCGTCCGCACCGCTTCCAGCCCGCGCCGGGCCAGAACGTACGCCCACCTGTTCGGCGCCGTGTTCCGCGCGGCGGCGAAGGAGAGCAGCAGCGCCGCCGCCCCGCCCGCCAGCGTAGCCAGCGCCGCCATATTCGCCGTCTCCAGCAGCAGCAGCGCCCACTTGTCCAGCCGGTAGAACCAGAAGGCGAGGCTGCCCTCCGTCTCCCAACCGCCGAACAGCGCCCCCCAGCGCAGCTCCGGCAGCAGCTTCACGAAGTAGTCCCCCGCGCGCGGCAGCCCGGCAACCAGCGCCGCCGGGTGGAACTCGCTCATCCACGCGCTGGCCAGCAGGGCGGCCAGGAACAGCGCCACGCCCAGCAGCGCCCGCCCCCGCTTCGCGCGGCGCGCGGCCTGGAAGGCGGCCTCGCCGCGCTGTGCTGCTGCGGTGGTCAGAGGGGGCGCCACTGGGGGAAGAGTGAATTCTTCCCCCAGACCCCCATCATTTTTTTCTCCGGGACTGCCGTGGATACCCTGATCGCTGTCCCGCCCTTGATCCCCGGGCTGCCATGTCTCGCGCCGAGCGGCATGGCCGCTCGGCGAGACCCCAGCGCAGCATTCCGCGGCAGCCTATTAGAAGAAGATGATGGGGGTTCCAGGGGGAAGGATTCTTTCTTCCCCCTGGGGGCCACTAGGACCGTCACCGCCGCCGCCGGCGTTCCGCCGCCTCCTCCTCGCGCAGCTTCAGCACCAGCGCGTAGTCCTCCGCCGTCACGGTGCGGAAGCCGGTTCCGCCGCCGCGCTCGATGCCCTGGTAGATGGCCGGGTGGACCTTCGGCAGGGCGAGGAGGAAGTCCCGCATGTCGTTCTTGAAGGTGTCGGGCAGGTTGGCGCGGCAGGCGACGGGGCCGGCGGGGATGGTGTCGCTGGTCCAGATCACGCGCAGGTCGCGCATGTCGAGCATGCCGTTGTCCACCATGGCTTTCAGCGCGCCGCGGGAATAGCCGGTGGAGACGTCGCCGACGCCGGAGGCCCAGGTGCAGGTGGCGTCGTACTGGCGGTGCAGCACGGCGACGATGCCCTGCTGGTGGCCGCCCGCGAAGCCGGTGCGGGAGAAGTAGGTGTTCACGTCAATGCCGGCGGCGCGCAGCGCGGCGCGCGGGGCGAAGTAGCCGGAGGTGGAGTTGGGATCCGCCCAGGCGAGGGACCTGCCGCGCATCCCAGCCAGATCCGTGATGCCGGAATCCGAGCGCACGATCATCACGGCCACGTAGCCCAGCGTGCCGTCCTCGCCCTCCGGGGCGACGAGGGGCTGGATGGCGCCGCGCGTCTCGGCCCAGGTGCCGGCGAAGTTGGCGGCGCCCATCTGCGCCACCTCGATCAGCCCGGCGGCGAAGGCCTGGCCCAGCCCGGCGAAGTCCGGCGCGGAGAAGAGGCGGACGGGGAGCTTGAAGGTCTCCTCCAGCAGGGCGCGGTAGGGCTCGTTGCGGGCCAGGCGGTCCACCTCGTTCTCCCCGCCGGAGAGGCCGATGCGGAGCGTGCCGATGGCATCCGCCCAGGGGCGGCGGCCGGGTTGGGGAAAGGCGGTGTCCGGGTCGGCGGTGCGCCGTGCTGCCAAGGCCGCCGGGATGAGTAAGGGGGCGGGCAGCGCGAGGGCGGCGGAGAGGAGGGCGCGGCGGCTGGGCATGGCGGGCCTCGGGTTCAGGCAGGCAGGGCGCCGGAGGGGGAGGGCGTCTCCGCCTCCAGCGCCTCCTCCGGCACGCCGTAGATGGCTTGGACCTCCGCGGCCCTCAGGGCGGCGGGCGGGCCGTCGAAGACCACGCGGCCGGCGGCCATGGCGACGATGCGGTCGCAGTAGCGGCGGGCGGTGTCCAGGTGGTGGAGGTTCACCAGCACGGTCAGCCCTTCCCGCCGGTTCACGTCGCGCAGCGCCTCCATCACCACGCGGGCGTTGTGCGGGTCGAGGGAGGCGATGGGCTCGTCCGCCAGGATCAGGCGCGGCTCCTGCAGCAGGGCGCGGGCGATGGCCACGCGCTGCTGCTGGCCGCCGGAGAGGGTTTCGGCCCGCTGCAGCGCCTGCTCCGAGAGGTCGAGGCGATCCAGGGCGTCCAGCGCCATGGCGCGCTCGGCCGGGGTGAAGTTCAGCAGGATGGAGTTCAGCGTGGCCAGGGGACCGTGGCGGTGGTTCAGGCGGCCGACCAGCACGTTGGTCAGCACGTCCAGCCGCCCGATGAGGTTGAAGCCCTGGAAGATCATGGCGCAGCGCGTGCGCCAGTCCCGCAGCGCCCGGCCGCGCAGCGCCGTAACGTCCACGCCGTCGTGCAGGATGCGGCCGGAGGTCGGCTCGGTCAGGCGGTTGACCATCCGCAGCAGGGTGGACTTGCCCGCGCCGGAGCGGCCGATGATGCCGACCATCGCGCCGTCGGGGATGGCGAGGGTGACGCCATCCACGGCCGCGCGGTCGCCGAAGCGGCGCGTCAGGTTCTGAAGTTCGAGCATCCCCGGCCCTGCGGTTGCAGGGCCAGTATAGGGCGGCCTCAGACCCCCGCCAGCACCGCCTCCGTCACCCGCGTCACCTGCGCGTCGTCCAGGTAGGGGTGCATCGGCAGGGCCAGGATGCGCTTGCACAGCGCCTCGCTCACCGGCAGCGGCGGCACCTGGCCGAGCGCGGAGGCGTGGGCCTCCCGGTAGGCGGGCTGATGGTGCAGCGGCAGGGGGTAGTACACCGCCGTCGGCACGCCGCGGGCCTTGCAGGCCTCCTGCACGCGGGTCCGCTGCGCCTCATCGGCCAGCGCGATGGAGTAGAGGCCATAGGCGCTCTCCGCCCCTGCCGGCTTCGCGGGGGTCTGCACCTTGCCTGCCAGCGCGGCGTCGTACCCGGCGGCCACGCGGGCGCGGGACGTCAGCTCATCCTCCAGCAGCGGCAGCTTGCAGAGCAGGATGGCGGCCTGGATCGTGTCCAGGCGGCCGTTCATGCCGGTGCGCATCACCTCGTAGCGGGTCTTGCCCTCGCCGTGGGTTCGCAGCGAGCGGTAGAGCTCCGCCTTCTCCGCGTCGTTGGTCAACAGCGCGCCGCCATCGCCGTAACAGCCCAGCGTCTTCGTCGGATAGAAGGAAAGGGCGGCCGCACCGCCCCAGTTCCCCAGGCGCTTGCCGTTCAGCGCCCCGCCGAAGGCCTGCGCGGCGTCGTCCAGGGCGAACATGCCCTCCTCGGCGCAGATCGCCTCGATCGCCTGCCAGTCGGCGGGCAGGCCGAAGAGGTCCACGCCCACCACGGCGCGGGGGCGGAGCTTCCCTTCCGCCTTCACCAGCGCGATGCGGTTCTTCAGGTCGGCGATGTCGATGTTGAAGGTCTGCGGGTCCACGTCCACGAAGACGGGGGTGGCGCCGAGCACCAGCGGCACCTCGGCCGTGGCCGTGTAGGTGAAGGCGGGCAGGAACACGGCGTCGCCGCGCCCGATCCCCTCCGCCATCATCGCGATCTGAAGCGCGTCCGTGCCGGAGGAGACGCCGACGCAGTGGCCCGCGCCCGCGAAGGCGGCCAGCGCGCGCTCCACCTCCTCCACCTCCGGCCCCTGCACGAAGCGGCCGGAATCCAGCACGGCGGCGATGCGGCGGTCGATCTCCGGCCGGATCAGCGCCTGCTGGGCCTTCACGTCGAACAGCCCGATGGGCGGGAGGGAAGAGGGGTCTTGCGCCATGGGCGCCCCCTTAGCCCAAAGCGGCGGGGGCGTCGAAATCAAGGATCGTATCCGAGGGTTACGCGGCGGGCCCCCTGGCCGGCATCCGCATGACCCGGGAGAGGACGAGGCCCAGCGCCAGCATCGCCGCCCCGCAGGCCAGCAGCGCCACCATCGCCCCGAGCCCCGTGACCAGCCCACCGAAGAGCAGCGGCCCGAGCGACTGCCCGACGAAGAAGGAGAAGGCGTGCAGCGCCACCGCCGAGCCGCGGGCCTTCGGCGCCACCTCCGTCACCCGGGTCTGCAGGGCGTTGTGCATGGTGAAGTAGCCCATGCCGACCAGGAACAGGCCGAGGATCACCGGCAGCGCCGCCAGCAGGGGCGCCGCCCCGGCCCCGCGCCCGCCCGAGAGGGCGACGATGGCGAAGCCCAGCCCCGCCAGCACCCCCGCCACGCGCATCATGGCCGGCAGCCCCAGCCGCGCCAGCATGATCCGCGAGACGAGGGCGTAGCCCACCCCGGCCAGGCCGAAGGCGCCGATGGCCAGCCCCGCCTCCAGCGGGCCGCCCATGCCCCAGCTTGCCATCAGCGCGGCCAGGAAGGGCAGCAGCCCGAAGACCAGGAGCCCTTCGGCCCAGACGGAGGCATAGACCCGGCGCGCCATCGGCAGCCGCACGATCTCGCCGTAGCGGCGGAAGGCGGCCACGGCATCCACCCGGCCCGCCGGCGGCTCCGGATCGCGCCGCAAGTCTGCCCACAGCACCGCCGCCACCAGCAGCACCGGCACCGCGCCGAGGCCGATGATCTCCCGCCAGCCGACCAGCCCGTGCACGAGCCCGGAGAGCACCCCGCCCCCGATCTGCCCGATGATGCTGAAGGCCAGCAGCTGGCTCAGCGCCACCGGTCGCTGCGCCACCGGCACCCGGTCTCCGAAGGTGGCGATGATCAGCGGGTACACGCCACCCGCCGCTGCCCCCGCCAGCGCCCGGAACACAAAGAGCGGCCCCGCCCCCGGCGAGAGCGCGCAGGCGATCAGTGCCAGGCCGGTAAGGATGGTGGCGATCACGATGATCCGCCGCTTGCCCAGCGCGTCGCCGACGGGCCCGAGGATCGGCTGGATCAGCGCGTAGGGCAGGGCGAAGGCCGTGGCGAGCAGCGCGATCCGGTCCGTGGAGACGGCCAGGTCCCGCGCGATCTCCGGCAGGATCGGGTCCAGGCTGCGCGCCGAGAGGCTCGTGGAGAAGGCCGTGAGGCCATAGAGCAGGATCAGCCGGCGGGTCCGGGCTGCGGTGTCATCGGGCGGGGCAGGCATGCCCGGCCATGGTGGGCCCCGTCCCGGCGGATGGCCAGCCACGCCCGCGCGGGGCTGGGATGCCGGGGGTGGCAGGGTGGGCCCGGAGAAGGAGCTGGGCGCGCCCTTGCCGCACGGCCTGGGAAATGCCGGATGCGGTGACGGCGCCACCGCCGCCACCCCGGCCTCAAATTTCCGGCAGGTGCAGCCAGAGCGCGACCGCGCTGAGGATCATGTTGACCGCGAGGGCCGCGAGGATGAGGCCCATGATCCGCCGCAGCAGGTGCGCCCCGTGGGCGCCGATGACGCGCCGCACCCTCTCGCCCAGGAGGAAGACGCAGAGCAGCGCGGCGAGGACGGCCGCCAGGGCGGCGATCGTCACCCCCTGCTGGACCGGCGAGTAGCGGTTGTTGTCCATCAGCAGGACCATCGTGAGCATGGAGCCCGGCCCGGCGATGATCGGCGTGGCGAGCGGGTGGATCGCCACCGCCGTCGCATCCTCCCCGGAGGAGGACTGGATCGCGGATTCCCTGGCCTCGCCCAGCACCATGTTCAGGGCGAAGAGGAAGACGATCACGCCGCCGGCGATCTGGAAGGACAGCAGCGAAATCCCCATCGCGTGCAGCAGGAACTGCCCGACCACGGAGAAGGTGGTGAGGATGCCGAAGGCGATCGCCACGCCCAGCCACGCCGCCCGCCGGCGCCCGGCCTCGCTCAGCGCCGTGGTGGCGCCGAGGAAGAGGGGCAGGTGGCCGATCGGGTCGAGCACGGCCCAGAGGGTCACGAGCTGCGTGGTGAAGAGCCGGTAGTCGTCGAGCAAGGCGCGCTTCCACTGCTGTTGGCATTCCGGTGAGGAAACATGCCTGCCCCGCCTCAGGCGGCGGGGGTGCCTTCGGTCCTCGTGCCCGCGGGCTCGGCGGCTCCCCCCGGCGCCAGCCGCCGCAGGTAGGCCTCCGCCTCGTCCCAGGCATCCGTCGATGCGGAGAGGCCGACATAGCCGTCCGGCCGCACGACCAGGATGCGGCCATCGACGGGCGGCCTGCGGGGGCGCGGCTCCAGCAGGGCCGGGAAGCGCGCCGCCAGGGCCGCCCCGCGCGCGGCGTCTGCGGAGTACAGCACGAAGCGCGGCGCGGCCCCGGCGCCCGGGGGCGGGCCGTCGTAATCGGCGGGCGCGAGCCGCACACCGGCGTGCCGGCCGGCCGAGAGCGGGCTGCCGGCATAGGCGATCTCGATCTCGCTCATGGTCAGGGCCATGCGCTGCCGCACGGTGTGGAGGCCGAGCATGAAGTGGAGCGCCAGGTTCCGCGCCGCGATCGCGGCCGGGTGGGCGAGGGTTGCCATGTCCGTCAGCCTGGCGGCGTTCCGCAGCACGGTCTCGCCCACCGCGCCCCGCTCGGGCGAGTAGCTGTCGAGCAGGGCCGGCGCTGCCCCGCCATGGGCCACCATCGCCAGCTTCCAGGCGAGGTTGATGGCGTCCTGCATCCCCGTGTTCATGCCCTGGCCTCCGGCCGGGCTGTGGATGTGCGCGGCATCGCCGGCGAGGAAGACGCGGCCCTGCCGGTAGTCCCGCGCCTTGCGGCCGTTGATGCGAAAGCTGGCGAGCCAGACCGGGTCCAGGGCCCGGATCTCCCCGCCGGCCCGCTGCCCCAGCACGGCCTGGACCTCCTCGATCGTCGGGGCGGGCCTCGGGTGGTCGGGGCTGGATTCCCCGACGGCCGCGATCATGCGGACGCGGCCGCCCCGCATCGGGAAGATCGCGAGCGGCCCGTCCCGGTGCAGGTAGGTCGTGATCTCGTCGGCGGGCGGTCTTGCCTCTCCCTCCAGGCGTATATCCGCCAAGATCCAATCGTCGCGCTGCGCGGTGCCCTCGAATTCGGCGCCCAGCCCGTGGCGCACCGCGCTGTGAGCGCCGTCGCAGCCGAGCAGCCAGGGCGTCTCCACCGTCTCCTCGCGCCCGCCGGCATGGGCCAGCCGCGCCGTGACCCCTTCGGCGGAGGCGGCGAAGGAGACCAGCTCCACCTCCCGCTCCACCGTGATGCCGAAGGATCGCAGATGCGCGGCCAAAAGGCGTTCCGTGTCGCTCTGCGGGACCATCAGCGCGAAGTTGTAGGCGCTGGCGATGTCGCCGAACTCGGTGCGGCCCAGCACGGCGTCGCCGCTGCGGATGGAGGCGGCATGGACGCGGTGCCCGATCTCCAGGAAGGCCTCCGCGCAGCCCATCCGCTCCATCAGCTCCAGCGTGCGGCTCCAGACGACGATCGCGCGGGAGGTCTCGGCCGGGTGCGGGCTGCGGTCGATGATGCGCACGGGAATGCCGTAGCGCGCCAGCTCGGCCGCCATGGTCAGACCGACCGGGCCGGCACCGACGATCAGGACGGGTTCCATGCTCTCTCCCCTTGCTGCCGGGCGCCAGCCGTGCCGGCAGCGCGCAGGATAGGCTTTGTCGTGCGTCGCCGGCCCCTCAGCCGCGGAAGCAGGGAGGGCTCGCCTCGTCACCCAGGCGATCCAGATGGGGGCGCCTCGTCGTCGTGGCCGTCAGGCCGATCGGAGAAGAGAAGAGCAGGGCAGCCAGGATCACAACGGCGAAGCGGAAGGCGGCCTCCTGCCCGTTTCAGTGGAGAGACCGCCACATCCCCAACCACTCGCGGCCGATCACCGATGAACCGGGGCGCAATCTCTCAATCCGCAGGCCGCGCCCGCGATGGGCAGTGCCCGGCCCGTGCGGAACGGGGCGAAGCTGGTGTCGTGGTGCGCCACAGGAGTGACAAGGAAACGTCGCCCTGCCGGAAGGCTCCCCTTAACTCAACTCCGGAGGACTGGCCGGGGATGTATGCGAGCGGTTCGCCGGGATCGTCGAACCTCGGCCCTGGACATGCGTCCCGAGTACCAACTCGACGGAAATGATGCGCATTCCAGGGAGGAACGCTCTCCTCCCCGGCCTGAGACGGACTGCTCGCGTTTGCCTGGAGGCCTGAAGGTCCACGCCTCCCGGAGATCACCCCACCTTCGCGCCGCCGGGCCGGGGCACGCTGATGACGAAGAGGCGGTGGTTGGCGATGTCGATGTTGCGCCGCGCCTTCTCGTTCCACACGCGATCAGCGGTCTTCTCGTCCGTGTAGGGGCCGTAGCTCTCCTCGGTGCCGGGCTCCAGCGTGCTGAAGGTGGCGTCCGTGAAGATGCCGCCCCAGATGAAGTGCAGCTTGGGGTAGGAGGTGTCGGGCATGGCTTCGGCTCGGCGCTGTTGCGCCGCAGCACATACTCCCGCCCGCCCGATTTCCCAAGCGCCATAGCCCGGATCGTTCATTATTCGTTCTTGTCAGGGTCGGTCCGGTGCCCATATTCCCCCTCCAGCCGGAAGGGGCGCCGATGGAGCTGCGCGAGAAGCTCGAGATCCTGGCCGATGCCGCGAAGTACGACGCCTCCTGCGCCTCCTCGGGCACGGAGAAGCGGGACAGCCGGGATGGGGGCCTGGGCAGCACGGAGGGGATGGGCATCTGCCACGCCTATGCCCCGGACGGGCGCTGCATCTCCCTGCTCAAGGTGCTGCTGACGAATGCCTGCGTGTTCGACTGCGCCTACTGCGTCAACCGCGCCTCCTCCAACGTGCGGCGTGCGCGCTTCTCGGTGCGGGAGATCGTGGGGCTGACGCTGGACTTCTACCGGCGCAACTACATCGAGGGGCTGTTCCTCTCCTCCGGCATCATCCGCTCCCCGGACTACACGATGGAGCAGATCGTGCGCGTGGCGCGGGAGCTGCGCGAGACGCACGGCTTCAAGGGCTACATCCACCTCAAGACCATCCCCGACGCCGACCCGGCGCTGCTCGCGGAGGCGGGGCGGCACGCCGACCGGCTCTCCATCAACGTGGAGCTGCCGCAGCCGGCCAGCCTGAAGACCCTGGCGCCGGAGAAGGACAGCGGGCGCATCCGCGTGGCCATGGCCGGGCTGCGGACGCGGATCGAGGAGGCGAAGGAGGCCAGGGCCCAGGCCGCGAAGCCCCGCGTGCTGATGAATGGCGGCCCGCGCGCGGCCGCGCCGCGCTTCGCCCCGGCGGGCCAGTCCACCCAGATGATCGTGGGCGCGGACGCCTCCACGGACGAGACGATCCTCGACACCAGCACGCATCTTTACGGCTCCTACCGGCTGAAGCGCGTCTACTTCTCCGCCTATTCCCCCATCCCCGACGCCTCCGCCCTGCTGCCGCCCGTGGCGCCGCCGCTGGTGCGGGAGCACCGGCTGTACCAGGCCGACTGGCTGCTGCGCTTCTACGGCTTCACCGCGCCGGAGATCATGGCGGGCGGCGAGGGCGGGATGCTGGACCTGGAGGTGGACCCGAAGCTCGCCTGGGCGCTGAAGCACCGCTGGATGTTCCCCGTGGACATCAACCGGGCCGATAAGGAGATGCTGCTGCGCGTGCCCGGGCTGGGGGCGAAGACGGTGGAACGGATCCTCTCCTCCCGCCGCGTGCGCTCCTTCCGCATCGCGGACCTCGCGCGGCTCCGGGTCAGCATCCGCAAGGTCGCGCCTTTCGTCACCGCGCTGGACCACCACCCGCGCGCCGGGCTGCTGGACCGCGCCGACCTGCGCGCCATGCTCGTGCCGAAGGGCGGGCTGGCAGATCGCGCCGCCATCCTCCCGGCCGGGCTGGTCCCGCGCCCCGTGCAGCTGCCCCTCTTCGCCCATGCCTAGCGTCACCCTCGCCATCCCCGACGACTTCGAGGGCTGGCGCGCCGCCGCCCGCGCCCTGGTGATGGCCGGCATTCCGCCGGAAGCCGTGGAATGGCGCGCGGAGGGCGATCCCGTCCCCCTCTTCGCCGACGGCCCGCCGCCCGCGCCGCCGGCGGATGCGCCGCCGCCCCGCGTGCCGCGCGGCTTCCCGGACCTGGCCGGGCTCGTCATCCGCCATCGCGATCCCGGCCGCTTCGCCCTGCTGCACGGCCTGCTGCACCGCCTTCAGCATGAGCGCGGCCTGCTGGACGACGCCGCCGACCCGGCCGTGGCCCGTGCCAATGCCATGGCCCGCGCCGTGCGGCGGGACGCGCACAAGATGCACGCCTTCCTTCGCTTCCGGGAGGTTCGGGTGAAGGACGGGACCCTGGCGGCGCCGCTGGCCGCGCCCGATCCCGTGGCGGTGCCGGATACCCCTGCCCCCGCGCGCAACGCCCGCAGCGTCGCCCTGGCCCTGCGCGACCTCGGCCCGCTGGAGGAGCCCGCCGAGGCGCCGCCACCCCCGCCCGGGCGCCCCGCCCCGGCCCCCGCGCCGGAGAGCCGCTTCGTCGCCTGGTTCGAGCCCGAGCACCACATCCTGCGCGCCGAATCCGGCTTCTTCACCCGCCGCTTCGCCATGCTGCGCTGGAGCATCCTGACGCCCGAACTCTCCGCCCATTGGGACGGCCAGGAGGTCCGCTTCGGCCCAGGCGCCCGCCGCGCCGACGCCCCCGCCGAGGACGCGGCGGAGACCCTCTGGCGCGCCTACTTCGCCTCCATCTTCAACCCCGCCCGCCTGAAGCCCGACGCCATGCGCGCGGAGATGCCCCAGAAGTACTGGCGCAACCTGCCCGAGGCCCAGGACATCCCCCGGCTGATGCAGGAAGCCCCGAAGCGCGTGGCCGAGATGGTCGCCCGCGGCGCCACCCCGCCCACCGAGCGCCGCCAGCGCGCCATCCACCTGCCCGCCATCATCCGCCCCGCGCAGCCGGAGGCGCCGCGCGGCGTTGATTCCGCCATGCCCGCCGACCTGCTCACCCCCGACGAGGACTTCGCGGAAGCCCAGGCCGCGCTGCGCCGCGACCTGCTGGCGCGCAACGACCTGCCGCCCTGGGTTGCCAACGCCACCCAGCCCGTGATGGGCGAGGGCCCGCAGCACCCGCTGCTGATGTTCATCGGCGAGCAGCCTGGCGACGAGGAGGACCTGAAGGGCCAGCCCTTCGTCGGCCCCGCCGGCCGGTTGTGGAACAAGGCGCTGGAGGAGGCGGGCGTTCCCCGCGGCGAGGCCTACGTCACCAATGCCGTGAAGCACTTCAAGTTCACGCCCACCGGCAAGCGCCGCCTGCACCAATCCCCGGACGCCGGCGACATCACGTTTTACCGCCCCTTCCTCCAGCGCGAGATCGGCTTCGTCCAGCCCCGCCTGATCGTCACCCTCGGCGCCACCGCGCTGCGCGCCGTCTCCGGCCGCGCCATGCCCGTGACGAAGGTGCGCAGCTCCCTGCTGCGCGATCCGGAAGGCCGGCCCTTCTACCCGACCGTCCACCCCTCCTACCTGCTGCGCCTGCCCGACCCCGCCGCCAAGGCACGGGAGTACGACCGCTTCGTGGAGGACCTCGGCCAAGCCGCAGCCACCGCCCGCAACCTGCCGGCGCGCTGACGGCCGGTTCTGGTCTGTTCGGCCCCAGGGGGCTGACTTGCGGCGTGGGGCTGACGATCAGGACCCGGTCCTGCCGTTGCAGTCGCCTCGGCTCATCGAGCCGAGGCGCACCGTCAGCGAGGTTCAGACCAGCTGATAGAAAAAGATGATGGAGAGGGGTCCGGGGAGAGGAAGAATTCCTTCTTCCTCTCCCCGGGACAGACCGCCACCCCAGGAAAAGCGAGCCTAGCTCCCGGTGAACTGCGCCGGGCGCTTCTCCAGGAAGGCGGCCCGCCCTTCCTTGTGGTCGGCGGAGAGGAAGAGCGTGGTCTGGAAGTGCCTTTCCGCTTCCAGGGCCGCTTCCAGCCCGGCGGCGAGCATGGACTTGGTCAGGGCCATGGGCGTGGGGGCCTGTTCCGCCAGGTAGCGGGCGCGCTCCAGGGCGCGGGGCAGGGCTTCGCCGCGGTGGACGACCTCCTCGACCAGGCCGATGCGCTCGGCCTCGGCCGCCGTCACCTGCTCGTGCAGCATCAGGATGCGGCGGGCGCGGCCGGCGCCCACGCGGGCAGGCAGGGTGAAGGGCAGGCCCAGGTCGGCCATCAGCCCCACCTTGCCGAAGCCGGCCATGAAGCGGGCGTCCTCCGCCGCCACGATCAGGTCGCAGGCGCAGGCCAGGGACAGGCCGGCGCCGACGCACCAGCCCTCCACCGCCGCCACCACGGGCTTGGACCCGGTTGCGAGGAGGCGGATGGAGCGGTGCGCGCGGCGCAGCCTCTCCCGCCCGCCGAGGGCGTCCTTCACGTCCATGCCCGAGAGGTCGCCGCCCGAGCAGAAGGTGCCGGAGGCGCCGGTGACGAGGATGGCGCGGATGGCGGGATCGGCCTCTGCCTCCTCCAGCACCTCGGCCATGCGGTCGCGCAGCGGCACGGCCAACGCGTTGCGGCGCGCGGGGTAGTCCAGGGTCAGGAGCAGCACGGCACCGTCTCGGGCGACGTGCAGCGCCATGCCGTCCGGCAGGGGCGTCTCGCTCATCCCGCCGCGCCTCAGGCGCCGGCCGTCTCGCGCGCGTCCTGCAGCGGCGCGGCGGTGACGGAGCGGAGGTGCTCCAGGGTGACGCCGGGAGCGAGGTCGCGCACCGCGAAGCCGCTCTCCGTCACCTCGAGCACGGCGAGGTTGGTATAGACGCGCGCCACCGCCTTCATCGCCGTCAGCGGGTAGGAGCAGCGCTCCACCAGCTTCGGGCGGCCGTCCTTGGTGGTGTGCTCCATCATGACCCAGACGCGCTTGGCGCCGGCGGCCAGGTCCATGGCGCCGCCCACCGCGGGCGCGCTGTCGTTCTCGCTGGTGGCCCAGTTCGCGATGTCGCCGTTCTCGGCCACCTCGAAGGCGCCGAGCACGCAGAGGTCGATGTGGCCGCCGCGGATCATCGCGAAGCTGTCCGCGTGGTGGAAGTAGCTGCCGCCAGGGTGCAGGGTCACGGGCTGCTTGCCGGCGTTGATCAGCCAGGCGTCCTCCTTCCCGTTCTCCGGCGCCGGGCCCATGCCGAGGATGCCGTTCTCGGAGTGCAGCACCACCTCACGCCCCTCGGGGATGTGGTCGGCGATCAGGGTCGGCATGCCGATGCCGAGGTTGCAGTACCAACCGTCCGGGATGTCCTTCGCGGCGCGGGCGGCCATCTGGGTGCGGGACCAGGGTTCCATGCTCGTTTCCTCCGTCAGGTGCAGGAAATCACGCCCAGGGGGCGCCGCGCTTCACGTTGACGACACGGTCCACGAAGATGCCGGGCGTCACCACCCGCTCGCCGTCGATTTCGCCCAGCTCCACGATGTTCTGGGCCTGCACGATCGTCAGCTTCCCCGCCATCGCCATCACCGGGTTGAAGTTCCGCCCGCTGCGGCGGTAGGCCAGGTTGCCCCAGCGGTCGGCCTCCCAGGCCTCCACCAGCGCCACGTCGCCGTGCAGGGCCAGCTCCATCACGTGCGGGCGGCCGTCGAACTCGCGGGTTTCCTTGCCCTGGCCCAGCCGCGTGCCGGCGGCCGTGGGGGTGAAGAAGGCGGGAACCCCGGCGCCGGCGGCGCGCATGCGCTCGGCCAGCGTACCCTGCGGCACGATCTCCAGCTCCAGCCGGCCGGCCTTGTACAGCTCCTCAAACACCACCGATCCGGCGCTGCGCGGGAAGGAGCAGATGATCTTCCGGACCCGGCCCAGCTCCATCAGCCGCGCCAGCCCCGTGCGCCCCGTGCCCGCGTTGTTGGCGACGATCGTCAGGTCCTTGGCCCCCTGCTCGATCAGCCCCTCGATCAGGTCGTCCGGCTGGCCCGCGGCGCCGAAGCCGCCCACCAGCACGGTGCTGCCGTCCTTCACGCCCTCCATAGCTTCGGCCATGTCCCGGACGATCTTGTTGATCACGTCGTTTCTTCCCCTGTTCCAGCGCAGCCGGTCAGGCCGCCATATCCTCAGCCCGGTCGTTGGTGAAGCCGTGCAGCCGCATCGGCGCCGGCGGCAGGCCGTGCAGGGCCCGCAGCAGGTTGGCGGCCAGCCAGGCATCCTCCAGCGCGCCGTGCAGGTTCCCCTCCCGCGCCAGGCCGCAGGCCGCGGAGGCGTGGGCGAGCCCGGAACGCTGCCCCGGCCGTGCCCGGCGCCAGGCGGTCATGGTGCAGAACTCGCCCCGCCAAGGCCGCTGCATCTCCAGCCGGTCGAACTCCCCGCCCAGCATCCGCCGGTCGAAGGCCATGTTGTGCGCGCAGCCCAGCGCGCCGCCGAAGAACGCCGCGACCTCCTCCGCGTGCTCCGCGAAGCCGGGCTGCCCGGCCAGGTAGGCGTCCGACAGCCCGTGCACCCGGAAGGCCCCGAAATGGCAGCGCATTCCCGGTGCGAAGACGAGGTGCAGCGTCGCTTCCGGCTCCAGCGCCGCGTCCAGCCGCACGGCGCCGAGGGAAACGACCCGGTCCTGGCCGGTGCAGCCGGTGGTCTCGGTGTCGAAGACGATGACGGGACGGCCAAGGGACATGGCCGGGGAAACTGCCACAGGGCGGGATGGGAAGGAATGAGCGGAGTTGGCGCGGGCGTCCGGAGGGAGGCTTCCTTCTCCCTCCCCCTGGCCGCGCGAAGGGTCAGGCCCCGATCTCGCGCGAGGAGATGGCGTAGCGGAAGGAGGCCGGGTCCAGGCAGTCCTGCTCGCCCTTCGCCGTCATGGCGCAGGGGTACATCAGGAAGTTGGAGTCCATGGCGCGCGGGGCACCGGGCAGGGCGACGTTGGTGGCGCTGTTGTAGCCCACCCAGTTCATCTCCCAGTTCCCGAACAGGCGCTCGCGCTGGCGGCGGACATGGTCGCTCTCCACCGGAAGGTTCTCCTCCAGCACGATCTTGCGGATGTCGGCCGGGTCCACCGGTACCCACCGGCCGCTCACGTACATCTCCGTGCGGCAGTGCTGGGCGCGGGTGATGTCCGGGCTTCCGGTGCCGAGGGAGCGGGAGTTCTCCGAGGGTGCGACGCGAATGCCGTACACGTCGCGCGCGGGGATGCCGCAGGAACGGGCCAGGCCGGTCATCAGCGCGTTGATGTCGGCGCACTTCCCGCCCAGCCAGCCCGTCTCCAGCATCACCTTGATGTCGCCCGTGCCGCAGCCGCGGGTGGAGCCGTTGCGGAAGGTGTTCTCCACCACCCAGTCATACAGGGCGCGGAGCTTCGCCTCGTCCGTTCGAAGGCCAGCGGTGATCCTCTGCGCCGTCTCCGCGACGATGCCGTCCGTCGGCACGCTCTCGGTCGGCGCGGTCCAGAGGGCGCGCTCCGCCCCGTTCAGCGCCGCGGCCTCGGCGCCCCGGGCGCGGGTGGCGACGGCCTGGGTGACGACCACCCGCTGCTCCCGGGGCGTGGGCCAGGTGATGCGGAGCATCTCGGCGCCGTAGCGGGCGTCGCGCACGCGCTCGGCCCGGCCGTTCGTCGCGATCACGGGCTCGGCGGCCTGCTGGTAGGAACCCGCGGTCTGCGCCAGGGGCAACCAGAGAATGGCGGGTTCGTCCCCGGTCTCGACCGTCACTTCGGTCCGCAATTCGAAGCGGCGCCAGCCGGCGGGCAGCGTGTCCGCAGGGCGTGCCTGCCCCCGGGCAAGGGCCGGAAGAAGGGGCAGCCCGGCGGCGCCCGCCAGCAGGGCGCGGCGGGGAAAAGGATTCGAAATTGTATTCACCGGGGGCGTTGTCTCCACACGGGGAACGGGTGACGCGGCGCCCCATGTGGCGGGTTCGCGCGAGCGTGCCAAGCCGGACGGAGAAGTTTCATCCATGAGGCGAATGGCGGGTATCTGATTCTTTGCATGGTTGTGGTATCGGATTCGTCACATATCTCACCAAACGAGACAAACCCAGCCTCGACGCCAATCGCTCAGAGTATCCCCGATGAACCGTTCCCTCCGCCTCCTCGTCGCCGTCGCCGCCCTGATCGGTGCCCTGCCCTCCCCCGGCGCGAGTGCCCAAACCTCCTCGCGGCTCGGCAACGCGCCGGTTCAGACCGAGCGCAGTGCTGACGAGGCCATGTACGACGCGCGCTACGGGATCGGGCCCCGCAACGATGCAGGGCAGGGTTCCCTGGAGAGGAACGGCGCGACTGGCGGCGGTGGCCAGCACGGCTGAGCCGTTTCCCCGGGCCTCGTGACGGAAGGGCCGCCGGGCACCCCGGCGGCCCTTTCCATGCCCGGCCTTCAGCCCCGACGCAGGTTCCACAGATAAGGGTTGGGCCCCTGCAGCACGCCGGAGAGGTCCGCGCGGAACCCGGTTTTCAGCACGAAGAGGCCGGAGGGCGCGAAACCCACATGGTCCCAGGCGCTGCGCTGCACGTCGGCGAAGGCCTGCCCCTGGGCCGCGGCATCGGGCGCGAAAAGCCAGCGATCGATGTTCGCCTCCGTCGCCGGATCGGTGGGCCAGCCGAACCAGGCGGTCGGGCCGTCGCCTCGGATGCCGGAGTTCACCGCCGGGTTGGCGATGGAGGCGGCGGGGAAGTTGGTGGGGTAGATGCTCCAGCCGCCGCGGTTCGCGTCCTCCCGCGAGTTGCGGCGGGTGAGCAGGGCGGCCCAGTCCATCTCCTGCAGCTCCACCTGGAAGCCGAGCTGGCGGCAGACATCGGCGGCCAGCCGGCCCTGGGGCGCGACGGCGGCGAAGTCCGTGGGGTTGATCACCACCACCTTCGCGCCCTCCGCCCCCGCCGCGCGGATAGCGGCGCGGGCCTTCGCGAAGTCGCGTGGGGGCGAGGGGAACTCGGCCACGCCGGGCAGGGTGCAGGGGAACAGGGCGTGGCACTCCCGCCAGTCGCCCGGCGCGGCCACGGCGGCCATGTGGTCGGGCTGGCTGATGCAGTCCCGCACGGCGCGCCGCACCTCGACGTTGTTGAACGGGGCGTGCAGGTGGTTGAAGCGGATCACGCCGAGGAAGCCGATCGGGTCGTAGACCTGGGTCTTCAGGTGGCGGTCCCGCTCCAGCACCGGCAGCAGGTCCGGCAGCGGGTACTCCACCCAGTCCACCTCCCCGCGCTGCAGGGCGGCGCCGGCCGTCGCGCCATCGGGGATGATGTGCCACTCCAGCCGGTCGAAGTGCACGCGCTTGCCGCCCGAGGCACCCTCGGCCGGCTCGTCGCGCGGCACATAGGCCTCGTTGCGGGCATAGGCGACGAAGCTGCCGGGGTTGAACTCAGGGGCGACAAACTTCCACGGACCGCTGCCGATCATCTCCGGCACGGGCCTGGCGGGATCCGTCGTCGCCAGCCGCTCCGGCATGATGAAGGGCGGCACGCCGGCCGGCTTGGCCAGGGCGTAGAGCATGGCGGGGAAGGCGCGGTTGAGCCGGATGGTGAGGGTCCGGTCGTCCGGCGTGCTCCATTCCGCCACGGCCTTGCCGAGCATCTGCCCGAAGAGGTCCCGCACGCACCAGCGCTTCAGGCTGGCAACACAATCGCGTGACAAGACCGGGGCGCCATCGTGGAAATGTAAACCCTCGCGCAGGCGGATGGTCCAGAGTAGCCCGTCAGCACTCACCTCGTGCCCCGAGGCCATCTGCGGATGCGGGTTCAATTTCGCATCCGTTGAGTAGAGCGTGTCGAACACGCAGAAGCCGTGGGTGGTGCTGATCGTGGCGTTCTGCACAATGGGGTCCAGCGCCGTCAGCGCGGCCTGCGGCACGAATCGCAGCGTGCGGGCTCGGGCGGGTTGGGCCAGCGCAGGCCGGGCAAGGGAAGCGAGGCCCGCTGAGAGGGCAGCGCCCTTCAGGAGGGAACGGCGATGCATGGAATGTCCTCCACCCCGTGGACAGGCAGAGACGGCGAGAGGACACGGGGCGCCCATGCGGTGCCGCACCCCGGCCACGAAGGGCCGGAATGGCGGCAGGCGCAATCCGGGCGCGCATTCGTCCTCATGGTGCACCGTCCCTACGCCGGTCCGAACCGGATCAGGTTCCAGGGGTCGCGGGTCGCCCCGCCTCTCAGCCCGGTATGGGCTCCCCCCGATGTCCAGGGCTGGTATGGAACGGCGGCCGCCGGGCGGCAAGCCGCATATGGCCCCGGGGCCCCAGCCCTGATACCTGCACGCCCCACGCCAATGGAGCCGCTTGTGCCCCCCTGCCCCGCTGCCCCGTCGTCCTGATCAATGGGCCAGGTTCTCGTCACCGGCGCGGCCGGCTTCATCGGCGCCCATGTCTGCCAAGCCCTTCTCGCGCGCGGCGAGCAGGTGATCGGCCTGGACAATTTCAACTCCTACTACGATCCGGCGCTGAAGGAGGCCCGGGTGGCGGCGCTGACGGGCAATAGCCACCCCGGCGCCTTCACGATGCACCGGCTGGACCTGGCCAATACGGACGACATACTCGACCTTTTCGCGGCGAACCCCGGCATCGACCGCGTGGCGCATCTCGGCGCGCAGGCCGGGGTGCGCTGGTCGCTGGAGGCGCCCTTCGCCTACGCCGCCGCCAACGTCACCGGCCATCTCGGCATTCTCGAGGGCATTCGGCGCAGCGAGGGCCGCGTCGGCCACGCCGTCTATGCCTCGACCAGCTCCGTCTACGGTAAGCGTACGGATGGCGCGTTCCGGGAGACGGACCGCACCGACACCCCCGCTTCCCTCTACGCCGCCACGAAGAAGGCGGGCGAGGTGATGAGCAGCACCTACGCCGACCTCTACAACCTCCGCCTCACCGGGCTGCGCTTCTTCACCGTCTATGGCCCCTGGGGCCGGCCGGACATGGCCTACTGGCTCTTCACAGACGCCATCCAGAAGGGCCGCCCCATCCGCCTGTTCAACGAGGGGCGGATGCTGCGCGACTTCACCTATATCGACGACATCGTGGCCGGCATCCTGGCCGCGCTCGACAACCCCTCGGTCGAGGCCGGCCACCGCCTCTATAACATCGGCAACAGCCAGCCCGAGCCGCTGCTGGACATGGTGGCGATCCTCGAGGACCTCATCGGCATGCCCGCACGGCGCGAGCTGCTGCCGATGCAGCCCGGCGACGTGCCCGCCACCTTCGCCGACATCTCCTCGATCCAGGAGGATCTCGGCTGGGAACCGACCACGGATCTCCGCACGGGCCTCGGGCGCTTCATTGGGTGGTGGCGGGGGTATTTCGGGTAGCGTTCCGACCGCCGGCGATCACCCCGCGCGCACCGCGAAGTCCCGCGGCCGCAGCCCGGCGTGGAAGTAGGTGATCATCGAGTAGATGTCGTAGACCGGCCGGCCCGTCGCGCGCTGCACGGCGGCGGCGTAGGGCGGCATGTTCGTGCATTCCAGCACGATGGCGCCGACCTCCGGGTGGCGGGCGACGAGACGCTCGGCGGCCTCCACCACGTCCCTCTCCGCCAGGTCCACGTCCATGTCGTCCTTCTCGGCCTTGATGAGGACGCGGAAGAACTCGCGGCCGCCCTCCGTGCCCTCCATGGGGATGTCGAGCGGGACGCCCACGGCCTCCAGGTGTTTCGGCGTCAGGCTGCCGCCGGAGACGGTGACGAGACCGACGCGCTGACCGGGTGGCAGCATCGCCTGTACCCAGGGCACCTGCATGAGGCTGGAGGTGGCGACGGGAACGCCCACCGCCGCCGCGATCTCCTTCTGGAACAGGGAGAGGAAGCCGCAGTTGGTGGTGATGGCCTCGGCGCCCTGGGAGACGAGGTCCTTCGCGGCTTCGATGAAGTCTTCCAGCAGGCCGGCCGCGCCGTTCAGCACCACCTTCTCCGGGCTCGCACCGCGGACGAGGCGGTAGAGCACGGGGAAGGGCCAGGTGGTGCCGTTGCCCATGTCTCCGAAAATGCGGGGGAAGCGGGCCTCCAGCATGAGGATGCCGAGCGGCACGCCGTAGAGCGCCTTGCCGCCCTTCGCGACGCCGCGACGGGGGGAGGGGGCGGGAATGGCGGTCATGGGCGGCCTACCGGAAACGGGTGGGGGAGAAGGGCGCGATGTCGATCTCCGGCGCCTGGCCGGAGAGGAGCTGGGACACGATACGACCGGTTCGCGGCCCTGCCACAAGCCCGACATGGCCGTGCCCGAAGGCGTGGATCACCTCCGGGCAGCGGGAGGAGGGGGCGAGGACGGGCATCCCGTCCGGCGTGCTCGGGCGATGGCCCAGCCACATGCTCACGCGATCGGCCGGGAAGGGATCTGGCAGGCCGGGAAAGGACTTCAGCAGGTGGTCGCGCAGGATCTCCGCGCGCTTCCAGTTCGGGGGCGCGTCCAACGCCGCGATCTCCACCTGCCCGGCGGCGCGCAGCCCGTCTGCCATGGGGTTCACCACCATCTTCGCCGCGCCCAGGCCGATGGAATGGCGCGGCCCGGCATTCGCGCCGCGCAGCATCACGTGGTAGCCGCGCTCGGTCTGCAGCGGCACGCGATCCCCCGCCTGCGCCGCCAGAGGGGCGGAGCGGATGCCGCAGGCGATCACCGCCGCGTCGCACTCCAGCACCGTGCCGTCCGAGAGCGCGACGCCCTTCAGCGCCCGCCCTTCCAGCCGCAGTCCGGTGGCGGCCACCTTCCGCAGCGCCGCGCCCTGCGCCTGGGCATGCGCCACCAGCGCCGCAACGTAGCGCCCGGGCGAGAGGCAGCGCCCCGCCTCCTCCGTCAGCACCGCGAAGCTGTAGGCCGGATCCAGGTCCGGCTCCATCTCGCGCAGGGCCTCGCCCTCGATCTCCCGCCACTCGATCCCGACCTGCCGGCGGATGCGCCAGCCCATCACCTCCGCCTCGAACCCGGCGCGGGAATGCCAGGCGTTCATCAGCCCCTTGTGCTCGATCAGTTCCGGCACGCCCGCCTCGCCCGCCAGGGCGGTATGCAGCACGGCGCTGTCCTTCAGCAGCGGCCGCAGCGCCCGCGCGATCCGCAGCAGCCTCTCCTCCGTGGAACCGGCCGCGAGGTAGCGCAGCAGCCAGGGCAGGGCGCGCGGGAAATACCCCCAGCGCACCGCCAGCGGGCCCAGCGGATCGGACAGGAAACCCGGCACCTTCTTCCACAACCCCGGCGCGCTCGGCGGCAGCACGGAATGGGAGGAGAGCCAGCCCGCATTGCCGAAGCTCGCCGCCTGCTCCCCGCCCGGCGTCCCCGGCTCCAGGATCGTCACGCGGTGGCCGGCGCGGAGCAGCTCGACCGCGCTCGCCGCGCCTTCGACACCTGCACCGATCACCGCGACATGGCGTGTCATGTCTTTCGGCCCTTTTCCTTCGGTGGCGGTCTGTCCCGGGGAGAGGAAGAAGGAATTCTTCCTCTCCCCGGACCCCTCACCATCATCTTCTTCTAGGCTCTGGAGTCACCCGGCTGACGGTGCGCCTCGGGTCGATAACCCGAGGCGACTGCCAGGGCAGGAGAAGCTCGACACCGGCGACACCGTGTCAGGACGGCGTGGCGGCAGCCCGATGCAGGTCCAGGAGGCTCAGCCTCCTGGCGGGGTTCCAAGGGGCGGCGCCCCTTGGGTCACCCTTCCAGCCCGATCCGCCGGCAATGCACCAGCGAGGCCTCGATCAGGTTGTCCGTGGCCTCGGGCGTGCGGAAGGCGGAGTGGGCGGCGAGCGTCGCGTTCTGCAGCTTGGAGAGGAAGTGGCCGGCGGGCAGCGGCTCCTCCGCGAAAACGTCCAGGCCGATGTGGCGGATTGCGCCGCTCTCCACGGCGGCGGCCAGGGCGGCTTCGTCCGTGATCGCGCCGCGGGCGGTGTTGATGAAGATGGCGCCGGGCCGCATCTTCGCGATGCGCTCGGCCGAGAGGAAGCCGCGCGTCTCGTCGTTCAGCAGCAAGTGCAGGGAGACGACGTGGCTCTCGGCCAGCAGGGTGTCGAGATCGGTGAAGGTCACGCCCTCGGTCTCGCGCGGGGTGCGGTTCCAGGCGAGCACCTTCATGCCGGCGCCGCGGCAGAGGCGGGCCATCTCCGCGCCGATGCCGCCGTAGCCGATGAGGCCGACGGTCTTGCCGGTCAGCTCCATGCCGTCCGTGCGGTCCCAGCGGCCGGCGCGGATGCCGCGGTCCATGAAGGCCAGGCCCTTGGCGGCGGCCCACATCAGGGCGAAGGCCATCTCGGCCACGGCGGTGTCGCCGTAGCCCTTGATGATGTGGACCTGGATGCCGCACTCGGCCTCCAGCTCCTCCGGGTTCATGTAGCTGCGCGCGCCGGTGCCGAGGAAGACGACGTGCTTCAGCCCGACGCACTGCTTCGCGATGGCGGTGGGAAGCTGCGTGTGGTCGATGATGGCGATCTCGGCGCCCGCCAGAACGCCGGGCAGCTGGTCCGGCGTCACGTCGGGGTCGCGGTGCACGGCCACGGGAATGTCGTCCGGCCGGTGGAGCCGTTCCATCACATCGGCCAGGGCGCCCCCGGCATCGACGAAACAGGCGCGCATGGGGGAATCCTTTCGGCGGCTTCCGGGCGGTAGGACCGGGATGCTCTATACACTTGCCCCCACAGGTCAATCCGGCGGGTGCAGCGGGCCGGGATAAGGGATTTCGAACCAGGCCGCGTTGTTTTGCGTCTTTTCCGGCTCAGGCCGGCGCGACAGATTCCGCGCCCAGTGGCAGGAGGACGTCATGCGAACCCAGGTCGGCATCATCGGCGCGGGCCCGGCGGGGCTGTTCCTCTCCCACCTGCTGAAGGCGCAGGGGATCGAATCCGTGATCCTGGAGGCGCGCAGCCGCCCTTATGTTGAGGGCCGCGTGCGCGCCGGCGTTCTGGAGCCCGGCACGATCGAGACGCTGGGCCGCCTGGGGCTCGATGCCCGCATGCGCCGCGAGGGGCTGGTGGACGAGGGGCTGGACATGCGGTTCCGCGGCCGCACCATCCACCTCGACCTGCCCGGGCTGACCGGCAAGTCCGTGATGATCTACGGCCAGCAGGAGGTGGTGAAGGACCTGATCGCCGCCCGCGTGGAGGCCGGCGACCCGCTGGTCTTCGAGGCGCAGGTCACGCGCATCGAGGGCATCGAGACCGACCGGCCGCGCATCCACTACACGGAAGGGGGCACCGACAAGGTGCTGGAATGCGACTTCGTGGCGGGCTGCGACGGCTACCACGGCGCCGGCCGTGCCACGATGCCTCAGGACATCCTGCAGGTCTTCGAGCAGGTCTATGACTTCGCCTGGCTCGGCGTGCTGGCGCGCGCGCGGCCGATGCCGGACATGACCTATACCAACAGCGACCGCGGCTTCGCCCTGTGCAGCCGCCGCTCCATGCAGGTCTCCCGCCTCTACCTCCAGGTGCCGGCGGACACGGACCCGAATTCCTGGTCCGACGACCGCTTCTGGGACGAGCTGCACGCCCGCATGTTCGACGAGGGCCGCACGGAGATCGAGGAGGGCGAGATCTTCCAGCGGGACCTGGCGAAGCTGCGTGCCTTCGTCGCCGCGCCGATGCAGCACGGCCGCCTGTTCCTGGCCGGGGACGCCGTGCACATCGTGCCGCCGGCGGGCGCCAAGGGCCTGAACATGGCAGTGGCCGACGTGCGCGTGCTCAGCCGCGCGCTGACGGAATTCTACCGCACCGGCTCCCGTGCCGAGCTGGAAGGCTACTCCACCCTTTGCGTAGAGCGCGCCTGGCGGGTGGTGCGCTTCTCCAGCACCCTCACCGGGCTGCTGCACAAGTTCGGTCACCACACGCCCATGCAGCGCAACCTGCAGTTGGCGGAACTGGAGTACATCGCGGGATCCCGCAATGCCCAGGCGAGCATCGCGGAGCAGTACGTGATGCTGAACTACCTGCCGGACTATCCCTGACAGGGCCCCGGCCCTGCCATCCTCCTTCGGGGATGGCTAGGCTCCGCTAATATCGAGACGCCGCGTCGCCCTCCGCAGCAGCCAGCCGAGCGGGCCCGGCGCCTCGGTGATGGCTTTCCGGAGCGCGCGCAGCTCCGCCTCGGCCTTCGACTTCGCCAGTGCCGCATCGACGGCCTGCCCGCGCGCGACCTGCTGCCCCTCCTCCAGGGCGGCGAGGCGCTGGGCCGTGGCGCTGTCGATCCCGTGCTTCTCGATCTGCGCCAGCCTCGCGCGGCACTCGTCCAGCTTGCGGCTCAGCCGCGCAACCTCGGCGCTGGGACTCGCCGGGCGGGAGGAGCCCTTCTTCGCTGGCCCGGGGCGGGGGCGTCGGCTGCGGTTCATGCTGGACCCTTCCTCAACTTCATAACGCCCCTCCGCCGTCACAGGCGTCCCACTGCCCGGATGCTATCCATCAGCATCCGCGCCGCCAAGGAAGGGCTGCCGCCGGCGCGCTGCAGGAAGCCGATGGCGCGGCGGGTTTCCGGCATCTCGAAGGGCAGCACGGCCAGGGATTTCGCCCCGATCTCGTGCTGGAAGAGGTGGGGCGAGACGGCGGTGACCATGTCGCTGTCCAGTAGCAGGCCGCGCGTGATCGTCAGGTCGGTGGTCTCCACCGTCACCGCCGGCTCCGGCAGGCCGCGGGCGCGCAGGGCGCCTTCCAGCAGCTCGCGCGTGGGGGTACCGCGCTGCGGCAGCACCCAGCGCGATGCGGCCAGGGCGGCGAGTACGGCGGCGGGCACGGCGGCGCCGCGGCGGGCCAGCGGGTGGCCGGCGCGCACCACCAGGGCCATCTCGTCCTCCGCGATGGGCTCGCGCAGCAAGCCGATCGTGTGCTCCGGCGGGCGCAGGGCGCCGAGGATGAAATCGATGTCGCCGGCCCGTAGGCGCATGGAGAGGTGCTCGAAGGTGCCCTCCAGCGTGGTCACGGAAAGGTTGGGGTGGTGCTGCTGCATCCCCAGGATGGCGCGCGGCAGCAGGCGGTCCCGGCCGAGGGAGAGGGTGCCGACGGTGACGCGCCCGGCCATGGCGCCCTGGAGGAGGCCGATCTCCACCTCCGCCGCGCGGATCTCCGCCAACGCCCGGCGGACGTGAAGCGCGAGGAGGGCGCCCAGCGGCGTGGGCTGGAGGCCGGCGGGGGAGCGGATGAAGACCTCGATCCCCAGGCCGATCTCCACCTCTCGCAGGGCCTGGCTGACCGCGGGCTGGGAGATCATCAGGCTGTCGGCCACCGCGCCCATGTGGCGCTGCTCCACCAGCTCCGCGAAGGCCAACAGGCGCTGGCGGCCGAGCGAGAGGGAGAAGATCGGCGCGGCCTCGTTCCAGCCGGCGGGCGGGCCGGCGGCGGCGATGCCGCGGCGGGCGCTCTCCATCTCCGCGAACGCCCGCTCCACCCGGTGCAGCAGGGTATGGCCGGTGCCCGTCAGCAGCATGCCCTGCGGGCGCCGCTCGAAGAGGGTGACGCCCAGCTCCCGTTCCAGCTCCTGGATGGCGCGCGTGATCGCGGACTGCACGCGCCGCAGCCGCTGGCTGGAGCGGACGACGCTGCCGGTCTGCGAGACGGCCAGGAAGGCGCGGAGGTGCTTGGGGTTGATGGCGTGCGGGGCCGGGGTGATAGGGGCCGCCTCCGGTTCATAAGGCTTTTCGATGGGGCGCCGGGAAGTTTCGGCTGGCTGTCACGCCTCGGCAATCGGATTCTGGGGCCCGGGACAACGCCTGAATACCCCCAGGGACGAGACCATGACCGACCCCGCCCCCTTCGAGATGCCCGGCTACGTGCTGGACCGCGTGATGAAGAAGCGCGGCCGCCTGCGGGTGTTCGATGGCTTCGAGCCCGCGAAGAGTGCCCTTGTCGTGATCGACATGCAGGCCTTCTACGTGACCGACGTGCCGCCGGCCGTGGCCATCATCCCCAACATCAACCGCCTGGCCCGTGCCTTCCGCGAGCGGGGTGGCCACGTGGCCTGGGTAAAGATGACGGCGGGGGAGGGCGGCAGGAGCCTCTGGCCGCTCTACCACGAGCGCTTCTTCACGCCGGCGAACGCGGCGCGGCACCGGGATAACCTGACGGTGGGCGCGCCCGGCCACGAGCTGCACCCGGAGCTGGAGCCGAAGCCGGAGGACATCCAGGCCGAGAAGTCCCGCTTCAGCGCCTTCATCCCCGGCAAGTCCGACCTGCCGGAGAAGCTGGCCGCGCGCGGCATCACCAACGTGGCGATCACGGGCATGCTGACGAACTTCTGCTGCGAGACCTCGGCGCGCGACGCGATGATGCTGGACTACAACGTCGTCATGGTCTCCGACGCCAATGCGGCGCGCTACGACGAGGACCACAACATCGGCTTCAGCACGGTGTTCCAGAGCTTCGGCGACGTGCTGACGGTGGATGAGACGATCGGGCTGCTGGATGCCGGAAAGGGGAGCTGATCCCCGGCTATAACCCCCGCTGATACCGGGCAACCGCGAAAACATACCGTCGCCGGCGCGGTTCGCCCGGATTATCCCGCCTGGACGGCCGGGCGGCGGTGCCGCATCCTATAACCCAGGGTAGGGAAAGCGTCTGATGGCCAGGATCATCGGTGGGATCGGGACGTCTCACGTGCCGACGATCGGCGTCGCCTATGACAAGGGCAAGCAGGAGGATCCCTCCTGGTCGCCGCTGTTCAAGGGCTATGAGCCGGCGCGGCAATGGCTGGCGGAGAAGAAGCCCGACGTTCTGATCTTCTTCTACAACGACCACCTGAACGCCTTCTTCTACGACCTCTACCCTACCTTCGCGATCGGCGTGGCCCCTGGCTACGACGTGGCGGACGAGGGCGCGGGCCGCCGGCCCCTGCCGATCCTGCCCGGGCACCCCGGCCTCTCCGCCCATATTGCCGAGTGCCTGGTGAACGAGGAGTTCGACCCGGCGGTGTTCCAGGACCGGCCGCTGGACCATGGCGTCTTCTCGCCCCTGCCGCTGCTCTGGCCGCACAAGGATAACTGGCCGGGCGCGGTGGTGCCGATCGAGGTGAACGTGGTGCAGCACCCCCTGCCCACCGCCATGCGCTGCTGGAAACTCGGCAAGGCGCTGCGCCGCGCCATCGAATCCTACCCCGAGGACATCACGGTGGCCGTGGTGGGCACGGGCGGCCTCTCCCACCAGATCCACGGGGAGCGCACGGGCTACAACGACACCGAATGGGACATGCGCTTCATCGAGCTGATCGAGAAGGATCCCGAGCAGCTCGCGAAGATGAAGCACGTGGACTACATCCGCCTGGGCGGGGCGGAGAGCGTCGAGGTTATCATGTGGCTCGCCATGCGCGGGGCGCTGAGCGACGACATCACCAAGGTCCACCAGAACTATTACCTCGCCACCACCACCGCGATGACCGTTCTCGTCTTCGAGGAGAACAACCCGGAGGCGCCCAGGGCGGCACCGCGGGCGGGGAACCCGCAGCTGGAGGGCGTGGACGCGATCGAGGGCACCTATGCCTTCGACATCGCCACGGGCCGCGACCGGCTGCGGCTGAACCGCTTCTTCTGGGAGATGAAGGATCCGGCCGCGCGCGCCGCCTTCTCCGCCGACGAGCGGGTCGCCTGCGAGCGCGCGGGGCTGACACCGGAGGAGACGCGGCTGGTGCTGGAGCGGGACTGGCTGGGGCTGGTGCGCTACGGCGCCAACTTCTTCGTGCTGGAGAAGTTCGCCCGCCTCTCCGGCCGCTCCAACCTCGAGGTTTATGCGGAGATGCGCGGCGAAACCTTCGAGGAATTCCTGGCCACGCGGCAGGTGCCGGGCGCGCGCTAGGCGCTGCCCGGCGGTCTCACGTCCAAAGAAGCATGAAGGAGAGCGTCGCATGTCCCCCAGCAACCCGCTGACCGGCACGGCAGGCCGGCGTTCCGTCCTCCTCGGCGCGGCCGCCGCCGCCGCGGCCCCGCTGGCCCGCCCGGCCATCGCGCAGGAGCGCAAGCTCGTCGTCGGCGTCGTCCTGCCCCTCTCCGGCACCTTCGCCGACCAGGGCCGCAACAACGAGGACGGCATCAAGGTCTTCCAGAAGATCCACGGCACGAAGGTCGGCAACATCACCGTGGAGACGGTGACGCGCGACGACCAGGGGCCGGGCTCGGGCGACCTCTCCCGCCGCATGACGCAGGAGCTGATCCAGCGCAGCCGGGCGGAGATCATCCTCGGCTACAGCTTCACGCCCAACGCCCTCTCCGCCGCCTCCCTGCTGACTGAGGCGAAGAGGCCGGGCATCATCATCAACGCGGCCACCTCCATCATCACGGAGCGCTCGCCCTACTTCGCCCGCGTCTCCATGACGCTGCCGCAGCTGGCCGCCTCGCTCGGCACCTGGGCCGCGAAGAACGGGGTGAAGACCGTCTACACCATCGTCTCCGACTACGGCCCGGGCCTGGACGCGGAGACCTGGTTCACCAAGGCCTTCGAGGCCGGCGGCGGCAAGGTGATCGGCGGCGCCCGCACCCCCGTCGCGGGCATGGAGTACTCCCCCTTCCTCCAGCGCGCGGTGGAGGCGCGGCCGGACGGGCTGTTCAGCTTCAGCCCGGGCGGTGACGTCTCGGTGGCCTTCATGAAGCAGACGAAGGAGCGCAACATCGTCGGCTCCGGCATCAAGCTGATGGTCACCGGCGACGTGGTGGACGACAACCTGGTGCCCGCCATGGGCGACGCGCTGGACGGCGTCGTCTCCGCCCTCCACTACCAGGTCGAGCTGGACAACGCGGAGAACAAGCGCTTCCTCGAGGCCTTCCGCGAGATGTCCGGCCCCAACGCGATGCCGAGCTACCGCACCGTGCAGGCCTATGACGGCATGGCGCTGATCTACCACGCCCTGCAGCAGACCGGCGGCAAGACGGACGCGGAATCGATCATGAACGCCATCAAGGGCGCGCGGCTGAACAGCCCGCGCGGCCCCATCATGATCGACCCGGCGACGCGCGACATCGTGCAGAACATCTACATCCGCCGCGGGCAGCGGAAGGACGGCCGCTGGGCCAACATCGCCTTCGAGACGATCGAGGGCGTAAAGGACCCGGCGAAGGCCTAAGCCGAAACCATGTCCGGGCTGATCAGCATCCTTGCGGACGGCATCGCCTATGGGATGCTGCTCTTCCTCTTCTCCATCGGCCTGTCGATCACGCTCGGGCTGATGCGCTTCATCAACCTCGCGCACGGCGCCTTCGCCATGTGCGGGGGCTACGCCGCCGTGGTGCTGCTGAACGGCTTCGGCGTGCCCTTCCTGCTCACCTTGCCGATCGCCGCGGTCCTGACCGGGGCGATCGGCGTGGTGCTGGAACAGCTCGTCATCCGGCGCGTGTACCCGATGCCGGAGCTGCAGCAGGTGCTCTTCTCCATCGGCCTCGCTTTCGCGGCGGGGGCGGTGGCGAACATCCTCTTCGGCCCGCAGCAGCAGCCCATGCTGCTGCCGGACTGGCTGACCACCCGCGTGGACCTCGGCGTGGTGGAGATCACGGGCTACCGTATCTTCCTCATCCTCTTCGGGCTGGTGGCGGCGGGGGCGCTGGTGGCGCTGTTCAACGCCACCCTCTTCGGCGCCCGCGTCCGGGCCGCGGTGGACAACCGGCGCGCGGCGGAGGGCATCGGCATCCATGTCACCCGCCTTTTCGCCATCACCTTCGGGCTCGGCGCCGCCTTCGCGGGGCTGGGGGGCGCGCTGGCGGTGGGCTTCCTCGGCCTCGATCCCACCTTTCCCTTCAAGTACCTCGTGCTGCTGCTGATGGTGGTGGCCATCGGGGGCCCCGGCTCCATCGCCGGCTCCTTCGTCGCCGCCGTCGCGCTCGGCGCCATCGACGCGCTGTTCAAGTACTACGTGCCGGAGGTCGGCAGCTTCGTGATCTACGGGATCCTCGTGCTCATGATGGTGTTCTTCCCCAAGGGCCTGGCCTCGCGGAGGGCGGCATGAGGCTGGTGCGCGTCGGCGCCGGGCTGCCGCTCCTTCTCCTGGCGGTGGCCGGCTACTTCCTGTTCCCGGAGTATCTCACCCTCTTCACCAGCCTCTTCATCCTCTCGGTCTTTGCCCTCTCCTACGACCTGCTGCAGGGCCATGCCGGGGTGGTCTCGCTCGGCCACGCCGTGTTCTTCGGCACGGGCGCCTACACCGCCGCCATCCTGGCGCGACACGGGCTGGAGGAGCCGTTGCTCGGGCTCCTGGCGGCGCTGCTGGTCAGCGCGGCGCTGGCCCTGGTCCTGACGCGGATCGTCGTCGTGGGCAACGACCTGACGCGGCTTCTCGTCACGCTCGGCGTCGGCTTCCTGGTGTTCGAGGCGGCGAACCAGGCGCGCGATCTCACCGGTGGGGCGGACGGGCTGTCCGACTTCACCATGGGCCCCGTGCTCGGGCTGTTCCGCTTCGACTTCGCGGGGGAGACGGCCTTCTTCTACAGCCTCGCCGTGCTCGCCCTCGTCTACTTCTTCCTCTGGCGCCTCGCCGGCTCGCCCTTCGGCCTGGCGCTGCGCGGCATCCGGGAGAATGTGCGGCGCATGCCGGCCATCGGCGCGCCGGTGCGGCGGCACCTTGCCACCGCCTACACCATCTCCGGCGGGATCGCGGGGCTGGCGGGTGCGCTGCTGGCGCAGACCAGCAACTTCGCCAGCCTGGACATGCTGGGCTTCGAGCGCTCGGCGGAGGTGATGATGATGGCCACCCTCGGCGGCACGGGCAGCATCCCCGGCGTGGTGCTGGGCGCAACGGGCCTGGGCTACCTGAAGGACGCGCTCTCCGCGATGAGCCCGAAATACTGGCAGCTCGGCATCGGCATCGTCCTCATGCTCTCGGTCTTCGTGCTGCGCGGCGGCATCGCCGGGGCATTCACCGCGCTGCTGCGCCGCCTGCGGGGGCGCGCATGACGGCCGGGACAGGGACGCCGGCCATCGAGCCCGCCGGGACGCCGGCCATCGAAACGGCGGGGCTGACCCTTCGCTACGGCAACTTCACGGCGGTGAACGACGTGTCGCTGCGCGTGGCGGCCGGGGCGCGGCACGCGCTGATCGGGCCGAACGGGGCGGGCAAGACCTCCCTCGTCCATGCCCTCACGGGCAACGTGCCGGCCACCTCCGGCACCATCCGCCTGGGCGGGGAGGACCTGACCGCCCTGCCCCAGGCCGCGCGCGTGCGCCGCGGGCTGACGCGGACCTTCCAGATCAACCAGCTCTTCCGTGGGCTGACGGTGCTGGAGAACGTCTCCCTCGCGATCCTGGAGCGGGAGCGGAAGACGCGGAACTTCTGGCGTTCCGCCACGGCCGACCGGGCGGTGGCGGAGGAGGCGCGGGAGCACCTGGCCTTCGTGAACCTGGACGCCTACGCCGCCCGTCCCGTCCACGCCCTACCCTACGGGCTGCAGCGGCTGGTGGAGCTGGCGATCGCGCTGGGCACGAAGCCCCGCGTGCTGGTGCTGGACGAGCCCGCGGCCGGCGTGCCCGCCGCCCAGAGCGAGGCAATCTTCGAGCGCATCCACGCCCTGCCGCGCGACCTGACCCTTCTTTTCGTCGAGCACGACATGGGCCTTGTCTTCCGCTTCGCCGAGCGCATCACCGTGTTGGTGCAGGGCGCCATCATGACCGAGGGCACGCCCGCCGAGATCCAGGCGGATGAGCGCGTGCGCGAGGTCTATCTCGGGCGCCGGGGTCACCATGCCGCTGCTTGAGGTGGAGCGACTGACCGCCGGCTACGGCGAGGCGGTGGTGCTGGAGGAGATGAGCCTCTCCATCAATGACGGAGAGGGGCTGGCGGTGCTGGGCCGCAACGGCGTGGGCAAGACCACGCTGATGCTCGCCATCATGGGCCATGCGCGCCGCCTCTCCGGCAGCCTGCGCTGGCAGGGGAAGGAAATCGGCACCCTCCCCGCCTATGAGCGCGCGCGGATGGGCCTTGGCTGGGTGCCGCAGGAGCGGGACATCTTCCCCTCCCTGACGGTGGAGGAGAACCTTCTCGTCGCCGGCCGCCCCGGCCCATTCGGTCTGAAGGACGCCTACGACCTCTTCCCCCGCCTGCGGGAGCGGCGGCGGAACATGGGCGACAAGCTCTCAGGCGGCGAGCAGCAGATGCTGGCCATCTGCCGCACGCTGATGACCAACCCGCGCCTGCTGCTGCTGGACGAGCCCTTCGAGGGCCTGGCGCCCGTGATCGTGGAGGAACTGGAGGCCACGCTGCGCCGCCTGCGCGCGGAAAAGGGCTTCGCCACCGTGATCGTGGAGCAGCACGCGGAGGACGCGTTGGCGCTGAGCGACCGGGCCATTGTGCTGGATCGCGGGAAGATCGTGCTGGAAGGGCGCTCCGCGGAGCTGCTGGCGGATTTCGGGCAGGTGCGGCGCTGGATCGCGGTGTGAGGCCGGGGGAGAAGAGGATCCTCCCCTCTCGGCTCCGCAGGGTCAGGCCCGCGGCCGGATGCGCGGCTCCTCGCGCGGCCCCGCATCCTTCGGCCCCAGCGGCAGGCCGGCCGGCACCTCGGGCAGGCGCCCGGCCCCGAGGGTGAAGAGATAGGCCGCCGCGTCGCGCGCCTCGGCTTCCGTCAGCCCGAGATTCGGCATGGCGCTGCCCGGCGCCATCGCCTGGGGATCGCGCAGCCAGGCGACGAGGTTCTCCGGCGAGTTGGGGTGCTGCCCGGCCAGGTAGCCGCGCCGGGACCATTCCGTCAGCGGCGGGCCGGCCCAGGAGGTGGCGCCGCGCACGCCGGGGATGACGTGGCAGGCACCGCAGCCACGCGCCGCGATCACCGCGCGGCCGCGCTCCGTGTCGGCGCCGGCGAGGCGCAGCGCGGCCGGTGGCTCCTCGTCGCAGGCGGCGAGCGCGAGGGCAAGGATGGGAAGAAGCCTGAGGATCGGTCGTGTCCGCGTCGGGTCCGCCCGGCGAACGCCGGTTCGCGGGCGGGGTTGCCGGGGAAGGGGCCCGATGCCCCTCCCCGGCGCGCCTCAGGCCGGCTCCGGCAGCCGCTCGATGAGCTTGTCGAGCGTGATCGGGTAGTCGCGCACGCGGATGCCGGTGGCGTTGTGGATGGCGTTCGCCACCGCCGCGCCCACGCCGCAAAGGCCCAGCTCGCCCACGCCCTTGGCCTTCATGGGGGAGGAGACCGGGTCCACCTCGTCCAGGAAGATCACCTCCTGGTGCGGGATGTCGGCGTGCACCGGCACCTCGTAGCCCGCCAGGTCGTGGTTCACGAAGAAGCCGTGGCGGGTGTCCACCTCCAGCGCCTCGGTCAGCGCCGCGCCCACGCCCATGGTCATCGCGCCGATCACCTGGCTGCGCGCCGATTTCGGGTTCAGGATGCGGCCCGCCGCGCAGACGGCCAGCATGCGCCGCACCCGCGTCTCGCCCGTCATCGCGTCCACGCCCACCTCCACGAAATGGCCGGCGAAGGTGGATTGCTGGTAGCGCTTGGCGAGGTCGCCGTACTCGATCACATCCTCCGCCGAGAGGCCTTCCGGCCCCGCGGCCTGGCCCAGCGGGGCGGCGCGGTTGCCGGCGCGCACCTGGCCGTCCTCGAACACCGCATCGGCCGAGTTGATGCCGAGCTTCTGCGCCACCTGCTCTCGCAGCTTCACGCAGGCGGCATAGACGCCGGCGGTGGAGTTGTTGGCGCCCCACTGCCCGCCCGAGCCGGCAGAGGCGGGGAAGTCGGAGTCGCCGAGCCGCACGACCACCTTCCCGATCGGCACGCCCATCATCTCCGCCGCCGTCTGGGCGATGATGGTGTAGCTGCCCGTGCCGATGTCCGTCATGTCGGTCTCGACCGTGACCACCCCCTGCCCGTCCAGCCGCACGCGGGCGGCGGACTTCGTCAGCAGGTTGTTGCGGAAGCCTGCGGCCACGCCCATGCCGACCAGCCAGCGCCCTTCCCGCCGCGTGCCGGGCCGGAAGTTCCGGTTGGCCCAGCCGAAGCGCTCCGCCCCCTGGCGCAGGCACTGGACGAGCTGGCGCTGGGAGAAGCGGCGGCCCGGCTTCTCCGGATCCTCCTGCGTGTCGTTGAGGATGCGGAACTCCACCGGGTCCATCCCCAGCCTCTCCGCCATCTCGTCGATCGCGACCTCCAGCGCCATCAGCCCCGGCGCCTCGCCGGGGGCACGCATGGCGTTGCCCTCGGGCAGGTCCATCTCGGCCATTCGCATGGAGGTGAGCCGGTTGGCGCCGGCGTAGAGCAGCTTCGTCTGCGACACGGCCGTCTCCGGCTTGCCGTCCTTCAGGTTGCCGGAAGTGCTCTCATGCGCGATGGCCGTGATCTTCCCGTCCCGCGTCGCGCCGAGGCGGATGCGCTGGATGGTGGCCGGGCGGTGCGTGGTGTTGTTCGCCACCAGCGGGCGGGTGAGTGCCAGTTTCACCGGCCGCCCCGCCGCCTTCGCGCCGAGCGCCGCCAGCACGGCATCGGCCCGCAGGAAGAGCTTCCCGCCGAAGCCGCCGCCGACATAGGGGCTGTCGATCCGCACGTTCTCGGGCTTCAGGCCGAGGGTCTTGGCGAGGTCCCGCTTGCCCCAGGCGATCATCTGGTTGGAGGTCCAGACCGTGAGCCTGTCGCCTTCCCAGGCGGCGATGGAGGCGTGCGGCTCCATCGCCGCGTGGCTCTCGTCCGGGGTAGTGTAGGTCTCGTCCAGCTTCACCGGGGCAGCGGCGAAGGCGCCCTCGAAATCGCCGACGCGGTCCTCCGGCGGCGCGCCGCTGCCCTCCTCGCTGTCGCCGCCGACGAGCGGGGCGTGCCTGGCTTCCGCGGCCAGGTCGAAGCGGCCGGGCTGGCGCGCGTAGTCCACCCGGATCAGCCCGGCGGCGTCGCGCGCCTGCTCGAAGGTCTCGGCCACCACCACGGCGACCGCCTGGTGGTAGTGCTGGATCTCCGCCCCGCCGAACAGGGCGGCGGCGTTCGTCTGCCCCTTCTCCAGCTTCGGCATGTCGAGGGTGGTGACGATCGCCAGCACGCCGGGCGCGCGGCGCGCCGCGGCGGTGTCCATGGCATTGACCCGCCCCTTGGCGATGCCGGCGCCGAGGACGAAGCCATAGGCCTGGTTCGGCGCCACGCCGTGACGCTCATAGGCGTAGGGGGCGGTGCCCGTGGTCTTGAACGGGCCGTCGATGCGGTCCAGCGGCTGGCCGACGACCTTCAGCCGGTCGATGGGGTTGGTGGTGGCGGGAGTATCGAACTTCATCGTCTCAGCCCCTCGCCTCGGCCAGCACGGCGGCAAGCGCCCGTTCCGCCAGCTTCACCTTGAACGCGTTGTCGTGGGTCGGCTTCGCGCCATCCAGGATCGCCGCCATGGCGGGCTTGGCGCCGCGCGGCAGCTCGGCCTCGGCCGCTTCCACCCGCCAGGGCTTGTGCGCCACCCCGCCCAGCGCCACGCGCCCCGTGCCGTCCCGCTGCACCACGGCGGCGACCGAGACGAGCGCGAAGGCGTAGGAGGCGCGGTCGCGCACCTTGCGATAGAAGTGCCGCCCGCCCATTGGCGGCGGCAAGGTGACCGCGGTGATGAACTCGCCCTTTTCCAGCGAGGTCTCGATGTGTGGCGTCTCGCCGGGCAGGCGGTGGAATTCGGCCATAGGGATGCGGCGCGTCGTGCCGTCCGCCTTCACCGTCTCCACGGTCGCGTCCAGCGCGCGCATGGCCACAGCCATGTCGGAGGGGTGGGTGGCGATGCAGGCCTCGCTCGTGCCGATCACCGCGAGGGCGCGGGTGACGCCGCCGATCGCCGAGCACCCGCTGCCGGGCACGCGCTTGTTGCAGGGCTGGGCGGTGTCGTAAAAATAGGGGCAGCGCGTGCGCTGCAGCAGGTTGCCCGCCGTGGTCGCCTTGTTGCGGATCTGCCCGGAGGCCCCGGCCACGATGGCGCGGCTCAGCACGGCGTAGTCGCGCCGCACGCGCTCATCCGCCGCCAGGTCCGTGTTGCGCACCAGCGCGCCGATGCGCAGGCCGCCCTCCGGCGTCGCCTCGATCCGGTCCAGGCCCAACCCGTTCACGTCCACCAGATGCGTCGGTACCTCGATCTGCAGCTTCATCAGGTCGAGCAGGTTGGTGCCGCCGGCGATGAACTTGGCGCCCGGCTCGCGGGTGGCCGCCGCGGCGGCCTCGGCGGGCGTGCGGGCGCGCTCGTAGGTGAAGGGCCTCATGCCTGCTTCTCCGCGACCTCGGTGATGGCTTCGACGATGTTGGAATAGGCCCCGCAGCGGCAGATGTTGCCGCTCATGCGCTCGCGGATCTCATCCGCCGTCACCTGGGGCGCGGCCGTCAGGTCGGACGTCGCGTGGCTCGGCACGCCCGCCTTAATCTCCTCGAGCATGGCAACCGAGGCGCAGATCTGGCCGGGGGTGCAGTAGCCGCACTGGTAGCCGTCGTATTTCACGAAGGCGGCCTGCATGGGATGCAGGTTCTCGGGCTGCCCCAGCCCCTCGATCGTGGTGACCTCGTCGCCCTCGTGCATCACGGCGAGCGTCAGGCAGGAATAGATCCGCCGGCCGTCCACCATCACCGTGCAGGCGCCGCACTGGCCGTGATCGCAGCCCTTCTTGCTGCCCGTCAGCTGCAGGTGCTCGCGCAGCGTGTCCAGCAGCGTGGTGCGCGGGTCCAGCTCCAGGGCCCGGGGCTGGCCGTTCACCGTGAGGCTCACCTTGGACAGCACCGGGGTCGCCGGCGCCGATGCGGCGGCACCGGGCGCGGGCTGGGCCGCCACCGGCGCCGCCACCAGGGAGCCGGCCAGACCCGTGGCGGAGGCGGCCCCGGCCATCAGGTCTCTCCGGGACAACTCGAATTCCTTCGCCTTCTGCATGGCCCGCCCTTTCGTCTGGTTGCGCCGGCACCGTCACGCCAATGGCCCGGCAGCCCCTGGGGCTGCCCGGCACGTGGTTCCCGCAGCCGTCATCCCCGTGGAAACGTTCCACGCAGCCGAAAGTGCTCCCTTCGTGATCCGGGAATTAGGTGCCGGAATCGGCATGGGCCTATGCGGGAAACTTCTGAATGCGCGGGACGAACCGACCGGCCTGAACGTGGCCCCGGCCGTGGCGGAGGGGGGGTAGCCTCGCCCGGACCGCCAGGAGGGAGAGTTCCTTCCCTTCCTGGGGCACGGGAGCCAACCCGCCGGAACGGCTCACCCCTCGGTCTGCCGCCCCCAGGCGCGCAGGTCCGCCACGAAGTCGTCCGGCACTTCCATTGCCGGGAAGTGCCCGCCACGGGGCATGTCGCTCCAGCGGTTCACGGCGTAGCCCTTCTCGACCAGGCTGCGCGGCGGCATGGGGGAGCGCGGGTCGGGGTAGGCAGCGACGGCGGTGGGCACCATCACGCGGCGGCCGGGCGGGATGTTGCGCACGCCCTCCTCCATCGCGCCGAAGTAGTACCAGGCGCCGGTCGTGAAGGCGTCGTTCATCGCGTAGATCATTACGTCGGTGATGAGCTGATCCTTCGTGAACACCGCCTCGAAGGGGCGCTCGCGCAGGTCCGCCCAGTCGTGGAAGCGCTCCACGATCCAGGCGGCCTGGGCGAGCGGATTGTCCTGCATGGCGTAGGCGATGGACTGGGGCTTCGTGCCCTGGAGCTGGGCGTAGGCGCCGAGCTTGCCCTGCACCGCTGCCTGCTCGGCCTGCCAGGCCAGTTCCTCCGGCGTTTTCGGCGCGGCGTCGGCGCGAACGAGGACCATGTTGAGGTGGATGGCCTTGAGGGAGGCCACGTGGTCCAGCGCCAGCCAGGCGGTGACGGCCGCACCCCAGTCGCCGCCCTGGGCGCGGTAGCGCGGGTAGCCCAGGCCGCGCATCAGCGCGTCGAACAGGCGGGCGGTGGTGCGGGCGGAGATGGGCGCCTCCGGCTTGCCGGAGAAGCCGAAGCCGGGGAGGGAGGGGATGACGAGGTCGAAGGCGTCCTCCGCCCGGCCGCCGTGGCGGGAGGGGAAGGCGAGGGGCTCGATCACGCCGAGGAACTCGAGGACGGAGCCGGGCCAGCCATGGGTGAGGAGGAGGGGGCGCTTGCCGCCCGCCTCACCCACAACGTGGTAGGCGTGGATGTCCAAATCCTCCACGCGGGCGATGATCTGGGGGTGGCGGTTCAGCGCGGCGGCGGCGGCGTCCGCGTCGTAGCCATCCCGCCAGTGGTCGCGCAGGGCTGAGAGGAAATCCGGGTCGCAGCCGTACTTCCAGCCGGCATCGCGGGGCTGGCGGGGCAAGGGCGTGGCGCGCAGGCGATCGCGCAGGTGCGCCAGGGCGGCGGGGTCCCAGCGGACCTCGAAGGGGCGGGTTTCCATCGTTGTTCCCATCGTCGTTCCAGCGGTCTCTTATTGGGCGTGCCGTGCTGCAACGCGGGAGATGGGCGGGGGATGTCGCCCCTTCCTTGGCGCCGAAAGCGCGGGCTATGCTCGCGCCAGAGGAAAACGTTTCAAGGAGTTCGGACGATGGGAAGCATCCCGCGCCGAAGTGTTCTCGCGGCCGCCGGCATTGCGCTCGCCGCGCCCCGCATTGCCCGCGCACAAGGGCAGCAGCTCGCCATCGCCACGGGTACGACGGGGGGCGTGTACTACCCGCTCGGCGGCGGGCTGGCGAACATGATCTCCCGCGGGATTCCCGGCATGTCCGCCACGGTGGAGGTGACGGGCGGATCCGTCGGCAACCTGCAGTTGCTGGGCGCGAACCGCGTGGGGCTGATTTTCAGCCAGGTGGACGCCGCGGTGGATGCGGTGCGGGGGAATGACCGCTTCAAGGGCCGCCCCGTGCCGGCGCGCGCCATCGCGGTGATCTACACCAACCGCATGCAGGCGGTGACGACGGTGGCGACGGGGATCAAGTCCATCCCGGACATGAAGGGCAAGCGCGTCTCCACCGGCGCGCCGGGCTCGGCGACCGAAGTGATGGCGCTGCGGCTGATCGAGGCGGCGGGGCTGGACCCGGCGAAGGACTTCCGCGCGCGGGAGCGGCTTTCCCCCGCCGAGAGCACGAACGCGGTGAAGGACGGCAAGCTGGACGCCTACTTCTTCGTCTCGGGCATTCCCACCAGCGCCATCACCGATCTCGGCGCCAGCCCGGGCGTGGAGATCCAGATGATCGACCACGACACCTACACGGCGAAGATCGTGGAGAAGTACGGGCCGGTCTACTTCAACGAGGTGATCCCGGCCGGCACCTATCCCGGCCAGAAGACCGACAACAAGCAGATGTCCGTCGCCAACGTCCTGGCCGTGCGGGAGGACATGCCGGCCGACCTGGTAACGCGGCTGCTGCGCCTGACCTGGGAGGGGCGCGAGGAGCTGGCGCGCACCCATGCGGAGGCCAGGAACTTCAAGCTGGAGGGTCAGAAGACGGCGGCCGCCGGCATCCCCTGGCACCCGGCGGCGGAAGCCTTCTGGCGCGAGACCGGGGCGAACCTCGGCTGATGCGCGCCGAGGAGCTGGCATCCCCCGCTGACGGCCCGCCCGGCGCGGCGGGTTCCGCACTGCCGCCCGAAGCCGCGGCGGGCGCGCTGGATGCCGCCACCACCGCGAAGGTGGAGGCGCTGATCGAGGAGGAGGAGGGCGCGCAGCACCGCTTCCGCGGCGCCCTGGCCTGGATCGGCACGGCGATCGCGCTGGCGATGAGCCTGTTCCACCTCTGGGCCGCCTGGGACATCGTGCCGACGACGACGCTGCGCTTCGTTCATGTCGGCTTCGCGATGGTGCTGGGCTTCTACCTGTTCCCGGTCGCCCGCCGTTTCCGGCACCGCTTCATGCCCTGGGACGCCGTGCTGATCGCGGCGGGGCTCTACGTCACCTGGTACCTGATCTCGGGCGGCGACGACCTGCAGGACCGCGTGATCTTCCCCGAGCCGATGGACCTCGTCGTCGGCTGGATGCTCGTGGCGCTGGTGCTGGAGGTGACGCGGCGCACCACGGGATGGGTGATGCCCGTGGTCGCCATCGTCTTCATCGCCTACGCCTTCCTCGGCAACCACCTGCCCGCGCCCTGGACGCACCGGGGCTATGACTCGGAGCGGCTGATCCCGCATCTCGCGGTGGGGTTGGACGGGATCTTCGGCACGGCCGTGGATGTCTCGGCGACCCTCATCATCCTCTTCACCATCTATGGCGCCATCCTGCAGCTCTCCGGCGCGGGGAAGTTCTTCGTGGACTTCTCCTTCTCCGTCATGGGCGGCAAGGCGAGCAGCGCGGGGCGCACCGTCGTGCTCTCCTCCTTCCTGCTCGGCGGCCCCTCGGGCTCCGGCGTCGCCACCACCGTCACCCTCGGCACGGTGGCCTGGCCGATGATGAAGAAGGTGGGCTACCGCGCGGCCGATGCCGGCGGGCTGCTGGCGGCGGGCGGGCTGGGCGCGATCATCTCTCCGCCCGTGCTCGGCGCGGCGGCCTTCCTGATCAGCGAATACCTGAAGATCGGCTATCTTGACGTGCTGCGCATGGCGGTGATTCCCACCTGCCTCTACTACGCCTCCCTCCTCTTCATGGTGGAGCTGGACCAGCGCCGGCTAGGCGCGGCGGGCAAGGCCGTGGAAGTGCCGCAGGCGACGCCCGCGCGGGAGCTGGTGCGGAAGTACGGCTTCCACTTCTCCTCCCTCGTCGCGATCATCGTCTTCATGGTGCTGGGCTACTCCTCCACCCTCGCCGTGCTCTACGCGATGGCGGTGGCGGTCGTGCTCTCCTTCCTCCGGCGCGACACGGCGCTCTTCCCACGCAAGCTGGTGGAAGCCCTGGCGATCGGCGCCATCCAGTCGGTCGGCATCGCCGCCACCTGCGCCTGCGCGGGCATCATCGTCGGTGTCATCACGCTCACCGGGCTGGGCCTGAAGTTCTCGGACATCGCGATCCAGGCGGCGAACGGGTCCATCCTCGGCACGGCCCTGTTCACCGCGCTGATCGTCTGGGTCATCGGCCTCGCGGTGCCCGTGACGGCCAGCTACATCATCTGCGCCGTCGTCGCCGCGCCCGCGCTGATGAAGCTCGGCGTGCCGGACTACGCCGCGCACATGTTCGTCTTCTACTACGCCGTCCTCAGCGAGGTCTCCCCGCCCACCGCCCTCTCGCCCTTCGCGGCGGCGGCCATTACCGGCGCCGGGCCCTACTCCACCACGCTGCAGGCCTGGAAATACACGCTGCCCGCCTTCGTGCTGCCCTTCGTCTTCGTCACCGATCCCGAGGGCGTGGGCCTCCTTCTCTCCCTCACGCCACAGATGACCTGGCTGGACGTGGCCTGGCAGGTGATGCTCGCCACCGCCGGCCTCGCGGCGCTGGCCGCGGCCTGCCAGGGCTACTTCTTGCGCGCCCTGAACGGGGTGGAACGCGCGGGCTTCGCCGTGGCAGGGCTGCTGCTGGTCTTCCCGGCGCTTCTGGAAGGCGTGGTGCCCTGGCTGCCCGCGCCGCACTGGATCGGGCTGGTGCTGGCTGCGGGGCTGCTGGCCTTCCAGGGGCGGGCACGGGTGACGGCCTGATCCTGGGAGGGGTGGTTTGTGGCCAGGGAGAGGAAGAAGGAATTCTTCCTCTCCCAGGACCCCTCACCATCATCTTTTTCTATCAACTTTTTCTATCAACTGGTCTGGGCTTCGCTGACGGTGCGCCTCGGCTCTTGGAGCCGAGGCGACTGCAAGGGCAGGGATGGGCCCGAGCGTCAGGCGGCATGCCGCAAGTCAGTCTCGCGGCAGCCCGAAGCAGGTCCAGGTGCCCCGGGGCTCCTGGCTCGGGACAACGCTTCGCGTTTGCCCGGGGGTCCAGGGAGGCGGAGCCCCTTGGGGCCACGGGCACGAAAAAGGCCGGGGAAATCGCTTCCCCCGGCCTTCAACGGTTTCCGTGCAGGAGCCTTAGCGGCGCAGGCCGAGGCGCCCGATCAGGCTCTCGTAGCGCTGCTGGTTCTTGCGCTTCACGTAGTCCAGCAGGCCGCGGCGCTGGCCGACGAGCACGAGCAGGCCGCGCCGGGAGTGGAAGTCCTTCGGGTGAGCCTTCATGTGCTCCGTGAGCGAGGAGATCCGCTCGGAGAGAAGGGCGATCTGCACCTCCGGCGAGCCGGTGTCGCCCGGGGCGGTGGCGTATTCCTGGATGAGCGCGGCGCGGCGCTCGGCAGTGATCATCGACATCGGGATATCCTAAGGTCGGGGTTCTCGGGTCACCCGCGGGCGAGCCAGCGTTCGGGGCGGAGAAGCCCTTCCCCCAGGCGGCACAGACCCATCAGGCGCTCCCCCGACAGCACGCGGACCAGGCCCCCATCGGGGTTGGCCGCCTGCGGAACCCGGCCCATGAACTCGACCAGGGAAAGCTCCTGGCCGAAGGAGAGCCGGGCGGCCTCGGCTTCGGTGACGGCCAGGGCCGGGATGTCGTCCAGCGCGGTCGTCACCGGCAGCAGAAGCGCCGGGGAAGGGGGCGGGGTATCGCCCGTGGGGATCAGGCTGTCCAGCGGAATCGCCGCCTCCTCGCGGAAGGGTCCGACCCGCAGCCGGCGCAGGGCTGCGATATGCCCCACCGTGCCCGCCGCCCGCGCGAGGTCCCGCGCCAGGGAACGCATGTACACGCCCTTGCCGGACTGCACGTGGAACACGGCCGTGTCGTCGTCCACCCGCTCCACCAGCTCGAAACGGTCCACCCGGGCCGGGCGGGGCTGAAGCTGGATCTCCTGGCCCTCACGCGCCAGGTCGTAGGCCCGCTCCCCATTCACCTTGATGGCGGAGTAGATGGGCGGCACCTGCATGATATCGCCGCGGAAGGCCGGGAGGGCGGCCTCGATCTGCTCGTTCGTCGGGCGGTAGTCGGAGGTGGCGATGGTCTTGCCGTCCGCGTCGTCGGAATCCCGCTCGTCGCCCATCTTCAGCGTGAAGCGGTAGACCTTCGTGCTGTCCATCACGTAGGGCACGGCCTTGGTGGCGGCCCCGAAGGCGATGGGCAGGATGCCCGTGGCCAGCGGGTCCAGCGTGCCGCCATGGCCGACCTTCTGGGCGTCGAAGGCGCGCTTGAGCTTCGTGACCACGTCCGTGGAGCCCATGCCCGTGGGCTTGTCTACGATCAGCCAGCCATCCAGCGGCCGCCCCTTGGGCTTGCGGTTCTGCCGCCCCCGATACCCGTTCTGCCCTGCCATTCGCGGCCTGCCCTCTCGCTTCAGACCGTCGTTCACGCGGTCGAACCATCCGTCCCGGCCCGATCAGGGCAGGAAGGGCGGGCGTCTAGCACCGGGCAGGGCCGTGCGGGAATGCCCCAGGAGGGAGGGAGCAAGAATTCTCCCCCTTCCTGGAACCCCGGCCCTCATCCTCTTCCAACAGGCGGCGGCAAGACTGACCTGAGATATGCCGCCCGACGATCAAACCCGGCCATGCCCTTGCAGTCGCTTCGGGCCGTGGGCCCGAGGCGCCCCGTCGGCCCGGTAGTCCCAAACAGATAGAGAAAGATGATGGTGAGGGGTCCGGGGAGAGTAAGAATTCCCTCTTCCTCTCCCCGGCCACAGACCGCCACCGAAGGATCAGGACCCGACGAGCGTGTGCGCGACAAGCTGCCGAACCGCCCGGACCAGGTCTTCCGGCCGGATCGGCTTCGTCAGCACCGCCGCCCCCTGGTGGCCGGGGGGCGGTTCGTCGTAGCCCGTGGTGAACAGCAGGGGCACGCCGCGCGCCACCAGCTCGTCCGCCAACGGCAGCACGGGGCGGCCGCCGAGCTTCATGTCCAGCACCGCTGCGTCGATCGCGTTCGTGCCGCGGGCCGCGGCCAGCCCATCCTCCAGCGTGCCGGCGGGGCCGATGATGCGGCAGCCCGCGGCGGCCAGGGCGTCCGCCACCTCCACCGCCACCAGCGCCTCGTCCTCCACCACCAGCACGCGCAGGCCGCGAAGCGCGTCCCTGCCCGGCGCGGGCTCGGGCTCGGGCTCGGGCGGGGCGGGCGGTGGCGGGCCGGCGCCGGGCGCGATGGCGGTGATGCAGCCCGCGCCCACGCGGATGGTGGCCACCAGCCCGGCGCGCTGCCAGTCCTGGGCGAAGCTGCCGCGCAGCTGGTGGCGCACGCTGATTTCGATGAGGCGGGACCCGAAGCCCTTGCGCGCCGGGGGCGCTTCCACCGGCGGCCCGCCGCGCTCGGTCCAGCGGATCACCACGTCGCGGGCGGCGAGGTCCGGACCGGCCTCCGACGGCTCCGCCCACCAGCGCATCTCCACCCGCCCCTCGGCGCGCGACAGGGCACCGTACTTCCGGGAGTTCGTCACCAGCTCGTGCAGCACCATGGAGAGGGGCTGCACCGCGTCCGGCCGCAGGGTCACGGCCGGGCCGTCCAGCTCCGCCTGGGGCGGGCCATCGGCCGGGATGCCCAGCTCGCCCTCCGCCAGGGCCCGGAGCGAGCCGCCCTCCCAGCGGTCCTGGGCCAGCAGCCCGTGGGCGCGGGCCATGGCGGAGATGCGGCCCTCGATCGCGCGGGCGAAGGCCTTCGGGTCATCCTTGGGCGAGAGCTGCACGAGGGAGCGGACGACGGACATCACGTTGCGGGCGCGGTGGTCCACCTCCCGCATCAGCAACTGCTGCTGCTGGTCGGCCGCCCGGCGCTCCCGCAGGTCGCGCAGGATGACGGACACGCCGATTGCCCGGCCATCCTTGCCCCGCATGGCGGCCAGGGTGATGGCGACGGGGATGCGCGACCCATCCTTGGCCACGCGCACCACCTCCTGGTCGCGGGTCGTCTCGCCGGAGAGGGCGCGGCGGAACAACGGCCCGGCCTCGTCGTCGGGCGGCAGGAGCAGGTCGATCCGGCGGCCCAGCACCTCCTCCGGCGCGTAGCCGAACAGGTCCTCCGCCCCCTGGTTCCAGCTCATGATCGTCCCGTCCGCCGGGGAGAGGCTGATGATGGCGTCGGCGGCGGAGGTGACGATGGCGGCCAACCTGGCATTGGCCTCCTCGCTCTCGCGCAGGGACCGTTCCCGCGCCTCGGCCGTCTCCGCCATGGCGTTGAAGGCGGCGGCGAGGCGGTCGAACTCGGAGCCCTCCCCCTGCTTCAGCGGCGCGACCTCGATGCGGGCCGCCGTGTCGCCCCGGCGCCAGCGCCCGGAAGCCGCGAGGAGCCGGTCCACCGGCCCCCGCACCAGGCGGCGCGCCCCGATGACAGTGAGGAGGAGCGCGAGCAGGATGGTGCCCGACAGGATCATCGCCCCGCGCTGCTCGGCCGCCGAGGCCTGGGCGAGAAGGGCGGCGCGGTCCAGCCCGACGACGATGGTGTGCGAGCCCGTGACCGCGGCCGGGATATAGGCGTAGATCCGGCGCCTTCCGTCGGATCCAACCCGGTCCTCCACCCCCTCGCGCTCACGCCCGAAAAGCGCCGCGACGGAACCGCGGGCCTTCTCGCCCACGGTCTGGCCCCGCCCAGGCCGGGAGGCCAGCACGACCCCATCCCGGTCCACGACGCTGGCGACGGAATTCGGCGGGAGCGGCATGCGGTTGAGCTGCTCGGCCAGCCAGTTCAGCCCGATCCCGGCATGGACTACCCCGGCCACCTGCCCCGCCGTGTCGCGGAAGGGCTGAGAGAAGTGGAAGCTGCCCTGGCCGGAGGCCCGCCCGAACACGAAGCCGCCGGTGACGAAGCCACCCTCCGCCAGGGCGCCGCGGAAGTAGCCGCGGTCGCCCACGTTGTTGCCGATGGCCGAGGGCTCGCCGGAGCAGACCACCTGCCCTTCCGGCGTGGCGGTGGCGAGCACGACGTAGCGCGGGAAGTCCCGGATGACCCGCGCGAAGAAGGACTGGCACTCGGCCGCGTCCAGGGCGCGCACCGCGCGCAGGTTGCCGAGGGCGGTGAGGAGCTGCCGCGCCCCGTCCGCGATCCGCTGGTGGTCCGCGGCCATCAGCCGCGCCGTGCGCAGCACCTCGTCCCGCGCCGCAGCCTCACGCGCCTGCCGCTCCTCCTGGGCACCCCAGAACAGGGCACCCAGTGCCGGAAGCAGGGCGATGCCCACCAGGATCAGCAGGCGGGACAGGAGGGACATGGGGCCATGTTCAGAGGTAAAAGGATTTGCACGGAACGTACCATAACGGTCACGTTCCGCACCGCCAGATCAAGGCGTGGCCAGCGCCCTCCGGGCCATCTCCACTGCCCCCTCCCGCGTGCGGGCGGCGCCGACGAAGCGGCGGAGGTGGACGAAGACGGCGTCTGCCACCCCGCAGCGGGCCGCCAGCTCCTCTCCCTGCAGCCCCGCCCAGTCCGCCGGCAAGGGCATGCGCTGGGCGAAGGAACCGGGCTCCGGCGGCATGGTGTCCAGCATCCAGTTCCCGTTCGAGGCCGGGCTGACACAGAACAGCACGGGCAGCTCATGGGTGAAGACCGCGCTCTTCCAGGGCATGCCGCGGGCCAGGACGAGGATCTGCGGGTCCGCCCCGGCCCGATGCGATTCCAGCACGAAGGCCTCCGCGGCGCGGCGGGCGCGCATTCCATCCACCCGGCGACGCAGGACCCCCTCGGCGAAGGCCGAGGCGGCGACGAAGGCCGCGCTTCCCGCATCCGGCCCCTCGGCCTCCGGGCTGTCCCAGGGCGGGTTGAAGTCGCCGGCCAGCGCCGCGAGGCCCAGGTCGTCGTCCCGAACAGGCCCGCTGGCGGAGACGCCGTTATCAACCTCGTCGATGCGCAGGATCAGGGAGCGGTCCAGTTCCGCCGCGATGCCCTCGGCGAAGCCGCGCGCCTCCTCCGGCAGGATTGCGGCCACCGCCGCCTCCCCGTACTCCTGCCAGACGAGGCCGGCGGAGGAGAAGGGCGTGCCGTCCGGCCGCTCCGGCGCGCCGCGCTGGTGGTGGTCGAAGCGCCGGGCCGCCGCGTCGTACACCGTGCCCACGTCCCACACGATATCCGCCGCCGCGATCGCCTCCGGCTTGCGGGTGCGGACCAGAATATGGTCCTCCCCCGCCGCGCGCAGGCCGAGCGCCAGGCGCAGCACGGCATAGGCGAACACGTCGTCGCAGTGGAACTTGCCGCTATGCGTGGCCAGTACCGGCCGCGCTTGCTCTTCCGCCATGCTCATCCTGTCTGTCGTGCCTTGTTCTGATCTATTCGGAACCAGGGGGCTCCGCCCCCTGGAACCCCTGCCAAGGGCCTGAGGCCCCTGGACCCCCGTCTGGCTGCCGCCGCCCCGTCCTGATGCGGGGTCTCGGTTCGACGGGGCTTTTCCCGCCCTTGCAGTCGCCTGAGGTCATCGACCTCAGGCGCACCGTCAGCCGAGTAAGACCAACTCCCAGAAGAAGATGATGGTGAGGGGTCCGGGGAGAGGAAGAATTCCTTCTTCCTCTCCCTGGCCACAGACCGCCATCTGAGAGCTCAATCCACCAGCTCACGCGTCCGCAGCAGCGCCGCCGTGCTCGGTGCGCGGCCACGGAACTCCATGTAGAGCGCCATCGGGTCGCGCGTGTCCCCGGCCGAGTACAGCGTGCGGAGGCGCGCGGCCGTCGCGGGATCGAAGGGGTTCTGCGCCTCGGTGAAGGCATCGAACCCGTCCGCGTCCAGCACCTCTGCCCACATGTAGGCGTAGTAGCTGGCGGCGTAGCCGCCGCCGGCGAAGAGGTGCTGGAAATGCGCGGGGCGGTGGCGGATGCCGATCTCCGCGGGCATGCCGATGGAGCCGAGGAATTCGCGCTCGAAGCTCTCGATGTCGATCGTCCCGGGCGCGGGGTGGCTGTGCAGCGCCATGTCGATGAGGGCGGAGGAGGTGTACTCCACCGTCGCGAAGCCCTGGTTGAAGCCGCGCGCGGCGAGGAGGCGGTTGATCAGCGCGTCAGGGATCGGCGCGCCGGTCTCGTGGTGGCGGGCGTAGAGGCGCAGCGTCTCCGGCAGGGCCATCCAGTGCTCGTAGATCTGGCTCGGCAGCTCCACGAAGTCCCGCCGCACGGATGTGCCGGACTGCGCGGGGTAGCGGACCTTGCTCAGCAGGCCGTGCAGGGCGTGGCCGAACTCGTGGAACAGCGTCTCCGCGTCGTCGAAGCTCAGCAGCGTGGGATCGGACTTGGCGAAGTTGTTGTTGTTGACGATCACCGGGGAGACGGGCGCGTCCAGGTTCTCCTGGTCGCGGTAGCTGCTCATCCAGGCGCCGGAACGCTTGTCCGCGCGCGCGTAGGGATCAGCCAGGAACACGCCGACATGCCCGTCCGCGTCGCGCACCTCGTAGGTGCGGACGTCCGGGTGGTAGGCCGGCGCCTCCACCTCGGTGAAGGAAAGGCCGAAGAGGCGGCCGGCCGTGTCGAAGGCGGCCTGCTGGATGTTGCCGAGGAGGAAGTAGGGCTTCAGCTCCGCCTCGTTCAGCTCGTAATCGGCCTGGCGCACCTTCTCGGCGTAGTAGCGCCAGTCCCAGGCGGCCAGGTCGCCCTCGAAGCCCTCCTTGCGGGCCACCGCCAGAAGGCGGTCGCGCTCCTTCGCCGCCTTGCGCTTGGCGGGCTCCCACACCTCGGCCAGCAGGCCCTGCACCGCCTCCACCGTGCCGGCCATGGAATCGGCCAGCCGGAACTCGGCGAAGGTGGCGTAGCCCAGCAGCTTCGCGCGTTCCGCGCGCAGCGCCAGGATCTCCGGGATCAGCGGGCGGTTGTCGTGCTCGCCCGCGTGGGTGCCGCGCGCGATCCAGGCGCGGTAGGCCGCCTCCCGCAGATCCCGCCGCGCGGAGAAGGTGAGGAATGGCTCGATGAGGGAGCGGGAGAGGGTGACGGCGTATCCCGGCAGGTTCCGCTCCGCCGCGGCGCTCGCCATGCCGTCGCGCAGGAACTCGGGCAGCCCGCCCAGGTCCGCCTCCGTCAGCGCGAGATGCCAGACCTTCTCGTCGTGGACGACGTTCTGGCCGAACTCCGTGTGCAGGGTCGCCAGCCGCGCGGAGATCTCCGTCATCCGCACCTTCGCCGCCTCGTCCAGCGCCGCGCCGGAGCGGATGAAGCCGAGATGCGTGCGGTCCAGCAGCCGCATCTGGTCTTCCTCAAGCCCCAGCAGCGTCCGTTGCCGGTGCAGCGCGTCCACCCGCGCGAAGATGGCGGGATCAAGCGAGACGCGCATCCCGTGCTCGGCCAGGCGCGGCGACATCTCCGTGTCCACCGCCTCCAGCGCCTCCCCGCCGAGGCTGACGACGAGGTTGCCGAAGACGTTGCCCACCCGCGCCAGCGCCCGCCCGCTCCGCTCCAGCGCCTCGATCGTGTTGGCGAAGCTCGGCTCCGCTGGGTCGGCGCCGATGGCCGCCACCTCCTCCAGGTGCTCCGCCATCGCCGCCTCGAAGGCCGGCACGAAGTGCTCCGGCCGGATCCGGTCGAAGGGCGGCAGGCCGAAAGGGGTGTCCCAGGGGGCCAGGAAGGGATTGGGCTCGGTCATGGCACCCATACGCGGCCGATGCGGCGGGACGGTCAAGGTGGGGGTGGCGGCCCTGGACGAAGGGTGAACAGGCTTCCTGCCCTTGCGAGATGGATCCGGGGGGAATCGCCACACCGGCGGGCGATCTCCTGGCCTGCCCGGCCCAAGGGGCTCTGCCCCTTGGATCCCCGCCAGGAGGCTGAGCCTCCTGGACCTGCATCGGGCTGCCGCGGGACCGACTTGAGACGGGGTCTCCGGTGAGGGTCTCTATCCTGCCCTTGCAGTCGCCTCGGCTCCACGAGCCGAGGCGCACCGTCAGCGATGTTCAGACCAGCTGATAGAAGAAGATGATGGAGAGGGGTCCGGGGAGAGGAAGAATTCCTTCTTCCGCCCCCCCGCCCCCCCCCCCCCCCCCCCCCCCCCCCCCCCCCCCCCCCCCCCCCCCCCCCCCCCCCCCCCCCCCCCCCCCCCCCCCCCCCCCCCCCCCGACAGACAGTCAGCGCTGGGAGCGCGGAGCCTCAGACCGCCCGCTTTTCCCGCAGCGGCAGGGCATTTCCGCGCCACACGGTGGTCCCGGTGGTCCAACCCATGGCCCAGACGCCGAGGATCATCACGTCCCGCACCGGCATGGCGGCGAGGAGCTGCCAGGAGAGGGGCCATCCCTTGCGCCAGGCCAGCGCTGCCTCGGCCCCGTACCAGAGGAGCGGGACGAGGAGGGCGGCCGGGCCCGCGGCGATGGCGGCCAGCATGGTGGGCACTGCCGCGCCGATCAGGACTTCCGGCGCGAAGAAGAGGGGGAAGGTGACGCGGCGCAGGCGGGCCCAGCGGAGCTGGCGGAGCCAGACCTGGCGCGCGGTGCGGGAGCCGAGGGGCTGCTCGAAGGGTGAGTTCACGAGGTGGACACGGCGGCCGGCGCGGCGCACCAGCTTCGTGGCGGCCGCATCCTCCGCGATTTCGGCGGCCAGCGCCCGGATGCCGCCATGGGCGTCCAGGAAGTCGCGCTGCCACAGCATGCTCTTGCCCTGGGCGAAGCCGAGGCCCAGCGCCTCCCCCGTATATTGCCAGCGTGCCTGGAGGGTGTTGAGGAAGGCGCACTCCACCTCCGCCCAGAAGTTCGCGGGCTGGCTGCCGAGGGGGGTGGAGCAGACGAGGCCCGTATCCGGGCGCCAGGCGGCGAAGAGCTGCTCCACGTAGTCGGGCGGCATGAGGACGTTGGAATCCGCCAGGATGATCCAGTCGTGCCGCGCGGCGTCCCAGCCCTTGATGCAGTTGTTCAGCTTGGGGTTGCCGCTGTGCCGGTTCTCCCCGATCAGCAGCCGGGCCTGGACGTTGGGGTGTGCGGCGATCAGGCGCTCCACCAGCGGGCGCACGGGGTCGTCCGCGTGGTCCAGGCAGAAGATCAGTTCGAGGTCCGGATGCTCCAGGGCGAAGCCGCTCGCCAGCGTGGCCTCGATGTTCGGTTCCAGGCCGCAGACCGGGCGCACGATGGTCACGCCTTCCTTGCGGGTGGCGGGGCGGTGGTGGCGGCGGCGCAACCGGGCGGCGGCGAGGGCGAGGCCCGCGAGGTTGGTGGCCGTGATCGCGGCGGCGGCCCAGAGAGGAAGGTTCATCGGGAGAGGTTCATGCGACGGAGGCCGTGACAGGGATCGCGGCGCGCAGCGCACGCAGGAGCTGCCCGGCCCCGGCCTCCACGCTGGTGTCGTTCACCACGCGGTCGACGGCCAGGCCGGCGGGCAATGGCGCCTCGCGCGCGAGACGGCGGGCAATGTCCTCCGCGCTCTCCCGCCCGCGGGCGGCGAGGCGGGTGGCGAGGACATCTGGCGAGGCGGTGATCTCCACCACGCGCAGCGGAAAGCGCGCGTCGGCATCGGCCAGGGCGCGGCGGGAGAGGTTGGCGACGGCCGCGCAGCCCTTCGCCAGCGCCGCTTCCAACGGGCCGGCGGGAATGCCGTAGAGGAGGCCGTGCGCCTCCCACCACAGGGCGAAGTGGCCGGCCTCGCGCCCGGCGAGGAAGGCCTCGCGCGAGAGGGGGAGGTGGTCCTCCCCGCCCGCCTCCGCGGGGCGGGTGACGGCACGGCGCAGGAAGGTCACGCGCGGGTCCCCGGCCAGCGCGGCGCGGGCGGCCTCCATCAGCGTGTCCTTGCCGGCGCCGGAGGGACCGACCACGCCCACCAGCACGCCGCTCACGCCGCCTCCCGCAACGGCGCGACCTCCAGGATGCGGTCCGCCACGCGGTCGCGCACCTCGATGTCGTGGAAGATGCCCACCAGGGCCGCGCCGCGCGCCTTGGCCTCGCCGATCAGGGCGATCACCACCTCGCGGTTGGCGGCGTCCAGGCTCGCCGTCGGCTCGTCCAGCAGCATGACCGGGAAATCCGCCACGAAGCCGCGCGCCAGGTTCACGCGCTGCTGCTCGCCGCCGGAGAAGGTGGCGGGGGGAAGGCCGTGCAGGCGCTCCGGCAGGTTCAGCCGGCGCAGCAGGGCGGCGGCGCGGGCGCGCGCCTCATCCGGCGCCACGCCGCGGGAGGTCAGGGGTTCCGCCACCACGTCGATGGTCGGCACGCGGGGGATGACGCGCAGGAACTGCGAGACGTAGCCCAGCGTGTCCCGGCGCAGCGCGATCACCGTGCGCGGCGGGGCGGTGGCGAGGTCCGTCAGCGCACCGTCGCGCCCGCGGATGAGGATGCTGCCGGCATCCGCGCCGTAGTTCCCCTGCAGCAGGCGCATCAGCGTGGACTTGCCAGCGCCGGAGGGACCGGCGAGCGCCACGCACTCGCCGGGCGCCACTTCCAGCGCCGCGTCGCGCAGCACCGGGATCTGCACCCCACCGCGCAGGTGCAGGGTGAAGCCTTTGGCCACGCCCTCGGCCTTCAATGCCCAGGTTTTCTGATCCGGGGTCATGCCGCGAGCACCGAGGAGACGAGGAGCTGCGTGTAGGGGTGGCGCGGGTCGTCCAGCACGCGGTCGGTCAAGCCTTCCTCCACCACGCGGCCCTGCCGCATCACCACCATCCGGTGGGCGAGCAGCCGTGCCGCCGCGATGTCATGGGTCACGAGGATCACGGCGATGCCGAGATCGGCCACCAGGGCGCGGATCAGGTCCAGCAGCCGGGCCTGCACGGAGACGTCGAGACCCCCCGTCGGCTCGTCCATGAAGACCAGCCGCGGGCGGGTGACGAGGGTGCGCGCGATCTGCAGGCGCTGGCGCATGCCGCCGGAGAAGAGGCGCGGTGCGTCGTCGATGCGGCTGCGCGGGATCTCCACCCGCTCCAGCCAGCGCGCCGCCTCCTCGCGGATGTTGCCGTAGTGGCGGTCGCCCACCGCCATCAGCCGCTCGCCCACATTGCCGCCGGCGGAGACGGCCATGCGGAGCCCGTCGCGCGGGTCCTGGTGGACGAAGCCCCATTCCGTGCGCGCCAGCCGGCGGCGCGCGGCCTCCGTCATGCCGTGCACGTCGCGGGTGCCGCCCTGCGGGTCGCGGTAGGTCACGCTTCCCGCATCCGGCCGCGTCTCCCCCGCCAGCACGCGCAGCAGGGTAGACTTGCCGGAGCCGGATTCGCCCACGATCGCCAGTACCTCGCCGGGCCAGACGTCGATCGAGACGTCGTCCAGCGCCCGCACCGGCCCGAAGGACAGGCGCAGGCCCTGAGCGGAGAGGATCGGTTCGTCACTCATTCCGCCGCTTCCTTCATCGCCGCCTGCCGGGTGCCGCAGTAATCCGTATCGGAGCAGACGAACATCCGCCCACCGCGATCGTCCGTCACCACCTCGTCCAGGTAGCTCTCACCCGAGCCGCACAGCGTGCAGCGGCCATTCGCGCGCAGCGGCACGAAGGGGTGGTCCTCGAAGTCCAGGCTCCGCACCGCCGTGTAGGGCGGCACGGCGTAGAGGCGGCGTTCGCGCCCGGCGCCGAAGAGCTGGAGCGCGGGGGACATGTGCATTTTCGGGTTGTCGAAGGAGGGGATCGGCGAGGGCGACATGAGGTAGCGCTCGCCCACCATGACCGGGTGGTCGTAGGAGGAGGCGACGCGGCCGTGCCGCGCGATGTCCTCGTACAGCTTCACCTGCATCAGCCCGTAATCCGCCAGCGCGTGCAGGCGGCGCGTCTCCGCCCGGCGCGGCTCCAGCCGGAACAGCGGCTCGGGCTGCGGCACCTGGTAGACCATGACCTGGCCCTCGCGCAGCGGCGTCTCGGGGATGCGGTGGCGGGTCTGGATCACCGTCGCCTCCGCCGTGCTCTCCGTGGTGCGCAGCCCCGGCGCCACGCGGGCGAAGAAGCGGCGGATGGAGACGGCGTTGGTGGTGTCGTCCGCGCCCTGGTCGATCACCTTCAGCGTGTCGTCCGGGCCGATCACCGCGGCCGTCACCTGGATACCGCCCGTGCCCCAGCCATAGGGCAGCGGCATCTCGCGGGATCCGAAGGGAACCTGGAAGCCCGGCACCGCCACGGCCTTCAGCAGGGCGCGGCGGATCATCCGCTTCGTGCCCTCGTCCAGATAGGCGAAGTTGTAGCCGCTCATTCCGCAGCCTCCTTGAAGGCTTGCGGCGCGGCGGCGCGCTCCGCCTCCACCTGGGCACGCATGGCGCGCACGGATTCCAGTTCGCTCTGGAAGTCCACGTAGTGCGGCAGCTTCAGGTGCTCGAGGAAGCCCGTGGCCTCGATGTTGTCGGAGTGGTTGAGGACGAACTCCTCGTTCTGCGCCGGCGCCGTGGCGTCCTCGCCCAGCTCCTCCGCCCGCAGGGCGCGGTCCACCAGCGCCATGGACATGGCCCGCCGCTCCAGCCGCCCGAAGGTCAGGCCATAGCCGCGCGTGAACTGCGGCGGCTCGCTGCGCGATCCCTTGAACTGGTTCACCATCTCGCACTCGGTGACCTCGATCTCGCCGATCTCGATCGGGAAGCCGAGTTCCTCCGGCACGATGGAGACGGCGACCGAGCCCTGGCGCAGCTCGCCCACGAAGGGGTGGCTGTTGCCGTAGCCGCGCTGGGTGGAATAGGCCATGCCCAGCAGGAAGCCCTCGTCGCCGCGCGCCAGCCGTTGCAGACGCAGCGCGCGGGTGGCGGGGTAGGTGGTGGGCGTGCGCGTCACGTCCGCCGGCTCTTCGTCGCTGGCGACCTCGGGGGCCATCAGCCCCTCGCCCGCCAGCAGCCCGGTCACGCGCGGGAAGGCGGCGTCCTCGCCAGGCTCGGCTTCCTCCGATCGCGCAGGGGCGTAGCCCTCGGCCGCCAAGGCGAAGTCCAGCAGGCGGTGCGTGTAGTCGAAGGTCGGGCCCAGCACCTGGCCGCCCGGCAGGTCCTTGTAGGTGGCGGAGACGCGCCGCCGCACCGCCATGGCGCCCGTGTCCACCGGCAGGCTCGCCGCGAAGCGGGGCAGGGTGGTGCGATAGGCGCGCAGCAGGAAGGCGGCCTCGATCCCGTCGCCGCGCGCCTGCTTCACCGCCAGCGCGCCGAGGCCGGGATCGTAGAGCGAGCCCTCCGACATGGCGCGATCCACCGCCAGCGTCAGCTGCCCCGCCACCTGATCGGTGGTGAGCTCCGGCACGGAAGGATCGCCGCGCCGCGCCTCGTCCAGCCAGGCATGGGCGTTGGCGATGGCGGTCTCGCCGCCCTTCACCGCGACGTACATGGCCTCAGCCCTCCTCGATCATCGTGCCGCGCGGCAGGGCCGCGACGCGGTCGCCAGCGCAAAGGATGATGTCCACGCCGCGCGGGGAGAGCGCGCGGTTGGCCGCCCACTGCGCCAGGAAGCCCTCCGGCGCACCGGCCACGCGCAGACGGTGCTCGCGCTCAATCCCCGGCCCCGTCAGGCGCCAGCCGGCGCCTTCCTCCAGCGCCTGCACCTGCAGGATCAGCGTGGCGGAGCGGTGCGGGTCCTCATCCGTGCCCACTTGCAGGGCGGAGAGGGCGGGCGGCGCGCCGATGGCGAGCACGAACTCCGCCTCACCCGCATCGGCCACCACCGGGCAGCCCGCATGGAAGCGCGCCCATTCCGTCGCATCCGCCCCGGCATTGAGCCAGAGCGGCGTCTCGCCATCCGCCAGCGCCAGCAGCACCGCGCCGGCCGCCGGGGAGAGCGGCGCGGGTGCGGCGGGAGGCGCGGAGAGGCGATGCACGCGGCCCGGGCGGGCCATGGCCTCCAGCACCGCGCGGAAAGTGGATTGGGCATCGACGACAGGATCGGCGAAGCCGGGGAGCAGGCCGGTCATCGGGTGGTCTCCATCGCCAGGAAGCGCACGCGAGTGGCGGCGGCGCGGCGGGCCTCCCGCTCGCGGGCCTCGGTCTGGGCGGCGGCCAGGGGCTCCACGACCGAGGCCATCAGGGCCGGGCGGCGGGCGGGGTCCTGCAAGGCGGCGTCCAGGGCTGCGGCCAGTTCCGCCGCACGCGCGTCGCGCCCGGCTTGGTAAGCGTGTCCCACCGTTCCGTCCGCCAGACGCACGGCGCAGCGGGTCACGGTCATCTCGCCGAGGTTGAAAGGGGCGCCGTCGCCGCCGGCGCGGCCGCGCACCATCACCAGCCCCGTCTCCGGGCCGCGCAGGCGGGTGTGGGACGGCAGCGCGGGGGCTTCCGCCAGCCGCGCCTCGATCGCCGCCGCGTTGGATCTGGCAAGAATGCCCATCCAGCGGCGACGCTCCGCGTCGTCCGCGCGCTGGCGTTCCTGGGTGCCCTCCATCACGCGGCCTCCGCCACCGCCATCATGGCGGGCGACCAGCCGTCGGAATGGATCATCCGCCCCTCGCGCCACACGGCGCGCACGCGCGGGGGCGGGGCGCCGGCGGCCTCGGAAGTTTCCAGCAGCACCAGGTCGGCGCGCAGGCCCGGGGCGATGGCGCCCCGATCCGTCAGCCCCGCCGCGCGGGCCGGGTTCACCGTCAGCAGCGCGATCGCCTCGTGCAGGGGCAGCCGCCCGTCCCGCACCCAGGTGGCCACTGCCGGCAGCATCGCGCCCTGGTGGTAATCCGCCGCCAGCGCGTCCAGCAGCCCCGCCTCCATCACGGAGAGCGCGGTGATATTCCCCGTCATGCTCCGGCCGCGCAGCGCGTTCGGCGCGCCCATCAGCGTCGCCATCCCCATCTCCCGCGCCGCGCGCGCGGCCTCGATCGTCACGGGGAATTCGGAGATGGTCGCGCCGAGCGAGCGCATCAGCGCCACCTTCTCCGGCGTGTCGTCGTCGTGCGAGGCGATCGGCAGGCCCTGCGCGCGGGCCAGCTCCGTCACGGCGCGCGCGATCTCCCAGGCGGGCGGGGCGGCCATGCGGGCCTCGGCGCGTGCCCGCGCCTCCTCCTCCGTCCGGTTCTGCGTGCGGCTGTAATAGGCGACGTACTGCTCGACGTTGCGGTACTGGCCCTGCCCCGGCGTGTGGTCGGTCAGGGACACCATGTCCACCATCCCGCGCGCGATCAGGTCCCGCATCACGGGCTCGGCGCGGGCGTTCGTCACCTCGAAGCGGGCGTGCACGCGCAGATCGGTGCGGGCATGGCCGCGCAGCCGCGCCAGGGCCTCCACCAGCTCGCCCGCCCGCTCCTCGCTCCGCAGCCCCTTCTTGCCCTCGGCGAAGGAGACGCCGGCATAGGCGGTGGTGACGCCCGATGCCGCCAGGCGGGAATCCAGGTTCGCCACCGCGACATCCAGCGGGAAGGCGCAGTCCGGCCGAGGCTCCACCTCCTTCTCGATCATGTCCCCGTGCAGGTCCACGATCCCCGGCATCAGCGTCAGCCCGGCCGCCGGGCCGGCACGCTCCACCACCTCGGCGATGCGCCCGTCCTCGATCCGCACGGCGCCGCGCGGCACGACACGGTTCGGCAGCACCAGGCGGATGTCATCCAACCACATCGGGCATCTCTCCAAGATCAGCGGCATCCGCCGCGGCATGTGCATGGTCTACCGAGAGCTGCACCCGCTCCCCGGCCCAGACCGTTTCCGAATAGGCGACCGGCACTCCGGCCAGGTCGGCGTCCACCTTCCGCACCACCAGCACCGGCCAGCTCGCGGGCTGGTCCAGGTGCCGCGCCTCTTCGGCGCTGGGCAGGCGTGTCAGCACCGTGCTGCTCAGCCGCCGGTAGTCCGGCAGCCCGCAGGCCGCGAGCAGGGCTGTGACGCTCTCCACCCTCGCCCAGGCCTCGATCAGCCCGGGGAAGCGGCGCGCGGGGTAGTAGGAATCCGAGAGGTTGATCGGCACGCCATCGCCGAGGTTCAGCCGGCGGATGTTGTGCACCGGCTCCTCCGGCGGCAGGCGCAGCGCCCGCGCCACCTCCGGCGTGGCCGGCACCAGCGCCGTCCCGAGCGACCGCCCGGAGGGCTCCCGCCCCTGCTCCAGCAGGTTCTCCGAGAAGCGGGTGCGCTCGGAGAGCCGGTAATCCAGCACCGGCGCCGGCCGCACATAGGTCCCGCTGCCCTGGCGCGTCTGCACCAGCCCCTGTGTCTCCAGCCCGCCGACAGCACGGCGGACGCTGTGCCGGCCCACGCCGAAGCGCGCCATCAGCGCCGGCTCCGTCGGCAGGCGCTCGCCGGGACCGGGAACCCCGGCGCGGATCTCCGCCGCGAGGGCTGCCTCGACGTCGCGCCAGGAGGTGATGTTGTCGGGTGCTGTCATTTCGGTGTCCGGGGTACACCTATAATTCGTTCGAATGATTTTAGGATGAAGGATGGATGACAAGCTGAAGTCAAGCGCTTCGTCCGTCCCGAGAGGGGCTCCGGGAACCCTTCCTGCGGGCGCAGTCCGTCCCGGGAAGAGAAAGAAGGAATTCTTCCTCTCCCCGGACCCCTCGCCGTCATCTTCTTCTATCTGCTTGGAATCGCTCGGCTAAGGGCACGCCTCGGCTCCTGGAGCCGAGGCGACCGCAAGGGCAGGAATTGGTCGTTGACCAGGGACTCCGGGTCAGGACGGCGCGGCGGCAGCCCGATCGCGGGGTCCGGGGGGCCCGCTGGCCCCCCGGCGGGGGTTCCAGGGGGCGGCGCCCCCTGGTTCCGAAAGTTCAGGACGAAGTCCAGGCCACGCGGCCCGGGTGGCGCTTCAGTTCAGCCGCCCCCGCCACTCGTCGATCATCTCCCGCCCGCGCGCGGCGGCGTCGCCGACGGGCACGAGGTCCAGGAAGCGCTCCATGGCCTCGATGGCCGCGCCCAGCTGGCCCAGGCGGGCGTTCATCACCGCGGCTTCCCGCCACAGCGGGGCGGCGTCGGGCGCCAGGCGCAGCATGTCGGCGGTGCAGGCCAGGGCGCCGTCCAGTTCGTTGACCTGGAGGCGACGCAGCCGGATGTTGGTCTGCAGGCGCAGCAGAACGGCGCGGCGGCTCATCGGCGCCAGCATGCCCGGCCGCAACTCCGCCTCCGGGCCCTCCACCCGCTTGATGAGGGCGCGCAGAGCGGGCGCCGGCAGGGCCGCGCCGCCGCCGAAGGGGTCCACCACAACCGATCCGCGCCGCGCGTCGCCATCGATCGCGATGAGGAAGTGGCCGGGGAAGTCCAGCCCGCGCGCAGCCCATCCCGCCGCTTCCGCCGCGTGCAGCCAGAGCAGGCCGATGGCGACGGGCAGGCCGCGCCGCCGCTCCGTCACCCGGATCAGGTTGGCGTTGCGGAGATCGTCATAGGTCTCGGAATCGCCGGAATAGCCGCTCTCCTCGTGGATGACGCGGGCGAGGAGAGCGCGGCGCGCCTCCGCGTCGCCCGGGGCAGGGGCGGAGAGCACGGCGCGCACGAGGTCGGAGACGCGGTCGGCGGCGGCGCGCCAATCGGCCTCGGGCGCGTCGATGCGGGCGAATTGCAGCGCGACCGCGGCGAGGTCCAGCTCGTCGTCCGGCAGCCGCCCGGCAGCCTCGATGGCCGCGCGCGCCTCGGCGACGGGATCTGCCATCAGGCCCCGCCGGCCCCGATCATGCGCCCCAACGGCCGGCCGCCGAAGAGGTGAACATGGAAGTGCGGCACCTCCTGCCCGCCCTGCGGCCCCATGTTCGTCAGCGCGCGGTAGCCCTGCGCCTCCAGCCCCAGCTCCTTCGCTACGTGGCCGACGGCGCGCCAGAACCCGACGATCTCCGCCTCCGAGGCGGAGGCGCTGAAATCGGCGATGGAGACGTAGGCGCCACGCGGGATCACCAGCACGTGCACCGGCGCCTGCGGGTTGATGTCGTGGAAGGCGACAGCGAACTCGTCCTCGTAGGCGCGGCGGCTGGGAATCTCCCCTCGCAGGATGCGCGCGAAGATGTTGGTCTCGTCATAAGGCGGCAGGCCGGTCGGGGGCATGGGCATATCCTGGCGCAATACTCGGTCTTTCCTGCGACCATGCCGGGGATCGCGCAAGGGGTGGTGCCTCGGTGGCCCCGGGGCAGGGAGACGGAATTCTCCTCTCCCCGGGGCCGCCCCACATCGTCCTCTGTTAGGCGCCCGCGGATTGTTGAACCTGAGGCTCGCCAAGCGGCCACGCCGCTCGGCGCGGGATGGGTCCTTGCCGGTTCCTGCCGGTTCAGGATGTCTGCCCCGCGGGCCGGATTCGCGTTCCGCGGCAGCCTTGAGGAGAAGGGGGGCGGAAACCTGCGGGGGAATTTCCTTCGCCACCCGGGCCGTCAGCTCCTCCCGATCCGCCCGTCCAGAACCGGTGCCACCGGTCCCCGCGCCTGCAGGTGGTCTGCCACCACCTCCTCCAGCGGGGGTCCGTCGTCATAGGCCTCCAGCGCCTCGTTCCGCAGCACCGCGTAGCCGTCGCCGCCGCCGCGCATGAAGTTGTTCGTCACCACGCGGTAGGCGCGGTCCGGGTCCAGCGGGCCATCGGCCGTCCGCACCTCCCGCAGGCGCTGGCCGGGCGGGGCGGCGGGGTCGAAGGTGAGGCGCAGCCCGGCCAGCTGGGGGAAGCGCCCGGCGGGGGTGGGCAGGCGGGACAGGCCGTTCTCCAGCGCCGCGCGCAGGGCGCCGCCGCGGATAGTGAGGGTGGCCAGGGTGTTGCCGAAGGGGAGCACGGCGAGGACGTCGCCGTAAGTGAGGGTGCCGGCGGGCAGGCCGGCGCGCATCCCGCCGCCGTTGACGATGGCGATCTCCGCGCCGGGGGTGCGGGCCAGGGCGGCCTCGGCGACGAGGTTGCCGAGGCCGCACTCGCCCTCCCGGCAGGGCTCGTTGGGAAAGGGGGCCTGGGCCAGCCCGACGGGGCGGCGGCGCAGCTCGCCCAGAGGCTTCGCGTACTCCGCCACGATGGCGGCGACCTCCGGGTCCGGCGCCACGTCGGGGCCGATGGGGCGGACGGTGCCGACATGGGCGGCCACGCGGCCGTCCGGGGCGAGATCCAGGTCCAGCCGGCCGAGGTAGCGGCCGTGGCAGGCCACCTGGGTGATCCGCACATCGCGGTCGCGGCCCTGGACCGTCGTGGGATAGGGGCCGACGGCGCCAGGAAGGCCGTTGGCGAGGAGGAGGTGGGAGTGGCCGCCGACGATGGCGTCGATCCCCGCCACCTCCGCCGCCAGCCGCCTATCCGCGGGCAGGCCGAGATGGGAGAGGACGACCACGGTGCCGATCCCCTGGCGGCGCAGTTCGGAGGCAGCGCGGTCGGCGGCCTCCATCGGGTCGGTGAAGCGGAGGCTGGGGCCGGGGGAGGAGGAGGTGGCCGTCTCCGGCGTGGTCAGGCCGATCACGCCGATCCGGGCGCCGCTCGCCTCGAGAATCGCGGTGGCCGTGACGCGGTCCCGCAGCATCGGCTCCGCCCGCGCGTCCAGGTTGGCCGAGAGCAGGGGGAAGGGCACGGCGGCGGCGTAGCGGGCCAGGGTCTCCGGCCCGTTGTCGAACTCGTGGTTGCCCAGCGCCATGGCCATGGTCCCGACCGCGCGCTGCACCGCCGCCTCCGCCAGGCCGCGGTGGTGGGTGTAGAACAGGCTGCCCATGAACTGGTCGCCCGCATCCAGCAGGAAGGGCGCGCGGCCTTCCGCCAGCGCGGTGGCGCGGGCCTCCCGGATCGCGCCGGCCAGGCGGGGGGAGGTGCCGGCGCAGGGCGTCCCCTCGCGGCAGGCGGCGCCGCCATCGGCCACGCCCTCGTGCTTGGAGTGGAAGTCGTTCAGGTGGACCAGGGCGATTCGCGGCCCTTCCGCCGCCAGGGCCCGGCGGATGGCCGGGGCAGCCAGCGGGACAGCCAGCGGCAGGGCGGCCACGGCGCGCATCAGCGCGCGGCGGGAGAGGCGTTTCTCGGGATGGTGCCGCATGATCGCCCTTTTCGGCCGGCATATTCGCCGGGCCGTCCTTGTGGGATGCCAGGGTTCTAGCGCTGTCGGGTTGCGGTGCGGAATGGGCCTTGCACCGGGCGGTTCGCCGGTCCAAACGGCCCGGAACGGCCGCCCGACCAGCGGCCGGTGATCGCGCCGCGCAGCACGCGCGGCCCCGCCCGCGCGCGGCCCGCGCGGATGCTGTCTTGCCCCTCTCGCCGGGGGCGGAGCGGGAAACCTATGCCGGTTTACCTGCCGATCGCCGAGATGTCGGTGGATGCCGGGCTGCTGCTCGGCATCGGCCTCGGCGTGGGCTGGCTCTCCGGCCTCTTCGGCGTGGGCGGCGGCTTCCTGCTGACGCCGCTCCTCATCCTCATCGGCATCCCGGCGCCGGTCGCCGTCGCCTCCGGCGCGAACCAGACGCTCGGGGCCTCCGTCTCCGGCCTCATCGCCCAGTGGCGGCGCGGCAACGTGGACGCGCGGATGGGGGTGGTGCTGCTGGTGGCGGGCCTGGCCGGCTCCTTCGCGGGCACGCAGCTCTTCGTGCTGCTGCGGCGGCTGGGGCAGGTCGATCTCGCCGTCTCGCTCTTCTACGTCGTCGTGCTCGGCACGGTGGGGGCGCTGATGGTGCGCGAGAGCGTGCGCGCCATCTTCCGCCGGCGCCGCGCGGCGCCGGCGCGGACGCACCAGCACTCCTGGCTGCACGGCCTGCCCTTCAAGATGCGGTTCCGCCAGTCCCGCCTCTATATTTCCGTCATCCCGCCGGCGCTGGTGGGCTTCGGGATCGGCATCCTCTCCGCCATCATGGGCGTGGGCGGCGGCTTCATGCTGGTGCCGGCCATGATCTACGTGCTGGGCATGCCCACGGGCACGACCATCGGCACCAGCCTGTTCCAGGTGACCTTCGTCAGCGCCAACGTCACGCTGCTGCAGGCCCTCCAGACCGGCTCGGTGGACGTGGTGCTGACGCTGCTGCTGCTGGCCGGCGGGGTGGCGGGCGCCCAGTTCGGCGCGGCCATGGGCACGAAGCTGCGGGGCGAGGAAACGCGGGCGCTGCTCGGGCTGCTGGTGCTTGGGGTGGCCATCAGCCTTCTGGTGGCGCTGGTCCGCACGCCGGGTAGCCTCTACCTCCTCGGCCCCGTGACATGAGGCGGGCCACGTGAGGGGGGCGACGCTGGCGGCAGCCCTGCTGGCCGCCGCCCTCATCGCCGCCCCCGCGCAGGCCCAGCGCGAGGGGCAGCCCGCCCCGCCGCCCCAGGCCGGGCCGGCGCTCGCGGCGGAGCTCGCCCAGCCCCGCATCGCCGTGGACACCGCCTTCACCGGTGCCGACCTGCTGGTGTTCGGCGCCACCGACCGGCTGCTGGGCCCTTCGGGCGACAACGTGGTGGTGCTCGGCCTCGGCGCGCCACGGGACGTGGTGGTGCGGCGGCGGGTGAGGCGGCTGGGCATCTGGGTCAACGGCCCCTCCGCCCGTTTCCGGGAGGTGCCGAACTACTACGCCCTGGCCGCGACCGCCCCGGTGGCCGACCTGCTGGACGAGCCGGCGCGGCGGGAGCGGCGGCTGGGGCTGGAGTTGATGACCGCCCGCCTTCCCGGCCCGCGCGAGCCGGAGTTCCGCCAGGCGCTGATCGACCTCAAGCACGCCTCCGGCGGGTGGAACGAGGAGGCGAGCCCGGTGGAGATCTCGGGCGGGCGCCTGTTCCACGCGCGGCTTCCCCTGCCCTCCACCATCGCCACGGGGGACTATGTGGTGCAGGTGATGCTGGTGCGGGCCAACCGGATCGTCGCGCGGCAGGAACTCTCCTTCCGGGTGGACCGGGTGGGGGCCACGGCGCGGATCGCCGACTTCTCCCGCGGGCAGCCCCTGCTCTACGGCCTGGCCTGCGTCGTCCTCGCCGCCCTGGCCGGCTGGCTGGGAAGCGTCGTCTTCCGCCGCGGCTAGGGCCCGCGCGCCCGAGGGTGTAGATCCACGCGTCGGACAACAGGCTGGGGGTTTGCATGCCGCAGGACCGCGTCTTCCTCGTGGTGGTGGACGACAGCCCGGAGCGGGCGGTGGCGCTGCGCTACGCCTGCCTGCGCGCGCGGAAATCCGGCGGGCGCGTGGCGCTGCTGCGGATCACGGAGCCGCCGGAGCTGCAGGAATGGGCGGGGGTGGGCGCGCTGATGCAGGAGGAGCGGCGGCAGGAGGCCGAGCAGCTCCTTTCCGCCCTCGCCGCCCAGGTGCAGGAGATCACGGGCGGGCTGCCCCTGCTGCTGATCCGGGAAGGGGACGCGGTGGAGGAGGTTCTGGGCGTGCTGGCGGAGGACCCGCGCATCTCCATCCTGGTGCTGGCCACCGCGACGGAGGGCGGGCCGGGGCCGCTGGTGACGGCGCTGACCGGCCGCCAGGCCGGGCGGCTGCGCTGCCCGATGACGATCGTGCCGGGCGGGCTGGCCGATGCGGAGCTGGACCGGGTAACCTGAGGGGCGGCCCCGCCGCCGTCGCGCCCCACCTTTGCGCCGGGCGCCGTTGCACCCCCGCCCGGCCTGCCCCACATGCGCGGAAAGACCGCGGCAGGCCCGCTGCAGAGGAAATACCCCCATGTTCATCGAGACCGAGGCGACGCCGAACCCCGCGACCCTGAAGTTCCTTCCGGGCGAGACGGTGATGGGCGAGCGCGGCACCGCCGACTTCACCGGCGCCGAGGTGGCCGCCCGCTCCCCGCTCGCCACGCGGCTCTTCGAGCTGGAGGGCGTGGCGCGGATCTTCCTCGGCGCGGATTTCATCACCGTCACCAAGACGAACGAGGCCGACTGGGCCACGCTGCGCCCGCAGGTGCTGGGCGCGGTGATGGAGCACTTCATGGCCGGCCGCCCGGTGATGGCGGGCGACGAGGCCGAGGACATGGCGGAGGATACCGATCCCGCCGATGCCGAGGTGGTGGCCCAGATCAAGGAGCTGCTGGACACGCGCGTGCGCCCGGCGGTGGCCGGCGACGGCGGCGACATCGTGTTCCGCGGCTTCCGCGACGGCATCGTGAAGCTGCACATGCAGGGCGCCTGCTCGGGCTGCCCCTCCTCCCGCGCCACGCTGAAGCACGGGGTGGAGAACATGCTCCGCCACTACGTGCCGGAGGTGGTGGCGGTGGAGCAGGTCGAAGCCTAGCGGCTTCGCCCGGGGTCGAGGCCTGGCGGCCTCGCCCGGGGATCGGCCCGGCGCGGTTCACGGCGGGGCAATTCATAACGAGTATGGCGGCGATCCCCGACGGGGATTGGCCGCATCCCCCGGGGCGGCCCATCATGCCGGGCAAGGAGACCCTCCCATGCCCGATACCCACGTGACCACCCCTGGCGACCGGCTGGACGACGCGGCGCTGGACCGCCTGTTCCGCACCGCCCGCACCGCCAATGCCTGGCAGGACCGGCCGGTGACGGACGAGACCCTGCGCGAGCTCTACGGCCTCGTCGCCCTTGGCCCCACCAGCGCCAACCAGTCCCCGGGCCGCTTCGTCTTCGTCCGCAGCCCGGAGGGGAAGGAGAAGCTCCTTCCCACCGTCTCCGCCGGCAACCAGGACAAGACGCGGACCGCCCCCGTGACCGCGATCGTCGCCTTCGACCCGCAGTTCTACGAGCACCTGCCGCGCCTCTTCCCCCACGCCGACGCCAGGTCCTGGTTCACCGGCAACGCGGCCTTCGCGGAGCGCAGCGCCTTCATGAACTCCACCCTGCAGGCCGCCTACCTCATCCTCGCCGCCCGCGGGCTGGGGCTGGATGCCGGGCCGATGGCCGGCTTCGACGCCAAAAAGGTGGACGAGCTGTTCCTGGGCGAGAGCGGGTGGAAGTCTACCATGCTCATCAACCTCGGCTACGGCGACCACTCCAAGACGTTCGGCCGCCTGCCGCGCCTGGGCTTCGACGAGGCGGCGGCCCTGGCCTGAGGCTGCGGGGGCAGGCCCCGCGCCACCTCCCTCGTAACCGACCTTCGCAACCAACCTTCCGGGGCCGCCACGATGTGCCGGGCGGCCCCGCGAGGACAGCGCCTCCGGGCCGGGCCCGCGAATGCCGGGTCAGCCGCGGACCGGGCATTCCGCCCGCCCGTCCAAAAAAGAAGGCGGCGGCGGGGCCTGCCGGAGGAAGAATTCTTCCCCTCCCCGGCCTCGGCCACAACCATGACGCATGTTCCGCGCTTGACCGTCTCCCGCACCAGGAGCAATCGGCCGATGTCATCATCAGGACATCCGGCATGCTGGCCCTTCGCGTAATTCCCTGCCTGGACGTGAAGGACGGGCGCGTCGTGAAGGGCGTGAACTTCGTCTCCCTGCGCGACGCCGGTGACCCGGTGGAGCAGGCCCGCGCCTATGACCGGGAGGGGGCGGACGAGGTCACCTTCCTCGATATCGGCGCCACGCACGAGAACCGCGGGACGATGCTGGACGTTGTTTCCCGCACGGCGGCCGAGGTGTTCATTCCACTCACGGTCGGGGGCGGGGTGCGGAGCGTGGAGGATATGCGGGCGCTGCTGCTGGCAGGTGCCGACAAGGTTTCCGTCAACTCCGCCGCGCTGGCGGACCCTGACCTCGTGCGGCGGGGGGCCGAGGCCTTCGGCAGCCAGGCCATCGTGGTGGCGGTGGATGCGCGCCGCGTGGCGCCGGGCCGGTGGGAGATCTTCACCCATGGCGGCCGGCGGGAGACGGGGGTGGACGCGGTGGACTGGGCGCGCCGGGTGGAGAGCCTGGGCGCCGGGGAAATCCTGCTGACCTCCATGGACCGCGACGGCACGGGGGAGGGCTTCGACCTCGACCTGCTGGGCGCCGTGCGCGCCGCGGTGCGGCTGCCGATCGTTGCCTCCGGGGGCGTCGGCAAGCTGGAGCACTTCGCGCAGGGCGCGGCGGCCGGGGCGACGGGGTTGCTGGCGGCCAGCGTGTTCCATTACGGCCAGTTCCGGATCGCGGAGGCGAAGGCGGCGCTGGCGGGGGCCGGCTGGCCGATACGCCCCGTGCCGGAATCAAGGGAGGCGGCGTGATGGGGAAGGGAGCGAAGAAGGCCACCGGAACGAAGGCGACGCGCGGCAAGGCGGCAACCAAGTCGGCGGCCCAGACGAAGGCCACCCCGGCGGAGACGCGGAAGAAGTCGACCAAGCTCAAGCCGGCGAAGTGGAAGGAGGACCTGCGCGTCCGCCAGCCCCTGCCCGTGCCGAAGGACCTCGCGGACGCGCCCATTGCGGCGGATGCGCGCGCTCCCAAGCGCGTGCGCCATGCCGAATCGCGCCATCTGGCGCCCCTGGATCCTGGCCCGGGCGTGGCCGAGGCGGCGGTGCTGGACAGGCTCTGGGAGACGGTGGAGGAGCGGCGCCTCTCCGGCGACTCCACGACCTCCCACTCGGCCCGCCTGCTGGCGCGGGGCACGGCGAAGGTGGCCCAGAAGCTGGGCGAGGAGGCGGTGGAGGCGGTGATCGAGGCCATGGCCGGCAATCGCCGCGCCCTGATCGGCGAGAGCGCGGACCTGCTCTACCACCTCATCGTCACCTGGGTGGACGCGGGGATTCGGCCGGAAGACGTCTGGGCCGAGCTGGTGCGGCGCGAGGGAATCAGCGGCATCGCCGAGAAGGCCGCGCGCCAGAACTTCTCCTCGGCCGGGGTGGTCAGGGCCGGGGATACGACGAAGCTGCCCTGACCAGGGGAACCCGACGGGGTTCAAGCACCCTCGGCGCACCTCCAACGAAACATCCCGCGGAAGCCCCGAGAAAGAAGATGAGAGGCGGTCCAGGGCGAGAGAACTCTTTCTCTCCCTCTGGCTCTCTCCCTGGGGCCGCCCGCGCCACACCCCACCGGGGTCGCGTTGCATTCCAACTCCCTTGTCATCGCCCCGCGCTTGCGCCGGGCGGCAACGGCTCCGATCCTCGGGCACAGCGAGGAGAACGCCATGCCGGACGACCTGACGCATGCCCCTGCCGGGGCGGAGGGGATGCGGAGCGCGCTGCTGGCCGAGGCCGGGGCGGCGCTGGTGCGCCTGGCGCCGGCGCTTCCTCCGGCCGCCGGGGCGCTGCTGCGCGGCCTGGGCACGGCCATGCCCCTGGAGGAGCTGGCGGGGATGCCGCCGGAGGGGCTGGCGGCCTGGGCGGCCTCGCTGTTCGGCGTGGCGGCGGCGCGCCGGCCGGGGGAGGTGGCGCTGCGGCTGACGCCGCCCGCGGGCGGCATGGGCGCGGGGGCGGTGGCGGAGATCGCCACGGAGGACATGCCCTTCCTGGTGGACAGTGCCCTGGCGGCCATCACCCTCTCCGGCCGCAGCGTGCGGCGGCTGCTGCACCCGATCCTGGCGGTGCGGCGCGGGCCGGATGGCGGGGTGGAGGCGATCGGGCCGGCGCTGCCGGGTGGGCCCAATGAGAGCGTGATGCGGATTGAGATCGCGCCGCACGGCAGCGGGCGCGGTGCGCCGGCGGACTGGCCGGCGGTGGAGACAGCGCTGCGCGGGGCCCTGGCCGAGGTGCGGCTGGCCGTGGGCGATTTCGGGCCGATGCTGGAGTGCCTGCGGGCCGCGGAGGGCGAGGTGGCGGCGGCGCCCGAGGGGGCGGAGGCGGCGGCCTTTCTGCGCTGGCTGGCGGAGGACAACTTCGTCCTGCTCGGCCATCGGCTGCTACGGATCCCGGCGGATGGCGGGCCCATCACGGCGGAGCAGGGGCTGGGGCTGCTGCGCGATCCCGAGATGGCGCCCTTCGACGCGCTGCGGGACCTCTCCGCCGTGCCGGCGGCGGTGCGGCACTCCCTGACCGAGCCGGTGGCGCTGGCCGTGGCCAAGGGCAACCTGCGGATGCGCGTGCACCGGCCCAGCCACGCGGATGTGGTGGCCACCCGCATCCTGGGGCCGGATGGCCGCGTGGCGGGGATACGGCTCTTCATGGGGCTCTTCGCCGCCACCGCCTACAACCGCAACCCGCGCGGCATCCCCTGGCTGAAGTCGAAGGTGGCGCGCATCCTCACGGCCTCGGGCGCGGCGCCGGAGAGCCACGACGCGCGGGCCTTCCAGTCCATCCTGGACACCTGGCCGCGTGACGAGCTGTTCCAGGCGAGCGAGGCGGAGATCCTGGCGGGCGCCCGGCGCGCGCTGGACCTGACGATCCGCCCGCGCCCGGCGCTGGTGGTGCGGCGGGACGCCTTCGGGCGCTACGTCTCCGCCATCGCCTGGTTCCCGCGCGAGGTCTTCGACACGCAGCTGCGGGAGAGGGTGGCGCGGCTGCTGGCAGCGGCCTTCGGCGGGCGGCTCTCCGCCTTCTACATCGCCATCTCCGACACGCCGCTGGCGCGGGTGCACTACGTGATCGGCACCGATCCCGGCGCAGCCCCGGAGGTGGACGTGGCGGCGCTGGAGGCGGCGGTGGTGCAGGCCGCGCGGGGCTTCCCGGAGGCGCTGGCGGGCGCGCTGGCCGACGCCTCGGGCGAGGCGGAGGGGGCGCGGCTGGCCGCGCGCTGGGCGGAGGCCTTTCCCGCCGCCTATGCGGAGGCGATGACGCCCGCCCAGGGCGTGGCGGACCTGCATCTGGCCGAGGCGGCGCTGGCGGCGGGGCGGCCCGTGGCCGACGTGTCCCGCATTCCCGGCGAGGGGGCGCGGCGGCTCCTGCTGCGGCTCGCGAATCCGGGCGGACCGCTGCCGCTGGCCGACGCGCTGCCGCTCTTCGAGAGCCTGGACCTGCGCGCGATCGAGGAGCAGCCCTGGCGGCTCACGCCCGCGGGGGGCGGGCCTGTCGTGCTGCACCTCTTCACGCTGGAGGCGGGGACGGAGGCACCGGAGGACCGGTTCGACGAGCTGCTGGGCGCCCTCTCCGCCCTGCTGGAGCACCGGGCGGAGGCGGACGGCTTCAACCGGCTGGTGCTGCGCGCCGGGCTGGAGTGGCGCGAGGCCTGGCTGATCCGCGCCCTGTTCCGCTGGTGCAAGCAGGTGGGCTTCGCCTTCCCGCAACCGGCCGTGGAAGCGGCGCTGGCCGCGAACCCGGAGGCGGCGCGGCTGCTGGTGGCGCTGTTCCGGGCGCGCCTGGACCCGGATGGGGGGAGCCAGGAGGCGGAATCGCAGGCCCGGGCCGGGTGGGCGGCGCTGATGGAAGCGGTGGCGGACCCGGATGCGGACCGCATCCTCTCGCGCCTCCGCACCGCGCTGGATGCGGTGGTGCGGACCAACTACTTCCAAGGCAAGGACTACCTCTCTCTCAAGTTCGAGAGCGCGCGGGCCGGCGAGATGCCGGATCCCCGGCCCTGGCGGGAGATCTTCGTCTCCGCCATGCACATGGAGGGCTGCCACCTGCGCGCCGGGCCCGTGGCGCGCGGCGGCATCCGTTGGTCCGACCGGCGCGAGGATTTCCGCACGGAGATCCTCGGCCTGATGAAGGCGCAGCGGCTGAAGAACGTGATCATCGTGCCCACCGGCGCGAAGGGCGGCTTCATCCTGAAGGGTACGGTGCCGCCGCCGAGCGAGCGCGAGGCCTTCATGGCCGCGGGCGTGGCCGCGTACAAAACCCTGATCCGCGCCATGCTGGACGTGACGGACAACCTCGGCGCCGATGGCGGCATCATCCCGCCGGACCGCGTGGTGCGGCTGGACGGGGACGATCCCTACATCGTGGCGGCGGCGGACAAGGGCACGGCCACCTTTTCCGACATCGCCAACGCGCTCTCCCTCGAGTACGGCTTCTGGCTCGGCGATGCCTACGCCTCCGGCGGCTCGGCGGGGTACGACCACAAGGAGATGGGCATCACCGCCAAGGGTGCCTGGGTCATGGTGGCCCGCCACTTCGCGGAGATGGGGCGCGACATCCAGGCGGAGCCCTTCACCTGCGTCGGCGTGGGCGACATGTCCGGCGACGTGTTCGGGAACGGGCTGCTGATCTCGCGGAAGACGCGCCTGCTGGCGGCCTTCGACCACCGCCACATCTTCATCGATCCCGATCCCGACACGGAGGCCTCCTTCAACGAGCGGGAGCGGCTGTTCCGGTTGCCGCGCTCCTCCTGGGACGACTACGACAAGGGCCTGATCAGCGCGGGTGGCGGGGTGTTCCCGCGCAACGCCAAGACGATCCCGCTCTCGCCCCAGGCGCGGGCGCTGCTGGGGATCGAGGCGGAGCGCGCGGAGCCGGCGGCCGTCATGCGCGCCATCCTGAAGGCCGAGGTGGACCTGCTCTACTTCGGCGGCATCGGCACCTACGTGAAGGCGAGCACCGAGAGCCAGGCGGAGGCGGGCGACCGCGCCAACGACGCGCTGCGCGTGGACGGGCGGGAGATCCGGGCCAAGGTGATCGGGGAGGGGGCGAACCTCGCCGTGACCCAGGCAGGGCGGATCGAGGCCGCGCGCGGAGGCGTTGCGATCGACACGGACGCGCTGGACAACTCCGCGGGCGTCTCCACCTCGGACCATGAGGTGAACATCAAGATCCTGCTGGCCGCCGCCGAGCGCAACGGGGCGCTGACCCGGCCGCAGCGGGACGCGCTGCTGGAATCCATGACGGACGAGGTGGCCGCGCTGGTGCTGGCGGACAATGCCGCGCAGTTCGCCGCCCTGACCCTGGAAGGGGCGGCGGGCACGGAGGCGCTGCCGGCCCAGGCGGCGCTGATGTCGCGGCTGGAGGTGGCGGGGCTGCTCGATCGCGCCGTGCTCGGCCTGCCCTCGGCGGCCCAGATGGCCGAGCGGATCGGCTCGGGCGACGCGCTGACGCGGCCGGAGATCGCGGCGCTGCTGCCAGTGGCGAAGCTGTGGCTGACGGACGCGATCGAGGACGGGACGCTTGCCGACGACCCGGCCTTCCTGCCGCTGCTGCGGAGCTACTTCCCGCACGCCTTGCAGGAGCGCTTCCCGGAGCTGATCGAGGGGCATCAGCTGCGCCGGAACCTCGTCGCCACCCTGCTGGCGAACGCGGCGGCGAACCGGCTGGGCCCGGCGGGTCTCTCGCGCCTGGCGGAGGGCGACCCGGCTGCGGTGGCGCGGGCGGCCTGGCTGGCGGACCGGCTCTTCGGTATCGGCGCCGCGGCGGATTCCCTGGACGCGGCGGCGCTGACGCCAGAGGCGCGGCGCTCCGCCCTGCTGGCGCTGCGCCGGCTGCACGAGGACGCCGCGCGGGCGCTGCTGGACGACAGCGCGCCGCTCGCGGAGGCCGAGGCGCGGCTGCGGCCGGGCATCGCGGCCCTGATCGAGGCGGTGCCGGTGCCGGAAGGGAGCGGCCTGCCGGAGGCGGCGGCGCGGCTGGTGGCGGGGGCGGGCTCGCTCTCCGCCGCCATCGGCGTCGTGCGGCTGGCCGAGGCGGCGGGCGTGGCCCCGGCGGACGCGGCCGGGGCCTGGAACACGGCGGGGCGCGACTTCGGGCTGGAGGCCCTGCGCGCCACCGCCCGCGCGGCCCCGGCCCCCGGCGCCTTCGGCCCGCGTGCCCGCACGGCGCTGCTGGAGGACCTGGGCGCCCTGCAGATGCGCCTGGCCCGGGCCGCGCTGTCCGGCACGGCGCCGAGGCTGCCGGAGCCTGTCCTGCGCATGGCGCGGGAGGCGGCGGGCTCGGGCGAGCTGGCGGCCGTTTCCGTCGCGCTGCGCGCCCTTTCGATAGCAACCAGCACCGGGGCAACCGAGGCCGGGGGAATGGAGGCCGCTTGAACCGACGCGAATTCGCCTGGGCCCTCTACGACTGGGCGAACAGCGCCTTTCCCACCGTCGTCACCACCTTCGTCATCGCCACCTGGTTCGCCCAGGGCGTGGCGGGGGATGCGGTGGCGGGGCAGGCGCAGTGGGGGTGGATGCAGACCGGGGCGGGGATCGCCATCGCCTTTCTCTCCCCCGTGCTCGGCGCGGTGGCGGATGCGGGCGGGCGGCGGCGGCTGATGCTGGCGCTCTGCACCCTTGCCACCGCCGCGCTGACCGCCGCCATCTGGTTTGCCCACCCCGCGCCGGCCTGGGCGGGCTACGTGCTGCTCTGCGTGGGGCTGGCGACGGTCGCCTTCGAGGTCGGCACGGTGTTCTACAACTCCATACTGCCCGACGTGGCGCCGCCATCCCGGATGGGCCGCATCTCCGGCCTTGCCTGGGGCCTGGGCTACGCGGGCGGGCTGGCCTGCCTTCTCGTCTGCCTCTTCGGCCTGATCCGCCCCGACCCCGCCCCCTTCGGCCTGGACCGCGCGGCCGGCGAGCCAGTCCGGGCTACCGCCCTGCTGGTCGGCGCCTGGATCCTCGCCTTCGGCTGGCCCGTGCTGCTGGCCATGCCCGACCCGCGCGGCCCCCGCCCGGGCTGGGGCGCCGCCGCGCGCGCGGGCCTGGGCGAGATCGCCGCCGTGATCCGCGGCCTTCCCGCCCGGCCGAACATGCTGCGCTTCCTTGTCGCGCGGCTCTTCTACACCGATGGCCTGAACACCCTTTTCGCCTTCGGTGCCATCTTCGCCGCCGGCGTCCACGGCATGTCCTTCCAACAGGTCCTGCTGTTCGGGATCGCCATGAATGTTTCCGCCGGCCTCGGCGCCGCCCTGGCCGGGCTGGTGGAGGACCGTGTCGGTTCCAAGCGCATGGTGCTGATCGCCCTGTGCTGCCTCGTCGCCCTCGGCATTGCCATCGTGCTGACCGACGGCGTGGCCCTGTTCTGGTGCCTGGCCCTCCTCCTCGGCTTGTTTTTTGGCCCGGCCCAGGCCGCTTCCCGCACCCTCATGGCCCGCCTTGCCCCACCGGAGGAGATGGCGGCCCATTTCGGCCTCTTCGCCCTTTCCGGCCGCATCACCGGCTTCCTCGGCCCCGCCGTGCTGGCGGCGGTGACGCAGGCCAGTGGCAGCCAGCGCGCGGGCATCGCGACGACGGCGGCCTTCATGGCGGTGGGGGCGGTGCTGCTGGCGGGGGTGCGGGAGAAGGCCTGATCTGCCCGGCCCAAGGGGCTCTGCCCCTTGGATCCCCGCCAGGAGGCTGAGCCTCCTGGACCTGCATCGGGCTGCCGCGGGACCGACTTGAGACGGGGACTCCGGTGCGGGTCTCTATCCTGCCCTTGCAGTCGCCTCGGCTCCACGAGCCGAGGCGCACCGTCAGCGAAGCCCAGACCAACTCCTGAAAAAAGATGATGGTGAGGGGTCCGGGGAGAGGAAGAATTCCTTCTTCCTCTCTCCGGGACAGACCCCCAGCCCAGAACCGGGGCGAAGCCGCGCCGCCGGAACGAGGTTCACGCCGCCCCGCATCGGGGCCACAAGGGTTCGTGCCATGACCCTGCGCCGCTATCTCGACCAGCGCCTGAAGCTGCATCACCTGCGGGCGGTGGAGGCGATCGTCGCGCAGAGCAGCCTGTTGAAGGCGTCCGCGGTGCTGGGCATCACGCAGCCGGCGCTGACGCGCACGGTGCAGGAGCTTGAGGAGATCCTGGGCCAGCGGCTGTTCGATCGGCTGCCGCGCGGCGTGCGGCCGACGGAGGCGGGGAACCTGCTGGCGGCCTCGGCCCGGCGCATCCTGGTGGAGTTGCGGCGCCTGGACGAGGCGCTGGACCGCCTGGAGGACCCGGAGGGCGGGACGGTGGCGATCGGCACCCTGCCGGTGGCGGCGACGGGGGTGCTGCCGGGGGCGCTGACGCGGCTGACGAGCGGCCATCCCGGCATTCGCGTGCGGCTGGAGCAGGGGCGGACGGAGGAGTTGCTGCCGAAGCTGGCCTCGGGGGAGATCGACCTCATCGTGGGGCGCCTCTATGAGCCAGCCAGCCCGGACGGCTTCCCGAGGGAGCCCTTGTGGGAGGAGCCTATCTCCATCCTGGCCCGGCCCGGGCATCCTGTTTTCGCCATGGGCGCGGTGCCGCTCGAGGCGCTGCGCCGCTACGACCTGATCCTGCCGACGGTGAGCCAACGGGTGGGGCAGGAGATCGAGGCGCTGCTGGCCATGCTGGAGTTGGAGCCGGCCAGCTCCATGCGCTCCAGCTCCTACGGCTTCATCCGGGAGATGCTGCTGGCGACCGACCTGATCGCGGTGATGCCCCGGCTGATGATGGCGGGGGACCTGCTGCGGGGAATGCTGCGGGTGGTGCCGCTGCCCGTGCCGGCGCCGCGCCGCCCGGCAGGGATCATCCGGCCGCGCGACCGCGCGGTGCCGCCGGCGGGAGAGGCGTTCATCGACTGCCTTCGCGCGCACGTCGCGGAGATCGGGCAGCGAGGGCTTACCGATATAACCTCCGGTCATACCGCGCCTGTGGAAAGCGATAGGACAGGGGCGCGAAGCGGGTCTAGGGAGCGGGCGCAGCCCCGGCAGCGGACGGGGCGGGAGGAACCTTCCCATGACGGCACCGGATAACGGGGCGCCGGCCCCGCAAGAAACGACCGCGCTGAGCGCGGCGATCGGCACCTACCCGCGCACCCGCGCGCTGAAGGAGGGCTCCGTTCCCTCCCCCCTATTGCGGCTGGACTTCGCCGACATCCCCGTGATCAGCCGCGCCTTCGCGCCGATGGTGCGGGAGCTGCGCTTCGACGTCTCGGAGATGGCGATCGCCACCTTCCTGCAGGCCCGCGCGGCGGGGCGGCCCGTGGTGCTGCTGCCCGTGGTGCTGGCCTCCCGCTTCCAGCAATCCGCGCTGATCTGCCGGGCGGAGAGCGACATCCGCGGCCCTGCCGACCTGGCCGGCCGCCGCATCGGCGTGCGCGCCTACAGCCAGACCACGGGCATGTGGCTGCGGGGCATCGTCATGGAGGAGGGCGGGCCGAGGCCCGACGCGATCCGCTGGATCACCTTCGAGGACGCGCATGTCCAGGGCATCGCCGACCCGCCTTTCGCGGAGCGGGCGCCGAAGGGTGCGGACATGATGGCCATGCTGAAGGCCGGGGAACTGGACGCGGTGATCGTCGGCAACGACATGCCCGACGATCCCGGCCTACGCCCCGTCTTCGCGAACCCTGACGCTGCCGCCCAGGCCTTCTACGCGCGCCACCACCTGGTGCCGGTGAACCACATGCTCTGCGTCACCCGCCGCCTGGCGGATGAGCGGCCGGAGCTGGTGCGGGAGGTGGTGCGGATGGTCCGCGCCTCCGCGGCCCCCGTGCCGCCCGGCCCGCACGGCGCCCCGCCTGCCACGCGCGCGGCGCTGCGCCCGGTGATCGAGCTGGCCCTGCGCTACATGACCGAGCAGGACATGCTGCCCCGCCCCCTGACGGTGGACGAGGTGTGGGACGGACTGCCCAAAGGCATCGAGTAAGGAGGAAACGGCGCCATGACGGATTTCGCGATCATCGGTTTCGGCGAGGTCGGCAGCATCTTCGCGCGGGACCTGCGCGCGGGCGGGGCCGGCGCCATCCACGCCTTCGACGTGCTGGAGGCCGCGCGCGAACGCGCCAGGGAGTTCGGCGCCACCGTCCACGGCACGGCGGCGGAAGCGGCGGCGAAGGCACAGGTCGTCTTCGTCTCCGTCACGGCCGGATCCGCGCTCGCGGCCTGCCAGTCCCTTGCGGGCGGCCTGTCCCACGCGCCCTTCGTGGTGGACGTGAACTCCATCTCCCCCGGCGCGAAGATCGAGAACGGGCAGGTCGTGAATGCGGCCGGCGGGCGCTACGTGGAGGCCGCGGTGATGGCCAGCGTGCCGCCCAAGGGCCTGCGCTCCCCCATCCTGCTCGGCGGGGCGGACGCGCAGGGCTTCATCGACGTCATGCAGCCCTTCGGCATGGACCTGACGATCTTCTCCGAGGAGATCGGCAAGGCCAGCTCCGTGAAGATGTGCCGCAGCGTGATGGTGAAGGGGCTGGAGGCGATCACCACGGAGTGCATGCTCGCCGCCCGCCACTACGGGGTGGAGAAGGAGGTTCTCGCCTCCCTCAAGGACACGCTGCCGCATGAGGACTGGCGGGGCCTGGCGCGCTACGTCATCAGCCGCGCCCTGATCCACGGCAAGCGCCGCGCCGAGGAGGTGCGGGAGGTGGCCCGCACGGTGGAGGAGGCGGGGCTGGAGCCACTGCTGAGCCGCGCCATCGCCGAGCGCCAGGACTGGGCGGCCGGCCGCGGCCGCGAGATGGGCAAGGCGCTGCTGGCGACCGACGACCTGGACACGCTGCTGGACGGCATCACCGCGACGATGAACCGGAAAGCCGCCGCGGAGTAACCGCACGTCAAGCGTGCCCCGATAGAGGGCACGCACACCGAGGAGAGACGCACATGACCATCACGCGCCGCGGCGCGCTGCGGCTGGGCGGGTTTGCCGCCACGGCCCTCGCCATTCCCAACTTGGCGCGCGCCCAGAGCCCGCTACCCGACAAGCCCATCCGCCTGCTGGTGCCGAATGCGGCTGGCGGCGTGGCGGACCTCACCTCCCGCACCGTGGGTGCCGCGTTGTCCGAGCGCATCGGCCGCGCGGTGGTGATCGAGAACCGGCCGGGGGCGGGCGGAATCGTCGCTGGGCAGGCCCTGCTCTCGGCGCCGGCGGACGGCTCCACCTTCATGGTGGCGACCAATGCCAATGCCATCAGCAAGTCGCTGTTCCGCAGCCTGCCCTTCGACCCGATCAAGGACTTCGCGCCGGTCGGGCTGATGGGCACCTTCGCCATCGCCATCCTGGTGGCCCCGTCCTCCCCCCTCCGTACCGCGCAGGACCTGATCGCGGCGCTGAAGAAGGACGTGCGGAACACCAATATCGGCACGATCAGCGTGGGCAGCACGCAGAACCTGGCGGCGGAGCTGTTCAAGACGAGCGCGGGGCTGGACACCACCACCGTGCCCTTCTCTGGCACGCCCGCTCTGCTGACCAGCCTGCTGCGCAACGACGTGACGGCGGCCTTCGAGATCGTCGCGCCGCTGATGGGGCAGATCAAGGACGGCTCGCTGCGCGCCATCGCCGTCACCTCCTCCACCCGCGCCGCAAACCTGCCGGATGTGCCGACGCTGCAGGAGGCGGGGGTGAAGGATTTCGACGTGACCTCCTGGAACGCCATCGTGGCGCACGCCAAGGCGCCGCAGCCGGTGATCGAGTTCCTCAACCGGGAGCTGAACGCCGTGCTGGCCGATCCCGGCGTGCGGAGCAAGCTGCTGGAGGCGGGCGTGGAGGCGAAGGGCGATTCCCCCGCCCAGCTCGGCGCGCTGATGACGAGCGAGGCGGAGAAGTGGCGCGCGGTGATCGAGCGCGCTGGAATCGAGAAGCAGTGAGCGAGAGAGCCATGGCCATCAAGACCTGCAAGGGGCCGGACCCCAACACGAAGACCCCGAAGTACAAGCTGCCGGCCGGCTCCGTGGACGCGCACTGCCACGTCTTCGGCCCCGCCGATAAGTTCCCCTACGCGCCGGACCGTTCCTACACCCCACCCGACGCGGGGGTTGAGGACCTGCGGCGCGTGCACAAGATCCTCGGCGTGGATCGCGCGGTGATCGTGCAGGCGAGCTGCCACGGCACCGACAACTCCGCGATGATCGACGCGATCGAGCGCAGCAACGGCGCCTACCGCGGCGTGGCGATCGTGGACGGCACCATCACCGACAAGGGGCTGGAGGAGCTGGACGCGGGCGGCGTGCGCGGCGTGCGCTTCAACTTCGTCAAGCACCTCGGCGGCACGCCGGACCTGGATGTGTTCGACCGCGTGCTGGACAAGGTGAAGCCGCTGGGCTGGCACGTGGTGCTGCACCTCGACGCCGGCGACATCCTGGAGCACGCGGAGCGCATCTCCCGCATCAAGGTGCCCTTCGTGATCGACCACATGGGCCGCGTGCAGGCGAAGAACGGGCTGGAGCAGGAACCGTTCCGCCGCCTGCTGGAACTGATGAAGAACGAGCTGGCCTGGGTGAAGATCTGCGGGCCGGAGCGCGTGACCTCGGAGGGTGCTCCCTTCCACGACGCCGTGCCCTTCGCCCGCAAGCTTGCCGAGGTGGCGCCGGACCGCGTGCTCTGGGGCACCGACTTCCCGCACCCGAACATCGCCGGCGACATGCCGAATGACGGCGACCTGGTGGACCTGCTGGCGCTCGCCGTCGAGGACGAGTCCGCCCGCCGCAAGGTCCTGATCGAGAACCCCGACCGCCTCTACTGGGCGCGCTGAGAGGAGCCCCCGATGTCCGACAAGCAGAAGTCCGGCCTCGTCGTTACCGCCCATCCCGGTGATTTCGTTTGGCGCGCGGGCGGCGCCATCGCGCTGCACGCGAAGCTCGGCTACCGCATGAAGATCGTCTGCTTCTCCTTCGGGGAGCGCGGCGAGAGCCAGGGCGCCTGGAAGCAGCCGGGCATGACGATGGAGCAGTGCAAGGCCGGCCGCCGCGCCGAGGCCGAGGCCGCCGCCGCCATCCTTGGCGCCGAGATCGAGTTCTTCGATTCCGGTGACTACCCCCTGAACTTCACCGACGGGATGATGGACCGCCTCATCGACATCTACCGCGAGGTGAACCCCTCCTTCGTCCTCACCCACGCCGTGCGCGATCCCTACAACGTGGATCACCCCAAGGCCTCCGCCATCGCGCAGGAGGCGCGCATCATCGCCCAGGCCGCCGGCCACAAGCCCGGGCCGTCCGGCGTGACCTACACCGCCCCGCAGGTCTTCCAGTTCGAGCCGCACCAGCCCGAGCAGTGCGACTTCAAGCCGAACCGCATCCTCAACATCACCGAGGTGTGGGACACTAAGTGGAAGGCCTTCCAGGAGCTGCCCGCGCAGCGCCACCTGTGGGACTACTACGAGCGCGTGGCGCTGAACCGCGGCATGCAGGGCGGCCGTAACTCCGGCAAGGCCATGAAGTACGGCGAGGCCTACCAAACCATCTTCCCGGATGCGGTCGAGGTGCTGGCGTGACCCCCGTCGTCGTCCGCCACAACCCGCGCGCCGATCTCGCCACGATCGACCGCTTCGCCCCCCTCGGCGTCTCCACGACGCATGAGGCGAGCGGGCGCGCGCCGAACCTGATGAAGCCCTATATGCGCCCGGCCTGGGCGGGGGCCTCCATTGCCGGCAGCGTCGTTACCGTGCTGCTGCAGCCCGGCGACAACTGGATGATCCACGTCGCCGTGGAGCAGTGCCAGCCCGGCGACGTGCTGGTGGCCGCCTGCACCACCGACAACACGGACGGCATGTTCGGCGACCTCCTCGCCACCTCGCTCAAGGCCCGCGGCGTGCGCGGGCTGGTGATCGATGCCGGCGTGCGCGACGTGGCCGTGCTGAAGGAAATGGGCTTCCCCGTCTGGTCCCGCGCCATCTCGGCCAAGGGCACGGTGAAGGCCACCCCGGGCTCCGTGAACGTCCCCATCGTCTGCGCCGGCGTCGCCGTGCGCCCGGGCGACGTGGTGGTGGCCGATGACGACGGCGTGGTGGTGGTGCCCGCCGCCGACATCGCCTCCACCCTCGCCGCGGCCGAAAAGCGCCAGGCGAACGAGGGCGAGAAGCGCGAGAAGCTGGCCTCCGGCGTTCTCGGCCTCGATCTCTACAATATGCGGCCGGCGCTGGAGAAGGCGGGGCTGCGCTACGTGGACAGGCTCGAAGACCTGTAAGGGTCGCGCCTGTTGCCTCAGGGGGGAGAGAAGGAATTCTCTCCCCCTGGCCCCCCACTCATCTTCTTCTAGAGGGCTGCCGCGGAATGCTGGGCTGGCCCGCGAAGCAAATTTCCTGATTCATCGGTAGCGCGGGCTGCCCTGTCCCGCGCCTCGGGTCATGGACCCGAGGCGAACCGCCAGTCCCGCATTCCGCGGCAGCCCTCTAGAAGAAGATGAGGGCGAGGGGTCCGGGGAGAGGGAGAATTCCTTCTCCCTCTCGCCGGGACATCCCGCAGGCGGAGAAGCAGCATGCCCCCCTATCTCTGGATCGCCCTCGGCGGCGCTATTGGCAGCGTCGCACGCGGCTGGTTCAGCACCGCCGCCGCGCGCTGGTGGGGCTCGGGCTTTCCCTGGGGCACGATGGCGATCAACGTCGGCGGTTCGTTCCTCATCGGCCTGTTCGCCGCGCTCACTCTTCCTGGCGGGCGCTTCGCGGGGAATGCCGATCTCCGCGCCTTCGTCATGGTTGGGATCTGCGGCGGCTTCACCACCTTCTCCTCCTTCAGCCTGCAGACGCTGGAACTGTTGAGAGAGGGGAGGGGGCTGGCGGCCCTGGGGAACGTCGCGGGCTCGGTGCTGCTCTGCCTCGCGGCCACGGCCGCAGGCTATGCCCTGGCAGCGCCGCCAGTTCCGTCATCAACGGTGGCGGCGATGGCGGATGAGGAGACGGGGCGTCCCGGGCCGCGGCCGCCGGCCAGGGGCTGATGGCCTACTGCACCCGCAGGGCCTGCACGCGGCGGTTCAGTTGCCGTCCGGGCTCGGTCCTGTTGTCGGCGATGGGCTCCGCCGGCCCGCGGCCTTCGGCGCTCAGCCGGGCGACATCCACGCCGTTCGTCACCAGCCAGGCCCGCACGGATTCCGCGCGGGCGATGGAGAGCGGGGTGTTGATCCGGTCGTTCCCCGTGTTGTCCGTGTGCCCGACCAGCCTCAGCCTCAGCGTCGGATCGGCCACCATCGCGTCCCGCACCTGCATCAGCACCGGGGCGGCCGTGATGTCGAGGTCGGCGGAGTTGGTGCGGAAGGTGACGTAGAGCTGCACCTGCCCGGCGCGCCGAAGGGCCTCTGCCACCGGCGCCTGAACCGGGCCGATGGCGCGGGGGCCGAAGCCGGTGATGCGGTAGCTGGCCCGGTAGGCGCCGTAGTTTTCGCTGCGCACGCCGTTGCGGGTGGTGCCGGGATAGCGTGTCTGCGCCGGCAGCATTTGCACCGTTACCATCCCGCCGATCTGCGGGATGGCGCCGGCATGCACCGCCGCGCGGCAGATGGCGCTGTCGGCGGTGTAGGTGTCGGTGCCCCAGACCGGGCCGCGCACCGTTGCCTCGCCGGGGCAGAGGCAGGTCAGCTGCTCGCTCGAATCCGCGTAGACTCCCATGTTGTCGGGGCATTGAGTAGGACCGGTGGCGGCAGGCGCGGGAATCGCGGCCGGCTGGGCGGGCGGTGCCACGCCCTCGAAGCGGAAGCTGGCCCTGTACTCCCCGTAGTTGTTGCTGCGGACACCGTTGCGGGTGGAACCGGGATAGCGCGGCTGGCCCGGCAGCATGCGCACCGTCACTGTGCCACCCTGCTGTCTGATCGCGCCCGCATGTACGGCCGCCGAGCAGGTGCGGCTATCCGCCGTGTAGATCTCACTGCCCCAGACGGGGCCGCCCGCGCCCGCAAGGCAGGTGCAGGTCACCTCCTCGTCCGAGTCGGCGTAGGCCAACATGTTGTCCGGGCACTGGCTGGGTGGCACGGCCGAGCTGACAGCGGGCGACCCGGCGGCGGGCGCGCGCCCCACCGGCGGTACAGGCGGTGCGGGCGGTGCCACGCCGGCGAAGCGGTAGCTCGCGTCATAGGCGCCGTAATTGTCGGACCGCACACCGTTCCGCGTGGATCCGGGATAGCGTGGCTGCCCTGGCAGCATCTCCACTGTCACCAGTCCGCCGCGGGGCCCCGTGGCCCCTGCATGGACCGCTGCCCGGCACACCCGGCTGTCGGCGGTGTAGGTGTCGCTGCCCCAGACCGGCCCGCCCACGCCCGCCGGGCAGAAGCAGGCCAGCGTTTCGCCCGAGCCCGCGTAGGTTCGCATGTCGTCTGGGCACTGGGTAGGAGGCGCTGCCGTGGAAGCCGCCGGGGATGGTATCGGTGGCGGGGCTGAGGGATCGGGCGCAGCCGTCTCTGGCGCATCCAGTGGTGGCGGCTTGGTCAGTTCCTGCCCCACCGCGGGCGCCCCGGCCAGCAGCACCAACACCAGGAGCGCGGAACGACGAAGGGCGAAGGGCATCGCTGGCCTGCAGGAAAGTTCCGGAATCCGGACTATTTGCCGATCGACCCGAGCCGCCAACCGTTCCGGGCGCATCCCGCACGGCCCCTCACGCGATTGCTACGCGTGCCCCCCGGGACCGGGCGGCCGGAACCTTCGCCCACCACCCATTCTCACCCGGAGCCGTGGCCCCGGCCTGGCCGGAGGCGTGCGGCCCCTGCAGGTGCCGGCCCGGTCGCGGCAACCCGGACGGGGTGCGCCACCGGCACCAGCGCGCCGGCCCGCGGCGGGGGCCTCGTCTTCCTCCGGGCTTTCCATAGGTAAGTGGTCCGGATTCAAGGAACACCGGCCCTGCCCCTTGGCGATCCGGCCCCCCGCGCAAACAATGACGGCATGACGATGGAACGACGGACCCGGGGCTGGACCCTGCATCGCGGCGGGCGCGGCACGCCGGGCGAGGTACTGCGCAAGCTGACGCGCGCGATCATGGGCGTCTGCCTGTGGGACCCGCAGGAGGAGGGGGTGTCCTGGGCGCTCGGCGACATGCGCTTCCTCACCGTCTCGGCCATGCTGCCGGATATGGGGGAGGCGGCCTATGCCCAGGTCTTCTCTGCGCCCTACGCCAGCAGCGCGGTGGAGGTGGCCTCCGGCCGCTTCGCCGCGCGCGGCGCCTTTGCGAAGCTGCCCGTCTCCGCCCGGAAGCGCGCCTCGGTGCTGAAAGAGTTGGGGTTGACCCTGCCGCCCCAGGGCCGGGAGGACTGGTCGCGCGACCTCCCTCCCCTGGACGAGGCCGGCTGCGCCTCCCTCGCCCGCACGGTGCTGGAGGCGCTGACGGGAGCCTTCGGCTGGACCCCGGACGTGCCCCTGCAGGCTTCGGTGATCCATGAGACGGCCCTGGGCGAGACGGAGGCCTTCATGGAAGGGCTGCGCCCCATCCATGTGGAGGGCCTGCTGCGCGAGGCCGGGCTGGAGATCGTAGAGGGCGAGCCGGAGGACGACGACTCCGCCCCCGCCTTCCTCGTCCAGCACGGCGCCCCGCTGCCCTTCCAGGTGGAGCTGACCGATCCGGTCGAGGAGGAGGACCCGCCCGCCCTCGCCTGGCACTACGGCACGATCGTCTTCTCCCTCGCCATCAACGTGGAGGAAGGGGACGCGCTGGCCCTGGCCCTGGCCCTGCACGCCCTGACCCGCTGGGCCCGGGTGGAACTGCCCGAGGAGAAGCGCGTGGTCGTCTCCCGCCTCGACGGGGTGGAGGGCGTCACCCCCGAGGGCCTGCGCGCCATGCTGGACCGATGGCTGGAGGAGCTGACGGCGGTGCGGAGCCGCCTGGAGCAGGGGCCGCCGGAGATGCGCGAGGAGGAAGACTGATCCGCGTCACCATGGAGCGCGGGCCCGCGGCCGCGCGTTAGGCCAGGGCAGCGAACCGGAGTCCTGGCATGGCCTACATCCTCGCGGCGATCGCGGGCGTCCTCAACATGCTGCAGTCCGGCAGCAACGCGACGCTAAACGGGAAGCTGGAGGCAGGGCCCGTGGTGCCGGCCCTTGTCGTCTACCTCGTCGGCATCCTCGGCGTGCTCGCCGCCTCCCCCTTCATCGGCAAGCCGGCGGAGGGCCTGCTCCGCAATGCCGGCACGGTGCCGTGGTGGGGCTGGATCGGCGGGCTGCTCGGCGCCTTCTACGTCGTTGTCACCCTCACCCAGGCGAAAGCCATGGGCGCCGGCCCCTTCACCGCCGTGACGCTGACGGCGGCCGTGGTCGCCAGCCTCGTGCTCGACCACTTCGGGCTGCTGGGCTTCGACGTGCACCCGATCTCGGCGCTGCGCCTGCTGGGCGGCGCGCTGATGGTGGCTGGGGTGGTGCTGGTGGCGCGGTTCTGATTGGTCCGGGACCAGGGGGCGCTGCCCCCTGAAACCCCCGGGCAAACGCGAAGTGTTTGTCCCGAGCCAGGAGCCCCGGGGCACCTGGACCTGCATTGGGCTGCCGCGAGACTGGCTTGAGAGAGGGCACCCGGTGAGGCGCCAAGCTCTACCCTTGCAGTCGCCTCGGCTCCACGAGCCGAGGCGCACCGTCAGCGAAGCCCAGACGAACTCCTAGAAAAAGATGATGGAGAGGGGTCCGGGGAGAGGAAGAATTCCTTCTTCTCTCCCCGGGACAGACCGCTGCCGGAGAACCCAGCCCTCTCAATCCACCTTCAGGAACAGGAAGCCAACGGCCGCGATCAGGCAGGCCATGGCGGCGAGGTAGTTCCAGCGCAGCGGCTCGCCCAGCACCGTGACGGAGAAGCCGGCGAAGACGGCGAGGGTGATCACCTCCTGCATGACCTTCAGCTGCTGCCCGGTGAAGGTGCCGTAGCCGATGCGGTTGGCCGGCACGGCGAGGCAGTACTCGAAGAAGGCGATGCCCCAGGAGGCGAGGATCGCCAGCCAGAGCGGCCAGGACGGGCGCTTGAGGTGCCCGTACCAGGCGAAGGTCATCAGCACGTTGGAGCCGATGAGGAGGAGGGGGGTCCAGATCGCGGCGGGGATCATGCGAGGGGCTCCACGATCCGCGCCGGCTCGGCCGGCGGCAGGCGCCAGAGGAGGAAGAGCATGATCGCCATGGCGGGCAGGGCGGCGGCGGTGGTCATCAGGAAGAAGCCCGGCCAGCCCAGGGATTCCGCCAGGCTGCCGGAGAAGGCGCCGAGCGTGCGCAGCGGCACGGCGGCCAGCGAGGAGAGCAGGGCGTATTGCGTGGCCGTGAAGGCGCGGCTGGTGAGCCCGGAGAGGTAGGTGACGAAGGCGGCATCGGCCAGGCCGTCCGTGAAGTTCTCGATGCCCACCTGGAGCCAGAGCATCGGCAGGTCGTGCCCGGCATGGGCCAGCGCGACGTACATGAGGTTGGAGAGCATCTGGCCGAGGCCGGTGAGGATGAGGGCGCGCGCGGTACCAAGGCGCGCCACCACCCATCCGCCGGCCAGCGCGCCGCCAAGCGTGGCGAAGAGGCCGAAGACCGTGCCCACCGCCGCCACATCCTCCCGGCTGAAGCCGAGGGAGCGGTAGAAGGGCGTGGTCATGATGCCCGCCAGCGCCTCGCCGAGCTTGAAGAGCGCGATGAAAAGCAGGATCGCCAGCCAGTAGGGACGCCGCATGAAGTCCGCGAAGGGCTGCACGACGGAGGCGCTGAGGCGAACGGCCCAGGAGAGGGGTGGGGCGGGGCGCGCCGGCCCTTCCCGCGAGGCGAGGGTGGCCGCCACGCCGACCAGCATCAGCGCCGCCGCGTAGGCGTAGGCCCCGCCCCAGCCCAGCGCGCCGACGAGCCAGAGCGTGCCGCCGCCGCTGGCCAGCAGCGCCAGCCGGTAGCCCCAGACATAGCAGGCCAGGCCGTAGCCCTGCTCCTTCTCCTCCAGGATCTCGATGCGGTGGGCGTCCACCACGATGTCCTGGCTGGCCGAGAGGAAGGCGACGGCCGCGGCCAGGGCGGCCGTGGTCAGCGGCGCGGCCGCCGGATCGCTGAAGCCGGTGGCGAGGATGGAGAGGATCAGGAGCGGCTGGATCAGCAGCAGCCAGCCGCGCCGCCGGCCCAGCCGCGCGGCGAGAGGCGGCGCCACCGCGTCCAGCACCGGGGCCCAGAGGAACTTCAGCGAGTAGGCGAGGCCGATGAGGGCGGTGAGGCCGATGTCGGTCAGGGAGAGCCCGCTCTCCGTGAACCACTGGCGCAGCACTTGGCCGGCGACCAGCGGCAGCGGCACGCCGGCGGAGAAGCCGAGGGCGAGAAGGACGAGGAAGCGGCGTTCGCGGAGCGGGTGCATCGCGCCCGACCCTGCCACGGGCCGGGCCGGGGTGGGAGGGCCGTGCGGCGTGAGGGGCGGCCCGAGGGCTGACGCGAAGGGCGTCCGGGGCGGCCACGGCCGCCCTGGGATCGGTCCTCCGGGAAGGCAGGGCCTTCCCGGAAGGTTCGGCGGGATCAGACCGTCCAGATGTCGTCGGCGGTCAGCCCGGCATTGGCCTGGGTGAGGCCGATGACGATACCGGCCTCGCCGCCGGCACCATCGGCGTCGTAGACGATCCTGCCGGTGGACGCGTCGTAGATCACCCGCTGCTCCGCCGTGGTCGCGACGCGGCCGAGGCCGAACTGCTCCGCCGCGATCGGGCCGGCTTCGGAGAAGGCGGTGAAGGCCGAGCGGTCCAGCTCGATCCGGTCCAGGCCCGCCTCGAAGTCGCGGATGGTGGTGCGCGTGGCGCCGTCCGCCGGGCCGTCGAAGCGGAAGCGGTCCGCCCCTTCGCCGCCGGTCAGCGTGTTGCGGCCCGCCCCGCCGATCAGCAGGTCATCGCCGTCGCCGCCGAGCAGCGCGTCATTCCCCGCGCCGCCATCGAGCACGTTGCCCAGCTCGTTGCCGATGATGTGGTTGGCGAGCGCGTTGCCGGTGCCGCGGATCGCCGTGCCGAGGAGGGTGAGGGCCTCCACATTCTCCGCCAGCGCGTAGTCGATGCTGGCCAGGACGCGGTCCGTGCCCCCGTTGGCCGCCTCGACCACGATGTCGCCGGCATCTTCCACGCTGTACCGGTCGTCGCCCGCGCCGCCGGCCATGAGGTCGTTCCCGGCGCCACCCACCAGGCGGTCCGCGCCCTCGCCGCCCAGCAGCGTGTCGTTGCCGTCGCCGCCGACCAGCGCGTCATCGCCGTCGCCGCCCTCAAGGCGATCGTTGCCACGGCCGGCGGCGATCCAGTCATCCCCGCCCAGGCCCTGGACGATGTCGTCGCCGGAGAGGTTCGTGGCCGTGCCGTAGTAGCTGGCGAAGGTGCTCGGATTGATCACGTCGTCGCCCTCGGTCGCGAGCGCCGCGGAGCGGGCCAGCACGAAGGAGACGACCGACGGGTCATGGTCCGAGATCTGGTCGGCGAACTCGGCGTTCATGTGCACCGCGTCGTACTGCATCCCGGCATTGGCGGCGCCGGAGAGCAGGATCTGGTCGAGGACCTGGGAGTTGCCCTCGAAGACGTAGGTGTAGCGCTCGTTCTCCGGCAGGCTCTCGATGGTGGGAAAGAGGATCTGCGTGCCGGGGATCAGGGTGGGGGGCGTGTTCTCCGCCGCGCCGCCCTGCCACTGGCCCGTCATCTCCAGCTCACCCGTCAGGATCTTCGTCGCCGGGAAGAACTGGTACTCGTTCAGGTCACCGGTCACGACGACCTTCGGCACGGTGCCGAGCATGCTCTCGATGTAATCGCGCACCGCCTCGGCCTGGGCCTCGCGGCGGTAGCCGGACTGGTTCATGTCCTCGTTCGGCAGCGGCGTGTCCTGGTCCGTGCCGAAGAGGGCGTTGGAGCCGCCCTTGGAGTTGAAGTGGTTGTTGACGACGAGGAAGTTCTCGCCGCTCAGCACGCTCTCGAACACCACGGGCACGGACTTGCGGGTGCCGCCCTGGGTGGCGCCGCTGGCGTCCACGTAGGGCTCGAACTCCGGGGCGTCCACGCCGATGCGGTTCTCGGTGGGGTAGCTGTAGATCAGCTCCTGGTAGGCGGTGGAGGGGTCGTCGGAGCCGGAGACGAGGGTGAGGTTGTTGATGCCGTCCAGCTCCGCCGTGCCGCCGGCGCGCACCGCGGTGGGGTCGAAGAGGTAGGCCACGCGGATGTTGCCGCCCGGCGCGCCGCCGTCCCCGTTGTTCTCGGGCGGCGCGTCGATCGCGGCGTAGAGCTTGCCGGTCTGGTTGTAGATGGCCTGGATCAGCTCGCGCAGCGTTGCGGTGGCGTCCACCACGCCGTTGTCGGTGGCGCCGCTGCTGTCCTGCACCTCCTGCAGGGAGATGATCTCGGGCAGCTTCAGGTTGTCGCGGATGGCGCTGACAAGGCGGTCCAGCTTGTCCGGGGTGGCGTCGGGCTCCGGCGTGCCGTCGTTGGGGGCCAGGTTCTCCACGTTGAAGCTCGCGATGCGGATGCGGTCCGCATGGGCCTCGATCGTGGTGACCTCCTTCTCAGTCAGCGTGCTCACGGGGGCTTGGCCCTCGGTCACGTGCACCTCGAAGGCGCCGCGGTCGTAGCTGACGATGCCCGTGGCGTCGCCGAACCCCGCCCCGGTGTTGTTGGTCCAGGTGAAGTCGTAGGCGCCGTCCTTGTTGTTATCCAGGTCGTTCTCGAGCTGGATGCGCTCCGGGTTGAAGTCGTAGGTCCCGGTCTGGCCAGGCTCATGGCTGACGAAGGGCGTCTCCTCGGAGGCGATCACGCCGCCGTTCGGCGTCTCGTCCGGGTTGGAGGCGCCGTTGGTCACGCCCCAGGTCTCGGTGAAGGAGGAGGAGGGGGCGGTGGCCTGGAAATCCTCCAGCGTGACCGCCATGCCCTCCAGGCTCTCGTAGAAGTCGATCGCGTGGTTGGCGATGTCAAAGGTGCCGGTCTCCGGATCGTCACCGAAGCTGCCGGTCGGGGCCACGCGCTCGCCGGGCGTGTCGCCGTTGCCGATCACCACCGGGGTGATGTTCACGGGCAGGCCGGTCTCCGGGTTCACCTCCACGGCGCCAGTCTTGAGGACGGTGGCGCCCGTCAGCTCGGTGAGGGAGAGATTCCCGGCCTGTCCCGCGCGGGTGAACTCGGTGACGCGGGCGGTCACCTGCACCACGTCGCCCACAGCGACGTCGGCGTAGCTGCCGCCGGTGAAGACGAGGATGCCGTCGGAGGTGGCGTCGTTGCCGTCACCGCCCGGGTCCTGGATGAAGAAGCCGCGCTCCCCGGTGGCCTTGCGGTAGATGCCGGTTACCACGCCCGTCGTGGTCACGGTCTGGCCGGCATGGTCAGAGGTGTGGCCGGCGCCCTGGATGTCGAAGATCCGGGTGATCTCGACGTCGTCGTTGGTGATGGTGCCGGTGCCCGTGGCGTCGGTGATCTCCACCCCGCCGGTCGCGCCGGAGAGGTTGAGGGTGAGGATCTCGTTCCCCTCCACCACCGTGTCACCGGCGATTGCGACGGTCACGGTGCGGGTCAGCCCGTCGCCCAGGCCGAAGGAGAGAGTGCCGGCAACGGCGGTGAAGTCCACGCCCTCGGTCGCCGTGCCGGCGGCGGTGGCGAAGTCCACCGTGAAGGCGGAGTCCTCGTTGCTGCGGGTGACGGTGAAGACGAGGTTCTGCGTGCCATCGTCGCTCTCGACCACCTGGGCGTCGGAGACCGTGAGGGTGGTGGAGCCAGCCCCGAGCGGGGAGGAGGTGACGGCGATGTCGTCGATGCCGACCCACTCGTCGTTGCCGGCGGCGTTGGTGGTGATGATCCGCACCTCGACCTGGCCCTGGTTCGCCGCGTCGGGCGGCAAGGTGACGGAGACGTCCGTGGCCTGGGTGGCCAGGTTCGGGCCGGTGGTGGCGTCGGCGATGGTGCCGGCGGGGAGGTCCGTCCAGTTGCCGGTCCCGCCCACGCGGTATTGCACGGCGAGCTGCTGCACGGCGTTGTCCGTGGTGCCGTCGATGTCGCGGGCGGTGAAGGCGAGGTTCACGTTCTGCACGCCCGTGGTGTCGAGATAGATCACCAGGTAGGGGGCATCGGCCGTGCCCGAGCCCTGCAGGGCGACAGTGGGGTTCGCGATCTCGAACTCGGCCACGCCGCCGTTGTTAATCGTCGTGCTGGTCTGGTTGGCGATCACATCCACCGGGGTCGCGGTGCCGGCCGTCAGGGTCCGCGGGTCCGTGCCGGTCGCGGCCGTCAGGTCGTCGCCGCGGTAGCCCATGATGGAGGGCGCGCCGGACCAGTCGTCGTCCGCGGTGATGAGCCCGGCATCGGTCCAGTTCTGGGTGAGGCTGCCCTGGGTCCGCAGGGACCAGTAGGTGGTGCTCATGATCGCTCCCCGTCGCCCGCCGTGCCGGGCGCAACCTCCCGGGCGGCGGCCCAGGCCGGGGGTGCTTAGGAGAGTTCCATGACAGCCCGATGATGGAGATGTTGCGGCACGTGGTTTTCCGGCAATCGTTCCTTAAGGTGTGAACGGGTCGCGGGCAGGTGGGCGGGCACCCGGGAAATGAGCCGCTGGAGCTTGTTTTCTCGGAATTTTACACCATCTCGAGGATTGACGCCGGACCGGCGAGGCCCTTAGGCTCAGCTTTGGTACGGGACCACGAACGATCCCTCATCGGCGTTCGTCCGCTGCCACCATGCCCCTGCCCCAGTAGCCCTCTGCCCCGCAGAGGGGCCCGGCAGAAGGCGCATCGTCCCCGGAACCCCGCCGCCCGGCGGAGGCGCGCCCCGCGTCGATCCAGGTTCCGCGCACCCTCCTCCCCCTCGGCCACGCCGATCGAGACCACCCGAATGCACCTATCCGAATTGAAGGCCAAGAGCCCCGGCGACCTCCTCGCCTTTGCGGAGGAGGTCGGCGTCGAGAACGCCTCCTCGCTCCGCAAGCAGGACATGCTCTTCGCCATCCTCAAGCAGCTCGCCGAGAACGACCAGGCGATCTACGGGGACGGCACACTGGAGATCCTGTCCGACGGCTTCGGCTACCTGCGCAACCCGCAGTCCAACTTCCTGCCCGGCCCGGACGACATCTACGTCTCTCCCGCCCAGGTCCGCCGCTTCGCGCTGCGCACCGGCGACACGGTGGAGGGACAGATCCGCGCCCCGAAGGACGGGGAGCGCTACTTCGCCCTGCTCAAGGTCAGCTCGGTGAACTTCGAGCCGCCCGAGGCCGTGCGGCACCGCGTGAACTTCGACAACCTCACGCCCCTCTACCCCACCCGCCGCCTGCGGATGGAGAACCCGGAGCTGGAGGCCCAGCCCGCCGACAAGAAGGGGCCGCTGAAGGACAACACCCACCGGGTGATCGACCTCGTCTCCCCGATCGGCATGGGGCAGCGCGCGCTCATCGTCGCGCCGCCGCGCACGGGCAAGACGGTGATGCTGCAGAACATCGCCAAGTCCATCTCCGCCAACAACCCCGACGTCTTCCTCATGGTGCTGCTGATCGACGAGCGGCCGGAGGAGGTGACGGACATGGCGCGCACGGTCCGCGGAGAGGTGGTGGCCTCCACCTTCGACGAGCCGGCGACGCGGCACGTCCAGGTGACGGAGATGGTGCTGGAGAAGGCCAAGCGCCTGGTGGAGCACAAGCGGGACGTGGTGATCCTTCTGGACTCCATTACCCGCCTCGGCCGCGCCTACAACTCCGTCGTGCCCTCCTCCGGCAAGGTGCTGACAGGCGGCGTGGACGCGAACGCGCTGCAGCGCCCGAAGCGCTTCTTCGGTGCCGCGCGCAACATCGAGGAGGGCGGCTCGCTCACCATCATCGCTACCGCGCTGATCGATACCGGTTCGCGCATGGACGAGGTGATCTTCGAGGAGTTCAAGGGCACCGGTAACTCGGAAATCGTCCTGGACCGCAAGCTCTCCGACAAGCGCGTCTTCCCCGCGATCGACATCACCAAGTCCGGCACCCGCAAGGAGGAGGTCCTGGTGGACCGCTCCGAGCTGTCGAAGATGTGGGTGCTGCGGCGTATCCTGAACCCGATGGGCACCCAGGACGCGATGGAATTCCTGCTGGACAAGCTGAAGTACAGCAAGACGAACCAGGACTTCTTCGACGCCATGAACACCTGAGGCAGGCCCGGCATCGTTCCGGTCCCGGTGGCCTTCCTCTTCCCGGGGCAGGCCGCCTCCAGGGGATCGGAACAGAGGTGCCGGCCTCCCCGCCTCGGGCACATACTCCAGAAATGAGAAGGGCCTGTCCGGCTTCCCGGACAGGCCCTTTCTACGTCAGCGCCTCACGCCGTGGTTCAGTTGCCCTGCTGGGACGGGGGCTGAACGCCCTGCGAGCCGGCCTGCGGGTTCGGCGGGCCGCCGGCGCTGCCCATCGGGGCGGCGGGGGAGGCGGACATGCCGGGGGCGCCCGCGCCCTGGTCACGGGTCACGCCGCCCGGCGCGCTCGGGGTCGGGGCGGTGGACACCTGGGCGAAGGCCGGGGCGGCGATCAGCCCGGCAGCGAGAGCAAGCGCGAAAGCCGTGGTCTTCATGACTGTCTTCCTCTTCTGGTCAACATCGTCTGCCGTGGACCAACGCCGCCCCTCAGGGCCGGTTTCGTGGACCGGATCGCCGACCGGGCATTTGGCAGGGTGCCGCCGAAGGTTCATCCTGCCAGGCGAACCGGGGGCAGAAGACAGTGATGGATCACACGGCGGTGGCGGATGCCGCGCTGCTGGAGCGGGCGGCACTGAACGCCGTGCCGGCGCCCCGCGTGGCCTGGGACGGGCCCTTCGTACTGCGGGCCTTCCACGGGGGCACAGGAAGGGCGAATGCCGCTTCCTCGCTGGATCCCGCGGAGGATCCGGACCTGCCTTCCCGCGTGGCGCGCGTGGAGGCGCATTACGCGCGCCTCGGCCTGCCCTGCCGTTTCCGATCGACGCCCCTGGACCCGCCGGGGCTGCCGGGGCTGCTGGCCGAGCGGGGCTACAGCGAGGCCGAGGGCGCGCTGGTGATGACCGGCCACGTCACCCCGACTGACGATCCGGCAGCCCGCTGGTGCGACGAGCCGGACGCGGAGTGGCTCTCCGTCCTAGCCACGGTGGAGTACCAGGGTGCCAGCCGTCGGGCGGAAAAGGAGGAGGCGGTGCCGCTGATGGCCCGCCCGGCTGCCTGGCTGGTGCTGCGAGTGGATGGAATGGCCGCCGCCTGCGGCCACGCTGTCGCCGACGGCGGGCTCTGTGGCCTGTTCGATCTAGCAGTGCGGCCGGAGTTCCAGCGTCAAGGGCTGGGCCGGCGGCTCCTCGGCGCCCTGGCTGGTTGGGGTGCAGGGCAGGGTGCCGGGTTGTGCTGGCTGCAGGTTGCGCCGGGTAACGCGGCGGCGCGCCGGGTCTACGAGGCGGCAGGCTTCGTGGAGGCCTATCGCTACCAATACTTCCTTCGGGATTAGGCCTTCGTTCAGGAAAGGAGAGAGGACATTCTCTCCTTCCCTGGCCCGCCATTCCCCTCAGAAGCGGAGGGTCGGCCCTTGGCTTCGACCGGCCCTGTGCTGGTGATGTGAGATCGGCATCAACACGCAGCCTCGCACCTCGCGTGGGGCCGACGGAGGCATAGGACAGGACAGAAGATTGGGAAGACGGTAATTTCCCCCGAATTCCTTAGCCTTCTGCCCCTATGGACGCAAGTTTTTCCGGTCTAGTCCTATCAACACCAATTCCGGAAAGACTACGGCCTAAGGATGCTACTGCCTGTTGTTTTCCTGGACTCGAGATCCCGGTGTGCATTCGCCGCATCGCGCAGAGCGTATGTCTGGTTGATCTCGATGCGGACTTGGCCGCTGCGAACCACGGCGAACAGCTCGTCCGCCATGGCGAGCAGGTCCGCGCGCTTGGCGGTATGGGTGGCAAGGGTTGGGCGCGTGACGAACAGGCTACCCTTGGCGGCGAGAATGCCGAGATCGACGCCTGTGACGGGGCCGGAAGCGTTGCCGTAGGAGACGAGCAGGCCGAAGGGTGCGAGGCAGTCGAGCGAGGCGGAGAAGGTGTCGCGGCCGACGCTGTCGTACACCACGGGAAGGCGTGCCCCGCGGGTGATGTCGTTCACGCGCGCGGCCAGATCCTCGCCCTGCAGGATGACGTGGTCCGCACCGTGCGCGCGCGCCAGTTCGGCCTTTGCCTCTGAGCCCACGGTGCCAATGACTGTGGCACCCAGTGCCTTGGCCCACTGGCAGAGGATGAGGCCGACGCCGCCGGCGGCAGCGTGGACGAGGATGGTCTCGCCCGCCTTCACCTTGTAGGTGCGGCGTAGGAGGTACTGGGCGGTGAGGCCCTGCAGCATCATCGCGGCCGCCGTGTCGAACGCGATGTCGTCCGGCAGCTTCACGAGCACTTTGGCAGGGATGGTGCGCGCCTCCGCGTAGGCCCCGATCGGGCCCATGGCGTAGGCCACGCGATCGCCAACCTTCAGATCCTCCACCCCGTCTCCCACCGCCTCAACCGTGCCCGCCGCTTCCATGCCGATGACCGCTGGAAGGGAGGGCGCCTTGTAGAGCCCGGTGCGGAAGTAGATGTCGATGAAGTTCAGCCCGACCGCGTGGTGACGTACCAGCGCCTCGCCCGGCTTCGGGCTCGGCAGGGGCACCTCCTCCCAGACCAGCTTCTCCGGGCCGCCGGGCTCGTGCAGGCGAATGGCGTGGTTCATGGTGGGTGTCCTAGGGCGCCTCGGACGCGCCGAAAGCGCGCCGCTCGGGCAAGTTGGGTTCGTCCAGCAGGTCGGGGCTGTCGGGGTTGGCACGCCTGGTGCGGCGCTCCAGCGCCAGAAGCCACCGCTTCGTGCTGATGCCTTCCCCGCCGGAATAGCCGCCGATGGTGCCTCCGGCGCCGATCACGCGGTGGCAGGGAATGATAACGGGGATGGGGTTCGCACCATTCGCGCCGCCAATGGCGCGGGAGGCGGTGCCGAGATCCCGGGCCAGTTCCGCGTAGCTGCGCGTCGCGCCGTGCGGGATGTCTTGCAGCGCCTGCCAGACGCGGCGGCGGAAGGGGCTTCCCATCGGGTTCAAGGGCAGATCAAAGCCGGTCCGCAGCCCGTCCAGGTAGTCCTGCAGCTGATCCGCGGCGCGCCGCAGCAAGGGCGTTTCCTCGCGGTCCCGTCCTTGCCCCCAATCTAGGGCGACGATCGCGCCGTCCTCCTCGGACAGGGTAAGGGTGCCGAGAGGCGTGTGGAGGAAGGTTTGTGGCATGGGCTGGCGATCGGCATTGGTCGGCCCGGTCGGGCCCGGCGTCAAGCGGGGATCGCTCCGCGGGCCTCGCCTCCGGCCCTTCCTGCCCCTAGATGTGGCACAGCCGTCCTGCCCTCGACGAGAGATGCCCGCCTTGCCCGACAGCGCTGCCGTTTCACGTGAAACAGAGGCCGACCCGCCGCCCTGGTTCCAGTCCCACATCTTCGTTTGCACCAACCGGCGTCCCGATGGTCACCGGCGCGGATCCTGCGCTGCCCGGGGAAGCGAGGTCCTTAGGGACTATATGAAGGCGCGAGCCAAGGAGCTGGGCATCAAGGGCATTCGGGTGAACAGCGCCGGTTGTCTCGATCGGTGTGAGTTCGGCCCGGTCGTGGTGATCTACCCCGAAGGCATCTGGTACCGGGCCGAGACGCGCGACGATGTGGACGAGATCCTGGTGACGCATGTGACCGAAGGGCGCCGGGTGCATCGCCTCATGCTCACCGAAAAGGACGTGCCCCCCGGCAAGGGCTGAGGGCCGGAAACCCGGGAATGGACACGATCTTCGCCCTCGCTACCGCGCCGGGGCGCGCGGCGATCGCCATTATCCGCCTTTCCGGCCCCGCCAGCCGGGATCTGCTGAAAGAGCTCTGCGGCCGCGTGCTGCCGCCACCACGCAAGGCCGCGCTGCGCCGGCTCCGGGCCGCCGGCGGCGCCACCTTGGACGAGGCCGTGGTGCTCTGGCTCCCTGGTCCCGGCTCCTACACCGGCGAGGACTCGGCCGAACTGCACCTCCATGGTGGCGCCGCGGTGGTGGCCGGGGTTGGGGAGGCATTGGCGACTCTCGGCGCCCGCCCGGCCGAACCGGGGGAGTTCACCCGGCGCGCCGTCCTGAACGGCCGCATGGACCTGACAGCGGCCGAGGGCGTGATCGACCTGATCGAGGCGGAGACCGCCATGCAGGCCCGCCAGGCCCTAGCCCTGGCCGGCGGCGGGCTGACCGCCCTCTGCGCGGAATGGGCTGCCCGCCTCACCGGCCTACTGGCGCGGCAGGAGGCGCTGATCGAGTTCGAGGATGAGGGGCTGCCGGGCTCGCTGGAGGCGGAGGTGGCCCGCGCGACCGCCGCCCTGGCGGCCGAGATGACCGACCGGCTACTGGCCGACGAGGGCGGCGAGCGGGTGCGGGCAGGGCTGGACGTGGCCATCCTGGGCGCGCCGAACGCGGGCAAGTCCTCCCTACTCAACGCCCTGGTCGGGCGGGAGGCCGCCATCGTCTCCGCACGGGCCGGAACGACGCGGGACATCGTGGAGGCGCGGATCGTGCTGGCGGGCCTGCCCGCCGTGCTGGCCGATACGGCGGGGCTGCGGGAGGCCGGGGACGAGATCGAGGCCGAAGGGGTGCGCCGTGCACTGCATCGGGGGGAGGCGGCCGACATCGTGCTGGCCGTGCTGCCCTGCGGCGCTCCGCCGGACGAAGCGACGCTGGCGCTGATCGGCCGGCGGAACTGCCTGATCGTCGCCTCCAAGGCCGACCTGGGCGGCCCGATACCGCCCGGCGCCTTGGCCGTCTCTGCGCGGACGGGCGACGGGATCGCCGTGCTGCGAGCCAGGCTTGAGGAGGAGGCCGTCCGCCTAGCCCCGGCTTCCGGCGCCGCCCTGCTCGCCCGGCCCCGCCACCGGGCGGCCGTGCGGGACGCGCTGCGCTGGCTCGGCGAGGCGGAGGCAGCCCCCTTGCCGGAGCTGCGGGCCGATGCCTTACGCGAGGCGCTGCGGGCCCTTGGCCGGCTGACCGGGAGGGTCGATGCGGAGGCTGTCCTGGACCGCGTTTTCGCGGAGTTCTGCATCGGGAAGTGACCCCGCCGAATGGTGGCGGTATAGGCGCGGCATGGGGTGCGCTTTCGATGTTGTGGTGGTGGGCGGCGGGCATGCCGGGGCCGAGGCGGCCGCGGCGGCGGCCCGGTGCGGCGCCCGCACCCTGTTGCTGACCCACCGGGCGGACCGGCTGGGCGAGATGTCCTGCAACCCTGCCGTCGGCGGGGTGGGGAAGGGGCACCTCGTACGCGAGGTGGACGCACTGGACGGGCTGATGGGCCGCGCGGCGGATGCGGCCGGGATCCACTTCAAGCTGCTGAACCGCAGCAAGGGCCCGGCCGTGCGCGGCCCCCGTGCCCAGGCCGACAGGGCCCTCTACCGCACCGCGATCCAGGACCTGCTGCGGGCCACCCCGAACCTCACCATCCAGGAGGGCGCGGCCGAGGGGTTGGAGCGCGCCCGCGATGGCGGGATTGCCGCCGTGCTGACGGGGGAGGGCGAGCGGATCGGCTGCGGCGCCCTCGTCGTGACCGCCGGCACCTTCCTGCGCGGCGAGATCCATCTCGGGCCGGAGCGTCTGCCCGCCGGGCGCCATGGCGACCCCGCCTCGGTCGGGCTGGCGCTGGCGCTCGCCGCCCTGGATCTCCCCGTGTGCCGGCTGAAGACCGGCACCCCGCCTCGGCTGGACGGCCGCACGATCGACTGGGCGGGGATTGATGCCCAGCCCGGCGACGACCCGCCCGAACCCCTCTCCTGGATGACGGAGCGGATCACCAACCCGCAGGTGGTCTGCGGCATCACCGCCACCACGCCGGAAACCCATGCCCTGATCCGTGCCTCGCTGGACCGGGCTCCGATCTACACCGGCCAGATCCAGGGGGCGGGGCCGCGCTACTGTCCCTCGATCGAGGACAAGGTGGTCCGCTTCGCCGAGCGCGACCGGCACCAGATCTTCCTGGAGCCGGAGGGAATCGACGACCCGACCGTCTACCCGAACGGCATCTCCACCAGCCTGCCGCGGGACGTGCAGGAGGCGGTGATTGCCTCCATCCCCGGGCTGGAGCGGGCGCGCATCCTCCGCCACGGCTACGCGATCGAGTACGACCATCTCGACCCGCGCGCCCTGCGCCCGAGCCTGGAGGTGCGGTCGGTGCCACGCCTCTTCCTCGCGGGGCAGGTGAACGGCACCACGGGCTATGAGGAGGCGGCCGCTCAGGGCCTGCTGGCCGGGGTGAACGCCGCCCACCGTGCCAGCGGCGGCACGGAGCCGCGGGTCCTGCTGCGGACGGAGGCCTATGCCGGCGTGCTGGTGGACGACCTGGTCACCCAGGGCGTGACGGAGCCCTACCGCATGCTCACCGCACGGGCCGAGCACCGTCTGCGTCTGCGCGCCGACAATGCCGGGCTGCGCCTGACGGAGCGCGGCCTGGCATGGGGTTGCGTGGGGCCGGAGCGCGCCGCCCGGCACCGCGCCTTCGCCGCAGCCATCCGGGACGCCTTGGCCCGCGCCCGCGCCGAGACCGCCACCCCTGCCGCCCTGGCCGCCGCCGGCCTTCCCGTGAACCAGGACGGCGTGCCCCGAACCGTCCTGGAGGTGATGGCCCTGCCCGCTGCCGGGGCACCAGCCCTGGAGCAGGCCTTTCCCTGGCTGCGTGATCTTGCCCCTGGCGTGCGTGCGCAGCTCGAGACAGAGGCCCTCTACGCTCCCTACCTCGCCCGGCAGGCCGCCGAGTTCGCCGCGCTCGAGCGGGAGGAACGGCTTCGCATCCCGGAGGATGTGGATTTCGCCGCCATCGCCGGCCTCTCCACGGAGATGCGGCAGCGCCTCTCTGCCGCGCGCCCCGCCACGCTCGGCGCTGCCGGCCGGGTGCCAGGTGTCACGCCCGCGGCGCTGGTCGCGCTCGCCGGCCACTTGCGGCGCGGTGCCTCCCCGGCGCGGGCGGGCGTGGCGTGAGGACACCCGAACCGGTCGTTTCACGTGAAACGGAAGCGCGGCTGGATGGGTTCCTGTCGCTGCTCCTGCGCTGGAACGCCCGCATCAATCTCGTGGCCGAGCGCGATCCGGAAACGCTGCGCGCCCGCCATATCGCGGACTCCCTGCAGCTCCTGCCCCTGCTGCCCGGTGGGGGAGGGGAGGCTGCCGACCTCGGCACCGGGGGCGGCTTCCCCGGCCTCGTCCTCGCCATTGCGGACACCGGTCGCTCCTGGAACCTCGTTGAATCGGATCGCCGTAAGGCGGCCTTCCTCACTGCCGCCGCGGGCGAGCTCGGCCTCTCCCACGTCCGGGTCCATACCCGGCGGATCGAGGCCGTAACCCTCCCGCCGCTCGCCCTCGTCACCGCCCGGGCTCTCGCGCCCCTGCCAGTGCTGCTGGGCCACGCCGCCCGGCTGCTCTCCCCGGGCGGTACCGCCCTTTTCCCGAAAGGCCGCAGCGCGGCCGACGAACTCACCGCCGCAGAGGCGGAATGGACCATGCACACCGAGCGCTTCGAGAGCCGCACCGAACCCGGCGCCACCATCCTCCGCATCACGGAACTCCATCGTGCCGGCAGCTGAGCGGACCCCTTCCGGCCCGCGCCGGATCGCCCTGGCCAACCAGAAGGGCGGGGTGGGCAAGACCACCACCGCGATCAACCTCGCCACGGCACTCGCCTCCACCAAGCGCGTGCTGCTGCTGGACATGGACCCGCAGGGCAATGCCTCCACAGGCCTCGGCGTACCCCGCAACGCCCGCGGAGCCGGCAGCTACGCCCTGCTGGTGGGGGACCGCCCGCTGGGCGACCTGATCCGTCCCAGCCAGATCCCTGGCCTGGACCTGCTGCCGGCTGATAACGATCTGGCCGGCGCCGAAATCGAGATGGTGGGGATGGAGGACCGGGAGCGCCGCCTGGCCCAGGCCCTGGAGCGCAGCGGCCCCACCCTCGCCCGCTACGACTACATGCTGATCGACTGCCCCCCCTCGCTCGGCCTGCTGACCCTGAACTCCCTCGTCGCCAGCCAGTCCGTGCTGGTGCCCCTGCAGACCGAGTTCTTCGCGCTGGAGGGCATCTCCCAGATGACGCGCACGGTGGATCGGGTGAAGCGCCTCAACCCCGCCCTCGCCCTGGACGGAATCGTCCTGACCATGTTCGATCGCCGCAACAACCTCTCCGAGCTCGTCGCGCGCGACGTGCGGAGCTTCTTCAAGGACCGGGTGTACGACACGGTGATCCCCCGCAACATCCGCGTCTCCGAGGCGCCCTCCCACGGTCTTCCCGTCATCCTCTACGATGTGCGCTCGGCCGGCGCCCAGGCCTACATCCAGCTGGCGGCGGAACTGCTGAAGCGCGACCGGGCCCGCGCCCGCGCGTTGAAGGCCGCGGAGGGCACGAAGTGAGCCGCAAGCCGACCCGCCTGGGCATGGGCCTCTCCGCCCTCCTCGGGGATGAGCCCGCCTCTGCCACCGCCTCTGCGGTGCCCCAGACCCTGCCCGTGGAGGCGCTGGAGCCCGGCCCCTTCCAGCCCCGCGGTCCCATGGACCCGGAGGCCCTGGCCGAACTCGCCGCCTCCATCCGGGAGCATGGCGTCCTCCAGCCCATCCTCGTCCGCCCGAAGCCTGGCAATGCGGGCAGTTACGAGATCATCGGCGGGGAGCGCCGCTGGCGCGCCGCACAGGCCGCTCGCCTGCACGAAGTGCCGGTGGTGGTGCGGGAAATGGACGACCGCGCGGCCATGGCCGCCGGCCTCGTCGAGAACCTGCAGCGCGAGGACCTGAACGCGCTGGAGGAGGCCGAGGGCTACCGCCGCCTCACCGAGGAGTTCGGCCTGAAGGCGGATGCCCTGGGCAACGCCGTGGGGAAGAGCCGCAGTCACGTCGCCAACACCATGCGCCTCCTCGGCCTGCCCTCCTCCGTCCGCCAGATGCTTGGCCGCGGCAGCCTCACCGCCGGCCATGCCCGCGCCCTTCTGACCGCGCCTGACCCGGTGCGCTTGGCCGAGCAGGTGGTGACCCGCGGTCTGAACGTGCGCCAGACGGAAGCCCTGGCCGCCGCCGGCGACCGCCCCCGTACCCAGCGCCGCCAGCCAGACGCCGATACCCGCGCACTGGAGCGCGAACTCTCTGAGCGCCTGGGCCTCCGGGTGACCATCGAGCACGGCGGCCGGGGCGGGAAGGTCGTCATCTCCTACCGCGACCTCGACCAGCTCGACGGCATCGTCCGCCTGCTCCAGGCCTAGCTTCCGCGCCGGACCCAAGGGAGGAGAGAAGGAATTCTCCCCTCCCTTGGAACCTACCCTTCATCCTTCGTTTTCGGGCTGCGGCGGGATGCAGGGCTGGCACCTTGCCTCGAGCCATGACCCGAGGCGCGGGACACGACAGCACGGGCTGACCTGCATTCCGCGGCGTCCAGAGCCGCCCTCGATCATCGGGCCTACGACATCCCCCTTGCAGGAGCCTGGATGGCCGTTGCTGTCCGGGCAGAGTAGTCCCTGGCCTTCGAAGCACTGGCCCCGAGCTTCGAAAGCTACATGCCTCCTCAAAACATCAGCACCGATACACCCGAGCCAGGGAGGCGGCCCGTCGTTCAATCTTCTTCACTTGGGAAGTACGGCGGGCGTGCTACCTCCCCAGCGACATCGCGACGAGGTGCAGAGAGTGGCAGGCAATCGGAACAAGGCGCGGGCCCGTGTGAGCGGCCCCGTGACGCCCACCAGGATGATCATGGCGGCCCCACCTCCGCCTCCGCCGCCGAAGGGCCTTCTCGGCCTGTCCTGGCCAGTCCTGGGCGCCGCCGCGGTCGGGGTGGCGCTGCTGGTCACAGGCTGGTCGCTGGCCTTCTCCCGCGGTGCAGGGTTGGAGCGGGCGGAGGCGGCAGGCCGAGCTCAGGCGGCCCGGACGACGGAACTTGAGAGCACGCTCGCAGGGGAACGGCGGGCGGCCGGGGATCTGGCGGCTCTGACGCAGCGGGCGGAAGCGGCCCGGGCGGCGGGTACGGCAGCCGAGGGCCGGGGCCGGGAGCTGGCCGCATCCGTAACGCAGGCAGAGGCACGGCTGGCCGACCTGGGGCGTCAGGCGGAAGCGGCCCAGGGACGGGTGTCCGCGCTGGCTGCGGAGACGGAAAAGGCGCAGCAGACCCTGACGGAGCGGCAGGCCGGAGCGGCCCGGGATACCGAGGCACTGAACGGACGACTTGCGGCGCTGCGCGGCCAGGTGGGCGAGGCCGAGACGGCGCTGCAGGCCCGGCAGGGCGCGCTGACCGGGGCGGAGCGGCAGGCGGCGGAACTGGAAACCCGCCTGGCGACGCTGCGCAGCCAAATGGGCGAGGCCGAGACGGCGTTGCGCGCGCGGCAGGGCGAGGTGGCCGAGGCGGAGCAGCGGGTCGCCGTACTCCGGGCCGAGGTCAGCAACCTGGACCGCCAGTTGGCCGAGCGCCGGCAGGCGGCACCGCCGGTGGACGGAGCCGCGCCGGGCACCGCGCCCTGAGGGTTGGCGTCAGCCCTGCGCCAGGATCCCGTCCCGGCGCAGGGCCTCGATCTCGTCCGGGGTGAAGCCGGCCTCGGCGAGGACTTCCGCGTTGTTCTCGCCCATGCGCGGCGGCTGGCGCTGTAGGGCGGTGCGCTCCTTCGCGCCGCCGAACTCCACGGGCAGGGCGGGCAGGAGCGCCTCCGTCGTGCCGCCACCGAGGACCGACATGGCGGTGGCCAGCAGCCCGCCGCCGGCGAGAAGGTGCGGATCCTCGAAGAGGTCGGCGGGCTTGCCCACGGGTGCCCAGGAGATGGCGGCCTTCTCGCAGCGCTCCACCACAGCATCGCGCGGCAGTGTCCCGATGCGCTCCTTCAGTTCGGGGATCAGCCAGGGGCGGGCGCGGGTGCGCTCGGCGTTGGTATGGAGGCGCTCGTCGGCCGCGAGGTCATCGAAGCCGAAGACCTCGCAGAAGCGCACCCACTGGGCATCGCTCGTCACGCCGATGAAGACCTGCCCTCCATCGGCGGTGGTGAAGGGCTCGTACACGCCCCAGGCACCGCGGCGGGCGGGCATCGGCGGCACGGGCTCACCGGTCGCGGCCGCGCCGGCCATGTGGGAGCCGACGAGGAAGACGGCGGATTCGAACAGGGCGCTGCCCACCCGTTGACCCTGGCCCGTGCGGTCCCGCTCGCGCAGCGCCGCCAGCACGGCGACGATGCCGAACACCGCACCCATGATGTCCACCACGGAAGCGCCGGCGCGCAGCGGCTGACCGGGCGGGCCGGTCATGTAGGCGAGGCCGGCCTGGAACTGCACCACCTCGTCCAGCGCCGGGCGGTGCTCGTAGGGCCCGGCGAGGAAGCCCTTGAGGGCGAGGTAGATCAGGCGCGGATTGAGGGCGGAGAGGGTGTCCCAGCCGCAGCCCAGCCGCTCCATCGTGCCCGGGCCGTAGTTCTCCAGCACCACGTCGGCCTCGGCCGCCAGACGGTGCACCGCGGCACGGCCCTCAGGCTTCTTCAGGTCGATCGCCAGGGACCGCTTGTTGCGGTTGAAGGTGGCGAAGAAGCCGGAGGCGAAGCCGGGCAGGCGGCGTGTGTGGTCGCCGGCAGGGGCGGGTTCCACCTTCACCACATCGGCACCCAGGTCGGCCAGCAGCAGGCCCGCGCAGGGGCCCATGATGGTGTGGCTGAACTCGAGGACGCGCAGGCCCTGCAGCGGGCGGGCGCTCATGCCGCCACGCCCGCGGTGCGCTCGCGGAAGGCGCGCAAGCTGCCGCCGCGAAGCAGGGCGCTCGGCAGGGAATGGCCGACGATGCGCTCGGCCAGGTGCCCGGCCTCGATCAGAGCGTCCAGGTCCACGCCCGTCTCGATGCCCAGCTCCTCGCAGAGCAGGGCCAGCTCCTCGCTGGCGATGTTCCCCGGCGCCCCCTTATGGGCGGCAAAGGGGCAGCCGCCGAGGCCGCCCACCGTTGCGTCGAAGCTCACCACGCCCATCCGCAGCCCGGCATGCGCGTTGGCCACCGCCAGGCCGCGCGTGTCGTGCAGGTGCAGGGTGATCTCCGGCTCCGGCCAGCGGGCGCGGACCTCGCCCACCAGGCGTTCCACATGCGCGGGGTTGGCCCAGCCCATGGTGTCGGCCAGCGAGAGGCGGGTGATAGTGGTCCCGGCCTCCGCGGCGATGCCCATACCATCCTCGATGGCAGTGAAGACCTGGGCGGGCGTGACCACGCCGGAGAAGTTGCAGCCGAAGGAGGCCATGACGCCGATGCGGGTCACGGGGATGCCAGCCGCAAGGTGCGCGGCCGTCTGCTTGCGCATGGCCTCGATCTGCCCGGCGCGGTCACGGTTGAGGTTCTTGCGGGAGAAGGCCTCGGAAGCGGAGAGGGAGATGGAACCGGTGAGGTGCAGCCGGTCCTCGAAAGCCAGCGCCCTCTCCAGCCCGGCGGCGTTGAACCACAGCGCCGTGTAGTCCACGCCCGGGCGTGGCGTGAAGCCGGCCACCGCTTGCTCAGCGTCGGCCCAGCCCGGAACAAGCTTCGGCGAGACGAAGGAGGCGACCTGGATGTGCTTCAGGCCGGTTGCCGCCAACGCGTCGATGAGCGCGATCTTGTCGGCCGTCGGGATCGGGCCCGGCTCGATCTGAAAGCCCTCGCGCGGGCCCTCCTCGTTGATGGAAACGCGGCGGGGCAGGTCGTTCACGGAGGGATCCCTTCGGGCCGGCACGGTTGACGTCCGGCCGTTCTGTCTGGCAGAACTATTGTTCTGTTCTGAGAAAATGGCGATGCCGGACCTCCAGGTCAAGCAGGACGAGGCCTCGCGCGGTGCCGAGGGCGTGGCGGCGCTGGAGCGCGGGCTTGCCGTGCTGGACGCGATGGGCGCCTCGGAGGGCCCGCAAAGCCTGGCCGAGCTCGCCCGCCGCACCGGGCTGTACAAGAGCACCCTGCTGCGTCTCCTCGCCTCGCTGGAGCGGCGCGGCTACGCGGTGCGCGGCGGGGATGGGCGCTACAGGCTGGGCCCGGCCCTGCCGCATCTCGGCGCCGCCTACCTGCGCGGCCTGGACCTGCGGGCGGCCCTGGACCCGGTCCTCGGCTCCCTCGCGGCGGAGACGCGGGAAACGGCGGGCTTCTTCGTGCGGGAAGGCGAGAAGCGCCTGCTCCTCGCCCGGGTGGAAGGGCAGCAGGCGGTGCGGGACTGGATCACCGTCGGGTCCTTGCTGCCCCTGCAGGGCGCTGCCGGACACACGCTGACCCGCTTCGCCGGGGGCTGGCGCCCCGGCCAGCCGGTGCTGGACTCCTCCTTCGGGGAACGCACGCCGGAGATGGCCGCCATCAGCGTGCCCGTCTTCCGCGCCGGCAACACCCTCGCTGGGGCCCTGACCGTCAGCGGCACCTGCACCCGCTTTCAGGACCCGGCCCGCCACGCCGCCCTCTCCGCCGCGCTGCTGCGGGCCGGTGCAGCGCTGACGCGTGCGCTGGACGGAGACGCGGCAGCTTACGACGCGCCGGATAAGGACCCGTGAAAACAATCCAGTGACCGGCTGTTCCCTTGGCCGGACGCGGCGTTTCCCCCTCTCTGCTGCTGGATTGGAAAAGCTCCGTGTGCGACGTGCTCGTCCTGGAGGATGACGACCTGGTGCTGGACGTGATGGTCCAGGCCCTGGAAGACGCCGGCTATGCCGTGCAGATGGCCGAGCACGGCGACGAGGCGCTCGAACGCCTCGTCTCCTCCTCCTGCCGGCTCATGCTGAGCGACATCAACCTCGGCGAGCCGATGAACGGCTTCGACGTGGTGGAGCGCGCCCGGGCGGCGCGGCCGGACCTGAAGGTGATCTACCTCTCCGGCATGCCCTCCAACTGGGCCGGCCGCGTGTTCGACGAACGGACGCGGCGCCTGAACAAGCCCTTCCGCTTCGAGGAGCTGCTGCAGGCGATCCAGGAACTGGGCGTCTGGCCCAGCCAGCCGCCGGCAATGGCCGGGGACCGGGCCTCGTTCTGACGACCCCAAGGGAGGGGAGAAGGAATTCTCCCCTCCCTTAGATCCCACCCCTCATCTTCTTCAGGAAGGCTGCCGCAAAAGGCCCGACCTGCGGTTCGCCGAGCTGCATGGCCGCTCGGCGCGGGACATGTCAGCCCGCGCTGAACTAAATTCAGAATGCCTGCGGCACCAACCCCGCATCCCGCGGCAGCCTCGAAAACGAAGATGATGGGGTCCAGGGGAAGAATTCCTTCTTCCTCTGGTGGAGGGCTCGGGAGGCGAAGCCTCCCGAAAATTAGGCATAGCTAACCAAAGGGGTTGGCGATCGAATCCGTGTCCCGCCCCGTCTCGACCTGCTCGGGCAGCCGCTCCGCCTCCTGCTCCAGCACGGCAAGGGTGGCGTCCAGAAGGGCTTTCAGGCGCTTGGCGCGATCCAGGCCGGCGCGGTCGCGGGTCAGGTCCAGGCTGCCGAAAAGGGAGACGCGGTCCAGGCGGTTCTCGGCGGTGAGGCCGCCGATGCGAAGGGTAGCGGCCTCGTCGGCGTAGGGGTTGAAGGGCATGGCCGGTCCTTCCCTCATCGGCGGCCCAGCACGCGGATCAGGGCCACGATCATCACCAACGCGAAGACCCCCGCCAGGATCAGCCCGATGCGGCCGCCGGACGGGGCGGGCTGCGCCGGGGCCGGGGGAGGCCCGGCGGAGGGCGAGGGCGGTGCGGGCGGGGCCGTGCCCTCCGGCTGGTTGTCGCAGCTGCCGCGCACATTGCTCGGGCGCGGCTCCGGTAGGGCCATGGCGCGGGCCTTGACCGTGGCGGGAAGGGCGGGGAAGGCGTCCAGCCCCGTGGCCTCGCGCAGCGCGTCCAGGGACACCGCGCGCCAGGCCAGGCCGGGGGCATTGGAGGCGAGGTAGGCGCCGGCCTCACCGCGCCCGGGCAGGTAGATCGCCTTGTAGAGGGCGGTGGGAACCAGCACGCGGCCGTTCAGGCGCTGCAGCGTCTCGCCCTGGAAAACCGGGCCGGTCAGGACCCAGACCTCGCCCTCCTCCATCGCCAGCTCCCGCACCGTGCTCTCGATGCCTTCCCAAAGGCAGCGGTTCGAGCCGGGGTGCTGGGGGACCATGTTGGCGAGCGAGAAGCTCTCCGCCTGGGCGGAGGGTGTAGGCATGTCGCCGGAAGGGGCCATGTGACCGCGGTCGAAGCCGGAGCGGGCATAGTCGGAGAGGCGCGCCCGCTCCTCCTCGGGCAGCTCGCTCTCGGCATGGAAGGCGTCGTCCCGCTCCAGCCCCCGTGCCTGCTGGATGCGGCGGCGGGTGAGGTGCTCGGCAGCGGCCAGGGCTGTGCGGGACACGCCGCTATGGACCACCGAATAGGCCTCGAAGCACAGCTCCCGCGCCTGGGTCGCCAGGGACGGGCGCAGGATATCCGGGGCCTGGCCGCCGGGGTGGTGCTGCGGGCAGGCGGACGGCGCCGCCCCGGCGACGGGAGAGAGCAGCAGGCCGACGAAAAAAACCGCGCTGGCCCACCCGCGCGCCTGAAAACCGATCGCGGGGTCCGGGGTGGCCGCCACCCTGGCAGAGTGTGCGGGGGGCTGAGCCTCCTGCGGGCCGCCGGCACTGCATCGGAAATCGGGCATCCTGTGACGTCGCTCGGCGGTCATGGCGCCTATGTAGTTCCCGCCCGCCCAGGCGCCATCAGCGCAGGAGCCAGTCCACCACCCAGACCGCCGCGAGCCCCAGCGCCAGGCCGGGCAGAAGCCGCCGCCCGGCGAGGATGAACACGGCCAGCGCCACCCCCGCGCCCGCCAGCCGCGCCGCGAGAGGCCAGGGCCCGGGCGAGACGAGGGCGAGGACCACCCAGGCGGAGAGAGCGGCCTCGCTGACCGCCGTGGCCCAGGCTATGGCGGGATGGTCCGCCGGCAGGCGCCAGGCCAGGGCCACCCCGATCCCGCGCAACGCGAGCATGAGCAGGATCGCGGCCAGCAGCGGGCCCCAGCCGTCCCCCATCAGCGGCGCCGCAGAAGAAAGGCCGCCGTTCCCCCCACCAGGGCCGCCAGCAGGATGCCCCAGGCCGGCGGCACGCCCGCCGGCAGCAGGAAGGCCAGCGGCGCCGCAACCGCCCCGCCCGCCGAGGCCCGCCAAGCCCCGCCCCGCGCCAGCCCGGCCGCAATCATCAGGGCGAAGTAGAGCACGTTGACCATCAGGAGCAGCCGCAGCACGGCGGGCGAAAGCCCGCCCGCCAGGGCATAGCCCAGGGTGGTGGTCAGCAACCCCACCACCCAGCTGGCCAGGGCGAAGCCGAGGAACCAGTGCGCCCGGTGCGGCGGCGGCAGGTCCGGCAGGCGCCGCATGGCGGCCGCCCAGGGCGTGATGGCGACGAAGGGCACGCAGAGCGGCGCGAGACGCCCGCGGACCAGGGGCGCCAGCGCCGCGGCCATGGGCAGGAAGCGGGCATTGGCCATCACGCAGCCCGCCACCGCCGCCGTGCCCGCCCCCGGGACTGCACCATGGGCCGCGCCCAGCAGCACCATCTGCCCGGCCATGCCATAGACCCCCGCGGAGGAGGCCAGGCCCCAGCCCAGCCCGAAGCCCGCCGCCCGCACCGCCGCGCCGAAGGCGATGAAGGTGGCGGCCATGGCGACCATCTGGGCGCCGACGGCCTCTGTGACGCCCTGGCGGAAGGCGGGGTGCATCCGCGCAGCCTGCCATGGCGGGCGCCGCGCCGGGAGGCCCGCCCCATCGATCCGCTTGACCGGGATAGGGCCCCAGCGGAAACCTTCCGCCATGGAACAGAGTGCCGAACCCGATATCCTCGTCGTGGGCGGGGGGCCGGCGGGCTCCACCGCCGCTGCGCTGCTCGCCAAGGCCGGGCGGGACGTGGTGCTGGTGGAGAAGGAGGCGCACCCGCGCTTCCACATCGGCGAGAGCCTGCTGCCCAGGAACCTCGACATCCTCGAGCGGCTGGGGGTGCTCGGGGCGGTTCGGGAGATGGGCGTCCACAAGCCAGGCGCCGAGTTCGTCTCGGACCGCACCGGCCGCTCCTGCCCCTTTCCATTCGCCCATGCGCTGAACCGGGCGCGCACCCACGCCTGGCAGGTCCGGCGCTCCGAGTTCGACGCCGCCCTCTTCTCCAATGCCCGCCGCCTCGGCGCGACGGCGCTGGAGGAGACCCGGGTGACGGATATCGCCTTCGGCGGGCGCGGCGAGCGTTCCACCGTGACCGCGCGCACGAAGGAGGGCGTGGACCTGACCTTCCGCCCGCGCTTCGTGCTGGACGCCTCCGGCCGCGACACCTTCCTGGCCGGCAAGCTGCGGCTGAAGGAGAGCAACAAGCACAACAACACCGCCGCCATGTACGCCCACTTCACCGGCGTGGAGCGGCGCGATGGCGAGCTGGACGGCTACATCTCCATCCACCTCGCCGAGGATGGCTGGTTCTGGCTCATCCCCCTGCCCGGCGACGTGATGAGCGTCGGCTTCGTCGGCAACCAGTCCGCCTGGAAGGGCCGCAAGGGCACGGCGCAGGAGCTGTTCCTTGCCCGCATCGCCTCCAGCCCCACCGTCTCCGCCCGCACGCGCGGCGCGACGATCACGAGCGAGATCTACTCCACCGCCAACTACTCCTACCGCGCCACCTCTGGCTCCGGCGAAGGCTACCTGATGATCGGGGACGCCTTCGGCTTCGTGGACCCGATGTTCTCCACCGGCGTGCTGATGGCGATGACGGCCGGCGAGCTGGGCGCGAAGGCCGCCGAGACCTGGCTGGAAAACCCCGCCCGCGGCGCCGCCGCCTGCCGCGCGGTGAACCAGGAGCTGGCGCGGGCGATGGACCGCATCGGCTGGCTCATCTACCGCATCAACGACCCCGTGATGCGCAGCCTGTTCATGGCGCCGAAGAACACGCTGTGGATGCGCGACGGCATTATCAACATGCTGGCCGGCAACCTCGCCGGCGGCCGCTTCGGCGACCCGCGCGCGGTGCTGCCGATCCTGTCCTTCAAGGCCGTGTACCACGTGATGTCCTGGCTGCACCGGCACGGGATGGGGCCGGAGATGCCGGAAGCGCGCCCGGCCATGATGGCGGCGGAGTAGGTGGCCGGGGGGGGGGGGGGGGGGGGGGGGGGGGGGGGGGGGGGGGGGGGGGGGGGGGGGGGGGGGGGGGGGGGGGGGGGGGGGGGGGGGGGGGGGGGGGGGGGGGGGGGGGGGGGGGGGGGGGGGGGGGGGG
>NZ_JANJOU010000016.1 GCF_024594815.1 Roseomonas populi | reverse complement strand
ACAACCTTCGCCTCGCCGACCGCAACGCCCTTCGTCTCCGGCCCCAGCGCCGCCACGCGCCCGGCAATCTCATGGCCCATCACCAGCGGCAGCGTCATGCCCCGATCCTGCATGGAGAGCCGCCCGCCTCCCCAACGGCCCAGGTGCGCGCGCCGCCCCTCCTGATTTCGTCAAAGGCGGGCCAAGCCAAGTGGCTGTCCCGTCCCATACACTTCCACGTCGCTTGACAATTTAATTCAAGCGCTTCAAACGATCGAATTCGCTGTGGTCATGGTGGCCTATAGAATCCTCGCACCAGATGGACACGCGCCAGAACCTCATCGCAACCGCTGAGCGGCTTTTTGCGGAGCGCGGCGTGGATGCCGTGTCCATGCGAGAGATCAACCGCGCTGCAGGGCAGGGGAACGCTTCCGCGCTGCACTACCACTTCGGCTCGAGAGACGCCTTGATCGAGGCAATCGTCGGATGGCGCCTGCAACCAGTGAATATGCGCCGTCACGAGATGCTTGAGACCTACGCTCGGGATGGCTGTAGAGGCGGCGCCGACCGCCTGACCCAGTGCCTGATCAGGCCGATGTCAGAGGTGGCATCGTGCCGACTCGAGGAGAATGGCTGGCTCTGCTTCCTCGGCCAACTCTATGCGGGCAGCAAGCTGGACCTTCCCGCGATCGCTCAGCGCTTGGGCTGTGACAGCAGCCTTCACCTCCTCACCAAGGAATTGCGGGCGGCAATACCAGAGGTCCCGCGGGACGTCCTGGATCAGCGGCTTGCGATCTGCGTTCGCCAAGCTGTTCAGGCGCTGGCGGATTGGCAAGGCAATGTGCTGCAGCATAAGGCGGGCACCCGGCTCTGCAGCCTCGAACTTTTCGTAGAGAACCTCGTCGATATGACCGCGGCCGCCCTCACCGCCGCGCCGAGCACCAGGACCTTGAAGGCGCGGAGTGAAAGCGGACGCATCTCGTGCCTGCAAATGGTCGGCTGATCTGCACGAACCTCGAAAGGCAGCCGATCAGTGCGCCCAAGAAGGACGGGTAGGCGACAACACCGTGGCAGCAACGGATCTGCCGGTCGAGCGCGGCATAGGCCGAAGAAGGCTTCTCGGCATCGTCTTAGCGGGTCTGTTTGGCATCGTGACTGGTGCGCCAGCCGGGTACCCGAGAAGTCAATTCGTACCGTCGCGGAGTGCGCGCCGGGCGGCATAAACGACCTCCCACCGCGGCTGTTCGCGCAGGGCCCGACCACATCGCTTGACCAGACCGTCCGCGTGGAGAACCGGGCTGGCGCCGGCGGCAACACCGGGTCCGAGTTCATCACGTGCGGCTTACGACGCTACACCCTGCTGACAGGGTCCAGTCTCCGTGAACAAAACCCTCTATTGCTGGTTGCAGTTCAACGCACTCGAGTCACTCGCCGCCGTTACCCTGCTGGGCATGGTCCCGAATGTCCTGGCCGCGGATCCACAATCCCGGGCCTGAACGCATCAATCACAGCGGATGGCGATGCGGCACCATTCTCGGCTGGCCTCTCCCGCACCGTCCTCGATTCGCGCCGCGCCCTCGAGTCGCATGGCAAATAGGCGACGCCGCCCGCCCCGGATGTCCCCAGCAAGCGCGCGGACTCCACCGACCATGGCAGGGACTCTACCGACCGCACCGCACCATGAATCAACGAGTCGCCAAGGTTTTCCCGAGGACTCTGGCGACCAAACTAATAGTTAGCCTTTCTAATACCCTTCCCTAGTAGCTCGGTCGGTACAGTCCGCGGGGACTTCCTGTGACAATCCGTGCTTGAAGCATTGGTTATGGAGGGCTGGCCCATGGGCACCTTGCACGATCTGCTCCAGGAGCGCGGGAAGCGCGCAGTGCTCGACCTCGACGTGGATCGGCGGGTGGTCGAGGCCGCGGCCGAGTACCTGGCGGATGAGGAGAATGGGCTCGGCTTCGCCTATAGCGGCTGGGCGCAAGCCGCACTGCCTCACAAGCGCCTTGCGGAAGACGCGACCTGGCAGCTCCAGACCGACCGGATGATCCTCATGGTGGAGCCGGGCCGGCGTCCGGTCCGGGACGCGGCACCCCAATGGGTTGGCGTTCCCTATGGATCCAGGGCGCGTCTCATCATGCTCTACCTTCAGACCGAGGCGCTGCGCACAGGCTCGCGCGAGGTCGAACTTGGAGGCTCGCTGCGTGCCTGGCTTACCCGCATGGGTATCTCGCCCGGCGGAAAATCCATGCGGGACGTAAAGGACCAGGCTGAGCGCATCTCCCGCTGCCGTCTCACCTTCAACATGACGGGACGCGGGCGGTCCGGTCTCGTGAACCAGAACATCGTGGACTCCGCGCTGTTCCTGGACGGGGAAGACGAGGAGCGCCAGGGCACGCTTTTCCTGGACCGCGCAAGGCTCTCGGAAAGCTTTTTCGCAGAACTGCAGAAACACCCGGTTCCGCTCGAGGAAGCCGCGATCCGGGCCATCAACGCCCATTCCATGGCCCTCGACGTCTATCTGTGGCTGGCCTACCGGCTCCATGTCCTGGACAAACCGCGGGCAGTGACATGGGCGGCGCTCAAGGCGCAGTTCGGCACAGGTTTCCGCCAGCTCAAGCACTTCAAGGCCCCGTTCCAGGACAACCTGGCGCTGGCGATGGCGGTCTACCCCGCCGCGAAGGTGGAGGTTCGGGACGAAGGGGTGGTCCTTCACCCCTCCCATCCCCCCGTCGCGGCCCGGCCCACCTCGGTCGGTAGAGTCCTCACCAACGCCCCACGGCCGGCCGCGCAGTAAAACAGGCACCTTCGGGCAACCGAACTCAAAGTTGGCAAAGCCCTGATCCGCCAGGGCTGCACCCGCACCACACAGCGGGCAATCCCAGAATGTTACTGGGGAAGTCGGAAACCCGAGGTCGGTAGAGTCCCTACCCTCGAGGGTACGCCTCCCAGACCCAGCAGCGCCGTGCCGGGCCAGAGTACCTGGGCTGCCTGACTTAGGCAGGACCCCCTTCCCGCAGATCAAGCAACCAGCCTTCTGGCCGCTACAAGCGGCTCACCACCAGGGCCACTGGCCCCGGCAACGGTGTAGCGCCGGATCCTGGTCGGTAGAGTCCACACCCCCGAACGGCGCGCCAGGGCTGCTGGTCGGTAGAGTCCTCACCCGCTCCCCTGGCAATTCACATGGAACGGGCGTCCATCCCCGACGGGCGGGGGACAACCTCCCACAGCATCGGACAGAGGAGAGAAAGAAGCGTCCTACACCGCCCCGGGGGGACGGGGCCTTCCTAGAATAGGCTCATTGCTTCGGTCGGTAGAGTCCGCACCCGCGTAGAGGCCCCGGGCCGAGGGCTCTCCAAGCCGTTGACGGCGATGGCGGTCGGGACGGCAAGGCATCAGCCCATCCCCCTCCCTGGAGCCTCCGACCGACGATCCGGCCTGCCGATCGGCGGCTTCCACTCCCCTCGCTTGCGGACGGACCAGGCGTAGCGCGGATCGTCGTCCAGCAAGTGCAGGTGATCCTGCAGCCGGTTGCGCTCCAACCAGCCGATCGCGGCCTGGAGCTCGGCCAGAGTCATCTGCGCCCGACTCTTGTCGCCCATCACGCGCTTCAGGCACGCGTTGTAGCGGTGGTAGAGTCCAGGGCCCGCGACGCCGGCCCGCGGACCCGCCCGGCCCGCCTCGTCCTCCACCGCCTGGATCGCGACCATCTCTCCAAGGCGCGTCCGCAGACGGCGCTCCGCAGCGGACGGCACCTCCAGCATCTCCCCTTGCACCTCCTCGTTCTCGGGACGATGCATCGCCAGTTCCGGCCCGGGCCGGAGCGTGTCGAAGCGCATGGCGAGCGCGTTGGAGGAGAGGGGGGTGATGCCCTCCTTCGCCGGCGGCAGCTGATCCAGCAGCCAGAGGGGGAGGGGGGGCTGGCGCCGCACCTCCTTCGGACGCCGGGCGAGGGTTCCCTGCTCCGTTTCCATCCTGCGCCGAAACCCTCCGAACAAGGGGTCGTCGGGGTGGAACACCAGCGCGCGCTGCGCCTCGTACCCACCGGCATGCGGGTCCACACGCGTGGCGCGCGCCACCATCTGCTCCAGCCAGGGGCGCGAGCGGATGTGGGTCAGCGCGGCGACGACAGCGACCTCCGGCGCGTCCAGCCCCTCATAGGCCATGGCAACGGTGACGAGGACCGAAGGCTCGGGCCGCAGCCGAAAGGCGGCGAGCACCTCGTGCGCGCGGGGCGTGTCGGAGGTGGCGAGCTGGGCAACATCCTCGGCCTGAGCGGCGGGGATCCAGCGGCGAAGGACCTCAAGGTAGTGCTTCGCCGCGCTCTGATCGGGCGCCACCACCAGCAGCTTGCCCAACCCCCGGGCAGTGGCGCCGACCGGCAGGCCGCGCGCCTCGCGGCGCCTGGCGCGCAGGTCGCGGATTGCGACGAATGCCTCGCGCAGCAAGGCTTCCGCGAAGCCGGTGCGGAGCGCCGTGAAGAGGGCAGGGCGGGTGGTCTCGGACGGGAAGGGGGCGGAGAGGCGGTGCGGCCCGACCTCCACCTCCTCCTCGCGCCAGCTCGCCTCGCCGTCCAGCGCGCCGAAGGTCACGGGCAGCACCGCCTTCTCGGCCAGGGCCTGGGCGCGGGAGTAGCCGACCACCGCCCAGCCCTCGGCGTCGAGCTCCACCTCTCGCGTGCGCGCCCGCGGCCCGCGGCGGTAGGGCAGCCAGAGGATGCCGCGCCCATCCGCGCGCTCCAACGTGCCCGAGAGCAGCAGCCGCACGGCCGAGGTCTCGAGCAGCGGCAGGATGGCGCGCGACCAGGCGCTCGCCTGGTCCTCGCCCGCCGCCTCGGCCTGGGCGGCGGCGACCGGATCGGTCTCTGCGAGGGAGGGCAGGTGGTGCATCTCGTCGATGACGAGGAGCGTGCGGTGGCGCCGGAACTCGGCCAGGTGCAGATCCGGCGCCGCGGCAACGGCCTGGTAGGTGGTGACATAGCCCGCCAGCCCGCGGCAGGGATCGGGCGCGTTGTCGGCGGCACGAACGCCGAGGGAATGGCCAAGCGCCACGCGCCAGGCCGGGTCCGCGAAGGCCTCCTCGGCCTGCAGCCGCAGGCTGTCGCGCGGCACGATCCAGCAGATGCGCTCGACATGGCCGGAGGCGATCAGGGCCGAGGCGGCGAGCACGGGCAGGAGCGACTTGCCCCCGCCCGGCGTGACGGCGGCGAGGATGTCGCGCGCCTCCGTCTCGCCGGCCGCGATCGCCTGGACCACGGCCGCGAGCTGGCGCTGATGGGAGCGGAGAGGTCGTTGCAGGCTGGCACCCGGGGATAGGGAAGGGGCCTACCACCCTGATTCCTCTTGATTCCCGTGTCCAGCCATGAAGTGCCTCAGCGCATCATCACCGCCGCGCGAGTCTGTCTTACCGCCCTGGCCTTACCGCCCTAGCGGTAAAGAGACCGCCGTGCACGGCGCCTCGCGTGGAGGAGAATGCAATCCAAGCCGCAGCTTCGACGTGAACGGCCGTGCTAACCCGTATTGTCCCGGTGCGACCGGTTTTTCCTGAACCTTGCGAGCCGGCGCGTCCTGCTGATCGTCGCGTGTTGCAGGCATTGGCCAGTGCCGGGCGCGCCCAGCAACGCCGGCGCCACGGTACTCGCCTGGAGCGTGAGAATCGCGTAAGGCGGCCGATCTCAGCCAGCCGGGTTCCGACGGTGCCCAGGATCCGCCGGGCAGAGTTGGGCCATGCGGTCGCAGGCGCCGGACGGTCGGTTCTTCCCGGACATGGAGGTCAGGCGATGGTGGAAGGGCGGGGCGTTCAGTCCATCGAGGTCGGCGGCCGGCTGCTGCGCGCGCTGGTGGGTGTCGGCCAGCCCGCCATGCTGCGCGACTTGGCCGGGGCTGCGGGACTCACCCCGGCCCAGGCGCACGCCTATCTCCTCAGCTTCCGCAAGATCGGCTTGGTCGAGCAGGACGAGGTGAGCGGGCGCTACGCGCTCGGCCCCTTTGCACTGGAAATCGGGCTGGTCCGCATGCGCAGCGCCGATCCGCTGCACATGGCCAGCAAGGCCGCGGCTGAGTTCGCGGCGGAGATGGGGCTGATGGTCACCATCGCCGTCTGGGGCACTCACGGTCCCACCATCATCCAGGTGCAGGAATCCAGCCGCGCCATCCACGTGAACCTGCGGGCAGGATCCGTTTACACCATCACCGGCACGGCGACCGGCCAGCTCTTCGCGGCCTTCATGCCCGCCGCCCAGATCCGCCCGTTGCTGGAGGAAGAACTGCGCGGCACGGGCGGGGCCGAGCGGAAGGTCGGCCGCGCTACGTCGGAGGCGCGGCTGGAGCGCGACATCGCCGCCATCCGCGCCCTCGGCTACTCCACGACAGAGGGCGTACCGGTGCCCGGGATCAACGCCATCAGTGCACCGGTCTTCGACCATACCGGGCAAATGCAGCTGGCGATCACGGCGATCGGCAACGAGGGCACGCTGGATTGCGGGCCGGAGAGCGCGCAGGCGGTCGCCGTGCTCGCCCTCTCGCGCCGCCTCTCCTCCGAACTGGGTTACCAGAATCCGGAGCGCGCGGCCCCGGTCAATGTCCCGCGCCGAGGTAGGCCGCGCGCACCTGCGGATGCTGCAGAAGCGCTGCGCCGGTCCCGGACAGGGTGACGCGGCCGGTCTCCAGCACATAGGCTTGGTCCGCGACGCCGAGCGCCAGGTTCGCCATCTGCTCAACCAGCAGCACGGTGATACCGCGCGCGCGCAGATCCCGGATGATGCCGAAGATCTCCCGGATCACGAGCGGCGCCAGGCCAAGCGAGGGCTCGTCCAAAAGCAGCAGGCGCGGTTCGCCCATCAGGGCGCGGGCGATGGCGAGCATCTGCTGCTCCCCACCGGAGAGGGTGACGGCCATCTGGTCCTGTCGCTCGCGCAGCCGGGGAAACAGGGCGTACTGCGCCTCGATCGCGGCCTCCATTGCGGAAGGGGAGAGGTCGCGCGACCAGCCACCGAGTTCGAGGTTGTCGCGCACGCTCTGGTCCGGAAAAACTTGGCGCCCCTCCGGCGAGAGGGCGATGCCAACGCCCACCCGGCGGTGCGGCGGCATTGCCGTGATCTCCCGCCCCTCGAAAAGGACCCGCCCGGCGGATAAGGGCAGCAGCCCAGCGACGGCCTTCATCAGCGTCGTCTTGCCCGCGCCGTTGGCGCCGACGATGGCGACCACCTGCCCCCTCTCCACGCGGATCGAGACGTCGCTGACCGCCTGGATCGGCCCGTAGCCGATGCAGGCACCTTCCACCTCCAGCATCGCGCTCACGCCCTCACCGCCACTCGGCCCTCGGCCTCCTCCTCGGGCTCCACCTCATCAGTTCCGAGATAGGCGGCCATGACTCGGGGGTCGGCCTGCACCACGGCCGGCGCGCCCTCCGCGATGACCGCGCCGTAGTCCAGCACGATCACATGGTCGGAAATGGCCATGACGAGATCCATGTGGTGCTCCACCAGCAGCATGGTGACGCCCTGATCGCGGATGCGGAGGAGGATCTGGCCCAGCTCCGCCGTCTCCTGCGGGTTCAGCCCCGCCGCGGGCTCGTCCAGCAACAGGAGGTGCGGCTCCGTCGCCAGGGCGCGGGCCAGCTCCACGCGGCGCTGCAGGCCGTAGGGCAAGGCGCCGGCGGGCTGGTCCGCGAGCCCGGACAGCCCGAGGAAGCGCAGGATCTCCGCCACCCGCGCCTCGGCCGCCCGCTCCTCCCGCCAGGCGAGCGGCAGCCCGAGGAGGGACGAGAGAAAGCCGTTCCGCATCCGCGCGTGCTGGCCGAGCAGCACGTTGTCCCGCACGGAGAGGTCCCGGAACAGCCGCAGGTTTTGGAAGGTGCGCGCGATGCCACGCCGGCAGACCGCGTGCGGCGCCGCCCGGCCCAGAGCCTCTCCCCGGAAGAGAGTGCGCCCGGAATCGGGCCGCACCACGCCGGAGAGCATGTTGATCAGCGTGCTCTTCCCCGCGCCGTTGGGGCCGATCAGCGCGTGGATATCGCCGGGGGTGAGACACGCGGACACGTCGCGCGCCGGGCGCACGCCGCCATAGGCTTTGTTCAGGCCCTCGGCCGAGAGCAGCGGCCCTGCCATCGCCGGCGCCTCGCGCAGCGGCAGGCGCGCATCCGCGGCCGGCGCTTCCGCCCGCCGCGGCGCGGCATCGCGCCGCGCGCGGAACAGGCCGCCCAGTACGCCGGCCAAGCCTTTGGGCATGACGTAGAGGGCGAAGAGGAGAAGGGCGCCCTGGACGAAGTGCTCGATCCAGGCCCAGCGCGCCACCATGGCGCTGATCACCGTCAGCGTCACGGCGCCGAGGACGGGCCCGGCCAGCGATCCCGCACCGCCGAAAAGGACGAGCAGCAGAATGAAGATCGAGAGATTGAAGGTGATAAAGTCGGAGTTGATATACTGGTTCTGCTGCGCAACCAGCGCCCCGGCCAGCCCGCAGCTTGCGGCCGCGATCACGAAGGCCAGCACCTTGTAGCGATGTACCGCGACGCCGACGGCCCCTGACGCCACCTCGTCCGCCTGCAGGGAAAGGAAGGCGCGGCCGTAGCGCCCCGTGAGCAGGTTCCGCAGCAGCAGGTGCAGGACAAGGCCGAGCGCGATCACCAGCCAGACCCACCCCGTCATGTCCAGCGGCTCGCCGGCAAAGGTGAGGGGCTTGATGGCGTAGATGCCCATGGCGCCGCCGAACACCTCGGCTTCCGTCACGACCTTCTCTACCACGATGCCGAAGGCGAGCGTCACCATCGCCAGGCTGGGGCCGCGCACGCGGAGGGACGGCGCCGCGATCAGCACGCCACAGAGCGCCGCGATGACGGTGGAGAGGACCAGCGCCGTCCATGGCCCGAGATCCCAGGCGGAGGTGGTGAGCAGCGCAGCGCCATAGGCGCCTGCGGCAAAGAGCCCGGCCTGGCCGAGCGACTTCTGCCCGGCAAAGCCCAGCAGCACGTTCATCCCAGAGGCGCAGAGGAAGTAGATGCCGATGTTGAAGAGGATGCGGAGATAGAAGTCGTTCGTGACGACCCCGGCGACGATTGCCGCAACGCCCGCGACGAGGACGGCAATGAGAGCATGGCGCATGCGCGTCACACCTTGTCCAGCGCGCGCCGGCCGAACAGCCCGTTGGGGCGGATGGCCAGGACGAGGATGATGAGGAGGAAGACCGCGATCTCGCGCCACTGGGCCTGCCAGAGCGCGACGCCGGATTCCATGAGGCCGAGGGCGAAGCCGCCGAAAATGCAGCCGCGCGGGTTGTCCAGGCCCCCGAGGATGGCGCCCGAGAAGGCCTTCAGCGCGATGCCCACCCCCATAAAGAGGGAGGCAGAGGCGATGGGCGCCACCAACACGCCGCCGACCCCGGCCAGCGCCGACGACATGGCAAAGGCGCCGAGCATGATGGCCGTGACATTGATGCCCATCAGCGCCGCCACGTTCGGATCATACGCCACGGCCCGCATCGCCTTGCCCAGCCGCGTGCGGCGCATGACGAGGTCGAAGCCGAGCATCAGCAGCACGGCGACGGCCAGCACCGCCATTTCCTGCGGCCGGACGCCGGCGCCGCCCAGGCGGATCACGTCGTCGCCGAAGGGGGAGGGCATGTTCACCGGCGCCGGGCCCCAGACGGCGAGGCCGAGGGACTGGAGGATGATGCCGAAGCCGATCGTGCTCATAACCCAGGACATGCCGGGCTTCCCCGCGAAGGGACGGACCGCCGCCAGGAACAGCAGCAGCCCGAGGGTGCCGAGCGCCGCCCCCACGGCGATCGCCGCGACGGGGTAACGGAATCCTGCCGAGGCGGCGGATGAGAGGGCGGCGAAGCTGCCGCCCTCCCCACCCGAGGACAGGGCATAGAGCACCGTCACGCCGAGGAAGGCGCCCACGCCGATGAACTCGCCCTGGGCGAAGTTCAGCGTGCGGGTGGTCGTGAAGGTGATGCTGAAGCTGAGCGCGATCAGGGCATAAACACCCCCGATCGCCAGCCCGCTCACCAGGGCCTGCAGCATGGTCTCCAGCACGGGCGCGCTCCTCCTGGCCGGTGAAAGGTCCGGCCCCGCCCCATGCGGGGCCGGTTGGCCGGTCAGCCCTTGAAGTCCTCGGGCCGCAGGCCTCGGACCACGTCGTCCGAGTAGGCGGCCAGCTTGGCCTCCCGCCAGCACGTCCAGCGCTGGTCCGCGGCGCCAAGCGCGTCGTGCTCGGTCTTGCTGAAGGGCTTCTCGTAGATCTTGGCGTAGCCCTGCAGTGTGCCGCGCAGATCCTCCAGCGCCTCCTTCACCGCGGGCCCGTCCGTGCGCCCGGCCTGCCCAATGGCGCGGGCCAGGAGCATCGTGCCGTCATAGCCGTGCACGGCGAAGGAGAAGGCGGAATCCGCGTCGATTCTCGGGCGAATGCGGGCGAAGAAGGCCTGCTGTTGGGGCGTGCGGTCCTCCGACACCGTTCGGAGGAAGATCGGCTTCTCGGCCAGATGCGGGCCGGCGGCGTTGATGAAGCTGAGGTTGTCCGCCGCCCAGCTCGTCAGCACGATCGGGAAGTAGTTGATCTTCTCCATGCTGCGCATGAGCTGGCCGATCGGCGTGCCCTGCGCCCAGACCAGCGCCGTCTCCACCCCCGCCGCCCGCAGCTTGGCGAGCTGGGAGGTCATGTCCGTGTCGTTGACGTTGAACTTCTCGTTCGCCACCGCCGTCATGCCCTGGGCCGTGGCTACCTCCTGCAGGTCCTTCAGCCCGCCCTGGCCGTAGCCGGTCGTCTCCGTCAGGAAGCCGATCTTGCCGGTGCGCGGGCTCTTCTTCGCGTAGCCCATGATGGTCACGACCTGGGTGCGGTCCACGCTGCCCACGCGGAACATGTAGTTGTCCGCGCCTTCCCGCATCGGCTTGGTGATGTCGGTTGCCGATCCGATGCAGCCCATCACGGGGATGCGTTTCTGGTTGGGGATGTGCCGCCAGGCCAGCGCATTGCCGGAATTCGTCGGGCCGAGCACCGCCACCACCCGCTCGTTGTCGATCAGGTCGCTCATGTTCTGGATCGACTTCGGCGGCTGCGAGAGGTCGTCGCGGATGGTGAGCGAGAGCGGGCGGCCGAGCACGCCTCCCTCCTTGTTCACGTCCTCGATCGCGGCCTCGATGCCCACCACGGCGGCGCGACCGGACTGGGCAGAGGGCGAGGCGGCAAGGTCGCCGTTGAAGCCCAGCTTGATCGGCTGGCCCTGCGCCAGGGCGCGGCCGCTCAGCGCGGGCGCAGCCAGCAGTGCGCCGAGCGCGCCACGCCCGAGATCCCGGCGGGTGGGTTGGTATCGCGTCATCGTTTCCTCTTCCCTTGCCTCTCTTGGCCCCTTTGGGGGCGGAGCTCTCGGAAGAGAGGACGAACACTGGCCGGACCGCGCCATAGCGACCCGTCCTCTCCCGAACCCATTGCCCGGTCTTGGCGCCCGGCATTGAGCAGGAGGCTAAGTGCCGCCGAAGTGATCTGCAATGAACAAAACGGCTTGGCGGAGATATTTTGTCCCTTGCGAATGGTTTCGCCGCGTGGTCCCTTTTCGGAAGAGCCCCCGCGATGAGGGGCCAGCCTGCGCGCGCCTTGGGCGCGCTGCGGCAGGGAAGGGACGCCCGGCATGCTGCTTCCAGGACAGATCGCGCTCGTCACCGGGGCCGGCCAAGGCAATGGCGCGGCCATGGCACTCGGCCTGGCGCAACAGGGCGCGCGCGTGGCCGTGACGGACATAGACGCCGCGATGGCGGGCGGGACCGCCGCGCGCATCCAGCAGGCGGGTGGGCAGGCAACGGCCTATTCTCTGGATGTCACGGACCTGGAGGGCTGCCGCACCTTGGCGGCGCAACTGGAAGCGGAGATGGGCGACCTCTCCGTGCTGGTGAATAATGCTGGCGTCTGCCCGCGCCACTCGGTTGATGACGATGCGCTGGACCGCGCCTGGGACGCCGCCATGGATATCAACCTGCGCGGCACGATGAACGTCACCCGCGCCTTCCTGCCGGCGCTGCGGCGCAGCCGGGGGAGGGTGGTCAACATCGCCTCCATCGCCTCCTTCGTCTCCACCAATACCTCGGTCAGCTACCCCGTCTCCAAGGCAGGGGTCCGCGCCCTGACACAGGCCCTGGCGCAGGAACTCGCGCCGGACGGGGTGCGGGTGAACGCCATCGCGCCCGGCACCTTCGCCACCCGCATGACGGAGGCCACGCGCCTCAACCCCGAACGATCCGACCGCTTCCTCGCCCGCATCCCCATGCGCCGCTACGGGGAGCCGGAGGAGCTGGTCGGGCCCGTTGTCTTCCTCGCCTCCGACATGTCCAGCTACGTCACCGGCAGCACGCTGGTGGTCGATGGCGGCTACCTGGCGGTCTGACGGCCATGATCGTCCGCATGGGCTTGCTGGAACGGCGGCCGGATGTCCCGCCAGCGGAATTCAGCCGCTACTGGCGCGACGTCCACGGTCCGCTCGCCGCGCGCCTCCCGGGGCTGCGGCGCTACGAGCAGAACCTGGTCACCGACCGCTCCCAGCTCGCCATCGACCACGCGCGAGGCGCCTGGGCGCTGGACGGCATCTCCCACCTGACCTTCGACAGCCGCGCCGCGATGGGCACGGCCGCCGCCTCGCCTGACATGGCCCCGATTGGGCCGGACAATGACCGCTTCGCCGTGCTGCGCGGCATCCTGGTAACGGAACCCAACCCGGTGGTGCCGGTGGCCGATGGGCCATTGGTGAAGCGCATGTCCCTGCTGCGCCGCCGCCCGGACATCAGCGCGGAGCGCTTCCGTGAGGAATGGTTCGGCTTCCACGCCCAGGCGGTGGGCCGCTTCCCCGCCCTCGCCGGCTACACGCAGAACCTCGTGGTCGCGCGCCAGGCAGGTGGGAGCACGGATTACGATGCCCTGCCGGTGGATGGCGTGGTGGAGATGTGGTTCCGCAGCGTCGACGACCTGAAGGCCGCCTTCTCCTCCCCCGCCGCGGAAGTGTCGCAGCGCCACGCGCTGGACTTCATCGCGGAGATCACGACCTTCCTGGTCGAGGTCCGCAGGGTGGTGTGATGGCGGATTGGCCCCTCCTTCTCTCCCCCATCGAGATCCGCGGGCTGCGGCTGCGGAACCGCATCGTCATCTCCCCCATGTGCCAGCACGCCGGCGAGGATGGCCTCGCCACGGACTGGCACCTCGTCCATCTCGGGAAATTCGCGCTCGGCGGCGCGGGGCTGATCCTGACGGAGAGCACAGCCGTCTCGCCGGAAGGGCGGATCGGGACCGCCGATCTCGGCCTCTGGGCCGATGCGCAGGTCGCGCCGCTGCGGCGGGTGGTGGATTTCGTCCACGGCCAGGGATCGGCCATCGGCGTGCAACTGGCCCATGCCGGCCGCAAGGCGGGCAGCCAGCCGTTGTGGCACGGCGGGCGCGCCTTCACGGCGAATGAACTGGCCGCGCAGGGCTGGCCGCGCATCGGCCCCAGCGCCATCGCCGCCGGGCCGGAATGGAGTGTGCCGGAGGCGATGGACGGGGCCACCATCTCCCGCGTGGCGGAAGATTTCGCCGCCGCCGCCCGCCGGGCCGCAGCGGCGGATTTCGACGTGGTGGAACTGCACTTCGGCCACGGCTACCTCGCCGCCAGCTTCCTCTCGCCCCTCTCCAACCGCCGCAGCGATGCCTATGGCGGAGGGCTAGAGGGTAGGATGCGGCTGCCGCTGGAGATCGCCGCCCGCGTGCGCGCCGAATGGCCGGCGGGGAAGCCGCTCTTCTGCCGGATCTCCGCCGTGGACGGCGCGGAGGGCGGCTGGGAAATCGAGGATTCCGTCCTCTTCGCGCGGGCGCTGAAGGATGCCGGCGTGGATGTGATCGACGTCTCCTCCGGCGGGCTGACGGAGGAGACGAGGCGCATCACGGTGCCCCGCGGCCCCGGCTTTCAGACCGGCTTCGCCGAGGCGATCCGCCGCGGCGCGGAGATCACCACCCAGGCCGTCGGCATGATCCTGGACGGCCCCCAGGCCGAGGCGATCCTACGGGCGGGCCAGGCCGATCTGGTGGCCATCGCGCGAGAGGCGCTGCGCGACCCCTACTGGCCGCGCCGGGCGGCGGAGCAGCTTGGTATCGAGGACGACTACGCGGACTGGCCGGAACGCCACGGCGTCTGGCTGGCGAAGCGTGAACAACAGATGGGCGAGACCCTGCGCGCGCGCCGGCAGGCCGTGGCGCGGGGCGTCCATCGGGAACAAAGGGAAACGGCATGACCGACACGGTGGAATGCGACGTGCTGGTGGTCGGCTCCGGCGCGGGCGGCCTCTCGGCGGCGGTGGCGGCTGCTGCCCGCGGCTTCTCGGTGATCGTGGCGGAGAAGGAGCCCTATGTCGGCGGCACCACCGCCGTCTCCGGCGGCTTCCTCTGGGTGCCGAACAACCCGGTTTCCCGCCGCGACGGCATTGAGGACAGTGCCGAGGACGCCCGCACCTATCTGCGGCACGAGGCGGGGAACCACTTCAACGCCGACGCGGTGGACGCCTTCCTCGCGGCCGGGCCAGAGGCGGTGGACTTCTTCGACCGCGAGACGGAACTGAAGTTCGAGCCCGCTTCCGCCTTCTCGGACTACCATCCCACAGCGCCAGGCGGCCGCTCCGGCGGGCGCTCCATCAAGGCGCAGCCCTACCGCGCCCAGGGGCTGGGGAAGGAGCTGAAGCGCCTGCGCCCGCCCCTGCCGGAGCTGACCTTCGTCGGGCTCATGGTAGGCTCCGGCCCGGAGCTGAAGCACTTCTTCAACGCCACTCGCTCCGTCGCCTCGGCCGCCTACGTCGCGGGCCGCCTCACCTCCCACGCGCGCGACCTGCTCCTGAACGGGCGGGGCATGCTGCTGACCAACGGCAACGCCCTGGCCGCCCGGCTGTTCCGCAGCGCGCTGGACCGCGGCGTGCAGGTCTGGACGGATTCCCCGGCCATCCGGCTGGAGCGGGAGGGCGGCGCGGTGCGCGGCGCGGTGGTGCGGCACGAGGGCGGGGAGATCCGCGTCCGCACCCGGCGCGGCGTGGTCCTCGCCGCCGGCGGCTTCCCGCAGGACAAGGAGCGCCGCCGCGCCATGTTCCCGCACGACCGCGACAACACCGGCCACTACTCGCCGGCACCTGCCGGCAACACCGGCGATGGCTTGCGCCTGGGGGAGGGGGCAGGCGCCGTGGTGGAGCAGGGCTACCCCAATGCCGCGGCCTGGGTGCCCGTTTCCCGCGTGCCGCGGAAGGATGGTGGCTGGGGCGTGTTCCCCCACTTCATCGACCGCGCGAAGCCCGGCCTCATCGCCGTTCTGCCGAATGGCCGGCGCTTCGTGAACGAGGCGAACTCTTACCACGACTTCATCCAGGCCCTTTTCGCCAGCACGGGGCCGGGGGAGGGGGCGCGCGCCTTCCTGGTGGTGGACCAGCCCTTCCTGCGCCGCTTCGGCCTGGGCTTCGTGAAGCCCTTCCCCGTCCCTGTCGGGCCCAACATTCGCTCCGGCTATCTCAAGACCGGCCGAACGATCGCGGAGCTGGCGCGCAACGCCGGCATCGACGCGGCAGGGCTGGAGGCGACGGTGGCGGAGTGGAACCGCGACATCGAGGGCGGCGAGGACCGCGCCTTCGGCAAGGGCTCCACCGCCTACAACCGCTTCAACGGTGATCCCGAGTTCCAGCCCAACCCCTGCCTGGCGCCGATCGCGAAGGGGCCGTTCTACGCGGTCGAGGTGGTCGTGGGCGACCTCGGCACCTTCGCCGGGCTGCGATCCAACGGGAACGCGCAGGTGCTGGACGAGGCGGGACAGCCTATCACCGGCCTCTACGCGGCGGGCAACGACATGGCGAGCATCATGGGCGGCAACTACCCCGGGGGCGGCATCACGCTCGGGCCGGCACTCACCTTCGGCTGGATCGCCGCCCGGCACATGGCCGGCGCAGCCGATGCGGTCCCGGCGCCCAGCACCGAGGCCATCAACGCATAGGGGCGATTTACCCCGGTGGAGACGCCCACGACCGTGGCCATCGAGCTGCGGGCTGGGCGCGGCGGCGGCACCGTTCAGCCCTGGGCTGTCTCCTGCACGGCCATCAGGGCCTCAATCCGCTCGATCAGCTGCGCCTCCCCCACCGGCTTCCGCAGGAGGGAGTAGGTGCCGGAGAGCGCGCCGCTGATGGCGATGGAGGCCCCGTCCCCGGCATAGCCCGTCAGCAGGACGGCCGGGAGGGAAGGCCGCCGCGCCTGCGCTGCTTCGATGAGGGCGACACCGCCCATCCCCGGCATGGACAGGTCGCTGACCAGCACGTCCACGGCCTCGCCCGCATCCAGCAGCTGCAGGGCCTCCGCGCCGCCCTCCGCCGTCAGCACGGCATAGCCGGCCGCTTCCAGCATGCCCGAGAGCACCTCGCGCACGATTGGCTCGTCATCGACGACGAGCACGCGATGCGGGCTTGCGGCGCTTCCCTCCGCGCCGGCCGCCGCCGGATCCGCATCGGGCGGGGGCGCCTCGGCCGTACGGGGTGCAGGCGGAAGCCAGAGGGAGACCACGGTGCCCTTCCCGGGCGCGCTCTCCACAGTCAGTGCACCGCCGGACTGCTCCGCGAAGCCCTTCGCCATGGAAAGGCCAAGCCCGGTGCCCGCGCCCCTCGGCTTCGTCGTGAAGAAGGGCTCGCCGAGGCGGGCGACGGTTGCCGGATCCATGCCGGTCCCCGTGTCCCGGGCGGTGATCCGGACATAGCGCCCGGGCAAGAGCCCCGCCGGGCCGGAGCCGCCCTCCAGGACCGCCTCCTCCGCGGAGATGGTCAGGGTTCCGCCCTGCGGCATCGCGTCGCGCGCGTTGCTGGCAAGGTTCACCAGAACGGTCTCGAGCTGCCCCTTGTCGGCGAGCAGCGGGGGCGTGCCGGGCGCCACCTCGTGCCGGCAGGCGATCTCGGCGCCGAGCGTATGCGCCAGGACCTCGCACAATCCTGCCAGCAGCGGGGAGGGCTCGACCGGCTCGGCCCGCAGCTCGTCCCGTCGCGCGAAGGAGAGCAGGCGCCGCGTCACCGTCACGCCGCGCCCGGTCGCGTCCAGCATCATGCGGGCGAGGCGGCGGACCCCGGCCGCGTCGCCCGGGCGCCGCTCGATCAGGGCCGCGCCGCCCTGCACCGCCTGCAGGACGTTGTTGAAGTCGTGGGCGATGCCGCCCGCGAGCTGCCCGAGCGCCTGCATCCGTTCCGCCTGCGCCGCCCGGACCTGGGCGGCCTGCCGCGCCGCCACTTCCTCGCGCACGCGGGCCTCGAGCTCCGCGTTCAGCCGGCGAAGGCCTTCCGCGGCCGCGCGCTCCTCCGTCACGTCGCGGATCACCCCGATCAGCCTCCTGGCGCGCCCGCCCGGGCCGCGCCGGATCTCGGCCCGGCAGGCAATCCGCCGGACCGCGCCGTCAGAGGGCCGGACGATGCGGAACTCCGCCTCGTAGCCGGAAGCATCCCCTTCCAGCGCCTCCCGCACCATCCTCTCGTGGGCGGCGCGGTCCTCCGGGTGGACGCGGGCCATCGCGGCCGGGCGGGTGTCCGTCGTGGTTCCGTCCGGCAGGCCCGAGATGGCGGCGTACTCGGGCGTGACCACCGCGGCCGGCTCGTCGAGCCGCTGGTCGAAGCTGCCGATGCGCGCGATCTGGTGGGCAAGGCGCAGCCGGTCCTCGCCGAGGCGGCGGATTTCCGCCTCGCGCGCCCGCACCTCCGCCGCCGCCCGGGCCAGCGCCGCGGCCACGCCATCCAACTCCGCCACGCCGTCCGGCACCGGGACAGCCTCGCCTCGGCCGGTCGCCTCGGCCGCGCGGGCCAGTGCCGTCACGCGCCGGCCGAGACGCTGGCCGAGGAGCACTGCCGCGAGGAGGGCTGCCACCAAGGCGAGGCCGCCGACCAAGGCGATGCCCCGGACGGCGCGCCACACCGCCGCATCGATAACCTCCCGCGGCAGCGCCACCACCGCCGTCCAGGGCGCCGCGGCGGTCCGGTGCAGGGCTGCATCGACTTTCTGGCCCGTGACCCGGCGCGTCTCCAGGGTGGTGGCGGTGCCGGGCCGTGCGGTGGCGGCGAAGCCGCCGATCTCCGGCGGGGCAAGGGCCGCCGTGCGGTCGCCCTGCGGCGTCGAGGTGTGCGCGACAAAGCGGCCGTTCGCGCCGACCACGCCGGCCAGGGCGCCCGCCGGCAGCACGGACGCGATGACCGATTCGAAGTGGTGCGTCCGGATCCCGATCCCGACGACCCAGCCGGCTTCGCCCGCCGCTGGAATGGGGGCATTGACGGTGACGAGCGGCGCCCCCGCGAGACGCCCGATGAAGGGATCGGACACGGCGGGCATGGGTAGCCCGGGCACCGGGGGGGGTCTCATCTCCGGCAGCACCATCCCGGGCGCGGCGAGCGTGTTCAGGACCTGGCCAACACCGGGCCGGAGGAGCACGACGTTGAACCAAGCGGGGTTGAGCGCCAGCATCGACTGGAAGCGCGTCCGAAGCCGCTCCGGCTCCTGCAGTTCCTCGGGCGTGAGTGCGAGGGCCATGACCTCCGCGGCCTTCTGCATCCCCGCGATTTCCTGGTCCACGGCCGCCGCCAGGGCCTGGGCCTGGTTCGCCAGGCCTTGCAACTCGGCCAACCGCCTCTCCTGGGCCTCCCGCAGCAGAAAGCCGCTGCCCAGCACGAGGGGAGGAGTGGCCAGCGAGAGGACCAGGAGTGCGAGGTGCGTGCGGAAACGCATGGCCAGCCGCAATCCTTCGCGATCATCGGGCTGTGAAGGAACGGGCCGTCGCTGGGTGCGGACCAGCCATTCCTGCCCAGATTTACCGCTGCAGTATGATCTTACCGCAATAGTCGTCAACGACTGCGCAACAAGAGGCCGGCCGCGCAAGGAAACCGAAAGGAGGCACCGCGCCGCGCCACAACACGGGCAGCACTGCCCAAGGCACGGACACTCACGGCGCTCTGGACCGGCGCGTCGCTTGCGCGCGCTCCAGGGATGCTGCGCTGCGGCGTTCCTCCCGCAGCACCTCGATGGTCGGCTGCCACCAGCCGCGGGCCAGCTCGGCGGGGCTCGGCGGTGTCCGCGCGGGCCAGGCCTGAACCAGCTCGGCCTGGGCCGGCCTGCGCCACGCCGCCCAGATCAGCGCCCCGGCGTCAGGAACGACACCGGGGTAGAAGCGGGCGGCGATCTCGGGCTCCACAAGCTCGCCGGTGATCGCCTCGAATACCACGCATCCCAGATGGGTCATCACAACGCGGTCGAGCGGCGGCGAGGCATCCTCGCCCACCGGATACCGCTTCCGGCGTCGCTCGGCGGCCTCGGCTCGCCGGTCCCCGTGCTCTGCGGAAGCCTTGCGCTCCTCCTCGCGCCGTCGTCGGGCCTCAGGCTCGGCCATGCGGGCCGCGTCCTCGATGGCGGGCCAGCGCCTGTACAACTCCTCGAATGAACGGAACGGCACGCGCCACGCCTTCTCGGCCGGGTCCCACCGGGCCCATGGAACCGCCCGCAGCTCGGCGATGACGGTCCGGGAATACGGCGTCCGGACCACCAGGTCGTCAGCGGCCTCCAGATAGGGGCTCGTGATCGGTTCGAAGGCGAAGGCATCGCGGCCGCGCTCGTCGGCATAGGCCAGCACGCCCGACCATTCCCGGCCCATCCATGCCGTCAGGCGCCGTTCGGCCCGTTTGCCCGGCACGAACCAGGCCTTCAGGTCGTCGCGCCACCGCGCCCGCGGGAATGCCTCCCGGAAGCGCTCCACGGTCATGCGGTCGTACGGAAAGGCGGCCACCGCTCCCGGCGAGCCGTCGCCGGCATCCTGCTGCCTGGCGCTGAATTCCACCGTCTCCACGGTCACTGCTCGGTTCCTTCATGGCGGTGTCCAGCCCGTGCCTCGTTCAAGCAACATCGGGCTGGCGGGATGCGTCACGCATGTCGCCTCAGCAACGCTTCAGCCTGAAAAGGATCCGGTGACGGCTTGGGCACCATGGATCGGTCCCCGCGCATGGATGTCCGCCCGGCAGGTCCTCAACCTGACTGCGCCGGCAGTATCAGACGCGCCATTTCCGCCGAACCTTTGACCGCAGCGGCGGGATGCTGCCTCAAGGGCGTTTGGGATCACGGGCACACCTCGCAGGAGTCGCGCTCGGTGCCTGACCAGCCCCCATCAGGAGGTCCGGGCCGATTCAGTATCGCATGGCGGCGGTCGGGCCTGAGCCGGGCGGTGCTGGACCTGCTGGAGATGGTGCCCGAGGCGTCAGGAACACCTCCGGCGGGGCCTGAGGCTTTCGCCGGCCATCATCAGTCCAGCCGGACCTTCGCGCTGCGGATCACCGCCTCCCAGCGCGCGCCCTGTTCCGCCAGGAAGTCCCGCAGCGCCGGGCCGGAGATCGGCATGGGCTGGGCCGAGACAGCCTCCAGCCGGGCCGCGAAGGCGGGGTCCGCGACGGTCCCCTCGGCGGCAGCGCGGAGCCGCTCCTCCGCCTCCAGCGGGATCTGCCCGGCGGCGACGAGGATGAACCAGGACGGCACGTCGAAGTCGGTGATCCCGTGCTCGTGGAAGGTCGGAACACCGGGCAGCAGCGGCGTCCGTTCCGGCAGCCCCACCGCGAAGGCACGGAGCTGGCCGGACCGCACGAGGGGCAGGCTGTTCGGCACCAGATCCACCATCAGCTGCACCTCGCCCTGTACCAGGGCGGTGACGGCCGGGGCAGCCCCGCGGTAGGGAACATGCACCATGTCGCCACCAGCCCTCTCGGCGAAGAGATGCGTGGCCAGGTGCATGCCGCCGCCGATGCCGGAGGAGCCGTAGTTGAGGCGCCCGGGATGGGCGCGCGCATAGGCGATGAGCCCGGGAAGATCCGCGGCCGGCAGGCCGGGAGTGACCACCAGCACGTAGGGGACCGAGGCGACCGTGCTCAGCGGCGTGAAGTCGCGGTCCGGATCGTAGGGAAGGCGGCTGTAGAGGAACTTGTTGAAGACCTGGGTCGGCTGTGTGCCGAGGAGCAGGGTATGCCCGTCGCCCGGTTGCTTGGACGCGTACTCGGCGGCGGTCAGGCCGGCGGCCCCCCCACGGTTCTCGACGACGACGGGCTGCCCGAGCCGGGCGGTCAGCCCATCCGCCATGAGCCGCCCGAGAAGGTCCGAGGCGCCACCGGGCGGGAAGGGGACGATGAGGCGCAGCGGACGGCTCGGCCAGGCCCCCTGTGCCGAGGTGCTGCCCGGCCAGAGGAAGCGGGCGGCCAGCCCGCCAGCGACAAGGCCGCGCCGGGTCGTCACTCCTCCGCTCACGCCGCGCTTTCCGGCACGGCCGCGGGCACCGCGCGGAGATGCGCCAGGCGCGGCATCACATGCTCCGCGAAGCGTCGCATCTCCGCCTCGAAGGGCTGGAACTGGGTGAGCAGGGTGTCGATCCCGGCGGCGTGGAAGGCGGCGATCCGCTCGGCCACCTGATCGTAGCTTCCCACCGTACCGCCGGCGGTGCCACCATTCGTGCCCACGCTCTCGAACTTCGCCTGGGTCTTGCGCATGGCCACGGCGGCGTCCGTGTTCGCCTTCACATAGGCCTTGATGTCGGCGTCCTGCTTCGCCAAGGCGAGCAGGCGCTCATACTCAGCACGTGCCTCAGCCTCGGTCTCACGCGCGATGACGAAGGTGGAGAGTCCGAAGCGGACAGGCTCGCCGCGCCGGGGACGCTGCCGCACATCGGCGATAAGGGCCTTCACATCCTCCAACGGCTGGCCGTTGATGAACCAGACATCGGCCTGCGCGGCAACCAGGTCGCGCGCCGGCGGGGATTCACCGCCCACGTAGATGCGAGGCCGGGCGCGCGTCGCGGAACGCGGCTCGAGCCTGTAGTTCCTGACCTGGAAGAAGCGGCCGTCGTGGTTCACCTCCTCGCCGCGCATGAGCTGCTCCACCACCTCCAGCCACTCGGCGCCGTAGGTGTAGCGCTCGTCGTGCTCGCGGAAGACGAGGCCGGCATCCTCGATCTCCTTGCGGTTCCAGGCATTCACCAGGTTGATGGCGAAGCGCCCGCCGCTGATCTCCTCGATCTGCAATGCCATCTTCGCCAGGACCACCGGGTGGTAGAGCATCGGCTTGATCGCGGCGATGATCTCGATCCGCCGCGTCTGCGCGGCCAGTGCCGCGGAGGATGTCCAGGCCTCGAGCTGGCCGAGATCGGTCCGGTGAGGATTCATGGTGTGCTGGGCGACGAGCACGCAGTCGTAGCCGAGCCGCTCCGCTTCCAGCACAAGGCGCCTGTTCCGGTCCCAGGAAGCATCGTAGGGCTCCAGTGGGTCGCGCAGCGCCGCACGGTTGCCGTGCACGAGCGCCCAGATGCCGATGCGAAGCGGGTGATCCATGCCGTGCACTCCATGCGGTTGCTGCGCCTGTCAGGCGGGCGGGATCGTAGGACTGCGGCTTGTGCCACGCCAGCTAGGCCGGTGCGCCTGAGGGGCGGATGCCGGCACGGCTTCGGGAAGCGGGCCTCTCAGGCGCCCCGCAGCCTGTGCAGCCCCTGCGCCGCCGCGTCCAGCAGGAAGCCGAGCAGCCCGATCAGCAGCACCACCGCCATCAGCTCCGAGTAGGCCAGCCGGTCCCGGGCATCGAGGATCATGTAGCCCAGCCCGGCCGAGACGCCGAGCATCTCGCAGGGCACCAGCACGATCCAGAGAATGCCGATGGCGAGGCGCACGCCCGTCAGCATCGGGCCGAGGATGCCCGGCAGCACCACGCACCACAGCGTTTCCCAGCGCGTGGCGGCGAGGCTGCGCGACAGCTGGAGCCAGCGCGGGTCGAGCGCCCGCACCCCGGCCGCCGTGTTCAGCATGATCGGCCAGACCGCCGCGAAGGCGAGGAGGAAGAGGATCGGCTGGTCGCCCACGCCGAAGATCATGACGGCCAGGGGCATCCAGGAGAGGGGCGAGATCATCCGCAGGAACTGGAAGGCCGGAGAGGTCGCCGCTTCCAACATGCGCAGGCTTCCCACGGCAATCCCCAGCGGCACGCCAACGAGCAGCCCCAATGCCAGCCCGGCCAGCACGCGCCGCAGACTGGCAAGGACATGGAGCGCGAGGTCCGGCTGGGTCAGCAGATCCGCCAGGCTGGCCAGGGTTCCGCCCGGCGCGAAGCGGCGTGCCATGCTGCCCGCAGGCGCCAGCAACTCCGTGCCAGCCCACCAGGCCGCCAGGATGACGAGGATGCCGATGAGCCCGAGCCCGAGCCGCCCCAGCCCGCCTCCCGCGCGAGGGGAGGGCAGCGAGGGGAGGGCGCGCGGGGCCTCCTGAGCGGCGGCCTGGTCCGACATGCCAGGCCCCCTCAGACCGCGATCGTCTCGGTGCGCGCCCAGCCCTCGGGGTTGCCGAAGGCGGAGGGGCCGCCCACGGACTCGATGGCCCGGCGCACCAGCCGGTCGTCCACCAGTTCCCGCGCCGCGGCGGCCGGGTCCAGTGCCTCCAGGAAGGAACGGTCGCCCTCCACCAGGGTACTCTTCAGGCGGCGCACCAGCTCTTCCGTGTAGGAGGGGAAGGGATAGGGCTGGAAGTCGATGCGGCGGTTGCTCCAGTCCGCGTGGCGGATGGCGCCGGAGGCGAGGTAGGCCGCCCGGTCGCCCTCCGCCGGGGCCAGCACCTTCTGCAGCACGGGCAGCGGGTGCGGCGTGTACTTGTTGGCACCGTCGCGCGAGAGGAGCTGGGCCGTCTCCGCGCGGTGGTCGCGCGTCCAGACCTGCGCCTTGACGATGGCGTTCACCACCTTTTGCGACCAGTCCGGGCGGCTCTCCAGGTCGCGCTCGTTCATGAGGACGAGGCAGCAGGCGTGGTCGCGCCAGACATCGCCGGTGAAGCGCAGCACCTTGCCGACGCCCTGCGCCTCGGCCGCGGCGTTGAAGGGCTCGGCCACGATGTAGCCGGCGATGCGCTTCGCCGCGAGCGCCGGCACCATGTCGGACGGCGCCATGATGACGAGGTTCACCTCGTTCGGCGCGGGGCTGCCCGTGCGGCGCGTGACAGGCGTCAGCCCCGCCTCGCGCAGGAGCATGCCGAGCACGACGTTGTGGATGGAGTACCAGAAGGGCACCGCCACCGTCTTGCCGCCGAGCTCCGCGACGGCGTTGATCTCCGGCGCCACCGTCAGGGCGGAGCCGTCCATGTGGTTCCAGGCCACCACCTTGATCGGCGCCTTGCTGCCGAAGCGAGCCCAGACCGCCATGGGGGAGAGGACGTGGACCACGTCCACCTGCCCGGCGAGGAACGCTTCGATCACCTGCGCCCAGGAGCGGAGGAGGGTGGGCTTCTCCGCCCGGATGCCCTCGGCCTCGAAGAGCCCGTTGTTGTGCGCCACCAGCAGCGGCGTGGCGTCCGTGATGGGCAGGTAGCCGATCCGCAGCGGCGCGTCCGCTGCCTGCGCCTGTGCGGCACGGGTCCGCAGCAGCGGCGCGGCACCCGCTGCCGTGAACAGGCTGGCCAGGCGCATGGCGTCGCGGCGGGAGAAAAGCTCGGTCGGCATGGCGGGCCTCGTCAGTGGCGCTGCCGGATGGCGGTGCGCAGGGTCTGAAGGATCTCGACGCGGAAGGCACCCAGCTCCGCCACCATCTCGTCGCGCGGGCGGGGCAGGTCGATGCGCCACTCGCCGATCACTCCGGCGGGCGCGCCGCCCAGCAGCACCAGGCGGTCGGCCAGCAGCAGGGCCTCGTCGATGTCGTGGGTGATGAGCAGGGTAGCCGTGCGGAGGCGGGAGACGAGGCGCAGCAGCAGGTGCTGCATCTCCTCCCGCGTCACCTCGTCCAGCGCGCCGAAGGGCTCGTCCAGCAGCAGCACCTCCGGCTCCCGCGCCAGGCAGCGCGCGAGGGCGGTGCGCTGCGCCATGCCGCCGGAGAGGGCGGAGGGCGGGCTGTGGCGCGCGTGCTCCAGCCCCACAGCAGCGATCGCGGCATCCACCCGCGCGCGGCGCGTCTCCGCGGAAAGCCTGGGCTGGTGGTGGAAGTCCAGACCGAAGGCGACGTTCCGCTCCAGCGAGAGCCAGGGCAGGAGGGAGGGGTCCTGAAAGGCGATGGCCACACGCGGATGCACGCCGGCCAGCGGCGCGCCATGCATCAGCACGCGCCCGGCGCTCGGGCGCTCCAGCCCGGCCAGCACGCGCAGCAGGCTGGACTTGCCGACGCCGCTGGGTCCCAGCACGGCCACGATCTCACCGGGATGTAGCTCCAGGTCGAGCCCGGCCAGCACCGGCCGTTCCGCGCCGGGGTAGCGCAGGGCGAGGCCCTCCGCCCGCAGCGAGGTGGCGTCGTTCATGCCCCCGCTATCAAGCGGCACGCGCGGCCTGCCCGGCGAGAGCCGCGCGGAGCTGCACGAGGCTGGGTGTGATGACCGGGATGAAGGCCGCCTCGCGCCAGCGGCGGGCGAAGCCCTCGCCTGGCACGGTCAGGTAGGCGCGGCCGCCGGAGGCCTGCAGCTCCAGCCCTGTGGCCTCAGCCACGATCTCCGCCAGGGCGATGCGGATGCGAAAGAGGGAAGGGGCGTCCGCGACGAAGCGGCCGTCCTGCAGCCCCTCGAACAAGGCGCGCTGCTGCGCCGAGAGATCCGCCGTGAGGCGGGCGACCGGCTCCAGCAGCACGTGGCGAGCAGCGCCACCGCAGGCGGCCGCCTCGGCCAGGGCGCGGCGGGCCAGGCCGATGGACATGCCGCATTGCAGCCCGAGGAAGGCCGGGCGCACCCGCGGCAGCCAGTGCCCGGCGTTGGGGTGCAGCACGTTCTCCGGCCCCACCGGGACAGCCCGGATATCGACCGCGGCGGTGGACGTCGACCGCATGGCCAGGAGGTCAAGGTCGTCGGAGCGCTGGAGGCCGTGCGCATCGCTCGGCAGGGAGACGCAGAAGGGCTCCCCGCCCTCCAGCGGCGCCACTGCGGCGGCGACATGGAAGCCCTGCGCCCGCAGGTTGGTCACCCAGGGCAGGCGGCCGTCCAAAACCTGGCGCTCACCCTCCTGCCGCGCAGCGATGCCGATCTCCTCCAGCCCCGCCAGGGCCTTCATGGCGTTCGACATGCCCGTCGCGCCCGCGACCTCGCCCGCCAGCAGCGCGGGCAGCAGGCGGTCGCGAAGAGCGTCGTTCGGGCTTTGCAGCAGGTACTCGATAAAGGTGCGATGCCCCCAGGCCACGAAGCCCGCGGCCAGGGAGCGCTCGGAGATGGCGGCCACCGCCTCCACCGCGTCCGTCACGTCACCCCCGGTCCCACCTAGCTCCTCCGGCACGCCGATGCGGAAGACTCCGGCGGCGGCCAGGCGCGGCAGCACCGATGCGGGATCGGCCGTGCCCCGGTCCAGCCCGGTGGCCGCTTCATCCAGCCAGGAGCGCAGTGCGGGGTCGAGGGAGATGGCCACGATGGCTCGCTCAGGCCGCCTGCTTCGCCGGGCCGTCCCAGCGGAACTGTGCCAGCTCCGGGTTCAGCTCGGGTTGGCCGAGGTTGTTGGCGAAGTTGCAGAGCGTGGCCAGGGAGACACCCAGCACGACCTCCAGCGCGTTCGCGTCCGTGAAGCCCGCGGCCTTGAAGGCGGTCAGGTCGGCGTCGGAGACCGCGCCGCGGGAGGCGATCACGGCGGAGGTGAAGGCGGCCACGGCGGCCAAGCGCGGGTCCGCCGGTGCTTCGACTCCGCGCAGCGCCTCGACCGTGGGATGGTCCAACCCGGCTTTCTTGGTGGCAATGGCCGTATGGCCCGCCACGCAGAAGCCGCAGCCATGGGTTGCGGCCGCGGTGATCTGCACCGCCTCGCGCTCGGCCAAGGTCAGGCCCGCACGGGCGTTGATGCCGGAGACGACCTGGTAGGTTTCCAACGCCGTCGGCGCATTGGCCAGGAGGCGCACGAGGTTCGGCAGGAAGCCGTTGTTCTTCTGCGCGGCAAGGAGACGCTCGCGGGCCTCCTCGGGGGCATCCTCGGGAGTGCGGAGGGGAAGACGGGCCACGTTCGGCCTCCTGTTCTCTTGATCCGGCATTGAAACCACCCGCTCCCTGCGGGGAGACGCGGCTGGAAACCCAATCCTGCCGGTGGAGGTAGCTTTCCGGCCTCACATCTACAAGGCGGAGAATTCATAAAGGACGCAAGATGGTTGATGATACAAAAAACCCACTAGAAAAAATAGTGCAAAGGACGAGTGGAAAGGGAACGTCAATGCTGTAGCGGGCAGGCAGGGGTGAGGTGGGCCGTGATCGAGCCGTTCATGCCCACGAACCAGCCCGGCGCTCACCGGCAGGACGACCGCCGGGTTATCAGCGGCATCGTACACGTGCTGCGTTCGGGCTGCCGCTGGCGCATTGAAGCCGCGGTCGGTTGCTTGGAAGACTTCCGCCGCCTCAGCACCAGCTACGACAAGCTCGCGGACAATCTCAGCCCACTGCCGCGATCGCCGCCTTCTGGTGCTGATTGAGGCCGGACCCTGGGCAAGAGGGCCTTTCGGGCTTGCGATGTGTCGCAGGCAAGGGACCCTAACGCCTGGCGAGCCAGGTCAATGGCCGCGGGCAGGAGCCTTTGCCAGAAGCTTCCGCGCGGCATCCACCGCGCGCGAAACCCGGTCCCGGGCCGGAACGGTTCGCGCCAGGTCAAGCATGGGAATTTCCAGGCTCACCACGAGGTCGTCCGGCATGGCCCGCGCGAGTGCCTTCAGGTCAAGGCCCCCTTCCCCAGGGATCATGCGCTCGGCACGAGCAGTGTGCAGCAACTCCGCCGTGCTCGAGGGCCTCGCTGCCGGTGCATCGCAAAGCTGCCAGTAGTGCAGCCACTCCCGGGGCACGTCCGCGATGTCGGGCAATCGGCTATCCGAGCGATCGAAATGCAGGGCGTCGATCAGGATGCCTGCGTTCGGCTGCGCGGCCCGCCCGACGATATCGATCGCCGTGGCCAGGTCCGGCACTGCCGTCCAGGGCATGAACTCCAGGTCGCCGGTCAACCCGAACGCTGCAGCCTCGCGGCAAAAGGCTGCGTAGTTGTCGACGAGCCGTTCACGGTCGTCGTCGTATCCCGCGACGAGGACATGGCGCGCCCCCAACGCCGCACCCACATCGAGGAAGGGGCGGAAGGCTGTCACGTCCGTCTCCGGCCGCAGCATGACGATCTCCAGATCGGCGACACCGACGCCGCTGTCCCGGCTCTGGGTCAGCGTCCGCCGCAGAAGCTCGGGATCGTCCATCAGCGGATAGGCGGCACCGCCGGGCACCACGGGGATCAGGCGCAGGCCCACATAGGAGCAGCCGGTCGCAGCGGCTACTTCCATCAGAGCAGGGGGCGGAAGCTCGAGCGCGGTCAGCGCGGAGAGGGAGAAGGTGGGCGTCATGGCGGGCTCCCCGAGGATGTGTTGACGGCCGTGAGGCTGATCGTCGATCGCGAGCCCCGTGGAGCGTGCCTGGTCCAGCGCGCGACAGGCACCAGTGGCATGGACAGCGCCGTCATACCGGTAGTCCAGCGGCGTGCCGCGCGGTGCGCCAGCCGAGCACCATGGCAGGCCCGATCGTCGTGCCCGGCCCGGGATAGGTGCCCCGGAAGATGGAGGCCATGTCGTTCCCGCCGACATACAAGCCCCTGATTGGCTGCCCCGCGGCATCCAGCGCCCGGCCGTCGCCATCTGCGCGAAGCCCCGCGCTACCCGCCAGATCCGCTGGCTGCACGGCCACGGCGTAGAAGGGGCCTGGCCCGATCGGCCGCAGGCAGGGATTCGGCCTGTTCTCCGGGTCGCCATTGAAGCGGTTCATCGGGGAGCTGCCCTTGCCGAAAGCCTCGTCCACGCCATTCCCGGCGTAGCGGTTGTGCTCGGCCACGGTCTGCTCCAGCGCCGCCTGTGGCACGCCGATCCGGTGGGCCAGCTCTCCGAGCGTCGCGCCCTCGATCAGGTAGCCGGCCTCGAGGAAGGGCTTCAGCCGCGCCGTCCCCTGGTGGACCAGCCCGATACCGTAGTCGCGGATGAAGCTGCGGTCGCAGACCAGGTGCGCCGGCCGGCCGGGGGCCGCCCCCGCGCGCAGCATTCCCATGCAGAAGTCGTGATACGAGTCAGACTCGTTGGTGAAGCGCCTGCCGTGGCCGTCAACGGCGATCAGCCCGGGCTTGGCCCGGTCGAGCAGGATATGCGGCCAGACGGAGCGGGTCCCGTCGGGCCGCTCCAGCACGGAGCACGGCATCCACAGCCCAGCGCTGCCCCCGGCATCGTCGAGCTCCGCGCCGATGCCCAGCCCTGCCACAATGCCATCCCCGGTGTTGCCCTCCGGCGCCAGGGAGAGCGGGCGCGCCGCCTCGGGAAACAGGCGCTCGCGCAGCTCGGGGTTCCAGGCCACCCCGCCGGTCGCCAGCATCACCCCGCGCAGGGCGCGGACGGGCCTTTCGCCGCCAGGGCCGCGCAGCACAGCGCCGGTCACCCGTCCGCCCTCGTGCAGCAGTCTCACCAACGCGGTGTCGAAGCGGATCGGCACACCCTGGCGGCGCAGGCTGTAGAGAAGCCGCGCCACGAGCGCGTTGCCCATCACCAGCCGGGTGCCGCGGCGGTGGCGAAGCCGGTCCCGCACGTGCCGCGCCAGCAGCCGCACTGCCTGCACCAGGTTGGCGGAGGAGGCGAAGGGCTTCAGCAGGGGCGCGATGTCCGCGCGCGCCACCATCATGCCGCCCAGCACCATGAACTCGGGGCGCGGCGGCCGCACCCGCTGGAAGTCCTCCGCGCCCAGCAGGCGGCCGTCGAAGGGCTCCGGGCCGAGCGCGCGGCCCCCGAAGGCGGCGCCGGGGTGATTGCCGAGATAATCCGGATGGGCCTTCGCGGCCACGAAGCGGACCTCGCTCCGCCGCTCCAGGTCGTCCAGGGCGAGGGGGCCGGCCTCCAGGAACGCGGCGCGCTGCGCCTCGCCACCCCGGGTCCCAATGACCGATGCCAGGTAGCGGGCGGCCTCGGCGCTGGAATCCGGCACGCCGGCGGCGGCGCTCTGGCTGGTGCCGGGAACCCAGACCGTGCCGGCGGAAGTGGCGGTGGTGCCGCCCACCATGGAGGTCTTCTCGCAGAGCAGGACCTGAAGACCTTCCAGCGCGGCCACCAGGGCTGCGGTCATGCCGGCCGCCCCGGCGCCGATCACCAGCAGGTCGACCTCTTCGGCCGGGCCCTGGGCCGCCACTCCCGCGCCGTCAGGCATGCCCGCCACCCGTCCTACTCAAGGGTGATGCCGCGTGAGCGGATCACGTCGCCCCACTTGTTCGCCTCGGCCCGGAGATAAGCCGGCCATTCCTCCGGCGTGCCAGGCTCAAGGACGTAGCCGTTCGCGGTCAGACGATCCCTCACGGCTGGGGCCTGCAGAGCGGCGACGGCGGCGGCGTGCAGCCTGCGAATGGCGGCGTCGGGCGTCCGCGCCGGGGCGAGCAGGGCGTAGTCGCTGTTGCATTCAAAGCCTGGCACGCCGGCCTCGGCGACGGTGGGCACGTCCGGGGTCAGGTCCAGGCGGTTCCGGCTGCCGATGCCAAGGGCGCGCAGCTCGCCTGAGCGGACGTAGGGGAGCGCCGTCACCACGTCGAGGAAGGCCATGTTCACCTCCTTGGAGAGCATGGCCTGCACCATCGGCGCGCCGCCGCGGTAGGTGACGGTCTCCACCTGGATTCCGGCCATCTTGAAGAAGAGCTCCGGGGCGAGGTGGCCCGAGCTCCCCGCACCTGGAGAGGCGTAGGTCATCTGGCCCGGCGCCGCCTTCGCCGCCGCGATGAGGTCCGTCACGCTGCGGATCGGGGAATCGCGATGGACGCAGAGATAAGCGGCAATGGTGGCGAGGCGGCCGATCGGGACGAAATCCCGCTCGTCGTCGTAGCCACGTCCGGGGAAGAGGTGCCGCGCCATGGCGTAGGTCGAATTGACCCCGAGGAGGATGGTGGAACCGTCGGGCCGCGCCCTGGCGACGACGGCGTGGCCGATGGTGCCGCTGGCGCCCGCGCGGTTCTCCACCACGACGGGTTGGCCCAGTTCCCGCGCCATCTGCTCGGCCAGGAGCCTCGCGACGAAATCCGTTCCCCCACCAGGTGGCCAGGCGACAACGAGGGTGATGGGGCGAGAGGTGTCGTCCCGCGCGGCCGGGGCTTGGGCCAGGGCCGGAACCGCTAGGGGCGCGGCGCCCAGAAGAGCGGCCATGAGAGGACGGCGGGACAGGGTCATTTCTGGGGCTCCTCCACAGGGTGTGCCTCTGGTCCGGCACTTCTTTCGACGAGAGTATGACGACTGGAATGGCATTCCAACTGGAATGTTGATCCATTCCCCGCGGGATGCGATAAGCGGCATGGACTGGGGGTGACTGATGACGAACCAGCGCGAGCGGCCTCTTGCCATCCTGGAACTGCTGGCCCCGCACGCGGCGGGGCTACCCCTGCACGTGGTGGCTGACCGGCTCGGCATTCCGCGCAGCGCCACCCACCGGCTGCTGGGAGACCTGCGCGCCAGCGGCTATGTCCGGCAGGACGAGGAGGGCGGCCCCTATCGCCTGACGGCTCGGATTGCTTCCCTCGCCTTTACCTATCTCTCCGCCAACGGCATCACTGACATCGCCCAGCCCGTGTTGGACAGGCTGGCGGAGCAGGCGGGCGAGCTGGTGCGCCTGGCGGTGATCGACGGTGACCGGCTGACCTGGGTGGCCAAGGCACAGGGCGCGCGCCACGGGCTACGCTACGATCCCGACCCGGATGCAGGGGCCGAGGTGCGGCTGTCCTGCACGGCCAACGGCTACGCTTGGCTCGGCACGATGGAGGATGACGCCGCGCTGGAACTCGTGGCCCGCCAGGGCTTCTCAGCCGGAGCAGAGGCCGGGCCGGGCGCGCCGCGCGGCGTGGCGGGGCTGCTGGACAGCCTGAAGGAGACGCGACGGCGCGGCTACGCGGTGGCGCACGAAACCTACGAGGCCGGCACCTCTGCCATGGCGGCCGCGATACGCCGCCCCGGATCGGGTTCGGTTTGCGGCACGGTGAGCATCGCCGGACCCAGCGCGCGGCTGACCGGCGCGCGGATGGAAGCACTGGCTCAGGTTCTGTTGGGCGCGGCGGAGGAGCTGGCCGCGGCGTCGGGCGCATCGCCGCTCTTCGCGCCGGCACTGGCGCGGGTGGCGTGATGATACCGGGAATCGATTCCTACTGCTTCCACCGCTACTTCGGGGACGCTTACCCCGGCCTGGAAACGGATCCCGGCGAGCGCCTCGATGTCTGGGGCTTCCTGGACCGGGCCTTGGAACTCGGCGCCCAGGGCGTCTCGCTCGAGGCATGCTATCTGCCTGCTGACGATCCCTTTCTGGACCGCCTGCGAGAGAGGCTGGATACGAATGGGCTCCAGCGGGTCTGGGCCTGGGGGCATCCGAACGGCCTCGGCTCGGGGACGCGGTCGGAGGCGGTGGAAGATCTTGCGCGGCATCTGGCCGCAGCGCGGCGCGTGGGCGCCGGGGTGATGCGGATCTGCTGTGGCGGGCGCCGGACCCGGCCCGCCGACTGGCCCTCGCACCGCGACGCGCTGCTGCCCCTCCTGCGCAGCCTTCTGCCAGTGGCGGAAGCGCAGGGCGTGGTGATGGCGATCGAGAACCATCTCGACCTGTTTTCCGAAGAACTCGTGGAACTGCTGGAGCGGGTAGATTCGGCCTGGCTCGGCGTGTGCCTGGACACCGCGAACAACGTGCGGCTGGGGGAGGATCCGCTGGTCGTGGTCCGACGCCTCGCGCCCTGGACGCGGGCGACGCACCTGAAGGACGTGGCTCCCCTGGCCGGCGCCGGAGACGCCTTCACCTCCTGGCCGAGCGTGCCTCTCGGCCACGGGGTGGTTGATGTCGCCGCCGTGGTGCAGCTGCTTCGGGGAGCAGGTTATGATGGGCTCCTGGCGGTGGAGATTGACTACCTGCATCCTCTGCACGGAACGGATGAGCGGGCGGCACTACGGACGAGCATGCAGGTCCTGCGGGAGAGTTTGGCCAAGAGTCGGCCTCTCACGGGGTGAACCTCAGCGGCTCTTCGCGGCGTGTTGAGGTGAGGTCGCCCCACTTTGCCCTCTCCCCGGCGGCGCAGGGCGCGAACTCCTCCGGCGTGCCGCCCACGGGATCGATGGCCGGCGGTTTCAGCCGCATCTCCGTCGCGGCGGAAAGTATGATCCGCCGGGGCTCCCCCGAGAGCCGCTGGATGATCGGCTGCGGCGTGCCACCTGGGGCGAAGAAGCGGAAATCGGTGCTGGCGCGAGAGCCCAGTTCCGCGAGGGTCGGGACGTCCGGCGCCCGCGAGCTGCGCCCCGCGCCGGAATAGCTGAGCGCGACTAAGGTGCGGTCCCGCTGATAAGGGATCGCCGTGACGGCATCGACGAAGGACAGGGTGGTCGTAGAAGACCACGCCCGGAGCGAAGAGGTGCACGCGCGAGAGCATCGCCATGTCGGCCGGCGCGCGGCCATGGGACGTACCGATGGCGCTCAATCCGGTGTGGAACTGGGTTAAGGGCGCATGTGGGACGCGTAGAACGCAAGCTCGATCGAGATCCAGCGATGAAAGCTGTCCTCAAGCGCCGGCGTCGGGATGAGATTGGCGTTTGTGTCGATCGTAAAAAGGCCCTTGTCTCTGCCGGCCTGCACGACAAGGTCAACCTGACTGCGCGATAGGCCGAACCGTCCTGCTATGCTGCGGCGGCTCGGCGTGGGGACGTCCTCGAAATGGGCCAGCAGCACGGCAAGGATGACCGAATAGCTTCCCAGCATGGCCTTGAGCGAGGAGAGCGGCGCAGGGACGCGATCTGCTAAGGGAACAACATCCTCCAGATGCGCTCGACCTCCTGAGACGGAGAAGGCATCGACAAACGCGCGGTTCTCTACGAGCCGGCCACGCTGCATTTCCGGTTCCAGGATGTCGAGCGCGGCCGTTCCATATCGCAGCCATGCGCGGACGAAAGCATCCATGCGATCGGTTGGTCGGTAGTACTTGACGCGACGATCTGCCTGGCTGGCAGTTCTCCGGACCAGGCCTGAGAATTGCAGCAGAGCAAGGAGGGACTGGACGGTCCGTGGGGTCGCGTCGCCCTGCCGTGTCGATAGATCGAGCAGCCGGCCGTAGGTCGCGCCCCCTTCTGGCCCGAAGCGCTCGCGGTCGGCGTCCAGGTAGAGGAGGAAGCCGACGATCCGCCAGCGGAGGTCGGTGGAAGCGATGATGTTCACGAAGCGAGGTGCCTCGCGGAGGCGGGCGAGGCCGACCGAGTAGGCATGAACGGCCTGAGGAAAGTCCGGGTGGGATGCGAGTTGGGCAGCTTTCTGAAGAAGTGGATCAGAAGGTCCGGGCGGCGTCATGCTTCGCTCAAACCAGTCTCGAAAGATTCAGTTGCAAGTCCCGGCGGACCAAAGCTGCCTCCCCGTCTCGGGACACAGGCCGGGAACACGGCATGAGACGACGCCAGTCGTCCTGCAGCCCCCCTTCGGCTACGCTTCTCACCTATCCCACCCTCGGGTGCCCTGCCTTGGCAATCGGCCGCTGAGGATCGGGTCCGCCCCGTCCTTCCTGGCTGGGCGTCAGGCCAGCCAGTGGGAGCTTGCGATGGACAAAAACGCGCCTGATCCTCCTTTGTACCTCTCGTCCCCCATGGGATGCCTTCCGTTTAAGGCTGCAACAGTTAGATGCCGATTAATGGAATCCGGCTACGCTACATTGATGCTTCCGGAAGCCGGCCTGTGGTCAGGGAAAGTCGTGCGATGATCAGCTCCTCCAAAGTTATCAGGTTTCCAAAGGCTGCTCTGGACTCGGCGTCGCGCGGCCATGGCACGACGGGGAGCGATCGAAGCGCCAGCATTGGCGCGCCTACGTCGGAGTCGATCTCCAGCGGTTCCATGCGCGGACCGACCCTGCCTGTCCCGTCCATCGCCGCGGCCAAGCCAGCGTTCCGCGTGTTGGAGATGACCGACGGCACAGATGGATCCAAGAAGATCGTCGTGGAATTTGAAACCACCTCCGGCTCCGGAGTGGTGATCGTCAGGGCTGACGCGGTTGGGAATCTCAACCTTGAGACCGTACTCCGGGCCCCAACGTCAGGTCGGTCCCAAACGGCTGGCCATAGAACCGCAACCTCTCCTTCCCTGGCTTATACTTCTGAGGCCCTCGATGAAGACGAGCCGCCGACGGTCAAGAAGCCCCTTTCGCTCTAGTCATTTGGTCCCGGGATGAGGTGGCACGGGTGATTTTGAAGATGGCGCAGTCCCTGGTTCGGGCATCGCAGATGGCTTGGAAGGGTCTTCGCCATCGGAGAACCTTGAGGTGCCTGGTGACGTTGTAGGCGGCGATGGCGGCCCTGCATCCCACGCTCCGGGCAGAACCACCGATCGCAAGTGAGCCGGCCCACCTAGGAGACGATCTTACTCCACAGTGATCCCGGCCTCTTTCACCAGCCGCTCCCACTTCGTCGTTTCAGCGGCAACGAAGCGCGCCGTCGCGGCCGGGTTGCGGTCGTTGGGCGCGGGTGCCTGAACGCCCATCTCGGAGAGCCTCGCCTGGGTGGCTCCGTCGCCGATGGCCTTCCAGATCGCGGCCGACATGGCCTCAACCACGGCGGGCGGCGTGCCGGCCGGGGCGAGCACGGCGTTCCAGGTGGTCGCTTCAAAGCCCGGGATGGTCTCGGCCACGGTAGGCAGGTCGGGCAGAGCCTCGGACCGGCGCAACCCCGTCGTGGCGATCCCCCGCAGCGCGCCGGCGCGAACCTGCGACGCGCCGGTGGCCACGCTGTCCATCACCAGGGCGATGCGCCCGGCCAGTAGATCCGCCACTGCGGGGGCCGTCCCACGATAGGGGATATGGTCGGCCGAGACGCCAGCCATGGATTTCAGCAGTTCGATGCCGAGATGGGACGAGCCGCCGACGCCGCTGCTGCCATAGGCCCGGTGGTTGGCGCGCAGGTCCTCCACCAAGCCCTTCACGTCCCGAACCGGCGAGCTGGGCGGCACCATGATGACCTGTGGCACCACGCCCACCAGGGCCACGGGCGCAAAGTCCGCCAGCGGATCGAAGGTGAGGCGCGCGCCCTGCAGGGCGCGGTGCACCGCGTGGACGACCGTGGTGAAGAGCAAGGTGCTGCCGTCCTTCGGGGCCCGCGCCACCGCCTCCGTCCCGGGAAGCGCACCTCCGCCCGCGCGGTTCTCTACCACCACGCGCTGGGGCAGGGTGCTGGACATCCGGTCCGCCAGGATGCGCGCCACCGCATCGGTCGGGCCGCCAGCGGCATAGGGCACGATGAGGCGGACCGGACGGTCCGGCCAGCCGGCCGGGGGCGGAGCGGTCTGGGCGAGAGCGGGCGCGGACAGGGCGGCCAGCCCCGCCGCGCCCAGCAGGGCGCGACGCTCGATCATGGTTGCTTCCTCCTGGTCGTTCCTGGCCTCACTCGTCAGGCGATTCGGTCGCCCTTCTTGATGACGGCGGCGCGGTTATCCACGCCCGGTAGCATCTTGGCCGGGTCGCGCGTGACAATCACGTCCAGAACCACCGGGCCCTTAATGGCCATGGCCTGGCGCAGCGCGTCCTCGATGCCCTCCGGATCCTCCACGCGTATCCCGGTGACGCCGAAGGCCTTGGCCACCTCGGCGAAGTTCACCTCGGTCAGATCCGAGGAATGATAGTTTCCGGCCCCATAAACCAGGTGCTGCAGCGCCTTGACGTAGCCGGAAGCGGCGTTGTTCACGACGATGACGGTGAAGTCCAATTCCAGCCGCCGCGCCGTCTCCAGGTCGCCGAGCACCATGCAGAACCCGCTGTCGCCGGTGAGCGACAGCACGGGCCGCCCCGGTGCCGCCAGCGCCGCGCCCATGGCACCCGGCAAGCCGTAGCCGATGGATGCGAAGCCGCGATCGGGAACGAAGCTGCGCCCGGCCCTCTTCGTGTCAAAGAGCAGCCCTCCCCAGTGCGCCGCGAAGCCGCCATCGGCGACGAGGATGCCATCCTCCGGCAGCACGGTGTTGATGGCGGTGAGGAGGCGGGCGACGTTGATCGGGCGCTCGGTGGAGTGCAGCCGAGGCGCCACATCCTCCCGCCACTTGGCCATGCGGACCGGGACCTCGCCGGCATAGGAGGCGAGGCGGGACTTGGTGTCCGGCGCCTTCGCCAGGAGGGCCGCCTGCAGGTCCTCGAGGCCGAGCCTGGCGTCACCCCAGAGGAGCACGTCCGCGCGCCGGGTGCGGCCGAACTCCTCCGCCACGATGTCGAGGTGGATGATGGTCTTGCCTGGCCCCGGCACGGTGTAGCGCTTGGTCGCGATCTCGCCGAGCTTGCAGCCGACGACGAGGATGACGTCCGCCTCGTCGATCAGCCCGTTGGCGATGCGGTCGTAGCGGCCGAATAGCCCGGCGCTCAGCGGGTCCGTGCAGGGAATGGCGCCCTTGCCCGTCAGCGTGTGGGCGACCGGGATGTTCGTGGCGTGCGCGAACCCCGTGAGGGTCTCGGCCGCGCCAGAGATGTGGACGCCGCCGCCCGCCAGGATGAAGGGCCGCCGCGCCCCGGCCAGCAGCGCCGCCGCCTGTTCCACCGCGCGCCCGTCCGGGCGGCACCGAAGAGCTGGGGCGGCCTCGTGGATCGCGTCCACCTCGAACTCTTCCGCCTGGAAGGTGTGGGTGGCGTGCATCAGGTCCTCGGGCACGTCCACGACGACGGGGCCGGGGCGGCCCGTGGTGGCGACCATGAAGGCGCGGCGCATCAACTCCGGGATGCGCTGGATCGCCTCGATCCGGATCAGCTCCTTGCAGACGGGGCGCAGCAGCTCGGTCTGCCGGCACTCCTGGGTCATGTTCTTCCAGGCGTGGTCGCGATGCGTGTCGCCGACGACGCAGACCATCGGCGTGCCGGCGTTCAGCGCCTCCGCCAGTCCGGTGACGAGATTGGTCGCGCCCGGCCCGAGCGTCGCATCCGCCAAGCCCACGCGCCCGGAGACCTTCGCGTAGGCGTCGGCGAGGAAGACCGCCGAGCGCTCGTCGTTCATCAGGTGGTGTGGCATGTCGAAGCGCCGCACCGCCTCGTAGAGCGGCAGGAGCTGGAAGCCGCCCATGCCGAACATCGGGCCGCCGTGGAAGGCGCGGATGATGCGGGCGATGGCCTCGCCGCCCTGCATCTCAAGGGCGGAGTTGGCGGTGACGGTATCGGGCACGCGGCGCTTCCTTGTTCTTCGGGATCGCGGCGACCAGTCAGGTTCGCCGAATCGTCCCACTGAATGGGACGTGCATTCCTGTTGGATGGGATTTATAGGGAGGGGTGCAACGGCTCGTCAACGCCGCGGGCCACCGATCCGCGCCTGGAGTTCCGAAGGATGGAGAGCAGTGGGTCGAGCGGCCACCAGGGCATCGAGCGCAGCCTGGCGCTGTTGCGCGCCGTGGCCGCGGAAGGGCGCGGCGGCGCGCGGCTGGGCGACGTGGCCGCCCAGACCGGCCTGTCCCGCTCCACGGCGCACCGGTTGCTGACGCACCTCGTCGCGGCCGGGCTGCTGGAGCAGGATCCGGACGCGCCGCACTACCATCTGGGCTTCGAGATCTATGCGCTGGGCCGCCGCGCCGCGGAACGGCACGGGGTGCCGGAACTGGCGCGCGCCAGCCTCGTGCGGCTGGAGGAGCGCAGCGAGGACACGGTGTATCTCAGCATCCGCTCCGGAGACGACGCGCTCTGCACGGCCCGCCAGGAAGGGCGCTATCCCATCAAGACGCTCACCCTCTCGGTCGGGGACCGGCGCCCGCTGGGGGTCGGCGCAGGCAGCCTGGCCGTCCTCGCCGCCCTTCCGGACGAGGAGGTGGAGCGCGTGATCGCCGCCAATGCCGGCCGCCTGCGCGCCTTCCCCGGCTTCTCCGCCGCGACGCTGCGCGCGCTGGTGGAGCGCACGCGCGCCGAGGGCTGCGCCACCAATCCGGGCCTGGTGCTGCCGGGAATGATGGCGGTCGGCGTGCCGATCCGCACTCATGGGGAGCGGGTGGCCGGCGCCCTGAGCATCGCGGCCATCGAGGGCCGGATGCAGCCGGAGCGCCGGGCCCAGCTGGTGACCTGGCTGCAGGAGGAGGCGGCGGCGATCGCGCGGCGGCTGGACGGGCCCTAGATCCCGGCCCGCGCCCGCCAATCCTTCGCCCCCATGACGAGGAAGTCGTTGACGTGCGCGTAGAGCATGGAGGGCCCGCGCGCCTTCCAGGCCTCGATGTCGTGCGGCTTCACCATCATGCCCGTGGGCTTGCCGGCACGGCGGATGCGGGCGGTGGTCTCCTCGATGGTGCGGACCATCTCCGGCCCCGTGTAGTCGCCGGCGAAGCCCGCGCTCTTGGCGAGGTCCACGCCACCGATGAAGAGGCAGTCGATCCCCGGCACCTCCAGGAAGCCGTCCAGCTCCGCGACCGCCGAGGCGGACTCGACCTGGATGATGACCACCTTCTGCTCGAAGGCCTTGGGGAAGCAGTAGCGGATGTCCTCCACCGCGCGCCGCACCTGGGCGGCCGTGTCGAGGCGCGGGATGACGATGCCGTCCACGCCCCGGAACATGTGTCGCTCGATCGTCCAAGGCTCCGGCGACGGCACGCGGACGACGGAGGCGATGCCGGCCAGCCGCGCGGCGCGCGCCATGTCCTCCAGCACCTCCAGCCCGGCGCTGCCCTGCTCGCAGTCGATCATCACGGCATCGGCGCCGAGCGATCCGCAGAACTCCACCAGCCCCGGCGAGGGATAGTCGGGGTTGAGGAGAAGAGTGGTCTCGTTGGCGGCGAGCTTCGCCTTGAACCGGGCGGCAGGGCTCATGGAGGTTCCCATCAGGATCGGCGCGCCCAATCGAGCAGCACTTCGGAGGCGCGCATCCCCGGCGCGGCACCCAGGCGACGCGCCGTCCCGTTCACCACGGAGATGATGCCGTCGTGGAAGACGGAGGCGGCGTCGCCGATGCGCGCGGAGGCGGCGGAGACGGTGAAGGAGGCGATGCCGCGCTCATCCAGGGCGGGCAGGCGCGTGGTACCGGCATTCTCGATGCCGATGCCGGCATCGTGGAAGATGCCCGCGAAGCCTTCGGTCCGCAGGGCCATGTAGGGCGCACCGCCCACCAGCCCGCCATGGGAGCCGGTGACGACGATCTGCCCCGCATCTCCGGGCGTCACCAGGGCCGCCGAATCCAGCAGCAGGATGCGCCGTGTGCCGCCCGGGACCGGCACCTCGCCGCGCGCCTCGCCCAGGGTGGGCGCCGTGGCGCGGACATGCCGCGCGCTGCGCAGCAGGCCCGCCGCGTCGATGCAGCTCATCCCCGGCGCGACGCCTGCCGCGCGGGCCGGAGCATTGGCATGGCTGATGACACCGCGCGCCCGCATGTCCGCCGTGTCGCCGATCCGGCAGGAGAGGTGAGAGACGGTGGCGGCGGCGATGCCCAGGGCCTCGAGATACGGGAGGGAGCCGATGCCCGCCTCCTCCTTGCCCAGACCGGCATCGCTCAGGATCACGGCGCGGACATGGGCCTTCGCCGCCAGGTAACCCGGGTAGCGCCCGCCATGCGAGCCGGAGAGGATAACGGCGCCATCCGCTTCCGGCGGCAGCTTCGTGATCGTGTCCGCGGTGATGATGGGAACGGTCGGCGTCCCGGCGCTCATGCCTTGGCCCTCCTCGCCAGTTCGGCGACATCGACTGCGCCGAAGGATTCGTAGACGCGTAGCACCTCGGTATCGCTCTTCGGGCCCAGGCCTGCGCCCGCCGCCATGGTGAAGACCTGGTGCGCCGCGGCGGCGATGGGGACGGGCGCGTTCAGCCCGCGCGCGGCGTCGAGGGCGATGGAGAGGTCCTTCAGGAAGATGTCCACGCGTGATTGCGGCTCGTGATCCCCGGCGATCATGCGGGGCGCCCGCTTCTCGAACTGGAAGGAACGCCCGGCGCTGTGCGCCACCACGTCGTAGAGGAGGGTGGGATCGACGCCCGCCCGCGCGCCGAGTGCCAGCGCCTCCGCCGTCAGCGCGATATGGGTCGCGGTGAGGAGCTGGTTCACCAGCTTCACCGTGGAGCCCTGCCCGGCGCGGTCGCCCACGCGGTAGAGCTGGCCGCTATAGGCGCGGATAGCCGGGGCAGCGGCTTCGTAGGCGGCGTCGGACCCGGAGGCGATGACGGTGAGCGTGCCGGCCTCAGCCCCCGTGACGCCGCCGCTGACGGGCGCGTCCAGCATGAGCAATCCCATCCCCTCCAGCCGCAAGGCGATGGCCGCCGCGTGGTCCGGCGGCAGGGTGCTGGAGAGGATGACCGTGGCGCCCCGCGGCAGTGCCGCCGCCGCGCCGCCCTCTCCGAAGAGGACGGCCTCGGCCTGCCCGCCATTTACCACCATGACCACGAGGAGGTCGGCGCCGCCGGCAGCCCCGGCGGCGTGGGGCGCTGCCGTGCCGCCTGCCTGCTCCAGCCTCTCGAGCGCCGCGCGGTTGAGATCGAAGCCGACGACGCGGTATCCGGCCTTGCAGAGGTGGCGCGCGATGGGGCCGCCCATCGCGCCCAGCCCGATGAAGCCGATGCGCCGTGTCGCCTGCGCCGCCGGGGTGACGTGTTCGGGCAGGTCCATGCTCATGCCTCCGCGTGGGAGAAGAGCGGCAGCCCCGCTGCGTCTGTGGTGGCGCGCAGGATGGTGCCGGTTTCTGATTCGGTGATGAAGAGCTCGGCCGTGCCAGGCCGGAAGGCCAGGTTGGTCGTGGACCATCCCGCGCAGGAGGCGATGCGGGCGAGCGGCTCGGCCCGGGGCGAGAGGCGCCAGACGGTGCCGAAGCCGGCATGGGCGACCAGCAGGCAGCCCTCCTCGTCCAACGCCAGCCCGTCCGGCCCGCTCGGGCCGCCGTGCAGGTGGCAGAAGATGCTGGCCTTCGTCACGCTGCCGTCCGCGTGCAGCGGCAGGCGCCAGATCTGGTTCGCCCGCGTCACCGCCACCAGCAGGAAGGAGGCGTCCGGCGCCACGACGATGCCGTTCGGGCTGGGCACCGTGTCGATCAGGAGGTCCAGGCGCCCGTCCGTGCCCAGGCGGTACACCCGCCCTGTCGGGTCCTGCAGGCCGGTCTGCCCCTGGTCGGTGAAGTACATCTCGCCCGAGGGCCCGAAGACGAGGTCGTTCACGCCCTTGAAGCTCTCGGAGCGCGCGGTCTCCAGGAAGGGCGTCACGGCGCCGCTGTCGGGGTCCAGCAGCATGATCCCGCGCTTGTAGTCCGTGATGAAGATGCGCCCATCCCGGTGGATCTTCAGCCCGTTCGGCCAGCCGTCATACTCGGCCACCTGCTCCCATTCCCCCTCGGGCGAGACGCGGAAGACGCGGCCGAAGGGGATGTCGGTGACGTAGAGCCGCCCCTGCCGGTCGAAGGAAGGACCTTCGAGGAAGCTGTCCACCGGTTTGCCCGCGCGGTTGGCGTCGCTCCAGGCGGTGCGGCGGGGGGGCCGGAACCGGTCCGGCAGGCGCGTGAAGACCTCGGTCTCGATCCGGGGCGGCGGGGCGAAGAAGGTCATTGTTTCTCGACGTTCGCCTTCTCCGCCACCACCCGCCAGCGCTCGCTCTCCTCCTGCAGGAGCTGGCGGAAGGCTGCAGGCTGCATGCCGCCCGGGATGGACCCGGTGCCCTGCATGAAGCTGACCACGCCCGGGTCGCGCAGGGCCGCGGCCGTCTCCTCGTAGAGCTTGTCGATCACGGGCTTCGGCGTGCCCTTCGGCGCGGCGAGGCCGGACCAGTTCACCACGCCGAAGCCGGGCAGCCCGGCCTGGGCGAAGGTGGGCACGTCGGGCAGCTCCGTGGCCCGCTCCGACCCGCTGAAGGCTATGGCCCGCATCAGCCCGCCCTTCACGTTGCCGACGCCGGAGGAGAGGGAGGTGAGCACCATGTCCACCTGGCCGGAGACGCAGGCCGTGTCCGCATCCCCGCCGCCGCGGAAGGGCACGTGTAGCAGCTTCATGCCGGCGGCCTGCTGGAAGGCCTCCATGCCGAAGTGCAAGGAGCTGCCGATGCCGCCAGTGCCGTAGGTGAGCTTCTCCGGATCCTTCTTCGCCGCGGCGATCACCTCGCCAAGGGTCCGGTAGGGAGATTTCGCTCCTACGGCGAGGATGGTGGGGGTGAAGGTCATCACCGTCACCAGCTCGAAGCCGTTCGCGTGGTCGAAGGGCAGCTGCCGGAAGACGTAGGGCATCACCGCGTAGGTGTTGTCGATGGCCAGCAGGTTGTAACCGTCCGGCGCTTGGCGCGCGGCCTCGGCAGTGCCGATGGTGCCCGTGGCGCCAGAGCGGTTCTCCACCACGAAGGCCTGCCCGGTCCCCTCGCTCAGCCGCTGCGCGATGCGCCGCGCCGTCGTGTCCACCGCGCCGCCGGGAGCCCAGGGAACGATGATCCGCACGCTGCGCTCGGGGTAGCCGCGCTGCGCCCGCGCCCCGCCGGCCAGCAGCGTGGCCGCTGCCGCCCCGCCCAGCGTGGCGCGCCGGGTCACCACGGGGCCGCAGCCTCGCGTTTCCTCTGCCATCGTCGTCACGCTCCCCTGATTGTCCTGGATATCAGTCGAAAAGGTCCGGATCGGTCCGGCAGACGCGGTCGTAGATTGGCTGGTAGTGCAGCCAGGCCATGAAGGGCGTGGCGAGATGGTCGCGCGAATGGGCCGCGGCCTCGGGCGGGATGAGCTTCAACGGATGACCCGTGGCCTCGGCCTTCAACTGGATCTCGCAGGCGCGCTCCGCCATGATGAACCACCACGCCGCCTCGTCCACGCTCTCTCGCCCCGCGCTGAACAGGCCATGGTTCTGGTGGATGGCGATCCTGGCCGTGCCGAAGGCGGCCGCGACGCGGCGCCCGGCGGAGCGGTCCACCACCACCGCGCCGGCTTCCTCGGTGATCACCGCCTGGCCGTCGCCGTAGAAGCCGCAGGCCGTCTGGGTGATAGGGGCGAGCGGACGGCCGAGCGCGGCCCAGGCCATGCCGTGCGTCGTGTGCATGTGGCAGGAGGCCAGGACATGCGGGTTCGCCTCGTGGATGGCCGCGTGCAGCACGAAGCCCGCGCGGTTCACCGCCCAGCTTCCCTCCAGCACCTTACCATCATGGTCCACGAGCAGGAGGTCCGACACCTTCACCCGCCCGAAATCCATGGCAAAGGGATTGGTCCAGTAGAGCTCAGGGTGCTCGGGATCGCGCACGGTGATGTGGCCGGCGAAGCCGTACTCGTAGCCATGATGGGCGAAGACGCGGCATGCGGCGGCCAGGCGCTGCTTGCGGTGCAGCCGCTCCTCCGCCACCGTCTCGAAGACAGGCGGCGTGGGGAAGTGCAGCCCCTCCTGGTCGGGCTGGTAGACAGAGCGCTTGTTCACAAGGTTCATCGGCTGGACTCCTACTTGGCCAGGGCCGGGAATGCGTGCGCGGCGCGGTGGCGCGCCTCCAGCTCGCGGCGCAGGCGCAGGGCGTCGCTGTCCGGAAGGCCGGTGACGTCCCCCCAGGTGATCGCCTCGCCCGCCTTCACCGCGCGGGTCGTCCGCACGCTATGGGCCAGGCCGACCGGCAGGAGGTTGCGCGCGAGGCTGGTGGCGGCGGGCAGGCAGCGGCCCCAGACGGTGTAGCCGCCCTCGCCGTCCAGCACCTCGCCGATGGCCAGGTCCTTCTTCGCAACGGCCGCGACATCGGCGCGGAACTCGCGGCTGTTCCCCGTGCTCTCGCCGCGCAGCGCCGCGGAGGCGATCGAGACGCCAAGCTCCAGCCCGATGAGATGGAAGGGGCGGTGGATGGCGGCGTATCGGCCGGTGCTGTCCGTCCTCACGCCATACTCTCCGAAGCAGCGGCAGGCGTAGTCGGAAGGGCCCTCGAAGACGACGAAGACGCCCCAGCGCAGATCGTTGGGGATGGGCGTGCCGTCGCGCTGCGTTGAGGCCGCGATCTCCACCCGGTTCTTCGCCTCCAGCACGCCGCCTTCCGAGGCGGGGCGCATGACGCCCGGCAGGTCGTCGATGCCGCAGGGCGGGAAGAGCAGGCCCTCCGAAGGGCTCTCCATCCCGCAGGCGTTCGCGACGGCGGCGGATTCGATGGCGGCCTTGGTGCCGTCGGTGAAGGAGGTGAACATCTGCGGGTTCATCCCCGCCGCCTTCGCCTTCTCGGCCGTGATGCCGCGGCTGGCCCAGACCGTGTCCGGCGTGATCTCGTTGGAGCCGGTGACAAAGCGGTTGCCCTTGCCCGCGGCGGTGACGATGAAGCCGTTGGTACGGACCGTGTCCACCAGCTCGCAGATCAGCGCGGGCTGGTCGCCATAGGCGTAGCTGTACACCACCCCGGCGCGCGCGGCCTTCTCCGCCAGGATGGCGCCGGCCAGCACGTCGCCCTCCACGTTGACCATGATGACGTGCTTGCCGTGCTCGATGGCCGTCAACGCGTGGGAGAGGCCGGCCTCGGGGCTGCCCGTCGCCTCCACAACCACCTCAACGCGCGGGTCCGTGAGGATGGCGCGCACATAGTCGGTGACGAAGGTGGAGCCATGATGCGCCGCCTCATCCAACGAGCGGGCGGCGATGCGCTCCGCGGGCCAGTCTACCGCCTGCGCGCGTTGCCGCACGCCCTCGGGCTGCAGGTCGGCGACGCCCATCACGTGCAGCCCGGGCGTGCGGATCGCCTGGGCGAGGAACATGGTGCCGAACTTGCCGGCACCGATCAGGCCGACGCGAATGGGCCGGGACGCCGCCTCTCTCGCGCGCAGCATGGTGTAGAGATTCACGGCGACCTTCCCTCCTCCGGCGTCCGTCGCGGTGGTGGCGACGCGCCGTCCTGTTGGGCGCATCCTGCGACGGCGCGGCAGGGCGCAACAGCGATGAAATCTCACAGCGTGCCGCCTAAACCTCGCCAACCCGTCCCAATCAGTGGGATCACGCCGGGTGGCTGTGACTTTTCCTGGCGGCACGCGGCAGAGAACTCGCTTGAGCGGCGCGCCGCCGGGCTGGTTGACTGACATTCTCCCGACCAGCGGTGAAACGCGGCGGCACGGGCAATGACACGGTCCGCAGACGACCGGCACTCAAGGAACGCAGCCATGCCCTCCATCACGCGCCGCGGCCTCGTCCTCGCCACGCCCGCGCTTCTTCTCGCCCCGTCCCTCGCGCGCGCGCAGGGCGGCTACCCCGACCGGTCCATCAGCATGGTCGTCCCCTTCGCGCCGGGCGGGGTGACGGACATTGCCGGCCGCATCGTGGCGAAGGGGCTGGAGCCGCGTCTCGGCCGGCCGGTCGTGGTGGACAACCGTGGCGGTGCGGGCGGCAACATCGGGATGGAGTACGTCGCGCGGGCGGCACCGGACGGTTATACCCTCGTCTTCGGAACGCAGGGCACGATGTCCTGCAACGGGTTCCTCTATCGCAGCACCGGCTACGACACGCAGCGGGATTTCGAGCAGGTCGGCCTCACCTTCCTGACGGATCACATCCTTGTCGTCGGCCCGCGGCTGTCCGGGGTGCGAACCGTGCAGGACCTGGTGACGCTGGCGAACCAGAGGCCAGGGGCGCTGATGTACGGCTCCGCCGGCGTCGGTGGTGGCTCGCACCTCTTCATGGAGTACTTCCTGTCGCTCACGGGCACGAAGATGACCCATGTGCCCTATCGCGGGACCGGCCCGGCCGTGACGGATCTCGTCGGCGGCAACCTGGACATCATGATGGACTCGCTGCCCTCCTCCATTGGCATGATCGACGCGGGGAAGACGCGGCCTCTGGCCGTGGGTGGCGGGCAGCGTAACCCGCGCGTGCCGAACGTGCCGACGATGGTGGAGGCCGGCGTGCCCGGCTACGAGGCCGCCGCCTGGGGATCCGTCGCGGTGCCGAAGGGAACGCCGCGGCCGATCATCGAGAAGCTGTCCGCCGCGCTGCGCGAGACGCTCAACGACCCCGAGACGAAGCAGGCCCTGGCAGAGAAGGGCGCCTCCGGCCTGCCCTCCACCGCGGCGGAGGCGGATGCGCGCGTGGCCTCCGAAATGGAGCGCTGGGGCAAGGTGATCCGCGAGGCGAACATCACCGCCAGCTGACCCTCCGCCATCGCGCCGGACCCGCGGTCAACCTGGGCCGGCCACTCCAGGGAGCCCTCCATGACGAAACAGGATGATGTGCCGGGGGCATTGCGGTTGTCGCGGCGCGCCCTCCTCCCGGCGGGGCTGGCGCTTGCCGCCGCCCGCCCGGCCCTGGCGCAGGGACGCTATCCCGATCGTCCGGTGCGGGTCATCGTAAACTATTCGCCCGGCGGCGGCGCCGATTCCGTGGCCCGGATCGTCTTCGCCCGGCTCTCCGAGCGCATGGGCCAGCCCTTCGTCATTGAGAACCGCCCGGGCGGAAGCGGCACGATCGGCGCGAGCGTCGTCGCCCATGCCGCGCCGGACGGCTACACCATCATGCACGAGGCGACGGCCTTCACCGTCAATCCCTCATTCCTGCCGAACCTGCCCTTCGACCCGGAGCAGGACTTCCGGCCCGTTTATCACGCCGTGATGATCCCGGTGGTGCTGTCGGTGAACCCGCGCTCGCCGATCCGCACGGTTGCGGACGTGATCGCCCGCGCCAGGGCGAGCCGAGACGGGCTGAACTGTGGCTCGGCCGGGATCGGCAGCGGCCAGCACAGTGCGCTGGAGATGTTCGCGCGGCAGGCCGGCATCCGGCTGAACCACGTGCCATATCGCGGCGGCGCGCCGATGATGAGCGACCTGATCGGCGGCCAGCTCGACCTCGCCTTCGACAACCTTGCGGGCGCGGCGAACCAGGCGAAGGCGGGCGCCATCCGGATGGTGGCGCATGGCGCGCGGGAGCGCCTGCCGGCCCTGCCTGACCTGCCGGCCATCGCCGAGACCCTTCCCGGCTTCGAGGCGGCGGACTGGAACGGCGTGCTGGCGCCGAAGGGAACGCCGGACGCCATCGTCGCGCGCCTCAACACGGAACTCGCCACAACGATGCAGGAGCCTGCGGTGGCCGAGAAGCTGTCCGGGCTGAACATCGTCCCCGTGCCGCCCTCCTCGCCCGAAGCGTTCGGCGCCTTCCTGCGGGCGCAGACGGCGAAATGGGGTGATATCATCCGGGCCGCGAACATCCGCCCGGAGTAGGTGAATGCCCTACGTGATCGATTCTGCGCCCGGCCCGAAGCGGCAGGCAGTGGAGAGCTGGCTGCACGGGCTGGACATGGTTTCGCCCGCGCTCCGGGAGCGCATCGTCACCGCCTGGACCACCAGCTTCGGTTCCAGCACGCACCGGGCGATCGAGGCGATTCCCTTCACGCCCGCCGCGCAGTTCTACCCGCTGGCCGAGCACGTGAACGAGGTGACCCGCGCCGGGATGGACCTCGCTCGCCGGGCGGAGGCGGACTGGGGAATCGCGCTCGACTGGGACGAGATGATGGCCATCCTCATCCTGCACGACGTGGACAAGCCGCTGCTCTACGAGGCGGCGCCGGAGGGCGGCCACCGCTACACGCGGCTCTTCCGCGAGTTGCCGCACGGCGTGGTGGGCGCCATGCTGCTGAAGGAACTCGGCTTCTCCCACCTGGTGGTCAGCACCGTCGCCACCCACGCCACCAACGCGCCCTTCCACGGCGACACGAGCGAGGCGCAGATCCTGCACTACGCCGATCTCTTCGCGGCGGATCGCGCCATGAAGGCGATCGGCGCGAAGCCCTTCTACCAGCGCGGCTTCGGCAGCCATTGAACCGCGGTCCGGCGGCGCTCCCGGCCGGACCGTCACGCCATCTCGAACATCACCTTGCCGGCGGCGCCGGACTCCGCGAGCTCGAAGGCCTCCTCGAAGCGCTCCAGCGGGAAGCTGTGCGTCAGCACCGGCTCCACCTTCAGCCGGCCGGAGCGCAGCAGGCTCTCGGTCGCCAGCCAGGTCTCGTCAATCAGCCGGCCGAAGATGCCGCGGATCTGCGCCTCCCGCACGATCACGTCCTTTGCCAGGTCCAGCGCGACCGGCGCGCTCGGCATTCCCGCCAGGATGAGGGCACCGCCGGGGACGAGGCAGGACAGCGCGTCCTGGATGGCGCGGCCGTTGCCGGAAGCGTCGATGGCGGCGTCGATCCCCTCGCCGCCGCTGGCCTCCGCCGCCGCCTGCACGAGCGGCGTCGCGACAGGGTCGATCACTGCGTCGGCACCCATCCGGGCGGCGAGATCGCGGCGATAGGCATGCAGGTCCGCCGCGATCACCCGCGCCGCGCCCAGGGCCCGGGCGGCGGCGATGGTGAAGAGCCCGATCGGCCCGCAGCCCACCACCAGGGCGTTCCGCCCGCGCAGATCCGCCTCCATCGCCGCGCGCACGCCAACGCCCAGCGGCTCCATGATGCTGGCGTCGCGGAAGGGCAGGTCATCCGGCACGCGGCGCAGGGCGGAGGCCGGCACCACCGTGTGGTCGGAGAAGCAGCCCAGCCCCTGCTTGGAGAAGAGCTTCAGGTTCAGGCAGGTGTGGCGCCGGTTCGCGCGGCACTGCCGGCAATGGCCGCAGGCGATGTGCGTCTCGGCCGAGACGCGCATGCCCGGCTCCAGCCCCGTCACGAGCTCCCCGGTCGCCACCACCTCCCCGCCCAGCTCGTGCCCCATGGGGATGGGCAGGCGGTAGTTGCGCGCGGCCCAGTCGTTCCATTCGTAAACATGCAGGTCGGTCCCGCAGATCGCGGCGCGGTGGACGCGCACCAGCACGTCCTGCGGGCCCATGGGGCGCAGCGGGCGCTCGTGCAGGGCCACGCCGCCGTGCTCGGTGCGTTCCTTGACGAGGATGCGGGTAGAGGTGGGGTTGGTCATGGCGCGGTTCTCAGGCGTGGGCAGGCCAGTGGGCGAGGGCGGTCGCGAGGGGCGGGTGGTCGCGCGCGAAATCGTCTGGCGGGATGCCGGCCATGGCGGCGGCCCAGGCGGCGCGCATGCTCTCCACCCCCGCGCGCGGCCCGCCGGGATGGCCGAGGATGGCCCCGCCAGTCGTCATGATGAGGTCGGCGCTGCCGGCGGCGCGCAGCGTGCCGGCGACATGCCGCACGGTGGAGCCGCCGGAGAAGACCGGCATGGCGCGGTCCGAGTCATCGAGCAGGGGCGAGAGGCAGGCGCGGGCGGAGGCGGTGACGTCCTCCGCCGTCTCCCAGAACTTGCCGCCGAGCCCGCTGACATGCAGGTGGTCCACCCCGGCCAGGCGCCAGAACTGCTGGTAGACGCCAAAATCCGCCCCCATGAGCGGCGCGCGCGCCATGGCACCCCAGCCGGCGCGATGCCCGTGGATGGGAAGCTGGCTGTGCCGCCGCAGCGCCAGCAGGCCGGAGAGGCCGACGGCGTTCAGGTTCACCATCACGCAGCGCCCGCCCGCCGCCAGCACGGCATCGTGCCGCCGGCGCATCTCGTCCACCTCGCCGGTGATGTTCACGGCGTAGGTCAGGCGGTGCCCTGTGCGGTCCTCCGCGCGCCGCACGGCGCCCAGCACGGCCTCCGCGCGCTCGACGGCGGGGCAGTAGGGCGGGTCCGCCATCAACTCGTCGTCCTTGACGAAGTCGAGCCCGGCCTCCGCGAACTCGGAGACCAGCGCCGCCGTCTCCTCCGGCGCCAAGCCAATATTCGGTTTCACGATGGTGCCGATCAGTGGCCGTGCCTGCACGCCGGACAGCCGCCGGGTGCCCGTGATGCCGAAAGCCGGGCGCGGGCAGGCGCGGATGAACTCCTCCGGCAGTTCCAGGGATTGCAGCCGCAGCCCCGTCAGGTCCCGCATGCCGGTCTGGTTGCCCATCAGCGTTGTCATCAGCATGGGCAGGGAGGGGCCGATGTTGTGCAACGGCCAGGAGATGCGCACCCGCGCCCGCTGGAAGCTCTGGGCCGCGCCGGTGGCGTGGGAGGGGAGGGAAGGGGTTGAGACCGTCCCCAGCCTCTCGATGCGCTCCACCACCGCGCCGTGGCGCCGCAGCAGCTCCGGCGTCTCGCCCGCAACCCTGGTGTGGGTCGCCGTGGATTGCTCCCCGGCCATGGCGGCGGCCACGGTCTCCACATCGCCCGGCGTCTCGATGAGGTAGGTGGCGGCGAAGCGCGTGGCGGAAAGTCCGCGCATCCCGGCGGTGGCCGTGTCGGGCGCACTCATGACCAGCCCTCCAGGCTGCGGACGCGGAGAAAGACATCGTCGCTCCCGGTCTGCCCCGCCTTCAGCAGCAGTTGCAGCCCGTCCATCCGGGGATCGTCGGAAACGAGGCCGGAAATGCGCGCCCCGGCCGCGCGGCTGAAGCCCAGGATGCGCAGCGCGTAGGCGTCGATCGCCCGCATGGCGCGGCTGGAGGTGTCACCCCCTGCCAGCACGGCGCGGCGCAGGCCCAGCCCCCCGGCCAGGCGGGTGACGAGCGCGCCGAAGAGGTCGCCCGTGCGCCGCACCAGCTCCTCCGGCGGGATGCCGCGGCGTGCTGCCGCTTCCCGCGCTGCCGGGATTGCCGGGTCGTCCGGGCCCAGCGCCGTGTAGGCCACCGCGCCGGGGGCGGATTGCAGCGCCTCCGCCAGGGCAGCCTCCAGGGGCCCCGCGGCGGCCTCCGGCGTGAGATCCATCAGCGCCGGAAGGTCCAGGCGGATCGCCTTCCACCCCGCCGCCTCCGCGGCACGGATCTGCGCCGCCGTCTGGGGCGAGGCACTGCCGGAGAGCACGAGCAGCCGGTCCACCGGCGCTATGGCCGGTTCCGCCGCGGCCGGCCCGCCCAGGCCCAGCGCGGCGGCGTGCCGCCCCAGCGCCCCGGCCAGCCCCTGTGCCGCCACGGCCAGGACCGGCGCCGCGGCCGACAGATCCCAGATCAGCGCCGCCGCACGGTCCAGGTCCGCCTCCTCCAGCGCGTCCATCACGATGCCGGCGGCGGCCGAGCCGGCCAGCGCGTCCCACCGCGCCCGCAGCGCCTCGGGCCCGGCGCGCAGCCAGCGCCAGTCGATGAGCGAGACGGGCAGGTCGGTCTGCCGCGCCAGGTGCAGCCGCAGGTCGGCCTCGTCCATCGGCGTGGCGGGGTGGTGAGCCATGGTCGGGTGGCGGTCCAGCCGCACCGCTTCTCCCTTCGCCTCGGCGAAGTGCTGGCCAAAGGCCGTCCAGCGCCCCGCATCGGGGCAGGCCGCCACGATGGGAATGGGGGAAGGGCCGAAGACCAGCCGCCCCAGTTCCATCATCCGCCCGATGCTGCCGAGGTCCGGCGCGGAATCGAAGGTGGAGCAGACCTTGTACTGCACGGCGCGGCAGCCCAGGCGGCGGAACAGCTCGAAGGCCGGGCGCACCTCCGCCTCCATCGCCGAGGCCGGCAGGGAGCGCGCGACGCCGGCGATGCCGATCGCGTCCAGGCCGGGGAGATGCCGCGCGAGCTGCGCCTCGTCCGGCGTGCGGAGGTAGAGGAGCGTGCGAAGCCCGGCCATGCGGTAGGCGTCCAGGTGCGCGGAAGCACCGGTGAAGTCGTCGCCGTAGAAGGCAAAGGCGGGGACGTGCCCGGAATGGGACAAGAGCCGTGTTCCCCCTGCGCGGTTCGTGGCCGCATGGAACCCGGCGGCGCGCATCGTCACACCACGGCGGCGGCGGCCCCGACAAGCGAGTTTTGCCCCGGCTTGCGGTGAGGCGAGGTCACAGCGGCGGGCGGGCCGGAGGAGACTTCCGCTTCGATCCAGGCCGCCAGCGCCTGCACGCCCGGCTTCTGCGCGGCGCTCCGCCGGATCCAGAGCTGCAGCTCCCGCGTGCCGGGCGCGAAGCCGAATGGCGCCACCAGCTTGCCCGAGGCCAGGTCGTCCTCCACCAGCATGTGGGGAGCGACGGCGGCGCCGAAGCTGCAGGCGGCGGCCTGGATGGCGAGAAAGAAGTGGGCGAAGGTCTCCTGCCCCGCGATCTCCAGCGGCGGCTCCCCGGCTGCCCCGCGCCACGCTGCCAGTGCGTCCGGGCGCGAGTTCGTCTCCAGGATGCGCCAGCGGCGCGGGCCCGGCGCCTCGTCCAGGGCCGCCAGGTAGTCCGGCGCGCAGACCAGCCCGATCTTCTCCCGTGTCAGCGGCCGCACCACGATGTCGGCCGGGCGCGGCACGCTGCTGTTGCGCAGCGCCACGTCGATGTCGTCGCGCGCGAAGTCCACGGCGCCGTGCGAGACGGAGAGCCGCAGCTCCACCCCCGGATGTAGCTGGCGGAAGGCGGCGAGCCGCGGGATGAGCCAGCGCGACATGATGGAGGAGGAGCAGGCGAGGGTGAGCGGCCGGTCCCGGAACTCGGCCACGCCCTTGTGCATGAGGGAAAAGGCGGTCCCCAGCGTCTCGGCCAGCCGCGCGCCCTCCGCCGTGGGTTCGACCGAGCGCGGAAGGCGGCGTAGCAGGGGGGCTTTCAGCTCCGCCTCCAGCTGCTGAATCAGCCGGCTGACCGCGCCATGGGTGACGCAGAGCTCTTCCGCCGCGCGGGTGATGCTGCGCTGGCGGGCGGCGCACTCGAAGGCGCGAAGCGCGTTCAGCGACGGTAGCCGGGCCATGCGTCCCTCCCTCTGCCCTGAGTTTTTCTCACATTAACCCCAGGCAAAGCTCGGTTGCCACCCCCGGGCCACCGGGCCAGCCTGGAACAAAGCCCCTGGGGAAAGCACGGAGGAAGACATGGGTGAGCGCCTGCGCGACCGGATCGCGCTTGTCTTCGGCGCCGGGTCGGCGGGCGAGGGATGGAGCAACGGCCGCGCCGCCGCCGTCGCCTATGCGCGGGAGGGCGCGCGCGTCTTCGCCCTCGACCTGGATCTCCGCTCGGCCGAGGAAACGGCCGAGATCATCCGCGGGGAGGGCAACGACGTCAGTGCCCTGGCGGCCGACGTCACGGATCCCGCGCGCATGCAGGCCGTGGTTGCGGAGGTGCTGGCCGCGGCCGGGCGCGTGGACATCCTGCACAACAATGTGGGATTCACCCGCATGGGTGGCCCGGTCGAGGTGGAGTTCGAGGACTGGAACCGCCTGCTCGCGCTCAACACGGCCGGCGTCTATCTCGCCTGCAAGCACGTGCTGCCGGGCATGGTGGAGCGCGGGCGCGGCGCGGTGATCAACATATCCTCGGTCGCCTCAGTGGGCGCCGGGCCCTATCCGCAGCCGCTCTACGGCGCCGCGAAGGCGGCGGTGAACGGGCTGACCCGCGGCCTGGCCGTGCGTTACGCGCCGAGCAACGTGCGTATCAATGCCATCATGCCGGGGGTGATGGACACGCCGCTGATCCACCAGCAGATCGCCGGCAATTACGCTGACCGCGAGGCGATGATGGCCGGCCGTCATGCCCGCGTGCCCATGGGCTTCATGGGCAACGCCTGGGACGTGGCGAACGCCGCCGTCTTCCTGGCCTCGGACGAGGCACGCTACATCACCGGCGTGGTGCTGCCCGTCGATGGCGGTCTGGTCTGCACCATGCGCTGAACGGCTTGCCGAGTTCCGACAGCTTGTGTTTCAGATGCGTGGCAATCCTGGTCAGGCGCCGGCCGGTTCGTGCGGTGGAGGCTGGAGCTTCGGCACGGGAGGCGGCGGCCCGCTTTGAGGTGGGCGCCTCCGCCGCCATCGAGCTGGTGCGGCGGACCGCCGTTATCGAGCTCGGACCTCGGCCCGCCATCTGCAAGCCGCGGCACCGGGCGGAGCGGAAGGCGGCCAGGCCAGCACCTGCTGCAAGCCGTCGAGCGGGTGCTATCGGCACCAGCGAATGCGCCGGGAAGGTCGACCGCGACTTCCACTGTCGGGACGCCATCAACGCCATGCTGATGGCCGACTTGGGCGCTGAGACGGCGGGCGAAGCTGGCCGGTAGCGGAATGGCGGCTCCCGACGCGCGAGGGCAGAGGAGCGGCCGAAGGGGCGGCTCATCTCGCCAGCCATCGCCTCTCCGAACGCGGATCGGCAGCCGGTGCATTGCGGGAGCGTTCCGACGGGGGTGGCGAACCCGGCAAGCCCCCGTGCATGGTGCCTTTCGCCGGCGACGCTGACGGAGGGACCTCTGGATGCCTGACGTGGAGCAGATGATCCAGCGGCAGAAGGCGCTGGCCGACTTCGGGGAGTTCGTCCTGCACTGTGAGGACCTGGACGAGATCCTGCACGAGGCCTGCCGCCTCGTCGGCGAGACGCTCGGGACCGGCCGGGCCAAGATCCTGGAGATCCAGGAGGGCGGGAAGGAGCTCTTCGTGCGGGCCGGGGTGGGCTGGGCCGAGGGCGTCGTGGGCCACCTTCGCCTGCAGATCGAGGAACACTCCTCCGAAACCTACTCTATCGAGAAGCGCGTCCCCGTCGTCACACAGGACATCAGCAAGGAAGACCGCTTCGAGGTTCCCGAGTTCATGAAGGTGGCCGGGGTGGTGGCGCTGGCGAATGCCCCGATCCTGCTGCCGGGCGGCAGGGCTTATGGCCTGCTGCAGGTGGACGACACCGAGCCGCGCGACTTCGGTGAGGAGGACACGGAGTTCCTCCGCACCTACACCATCATCCTCGGGCCGTTGCTCGACCGGCTTCTGAAGGTGGGCGAGCTGCGCCGTAGCGAGGAGCGCTTCCGCCTCATGGTGGAGGAAGCGCAGGACTATGCCATCTTCACCACGGACCGGGATGACCGGATCGTCGACTGGTTGCCCGGAGCTGCCGCGGTGTTCGGCTGGTCTGCCGAGGAGGTCGAGGGAAAGCCCGCGGATATCCTCTTCTCGCCCGAGGACCGGCAGGCAGGAGAGGCCGAAAGGGAGGTCGAAACGGCCCGGGCCAGGGGGCATGCCCCGAACGTGCGCTGGCACGTTCGGAAGGACGGCTCGCCTGTGTTCATTGAGGGGGCCGTGCGCGCCCTGAAGGATGGCGGGGGCAGCGTCACGGGGTTCATCAAGATCGGCCAGGACGTGACGGAGCGCCGCGCCTCCGAGACGGCACTGGCGGAGAGCCTGCAACTGCTGCGGGCCCTGGTAGAGGGCGTGCCCCAGCTGGTCTGGCGGGCGGGGCATGGCGGCGAGTGGACGTGGTCGAGCCCGCAATGGACCGCCTACACTGGCCTCTCGGCCGAAGAGAGCCAGGGCATGGGCTGGCTCAGGGCCATGCACCCCGATGATCGCGAAGGCGTCCATTCGGCCTGGGCCAAGACCGAGGCGGGAGCGCCACTCAAGTTCGAGGGGCGTCTCTTCCACCAGGGGGAGGGCCGTTACCGCTGGTTCCGGACCCGCGCCACGCCGGTGCGAGGCGAGGATGGGCAGGTCGTGGAGTGGCTTGGCACGTCGACCGACGTGGATGACCTGCGCCGCCTGCAGGACCAGCAGGAGGTGATGATCGCGGAACTCCAGCACCGGACCCGCAACCTGATCGGGGTGGTGCAGTCCACCTTCACCAAGACCCTGAAGGGCAGCACCTCCCTGCAGGACCTCCGCGCTCGCTTCAATGACCGGCTCGCTGCCCTGTCCCGGGTGCAAGGCCTGCTCTCGCAGCTGGCCGGGAGCGAGCGGGTCGACTTCGGCGAGATGGTCAGGGCGGAACTCTCCGGGCACGGTGCGCTGGAGGAGCCGGGCAAGGTGATCCTGGAGGGGCCTCCTGGCGTTCGTCTCCGCTCCGGCGCGGTGCAGACCTTTGCCCTCGCGCTGCACGAGCTGGCCACCAACGCCGTGAAGTACGGCGCCCTGCAGCAGCCCGCCGGCCGGCTGCGCGTGTCCTGGCGCCTCGTTCCCGTGGCGGAGGGCGGCGAGCCCTGGCTATGGGTCGAGTGGCGGGAGAGCGGGGTGAGGATGCCGGAGGTTAGTGCGCCGGTGCCAGGAGGCGGCTATGGACGCGAGCTGATCGAGCGGGCTCTCCCCTACCAGCTTGGGGCGAGGACGACCTACGAGCTGGGGGCCGTTGGCGTGATCTGCACCATCGCTGCCCCGGTGGTGAGCGGGGCCGCGTGAGGAGGGCTGGCAATGGCCGGGGCGGATCTGACGGGCCGGCGCGTGATCGTGGTCGAGGACGACTACCTGATCGCGGACGAGATGCGCGAGCTCCTGGAGGATAGCGGGGCCGAGGTGGTCGGCCCGGCGCCCACCGTCCAAGACGCCCTGAACCTGCTCGGCCGGCCAGGGGCGATCGATGGAGCCGTCCTGGACGTCAACCTGCGCGGCGAGCCTTCCTACGGGGTGGCTGACGCGCTGCTGGCGCGCGGCGTGCCGTTCGTGTTCGTTACCGGCTATGGCAGTGGCGTGATCCCCCAGCGGTATGCGGGGGGCGGGCGTTGCGAGAAGCCTGTCGGGATCGAGGCCATCACACGGGCGCTGGGATTCGATGATGCGCGCCCCGTGCACTAGCCCAGCATTCCACGAGGCCGGCCAAACAGGCCGCGACGAGGGCAGGGCCGCAAGCGAACTCGGAAGCCCATCAGCTTGGAGGCCCAACGGCATCTGCCGCGGCCGCTTTTGAAAACCGTCAGTGACGCCTTGAAGGTCCGGGTTAGGCGCCGAGCGGAACGGGCCCACCTGACCGAGAGCAGAAGTGCTGCCTCAGGGTAAGATGTCCAGCAATGCGGTCATCAGGAGGCGAGCTACCCCGGGCTGCCCAACGCGAGGCATTCCTTCGCACCGACATGAAGCTGCATCGTGCCCGATGAACAACTCAGGCAGATCCAGCCTCGACGGCCGAGACGCCGCTCATTCTGATCGGAGCACTCGCGTATCCATTCAGCCACGCTGAGAGGCGTTGGCGTATCTGTGCCGATGTCATCCTCCCCGCAGGGATGCCGAGCAGGCGATTGCAGATGGGATTGAAGCAGAGCTCCCCGTGCAGAGCCCAGGCGAGTTCCATCAAGGCGGGCTCCGGCCGGCCGCCTTCGCTGGACGCCAGCGCCTGGAGGCCGGCTGCGATGGGTTGGATGACGCGGACTCGTATCGAGGCCATGTAGTGCTGGCTCGCCTTCTGGTTCTGCAAGCCGGAGAAGGCAAAGATCCGCAACCAGGGGCCGTCCTCCAGCGCGTCGAGATAGGCTGCGTAGAAGCGCGTCAGGCGTTCTTCCAGGGTCAGGGATGCGTCGCGGAGCAGAAGGTCCCAGCCTGCCTGCCACCGCGTGGCGTAGAACTCCTCGTAAACCCGCTCGACCAGCGCCTCTTTTGTCGGGAAATACCGGTACAGCAAAGGGTGAGTGATGCCGAGATGGTCTGCGAGATCGCGCAGCTGCGCGTCCAGCCCGTGTTCCGCGAAGTAGGCGATGGCGCCAGAAACGATCTGTCGCTCGCGCTCCTCGGGTGCCAGACGTCTGGCCCGCGTCGGTTGCACCACCTCTAGGCCTCCGCAGCGGCAAGGGCGCGCGCACCGCGACAGAAGCCGGCGATGGCGGCGCTGAGGGCTGCGTCAGGATCCCGTGGCGTCGCGCCGCGCCAGACGGCTAGGCGTGCCCCGAGGTAGAAAACGCGGCCCTGTAGCGCCCAGGCCTGCTCCCGAGCCTCCGGCTCGGTCAGGGCAGCACCGCTGCCCCGCGGCGTCCGAAGAGTCTCAGCGACGGGATGGACGACGCGGTCCTCCAACAGTGACCGTAACCCGGAGGACTTGGCCTGGCCCGTAAGTCCGGCCGCTAGGGCAATTCGCACCCATTCGGGCGCGAGCAGCAGCGCTCCAGCCGCGCGATAGAAGTGCAGCAGTCGCTTCTCGAGAGGAAGGGACGCATCGTGCAGGACAGCAGCCCAGGCAGGTTGCCACCGGCGCTCGAACATCTCCGTGCAGACTGCCTGGATCAGTAGTTCCTTAGTTGGGAAGTGACGGTAGAGAACGGAATGGGAAATCCCGAGCGACTGCGCAAGGAGGCGCGTTTGGCCGGAAAAGCCCGCCTCCGCGAGAAAGGGGATCGCTGCATCGAGGATCATGCGCTCGCGATCCGCCGCGGCTACCCTGGGCCGGCGCGGTACGGCCGGGTTGGTGGCGGCCCTGGCCATCGGCATTCTTCTCCCCGCCGTCGTGCTGCGGCGTTATAGCTGGCGCGGGCACGGGCTGCAGCCCGGTACGCTAGGCCGGCCGGGAGGGCGCATTCCGTGCAGACTGGATCGCCTGCCATACCCGAAGCGGGGTTGCCGGCATCGCAATGTCCCGCACCCCCACCTCGCCCAACGCGTCGAGCAGGGCGTTCACCACAGCTGGCGGCAGACCGACCGAACCCACCTCGGCACAACCCTTCGCCTTCAGCGGATTGTGCTCGCACGGCGTGCCGTGCGTCAGGACCGTGAAGCTGGGCATGTTGTGTGCCCGAGGCATGGCGTAATCCTGGAAGCTGGCGGTCAGCATCTGCCCCGCCTCGTCGAATCCGCAGCCCTCCAGCAGCGCCTGTCCCGCGCCCTGGGCCAGCCCGCCATGGATCTGCCCGTGGACGATCATCGGGTTGATGATCTCACCCAGGTCGTCCACGGCCACGACCTTCTCTAAAGTCACCTCACCGGTCTCGGGATCGACCTCCAGCTCGCAGACGTGGCAGCCTCCGGGATAGGTCCAGTTCTTCGGGTCGTAGAAGGCGGTCTCGTCCAGCCCGGGCTCGATCTCGTCGATCGGATAGTCGTGGGGCGTGTAGGCGGCCCGCGCGACGTCGGTGAAGCTCACGCCGCGGTCCGTGCCGTCCACGCGGAAGATCCCGTCCTCGAACACGATGTCATCCGCCGACGCCTCCAACCGGTGCGCGGCGATGCGCTTGCCCTTGGCGACGATCTTCTCGACGGCCTTGATGATCGCGGAGCCGCCGACGACGAGGGAGCGGGAAGCCGCCGTGCCGCGTCCGAAGGGGACCTGATCCGTGTCGCCCTGCACGATGCGGACCCTCTCATACGGAACGCCAAGACGATCCGCGACGATCTGGGCGAAGGTCGTCTCGTGGCCCTGGCCATGGCTGTGGGCGCCGCTGAACACGGTGACGGCGCCGCTCGGATGCACGCGCACCTGAGCGGACTCCGAGCGTCCGCCGCGGCCGCCGAGCTGCCCCACCACGCGGGAGGGCGTGCCGCCGGCGATCTCGACATAGGTGGAAATGCCGAAGCCCCGCAACCGTCCCCGGCGCCCGGCCTCCTCCTTCCGGGCAGGGAAGCCATCCAGGTCGGCCGCCTCGAGGGCGAGGCGGAGCGTGGATTCATGGTCGCCGGAGTCGTATTCCAGCCCGAGAGGCGTGGGATAGGGGAACTGGTCGGCCCCGATGAAGTTCCGCCGGCGCAGGACCACGCGGTCGATCCCCGTGACCTTCGCCGCCTCGTCCACCAGCCGCTCGAGCACGTAGCTCGCCTCTGGCCGCCCGGCGCCGCGATAGGCATCCACGCTGACGGTGTTCGTGAAGGTGAGCTTGACGTTACACCAGATCGCAGGCGTCCGGTACACGCCCGCGAGCAAGGGCGCGTAGTAGTAGGTCGGGATCGCCGTGGCGCCGCCCGTGAGATAGGCGCCGACATTGGCGAGGGTAACGACGCGCAGCCCGATGAAGATGCCATCCGCGTCCAGGGCCAGCTCGGCTTCGGTCCGATGGTCCCGGCCCTGCACGTCCGTCAGGAAGGATTCCGTGCGGTCCCCCACCCAGCGAACGGCGCGTCCCAGACGGCGGGCGGCCCAGGTCAGGGTCGTCTCCTCCGGGTAGAGGAAGATCTTCGTCCCGAAGCCGCCGCCGACATCGGGGGAGACCACGCGAAGGTCGGTCTCCGGAATGTTCAACACACTGCCGCAAAGCGTTCCCCGCACCGTGTGCGGGTTCTGGCTGGTCGTCCAGAGCGTTGTGGTGCCCATCGCCGTGTCATGCACCGCCACGGCCGCGCGCGGCTCCATCGGCGCGGGCACCAAGCGGTTGTTGACCAGGGAGAGGCGGACCCGGTGCGCCGCGCGGGCAAAGGCGGCATCCACGGCCGCCGCGTCACCGATCTCCCAGTCGCAGCAAAGATTGTCGGGCAGGTGGTCCCAAACCCGCGGCGCGGCGCTTTCCAGTGCCGTGCCGAGATCGGCCGCAGCCTCCAGCACCGCGTAATCCACCTCGATCGCCTCCGCCGCGTCTCGCGCCTCGGCTGCCGTTTCGGCGATGACGACGGCCAGCGGCTCGCCGACATGGCGCACCTTGTCCACGGCCAGGGGATAGTGCGGCGGCTCCGCGTTCGGGCGCCCGTCGCGGTCGCGCACCACCCAGCCGGAAGGAAGGCTGCCGACCCCGGCGGCGCGTTGATCGGCCCCGGTGAAGATCGCCACCACGCCCGGCATCCCGCGCGCGGCATCCAGCTGTAGGCCGTTGATCCGCGCATGGGCGTGGGGGGAGCGCAAGAACGCCGCGTGGGCCTGTCCGGGCACGGCCATGTCCGCGACGTAGCGGCCCTGGCCGCGCAGCAGGCGCTGGTCCTCGCGCCGCCGGACGGATTGGCCGATGCCGGTCGCGGACCGGGCGAGGGGCTGCTCGGGCATGGTGATCGCTCGTGACCTGTTCAGGCCGCCAGGTGGCAGGCGGCGGCGTGGCCTTCGGCCAGTTCCCGCATGACGGGCACATCCACGCGGCAGCGGTCCACCGCGACGGGACAGCGGGGATGGAAGCGGCAGCCCTGGGGCGGGTTGAGGGGGCTGGGTGGCTCGCCGCGCAGTGCTTGGCGGTCCGCCCGGCTGCCGCCGCGGCCGGGCAGGGCGGAGAAGAGCGCGCGTGTATAGGGATGGCGCGGTTCCCGCAGCATGGAGCCCTTGCGCCCGATCTCCACGATCCGCCCGAGATACATGACCGCGATCCGGTCCGAGAGGTATCCGACCACGGCGAGATCGTGGGAGATGAACAGGTAGGAGAGGCCGAACTCCACCTGCAGCGACCGCAGCAGGTTCACGATCTGCGCCTGAATCGAGACGTCGAGCGCCGAGACCGCCTCGTCGCAGATCACGAGGCGGGGGCGCAGGGCGATGGCGCGGGCGATGCTGATGCGCTGTCGCTGGCCGCCGCTGAACTCATGCGGGTAGCGGTCCAGGTCGGTGGCGCGCAGCCCCACACGCTCCAGCAGCGCCGCGGCCATGTCCCGGCGCTCCGCCCGCGTTCCCACGCCATGCACGCGCAGCGGGTCCTGCAGGATCGTGCCGATGCTGTCGCGCGGGTTGAGCGAGCCGAACGGGTCCTGGAACACCATCTGCATCTCGCGCCGATGCGGGCGCAGCGCGCGGCGGCCAAGCCCGACCAGCTCGGCGCCCTGGAAGCGGATCGACCCCGCCTCCGCCGCGTCCAGCCCGTTCAGCGTGCGGCCGAGGGTGGACTTGCCGCAGCCCGATTCCCCGACAAGCCCCAGCACCTCGCCGGTTGCGATGCCGATATCCACGCCATCCACCGCATGGACGATGCCAGCGGCGGTGCGGTGGTACTTCCGCAGGCCGCGCACGGCCAGAAGCTCATCTTCGGCGCTCATGCGGCGGCCCTTTCGCGGCTGGCGACGAGGCAGGCTACCTGACGGCCCGGGCCGATTGGATCGAGGGCGGGGCGCAGGTCCGCACAGGCCGGCTCGGCCCGAGCGCATCGGGGCGCGAAGGCGCAGCCCGGGGGCAGGGCCAGGGGAGGGGGCACCACGCCCGGGATCTCCACCAGTGGTTCCGATACGTCCTGCCACGGGTCGGGACGACAGGCCAGGAGGGCGCGGGTATAGGGGTGCGCGGGGTCGGCGAGCACCGCGTCCACCGGCCCCTCCTCGACCTTCCGCCCGGCATAGACCACCGCCACGCGCTGCGCGTGGTCCGCCACGAGCCCGAGGTCGTGGGTGATGAGCACGACGCCCATGCCGAGATCCGCCTTCAGGGCATCGATCAGGTCCAGGACCTGCGCCTGCACGGTCACGTCCAGCGCCGTGGTGGGCTCGTCCGCCAGCAGCAGGGCGGGGCGGCAGGCCAGGGCCATGGCGATGACGATCCGCTGCCGCATGCCGCCCGAGAGCTGGTGCGGGTACTCGTCGACCCGCCGTTCGGGTGCGGGAATGCCGACAAGGCGAAGCAGGTCCAGCGTGCGCGAGCGGGCCTGGGCCCGCGTGACGCCCCTCTCGTGCAGCAGGATCGCTTCGGCGATCTGCACGCCGACCGGCATCAGCGGGTTGAGGCTGGTCGAGGGCTCCTGGAAGACCATCGCCATCTCCCGCCCGCGGATGTCCCGCATCGCTGCCTCATCCAAGGGGAGGATGTCGCGGCCGCCGAGGAGGACACGCCCGGCCACCACCCTTCCGGGCGACTGGACCAGGCGGATCACGGAGTAGGCGAAGGCGCTCTTGCCGGAGCCGGATTCCCCGACCACCGCCACCGTCTCCCCGGCATGGACGGAAAGATCCATGTCGGCCACGGCGGTGACCGGGCCGCGCGGGGTCTCGAAGACCGTGCGCAGGCCTTCCACCTTCAGGACAGGCTGGGCTGGAGAGGCGCTCATGCCCGGCCTGCCGCGCGCGGGTTCAGCGCTTCGTTCAGGCCGTCGCCCACCAGGTTGATCGAGAGGACCGTGAGAAGGATCGCGATGCCGGGGATGCCCGACATCCACCAAGCGGTGCGGATGGCCGAACGCCCGGCGCCGATCATCAGCCCCCAGCTCATCACGTTCGGGTCCCCGAGGCCGAGGAAGGAGAGGCCGGATTCGAACAGGATGGCGGTAGCCACCATGACGGAAGCCGCGACGAGGATGGCGGGCAGCGCGTTGGGCAGAATTTGGCGTGCGAGCACGCTGGCATCCCCCATGCCAATCGCGATCGCGGACTGCACGTAGTCCCGGTTCCGCAGCCCCGCCACCTCCGCCCGCACCAGCCGTGCGAGCGGTGCCCAGGACACGACCACGATGGCGATCAGCAGCGCCTCCAGCGAGGGTTCCATGATCGCGACGAGGACGATTGCGAAGAGAAAGGAGGGGATCGTCTGGAACAGCTCGGTGAAGCGCATCAGCAGCGCATCCGCCCGGCCCCCGAGATAGCCCGCAGCTCCGCCGACCACGATGCCGATGGCCGTGACCACCAGGGCGGTCAGGGCCCCGATCAGCAGGGAGACGCGGGCCCCGTGGACGATCCCCGCCGCGAGGTCGCGCCCCAGCGTATCCGTGCCCAGGAGGAACTCCCCCGTGAAGGGAGGCAGATAGGGGCGGCCGACGATCTCAAAGGGATCCTCCGGGTAGAGGAAATCGGCTGAGGCGGCGAGACCGATGACGAGGAGCAGCAGGATCGCGCCCGCCACCGCCGCCGGCTGGCGCAGGAAGCGGCGCAGTGCCGGAGACAGGCGCATCAGGCGAGCGCCACGCGCGGATCGATGATGGAGTGTATGAGATCGACCAGCAGGTTGGCGACGACGACCACGGCGGAACTGAGGGTGAGGATACCCAGCAGCAGGTTCAGGTCGCGCGCGAAGAGCGCCTCGAAGGCCAGCTGGCCAAGGCCCGGCCAACCGAAGACGGATTCCACCACCACGGAGCCGCCCAACGCGCCGCCGATCTGCACCCCCGCCATGGTGACGATGGGCAGGACCGCATTTCGCAGGACGTGGCGGAACACCAGGCGGCGCGGCGGCACGCCCTTGGCCCGGGCCGTCACGACGTAGTTCATCCGCAGGTTCTCCAGCACAGAGGCGCGCATGAGCCGGGTGTAGAGCGCCATGTAGAAGAGCGAGAGCGTGAGGGCCGGCAGCACGAGGTGGTGCAGCACGTCCAGCACATGCGCCACGCCGCCGACCGGGCCGCCCACCGTGGTCATGCCGCTGGTCGGCACCCAGCCCAGCTGGATGGCGAAGACAACGATGAACATGAGGCCCAGCCAGAAGATCGGCGAGGCATAGGCGAGGACGGTCGCCAGCAGGATCAGCGCCGCCTCGATCCGGTTGCGCCGAACGGCCGCGATCAGCCCCAGCAGCGTGCCGAGCCCGACGGAGAGCAGCACGGAGGCGCCCATAAGCAGAAGCGTCGCCGACATCCGCCCGAGGATGAGGGAGAGGTTCGATTCCTGGTACCGGAAGGAGTAGCCGAAATCGAGGGTGAGGATGTTCCAGACATAGCTGGCGTACTGGAACAGCAGCGGGCGATCGAGGCCGAACTGGGCGCGCAGCTGGGCCATGTATTCCGGCGTGGCCGCCCCGGCCTCTCCAGCCATGACGGTTGCCGGATCCCCTGGCGCGAGGCGCAGCAAGAAGAAGTTGAAGGTGACGATCAGCAGGATCGTCGGCAGCCCCTGGAGCGCACGACGCCCCAGGAAGCGCCAGCGGCTGCCTTTCCCGCCCGGACCCGCCACCTTCGGATCAGCCCTCGACCCGTGTTTCGTAGAGGCCGCCGCGCACGCCCAGCCCGGAGGTGATGAGGTTCTTCACGCGCTTGTTCTGAAGCGCGACGAGGTCCATCTCCATGATCCAGATGACCGGGCTGTCTTCCACCAGCTTGCGCTGTATGGCGTGGAACAGTTCGCCGCGCTTCGCCGGGTCCGTCTCCACGGCGGCCTGGGCCCAGAGCCTGTCGTTCTCGGGATCGCTGTACTGGGCGACGTTGTTGAACGGGATGCCCTGCCGGATATTGCTCGTCACGAATTGCCGCTGCACACCGAGGGTGGGATCGCCCATGCCGACATACCAGCCGGAGGTCATGTCGAAGTCGTAGTCGGTATAGACTCGGCGGACATAGGTCGCCTGGTCTACCGTGCGCAGGTTCAGCCTCACGCCGATGCGGTTGTAGGCCTGGCGCATGTATTCCCCCATGCGCCGGTAGTCGTCGCCATAAGGGCCCACATCCTGCGTCAGCTCGAAGCGGATCCCACCGGAGCCGCGCTTGTACCCGGCCTCATCGAGCAGGGCATTGGCGCGCGCCACGCGGTCGGGAACATCGAAGCGCAGAACCTGATCCGTGTAGAGGCCGGAGCCGGAATAGACCGAGGAGATCGGGCCCACCGCCGGCTTGCCGAAGCCATACCAAACATTGTCCACGATGAACTTGCGATCGATCGCATAGGCCAGCGCCTGGCGGACACGCTTGTCGTCCAGCGGCTTCTTCTTCGTGTTCAGCTCCAGCAGCATCATCGGGGCGAGAGCCTCGTAGCCACCCTGGGCGATTTCGATGCTCGGCAGGCTCGCGAGACGACGCATTTCCGCCGGGGTGATCGTGCCGAAGAAGGCCACATCCACCTCGCCACTCTCCAGCGCCGCCGCGCGGGTGGCAGGATCGTTGATGAAGCGGAAGATAAGCCGGTCGAGATAGGGGCGCCCCGGGCGCCAGTAGTTCGGGTTCTTCTCCAGGATGATGGATGCGCCGCGGTTCCACTCGGCGAACTTGAACGGCCCGGTGCCGATGGGCCGGTTGTTCGCCGGATTGTTCCGGATGTCCGTGCCCTCGTAGAGGTGCTTCGCGACGATCGGCGACTCCAGGCTGGACAGGCCCTTCATCATCGGCGGGTAGGGATGGGCGAGGTGGAGGACTGCGGTGTGTTCGTCCGGCGTGTCCACCGCCTCTAGCGGGCCGAGATTGCCCGGGCCACGCGGGTGAAACTTCTTCACCACCTCCAGGAGGGAGAAGGCGACGTCGGCGCTCGTGAAGGGCTTGCCGTCGTGCCAGGTGACGCCGCGGCGCAGCTTGAAGGTGACCGACTTGCCGTCGCCCGATACCTCCCAGGACTCGGCCAGCGAGGGCTGCGGCTGCATCTGCATGTCGTATTCGAGCAAGCCATCATAGATCTTCGTCGCCAGCTCCGCGACGGAAGGCGCGGAGTTGATGGCGTTGGTGAGGACCGTCGGCTCCGGCGTCGTCACGACGACGAGGGTGTTTCCGCGCGCCTGCTGTGCAGGGGCAGCTGCAGGATAAACCAGCCCCACCGCTCCGGCGCCGAGAAGGGGAAGCGAGCCCAGCAACTGACGACGAAGCATGTCTGCCCTCCAGGGAGATGGCGCGATCGGCATGGCAAGCAGGGCCGGGGCGCGCGTGTCGGCTACCTTCTGTCGCGCGAACTATTTACCGATTGGTCACAAACTGCAAGAAGCGAAGTCGGCACCGGAATGGGCTGCGCCCATCATGGCGGCGGAGCGACGCCTGAGCGCGATCCGGTGCGCCCTGTTGGCATGCTGCCTATCGAGAGGATGAGACTGGTGAACTACATCTCGGCGCGCATCCGGCCTGACCGGGTGTTCCATGGATACGACGCGGAGCGGAAGCTGGTCGTGGACAAGATGCCCGCGCAGGACTTTGTGGAGAAGGTGATCAAGGTGGACCGCATTCTCTCCGTCACGGAGGATTACATCTTCATCGAGTGCCCGCACGACACCGTCCAGACCTGGGAGTACGAGGGTGACCTCGCGGACATCAAGCGCCGCCTTGCAGCAGCCGGATTGCTGATTGAGTAAGACAAGGAAGGGCGGCCAGATCGGATCTGGCCGCGCCGTAGGAGCGACCGTACCTGCTAGGCCGCAGACGCATAGGCGATAAGCCGTCGATCGTTCCTGGCCTCGCCCTATCCGGCCCGCATGTCCATGGCGCGGACGATCGGCACCCAGCGGTCGTTCTCCTCGGTGAAGAATCGCGCCACCTGGTCCGGTGATCCGGACATGGGCGTGAGGTCGATGGCCGCGAAGCGCTCGCGCACCTCCGGCCGGGCCGTCACCTCGTTGATGGCCGCGTTCAGCCGGGCGACCACCTCCGGCGGGGTGCCGCGCGGGGCGACGACCGCCTGCCAGGGCTCGAGGTTGTTCACGCCGGGGAAGCCTGCCTCCTTCATTGTGGGAACCTCCGGCAGGGTGGGGATGCGCGCGTCCGACATGACGGCCAGCCCGCTGATCGCGCCGGAGCGGATGTGCTCTCCGACGACCGAGGGCGTGTCGACGAGGAAGGCGATCCGCCCCGCCAGCAGGTCCGCCAGCCCCGCCGCGCTGCCGCGATAGGGCACGTGCGTCACCTCCAGCCCGGTGACGTTGGCGAAGTGCTGGGCCGCGATGTGGCCGGACGCCCCGTTACCCGCCGAGCTGAAGTTGTAGCTGCCCGGCTTCCCCTTCACGGCCTGCACGAGTTCGGCGACGCTCCGGACGTTCATGTTCTTTGCCGCGACCAGGATCAGCGGCACCTTGGCCACGAGCGCGACGGGCACGAAGTCGCCCATGGGATCGAAGGGCAGGCTGGCATTGGCGCCCTGCACCAGGATCTGCGCCGTCAGCCCGCTGAGCAGCAGGGTGTAGCCATCGGCCGGGGAGCGGGCGACGGAGGCAGCGCCCACAATGCCGCCCGCACCGGGGCGGTTGTCCACCACCACGGGCTGGCCGAGGAGCGGCGCCGCGCCCTCGGCCAGCAGCCGCCCTGTCGTGTCGTAGCTGCCCCCCGGCGCGTAGGGCACGACGAGGCGGACCGTCCGGTCCGGAAAGGCTGCCCAGGCCGGCCGCGCGCCAGCCAGGGCCGCGAGGGCGAGCGAGCCGAGGAGGGCATGGCGGCGGGTCAGGTGCATCGGTCGGGATCCTTCAGGGCGCGGCTACCACGTGGGACCGGCGGGCAGGTCGAGGGCAGCGCGGATCTCGGCGCAGACGGCCTGGAACTCGGCCTCGGCCACGGCGCTGAACCGGCGCATGCGGACATAGCCGTGGATCAGGCCCGGGCCGACGCGGGTGACCGTCGGGACGCCCGCCTCCTCCAGCCGGGCGGCGTAGCGCAGCCCGTCGTCCCGCAGCGGATCGAGGGCCGCGATGCTGAGGCAGGCGGGCGGCAGGCCGGCGAGGCCGGGGGCGCGCATGGGCAGGGCATAGCCATCATCCGCCCCAGCGCCCGCGGGCAGGAATGCCTCCAGCGCTTCCCTCATCGCCGCGCGGGTGAGGATGGGGTCGGTCCCGGCGCGGTAGCTCTCCGTCTCCAGGTCGTCGTCCAGCGTGGGGTAGAGCAGCGTCTGGTGCGCGATGGCCGGGCCCCCCCGGTCGCGCGCCATCAGGGCACAGGCCGCGGCGAGGTTGCCGCCCGCACTGTCCCCGGCGATGGCGAGGCGGTTGGGGTCGATCCCCAGCGCCTCGGCCCGCTGCGCGGCCCAGCACAGGGCTGCGTAGGCATCTTCCGTGGCCGCCGGGTAGGGGTTCTCCGGCGCGCGGCGGTAGTGGACGCTGAGCAGGACGGCGCCGGTGTTGGCGGCCAGGCTGGCCGTGATGAAGTCGTGGGACTCCGGGCTGCCGGCGATCCAGCTTCCGCCGTGCAGGTAGAGGATGGCGGGACGCGGCCCACCGCCGGCCGGCACGTGGACGTGGATGGGGATTTCGCGCCCGGGGAGGGTGACGTAAGTGGTGTAGGTGGAGAGCCAGTCCGGATGCCGCTCGGCGGTGAGGCGGGCGAGGATCTCCGCTCGCAGCCGCCGCTGGTCGGGCGAGAGGTCCACGATCCCCGCCATCCGGCCCGCGTCCTGCCTTGCCTTCTCGACATAGGCGACCACGCCGGGATCCATGGAGGGGTGGAAGTCGCTCAATTGCTTTCCGGGGCGGAGAGGGCTGCTTTCATCGTGACGAGACTAGGCACCGCGTTCACGGTGGTGCAAGTCTGTTTCACCGATATGAAATCCAAGGAGGCTGCTTGGCACGTGATCCCTCCCAAACCGCCCGGCCCGCCGAGCCCGTCTCCACCGCTGCCATCGACAGCACGATCGGGCGTCGACTGCGGCTGCTGCGTGAGACACGCCGCATGCCGCTTGCTGAGTTGGCGCTGAGCCTGGGCAGGTCGGTGGGCTATCTCAGCCAGGTGGAGCGTGGCCTCTCCTCCCTTCCCATCCGGGAACTGGTGCGGATCGCGGAGCTGCTGGGGGTGGATTTCCTCTCACTCGTCAGCCCGGCCGGGGCGGGGGAGGGGGCGTCGCACATCCGGCGCGCGGCGGATGCAACGCCTGTCACCTTCCACCCCAGCGGGATCACCAAAACGTCGCTGGTTCCATCCGCGGCAGGAGAACTGCGGCTCTTCACAATGACGCTGGAACCAGGATCCAGCACGGGCATGGACCTCTACAGCCACGAGGGAGAGGAGGCGGGACTGGTACTGGAGGGCAGCATCGACCTAGTCATCCAGGATGCTACCTACAGCTTGGCGCAAGGCGATTCCTTTCGCTTTGCCAGCAGTACGCCGCACGGCTTCTCGAACGCGGCAAAGGGGCGGTCAGTGGTGCTGTGGGTCAACTCACGGGGGTGAGCAAGCGAGCCAGCTGGAACGCTGACTCCTGGCGAAGCGGCTGCAGCCCCACGAAGGCCGCTAGCCCCTGCGGCCCTGCGCCGGTTGCGCGACGGCGACAAGCGCCGAGGCTGGCTCCGGCCCGACGCGACGGATGCGATGCGGCAGGTGGCCGGGGAACTGGGCGCAGTCCCCGGTTTCCAAAACGAAGCCCCGGTCGGCGAAGCGAAGCTCAATCGTGCCGCGCAGCACGAAGAACAGCTCCTCGCCCGCATGCTCGGCATGGCCGTCCGGGCTGAACTCGGCGGCAGGATGCAGCACGAAGGCTTCCAGCGCAGCGCCGTCGCGGCTCAGCGCCTCGATGCCGTTCACGCCCTCCTCCACGGTCGAGACCGCCAGGCGGTCCTGCGCCCGGGTGACACGCACTGCGTGCTCGGCCAGCCGCTCTCCGAACAGCTCGGCCACCGGCACCTCCAGCGCCTCCGACAGGCGCAGTACGGTGGCGATGGAAGGATTCTTCAGCCCTCTCTCCAGCCGGGAGAGGTAGCCCTTGTCCAGGCCGGCAGCCTCCGCCAGCACCTCCAGCGTCATCTCGCGGCTCTGGCGCAGCGCGCGCAGCCTCGTGCCGAGTTCCGCCTTGCGGGCGGCATCCCGGTCGGGCGCTGGCTTGCGAAGACTGGCGCTCATGCCTCGACCACCAGCCTGTCGGAGGTGCAGCCGGCCACGCAGGCCATCAAGTGCGTCTCCCGCTCCTGCGGAGTCAGCACGCGGTCGCGGTGGAGTGGCGCCCCCTCCAGCCAGCGCAGCTTGCAGGCGCCGCAGATCCCGCCCTCGCAGGAGGCCTCGACCTTCGCACCAAGGGCGCGCAGTGCCACCAGCATGCTCCCGCCCGCGGGCACATCTGCCGTGGCGCCACTGCCTGCCAGCACCAGAGTATAGGGCCGCGCGTCCGGGTCCGGCGGCAGCACCGGCGGGACGAAGTGCTCCGCCCGCGCGCTGCCCGTGGGCCAGGCGGCGGTGGAGCGCTCGAAATCCTCGATCATCGCGTTCGGGCCGCAGCAATAGGCCTGCAGCCCGGGCCGGTACGGGCCAAGAAGGAACTCAAGGCTCGGGCGCGGGACCGCCGCCGTGTCGTGCGCGACGGCACGACCGGATTCAAGCCAGGGCGACAGGTCCTCGGGGCAGGGGAGGGCGCCCCGGTGCAGCAGGTGCAGGGTCCAGTCCGCCCCCGCGCGCTCCAGCACCGGCGCCATGGCGAGGAAGGGCGTGACGCCGATCCCACCCGCGATCATCACGTGCCGCCCCGCCCCTTCCGCCAGCGGGAAGGTGCAGCGAGGCATGGACGCCGCGACCGCGTCGCCCTGCGCCAGCGCGTGCACCCAGGCGCTTCCGCCGCGCGATTCCAGCTCCAGCTTCACCGCCACCGTCCAGGCGTCCTGCACCGCCGGGTCGCCGCAGAGGCTATAGGCGCGCGGGCCCACGCCCGGCACATGCAGGTCCAGATGTGCCCCGGGCTTCACGCGCGGCAGCGGCCAGCCATCCGGGTCGCGCAGGGTCACGCGCAGGATACCCGGTCCCGCCGGGCGGACCTCCGCGACGCGCAGCTCGATGTGGCGGGGCATGGGGGCTTAGAGCGGCCGGATGGCGTCGCCCACGCGCAGCGTCCCGCCCTCCAGGATCTTGCAGTTCAGGCCGGAGCGGTGGACCAGGGGGTCGAAGACCGGCTTGCCCAGGATCTCCTCGATGTGGCGGCAGGGGATGGAGAGGCGCGTCGCCTCCACCACGCAACCGCCAAGGCGGAAGCGCTGGCCGACGAGATGGTTCACCGGCACGCCGCGCGTGGTGACGTTGCGGCGGTGCTCCTCCGGCAGGATCTCCATCTTGTAGTCGCGCAGGATGGCCTCCAGCACCTCGGCCTCGAACAGGGTGACCTGACGGCCCTCCTCGGGCTTCTCGGAGTAGAAGCCGGTCTCCGTGCCGATGCGGTAGCGGTCGCCCACGATCCCTTCACCGGCCACCAGCTCGATCGCCTCCTGCCCCTGCATGGGCAGGAAGGCGCGGGGGGTGATGTGGAGGTGGGCCACCACGCCGCTCCAGGTCGGGGACACGCTCATTCGTTCCTGCTCCAACTTTGGGCAACTTGTTGCCTGATGATCATCACTCTTACCAGGAAGACGGATTTCAGCAAGCAAATCGCGGATTCATGCTGGGCAACGGCTTGGTGCCGGGTCTGTAATGTCCTGGCCCGGACCGATCAGGAGCTTCCCGATGCGTCGTCGTCACCTCATGGCCGCGGGCTCCGCGGCGCCCGCTCTCGTCCTGCCCGCCCTCGCCGCACCGGCGCTGGCGCAATCCGCGCCCGAGATCCGGTGGCGCATGACCAGTTCCTTCCCGAAGGCGCTCGACGTGACCTACTCCGCCTGCGAGTACCTCGCGCGCGTCGTCGGCGAGATGACGGATGGCAGGTTCCGCATCACCCCCTTCGCGGCCGGGGAGATCGTGCCGGGGTTGCAGGCGCTGGACGCCGTGTCGTCGAACAGCGTCGAGATGGCGCATACCGGGGGCCTGTTCTTCACCGGCAAGGATCCGGCCTTCGCCTTCACCACCACTGTGCCCTTCATGCTGAACCCGCGGCAGCAAGCCGCCTGGCTGTACCACGGCGGTGGCAACGAGATGCTGAACCGCCTGCTGAAGGAGTACAACGTCTACGGCCTGCCGCTCGGCAACAGCGGGAACCAGATGGGCGGTTGGTACCGCAAGGAGATTCGCTCGGTCGAGGACCTGAAAGGGCTCAAGTTCCGCGTGGCCGGGCTGGCCGGGAACGTGATGGCCAAGCTCGGCGTGGTGCCGCAGCAGATCGCGCCCGGCGACATCTACGCAGCGCTGGAGCGCGGCACGATCGACGGCGTCGAGTATGTCGGCCCCTATGACGACGCGAAGCTCGGCTTCGAGAAGGTTGCGCGCTACTACTACTATCCCGGCTGGGGCGAGGGCGGCGCCGTGTTCCACGCCTTCATCAACCTGGAGCGCTGGAACGAGCTGCCGAAATCCTATCAGGCCGTGCTCACCACCGCCTCTGGCGCCGCGACGCAGTGGATGCTCGCGCAGTACGACTGGAAGAACGTGGAGGCGCTGTACCGCCTTGTCGCCAACGGGACCCAGCTCCGCGCCTTCCCGAACGAGGTGCTGGACGCTTTCTACCGGACCACTCAGGAGGTCTTTGCGGAGATGTCGGCCCATTCCCCGCGCTTCAAGGAACTGCTGGAGAGTCAGGTGGCCTTCCGCGACCGCTCCTACGGCTATCATCAGGTCGCAGACTACTCCTTCGACAGCATGATGCTGCGCCTGCGGCGAGCCGCGCGGTGAGGCGCCGCACCTTCCTGGCGGGGCCTGCCCTCGCCGCGCCCGTCCTGACGACCCTGGCGCGACCAGCGCTGGCGCAGGCCTTTCCCGCGCGCCCGCTGCGGATGATCGTGCCCTTCGGTCCCGGCGGGATCAGCGACCTCGTGGCCCGCATCGTGGCGGAGGCGACGAGCCCCATTCTCGGCCAGCCCGTGGTGGTGGAGAACCGCACGGGCGCGGGCGGCAACATCGCGGCCGAGGCCGCGGCGCGCGCGCAGCCGGACGGGTACACCGTGCTCTTCTGCAGCATCGGCATGCTGGCGGTGAACCCCGTGCTGTACCGCCGGCTTCCCTTCGATCCGGCGAAGGACTTCTCCTTCGTCGCGCCGCTCGCCGACACGCCCCATATCTTGGTGGTCCGCCCCGGCCTGCTGCCGGACGGCGCCGGACTGAGGGAGTTCATCGCCCTGGCCCGATCGGAGCCCCGACGGCTGACCTGGAGCACGGCCGGGGCCGGCAGCTCCCCGCACCAGACCCTCGCCCTCCTGCAGTTCCTGGGCGGGGCGGAACTGACCGCGGTGCACTACCGGTCCGGCGCCGCCGGCGTGCAGGCGGTGCTCGCCGGCGAGGTCTCAGCCACCGCGGAGGCGACGCCTGTTGTCGTGGAGCATATCCGAGCCGGCACGCTGCGCGCCCTGGTCGCCGCGGTGCGAGAGCGGCTGGCGCTGCTGCCGGAGACGCCGGGCGCGGCCGAGGCGGGCATGCCCGGTCTCGTGAACGGTTCCTCCGCGGGCATTGTCTTGCCGCGCGCCACGCCGGAGCCGGTCCGAGCGGTGCTGGAGGATGCCTTCACCCGCGCCATGGCCTCCTCTGAGATCCGGGTGAAGCTGGCGGCCCAGGGAACGGTTCCGCTCGGCGGCGGTGCGGCCACCTTTGCCGAGGCGGTCACGAAGGAGGGGGAGCGTTGGCGCCGCGTGCTGGCGGGAATGACACTGGACTAGGCGGCCCCGGGTGGGGGCGCTTTGTTTGCCGCGGCCGGCAGCGGTCCGCCGCGCATCTCCTCGTTCCCGATGAAGGGTGGCGGGGTGGACGGCGCGCAGGCGCTGAGGAGGGCGAGGCCGAACGCGGCCAGGACGGCACGGCTCGCCGAGCGAGGATGGCTCATGGTCTCTTATCCTTTCAGGTGATGGTCGGGGTTAGAACCGGTCCACATCCAGGATCGCCTGGGCGAACTCACGCGGCGCTTCCTGCGGCAGGTCGTGGCCGATGCCGCCGGTGATGTCCCGGTGCTGGTAGCGGCCGGTGAACTTGCGGGCGTAGCTGGCCGGCGGCGGATAGGGGGCGCCGTTCGCGTCGCCCTCCAGCGTGATGGTGGGCAGGCCGATCGTGGGAAAGGCGGCGAGCTTCGCCTCCAGCTCGTCGTACTTCGCCTCACCCTGGGCCAGGGCCAGGCGCCAGCGATAGTTGTGGATCGAGATCGCCACATGGTCCGGGTTGTCGAGCGCCGTCGCGGAGCGGTCGAAGGTGGCGTCGTCGAACCGCCATTTCGGCGAGGCCAGTTCCCAGATCAGGCGCACGAAGTCCCGCGTGTTCTTCGCGTAGCCCTGCGCGCCGCGCTCCGTGGCGAAGTAGAACTGGTACCACCACAGCAGCTCCGCCTTCGGCGGCAGGGGCGCGCGGTTGGCCTCCTGGCTGCCGATGAGATAGCCGCTGACGGAGACAAGGGCCGTGCAGCGCTCGGGGAACAGGGCGGCCAGGATGCAGGCGTTGCGGGCGCCCCAGTCGAAGCCGGCGACGAGGGCCTTCTGGATGCCCAGTGCGTCCATCAGCGCGATGGCGTCCACCGCGAGCGCGCTCTGCTGGCCGTTGCGGGGCGTGTCGGCGGAGAGGAAGCGCGTGGCGCCGTAGCCGCGGAGATAGGGGATGATCACCCGGTAGCCCGCCGCCGTCAGGATCGGCGCCACGTCCACGAAGGCGTGGATGTCGTAGGGCCAGCCATGGAACAGCAGGACCGGGTTGCCGTCCGCCGGGCCCTCCTCGACATAGGCCACGTCCAGGACGCCGGCCCGGATATGCTTCAGGGCCGGGAAGGCCGTGCGGCCCACGGCCACGGGGCGGGCCGCCAGGCGGGTGGGCGGCGAAGCGCCCTGTGGTTCCTGCTGGGCGAGGGCGGGCTTGATGGTGGCCAGCCCGGTGGCCGCGACACCCAGGGCGGCGGTCCCAAGGAACGTCCTGCGGCGCTGATCTATCTGTTCGGGCATCACTGTCTCCTCTTCACGTCGTTGGCGAAGGGGAGAAGACCGCGCCGCTGTATCGCCGCGATGTCGCGGACTCCCGGGATCTGCAAGACCCTGTACAGGGCGGGCTGCTGTACACGCGGCGATACAATGTCGATGACGCGACCTCCCGGGAACTGCTTGAAGGACTGTCCGGGGGATGGCAATCTGGCCGCCTTGGCAGTGCGTGGCGGATCGAGAGAAGGCTGGACCTCCGGCAGTGATCGGAAGTTTCCGGCATCGCGGGCACACCAGCACCCGTGCCCCCTTGCAACCGCGACGGTAGAAGCGGTTGCGGCCGCGCCGGCCCGAAGGGCACGGCGCGGCTCGCCCGGAGGTGCGGCGGATCAGCGCAGGCGCCGGAAGGCCTCGCGCGCCTCGTCCACGAAGATCCGCAGCTGCTCTCAGGCCGCGAAGTGACTGCCATGGGCTTGCCCGTGATCTCGCGCACGTTGAAGCTGTTCGAATGGTCCTTCCAGGAGATGCGCGCGGCAGAGGCACCCGTTCCCGTCAGCCAGTAGAGCGAGATAGCCGTCGGTCAGGGCACCGTGGACAATGACGACGTTCCGCACCTCGGCGTCCACCGCGGAAGTTCTGGCCGCGATGGCCATGGCGAGGGCGGTGACGTTATGCCGCTTCATCACGGGCCTGCTCCTGCGGTGTGATGGATCGGGAAGGCGGATCAGCCGAAGGTGAAGGCGAAGGCCTCGACGCCGGGATCAAGGAATCGGATCTCGAAGCGGCGCGCCCGCACGGCGCCCGACTGGCGGACGAGTTGGTAGAGACGGGTCGCGTCCACCGTGCCGTAGCCCTCGGCATCCGTGTCCGCGCCGTGATCGGCGCCGGGCGCCTGCCCGTCGATCGTAACGCGGAAGCGCACGGGGCTGCCGGCGCCACCGGGGCCGAGCACCAGGTGCAGATCCCGCGCGCTGAAGCGGTGGTCGAGGCCGCCGCCGGGCACGTTCAGCACGGCCTGCTCGGCCTGAACCGTCCAGTTGCCGGACAGGCCCCATTCGTTCACGCGCAGGTCGCCGATAGAGTAGTCCCGCGCCGCGTCGTCCCGCACGCGCTCGCGGGAGGCGAAGTTGCTGGCCTGACGATAGCCGACATAGGTCTCGCCGGAGCGGATGTTGGCCAGGTCCGGCGCCGCCTCGATGGCCTGGGGCCGGGGCTCGGCCGCTGCGCCGGCCGGCATGCCGCTGCCCGCCTCGCGCAGCAGGTCCTGGATGGCGGCCTCTAAGCGATCGTAGTGCCCCTCGCCGAACTGGCTGTAGCGGATGCGCCCGCTGGCATCGACGAGGTAGAAAGCCGGCCAGGCGTTGTTCCGCCAGGCGCGCCAGATTCGGTAATCGCTGTCCACCGCCACGGGATAGGTGATCCCGAAGTCGGACACGGCGCGGCGCACGTTCTGGAGCCGCTTCTCGAAGGCGAACTCCGGCGTGTGGACACCGACGACGACGAGGCCCTGGTCCCGGTACCGCTCCGCCCAGGCGCGCAGGTAGGGGGTGGTGCGGATGCAGTTGATGCAGGAGTAGGTCCAGAAATCGACCAGCACCACCTTGTCGCGCAGCGCCTCCGTCGCTAGCGGTGGAGAGTTCAGCCAATGCACCGCGCCTTCCAGCGGGGCCGCGCTGCCCTGCACGGGCAAGCTGCTGCGGTATGGCGGGGCGGCGTCGGAAGCCTCGGCGCCGCTTTCGGCCGCGGGAGTCGGGGCGGGACGCAGCCTGTTAAGCACCGCCCGCTCGGCGGCCGTGGTGCTGGCGTAGGACACCCGCGCCAGCGCACCCGTGTCGAGGCGCAGCGCGATGACGGTCACGCCGGCGAGGACGGCGGCGCCCAGGCTGCGCCGCACCCATTCCCCAGCGCCGAGCAATCCCCTCAGGGTGGCCAGGGCCAGGGCCAGCCGGCCTGCGAGCAGTGCCACGGCCAGCGAGGTGCCCGCGCCGGCGGCATAGGCCAGCAGCAACAGCGCCGTGCCGATATTGGCGCCGTTCAGCGCTGCCCCCGTCAGCACGAGGCCGAGGATCGGCCCGGCGCACGGTGTCCAGAGCATCCCCGTCGCCACGCCGACCAGCAGCGAGCCGGCGGCGCCCCATCGGCGGCCGCCGGCGGCGCCGATCAGCCGGTTGCCCCCAGCCACGAAGGGCCGGGCCAGGGTGTTCGCCAGACCGGGCAGCAGCAGAGCGGTGCCGAAGAGCGCCAGCAGCAGGATCGCGACGAGGCGCCCGATCTCATTCGCCCGGACTGCCCATCCCCCGCCCACTGCCCCCAGCGAGGCGACCAGGGCGAAGGTGATGGCCATGCCGGCCAGCATCGGTAGCGTATCGCGCAGGAAGGAACGCCCGGCCCGCGCGAGGACGAAGGGGATGACCGGCAGGATGCAGGGGCTGAGGATCGTCAGCGCGCCGCCGATGTAAGCGACGAGGAGAAAGGGCATGGCCACCTCCGGGGATTGAAGCCGTGCCGCCATCCCAGCGGGGCCGGGTATCCGGGGTATGTGCCCGGGCGGCGGGAAGCGTACCGCGGTGTCGCTGCGGGGCCGCGCCATACACGCCGGTACATTCCGGCGCGGGCCGGGCAGCGCCCACCCCGTCCCGGTCGGAGATACGTGGGCATACAATTCAGGCCCACGCCGATACAGGCGGGATACCCGGCCGATCCTATCCTGCGGCAAGCCGGGGTCGTCATCCCCGGAGCGGGCACGATACACTCGCGGCGGGCGGCGAGGAGGACGGGCATGGACCATGTCGACCACATCCTGATCGTCGACGACGACCGGGAGATCCGCGATCTGGTCTCCGAGTACCTGAGACGGAACGGCCTGCGCGTGACGGTGGCCGCCGACGGACGGCAGATGCGGAGCTTCCTGGACGCCAACACGGTGGACCTGGTCGTGCTCGACATCATGATGCCGAGGGAGGACGGGCTGACCCTCTGCCGCGAACTGCGCGGGGGCAGGCACAAGGCCATCCCCATCCTCATGCTGACGGCCCGCAGCGACGAGACCGACCGCATCATCGGGCTCGAGATGGGCGCGGATGACTACGTGCTGAAGCCCTTCGCCGCGCGGGAGCTGCTGGCGCGCATCAACGCCGTGCTGCGCCGAACCCGGATGCTGCCGCCCAACCTGCAGATCAGCGAGGCCGGCAAGGTCCTGACCTTCGGCAACTGGCGCCTTAACACCGTGGGCCGGCACCTGATCGACAGGGAGGGCACTGAGGTAGCGCTGAGCGGCGCCGAGTACCGGCTCCTCCGCGTCTTCATCGACCACCCCAACCGCGTCCTGAACCGCGACCAGCTCCTCAACCTCACCCAGGGGCGAGACGCGGAGCTCTTCGACCGCTCCATCGACCTGCTGGTGAGCCGCCTGCGCCAGCGGCTGCGCGACGACGCGCGCGACCCGGCCTACATCAAGACCGTGCGGAGTGAGGGCTACGTCTTCTCGGCCTCGGTCGAGATCACGGAACCCATGGGGTGAGCGCCGCGCACGCCTCCCGCGGCTGGTGGCCGCGCACCCTGCGGCTCCGCGTCTTTTTCATCCTCCTCGCCGGCCTGGCCGCGGCCTATGGCCTGTCCCTCGCCGCGTTGGGCGCCGAACGGTACCTGTCGGCCAAGGCGGTGATGCTTGGCACGCTGGAGAGCGACGTCGCCACCTCGATCAACATCCTCGACCGGAGCCCGGCGGAGGACCGTCCCTGGCTTGCCGAATGGCTGGCCCGCGGCAGCTATCGCTTCGTGATCGGCCCCGGAGAGCCGGGTGTGGCGGAAACGTCCACCCGGAGGCGCGAGATCGCGGCGCGGATCGAGGAGGCGGCGGGCGGGCGGTTCCCCGTCGCCATCCGATCCATCCCCGGGGGGCGGGAGCGGCTACAGGCCCACCTGACCCTGAACGACGGCAGTCCCCTGACCATCGACATCACGCCGCGCGGCGTCATGCCCGTCGCCAGTTGGCTGCCCTGGGTTCTGGCCGCGCAGATGGTCCTACTCGTGCTCTGCGCCTGGCTCGCCATGAACCAGGCGCTGCGGCCGCTCGGCGAGTTGGCGGCGGCGGCCGACGCGCTGGATCCGAACCGGAAGGGCACCGACCTGAGCGAGACCGGCCCCAGCGAGGTGGCCCATGCGGCCCGCGCCTTCAACGCCATGCGCCGCCGGATCGCCGGGTACCTGGAGGAGCGGGTACAGATCCTCGCCGCCATCTCCCACGACCTGCAGACGCCTATCACGCGGATGCGCCTGCGCGCGGACATGGCGCCGGATTCGCCGGAGCGGGACAAGCTGGTGCACGATCTGCGCGAGATCGAGGCGCTGGTCCAGGACGGCATTGCCTATGCCCGCAGCGCCCATGGCAGCGGGGAGAAGGAGGCTCGTATTGACCTCGCGGCCTTTGTGGACAGCCTCGCCTGCGACTACCAGGATACCGGCAAGGACGTCACCGTCGCCGCCCTGGTGGAAGGCGTGGTCTCCACCAAGCCGCACGCGCTTCGGCGTATCCTCTCCAACTTCCTCGACAATGCCCTCAAGTTCGCGGGCACGGCCGAGATCGGCGTCGAGCGTGGCAGGGACGGTCGGACGGTCATCACGGTCCGGGACCGCGGCCCCGGCATCCCGGAGGACATGCTGGACGCCGTGATGCAGCCCTTCGTCCGGCTGGAAGGGTCGCGCAGCCGCGACACGGGCGGGACCGGGCTGGGTCTTGCTATCGCCGGGCAACTGGCGGGGAGCATCGGCGGCTCTGTTCGCCTCTACAACCGGACCGATGGCGGCGGGCTGGCAGCCGAGCTCGTGCTGCCCTGACCGGCGCGAGCCGAACGGAATGGTAAGCTGGCGTATCACGTCCGCGGCTGGCGGAGGTCCGATACGAAGGCGCGAAAACTCGGACAAGCGCCGGATACCTTCCCACTGGATACTCACCTCACGGCCCGGAGCGGCCGCGTCCCAGGCCCGAGGGGCTGAGGAGCATCCCATGATGACGATCGAGACGGTCCTCTACACCGGCCGTACCCACACCACTGGCGGGCGCGACGGAAGCGCCAGCAGCGATGACGGCCGGCTGGACCTGCGGCTCTCGCCCTCGGGCAGCGCGCAGCCTGGGACGAACCCCGAGCAGCTCTTCGCGGCGGGGTGGTCCGCCTGCTTCATCGGCGCGATGGGGCTGGCTGCGGGCCGTCGCAGGCTGGCGCTGCCAGCGGGCACGGCCGTGGATGCGGAGGTGGACCTCGGCAAGGCAGAGGATGGCTTCCACCTGCGCGGCCGCCTCGCCGCTTCCCTTCCCGGTCTCGATCCCGCGCTCGCGCACGAACTGGTGGAGGAGGCGCATGCAACCTGCCCCTACTCCAGGGCCACGCGCGGCAACATCAAGGTGAAACTGACCCTCACCTCTGCAACGGCCACCCGGCCTACCTGAAATGGCATCGTGCATGACCTTCCTCAAGAAGATGCCCTTCCGGATCGCTTCACTGAGTGTCCTGGGTCTCGCCGTCCTGGCGGCGCCCTGCGCCATCGAGGCCACCTCCCGTGAACCCTCTCCCCTGTCGGGCTTGGTTTCGCTGGCCTCGTCTCATGCGTCGCCCGCGACGCGGCTGGCTGCGTCGCGGGAGCCAGCCTAATCATTGATGGGGCTTCACGATCTAGACGCGCGGAACCGGGTCTTGGTGCCCGGTACAGAGGGATGAATATCGCGCCTGGCTAGATCAGCGAGGCGTGATCTTCAGGGAGTAGCCTCTCAGGTCTTCGCGCCTCCTCCCGGATTGGCTCGGCCAGCAATCAGCGCTCCGCCCGCTTTCGAGGACTTCCTCAAGGAGCAAGTATGACCGCTAAGTCGCCCTGCTCCTCAATGCGGCGGGCCCGAGAGGTTCACCGCCACTTCGGCGATGAGCGCTCTCAGCCACCGGTGCGCCGGATCTTGGCGGTATCGGACGTGCCACGCCATTTCGACCGGGAATGTCCCGAGGTTCACCGGCGGAGGCAGGACCTTGAGCCGGGGATCATGTGCCAGCCGGCGGCAGATGAGATCTGGCAGCGTCGCGCAGTAGTCTGTGACGGCGACCATCTCGGCGACCGCGAAGAAGTTCGTGACGGAGATGGCGACCTCGCGCTTGAGCTGCTGCTGCGCGAGCGCCTGGAACAGCCCGGCCCGCATGCGGCCGGGTGGCACCACGTTTACGTGCCTGAGCCGCTCGAACTGCTTCCGGGTCATGCTATCGCCGATCTCGGGATGATCTGCCCGCACTACGCAGGAGAGCCCCTCGTCCATCAGGTGCTGCACGACGAGGTTGTCGGGCGGATCGACGACCCGGCCGAGGACCAGCGCGGTTGTCCCGGAGGTGACGCCGGTCTCTGCGAGATCGTTGCTGTACGGCGTCAGTCGTAACCGGATGCCGGGGGCGACCTGGCGCAGCCTCGCCACCACCGCGGGTACCAGGACGAACTCGACATAGCCGTTGGGCGCGATAGTCAGCAGACGCTCGGCCTTGGACGGGTCGAACTCCTGCTGGCCGAGCACGGCGTCGTCGAGCCTCGCCAGCGCCTCAGCGATACCGGGTGCCAACTCCAGGGCGACCGGGGTCGGCTGAATCCCGTAGCGTTCCCGGACGAAGAGCTGGTCCTGCAACATGACCCGCAGGCGTGAGAGCGCGTTCGACAGGGCGGGCTGGGTCATGCCGAGGCGTTCCGCGGCGCGCGTGACGCTGCGCTCCTCCATCAGGGCGATGAAGATCGGCAGGAGGTTGAGGTCATAGCGCACGGCTTATAATGCGCTCAATATATCTAGAATCAAAGCAATAAACTTCTGGAATACCTCTGGAGCGACGATGGTGCGCTCGTCCGCAGGGAAGCGGACGGGGCAGCGGAGGCTCAGATGACCAAGGGAACAGTGCTCGTAGTTGGCTCCAACGCCACGCGGATCGAGCTCCAGGGCGGCGGCTCGGCCGCGATCGGGCAATACCTGAATGAGACGGTCGTGCCGGTAATGGCGCTGATCGAGGCCGGCTACCGGGTGGTGCTCGCCACGCCGGACGGGACCAAGCCGCATATCGACGAAGCGTCGGATTCTCCGCAGCACTTCGGAGGTGACGAGGCTGCCCATGGACGCGCCAGGGGCTTCTATGCCGACGATCCCTCCATGAACCAGGTGCGCACGCTGCACTCCGTGGTCGATGGCGGACTGGGCGGCTACGCCGGCCTCTTCGTGCCCGGCGGCCATGCCCCGGTGGTCGACCTCATGCAGGACGCCGAGATGGGCGCGGTCCTCCGGCACTTCCACGAGGCCGGGAAGCCGACCGCGCTGCTCTGCCACGGCCCGGTCGCCATTGCCGCGGCTATGCCGCGAGCCCGCGAATTCCGCGCCGCGCTAATCGCCGGGGACACGGCCGGGGCGGCCGAGTTCGCCCGGGGCTGGCCCTATGAGGGCTATCAGATGACCGTCTTCTCGGCGAGCGAGGAGAGGATCGCCGAGGAGCACCTGCTGCTCGGCAGGCTCTACTTCGACATGCCGGCGGCCTTGCAGGCCGCGGGCGGCAGGGTGACCAGCAACCCGGTCGACTTCGCCCCGAACGTAGTGGTCGATCGCGAGCTAATCACCGGTCAGAACCCGAGTTCCGACCATGCCCTCGCCGCCAAGCTGATCGAAGCGCTCGCTCGACCGCTCGTGATGGCGTGAGAACCCGCATGACCGGCGGGGCGCTTCGCTCGCGCCCCGCCGATCCCGCTCATCTGACAGGGAACAGCAAGATGTCGAACCAAGTGAAGATCATGGCGATCCTCGCCGCCCGGGCAGGGAAGGCCGCGGAACTGCGGGCCCTGTTGGATGGGATGATCGCCGCAAGCCGCGCGGAGTCGGGCAACCTGCGCTACGACCTCTGGCAGGACCAAGCCAACCCTGCCCGGTTCGTGCTTGACGAACTTTACGTCGACGGCGAGGCGGTGGCGGCGCACCGCGCAACTCCGCACTTCCAGAGATACCTTTCGCTCATCGGCGATCTTGCTGAGCGTACCGCCGTCGTACTCGATCCCGTGGCGGTGTCCTGAAGCAGGTATGCCGCCGGGCACGGGGCGCTAGGTTCGACGACGGTACCGGTGGCTGCGTGGCGAGCGACCTGGGCACGAGGCTGCCCTCGGCGTGCGGGCGGCTGGCGCGGGTGGACCTCTGGTCTCCCGCGTCCAGCGCTGCGGGCCGGGCCTCGCGCCGTTGATGGCACGCCTTCGCAGCGGCCCGTTTTGGCCGAGAGCTGCCCGTCAGCCCTTGAACTCGAACGATGGCTAAGCGGACGTGAAGCATCGCTCCATTCCGCCCCGTCTAGGTTCTGCCCACGCCCAAGGCATAACGGGGAGGGAACGATGAAGGCCGAAGTAAGCCGTTAATCCGCTTGCAAGCGAGGCGTCAGGAAAGCGGACGCTCACTGAAATGGGCACCTTGGCGGCACTGTTTGCCGGGCAGGTTGGCAGCGGCCTCTCACCGCGCTGCCGCTTACCCTGGCCCGTCCCCCAACCGTCCGTTCTTGGCGTAGCACTACAACGACTTCGACTGGAGCAGCGGCAAAATAGGCGTCGCGGTGAGAATGGCAGCCTCGCTGGCCCAAGGCTCAGCACGGCTCCTCGCCGTCTAGTACCAAGCCCGGACGCACTCATCTAAAGGACATCATACAGCCCTCTTGAAGACCGGTCCCACGATGTAGTAGCACTACGACAAGAATTGAGGGCGGGAAGCGTGCAGGAACAGATCAGTTCTGCAATGGGCGAGTTGAGCCCGGCTGAGCGTAAGGTGGCGCAGCTGGTCATTGCGGATCCCGATGCCGCCATGACCGGCACCCTGGCGCATGTCGCGCGGCGCGCCGGCGTTTCCGAGCCAACTGTGGTCCGGTTCTGCCGCTCCCTCGGCCTGGAAGGCTTCGGCGACCTGCGGATGGCCCTCGCGCGGACTGATCAGCGCCCGCGCATGCACCGGCGGGTGGAGGCGAACACGCCCGTCTCTGAGGTCGCCGGCGCCGTCCTGGGAACAGCCATCGCTGCACTGGAAAACCTGCAGAAGACCCTGGATCCCACGGTGATCGAGCGCGCCGCGCCGGCCCTGGTGCGGGCCTCTCGCGTGGAGATCTGGGGTTTCGGTGCCTCCGCGGCGGTCGCGCAAGACTTGGCGCACAAGCTGTTCCGTGTATGCCGTGGCGTCGTCGCGCGCAGCGACCCGCACATGCAGGCCATGGCCGCCGCCACCCTCGACGGCGACGCGGTCGCGCTCTGCATCTCCCATACCGGCCGCTCGCGTGAGCTGGTGGAGGCGGCGCAGCTGGCACGGCAGGCCGGCGCGACCGTCCTTTCCGTCACGCGCCCCGGCTCTCCGCTGGCCGAAGTCTCGACGCTTCTCGTTCCCGTGGAGGTGGAGGAGGACACGGAACTTCATACGCCCATGGTCTCCCGCCTGGCGCATCTTGTGATGGGCGATGCCCTGGCCGTCGCCGTGGCGCTGCTCTCACCACCGGCGGCCGATGAGCGGCTCGCCCGCATGAAGGCCGCCCTCAAGCCGCGGCGGACGGAGTGAACGCCATGGAACGCGCCTTCCTCTTCGTGAACCGCTTCGTCTGCGCTGTCCTGCTGGCGGCCTCCTGCACCCTCGTCTTCGCCAACGTCGTGCTCCGCTACGGCTTCGGCCAGTCCTTCGCCTGGGCGGAGGAAGTCAGCCGCTACATGGTGGTCTGGCTCGCCTTCCTCGGCTCCGGCCTTGCGCTGCGACAGGGCGCGCATATCGCCGTGGAGACGCTGCCGGACGCCCTGCCGGAACCCGCCGCGCGGCTGGTGCGGATGCTGATCGTGCTGCTGGTGACCGCCTTCCTCGTCCTGCTGGGCTGGTGGGGCTGGGACTACGCAATCTTCGCCTGGGGGCAGCACAGCCCGGTGCTGCGGCTCTCGGCCGGCATGGTCTATCTCGCCGTTCCCGTGGGCTGCGTGCTGATGCTCATCCACCTCGCCCTGATGGCGCCCGGCTTCGTCCGGCAGGCCCGCAGTGACGAGGACAAGGTCACCGCCGCCGAACTCGGCGGCGCGCTCTGAACCGCCGGGCCTACGGAGCGATCGCGCCATGATCACCCTCACCCTCGTCTTCCTCGCCACTCTGGCGCTCGGCGTCCCCATCGCCTTCACCATGGGCATGGCCAGCGCGGCCGTGATCTGGAAGGAGGATCTGGCAGACCTTCTGGTCGTGCCGCAGCAGGTATTTGCCGGGCTGGACAGCTTTCCCCTCCTCGCCATCCCCTTCTTCATCCTCTCCGCCGAGCTGATGACGGGCGGGCGCCTGACCGACACGCTGCTGCGCTTCGCGGCCGCCTGCGTGGGCCGGGCCCGCGGCGGGCTGGGCCACACCAACATCATCACCCTCACGCTCTTCTCCGGGCTGTCCGGCAGTGCGCTGGCGGATGCCGCCGGCCCCGGTGCGGTGATCCAGCGCATGATGAAGGAGGGCGGCTATTCCGGTGCCTATGGCGCGGCGCTGACGGCGGCCACGGCCATCGTCGGGCCGATCATCCCGCCCTCCATCATCATGGTGGTTTATGCGCTGACGGATAACTCCGTCTCCGTGAACGGCCTCTTCATCGCGGGTGTGGTCCCAGGCCTTCTGATCTCGGCCGCGCTGCTGGGCGTGAATCACTGGATCAGCGTCAAGCGCGGCTACCGCGGGGTGGATTCCCGTCCGCCCTTCCGCGAGTTCGTCTCGCTCTCCATTAGCGCCATCCCGGCCCTGCTGCTGCCCGTGATCATCATTGGCGGCATCCACGGCGGCGTCTTCACGCCGACCGAGGCGTCCGCGGTCGCCGTGTTCTACGCCCTGGTCTGCGGGCTCTTTTTCTACCGCTCGCTCGCCCTTTCGGCCCTTCCAGGCATCCTCGTCCGCAGCTGCGTGATGACGGCGGCGGTGATGCTGATCATCGCCACCTCCAACAGCTTTGGCTACGTGCTGACGGTGCTGCAGGTGCCGCAGGCCGTGGGCGAGTGGATCGGCACCCTCGGCCTCTCGGCGATCGGCTTCCTGCTCGTCGTCAACATCTTCCTGCTGCTCTTTGGCATCTTCATCGAGCCGCTGCCGGGCGTGATGATCCTCGTTCCCATCCTCGCGCCCCTGGCCGCCAGCATGGGGATCGATCCCATGCACTTCGCCATTGTCGTCATCGTCAACTTGACGCTCGGGATGATCACGCCGCCGGTCGGCGGGCTGCTCTTCGTCACGCAGGTCGTCAGCGGCGAATCCATGGGGCGGATCGTGAAGGAGCTCTGGCCCTTTCTGGCCGCTCAGATCGCCATCCTGCTCCTGCTCACCCTCGTGCCCGGCCTGTCCGTCTGGCTGCCGCACGCCATGGGCTACGCCAAGTAAATCGCAAAGGAGGAAATCCCAATGAAGATCAACCGTCGTCACCTGATGCTGGGAGCCGCGGCCGGCGCCGCCACCCTGGCGATGCCCGCGGTGGTGGGCGCGCAGCAGGCGCGCATCATCCGCTACACCCACTATCAGCCGGGCCGGCTGGACCAGCCGAAGCACGCCGCCGCGCTCGCGTTCAAGAGCACGGTGGAGGGCCTGACCGCCGGCCGCATCCGGGTGGACATCTTCCCCGCCGGCCAGATCGGCCCGGCCCAGCAGGTGATGGAGCAGCTCCGCCTCGGCAGCCTGGAGATGGCCGTGGTGCATGACGGCGGCATCGCCGGCGTCTACGCGCCTTACCAAGCCTTTTCCCTGCCGTTCCTGTGGGAGAACCAGGCGATCGCCTGGAAGGTGCTGGACGGCGCCTTCGGCGCCGAGATGGCCGAGGACATGCGCAAGAAGGTCAACATCCGCCTCTTCGCCCATGCCGATAACGGCATCCGCCACATCACCAACAGCAAGCGCCCGATCGTCACGCCCGACGACATGCGTGGCCTCAAAATCCGCGTGCAGCCCTCGCCGGTCTTCGTGAAGCTGATGGAGACGCTCGGCGCCTCCGCCTCGGCGATCGATTGGGGCGAGCTGCCCGCCGCGCTCTCCCAGGGCACGGTGGACGGGCAGGAGAACGGCGTGACCAACATCCTCGCCGCCAGCCTCTACCAGAGCCAGAAGCACATCACGCTCGACGGCCACGTGTACTCGCTGCACGCCTACATGATGTCCGACCGCTTCTTCAACCGGCTGGGCAAGGAGGAGCAGGCGGCGGTGCTGCAGGGCGTGGAGGTAGCGAAAGTGATCCACCGCGGCATGACCGCGGCGCAGGACGCCAATGCCGAGGTGATCCTGAAGGAGAAGGGCATGACCGTGCAGCGCCTGACCTCCGCCCAGATCGACGCCTTCCGCCAGCGCGCCCAGGGTCCCGTGCGGGAATGGCTGGACAAGGAGATCGGCCGCGAGTGGACCGAGAAGCTGCAGAACGCGACGCGGCGGGCGCAGGAAGCAGCCTAAACCCCACACTTCACGACGGCCGGGCGCCTCCGCGTCCGGCCGCCCCCAGGACAGAGATCTGATGCATAGCCTGATTCCGACGCTTCGCCGGGCAAGGGTGGTCCCCGTCATCCGCACCCACGCGACGGCGACCGCCGAGACGGCCGTGCGCTGGCTGCACGAGGCCGGCATGCGGATCTTCGAGATCACCATGACCGTACCCGACGCGCCCGCCCTCATCCGCGACCTGGCCTCCGACCCCGACCTGGTGGTCGGCGCCGGCACTGTGCGTGACGTCGCCTCCGCCGAGGCCTGCATCGCCGCAGGTGCCCGCTTCCTCGTCACCCCCTGGGTCGATCCCGAGGTGGCGCGGGTGGCGAAGGCGGCCGGCGCCGGGATGATGCCGGGCGCCATGACGCCGACGGAGGTGCGCGCCGCCCTGGCCGCGGGCGCCGACGTAGTGAAGATCTTCCCCGCCAGCTCCGCCGGCGGCCCCTCCCACCTGCGGGCGCTGAGTGCCGTATTCCCCGGCGTGGCCTTCTGCCCCACCGGCGGCGTGGACGCCCGCAACGCCCCCGACTACCTCGCCGCCGGCGCCGCCTTCGTGGGCATCGGCGGCAAGCTGGTGGACGAGGCCGCGATCCTGGCCGGGGACCGCGCTTCCGTGCGGCGCGCCGCCGAGGACGCGCTCGGCCTGATGCACATCTGAAGAGAACGAGGACCGAATGCTGACCCCTGAAATCATCGAAGGCTTCAAGACCGTCGCCATCGCCTCCGTGGCCGATGCGCTGGACAAGGTGGTAGGCCGCCGCGGCTACATGCACCACGAGATCAAGAACCGCATCAACGAGAAGCGCATGGTCGGCCCCGCCGTGACCGTGCTGCACACGCCCACCCACGAGTTCCTGCCCCCCACCCACGCGCTGGAGCTGATCGATTCCAGCCCCGCCGGCAGCGTGATCTGCATCGCCGCCATGGGCGATGAGGACCTGGCCTTCTGGGGCGGGCTGATGACGGCGGGCGCGGTGGCGAACGGCCATGCCGGTGCCGTGCTCGGCGGCGGCGTGCGCGACATCCCGGAGATCCGGCGCGACTACGACCTGCCGGTCTATGCCCGCTACGCGTCCCCTGGCACCTCGCTTGGCCGCACCGGCACCGTCTCCGGCAATGTGCCCGTCAGCATCGGCAACATCATGGTCCATCCCGGCGACCTGATCGTGGCCGATATCGACGGCGTCTGCGTCGTGCCCCCGGCCAAGGCGGCCGAGGTGCTGGCCATGGCGCGCGAGATCGACGAGCGCGAGGCGGAGCAGGCCCGGCTGATCATCGCCGAGAAGTCGCTCGCCAAGGGTCTTGCCAAGTACGGGCGCATCTGAGCATGGCGACCCCGCCCGACATCCTCTGCATGGGCGAGCCGATGCTGGAGTTCAACCAGCAGGCGCCCGATGCGGAAGGCCGCATCCTCTACCTGGAAGGCCATGGCGGAGATACCAGCAACGCCGCCATCGCCGCCGCCCGCAGCGGGGCCCGCGTGGGCTACATCACGGCGGTGGGCGCGGATGCGGGCGGGGAATCCTTCCAGGCGCTCTGGCGTCAGGAAGGGGTGGACACTGCGACCGTGCGGACCAATCCCGCGGCCCAGACCGGCATTTACTTCGTCACCCATGACGAGGGGGGCCATCACTTCACCTTCTATCGCACCGGCAGCGCCGCGGCCCGCTACACGGTGGCTGACCTGCCGCTGCCGGCCATTGCGGCCGCGAAGGTGCTGCATGTCTCCGGCATCAGCCAGGCTATCTCCGAGACGGCCTGCGACGCCGTCTTCGCCGCGATCGAGGCAGCGCGGGGCGCAGGGGTGAAGGTCTCCTACGATACGAACCTGCGCCTCCGCCTTTGGCCCGCCCGGCGCGCGGCCGCCGTGATGCATGCCGCCATCGCGCGATCCGACATCGTCTTCCCCTCCTTCGAGGATGCCGAGGTGCTGACGGGGCTGAGCGACCCGGAGGCGATCGCGGACTTTTACCTGAACCTTTGCCCGGTCGTGCTGCTGAAGCTCGGCAAGGACGGTGTCCTCGTCTGCACGCGGGAGCGGCGGGAGAGAGTCATTGGCCACGCGGTGCAGGCCGTGGACGCCACCGGGGCGGGCGACACCTTCGCCGGCGCCTTCCTGGCCCGGTACGTCGCCGGGGACGATCCCTTCCACGCCGCCCGCTACGCCAATGCGGCCGCCGCCCTTTCCACCACGGGCTACGGCGCAGTAGCCCCTATCCCAACGGCGGCCGCCATCGGCGCGCTGCTGGCCGGGAGCCGTGCGGCATGATCGTCGCGGTCCTCGACGACGGCTACGAACATTACGAGGCGGAGCGGGCCATCCTCGCCCCGATCGGGGCGACGGTGGAGCTGCGGCCCTGCCGAGGCGATGCTGCGCGCGTGGCCGAGGCCCTGCGGGACGCCACCGCCGCGATCGTGCGGGAGAGCCCGATCACGGCCGAGGCCATCGCCGGCGCGCCGGAGCTGCGCGTGATCGTCCGCGCCGGCGTCGGCGTGGACAATATCGCGCTCTCCGCGGCGAAGGCGCGGGACATCCCTGTCTGCAACACGCCGGACTATGGGACGGAGGAGGTCTCGGACCACGCCCTGGCCTTGTTCATGGCGCTCTGGCGCCGTCTGCCGCAATCGGCCGCCCGCATGGCGGAAGGTGGCTGGGGCGTGCCGCGCAGCCTGCCGCAGTGGCGCATCCGCGGCCGCACGCTCGGCCTGATCGGACTGGGACGGATCGGGGCGGCCCTCCTGCGGAAGGTTCGGCCCCTTGGCTTCGGGCGCATCCTCATCGCCGATCCCGGGCTGCGCGAGGCGCCGGAGGGGTGCGAACTGACCCACGCCGCCACCATCGCGCGGGAGGCGGATGCGATCAGCCTGCACGCGCCGGCGCTCCCGGTGACGCGCCACATCATCAACGCCGACTTCCTGGCGGCGATGAAGCCCACGGCGATCATCGTCAACACCAGTCGCGGCACTCTGATTGACGAGGTGGCCCTGGCTGCGGCCCTCCGAGAGGGCCAAATCGCCGGTGCCGGCCTGGACGTGTTCGAGGCGGAGCCGCCGGCGATGGACAACCCGCTGCGCGGCCTGTCCAACGTGATCCTGACCGACCACGCCGCTTGGTACTCCGAGGACAGCATCGCGGACCTGCAATCCATGTCCGCGCAGGAGGTGGCCCGAGTCCTGCGGGGCGAGGCGCCGCTTAACCGCGTGAACCCATAACGGAGGATGCGCCGATGAACGACCGCGTGACGGAAGCCGATCCGGCTGCGGGGCTGGACGCGGAGACGCTGAGGCGGATGCCCTACCAGCACCCGCAGCACGAGCGCTGCCTGCCCGACCTCGTCGTGGCCCCCGCCATCCCGGAGGACGACCGGGTCTGGGTTCCCCAGGCCGAGAACGTCTGGTTCCGCCCGCTCTGCCTCAGCCTCTCGGGCGGCTACTGGATGAACCTGCTGAAGGTCCGCCGCTCCGGCATCCTCAGCCGCCACCGCCATCCCGGCCCGGTCCATGCCTTTGTGCTGAAGGGAAGCTGGCGCTACCTGGAGCACGACTGGGTGGCCAGCGAGGGCTCCTACGCCTTAGAGCCGCCCGGCGAGATCCACACCCTCGTCGTGGACGAGGGCGTGGAGGAGATGATCACCTATTTCCAGGTGAATGGCTGCATGTACTACGTCGATCCCTGGGGCCGGCACACCGGCTACGAGGACGTGTTCACGAAACTCGACATGTGCCGCAAGCACTACGAGGAGGTTGGTCTCGGCGCGGCATACGCGGATCAGTTCGTGCGATGACGGCTGACATGACCATGCCGGCCGCCCAGGCCGCCTTCGCGCCGGGTCTGCTGGCCGGCCGCACGGCCGTCGTCACTGGCGGCACCACCGGCATCGGGGCCGGGATCGCGGAGGCTTTGGCGCGCCTTGGTGCCAACGTCATCGCCGTCGGCCTGGGCGCGGCGGAATGCCATTTTCCGCCGGACGTCGATGTCATGGCCCGCGAGCTCGACGTGACGGATGCGGAGGGGGTCGAGGCCATGATTGGATCGCTCGACCGCCTCGACATCCTGGTGAACTGCGCCGGCGTGATCCGCCGCGTGGAGGAGCACCAGCTCGATGTTTTCGAGCGCGTGCTGGCGATCAATCTCACCGGTACGATGCGGGTCTGCACGGCCGCCCGAGCCCGGCTGGCGGAAAGCCGGGGCTGCATTATCAACACCGCCTCCATGCTCTCCTTTTTCGGCGGCGGCCTCGTGCCGGCCTATAGCGCGAGCAAGGGCGGTGTGGCGCAGCTGACCAAGTCCCTCGCCATGGCCTATGCTCCGGACGGCATCCGGGTGAACGCCGTTGCGCCGGGCTGGATCGCGACCCCGCTGACACAGGCACTCCAGGACGATCCCACGCGCTCGGGGCCGATCCTCTCGCGCACGCCGCTCGGGCGCTGGGGTCTGCCGGCCGATGTCGCGGGCGCCGCGTGCTTCCTGGCCAGCCCCGCGGCGTCATTCATGACCGGCGTGATCCTGCCCGTCGATGGCGGCTACCTCATCGCCTGAGAGCCTCCTTGCCGGGTGTCCCCCTGGCACACCCCATCCTGAGAGACACGCTCCTGCAGGTAGTCCAGCACCCTGACCGCACAGGCCGGGCCGGCCATTCGGAGCGATGGATCAGCCAGAGCGTGCCCACCACCGCTGTCCCGCCCTCGACGACGCGGATCGCCTCAGCCCGAGGAGAGGCCTGCCGCGCGTAGCGCGGGATGACCGCGAAGCCCAGGCCGTGCGCCACCGGCTCCAGGATCAGGCCCACCTGGTTGCTAAAGCCGCGGACGGGCAGGCTGCGGACGCCGGGGCTCCGTGGGCAGCGCTGGCTCAGCAGGCGGGTGACCATGGTCACTCTGATCCTCGCGCTCAGGTGGGTCGGATATGACATCTGGTGCTTGCGGATCGGCCATGTTCCGCACACCCCCGATGGCATGCCGCCCGCCGAACTCCGGCGATTGATCGAAGGCGAGATCGGATCCTCCCACCGCTTCCTGGCATGTGTCTCGCTGTCACTGGACTGAACCCGGCCGGCGCATCCGCGCGAAGGCCGATGGTGGATTGTTAGCTGATGGGTTAAATCGTAACGAAACGGGAGGATAGGGTCCATGCGCCAAGAGGCTTGGCATGGCCGGCGTGTCGTGCTGGCGCTGCTGACGGCGGCATCCGGCGGGACGGCCAGAGCTCAGTCTCCCGCCCGCTGGCGCCCCGCGCGGCCGATCCGCCTCATCGTCGGCTTTCCGCCAGGCGGCTTCACGGACATCCTGGCGCGCTCGCTGGCCCCGTTGCTGCAGGCCCAGCTGGAGCAGGCGGTGGTTGTTGAGAACCGGGGCGGTGCTGCCGGCATCATCGGGGCCGACCTCGTTGCCCATGCGGCGCCCGACGGGACGACGCTGCTGCTCGGCCATTCCACCGCCAATGCCATTGCGGCCAACCTCGACCAGAGGCTCGGCTTCGACCCGCGAACCGCCTTCACGCCGATTACCCTTGTCGCGGCGCAGCCGCATGCGCTGCTGGTCAATGCGGGAGCTCCCTATGCGAGCACGCAGGACCTCCTGGACGCAGCCCGGCGCGCCCCCGGCCGGCTGACCTATGCCTCCTCCGGCGTGGCCTCGGTGCAGCACGTCGCGGGGGAGATGCTGCGGGCAGCGACGGGGATCGACGTGGTCCACGTTCCCTATCGCGGCACCGGCCCTTCGCTGGCCGACCTGGCGGGAGGGCAGGTGGACTTCGTGATCGATGGGCTGGCGGCAGCCGCGCCCCTCATGCACGCCGGGCGCATCAAAGCCCTGGCAGTCAGCACATCTGGCCGCGTGGCGCGCTTCCCTGACCTGCCTACCCTGGATGAGTCCGGAGCCCCCGGTGTGGAGATCCGGTCCTGGTTCGGCCTCTTCGGCCCGGCGGGGCTACCCGCGCCGGCGGTTGAGAGCCTTTATGCGGCCACGGTGGAGGCCCTTGCCTCGCAGCCGATGCGGCGCCTCCTGGACGATGCCTCGGCGGAGGCGGGCGGAATGCCCCCGTCGGAATTCGCCGCCTTCATCGCGAGAGAGATCGCGCGCTATCGCGACGTGGCGGCGCGCATGCGGATTGCCGTGGAATGAGAGAGAGCCGCATGATCCTCGCTCGCCGCAGCCTGGTGGCCGCTCTCGCCGCTCCCGCTGTCGCGCGAGGCCAGGCCAGCTGGGCCCCGAGCAGACCGGTGCGAGTCATCGTGCCCTTTGCTGCCGGGACATTATAGCCCGGATGCTGCGGGAGCCACTTGGCACGTCGCTGGGCCAGCCCGTCGTCATCGAGAACCGGCCAGGGGCCGGCGGAAACATCGGCATCCAATCGGTGGCGCGTGCCGCACCGGACGGCCACACGCTGCTGTTCTGTTCCAGCGCCTTCGCCGCCAATCCGGCGCTGCAGCCCCAAGACCGGCCGCCGCTCTATGACCCGCTGCGCGACTTCGCCCCAATCACGGCCGCCGTCACCTCGCCGAACGCCATCGTGGCGCATCCCTCCGCGCAGATCGGGACCCTGGCGGCCATGCTGGCCCGAGCAAGGGCGGAGCCCGGCAAGCTCGACTATTCCAGCCCCGGCAGTGGCACCGGTCCCCACCTCGCGGCCGAGATGTTCCGCCGCGCCACGCGGATCGAGCTGACGCATGTGCCCTTTAACGGGGCGGCCCCGGCGATGCAGGCCGTGCTGGCCGGCACGGTTCCCCTGGGCTTCGCTGCGATGCCGGCAGCTCAGTCCCTGGTTCGCACCGGCGGGCTCATCGGCCTCGCCACCACAGGCCCGGAGCGCTGGCCGGACCTGCCGGGTATGCCAACGGTCGCTGAAACGGTTCTACCGGGCTTCCAGAGCGAAACATGGCAGGCGCTGTTCGCTCCCGCCGGCACGCCAGAACCGGTAACGGCGCGTATCGCAGGACTGGTGACCACCATAGTCCGCGCCGCGTCCTCGGAGGGGCGCTTGCGGGGCATCGGTTTCCGCGCCCTGTTGAATACTCCCGCCGAGTTCGCCGCCCAGCTCGCGACCGAGGTGCCGGCGCTTGCCGCGCTGGTGCGCGAGGCCGGCATCCGCGCCGACTGAAGAAGGACCATCATGCGAATTGTCGAGATCCGCGAGACGGCCGTGCCCGTCCGCTCCTCCATGCGCAACGCCGTCTTTGACTTCGGCGAGATGACGACCTCGGTCGTCGCGGTGATCACGGACCGCGTGGTCGAGGGACGCCCGGTTGTCGGCTACGCCTTCAACGGAACCGGCCGGTACGCCTGCGGCGGCGCGATGCGCGGCCGCTTCATCCCCCGTCTGCTCGGAGAAGCGCCCGAGAGCCTGCTGGACGAAGAAGGTTTCCTGGACCCGGAGCGCTGCCTGCCGGTGCTGAACCGCCGCGAGAAGCCGGGCGGTGACGCGGAGCGTGCCTGGGCCATCGGCACTATCGAGACGGCGCTGTGGGACGCCGCCGCGAAGGCCCGGCGCGAGCCACTCTGGTCACTTCTGGCCCGGCGCTACGGCCCGGGGACGCCGGGCGGGCGGGTGCCCTGCTACGTCGGCGGCGGCTGGTACCGGCCCGGCCAGACGGTGGCGGACCTGCAGGACGAGATGCGCCGCCACCGGGATGCCGGCTACGTCATGCTCAAGACCAAGGTCGGAGGGATGCCGCTGGACGAGGACCGCCGGCGCATCGAGGGCGTGCTGGAGATCGTTGGCGGCGGCCACAACCTGGCCGTGGACGCGAACGGCGCCTTCGACCGGCAGCGTGCACTCGCCTATGCGGCCATGCTCGCGCCCTATGGACTGCGCTGGTTCGAGGAGCCGGTGCATCCCCTGGACCTGGCGCTCTATGCGGAGGTGTGCGGCGCCTACGCTCCCGCGATCGGAACCGGCGAGAACCTGTACTCCCTCCAGGACGTGGCCAACATGATCCAATTCGGGGGGCTGCGGCCCGACCGGGACATCCTGCAGGTGGATCCTCCCCAGGCCTTTGGCCTTGCGACCTTTGCACGCATCGTGGCCATGGCGGAGAAGGCGGGCTTCTCTCGGGCGCAGATATTTCCCCATGGCGGCAACCAGATGTCGCTCGCGGTGGTCGGCGGGCTTGGTCTCGGCGGGTGCGAAGCCTATCCCGGTGTTTTCGGTGCCTTCGCCGGATACGCCGACGACGCTCGCGTGGAGGACGGATGGCTGCGTCTGCCGGACCGACCGGGCATAGGCTTCGAGGGGCAGGCGGAGCTTTACGCGCTGATGAAGGATCTGGCCGCGTGAGGCGCGCAGTGCAGGATTGACTCCCCTCCCCAACAGCGTTCCGATCTAGCAAGAACCGGCGGCAACAGCCGGTGAGAGGGAATGGGGAGGAACGCATGCGGCGTCGCGCGGCGGTGGCCTTGCTCGGCCTTACGGGGCTTTCAGCGGCAGCGAAGGCTCAGCCGGCACCGGGCCGGTCCATCCGTCTCATCGTGCCTTACGCACCCGGCGGCGGCACCGACATCCTCTCGCGCCTGATCGCCGCGCCGGTCGGGGATGCACTGGGCGCCGCCGTGGTGGTGGAGAACCGCCCGGGCGGCAACAGCGCAATCGGCACGGAAGCAGTGGCGCGCGCGACGCCGGACGGCCAGACGATTGGGATGATCGACCTCGCCTTCCTGGTGAATCCATCCCTGTTCAGCCTGCCATACGATACGCTGCGCGACTTCACCGCCATCAGCCTGGTGGCGACGACGCCGCTGGTGCTGATGGTCAACCCGCGCCTCGGCGTCCGGACGATGGCGGAGCTGGTGTCCCACATCCGCGCGAACGCGGGCAAGGTATCCTTCGCCTCCGCCGGTGTGGGCACGGCGGTGCACATCGCCGGCGAGCAGCTTCGTCTCGCGCTCGGGACCGACCTGCTTCATGTTCCCTACCGCGGTGGTTCGCTGCCCGCCAATGCCGTGCTGACGGGTGAGGTGACACTGGCCTTCCTCGCGCAGTCGCAGGCGGGTGCGCTTGCCACCGGTGGCCAAGCGGTGGCGATCGGAATCACCAGTGCCAGCCGCTCCGCCGCGCTACCGGATGTGCCAACCATGGGCGAGCTGGGCCTGCCAACTGTGGACGCGCAGACCATCAACGGTCTGATCGCCCCGGCCGGTACGCCTGGCCCGATCCTGGAGCGCATCAGCACGGCAGTCGCCGATGCCGTAAAGCGGCCGGATATGCTGAAGCGCATGGCGGAGCTGGGCTGCGACCCAGCGGCCAGCAGTCCGGCGCAGTTCAGCGACTGGATCCGCGCCGAAGTTGCGAAGTGGCGCGAGGTCGTGCGCGCCGCGAAGATCCAGCCCCAGTAGGAGCGCGCGCTCGTTGATCATCCGATCCGTCCAGGCCGTGACCCTCGCCCTGCCTTTCGAGGTGGGCGGGCCCAAGCCGCGCTTCGCCGGCAGGCCGCGCGAGTTCGTCCATATGATCCTCGTGCGCGTGGAAACGGCGGACGGGTTGGTTGGCTGGGGCGAGGCCTTCAGCCATGTCGCCTGGGAAGCCACGGCAGCGGCGGTGACGCACAACATCGCGCCCGTCGCCATCGGCCGCGACGCCACGGACATCGAGGGCACCATCGGTGCTCTCCGCCAGGTATTCCATCTTTTCGGACGTACCGGGGCCATCGTCTTCGCGCTCTCCGGCCTCGAGATCGCGCTATGGGATCTGGCCGGCAAGCGCGCCGGGCAGCCGGTATCCACGCTGCTCGGCGGAGCACGACGGGACAGGTTGCCGGCCTATGCCAGCCTGATGCGGTACGGCGACCCCGAACTCGTCGCGCGCAACGCGGCAGAGGCGGTGCGACGTGGCTATTCCATGGTGAAGCTGCACGAGATCCGTGAGGCGGAGGTGAGAGCGGCGCGTGAGGCCATGGGACCGGATGTGCCGCTGACCGTGGACACGAACTGCCCTTGGACGGTGGAAGAGGCCATCGCGGTTGCTCGCCGCTTCGCCCCCTATGACCTGCTCTGGCTGGAGGAGCCGGTTTGGCCACCGGAAGATTACGCTGGCCTGGCGCGGGTGCGGCAGGAGGGCGGGCTGCGTATCGCGACGGGAGAGAATGCCTGCAACAGCTTCGAGTTCGAGGCACTGCTGCGCGCAGGTGCGGCCGACGTCGTGCAGCCCAGCGTCACCAAGATCGGGGGCATCGGTGAGTGGTGGCGCGCAGCGAACCGGGCGAGGGCGAGCGGCGTCACGGTGGCTGCGCACTCGCCGTATTTCGGCCCAGGCCTCCTGGCCTCGATGCATCTCGCCGCCGCAATGGAAGGTGAAGTCCCGATTGAGATCCATTGGTGCGAGCTCGGCGCCAGCCCATTCGGTGATTCTGTGTGCCCGGAAGGCGGCATGCTCACAGTGCCGAGCGGACCAGGGCTGGGGCGCGACCCTGATCCGGCCGTGCTGCGGACCTTCACTGTGGTTTGACGCATTTGCCCGAGGAGGCCGACAAAGCCAGCACTGACAAAGCTGCTTAGCTGGAGGTCCTGCCGCGTCTTGCATCGGCGCTGATTCAACTATGGCAGTCAGCTTGTCGCGCCGGTTCTCCACACTCGCCCGCGTCATGATAGGGCCAGGACTCATCCACCTGGCCGGGGATGGTGCTGGCGGGGCAGAGGACCGCGCGGCCGCTGGTCGGAATGCCATAGGTGACTGTCAGGCCGGGCGTCCCTTCTCACCGATGTCCCACCAGAGCCCGGCCATAAGGCCCAGCCCGTCGCGGAACAGCGTGCCCAGCCCGTGCTCGTCCGGGCCGTGCTGGCCGCAACCGCCATAGGAATGGGGGATCCAGATCACCGGCGTGCCGAGGGTCTGGCGGAAGTACTCCGAAGGGCCGGAGGCGCCGATGTTGGGGATGATGTTAGGCGCGCCGCCGGAGGTCTCGGCGAAGGAGGATACCACGGCCTTCACCCAGGGGTCGTCCGGATCCGTGCGGGACGCCTGGAAGGCGTCCCGCTCCGTCACGGGGACCACCTTCACCTCATCGAAACCCTGGGCAGCTAGGTGCGCCTCCAGCGCGGGCACCACGTCCTCAGCCTTCACGTCCACCGTGTGGCGGAGCTGGATGCGGGCGCGGGCCTTGCCGCCCACCGCGTTGACAGGTGATTCCGGCTGTCCGGAGATGCTGGCGAGCACGATCGCGCTGCTCCAGGCATAGATGCGCTCAGCGTTGTTCAGGCCGGGCTCACCCCAGTCCGGCTCCGGCACCGGGGCGCCGGGCAGCACCTCGGCCTGCACGGCACGGGCGGCGCGGGTGACGGAATCCGGCACGTTCTTCGGCGTCCAGCCCGGAACCAGGATGCGGCCGTCGCGCGAGATAATGCTGGCGATGGCGTGGGACAGGATGACGCCCGCATCCTTCAGCAGCCCGCCCCAGTGGCCGGAATGGTGCCCGCCCTCCCGCAGGTCCACCACGATGTCCATGGCGATGCCGCCGCGCGTGCCGAGGGTAACGTCCGGCACGGTGCGGGAGACGCGCGGGCCGTCGAGCGCGATGAAGACATCGGCGGCCAGCAGGTCCTTGTGGCGCCGCACGAACTCCAGCAGTCCGGGGGAGCCCGCCTCCTCGCCCGTCTCCACCATGATCTTGGTGTTGAAGCCCAGCCGCCCGCCGCGCTCGGCCATCACGGCGCCCATGGCATCAATGCCCAGCAGGTGCTGGCCCTTGTTGTCCACCGTGCCGCGCCCGTAGATGCGGTCGCCCTCGATCTTCAGCGTCCAGGGATCGAGGCCGGTGCGCCAGCGCTCGGGCATGGCGCGCACCACGTCGCCGTGGCCATAGAAGAGCACGGTGGGAAGCGCCGGGTCCTCAATGCGAGTGGCGACGAGGACGGGGCCGTGGATCGGCTCGGGGTTGTCGAGCACCACGGTCTCGAAGCCGAGCTCCCGGACCATCGGGCCGAGCACGGCGTGGCAGTAGCGCTCCAGGTCCGCCTTGTGCTCGGGCGGGTGGCTCTCGGTGGGCACGGCCACCAGCTTCGCCAGGCGATCGACGAAGACGCCGTCGTCGTACTCCCGCTGCGCGCGCGCGATCGCGCCTGCCCTGCTGCCCGTCATGTCCGGTTCTCTCCCTGGCGGCCCCTCAGGTGGATGGCTGGACGGATGCGAAGTCCAGCATCTCGTCCACCCGGGGCTCGAAGCGCAGGCCACGCCGCGCGGCGAAGGTGGCCTTCTGGATGTAGAGGGGGATAATGGCCACGTCCTCCATGGACATCGTCACGGCGCGGCGCAGCAGCGCCTCGCGCGCGGCCGGATCGACCGTGCGGCCGACCTCCTCCAGCACGGCCTCGAAGGCCGGGTTGTCGTAGCGGCGGTTGGTGCGCGCGGCATCCCGCAGGTTCAGGATGGAGCGGAGCGGGTAGGAGGCCTCGCTCGTCGCGGCCGTGCCGCCGAGCAGCCAGGCCGAGAAGTCGCGCCGGGCCTGCCGGGCGGAAAAGCTGGCCCAGGGCATCGCCTCGACCACGGTCTGCACGCCGGCGCGCTGCCACATCTGGCCGACGGCCTGCAGAACGCGGGCATCGTTGGGGTACCGGTCGTTCGGGCCGTGCAGGGTGAGGCGCAGCCCGTTGGGGAAGCCGGCCTCGGCAAGCAGGCGCCGTGCGGCAGCGGCGTCATAGACCGGCCGAAGCTCTGGCACATGGCCGCTCAGCCCCTCGCGCACCACCTGCGCGGTGGGCACTGCGGAGCCCTCCATCACGCGCTCGGTCAGGGCGTTGCGATCGATTGCCACGGCAAGGGCGCGGCGCACGCGCGGGTCGCGCAGCGGGTTGCGGGAGAGCGGCTCGCCGTTCGGGCCGGTCACGAAGGGACTCTCGTCCCGCAACGTGTCCAGCATGATGTAGACAATCCGCAGCCCCACCGTCTCCGCGACCGCCAGGCGGCTATCGGCCCGTAGCCGGGCGAGGTCGGCCGTCGGGACGCCGTTGATCACGTCCACGTCGCCCGAGAGCAGGGCGGCGGAGCGGGCGCCGGGGTTGCGGAGCGTGCGGTTCACCACCCGGTCCCATGCCGGGCGCGGGCCCCACCAGCCCTCGTTCCGAACCAGCTCGATCCGCTCGCCGGGAGCGTAGGAGACGAGGCGGTAGGCGCCGGTGCCGATCGCCAGCGCGCCGTCGTTGAAGCCCTGCGTCGTGGCACCGGCGTGCAGCCGCCTGCTGAGCATCCCCACCCAGGACAGGTTGGCGGGTACCAGCGGGTCCGGCCCCTTGGTGTGCAGGCGGACCGTGCGGGCGTCCACCACCTCCACCCGGCCGATGCTGGCGGTGAAGATGACGAAGGAGCCGGGAGAGTTCGGCACGTTCGGGATGCGGTCGATGGTGAAGGCCACGTCCTCGGGCGTGAAGGGCGTGCCGTCCGAGAAGCGGAGGTTCGGGCGGAGCCGGAACTCCCAGATCTCCAGGGCCGTCTGCGTCCAGGATTCGGCCAGGGCCGGGCCGATGCTGCCATCGGCCCGCATGACGGTAAGGCCGTCGAAGATCTGCCGCGTCGTCTCAAGATTCGGAGTGGCCGTGTAGAAGTGCGGGTCGAGGCTGGTGACCGTGGCGTTGTTGCCGAAGGTCAGGGTGCGCCCGGGCTCCTGCGCGGCGGAGCGGCGCGCTGCCGGACCTACTATCCAGGGCACTGAAAGTGCCAGGGTAGCCCAGGTTCGCCGATGCATGCCGCCCGCTTCACCCCGCCCGACAACTCAGTTTCAAGAGTGGGCGTGAGTCGCGTCGATTGGCAACCATCTATAAGCTAGGTAGCGTTTGGGGGAGCTTCCCACACCCGCCCCCCGTTGCGATGCCCACGCATGACGGGCGGGAGGCTTCTGGGTGTGCACCGACCCGTGGGTCGCGAAGTGCTCACGGTGATTATCCTGATCACCCTCGACAGTGTGCAAATACCAGCGGGCCCTACGATCCGAGTGACTGAGGAGGTTGGGCAGCGTGCATTCGAAGTACGCGGTGGTCTGCCACGACCGAAGCTGGCCGCAAGCGAAAATGCCGCTCTCGGGAAAAGCGGGGAGGGAGCTGACACTCCGCTCCTACACGACTGCGGGGCCGCGAATAAGCTGTCGGACGCCGGGAATATTTCGCGCGCGCGAGTGTCTCCTAGCCATGACCCGCCTCCCCGACCGCAGGACGATCCCATGAGCAACAGCTTCCGCCCGCCCGCGCGGAGTGCAGCCCTGGCCGGATTTCGGCTACTCGCCGCGGGAGGTACCACGACGGCGCGTGAGGCCCACCAGCACGGCGCCTCGACGGTCGCGGAACATCGCTTGCTGATCGGGCCTGATCAGGCGATGACGCGGATAATGAAGGCCATGGCCGTCCAGCCCAGCCGCGACGCCGTCGCGATGATGAGGGCACCGCTGCAACAGGTGCGGCAACCATGAGGAAGCGGCCCCATCATCCCGGTCGGGGCGGGCGGGCCCTGCCATGACGGACACGGTTCAGTCGTTGGAGCCGATGATCCCGGCCTTGCGGCGCTACGCCCGGGCCCTGCTGCGGGACCGCAGCGCCGCGGATGACTTGGTGCAGGACGGGCTGGAACGCGCCCTGTCCCGCTGGCATCTGCGCCGGGCCGAGGGGAACGCGCGCGCCTGGGTCTTCGCCATTCTGCACAACCTCGCGATCAACCGGCTGCGGCAGGGTGCCAGACGCGGCCCGCACCTCCCGCTGGAGGAGGTGGCCGAGCCGGGCATGCCACCAGTCCAGGATGACGCGCTCCGACACCGGGACCTGCTGCGCGCCCTGGACACCCTGCCGGAGGACCAACGGAGCGTGTTGCTGCTGGTCTCGGTGGAGGACCTGTCCTACGCAGAGGCGGCCGCGGCACTGGGAGTGCCCGTGGGCACGGTGATGTCGCGTCTGGCGCGCGGGCGGGAGCGGCTTCGCCAGGCGATGGAGGGAGAAGCCGCTTCGGCGGAAGTGCCGCATCTGCGGAGGGTGAAATGAGCCAGCGTCCCATCACGGAGGATGACCTGCATGCCCTGGTGGACGGGCTGCTCGACAGTTCCCGGCAGGCGGAGGTGGACGCCTACCTGGCTGAGCAGCCGGCCGTGGCGGCGCGGGTCGACGCTTATCGGCGCCAGCGCGCCGCCCTCCGGGAGGCGCTCGCGCCGGTGGCGGCGGAGCCCGTGCCGCCCGAGCTCAACCTCGCCCGGCTGATCGAGGCGCGGCGACGGCCAGGCCGGGTGCCCTGGCAGATGGCGGCGGCCGTCGTCCTGGCGCTGGGCCTGGGCGGCAGCGGCGGCTGGTGGCTCCATGGGAGGATGTCGCCTGCCCCGGCGGGCATCGCGGCCCTCGCGCAGCAGGCGGCCGAGAGCTACGCCGCATTCGTGCCGGACCGGGAGCGGCCGGTAGAGTTGCACGCGGCGGACAGCGCCACGCTGGTCCGCTGGGCCTCCACACGGCTGGGCCGGCAGGTGAAGGTGCCGGATCTCTCAGGGCAGGGGTATCGGCTGATGGGAGGGCGGCTGGTGCCCACGACGCAGGGCGCGGCGGTGATGTTCATGTTCGACGACGACCGCGGAAGCCGCCTTGTCCTTCTCACCCGTCCGATGGCGGTGGACCGCGACACCCCCATGGCACACCGGGACGACGGCACCGTCCAGGCCTTCACCTGGGCCACGGAGGGGAATGGCTACAGCCTCGTGGGAAGCCTGCCGCCCGCGACGCTGCACCCGATCGCGGACGAGGTGCGGCAGCAGATGCGCCGCGTCTGAGAGCGCCCCGCCGCGGCGGCAACCCCCGGGGACCTGCCCGCTCTCTCGGGCGCGCCCTGGATCACGGGAGGCCGGCGTCGCGCTCAGGACGCCGGGCGGCTCCTCGCCGCGCCGGCCGCGCTATGGCCGTCGCTCCCGGCTTCCTCGAGAACCCAGTCGCGGAAGGCGGCGATCGCCGGATCGTCCGCATCCCCGGAACGGCAGACCACGTAGTAGGCGAGCGAACAATCGAGCGCCGGGCCGAAGGGGCTGACGAGGCGCCCCTCCGCCAGATCCTCCGCAACCAGCATGCTGCGCCCGAGGGCGACACCGTTGCCGGCCATGGCCATGCGCAATGCGGCCGCCGAGTCATCGACGTGCAGGCCGCGCTCGCTCTCCACCACGGGGAGGCCGGCGCGCGCGTGCCAGTCCCGCCACGTCGGAAACTCCGCCACGGAACCCATCGACGTGTCGTGGATCAGTTGGTGGCGGCGCAGCCCCTCCGGCGCGGCAAGGGGATGCTGCCCCTCCAGGAGCGCCGGGCTGCAGACCGGGAAGAACCTGTCCCGCGCCAAATACCTCGCCGTGAGCCCCGGCCACACGCCGGCGCCATACCGGATGCCGACATCGATCGCCTCCGCCGCGAAGTCGGCCAGGCCGGTTCTCGTGTCGATCCGCAGCGCGTAGTCCGGCCGGACACGGCCGAAACCCTCCAACCGGTGCAACAGCCACTTGTCGGCAAAGGCGGAGGGCACCGTGACGGCGAGTGTCCGACGCTCCCGCGCGGAGTGCAGCCAATCCATGGCCGCGGACAGGTGCCCGAAGCCGGCCCGCAGGTCCGGGAGGGCGGCCTTAGCGGCCTCCGTCAGGACCAGCCGAGCCGGGCCTGCCTGGAACCGGTGGAACAACTCGACCCCGAGGACGTCCTCCAGCCGGCGGACAAGCTGGCCCACGGCCGCCGGCGTCACGCTCAGTTCCTCGGCGGCGAGGGCAAAACTCAGATGGCGGGCGGCGGCCTCGAAGGCTCGGAGGGCATTGAGGTGGTCCGGGGCGCGCATGCGGTAAAGATAAACTATTTCGGCAGTGCAGATCATCCCGTTTGTCCGCCACGCACCAGTGCCGCCATATCCCCCGCACGGAACGCGCGCTCCGGCTTCGATCCACGAACGTCTGGAGAAATCTCATGAAGCTCAGCGGCAAGGTCGCCCTCGTCACAGGCGGCACGTCCGGCATCGGCCTCGCAACGGCGGCCCTGTTCAGCCGGGAGGGGGCGCAGGTCGTCGCCGTCGGGAACGACCCGGGTCGGCTCAGCGCGGCCGCAGCGGCCCTCGGCGGGAACGGCATCGCGCTCCAGGCCGATCTGCGCCGGCCGGCCGAGATCGATCGGCTCGTCGAGGCGGTGCGGGATCGGTATGGCCGGCTCAACATCCTCTTCGCCAATGCCGGCCTCGGCCTGGCCGCACCGCTCGAGGCGGTGACGGAGGCTCAGATCGACGAGCAGTTCGCGGTCAACTTCAAGGGCCTGTTCTTCACCGTCCAGAAGGCGGTGCCGCTAATGGAGAGGGGCGGGAGCATCGTGCTGACCACCTCCTACCTGAACACGGTGGGCACGCCGGGCCTGTCGATCCTCTCCGCCACCAAGGGAGCGGTGCGATCCCTGGCGCGAACGCTGGGCGCTGAGCTCGCGCCGCGCGGGATCCGGGTCAATGCCTTGAGCCCCGGCCCGATCAGCACGCCCTTCGCCGGCAAGCTGGGCCTGAGCCAGCAGGACCTGCAGAAGGTTGCGGAGCACACCGAGGCGAAGGTGCCGCTCCGACGCTTTGGTGAGGCGGACGAGGTCGCCAACGCCGTGCTGTTCCTGGCAGGCCCGGATGGGTCCTACGTCACGGGCACGGAGCTCGTCGTCGATGGCGGGCTGACGCAGATCTGAGCGACTGCGTTAGCATCGAACAGGTAGGCGGCTGGGCTGCTCCACACCCGGATGAGGAGACCTCTAGCCTTCTCATCCGGGTTGGCGGGCCGCAAGCACGCAGCTGGAAGCCAACACGCGCTTGCGACGGCGCGCGCGGAGAAAGGCCTCGTCAGTCACCGACGTTCGCTGAACGCCGGGCCGTAGCCGCTGCACGAAGTGCCTCTCCGTCGCGCGAATTCTCGCGGCCGCTCGGGAATAGTCGATGCTCCCAGGTGTCTTACTCCCGTGACCGGCCAGACAAGACGACAGAGTGCCGGCACTAACCATTCAGGAGTTGATCGCATGTCCACCATGAACGCCTTCCGTTCGCTGGCGCTCGCTGCCGTGATGACCGCTTCGCTGGGCGCAAGCGCCGCGCCGGCCGAACGGGCGATGGTGCCCCCGGGCGCGACCGCCTACGGAGCCTGGGTGCCCACCACGGGCCGCACCCCGCTCGCCAGCATGCCCATCAGCCAGGGCCAGGCCGCGCTGAAGTTCCTGGAGGACAGCGGCGCGACCGGCGGTGACGGCCAGCACGCCTGAACTGCCGCCGCCCGGTCAGCACGACGTCCGCTGGAAGAGGCCGCCGGAGCGCCCGGCGGCCTCTTCCAACTCGGGTACCGCGCTTGACGCGCCGAACGGCGCTAGGCCGGCCAACCTTGCAGCGGGCGCCCGATCTGCGTGGACCATGTAGGGCTATCATTCTGGAACTTGGATGCCGTCGCGGGACGAGCCCACTGGCCGACATCGCGGCACCAAGGCAGCCCGGACCGTCTGTTCCGGGGAAGCGGAGGCGACCGGGATCGCCTCCGACGGGCACTGCGTAGCTCAGGCCAGAGCCACGGCCGCGTTGTCCTTCTCCGAGCCGAGCCAGAACCCGTATCGTCGCGCCGCGTCGATGAATCTCGCGACCCGCTCCGGCGTTGGAGGAGCACCGCCCGATCTCGCCACCGGCTCCCCGATCTCGGCGAAGAACTGTCCCATTCTCGCCGTGCTGACGAGGAGAAGCGTGACGTCCTGGCCTGACGTGTTCCTCAGCGCGTACTTCACGCCGCCAGGGATGTCGATGGCGCCGCCCGGTCCGTAGCTGCGCCAGGTCTCGTCAAGGAATCCCTCGATCCGGCCGTCGAGGACGCACATCGTCTCGCGGTCCGGGTGGCTGTGGAGCGGGACGACGACGCCTACGGGAACGATCGCCCTGAGAACGCAGTAATCACCCGTGTCACCTTTCGGAGTGAGGAAGGCCACCCGTGGTCCCATGATATCCATTAAATCCCGGGAATTGGGCTGTGATCTCTCGCTCACGGTCATAATTCCTGTTCTGGCGCTCCATCACGTCGCGCGTCAGCCGCCGCCTTCTTCCGGCAAGGCGGCAATTTCCGACCGGCGCGGCCGGTACACATCGGCCCTCTCCGCCGCCTGGCTCGCCAGCGCCGTCAGAAGGTCGAGCGTCGGGGTTTCCACGCCGGTACGTCGCGCCAGCCGGAGCGGATGGAGGAGCAGCGCCTCCAGCTCCAGGGCGCGGCCGTGTTCCAAATCCTGGAGGATCGAGGGCTTGTGGTCCGTGGCGGCGAGACGGTCGATGCGGGCCTCGGCGGTTCCGCCGAGCGGGCGGCCCAGCACGGCATTGGCGATCGCCATGCCCTCCTGCACCGCCCGTATCGCGGCGGCGCGCACCACCGGGTCCGCGAAGCTCTTGCTCAGGCCGGACCGGCTGAGGAGGCAGATCGGGCCGCTCGCCAGGTTCGTCATCAGCTTGCCCCAGACCTCGGCCCTTATGTCGCGCGTCACCCGGCACGGCATCGCGCCCGCCTCGAAAAGGGCCGCGAGAGAGAGCGCGCGGTCGCTGAGCTGCCCATCCGGCTCGCCGATCACGAGCTTGTTGGAAGCGTGCCCCGAGTGGATCGCGCCGGGCTCCACCATCGTGCAGGCGGAGTAGACGACGCCACCGATGACGCGCGCCTCCCCGACGGCGGCGTGCAGTACGCCGCCCGGATCAAGGTCGGGAAGCACGGCTTCGGCAGGCGGGCCGGCGGCACCCATTCCGTACCACCAGGGCAGCCCGTTCATCACGAACGCGACCGGGGTCTCGCTGCCGAGCAGCGGCGCGACCCTGGCGGCGACGCCGGGAAGCGCCGGCGCCTTTACCGCGACGACGACCGCGTCCTGCGGCCCGAGATCCCGGGGATCGTCGCTCGCGGCATAGGGGGAGCAGTGGAGGATCGCGCCGTCCCGGGTGCGGACGGTGATCCCGCGCGCCCGGATCGCGTCGAGGAGGGCGCCCCGCGCCACGACCGACACCTCCGCACCGGCAATTGCCAGATGCGTCGCGAGTTCGCCGCCGATCGCGCCGGCTCCGAAGATGCACACCCTACGCATGGTGACTGCCTTTCACGCTTATCTGCCACGGCGACCGACCCGCGCTCTGCACAGGGCCGCACCGTGGATTGACGGCCGTGGGAGGCCTTGCCTCATCTCAGGGGCGACTGGCGGGATGGCCGGCTGTCATGCTCCGGAGCACGCCGTCCCGGCGGATCAGCCCGTGCGCCAACGCTGCGGCCAGATGCGCGAGGATCAGGGCGAAGAACAGCAGCGCCACCACGGTGTGCATGGCGCGGAGGACGGCGTAGAGGCGGAGATCGTGCGGCAGGATCGGCGGCAGGATCAGCGCCTTCGTCAGCTGCACGGGGTAGCCCCCCGCGGACAGCATGCCCCAGCCGACGAGCGGCAAGGTGACCATGCTCGCGTAGAGGAGGACGTGCGAGGCCTTCGCCGCCAGCTTCTGCATTCGCGGCAGGTCGGCGGGCAGGGCCGGTGCGCCAGTTGCTAGCCGCAGCGGCAGGCGGATGAGCACGAGCAGGAGGATCGAAATGCCCAAGGGGCGATGCAGCGCCAGCAGGGCCGGGTAGAGCGGCCCGGTGGTGGAGACCATGCCGACGCCGATGAACAGCATGGCGAGGACCATGGCGGCCATGAGCCAGTGAACGGCGCGCAGCACCGGGTGGAAGTCGGGCGACCGGCGGCTCATCGGGCCTGCCTCCGCGCCAGGTTCTCGCCCGCGGCGCTCGGGCCCGCCCCTTCGGTGGCGCGATCAGTGAAGGAAGTGGAGTAGGCCTTCGAACGCGCGGCGAGGAGCGGGTCGTCGGAGAGATCGATCCCTGGCGGGAGAATGGTCGGGTCGAAGTTGAGGTCGCGGCAGGTGCCGGTCTCCTCTGGCCGGACGGCGGTCATGACCAGCGTTCCCGCGTCGATCGTCCGGTGCGGGCCCGTCCAGGCGACCGTCCCCTTGTCCGTCACATCGCTCGGATTGGCGACGACGAGTTGCAGGTGCCAGCGTGAGGGTCCGTCGGCGGTTCGCGCGGTCACCTCGTCGAACAGATAGTCCCGTGGCAACTCGTCGAGGTGCTGCTTGTCCAGGCCGGCCAGCGGCGTGTCCGGCACGAACTGCCACCGCACGGGGCGTGCGGTGCCGCCCGCATTGGTGAAGCGGAAGGTGTTGATGCTGTAGTAGGTCGCGTTGGCGAAGCTGTTGGGTAGCACCGCCTGGGCCATGTAGTCCTGAAACGCCCTCACCTCCGGATGGTCTGCCAGGAAGGCCTTCATCACCTCGGGATCAGGCTTGCCCGTCCTCGGATCGGGCTTCGTCGCGCGCTGGAGGGCGACGAAGGAGGCGACATCGGCGACCGGGAAGATCGGCGTGTGGTCCATCGCGAGACGCCATTCCTGCCCGTTCTCCGTCCTGATCACGAGAGCCATCGAGTGGAACACGTTGCGCCCGTCGACAGCCAGCGGGTTGCCGCCGCCGATCGAGAACCGGCCGATCACCGGGTAGGCCGCGCGCTGGAAGACCTGCGCGACCGACAGTTCGGCACCTGCCCCGTTCGCCTCGAACACCCCCGTGAAGCAGATGCCTTTCGCGTGGGCGCGGCGATACCCCGGATGCTCTCCACCGCTATCGTCTAGCGCCGCGACGACGTCACCGCCGCTGATGCGTTCCGCACCAACCCAGCCCGCACTCCAGGCGAAGCCTCCGGCGAGCAGGAGGACGGTCGCACCGATCACTGCGGAAGGCCAAATTAGGGTTTGTCGCGATCTTCGCATCGTTCGGTTCCGTTTCGTCGCGGTGGCCTGGATTGAGACAACCGCCGCCGCGGCTTATTCCCGCGGCGCCGAAAGAAATCTGCCGGGCTGCCGGTCCTGAGCAGGTACGGATCAGGCCGCAAGCCTGCGTCCCCAGGCATCGCGGTCCTGCCTGAGTCGGCGGCAGGAACGTCGCCGTCCGTCAGCGTGCAGGGATCACGCTTGCCCGCAGCCGCAACCCGGTGCATGGCCGCCCGGCCAGCGGGAGTTCCGGATCACGCTGCAGAAGTTGCCGCGGCGGAAGCCCGGCTCTTTGTCGGCGATGACGTCGGCCTTGACGTTGCCGAAGGTGGTTTCGGGCTTGTGCCGGATGCCGTCGTAGAAGGCCTGGATGATGTCCTCCTTGAAGTCCGGCGTGCGCGGAAATGCGGCGGTGATGGCCTCGCGCTCCGCGTCCGTGTAGTCCCCGTATGTCAGGCCGAGCACATCCATCTCGACACCCGCCGTGACGAGGGCGACGACGGGATGCATGTGGACGGGGATGCCGGGCGTGGTGTGGAGCGCGATGGCCGTCCAGACCGTGTAGACGTCCTCCTCCGGCACGCGGTGGGAGCGGAGGAAGTCCCGGGCGGCATTGGCGCCGTCCACCTCAAAGCGTTCGTCCGGGCTGCTGTGGGCCGGCATCAGGCTCACGTCGTGGAACATCGCCCCGGCGTAGAGCAGTTCGCGGTCGAAGGTCAGCCCGCGATGCAGGCCGGCCAGTGCGCCGAAATGGTAGACCCGGCTCGAGTGGTTGAAGAGCAGCTCGGTCTCGGTGTCGCGGACGAACTCGGTAATGGTGCGGGCGAGCCTGCTGTCGGGAATTGCGGCCTCGCAGGTGATGGCCATGGTCGGATCTCCTTTACCGGTAGTGCTCCATGAGCTACTGACGCGAGGGCATGGCAGCAATCGACGTTTAACGACGATTCCGGACAACGATCGCACCAAGACTGCCACGGAGGTCCCATGGCCCGTTCTGTCGCGGTTCTCGCAGTCGCGGGTGTCCAGTTGCTGGACGTAGCCGGTCCTCTCGACGTCTTCGCCGAGGCGAACATTCAGTTCGGCGAGGCGGCCTACAGCCTCGCTGTCGTCGGGGCCGGGCCGGGGCCGGTCGAGACCTCGTCGGGCCGGCGGATCCTGCCCGACCTCGTCGCAACCGAGGCAGGGGCGACGGCCTTCGACACGCTGCTGGTCGCCGGGGCACCGAGGATGCATGAGCAGGAGGGGGAACCCGCACTGCTGGACTGGGTTGGGGCCGCCGCGCGCCGGTGCCGGCGCTATGGTTCGGTGTGCAGCGGCGCCTTCCTGCTGGGGCAGGCCGGGCTGCTGGAGGGGCGTCGCGTGACGACGCACTGGGCCGTGGCAGAGGCTCTGGCCGCCCGCTACCCCGGGGCGAGGGTCGAACCCGACGCTATCTGCATCTTCGACGGTCCGCTCCGGACGGCCGCCGGGGTCACGGCGGGCCTCGACCTCGCCCTGGCGCTGGTGGAAGAGGACCTGGGGGCGGAGCTGGCGCGGCAGGTCGCGGCGCAACTCGTCATGTTCTTCAAGCGCGGCGGCGGCCAGATGCAGTTCAGCCGGCACGGCGTCGGCGCTCCCGTTGGGCGTTCCGCCTTGCAGGAGGTCCAGCGCTGGGTCGCCTCTCACCCTGCGGAGGACCACAGCGTCGAGCGCCTTGCAGCCCGGACCGGGATGAGCCCGCGGCACTTCGCGCGCCTGTTCCGGGCCGAAACGGGACTGACCCCGGCGGCGTATGTCGAGGGCGTGCGGATCGAGGCCGTGCGCCGTCTTCTGGAGCGCGGCGACATCGCCATCAAGCAGGTGGCCGGCGCCTGCGGGTTCAGGGACGCCGACACCCTCCGGCGCGCTTTCTTCAGGCGGGTCGGGACGACGCCCGTGGAGTACCGGCGTCGCCAGGGAAAGGACTGACGGAGGTTCGGCGCATCAGCGGCTGGCCGCTTCCAAGATCAGGTTCGCGACCGGCCGGGGATGGGCGGTCAGCGAGATATGGCTGGACTGCAGCTCCACCGCCCGCGCTCCCATGCGGGAGGCCGTGAAGCGCTGTAGGTCCGGGTTGATCGTCCGGTCCTCTGTCGAGACAGCGTAGGAACTGGGCTCGGAACGCCAGGCCGTGAGCAGGAGACCAGCCGGAGGATGAATGGCCGCTATTCGGACGGCTACGCCGGCACTTGAATGTCCGAGATGGGCGCGAATCAGAAGGGTGAGGCTGGTAAAAGAGGCTTGGATCGGCTCCGGAATTGGGGTCCCGGTGTGCTTCACGGGCAGGGTGTCTGTCCCTGGTTTCTCCTCGATCCGAGGAGAGAAAACTTGATCCCTGACTGCGAGTAGCTGGCTGGCCATTCTCAAATCCGACCCTGGTCGCCGCTACTGCCAGCCCCGAGTATGGCCCGGCAGCTATTGGTGAGGGACGACAACGATGCGGTACGAGGGGGGATGCCTCTGCGGCGCCGTCCGCTATGTGGCCGAGGGCACGCCCATCAACGAGCGGATCTGCCATTGCCGCCTGTGCCAGAAGGCCCTGGGCGCCGCCTTCAACGCCCGCCTGCTATTCCGCGCCGCCGACGTGCGCCTGAGCGGCCCGGCCGGGCGGTTCCACTCCTCCCCGGCGCTGGAGCGCGGCTTCTGCCGGAACTGCGGGACGACAATCTTCTCAGCCCGTCAAAGCGCGGGCTTGATGGGCCTGACGGCGGGCTCGCTGGATGACCCGGGCCAGTTCCGGCCCGACATGCACTTCTGGACCTCCTCGCGCCAACCCTGGCTTCGCTTCGACGATGGGCTGCCGCAGTACCCCGAGGGACCGCCGGCGTAGGGGCCGTAGGTGCTGGAGCCGCTTCGAGGCAGGCCAATCTTCCCTTCGGCCCGGCCTGGTCGGCCTACTTCAGCCGTTTCAGCGCCTCGAGCAGCGCGCGCAGGCCGCGGTCGCGCGTCTTCTCCCACCACGGCACGGTGGCGAGCTGCCGCGAGAGGGTGGGGCGGAGCGGGTGACACTGTGTTCCCGGAACTGGCGGGCGCAGTGCGAGCGACGGCAGGACCGAGGCGCCGAGCAGGGATCTATCCCGGCTTGATATTCGAGCGACGGGCAATGTCCTGGAACCGCGCAGCATCTTCTCGCAGGCGCTGACCCAACGCAACCCCCGCCAACGGCCTGGCGACCGCCCCGACGGTGGTGAGTTTACCAAGGAACTCCGGCTGCCCTACTACATCCAGTGCCGCCCTCTCAAGCCAAGCGGCGGCTTCGTCGCTCACGCCCGACGGAGCAAACAGGCCGACCCAGATGGCAGCATCGAAGTCTCGGATGCCGCTCTCTGACACCGTTGGCATATCGGGCAGTAGGGTGGAGCGCGCCGAAGTGGTTGCGGCCAGGGCTTGCATGCGGCCGCCCTGCACGTGCGGCAGCGCGGAGGATACGGCGAGAACTCCGAACGGTACCTCCCCGCCCGCCACGGCCATGGCGGCCGGCGCGCCGCCGCGATAGGGAATGTGCTGCAGCCGGATGCCGGCGGCCATGGCGAACCACTCTCCGGTCAAGTGATTCATTGTGCCGTTGCCAGGCGTCGCGTAGTTGACCTCCCCGCTGCGAGCGCGGGCGGCGTCCAACAGGTCCTGCAGACGTGTGTGGCCGGACGCGGTGGAGGCGGCCCACATGAGCGGTGTTTCCGTCAGCATGGCCAGCGGCCGCAGGTCGCGCTGCGGATCATAGGGAAGGGTGGGGTATACAGCCGGGTTGATGGCCACCTCTCCATTCGTGGCGACGAGCAGGGTGTAGCCGTCGGGTGCAGCTTTGGCGACAACATCCGTTCCGACGATACCGCCGGCGCCCGGCCGGTTCTCGATGACGACCGCAGCGCCCGTCCGGCGGGTCAGTCCCTCGGCGAGAAGCCGCGCGGCGATGTCGCTGACACCCCCCGGCGCGTAGGGAACGACCATCCGGATCGAACGGGCAGGGTAGGGCTGGGCAAGCGCCGGCGTGCCGAGGAACGGCAGCGCGAGGGGCGCAGCGAGCAGCACGCGGCGAGAAGGGATCGTCATCACGCATTCCACTCCTGCCAGATGGATCGGGCGACTGAGATCAGGGCCGCGTCGTCCCCGGCCTGCCCGAGCAGCTGAAGCCCGAGAGGCAGGCCTTCATCCTCGAGCAGTGGGAGGGTTATGGCGGGAATACCGAGGAGCGAGGCCGGCACATTCGCCGCCGGATCGCCGGTCCAGCCCAGCCCCGCGGGCGCGGCGCCCGTCGCCCCCAGCGCGATCACCGCATCGAAGCTGCCGCGCAGGGCGGCGTAGCGGCCGCGGATCGCCTCGCGCTCAGCGAGCGCCGCTCCGTAGTCGGCGGGGGACATGGTCCGGGCGCGCTCCAGCCACTGGCGCATGGGGGCGCTGACGCTGCCGGGCCGCTCGCGCTCATAGGCGCCGAGCGGCCAGAGCCATTCCCAGTCGAAGATGCGGAAGGTGAGGGGAAGGGCGTCCCGCAGCGCGTCCTCCGCCTCCCTCAGCGCGGCATGGCCGTTCTGCACCACCACGGCGCCGCGCGCGCGGAGGCGATCCAGCGCGGCTTCGAAAGCGGCCTGGGCACCGGGGGTGGCCCGCGCCCAGCCGGCGGTGCGGAGCACGCCGAGGCGGGCCGGCCTCCGGATATCCGGCGGTGTCTCGGGGCCCGCCAGCGCCGCGTGCCCGGGATCGCCGCCCACGCGCCGGGCGATGGCGGCGGCCACGCACCAGGCATCCTCCGGCGAGGCCGCGAGGAGGCCGACGCAGCTCTGGCTGAGGTGGTCGAAGGAGCCGCCACGGTTCAGGGCACCGAAACTCGGCTTGAAGCCCACGCAGCCGCAGTAGCTCGCCGGACGCAGGGTGGAGCCGACCACCTGCGAGCCGATCGCCGCCGGCAGGATGCCCGCCCCCACCGCCGCGGCGGAGCCGCTGCTGGAGCCGCCCGGGGTGCGCGCGGGGTCGTGCGGGTTACGGGTGTCGTGGAAGGGCTCGGTGGAGGCGAACTCGGTGGTTGTGGTCTTGCCAAGAATAATTGCGCCGGCTTCCCGCAGCGCCTGCACCGAGGCGGCGTCGCGGCCGGTGCGGGTGCCGGCCCAGGCAGGGCTGCCCTGGCCCGTCGGCATGTCCGCCGTCTCGATGATGTCCTTCACGCCGATCGCCATGCCATCGATCGGGGAGAGAGGACGGCCGGCCCGCCACCGCGCCGCAGACTCGGCCGCCCGCGCCAGGGCGCCGGCTCGTTCCAGATACACGAAGGCGTGGAGACCCGGCTCGATCGCGTCCAGCCGCTCCAGCACCTGCTCCATCACCGCCAGGGGCGTCGTCCTGCCCCGCCGGAACGCATCGGAGAGCTCCACATAGGGCATGAGGGTCATGGGCCCTGCCTCAGCGATACAAGGCCAGGGGCGCCAGCGTGATCGCCGGCACGTAGGTGATCAGGCCCAGGATGATCAGGTAAAGGACGAGGAAGGGCAGCACGCCCCGGTAGAGCTGCGGCAGCGGCGTGCCGAACAGGGCGTGGGACGCGAAGAGGTTCAGGCCGAAGGGGGGCAGGAACATCCCGATGGCGAGGTTCACGGTCACCACCAGCCCGAAATGGATCGGATCCAGCCCGGCCTGCTGCGCGATCGGCGTGAGAAGGGGCGTGAGGAGCAGGATGGCGGCCGGCGGCTCAAGCACACTGCCGACGAGGAGCAGGACGAGGTTGATGACGAGGAGGAGCAGCCAGACCGGCATGTCCTGACCCCGGATCGCCTCGATCAGCTGCGCGGGAACGCCGCTGGTGGTGATCAGCCAGGAATAGGCCCCGGCCGCCGCCACCACGATCATGATCTGGCCGACGAGCACGGCGCAGTCGAGCGTGATTTGCCAAAGCTGCCCCCAGCTGAGGGAGCGGTAGACGAGGACGGAGACCAGCGCGGCGTAGATGCAGGCGATGCCCGCCGCCTCCGTGGGCGTGAAGACGCCGCCATAGATGCCGCCGAGGATGACGGCCGGCGCCGCCACTGCCCAGCCCGCGCCCCGCGAAGCCTCCCGGATGACGGCCCAGCGCGGGGGTGCGCCGGCCGGGATGCCCATCCGGCGGGCGCGCAGCATCACGTAGCCGGCGAGGGTGGCGGCGACCAGGAGGCCCGGCACGATCCCCGCGAAAAAGAGCTCGGTGACCGATTGCTGCGCGGCGATGGCGTAGATGATCATCGGGATGGAGGGCGGAATGATCACGTCGATCACCCCCGTCGCCGTGATGAGGCTGACCGAGTGCGTGCGGCCGTAGCCGTTGCGCTCCAGGGAGGGCAAGGTGAGCTTGCCGATCGCCGCGACGCAGGCGACCGAGGAGCCGGACATCGCGCCGAAGATCGAGGCCGAGCCGATGGTCGCGACCCCGAGGGAACCCGGGATGCCGCCAACGAGGGAGAGCACGAGGTTGATCAGCCGCTGCGCGATCCCGCCACGCGCCATGATGTCGCCGGCCAGGATGAAGAGCGGCACCGCCAGGAGGGCGAAGCTGTCAAGGCTGCCGAACATCGCGGTGTGGACCGCGCGGATCGGCGCCTCCCCGAGATAGCCGAGGCCCAGCACGGTGGCGCAGAGCAGCATGACGAAGATGGGCAGGCCGAGCGCCAGGAGCGCCACCGGCAATGCGCCGAAGATGAGGAGGGCCATGGGGTCTCAGGCCTCGCCATGGCCGCTCTCGGGCAGGTCGAGTCCCGTGGCGGCCAGGCGGAGAAGGGTGAGGAGGGCGATCAGGCCGAGGCCGGCGAGCACGAAGCCTTGGGGGATCCAGACCGGGAATTCCAGGGCGTCGCTCCGCTGGTCGAAGAGAAGGAGCATGGACACCACCTCCAGGCTCGCCCGGCCGATGGCGACGCAGAGCGCCACCGTGACGGCGGCCGTGACGAGGGTGGCAGCCCGCCGCATCGGGCGCGGCAGGTAGCCCAGCAGGATGTCCACCCGAATGTGCTGGTTCCGCCAGGTGACGGCAGCGGCGCCGGCGAAGACGATGAGGACGAGCAGGAAGAGCATCAGCTCCTCCGCCCATTCCAGGGGCGCGCTGAGGAAGTAGCGGCCGACGACGTTCGCCCCGTTAATGAGCACGATCGCGAGCAGGGCGCCCGCGCAGAGCGCCAGGCAGCCCGCCGCAATGGCGTCGCCGAGGCGGAGGAGAACGGCCCGGAGGCCCGCCGCGCGCGCGGGCGGGCTGGTGACGACGGCGCTCATCCGCGGGTGGCTGCGGCGGCGCGCAGCATGGCCTCGTACAGCGTGGCCTGGTCGCGCCGGCGGGCCGTCACCTCCTGCCCGATCGGGCGCATCAACTCGACAAGCCTGGCCTGGTCCTCGGGCGGCAAGCTGGTGATGGTGCCCCCCGCCTCGGTCCAGACCTTGCGCTGCTGCGCGATGAAGTCGAGGGCCCAGGGAAACACGTCGTCGTCCGCCTTGCGCCCGGCCTCGTCCACCACGGTGCGCAGTGCGGGGGGCAGGCCGTCGTACCAGATCTTGCTGACGACGGTGACGACAGTCACGGCGGCCTGGTTCGTCTCCACCAGGAACTTCGCCGCGTCGTAGAAGCGCAGCGCGGTCAGGACCGGCATGGCGCTCATGACACCGTCGATGGTGCCCTGCTGCAGTGCGGGCAGGACCTCGCCGAGCGACATCGGGACGGCGGTCGCCTTCAGCCGGCGGAGCTGCTCCGTCTGCACCGGCGAGGCAAGAACGCGGATCTTGCGCCCTTCGAAGTCGGCCAGCCGATCAATGCGGTTGCGCGTGTTGAAGCAAGTCGGGGCATTGATGAACAACCCGATGCCCCTCAGGCCCTTCCCGAGGCCGATGTCGAGGAAGGCGCGATGGAACTCCGGTACGTGCATCGCCCGGTGCGCGTGCGAGATGTCGGTGAAGACGCCCGGTGCACCGAGGAGCTCGAAGCGCGAATCGACGCCGCTCAGGAATTCCGGTGGGCCGACGAAGGCCTGGATCGAGTTGAACTGGGTGCCCTCGATCATCCGCGGAATCGATCCGAGCTGGCTCGTCGGGTACAATTCCACCTTGATGGCGCCGTTGCTCCGCGCCTGCACGGTCTCAGCGAACAGGCGCATCCACTGATGCTGGGAGTCGTTGATCGTGGCCGTGCCGATCTTCATCACGATCGGCGCCGCCTGCGCCAGTGCGGGGCGCGCGATCAGCGGCCCGGCGGCCGCGATGACACCGCGACGGGTAATCTTCTGGATCAAGGCGCCCCACTCCTCGGACCGATGGCAAAGGTTGTGCGTGCCCCTCCGCGGCTGCGCCGAGAGGGGCACGCCGTGTCGGGTAACCTGCCGTGCCCTTGCGGCACTGATGTTTCCTCGGTCCGCACGGCTGCGGTGGTGCCTGGCCGCGCGGCTGTTCTGGCAGCGGCGCGGTCCGGGGCGGATCACCGCGCGGAACGCTGCCGATTGCCTACATTATGTCGGTATCTTCGGGCTGTGCCGCGGGATTGTCAAACGATCCTTCGCGCCCGGCGCGGCGTTTCGGACTCTACCCCGCGGATTGCCGCCAGGGCCGCTTCGCCGTTCGCATGGAAGCGGCGGACGAAGCGGTTCAGCGCCTCGATATCCGCCGCCGTGTAGCCGGCGAAGAGGTGGTCGTTCACCATGCGCATGAAGGGGGCGACCTCGGTCACTGCGCGGTTGCCGCGCGCGGAGAGGGAAACGAGCACGCCACGCCGATCCTCGGGATTCGGGCGTTTCAGCAGCAGGCCGCGGCGTAGCAGGCGCCCAACTTCCGTTGTGACATGGGTGGCGGCCATCTGGACGTGGTCCGCGATCGCCCGGATCGAGGTCCCGTTCTCGCCCTGGCAATGGCCGACGCCGACAAGCACCGCGAACTGGCTTCCGGTCAGCCCCATGGCGCGGCCGAAGGCGTCCCGGCATGCCTGCAGGTAGCCTAGTGCCTGGACGAGCCCGAAGACCGTCTCCCGGAAAGCATGGTCGGTTCCGTCCTGCAGCATCTCCGGCAAGGATACTGTCAGGGCGACGGTCCCGGCCTCCATCTTCTGGCCCGTCGTGGCGGCGCGTCGGCGCTTCGGTTCAGTCATGGGGCATGAGTGTAAACCGTGATCGGCGCGTGGGAAATTGCCGGGGTGGAGTGCTGCTCCGCCACGCCCGGCCGCGCCGTCTCGCCGGGCTTCGGCCGCACCACGAAATTCCGCTTGCGTACCTCCCGAGAAGCATACAAGTTGTAGCTATCGATGCCGGAGAGGGTCATGGAACCTCGTCAGCTCCGCGATGCCTTCGGGCATTTTCCGACAGGGGTCGCCATTGTCACGACGCTGTCGGACGGCGGGCCGGTGGGCATGACGGTCAGCTCCTTCAACACCGTCTCCCTGGACCCGCCGCTCGTCCTGTTCAGCCTGGACCGGCGCTCGCTCGGCCTTCCTGCCTTCGCGGCGGCGAGCCGCATCGGCATCAACGTGCTGGCGGAGGGGCAGGATGTGCTGTCCTCCCGCTTCGCGGCCCGGGGCGGGGATAAGTGGGCCGGCACCGCTTGGCGTCCCGGGGCCGAGGGCTGCCCGCTGATCGATGGCGCCCTGGTCGGCTTCGAGTGCGCGCTGCACGGCGCGCATGACGGGGGCGACCACCTCATCCTCGTCTGCCGCGTGCTGCGCGCGGAGGTCGTCGGCTCGGACGAGCCGCCGCTGCTCTTCTGGCGCGGGGGCTACCGCAGCCTCGCCGACCTCGCCGCCTGATCCTCATCCCCCCAGGAGCCGCCCCATGGACACTATCCTGTCGCCGCGGACCACCACCGGAAGTACCGCGCCGCTTCGCACCGGCGCGGAGTACCTGCGCGCCATCGCCGATGACGGCCGCCGTGTCTATGTCGACGGTGAGCTGGTGCGCGACGTGACGCGCCACCCCGCCTTCCGGGAGGGCGCGCGCTCGATCGCCCGCCTCTACGACATGGCCGCCGACCCGGCGAACCGGGAGCGCCTGACCTACGCCTCCCCCGCGGACGGCGCACCCGTCCTGCGTGCCTACCAGATCCCGCGCACCCATGCGGATATCCGCGCCAAGCGGCTGGCTGCCGAGGCCTGGGCGGAGGCCACCTTCGGGCTGATGGGCCGCACGCCGGACCATGTGGCAGGCTTCTTCGCGGGCTACGCCGCCAAGCCCTCGGTCTTCGCCGCGGGCGGGCAGCAGTTCGCGGATAATGTCGTGCGCTTCTATGAAAAGCTGCGCGACAACCACCTCTACGCCAGCTACGCGATCGTGCCGCCGCAGATCGACCGCTCCAAGCCCGCGCACCAGCAGAGTGACCCCTCTCTCTATGCCGGTGTCGTGCGGGAGAAGGATGGCGGCATCGTCGTCCGGGGTGCCCAGCAGCTCGCCACCGGCGGTGTCTTCTCCGATTACCTCTATCTCAGCTGCATCCACCCCCTGCAGCCCGGGGACGAGAACTACGCGATCGGCGTCGCGATCCCGATGAACGCACCGGGGCTGAAGCTTCTCTCCCGCCGCGGCTTCGCGGCGAAGGCCGAGAACGCCTTCGACTACCCCCTCACCAGCCGCTTCGACGAGACCGACAGCCTCGTCGTGCTGGACGATGTCTTCGTTCCCTGGGAGGACGTGTTCATCTACCGGAACACGCAGATCTGTTTCGACCAGTGGTGGAAGACGCCCTCCCACGTCTACGGCAACCTGCAGGCCCAGGCGCGCTACGCGACGAAGCTGCGCTTTCTCCTCGGCCTCGCCAAGCGCATGAACGAGGCCACCGGCCACGACAAGAACCCGCCGGTGATGGTACAGATGGGCGAGCTCGCCTCCCTCGCCACCATCGTGGACAGCATGGTGCAGGCGCAGGAGGTGATGGCGAAGGTCGAGGATGACGGCGTGCTCTGGCCGTCCCGTAACACCCTCTACTCCGTCATGGCGCTGCAGTCCGAAATCAACCCGCGCATGATCGACATTGTCCGCGAGATCACCGGCGCCGGCATGATCACGCTCCCCTCCTCCGAGCGCGACTTCGAGAACCCGGAGATCGCGGCCGACCTGGACCGCTTCCTCGGCACCCCGAAGCAGGCAGCGCGAGACAAGGTGGCACTGATGAAGCTGGCCTGGGACTTCATCGGCACGGAATTCGGAAACCGCCACCAGCAGTACGAGAAGTTCTATGGCGGGGCGTCCTTCCTCGTGAAGATGAACGTCTTCCGCAACTATGACTTCGACCGCGCGACCGGCCTCGTCGATGCGGCGCTGTCACTTCCGCCGCTCGCCGCGGAGTAGGAGAGCGCTGCGTACCATCCCCCGCGGCGGATAGGCCGCGGGGCAAGGCCGGGAACAGGCCGCACTGGGGAAGAGCCAGCACGAAGGGGGACAGCGATGCTTCGACGTCAGTTCTGCCTGGGTAGCCTCGCCGGTGCGGTGTGGACGGGATCCGCCCTGCCGGACCCCGCCCGGGCACAAGGGCATTACCCCTCCCGTCCCGTGACGCTCGTCGTGCCCTATGCGCCCGGCGGGTCGTCCGACATCATGGCCCGGATCCTGTCGAACGGCCTCAACGCGGCCTGGGGCCAGCCCGTGGTGGTGGAGAACCGCGGCGGTGGCACCACCACGGTGGGCACGGAATACGTGGCCCGCCTGCCGCCGGACGGGCACGCCATGCTGCTGGCTCCGCCACCCTTCGTCATCGCGCCCTTCATCTACCGCAACCTCGGCTACGATCCGGTCCGGGACTTCACCGGCGTTTCGCTCGTCGCCTTCTATCCGCTGGTTCTGGTGGTGCCCGCGGCCTCCCCGGTCAACTCGCTGGGCGAGCTGGTGGCGGCCGCGCGCGCCAGGCCCGGCATGGCCTACCCCTCGCCGGGTGCCGGCACGACGCCCCACCTCTTCGGGGAACTCCTGGCCCGCCGGGAGCGGCTGGAGCTAACCCATGTTCCCTATCGCAGCGGCGGCCAGGGCGTCGCCGACCTGATCGGGGAGCGGCTGCAATTCTACGCCGGCCCAACCACGGAGGTGGTGCCGCATGTGCAGGCCGGCCGGCTGAAGGCCATCGCCGTGCTGGCCGAGGCGCGCTCCGCCGTGCTGCCCGGCGTGCCGACGGCGAGGGAGAGCGGCTTTGAGGGGCTGGACGCCTCCTCCTGGACCACGGTCGCCATGGCGGCCGCCACGCCGCCGGCCATGGTGGCGAAGGTCAGCGCCGACATCGCCGCCATCACGCGCCAGCCTGAGGTGCGGCAGCGCATGGAGGCGCAGGGCGCCGTCTTCGTCGGCTCATCACCCACGGAGGCCTCGGCCTTCTGGGCGGCGGAGCGGCTGCGCTGGGGGCCGCTCATCACCGACCTGAACATCACGCCGAACGGATGAGCGACGGCGCGGCCGACTCTCTCGGGCGAACGGCGGAGGAACTGGTCCGCCTGGCCGCCGGGCGCCTGCGGCGGGAGGTCTGGGACTACCTGTCCGGCGGTGCGGAATCGGAGGCGACGATCGCCGCGAACCGCGCCGCGATCGAGCGCATGGGGTTCGTTCCGCGCGTCCTGCGCGACGTGTCGCGGGTAGAGGAGAGGACGGTGCTGCTCGGGCGCCCGCTCGCACTGCCTGTCTTCCTCGCCCCCATCGGCTCGCTCGCGCTGCTCCATCCCGGAGGCGCTCCCGCCGCGGCGCGGGCGGCAGCCGCTTCCGGCACCACCGCCTTCGTCAGCCTCATGGCGGAGCCGGGGCCTGAAGCGATCGCGCGGGAGGCGCCGGGGCTGGTCCTGCAGGTCTACATGCGCGGCGACCGCGCCTGGCTGCGCGACCTCGTCGCCCGCGCCGAGGCGGCCGGATATGCCGCGGTCTGTCTCACCGTTGATTCCGCCGTCTACGGGCGGCGCGAGCGCGACCTGATCAACCGCTACTCTTCCTCCATGGCGGCAGACCGCGCGCATCTGGGTGCGGGGGGCGGCGCGCAGATCACCGCGCACCAGTCCGGCCTGACCTGGGACATGGTGGCGGCCCTGCGGGGCATGACGCGGCTGCCGCTGGTGCTGAAGGGCATTGCCTCGCCCGCGGACGCCGCGCTGGCCGTGGAGGCGGGGATGGATGCCGTCTATGTCTCGAACCATGGCGGCCGGCAGCTCGACTTCACCCTCGGTGCCCTCGACCTGCTGCCGCCCGTGGTGGAGGCGGTCGCGGGGCGGGCCGAGGTGCTGGTCGATGGCGGCTTCCTGCGAGGCACCGATATCCTCAAGGCGCTCTGCCTCGGCGCGCGGGCGGTCGGCCTCGGCAAGCTCCAGGGCTGGGCCCTGGCGGCCGGGGGCGAGGCCGGCCTGCGGCACCTGCTCGCTCTCCTGGCGGAGGAGATCCGGACGGCGATGGCCCTGCTGGGCTGCGCGCGCCTCCCGGACCTCTCCCCCGCCCTGCTCCGCTCCCTCCCGGCCCCCTTCATGCCGGGTCCTCTCTCCGCCTTTCGCGGGTTGCGCGAAGGGCAAGGCCTCAATGCGGAAGGTTGATCGAACCATGCAGGATCTGGAACGGCCGGCGGTGGGCGGCAACCCGCGCCTCGAATGGGGCAGCGACGTCGCGGCCGCCATGCTGCGGGCGCTGGACATCCCCTACATCGCGCTGAACCCGGGCGCGAGCTACCGCGGCTTCCACGACAGCCTGGTGAACTACCTCGGCAATGCCACGCCGCAGATGCTGCTCTGCCTCAACGAGGACCACGTGGTCTCCATCGCGCACGGTTATGCGAAGGTGACGGACAAGGCGATGGCGGCGGTGCTGCACAGCAACGTGGGCCTGCTGCACGGCACGATGGGCATCTTCAATGCCTGGTGCGACCGCGTGCCGATGATGATCCTCGGCGCCACCGGGCCGGTGGACGCCACCAAGCGCCGCCCCTGGATCGACTGGATCCACACCGCCAAGGACCAGGGCGCCCTGGTGCGGGGCTACACCAAGTGGGACGACGAGCCGCGATCGGCCGAGGCGATGCCGGAGAGCATCCTGCGCGCCCACCAGCTCACCTCCTCGCTGCCGCGCGCGCCGGTCTATGTCTGCCTGGATGCCGGGCTGCAGGAGCAGAAGCTGGAGCGGGAGATGGAGCTGCCGCCCGTCGCCCGCTACGCGCCCCCCGCCCCGCCGCCCGCGCCGGAGGCGCTGGTGGAGGAGATTGCCGCCCTGGTCGCCGGGGCCGAGCGGCCGCTCTTCCTCTTCGGCCGCGGCTCCCGCGCGCAGGAGGCCTGGGACCGCCGCGTGCGCCTGGCGGAGCTGGCGGGCGCCTCCGTCATGACCTCCATCCGCGAGCGCGCGGCCTTCCCGACCGACCACCCGCTGCACCTGGTGCCGCCCTTCTACTGGCTGAACGCCGCCGCGAAGCAGGCGGTGAAGGAGGCGGACGTCATCGTCAGCTTCGACTGGGTGGACCTGAACGGCTTCCTGCTGCAGGTGACCCGCCGGACCGAGAAGGTGGCGGCGAAGATCGCCCACGTCTCGCTCGACAGCGTGCTGCACAATGGCTGGAGCATGGATCATTTCGGCCTGCCGCCGGCGGATCTACCGGTCATGGCCGATGCCGATACCTTCGTCGCCCAGCTCCTGCCGGCGCTGGAGAGGCTGCTCGGCGGCGCGCGGCGCTGGGACGGGGCCAGCCGGAACACCGCTCCGGCCGCCGAGTACAGCGACAACGCGGCGCAGGAGATCGCCCCGCGCGACGTGGAGGTGGCGCTCGTGAAGCTGCGCGGGGAGCGCAAGCTGACGCTGGCGCATGTCACCATCGGCTGGGCGGGCAACGCCTATCATTTCCGGGATCCGCTGGACTTCCTCGGCCATGATGGCGGCGCCGGCCTCGCGGCGGGGCCCGGTCTCACGGTGGGCGCGGCGCTGGCGCTGCGCGACACCGGACGGCCGGTGGTGGCCGTGCTCGGCGACGGCGACACGCTGCAGGGCATCACGGCGCTCTGGACGGCGGTCCATTACCGCATCCCCGCGCTCTTCATCGTCTCCAATAACCGCTCCAACTTCAACGACGAGATCCACCAGGAGGCGGTGGCGAAGATCCGCGGTCGCCCGCCGGAGAACCGCTGGATCGGCCAGCGCATCGCCGATCCGGAGGTGGACCTCTCCGCCATGGCCCGTGCCCAAGGGGTGGAGGCCGAGGGACCGGTGCGCACGGTGCCCGAGCTGGAGGAGGCGCTGCGCCGCGGCCTGGCCGCCGTGGAGGCCGGGCGGCCCTACTTCATCGACGCCCATGTCGTGCCGGGCTACGCCAGCCCGCCCCTGTCGCGCGGGGAGTGAGGCGGTGGCCGGTCCGCGGATCGAGGATGACCGCCTGCTGCGGGGAGGGGGCCGCTACGGCGCGGACGTGACCCCGGAAGGGGTAGCGGCCGCCGCCTTCCTGCGGTCGCCCATGTCCCATGCCCGCCTTCTGCGCGTGGATGCCTCGGCGGCGCGCGCGATGCCGGGCGTGCTGGCGGTGCTGACCGGGGCGGACCTGCCGGGCTTCGGCCGCATGGCCGGCGTGCCGCCGCAGCGCCACGCGGATGGCCGGCCGATGACGGTGCCGGAGGTGCCGCCGCTGGCGACGGACCGGGTGCGCTTCGTCGGCCACCCCATCGCCCTGGTGGTGGCCGAGACCCTCCACGCGGCCCAGGACGCGGCCGAGGCGGTGGAGGTGGAGTACGAGGAGCTGCCGGCCGTGACCGGCACCACCTACGACCCCACCCCGGCCGCGCCGGTCTGGGACCATGCGCCGGACAATCTGGCGCTTGACTTCGCGGCGGGGGACATGGCCGCCACGGAGGCCGCCTTCGCCGCGGCCGCCCATGTGGTCCGGGCCAAAATCGTCAGCCAGCGCCTCGTCGTCTGCCCGATGGAGCCGCGCTCCGTCGTGGCGCGCTTCGACGCAGCAGCGGACCGTTTCGAGATGACGGGCGGTTCCCAGGGGGCAGCAGGGCTGCGGGACCAGATTGCCGCGCTGATGGGGGTGGACACCGCGCGCGTGCGCGTGGTCTCGGGCGATGTCGGGGGCGGCTTCGGCGCCAAGACCCACGTCTATCCCGAGTATGCGGCGCTGCTGGAGGCGGCGCGCCGCATCGGTCGCGCGGTGCGCTGGACCGCGACCCGGTCCGAGAGCTTCCTCTCGGACACGCAGGGCCGGGACAGCGTGCTGGAGGGCGAGCTCGCGCTGGACGGGGAGGGGCGCTTCCTCGCGGTGCGGCTGGACTCCACGGTGAACACCGGCGCCTACCAGACGAGCCACGCCACCTTCACCGCGACCTCCAACCTCTACCGCTGCCTCATCGGCGTGTACCGCACGCCCGCGATCAGCCTGCGGGTGCGCTGCCTCTACACGAACACCGTGCCCACAGCCCCCTATCGCGGCGCCGGCCGGCCCGAGGCCAATGCCATCATGGAACGATTGGTGGAGGCGGCGGCCCGACAGACCGGGATCGATGCCGTCGCGCTCCGCCGACGTAACCTGATCGGCCCGGCCGAAATGCCCTACGCCGCGCCGAACGGCCTCACCTACGACAGCGGCGACTTCCCCGCCCTGCTGGACCGTGCCCTGGCGCTGGCAGACCATGCCGGCTTTCCCGCCCGGCGCGAGGCGGCGCGGCGGGAAGGACGGCTGCGCGGCCTCGGCATCGCCTGCTACCTGGAGATCGCCGGCGGCACGCCGTTCGAGGATGTTCGCCTCGAGCTCATGCCCGGCGGCGTGATCGAAATTCGCGGCGGCATGCAGTCCAACGGCCAGGGCCATGCCACTGTTTTCCCGCGGCTGGTCGCGAGGGAGCTGGGCATCGATCCCGCCGCGGTGCGGCTCGGAGAAGGTGATTCCGATCTCGTTCCGGAGGGCACCGGCAGCGTCGGTTCGCGCTCCATGACGGTGGGCGGCGCCGCCTGCCTCCTGGCCTCGGCGCGGCTCGTCGAGGTGCTGAAGGAGCGCGCGGCGCCGTTGCTGGAGGCGGACGCGGCCGACCTGGCGTGGGAGGCGGGGAGGGTGGTCGTGGCGGGCACCGATCGCGGCCTGGGCCTGGCCGAACTGGCCGCCCGCCTCGGCGCCGTCCAGGTGCTGGAGCGCGCACGGGCCGATCTCACCTTCCCGAACGGCTGCCACGTGGCCGAGCTGGAGGTTGAGCCGACGACCGGCGACCTGAGGGTGATCCGCCTCGTCGCGGTGGACGACATCGGCCGGGTGGTGGACCACACCCTGGCGCACGGGCAGGTGCAGGGCGGCATCGCCCAGGGGCTGGGGCAGATCCTCGGCGAGCGCGCGGTCTATGACCCCGAGACCGGCCAGCCCCTCACCGCGTCCTTCATGGATTACGGCCTGCCGCGCGCGGAGGACCTGCCCGCCTATGTGACGGAACTGGTGGAGGTGCCCTGCCGCACCAACCCGCTGGGCACCAAGGGCGCGGGGGAGGCCGGAACGACCGGAGCCTTCGCCGCGGGCTACAACGCCCTGCTGGATGCCCTCGCCCCCGCCGGCATCGCCGAGTTCCCCCTGCCGGCCACGCCGCCACGGATCTGGGCGTGCCTGCAGGCTGCCGGGGGCTGAGCGGACCGCGGCGGTAGCGGGCCCGCAAGCCCTGGGGCGGGCAGCCGGAGACCGCGCGCCCGCTCGCCGGGCGGCGGCTGGGCGGAGGCGCTAAGCCACCTGCCGCTCGGCCATCGCCTCCTTCGCCGCGGCGCAGGCGGCCTGCACGTGCAGCAGCGCGGCCTTGCGGGCCGCCGCGGGCGCGCGGGCCTGGACCGCGTCCAGGATGGCGCGCATCTCCCGCGCGCTCTGCGGCGCCCGGCCCTGGCGGGACATGGAGCGGGAGCGCAGCAGGTTGATGCGCGCGTGCAGGCCGCGCAGAACCTCCTCGATCACCCCGTTCCCGCAGGCCGCCAGCATCAGGTCGTAGAAGCGCGCAGTCGCGTGGATGCGGCTCAGGGCGTCGTCGTCCGCCACGGCCGTATCGAAAGCCGCCAGCGCCCCTGCCATGGCGGTGCGCTGGACCTCCGTGGCGCGCCTGGCCGCGAGGGCGGCCGCCTCCCCCTCCAGCAGCGCGCGCACCTCGTAGATCTGCGCCGCCTCCTCCCAGCTCAGCTCCGTGACCGAGGGGCCGCGATTAGGGGTGATGATGACCAGCCGCTCCCCCTCCAGCCGTCGCAGCGCCTCCCGCACCGAACCCCGGCTGATGCCCAGCAGGCGGCACAGTTCGGCCTCCACCAGCCGCTGCCCAGGCTGGAAGTGGCCGGAGACGATCGCCTCCCGCAGCTTGTCCACCGCCTGGGACTGGACGCCGAGGGGGGCGACGCGCAGGTCCATCAACGGGCCGGTGTCTGGCGGGGCCGCGTCGCCTCGAACACGCTGTATGTGCCCTTGAACCAGGGCTCGGCGGCCAGCCGCGCGCGCCAGGGCGTGGCCCGCGCCTTCTCCCGCGCGGGGGAGGAGAGGGCCGCGCGGTCCGCCAGGTAGTGCAGGGCGAGGCGGTTATAGGGAAGCGGGTCCCCATCAGTGATACGGAAGCGGCGCACCATCAGCCAGTCCGGGCTTTCCATCAGCAGGGGGACATGGTCCTGCTCGTACCACGCGTCGAAATCTGCGCAACGGTCCTCCGGCACCTGGAACCACACGGCGTAGAGCAGCGGGGCGTCCAGCGCGGTCGGCGCATCGCCATCGGCGCGGCGGCGCACGGCCATTTCCTGCCCGATATAGCGGGTGAAGCCGGAGACGCTGCCCAGCATGTCCTTCGTCAGCGCGCTCGGCTGGTTCTTCACCACGCCATAGGCGTCGGACTTCAGCACGCCCGGCGCGTCCATCTCGTAGACGGCCAGGAAGCCCTTCGCCCCCTCGCCCGTGTCGCGGTAGCGGCGGGCGGAGACGAAGCCGGGCACGGCCATGCGAAGGGGGATGTGCTCCTCGTCGTACCAGGCGTGGAATTCCTCCTCCCGGCCCGGGGGCGGCGTCATCTCGGAGAAGAGGATGGTCGTGCCCTGCAAGGAGGCCTCCTATGGCGATGGATTGTTTGACAATCCTATAATGTGAACCGATGATCCGGCAACACGCTTCCGGAGCTTCCCATGCCGCTCGAGATCCGCCGCTGGTCCACCCTGGTCGAGGAGAAGGCCGTGGAGGCCGGGCAGCGCAGCGATGTGCCGCTGCGCAAGGTGGCCGCCCTCGCCATCGTGGCCAACCCCTATGTCGGCCGCTACGAGGCGGACCTGTCCCAGGCGGTCGCGGACAGCGAGGCGGTGGGCGCGCTGCTGGCGAAGCTGGCCGTGGAGGCCATGGGCGGCCTTCCCGTGGAGAGCTACGGCAAGGGCGGCGTGGTCGGCCTGGGCGGCGAGCAGGAGCACGCCAATGCCATGCTGACCACCACCTTCGCCGAGCCGCTGCGGGTGGCCGTGGGCGGGGCGCTGGCCTGGATCCCCAGCTTCACGAAGGTCGCGGCCCCCGGCGGCATCATCGACGTGCCGCTGGCGCACAAGGACGCGCTCTACGTCCGCTCCCACTACGACGGCGTGACGATGGCCCTGCCGCCGGACGCCCCGGCGCCGGACGAGGTGGCGCTGATCGTGGTGCTGGCCAACCGCGGCCGGCTGAACGCGCGCGTGGGCGGGCTGAAGTCCGGGGAGATCAGCGCGCGCGACGGGCTGCGCTAGCATGAAGGTCGCCATCGTCAATCTCGGGCGGATCGTGACGGGGGAGCTGGCCTCCCCCTTCGCCGCCGGGGATTCCATCCTGCTGGAGGGCGGCCGGATCGCCGCCCTCGGCACGCTGACGGCGGAGCAGGTCTCGGGCGCCGACGTGGTGGTGGACGCGGCGGGCACGGTCGCCATCCCCGGGCTGATCGACAGCCACGTCCATATCACCTTCGGCGACTATACGCCGCGGCAGAAGGTGGTGGGCTACCTCGAGAGCTACGTGCACGGCGGCACCACCACCGCCATCACCGCCTCCGAGGTGCATGTCCCCGGCCGCCCGAAGGACCCGGCGGGGGTGAAGGCCCTGGCCCTGGCCGCGCAGGCCTGCTTCCGGGACTACCGCCCGGGCGGGATGCGCGTTCACGCGGGATCGGTGATCCTGGAGCCCGGGCTTACGGAGGCGGATCTTGCGGAGCTGAGAGCGGCCGGAATCTGGCTGGCCAAGGCCGGCTTCGGCGCCTTCGCGACGCCCTACGACTACGCGCCGCTGATGAAGGCGGCCCGGAAGCTCGGCATGGTCACCACCATGCACACGGGCGGGTCCTCCATCCCCGGCTCCTCGGGTATCTGGGCCGAGCATGTCCTGGCGGCGGACGCCACCGTCTCCTTCCACGTCAATGGCGGGCCGGTGGCGATGCCGGAGGAAGGGTTCGAGCGCCTGGTGAAGGAAAGCTCCGTCGCCATGCAGATCTGCACGGCAGGGAACCTCCGCACCGCGCTGAAGACCGCGCGGCTGCTGGACGAGGCTGGGCAGCCGGAGCGCCTGCTGATCGCGACCGACACGCCGACGGGCAGCGGCATCATGCCGCTGGGCATGTTCTACACCATCACCCACCTGGCCAGCCTCGGCGGCATGCCGCCGGAGCAGGCGATCGCGGCCGCGACGGGCAACAACGCGCGCGTCTACGGCCTGGATTCCGGCGTGCTGGCGGTCGGGCGAGAGGCGGACGTGGTGCTGATCGACGCCTGCGCCGGCGGCGCCCATGACGAGGCGCTGACGGCCATCGCGCACGGCGACGTGCCGGCGGTGGCGGCCGTCTTCACCGCGGGCGTGCCGCGCTTCGTCGGCCGCAGCCGCAACACGCCGGCCTCCATCCGAAACGTGCGGGTCGCCGAGTGCCGGCTGCCCATGGACTTCTCGGGGAGCGCGCACTGATGGCTGCGCCGAGCGTGATCGTCGCGGGGGCGGGGCCGGTCGGCGTCGTCACCGCCCTGGCCCTGGCCGATGCGGGCTTCACCGTGACGCTGCTGGAGGCAGCGGCGGAGGTGGACCGCAATCCCCGCGCCTCCACCACTCATCCCTCCACCCTCGCGATGATCGAGCGCGTGGGGCTGATCGACCGCTTCATCCGGGAAGGCCTGGTCGCCCGCTACTTCCAATTCTGGGACCGTCCCGAGGGACGGATGGTGGCGGAGTTCGACCACCAGATCCTGGAGAACGACACGCCCTTCCCCTTCGTGGTGCAGACCGAGCAGCACAAGCTGGCCCGGATGGGCCTGGACCGGCTGGCGACGCTGCCCAACGCCACGGCGCGTATGAACGCCCCGCTCGCCGCGCTGGAGCAGGACGCGGACGGCGTGACCGTGACCCTGGCCAACGGCGAGACGCTGCGCGCGGACTGGCTGGTGGGCGCCGATGGCGGCCGCTCCGCCGTGCGCAAGGCGATGGGCATCGAGTTCGAGGGCTATACCTGGCCCGAGCGCTTCCTGGTGCTAACGGTGAGCGACGACTTCGAAGCGATGCTGGGCTGCTGCCTACGAAACTACTTCGCCGACCCCAACGAGTGGGCCAACCTGTTCAAGGTGGCCGGCGACGGCAACGGCCCGCTCTGGCGCGCCGTTTTCCCGGCACCGCAGGACGAGAGCGACGAGGCCGTTCTCTCGGACGAGGCCGCGGAGATGCGGCTGCAGGGGCTGCGCCCGAAGGACGGCCGCTACGACCTTGTCCACCGCAACCTCTACCGCGTGCACCAGCGCGTGGCGGCACAGTTCCGGCGCGGGCGCGTTTTCCTGGCCGGTGATGCTGGGCATGTGAACAACCCGATCGGCGGCCTCGGCCTGAACTTCGGCGTGCACGACGCGATGGACCTGGCGGACACGCTCTCCGCCCATGTATTCGGCGGCGCCGATTCCGCGCTGCTGGACGGGTATGAGCGCCGCCGGCGCACGCTGAACATCGAGTTCGTGCAGCAGCAGACGGTGGCGAACAAGAAGAGGCTGGAGGAGAAGGACCCGGAGAAGCGCCGGGCCAGCCTGGACCAGTTGGCCGCCACGGCCGCCGATCCGGCGAAGGCGCGCGAGTTCCTTCTGCGGACCTCGCTGATCGAGAGCACGCGCCGGGCGGCAGCGATGACCTGAGGGGGAGCGGGGGAGGGCACTTCCTCCCCCGCCTGGTCTCAGTCCAGCGTCGCGCCGGAGATCTGCACGGCCTCCTTCCAGACCGGCAGGTCCGCCGCCACCCGCGCGCCCATCTCGGCCGGGCCGTTGCAGACGGGATCGACGCCCAGCCGGGCGAGCGAGGCCCGGAAGGCGGCATCCTGGCAGGCCGGGCGCATCGCCTCGGCAATCCTGGCCACGACCGCGGGCGGCGTGCCCGCCGGGGCGGCCAGGCCGTTCCAGGTTTCCGTCACCAGCCCCGCCACCCCTTGCTCCGCCACAGTGGGCACGTCCGGCAACTCCGGGACGCGCGTGCTGCCGGACGTGGCGATGATGCGCACCGTGCCGCCCTGCGCCTGCGGCACCACCTCGGCCGGGTTGCCGAAATAGGCGGCCACGCGGCCGGCGAGCAGGTCCTGCGTGGCAGGGCCGCCGCCACGATAGGGCACGTGCTGCATCTCGATCCCCGCCCGGCGCAAGAAGAGCGCCATGGTGAGGTGGCTACCCGAGCCATTGCCGGCCGAGGCGTAGTTCAGCGTGTCGTCGCGCTTCGCCAGCGCGACGAACTCCTGCAGGTTGGAGACGCCGAGCTTCGCGGGCACCGCCAGCGCGAAGGGGTTGCTGGCGACGATGCTGATCGGCGCGAAGCTCTGCACGGGATCGTAGCGCACCGGCGTCAGCGCGGGCAGCACGGCGAACTGGGAGGCGCTGGCGACGAGCAGCGTGTAACCGTCCGGCCGGCTGGCGGCCACGAACTCGGTCGCGATGCTGCCGTTGCCGCCGCTGCGGTTCTCCACCACCACGGGCTTGCCAAGGCGGTTGCTCAGCCATTCCGCGCTCAGCCGGCCGATGCTGTCCGTGACGCCGCCGGGCGCGAAGGGCACCACCAGGCGGATCGGGCGGTCAGGCCAGGCCTCCTGCGCGCGTGCAACAGACATTCCGCCGGCCAGGACAGCCCCCAGGCAGGCCACCACGACTTTAAGCGTAGATTTCATACCGTAATGACCCCGACAACTGGACTGATGAATTGTTCGACAATCGCGCGATGGCGCGCAATGCAGAATTCGTGCCGCCTAGCGGTTGTCCGGTTGTTGGAATGGCCTCCCAAGGTGGCCGATTATCTCGACCGTGCCGCTGCCGGACTTCGGCAGTGCCGTGCCTTGGCCGGCCAGCCCGCCCACTGCAGCAACGCCGTGATGCGCCGGTAGCCATAGCGCCCGTACCGCCGCGCGAGTTCGACGATGTCAGCCGTCAGCGCTGCCTCGTCGTCGCGTCCCCGGGGCACCTTCTGCTGTGTCGAGCGGTGCTGGCCCAGGATCCGAAACGCGAGGCGTTCGGCGACGCCGAGCCTCTCCTTCACTTGCTCGACGCAGCGCCTCCGGTGAGCCGGGCCCACCAGTGTCCCGGGCAGCCTCTGTGGCAGACCACTCTACGGACCGATGCATTTTCTGCATCAAACATTGGTATCAGAAACGAATTGATATGAAATGCCGCGCCTGAGAAAGTCTGCAGGACGCCAGCTCCTATGAGGACGCGAGGGCTTGGGTCCAACGATCCGGCAGTGCCGCACTCTTCGAAGTGCGACGCGACTTGACGACTATTCTTGAAAGGGTGAGCAGCCAGCATGGCGGTGACCGGTGCGGAACTCGTGGGCCAGACGCTAAAGCGGCTGGGCGTGGACACCTTCTTCTACCTGATGGGCGCCCCGATGCTGCAGGCCGAGAAGGCCTGCCTCAACCTCGGCATCCGCGGCATCGACGTGAGGCACGAGCAGGCGGCGGCCATGATGGCCCACGCCTACGCGCGGCTGCGCAACACGCCCGGCGTGTGCATGGCCTGCTCGGGCCCCGGGGCGCTCAACCTCGGCACGGGGCTCGCCAATGCGCTGGTGGACTGCGCGCCGGTCGTGGCGCTCGGCGGCTCCAGCCCCGTGCGGGAGTACGGCATCGGCGCCTTCCAGGAATTCGACCAGCTCTCCGCCATGAAGCCGCTTACCAAGTGGGCGGAGCGCGTCTACGAGACGCGGCGCATCCCGGAGTTCATCGCCGCCGCCTTCCGCACCGCCCTCTCCGGCAAGCCGGGCCCGGTCTATCTCGACCTGCCAGGCGACGTGCTCTTCGCCTCCGTAGAGGAGGCGGACGTGGTCTGGCCGGCCCCGCTCGGCGAGCGCCCGCGCCCGGCCGCCGATCCGGCGCAGGTCGCCCAGGCCATCGCGATGCTCGAGGCCGCCGAGCGGCCGGTCGTGATCTCCGGCAGCGGCGTCCTCTGGTCCGATGCCTCCGCCGCGATGACGGAGTGGGTGGAGCGGACGGGCATGCCCTTCTACACCACGCCGCAGGGCCGCGGCGTGGTGCCGGAGGACCACCGCTGCGCCTTCCCCAACGCGCGCTCCACGGCGCTGCGCGAGGCAGACCTGGTGCTCGTTCTCGGCACGCGGCTGAACTACGTCTTCGGCCACGGCCGGCCGCCGCGCTTCTCGGCTGACGCGAAGATCATCCGCATCGACATCGACCCGGGGGAGCTGGCCGCGACGCCGCAGGTCTCGCTCGGCCTCTGCGCGGACGTCCGCGTCGCGCTGGGCCAGCTGCTGGAGGCGGCCGGCCCGCTGGGCGGCAACCGCTACACCGCCTGGATGGAGCGGCTGGCCGGGATCGACGCCGCCAAGGCGCCTGCCGCCGAGGCCGCGCTCGCCACGGACCAGATGCCGATCCACCCGCTGCGCCTCTGCAAGGAGGTGCGGGACTTCCTGCCGCGCGACGCCATCCTCTGCGTGGACGGGCAGGAGATCCTGAACTACGGCCGCCAGACCATCCCCACCCACGTCGCGGGCCACCGGCTCAACTCCGGCCCCTTCGGCATCATGGGGGTGGGCCTGCCCTTCGGCCTCGGTGCCAAGGCGGCCAAGCCTGACAAGACCGTGCTGGTGCTGCACGGCGACGGGTCCTTCGGCCTCAACGGGCTGGAACTGGACACAGCCGCGCGGCACGGGCTGCCGGTAATCACGGTGATAAGCCTCAACGGCGGCTGGACCGGCGACCCGAAGCGCGAGAAGCCCGGCCGCGAGCTCGGCTACACGCGCTTCGACGAGATGGCGAAGGCGCTGGGCTGCCATGGGGAGTACGTGGAACGGCCGGAGGAGATCCGGCCGGCCCTGGAGCGGGCGGCGCAGGCAGTGGCGGAGGGGCGGCCGGCCCTGGTGAACGTGGTGACCGACTGGGCGGCGCGGGCACAGACCGTGCGCTTCTCGGCCAGCAGCACCTGAACCGGCCGTCCTGAGGAGCCCGCCCATGCCCAGCCCCATCCGCGACATCCTCAAGCCCCGGTCGGTCGCCATCATCGGCGCCTCCAAGGACCCGGCGAAGCGCGGCTACCGCGCGATCCAGGCCCTGTTCCGGCAGGGCTTCGAAGGGATGATCATCCCCATCAACCCGAAGGAGAGCGAAATCCTCGGGCTGCCCTGCTACTCCAGCCTCGCCGCCGTGCCGCACGCGATCGACACGGCCCTGGTGTGCACGCCGGCGCGCGCCGCGCCGGGCGTGATCGGCGAATGCGGGGAGAAGGGGGTGAAGGGCGCGGTGCTGCTCGCCGGCGGCTTCGGCGAGTCCGGCGTCGAGGGGGCGGAGCTGGAAGCGCGCACGATCGAGGTGGCGAAGCGGCACGGGGTGCGGCTGATCGGCCCGAACACCAACGGCATCTTCGACGCGCATACCGGCCTCAATCTCGTTGGCTGGCCCGGCATCTACAAGGGCGGGATCGGCGTGCTGTCCCAGTCCGGCAACGTCGCCATGTCGCTGATGACGGCCAGCATCCGCAACGGCCAGGCGGGCTTCACGACTTTCGTCGGCGTCGGCAACGAGAGCGACATCAGCTTCGCGGAGTACCTGCGCTACTTCGGCGAGGACGCAGAGACCCGCTCCGTCATCGTCTACGCCGAAGGGTTCGAGGACGGCGCCGCCTTCGTCGAGGCCGCGCGCGAGGTGACCGCCCGCAAGCCCGTCGTGCTGTACAAGGCCGGGCGCACGCAGCAGGGCGAAGGCGCGGCGCGCTCCCACTCCGGGTCCCTCGCCGGGGACTACGCCGTGGGCAAGGGCGTGATGCGCCAGGCTGGCATCGTGGTGGTCGAGCGCTCCGACGAGATGTTCCCGGTGGCCGAGGCGCTGTCGCACCACGCCGGCAAGACGGCGCTCCGCGTCGGCATCCTCTCCGAGGGCGGCGGGGTCATCTCGCAGGCGGTGGACGCGCTGGCGGAGCGCGGCCTGACCATGCCGCGGCTGGAGCCGGAGAGCGAGGCGGCACTGAAAGCCACCACGCCGAACGCCAGCCAGCTCTACAACCCGGTGGACTATGGCGGCGCGACGGACCCGCACCCGCGCTACCTGGGGCCCTGCACGCGCGCCATCCTCTCCGACCCCAACATCGATGCGATGCTCTCGGTCGGCTATGTCGGCGGCTACCAGTGCCGCAACGACACCGACGAGATCCGGGAGGCCGAGAACGCGGCCGCGCGGGAGATGGCGGCGATCTCGCAGGAGACGGGCAAGCCCATCATCGTCCAGAACCACTATGCCGAGTGGAACACCGAGGCGATGCGCATCCTGCGCGACGCCGGGATCGTGGTGGTGCGCTCCATCGAGGTGGCGGCCGCCTGCCTGGCCGGCATCGAGGAGTACCACCGGGCCCGCCAGCGCGTCTCCGCGCCCCCGCCGCCGCCTGCCGCCACGGAGGAGGCCCGCGCCATCATCGCCGCGGCGCGCGCCGAAGGCCGCTCCGCGCTGCTGGAGCCGGAGGCGCTGCGCCTGCTGGCAGCAAGCGGGATCGCGGTGCCGCCCTTCGCGGTGCTGCGCGAAGGCGAGGCTCCCCCGGCGGCGCTGACGGAGGTGCCGGTGGCCATCAAGATCGTCTCCCGCGACATCCTGCACAAATCCGACGTAGGCGGCGTGCGCCTCAACCTCAGCGGCGCGCCCGCCATCACGGAAGGCGCCGCGGCGATGCGGGCCGCGGTGGCCGCCAGGCAACCGGACGCCCGGCTGGAAGGCGTGCTGGTGACCCCGATGGCGCCGCGCGGCGTGGAGATCATCCTCGGCGTCACCACCGACCCGCAATATGGCAAGGTGATGCTCTTCGGCCTCGGTGGCGTCTTCGTCGAGGTCCTGAAGGACGTGACTTTCCGCCGCCTGCCGCTGGGGCGCGGCGACGCGGAGGCCATGCTCGACGAGATCAAGGGAAGCGCCATCCTGGACGGCGTGCGCGGCGGCGCCGGCGTGGACCGGGATGCGATCCTGGCGCTGATGCTGCAACTGTCCGGCCTAGCCCTGGCGCATCCCGGGATCAGCGAGATCGACCTCAACCCGGTGATCGCCGGCCCAGCCGGCGCCACCATCGCGGACGCACGGATCCTGCTGGCCTAGCGTGCTCGACAAGACAGGCCGGGAGCGCAGAATGCGCCCCGCCGACTGAGACGAAACGGGGAGCATACGCGGTCGCACGGCCTTCGCAGTGAACGGAGAGGTCGATGTGGTGGATCAGGATCATCTTGCTCGTCGCGGCCTTTGCTGCGCCCCGGGCCTGGGCGGCTGACGCCTACCCGTCCCGGCCCGCGCGGATCGTCGTCGCCTTCCCGGCAGGAGGGAGCGTGGACATCCTCGCGCGCCTGGTCGGGCAGGAGCTGACGCGCCGGCTCGGCCAGTCCTTCATGGTGGACAACCGCAGCGGCGCCGCGGGGGTGGTCGGCACGGACTACGTCACCAAGGCCGCGCCGGACGGCTACACGCTGCTGATGGCCGGGGCAGGGCCGATTGTCACCTCGCCCGCGCTGAGCAACAGCATGCCCTTCGATCCCGTGCAGGACCTCGTGCCCATCACGCTCGTCGCGCTGCAGCCGGGCATGCTGATCGTGCGCCCCGCCCTGCCCGTGAAGTCGGTGGAGGAGCTTATCGCCTACGCGAAGGCCAACCCGGGCCGGCTCACCTACGGCTCGGCCGGGATCGGCGCATCCCAGCACCTCGGGGGCGAGGCCTTCGCGCTCCGCGCCGGCGTGCAGATGGTCCATGTGCCCTATCGCGGCGGCGCCCCGGCCCTCAACGACCTCATCGCCGGCCAGATCGACCTGATGTTCGAGACGATCCCCACCGCGCTGCAGGCCGTGCGCGGCGGGCAGGTGAGGGCGCTCGCCGTCACGACGCTCAGCCGCTCCCCCGCCATGCCGGACCTGCCCTCGGTGGCGGAGGCCGGGCTGCCGGGCTTCGAATCGCGCTCCTGGCTCGGCCTGCTCGGCCCGCGCGGCCTGCCGGACGAGATCGTCGCCACGCTGGACCGCCACGTGCGCGAGATCGCGGAGATGCCGGAGGTGAAGGCGCGGCTGATCGACCTCGGGCTCGAGGTGGTGCCGAGCACGCCCGCGAGCTTCCGCAGCTTCCTGGCGCGCGAGCTGGCGAGCAACCGCGCCCTCGTGGCCGACGCCAAGATCACGCTGAACTGAGGCCCGCCATGCCTGTCATCCGACGCCGCGGTCTCCTCGCCTGGCCGGCCGCGGTCCTGCTCTCCCCGGCCCTGCTTCCCCTGACCCGGCCGCTCCGCGCGGCCGAGGCCTATCCCGCGCGGCCCATCCGCATGGTCGTGGCCTTCGCGGCGGGTGGCAGCATCGACGTGGTCGCCCGCATCATGGCCGGGGAGATGGCACGATCCCTCGGCCAGCCCGTCGTCGTGGAGAACCGGCCCGGCGCGAGCGGCAATGTCGGCGCGGATTTCGTCGCCAAGGCGCCGCCGGACGGCTACACGCTGCTCATGGGCAGCGCCTCCTCCCTCGCGGCGAATGCGGCGCTGTTCCGCAACCTGCCCTACGATCCCACGCGCGACTTCGCCCCGGTCCGGCTGGTCGGGCTGCAGCCGAACGTCGTCGTGGTGCACCCCTCCGTCCCGGCCAGGACGATCGCCGAGCTGATCGCCCTCGCGAAGGCGCGGCCAGGGCAGCTGAACTACGGCACGGCCGGCCCCGGATCCTCCCAGCACATCGCGGCGGAGATGTTCCGTCGGATGGCCGGCGTCGAGATCGTCCACGTGCCCTATCGCGGCGGGGCGCCCGCGCTGAACGACCTGATCGCGGGCCAGGTGCAGCTGATGTTCGAGACCATCCCCACGGCGATGGAGCCGATCGCCGCCGGACAGCTCCGCGCCCTCGCCGTGACCATGCCGGCGAGGGTGACGCGGCTGCCAGAGCTGCCGACCGTCGCGGAATCCGGACTTCCCGGCTACGTCTCGCGCGGATGGATCGGCCTCGTCGGCCCTGCCGGGATGGAGAGCGCCGTGGTCGACACGCTGGCGCGCCACGCCGGCGCGGCCATCGCGCTGCCCCAGATCCGCGAGAGGCTCCTCGGCCTCGGGCTGGAGGTGGCGTCGAACACCCCGGGCGAGTTCGCCGCCTTCATCCGGGCGGAGGTCGCCGGCTATCAGGATATCGTGCGGACAATGGGTATCCGGATGGACTAGCCCGTCAGCCCCGCTTATCCCGGAAGTACTCCACCACGAGTTCCTTCAGCCGCTGGGCGGCGGGCGACATGATGCGGGATTTCAGGCTCATCACCGATAGCCGGGAGGCGACGCGCGGCGCGTCGATAGGTCGGGACAGCAGCACCGCATCGTCCGGCGGCGGGACGCCGGGATCCGGAAGGATCGCGATCCCGGCCCGCGCGCTGACAAGGGCGTAGAGCGTGGCATAGGTGTTGACGGTGATGGCATGGTTCAGCCGGAAGCCGCCGCTGGCCGCCGCGCCGTCGAAGATCTGCCGCAGGTTGGCCGATGGGGGCATGGAGATCAGCACCTCGTCGCGCAGGTCGAGCAGCGGGATGCTCTCGCGCTGCGCGAAGGGATGATCGCGGTGGAACGCCACGTGGAAGCTGCCGTCGTGCAGCGGCTCCACCAGCAGGTCGTCGATCGGCTGGCGGATGAAGCCGATGCCGAAATCGAGGATCCCGTTCAGGATCTCCTCCCGGATCAGGCTCTGCAGGCCCTCATGCACCACCAAGGTCACCTGCGGGTGCCGCTTGCGGTACTCCAGCAGGATGCCGATGAGGCTGGACTGGGCCACGGACATGGGGCAGCCGATGGCCACCTGCCCGCGTGCCTCGTCGCGCAGGCCACGCACCACCTCCACCCCTGCGGTCAGGTCCTGGAGCAGCCGCTCCGCGATAGGCACGAACTGCGCGCCGGCGGCCGTCAGCGTGACCTGGCGGGTGGTGCGGCGGAACAGCTCCGTGCCCAGCCCATCCTCCACCTTGCGAATGATGCGGGACAGGCCGGGCTGGGACAGGCGCAGTTCGGAGGCGGCGGCAATGAAGCTGAAATAGCGGGCGACGAGCACCACCGCCTGCAGCTCCCGCGCCGAGAAATCGGGAAGGCCGGCCAGGGGGCGCGTCATGGGGCGGGTCGGGCGCTCTCCGGGTCCAGGCCCGGCCTCCTCGTCGCCAGGCGCCTCACGGATCGCCGACCCGGCCGGCACCCAGCGCATCGCGCACGAGCGCGTGGTCGATGCAGGACTCGTAGCCGGGATGGTGCGTCATGGCGCCGGACGAGATCATGGCCCCGGCCAGGCGGTCCAGCGCCTCCCGCGGAAGGACGGGCGTCGTCGACCAGAGGCCGAGCCCCTTGTAGCGGCGCACGCTGCCCAGGAGGATCGACGGGTCGAGATCGGCGAAGCGCGGGGCGATGGCCTCGGCGATCGCCTCCGGCGCGGCGCCCTCGACCCAGTCCAGCGCCTCCGCCAGGGCGCGCACCATGCCGAGCATCGCGTCGCGGCGCTCCTCGATCCGCGGCGCGGCGGCATAGAGCGCGCTGTAGGCGGTGGGGCCGCGATTCGCCGCCGCGTACCACACGGCCCCACCGCGCGCCTCCATCCGGCTGGCAAAGGGCTCGAAGAGCAGCGCGACGTCGATTTCGCCGTCCAGCACCGCCTCCGCGTTCTCCGCCATGCTCCGCCCCTGCACGAGGTCCAGCGCCTCGGGCCGCAGCCCGGCGCGGCGGATATCGTCCTGCAGGCACCACCAGGGGGTGGGAACCTCAGCGGTGACGCCGATCCGGAGCGTCGCGAGATCCTCGATCCGGAAGCCGGGCCGCTCGCCACGGCCGACGAGGAGGAAGGGATCGCGCATCACGACCGCGCAGAAGGTCCGCAGCGGACTGGCCGGATCGCGGCTGCGCTCCAGCATCGGGCGCATCGGACCGCTCCAGGCCACGTCCGCGCGGCCGGACAGCAGGTTGCCGGCGGCGGCGTTCGGATCGCCCGCCGTCTCTATCCGCAGCGCGAGGCCCTGGCGCGCGAAGGCGCCGCGCGCCTCCGCGACGTAGTAGGGGGCGTAGAAGACGGCGCGGAACGGCTCGTTCAGGATGATCGGCGACATGGGTCCTCTCGCGCGGAGCGGCGCGAGACTAGGCCCGGGTGCCGTGCGCTGCACAGCCCCGGCGCGCCTTCATCATGGCGCAGGGATTGCATGACTTGCCCGGAACGTGTCGAGGGTGGAACCTCGGGCCGCGTCCGCGCCCGACACCGCGAGGGAGTGCTCTCCATGATCTGTCGCCGGTCCCTCCTGCACCGCTCCGCGGCCGCCGCATCCCTCGCTCTCGCCGCCCCTGCCGCGCGCGCGCAGGGCGACTTCCCGTCACGCCCGCTGCGCGTGGTGGTGCCCTTCGCGCCCGGCGGGATCATCGACGTGGTCGCCCGCACCGTGACCGACCGGATGCAGGGCGTGCTGGGGCGCCCGATGCCGGTGGAGAACCAGGGCGGGGCCGGCGGCACGATCGGCTCCGCCACCGTGGCGCGCGCGGCGCCGGACGGGCACACGCTGCTGGTCAACGGCACCGGCCACGCGGTGACGCGGGTGCTCTTTCCCGACTTCCCCTTCGATCCCCTCCGCGACTTCGCGCCGGTCGGCCTGATCGGGAAGCAGCCCTTCGTGCTCGCCGTGCATCCTTCCGTGCCCGCGCGGGACGTGGGCTCGCTGCTGGCCTGGCTCCGCAGCAAGGGCGGTGACGCGAATTTCGGCACAACGGGTGTGGGCGCCGGCTCCCACCTCTCGGGCGAGCTGCTGAAGGCGCGGGCCGGGGTGGGCTTCACCGTGGTCTCCTACCGCGGCACGCCGGCCGCCGTGACAGACCTGCTGGCGGGGCGGGTGGACATGATGATCGACAGCCAGACCCTGCTCGCGCCGCTGATGCGTGACGGCGGGGTCCGGGGTCTCGCCGTGACGTCGCGGGAGCGCTCAGCGATGCTGCCAGAACTGCCGACTCTGCAGGAGGCCGGGGTGGAGGGCTACGACGCCACCTCCTGGCAGGCGCTCTACGCGCCGGCCGGCACGCCGGGGCCGATCATGGCCCGGCTCGCCGCGGCGCTGGCGCAGGTGATGGCCGATCCCGCGACGCGCGCGCGCTTCGCCGAGGTGGGGGTGGAGCCCTTCACGGACAACTCGCCGGCGACGGCCATCTCCTACATCACGGCGGAGATGGCCAAGTGGGAGCCGGTGCTGCGGACCGGCGCCGGCCGCACGCCGTGACAACCGGGCGCCCCACCCGGCGCGCCGCGCTGGCGATGATCGCGCCGGCCCTGGTCGCCCGCGCCGCCCGGGCCCAGCCAGGCTACCCGTCGCGCCCGGTCCGGATCGTCGTTCCCTTCCCGGCCGGCGGCGGCGCGGACCTCGTGGCGCGATCGGTGGCCGAGGGACTCGCGGCGGCCATGGGGCAGGGCTTCGTGGTGGACAACCGGCCGGGCGGCTCCGGCAATATCGGGACGGAGCTCGTCGCACGCGCCCCGGCCGACGGCTACACGTTGCTGCTGATCGGTCCGAACCACGTCATCAACCCCTTCCTCTTCGGGCGCGTGCCGTTCGACCCCGTGGCGGATTTCCGCCCGGTCTCGCTCCTCACCAGCGCCTCCTACGTGCTCGTGGCCGGGCCGGCCCTGCCCGAGGGCGGGTTCAAGGCCCTGGTCGCGCGCGCCCGTGCCGAACCCGGGCGGGTCTCCTACGGCTCGGCCGGTAACGGCTCCGCCGGCCATCTCGGCATGGAGCTGATCAAGCAGTCCCTCGGGCTCGACATGGTGCACGTGCCCTATCGGGGCAGCTCGGCCATGCTGACGGACCTGATGGGCGGACGCATCGTGGCGGGGTTCGACAACATCCTGTCCGCCGCGCCGCATATCGCGGCCGGCCGGCTGCGCGCCCTGGCCGTGAGCGGCCGGGCGCGGGCGCCCGCGCTGCCGGAGGTGCCGACGATCGCGGAATCCGGCCTGCCCGGCTTCGACGTAACGGTCTGGCAGGGCTTGCTCGCGCCGGCCGGAACGGATGGCGCGATCATCGAGACGCTTCGCGACGCTGTGCGAGCCGCCCTGTTGCTCCCGACCCTCGAAGCGCGCCTCGCCTCGCTCGGCGTCGAGGCGATCGGAAGCGACCCGGACGGGTTCGGCCGCTTCATCGCGGCCGAGCTGGAGCGCTGGTCCGAAGTCGTGCGCCGCTCCGGGGCGAAAGCGGATTGAGCGGACGGGGCGCTAGCGGCCCGGGTTGATGCGCGCCACGATCGGCGACCAGCGCTCCACCTCCGCGCGAACGTGCCGGTCCGCCGCCGCGGGCGAGCTGTCGGGCCAGGTCTCAACGCCGACCTGCAGAAGCCTGGCCCGCAGGCCGGGGTCGCGAAGGCTGCGCGCCGCGGCGTCGCGCAGCACGGCCAGGACACCATCCGGCGTTCCGGGCCGGGCATAGAGCACCTGCCAGGCCGTCATGTCGTACCCCGCGACCCCGGCGCCGGCGAGGCTAGGCAATCCCGGCGCGAGCTCCGACGGCTCGGTCGAGCTCACGGCCAGCCCACGCAACTTGCCCTCGCGAATGAGCGGGATCAGCATCGTCGGGCTGTCAATGGTGAACTGCACGCGACCCGCCACGAGATCCGTCACGGCGTTGGCGGCCGTGCGGTAGGGCACCACCGTGAAGGAGAGCGCGGCGAGCTGCTTCAGGAGCTCGCCGGCCAAGTGGTTCGTGGCGCCGGGGTTCGTGGCGCCGTAATCCGCCGCGTCGCCCTTCTGCCGAAGCCAGGCCAGCAGCTCCGGCACGTCGCGCGCCGGCACGCCCGGGTGCGCGGCCAGGATGAAGGGCTGCCGCCCCACCAGCGCCAGCGGCACGAAATCCGCCACCGGGTCCTGCGGGAAGTTTGGGTACATGCGCTGCATGACCGCGTGATTGTTGGTGGCCATGAAGATCGTGTAGCCGTCCGGCGCGGTGCGCTCGAATGCTGCCGCCCCTACGGTGCTGCCGGCCCCCGCCACGTTCTCCACCAACACGGATTGGCCCAGCGCCGCGGTCATGCCGTCCGCGACGATGCGGCCGACAACATCGGTGACGCCACCAACACCGACGGGAACGATCATGCGGATTGGGCGGGACGGGAAGCCATTCTGCGCGGCCGCGATGCGCGGCACGAGTCCTGATCCGGCAGCAAGGGCGAGAAGGCGGCGTCGATCCAGCATGACAGGAGACATCCTTCAGCAATCCGCATCAGAGAGGCGAAACAATGCGCAGGACGGCCGCGCATTCCCGCGTTGCAGCGCTTCGCGGCTGGTTGTGGCACCGCAAGATTCTTGCCATTCTGCGCGCAGAACAAGGGAAAACCGATGCGGCCGATCACCTTGCGGGAACCCTTTCGCGCCGTCTTCTACGCGCCCTTCTACGCCGCCCTCGCGCGCGGTGCTTACGCGAAGGCGGGCGTGGATGTGCGGCTGCTGCCCGGGGACCAGCCGGCGGCGGTGAAGGACATCGTTCTCTCCGGCGACGCCGATTTCGGCTGGGGCGGTCCCATGCGCCTGCTCCTCGCGCATGATGCCGACCATGACTGCCCTCTGCGCCTCTTCGGCGCCGTGGTGATGGGCGATCCCTTCTTCCTCGTCGGCCGGGATGCGAATCCGGACTTCCATCTTGCCGATCTCGCGACGCTGCGGCTCGGCAGCGTCAGCGAGGTGCCGACGCCCTGGTGGACCCTGCAGGACGACATCCGCCGCGCGGGCCTCGACCCCGATCGCGTGGCGCGCGTCACGGACCGCAGCATGGCCGAGAACGTCGTGGAGCTGGAAAAGGGGCGGATCGACGTCGCACAGCTCTTCGAGCCCTTCGTCAGCGCGCTTGAGCGGGATGGCGGCGGCCATGTGTGGCACGCCGCGGCCTCGCGCGGCCCCACCTCCTACACCGCTTTCTACGCGCGCACGGACCGCATCACGGCGCTGAGAGACGAGTTCGCCGCCGTGATCCGCGGGCTGCGCGACACGCTCGCCTGGTTCGCCGCCGCCCCGGTGCCGGAGATCGCGGAGACGATCGCGCCCTTCTTCCCAGAGCTTGACCGCGATCTGCTGGAGCGCAGCCTGCGGCGCTACCGCGCCCTCGGGATCTGGACCACCGATCCGCGCTTCCCGCCCGAAGCGCTAGAGCGGCTGGAGACGGCGATGCTCTCGGCCGGCGCCATCCGCCGGAGCCCTGGCTTCGAAGGGCTTGTCGATGAAGCCTTCACCGCGGCGGCGCTGGCGTGACGGCGGCACCCCCGTCCTCTCCGCCACGGCAGGAGCCTTTGCATGATTGAGACGGTCATCCGCGGCGACCGGGTGGTGACCCCCACGGGCACCGGCGCCTTCGACCTGCACATCGCGGGCGGCAAGATCGCGGCGGTGACGGCACCCGGGGCGCTGGACCTGCCCGGGGACGCCCGGCTGATCGACGCCACCGGCAAGATCGTCATGCCCGGCGGCATCGACCCGCACGTCCACTGCGCCTGGCCCATGCCGGCGCCCGATGGCAGCGTCTCCGCCCTCACCGAGCCGCCCGCGGTGGTCAGCCGCGCCGCCCTGTTCGGCGGCACCACCACCCTCATCGACTTCGCCCGCGTCGGGCTGACGGACACGGTGCAGGCCTCGATCGCGCTGCGCGACGCCGACTGGAAGGGCGCGTGCCACTGCGACTACGCCTACCACATGATGGTGGAGGGCGACCTGCGGCCGGACATGCCGGCGGAACTGGCGGAGGCGATCCAGGCCGGCTACGCCACGGTGAAGATCTTCACCACGGACATCACGCCGAGCCGTCGCGGCCGGATGGTGGATTTCGGCGACATCTGGGAGGTGTTCCAGGTCCTGGCGGCGGAGGGCGGCCTCGGCGTGATCCACGCCGAGGACAACGACATCGTCATGCACATGTACGGCAAGCTGATCCGCGAGGGCCGCACCGGCTTCGAGAACATGGCCGAGGTGCACAACAGCCTGTCCGAGGACCTGTCCTTCAACCGCATCATCCGGCTGGCGGAGAGCGTGCCCGGGACGGCGCTGTACATGATGCATGTCAGCGCGGCGACAGGGGTGCAGGCGATCCGCGCCTCCCGCCGGCGGGGGTTCCCGATCTACGGCGAGAGCCTGCACCAGTACATGCTCTACAACAGCGACGACTACCGCCGGCCGAACGGGCAGATCTACCACACCTATCCCTCGCTGAAGTCGCCGGCCGACCAGGCCGCGCTCTGGGCCGGCACGCTGGACGGCTCCATCGGTGCGATCGCGACGGACGAGCTGTGCTGCAGCCTCGCCGCCAAGACCCAGGGCCGCCGTATCGACGACGTGACAGGCGGCAACTCGGCCGTCGAGCCGCGGGTGTCGCTGATGTACACGGAAATGGTCGGCAAGCGCGGCTACACGCTAGAGCGCTTCGTGGACCTCGTTTCCTCCAACGCGGCGCGCATCATGGGCCTGTACCCGCGCAAGGGCGCGCTCATCGCCGGGGCCGATGCGGATGTCACCATCCTCGATCCCGCCCTGCGGCGGACCATCCGCAACGAGGACCTGCATGAGACCGACTACACGCCCTGGGAAGGCCACCAGGTGGATGCCTGGCCCTGCCTGACGATGCTGCGCGGCAAGGTCGTCGTGGAGGATGGCCGCTTCCACGGCAACCCCGGCGATGGGCAGTGGCTGGCGCGCCGCGTGGCCGGCGAAATCCTGGCGGGGCCCGTGTGATGGCTGTCGCGCCGGCGGCGCTGCGCGCCATCGTCCTCGACACCCTGGCGCTCTGGGGCGTCGCGGGCGGGGCCGAGTGGCGGGACGGCGCCCTGGTCGTGACCTCGGCGGAGGGGCGGAGCGCGCGCGTTCTTCCCGCCGAAGCCGCGGATAATCCGGTCCGCTGGTTCCTGGAAGCGGCGGCGCCGGGCGGGCCGGCGCGACCGCCCAGGCCCAACCTTTCCGTTGTCGGGCTCCTGGCCTCCCTCCGTCGAGCCCTCGGGCTACCCCAGGCAAGGCAGCCGCTCCGGATCGGTGCGGCGGAGCGCGCGGACGCGACGGACCATCCGCAGCCCCAGGCAGGGCCGCCCGGACCTTCCGATGCGCCGCCCGCCGGCGCGACGCCCGTCCTCGTCGTGACGGGCTTCCTCGGCAGCGGCAAGACCACCCTCGTCGCGCGCATGATCCGGGACCCGGCCTTCGCCCGCACCGCCGTGATCGTGAACGAGTGGGGCTCCGTCGGCATCGACCACGACCTGTTGGCGACGGGCCGGGACGACCTGGTGCGGCTGTCCACGGGCTGCCTGTGCTGCGCGGTGCGCGGCGACCTGGCGCAGACCCTGCTCCGGCTCGACGACCGCCGCCGCGCGGGCGAGGCGCCCTTCGACCGCGTGGTGATCGAGACCTCGGGCCTCGCCGACCCGGCGCCGGTCCTGCAGGAGCTGATGACGGACCCGGAGGTCGGCGCCCGCTTCCGCCTGGACGGGGTCGTGACCCTGGTGGACGCGCTGCACGGGGAGGCATCCCTCGCCGCCCATGTCGAGGCGGGCCAGCAGGTCTCCCTCGCTGACCTCCTGATCCTGACGAAGACGGACCTTGCCGCGCCCGGCGCCTCGCTCCGCGCAGGGCTTGTCGCGCTGAATCCGCACGCGGGCCTGATCGCCGTCACGCGGGGCGCGGTATCCCCGGCCAGCCTGTTCGGCGCGGGACAGCGGCCGCTGGTGCCGCGCCCGGTTGGCAAGCGCGTGGCCAGCCAGCACACGGACGGCCTGGGCTGCGCCGTGCTGGCGCCCTCCGCACCCGTGCCGGCCGCCGCCCTCGCCCTGCTTCTGCGGGCCCTGGCAGAGCAGGCGGACGGCCGGCTGCTCCGAACGAAGGGACTGGTGCAGATCGCGGAGCGGCCGGCGCAGCCCGCCCTGGTGCAGGGGGTCCAGCATGTCTTCGAGCCGCCGGAGTGGCTGGACAGCTGGCCGGAGGGCGGGGCGGGCACCCGCCTCGTCCTGATCGCGACCGGCATGCCGCCGCGCTGGCCGTCGCGCCTCTACGACGCCATCGCGGCGGAGGTGCGGGACGAGGTGGCGCGCCGGCGGGCGACGGACCGCGCCGTCCCCGCCCCGCCATCCCCGGCCACGCTTCCCGCCTGACCCATGCCGCCCTCCCCCTTCCGGAGTGACATGAATGCCCCACGCGACAGCCGATGACGGCGTGAAGCTCTACTACGAGGAGACCGGCTCCGGCACGCCGGTGATCTTCGTGCACGAGTACGCGGACGACCTCTACGGCTGGGAGGCCCAGCTCCGTCACTTCGGCCAGCGCTACCGCGCCATCGCCTACAACGCCCGCGGCTACCCGCCCTCCGACGTGCCGGCCGATCCCGCCCTCTACTCCCAGGCGCGGGCGGCGGACGACATCGCGGCGGTGCTCGGGCATCTCGGCATCGCAAAGGCCCACGTGGTCGGCCTCTCCATGGGTGGCTTCGCCACGCTGCATTTCGGCTTCCGCCACGCGGCGAAGGCCCTGTCCCTGACGGTCGGCGGCTGCGGCTACGGCGCTGAGCCGGCGCAGCGCGAGAAGTTCCGTGGGGAGGCCGATGCCATCGTCGGCACCATCCGCGAGAAGGGCATGGCCGCCTTTGCGGAGCGCTACGCCTACGGCCCCACCCGCGTGCAGTTCGAGAACAAGGATCCCCGCGGCTTCGCCGCGTTCAAGGAGGCCTTCGCCGCTCACGACCCGGTCGGCGCCGCGAACACCCAACTCGGCGTGCAGCGGGAGAGGCCCTCGCTCTACGACCTGGTGGACGAGATGCGGGCCCTCACCGTGCCCACCCTCGTCCTGACCGGGGACGAGGACTGGCCCTGCCTCCTGCCGGGCGTGCTGATGAAGCAGACCATCCCGGGCGCTGCCCTGGCGGTGATGCCGAACTGCGGACACGGCATCAACCGGGAGGATCCCGACGGCTTCAACCGCATCGTGTCGGACTTCATCGTGCAGGTGGATTGCGGCCGCTGGCCGATGCGGGACCCGCGCAGCATGGCGGCCTCCATTACCGGCATGAAGTAGCCCCGCCGGCATCGCGCCCCGACGGCGACGAGTGCGCCCCGCAAGATCTGGCTTGACGGGGCGCGCGACGGGCGGGACGCTCCCTCCCTGTCGATCGTTACGGAGTTCCCGCATGTCCTCGCGAACCGACACGGCGGCCGCCATCCCCGTCCTCGACCTCGGCCCAGCCTTCGCCGGGATCCCGGGCGCCCTGGAGGAGACCGCGGCAAAGCTCCGCCATATCAACGAAACGGTGGGCTTCCTCTACATCGCGAACCACGGCGTCCCGGCCGATCTCATCGAGGCGACCTTCGCCCAGACCGCGCGCTTCCACGCGCAGCCGCTGGAGCGGAAGCTGGCGCTGAAGGTCGACGCCAACATGCAGGGCTACCTGCCGATGCGGGGCAGCACCACGCGCAGCTCCACCATCGCCCAGGGCAACAAGCCGAATGAGAACGAGGCCTTCTTCGTCAAGCGCGAGACACCCGGCGCGGAGACTTCGCCCAACCGCTGGCCCGAGGACCTGCCGGAGTTCCGCGCGACCGCGCTGGCCTATTTCGGCGCGCTGGAAGCGCTGGCTAAGCGCATGCTGCCGATCTACGCGCGGGCGCTGGATCTGCCGGCGGACTACTTCGACGCCCTCTGTAACCAGCCCTTCAGCTCACTGCGGCTGACCCACTACCCCTCGGCCAGCTACAGCGCGAACGAGTACGGCATCGCGCCGCACACGGATTCCAGCTTCATCACCCTTCTCGCCCAGAACAAGGTGCCGGGCCTGCAGATCCGCACCCAGGAGGGGGAGTGGATCGACGCCCCGGTGATCGAGGACACCTTCGTGGTGAACACCGGCGACGTGCTGCACCGCTGGACGAATGGCCGCTTCCTCTCCACCGCGCACCGCGCCTTCAACACGACGCCGACGCCCCGCTACGCCATCCCGTACTTCTTTCACCCGAACCCGGACACGCTCATCAAGGCCCTGCCAACCTGCGTGGACGCGAACAACCCGCCTCGCTTCCCGGAGCAGACGGTGGCCGAGTACATGGCCTGGTTCCGCGGCCAGAACTACGACCACCTCCGCAAGGCCCAGCCGCCCGCCGCGGCGGAGTAGCGCCCGCGTCGCCGTGGCGGCGGCGCCGGCCCTTTGGCACCGCCCAAGAAGAACCCGCCCCACGCGGCTGTCACCCCGCCTGCCCCCCAAAGGAGCCCGCCGGATGCCATCGCGCCGCGAGACGATCCTTCGCCATCTTTCCCGCGCCCTGCTGATCCCCGGCCTGATGGCCCTGGGCGCCGCCCAGGCCCAGGCGCAAACCCGCCCGCAGCCGCAGGTCCTGCGGGCGGTACTGAATACCGAGCTGCAGGTCCTCGACCCTATCGTCACCACCACCAATGCCGCGCGCGTCTTCGCCTACATGGTGTTCGACACGCTGGTCTCCCTCGACAGCCATGGCGGGTACAGGCCGCAGATGCTGGAGGGCTGGCAGGTGAGCGAGGACCGCCTGACCTGGACCTTCCGCCTGCGCGACGGGCTGGAGTTCCACGACGGCACGCCCGTGACCGCCGAGGATTGCGTCGCCTCCATCCGCCGCTGGGCCGCCCGCGACTCCTTCGGCACCCAGCTCATGCGCGCCACCACCGAGATGCGCGTGGTGGACTCGAAAAGCTTCGAGATCCGCCTCAGCCGCCCCTTCGCCTTCGTGGTCGAGGCGCTCGGCCGCCCGGGCAACCAGATCCCGGTCATGATGCCCGCGCGCCTTGCCTCGCTGCCCGCCAGTGCCCCGGTGCCGGAGGTGATGGGGTCCGGCCCCTTCACCTTCCGCCGGGGTGAGTGGCGCCCCGGCGAGCGCGCCATCTTCGACCGCAACCCGCGCTACCGCCCGCGCACCGAGCCCGCCGACGCGCTGGCCGGCGGCAAGGTGGTGCGCTTCGACCGCGTGGAGCTGATCAGCATCCCCGACGCCGCCACGCGCCTCTCCGCCCTTCAGACCGGGGAAGTGGACTTCCTGGAGATCGTGCCGGGCGACTTCATCCCGGCGCTGCTGCGCGACCGCAACATCACCGTCTCCCGCCCGCAGGGGACGGACCAGATCATGTCGATCCTCCAGATCAACCACGCGCAGCCACCCTTCAACAACCTGCTGCTGCGCCGCGCGGCCCAGCAGGCGATCCGCCAGTCCGAGGTGATGGCCTCGCTCGGCCTGCCCGAGAACCTGACGCTGCCCTGGTGCGGGTCGATCTACATGTGCAACGCGCCCGGTTCGACGGATGCGGGCACGGAGGCACTTCGCGAGCCCAGCCTGGAGCGCGCGCGGGCCCTGCTGAAGGAGGCCGGCTACAACAACGAGCCGCTGGTCTTCCTGCACGCGCAGGACTCCGTCACGCTCAACCCCACCGCCCTCGTCATGGCGGACCAGCTTCGCAAGGCCGGCTTCAACGTGGATCTCCGAACCTCCGACTATGCCACCGTCGCCCAGCGCCGCCTGAACACGAATCCCGTGGACCAGGGCGGATGGAGCGCGGCGGCCGTGATCTGGAACGGCATCGACCTGATCAACCCAATCGGCAATTTCGGCACCGGCAACAACTGCGTGCCTGGCTACCCCGGCTCCTACTGCGACCCGAAGATGACGGAGCTGCTGCGCCGCTACTCCGAGGCACCCACGCCTGAGGAGCAGCGCGACCTTGCCGGGCAGATCCAGGCGGAGTTCCACAGCCACGTCAACGTCATCTTCGGCGGGCAGTTCTCCGCTGCCTCAGCGCATCGGGCCAACCTGAAGGGCCTTGTTCCCTTCGCCATCCCGGTCTTCTGGAACGTGGAGCGCCAGTAGGCCGCGCGGGCACCGTCTCAGTCCGGGTGCCGGTCCCGCCAGGGCGACGCACGCTCATAGGCCGCCGCACCGCGCAGCAGTTCCGCTTCCCCGAAGTACCAGCCGGCGAGCTGGAAGGCGAGGGGCAGGTTCTCCGGCTCGGCCAGGCCGCACATCAGGGTGATGGCGGGATGGCCGGTCACGTTGAATACGGTGCGCGCCTGGCGGGGGTAGGTGCGTTCCACCGCCTCCGGATCGTCGATCCGGCAGGCCGGGTCCATTGAGGAGGCGGTGAGCAGCAGGTCGACCTCCTGGAAGGCGGCCTCCACCGCCGCGACCAGCGCGGCGCGGCGGCGCTGGGCGGCCACGTAGTCCTCACCGGCGATGAACAGGCCCGGCAACAGGCGGCGCAGCGTGATGTTGGCGTAGCCGCCGGGCCTCTCGCGCAGCCAGCGCGCGTGCACGGAAGCGGCCTCTGCCCCCATGATCGTGCGGTTGACGACGGAGAAGTCACCAAGGGAGGGCAGGACCACCTCACGGATCTCCGCGCCTTCGCGCGCCATGGTGCGCGCGGCCTCCTCGACCGCGGCGGCCATGCGGGGCTCGGCGGGCTCGTCGCGCTCGTGGAAGTGCCGGACGAACCCGATCTTCAGCCCCTTCGCGCCGCCCGGCAACAGGCGGGCATAGTCCTCCGCAGGCCGCATGGCGCTGCCGGGGTCGGCCGCGTCCGGCCCGGCGATGGCGTTCAGCAGGATGGCGCTGTCCTCCACGGTACGCGTCAGCGGCCCGACATGGTCGAGGCTGAAGGCGAGCGGGAAGACGCCGCGGCGGGACACCAGCCCGTAGGTCGGCTTCAGCCCGACGATGCCGCAATGGCTGGCCGGGTGCCGCACGGACCCGCCCGTATCCGTGCCCAGCGCCGCCGGCAGCATCCGCGCCGCGACGGCCGCGCCGGAGCCGGAGGAGGAGCCGCCGGGATGGTGATCCCGGTTCCAGGGATTGCGCGCCGGCGGGAAGGGGCCGTCAAAGGCCGGGCCGCCGACCGCGAACTCATGTGTCGCCAGCTTGCCGGGGAACAGGGCACCCGCCGCCCGCAGCATCGCCACGACGCGGGCATCCGCGTCTGCCACCCGGTCGAGGCACAGCCGCGAGTGGCAGGTCGTCGGGTGGCCCTCCAGGTCGATGATATCCTTGATCCCCACGGCAATGCCGTGCAGCGGCGTGCGGGGGCCGCGCGCCGTGATCTCCGCCTCTGCCCGGCGGGCGGCGTCGCGCGCTTCCGCCTCGTTCATCCGGATGAAGGCGTCCAGCCCCGGATCCTGTTCCGCGATCCGCGCCAGGAGCGCCTCGAGGTACTCGACCGGCGAGAGGCGGCGCGCGGCGATGGCCGCTGCCGCTCCGGCTAGGGTGAGATCGACGGGGTTCGTCACGGGGTCGTCTCTGCCGGCGTCCGGAAGACTGTGGCGGGCTCGAGCGACGGGTTTTCCGGGCGCTGCAGGCGGTCCCGCATGGAGCGGACGTTGCGCAGCGCGGTCAGCACCTCGGCGGGGTGGGCGGCAAAGGTGGCGTCCAGGCCGGCGGCGGCGATCTGGGCGCGCTCCTGGACATCGGGACCTTCCGCGCTTCCGCTCATGGCCGGGCCTCGAATGGCATCGTGGCTCCTTCCCGCGATCCTCGGATGCGAGCATGGCACAGGGCTTGCTGCGTTGCACGGACGGCATGGCCGGGCACTGCCGGCGTGCAGCGATGACGGAGAGCGCGGTATGCAGGTCGGCGTCTTCCTTCCTATCAACAACAACGGATGGCTGATCTCGACGACGTCGCCGCAGTACCTGCCGAGCTTCGAGCTGAACCGCGCGATCGTGCAGCGCGCGGAGCGCTACGGCTTCGACTTTGCCCTTTCCATGATCAAGCTGCACGGCTTCGGCGGCCCGTCGCAGTTCTGGGACTACGGGCTGGAGAGCTTCACGCTCATGGCCGGGCTCGCGGCCGTCACCACCCGCATCAAGCTCTTCGCCTCTGTGGCCGTGCTGACCCTGCCACCGCCGATCACGGCGCGGATGTCGGTCACCATCGATTCCATCGCGCCCGGCCGTTTCGGCGTGAACATCGTCTCCGGCTGGCAGGAGGCGGAGTACAGCCAGATGGGCATCTGGCCGGGTTCCGCGCACTTCGCACGCCGGTACGAGTACTGCGCCGAGTACGTGGAGATCATGCGCGAGCTCTGGGACGAAGGCCGCTCCGACCGCAAGGGCGAGTTCTTCACGATGGACGACTGCCGCCTGTTGCCGAAGCCGTCCGCCCGCCTGCCGATCATCTGCGCGGGCCAGAGCGACCGCGGCACTCGCTTCGCTGCCGAGTACGGGGACTACAACTTCTGCGTCGGCTTCGGCGTGAACCAGCCCCACAGCGTGGCGCCGAGCATCGCGCGGCTGGTGGAAGCCACGAAGGTTAGCGGCCGGGATGTCGGCGCACTGGTGATGACCATGGTCATCGCGGACGAGACCGACGAGGCTGCCATGGCGAAATGGCAGCTCTACTGCGACGGCGTGGATCGCGAGGCCCTGGCCTGGCGAGACCAGGCGGCGGGCGCGGACCCGAGCAAGGACCCCTATGCCCAGCCGAACCGCCACAAGAAGCAGGGGGCCGAGTACCCGACCAACCAGGGCGTGATGGTCGGCTCCTACGCCACCGTGGCGCGCCTGCTGGACGAGATGGCGGAGGTGCCCGGCCTCTCCGGGGTGATGCTGACCTTCGACGACTTCGTGCAGGGGATGGACGACTTCGGCGAGCGGATCCAGCCCCTGATGCGCAGCCGCACGGGCGCGATGCTGCCCGCTTGATGCGTCATCGGCATGGAATTTGCTACGCCTGCCCAGCTCTCCTTCGGCCCGGGTCCGATCCGGTCCGCAGCCTGCTCCCCGAGGTGGCCATGACCGACATGCTCCGTGCCCTTCCCACCCGTCGCGCCGTGCTCGGCGGGATCGGCTTCGGCGTCATGGGGGCGGCAAGCCGCGCCCGGGCGGCGGAGATCGAGACGCCGGCCTTCGAAGTCGTGGTGGTGCGCGATCCGCAGCTGGGCGCGCAATTCGCCATCGCCGAGCAGTATAGCCTGTTCAAGGAGCAGGGGCTGAACGTCACGGTCCGCTGGCTGCAATCGGCCGCCGATACCCTCACCGTCATGGGGGGCGGCGCCGCGCCGGTCGGCGTGGGCGGCAGCTTCACGCAGGTGGTCTTCGGTGGCCAGAAACTGCCCATCCGCACCATCTCCGCCCTGGCCGACATCGCGGAAACCCAGGGCTTCGCCCTCGGCCCGAACGTGAGGCTCTCTCACCCGCGGGAACTGGAGGGCAAGCGCCTCGCCTTCACCCAGGGCAACTCCCAGGTGCTGCTGCTCGCCAAGCTCGCGAAGACCTTTGGCTTCGACCAATCGAAGATCACCCTCGTGAACATGAACCAGAGCGAGGGCATCGTCGCCGCCTCCCGCGGGGACGTGCACGGGCTGCTGGGCTGGCAGCCCAACCTCTACCGCCTCGTCGCCATGGGCGGCAGCATGTACTGCACCGGCGGCACGCTCTTCGTGAACGGTGGCAAGGCGGAGGTGCAGCCGGAGAACGATCGCCTCCTCTACAACCACTCCACCCTGATGGCGACGCAGAGCTGGATCGACACGAAGCCGAACACCCTGGCCGCCCTGCTGCGGGGCCTGATGAAGGCGACGGAGATGATGACGGCCGACAAGCCTCGCGCCATGGCCGCCCTGCAGCGCACGCTGCGGATCGACAATGAGGCTCTGGAGGTGATGACCACGGCGAACAAGTACGGCCTCGGCATCACCCCGGGCCTGATCGCCAGCCACCGCTTCCAGACGGAGTGGGCGATGAACATCAACCGCATCCCCTCCGCCCCGCCGCCGGAGGACTGCTTCACCACCAGGATCGCCGAGATGGTCGATCCGTCCCTCGCCAGCTGGCGCCCGAGCGCCTGAGCGCGTGAGCGAGGCCATACCCCTGCCGGCCGCGGCCATTCCCGCGGCCCGGCGCCCGTCCACCCGGTGGCGCGCGGCCTTCGCGAACGGGGGCATGCGCGTCCTCGCCATTCTCCTCTTCCTTGCGATCTGGACGGCGGTCAGCCTCGGCAACGCCTATGTCTGGAAGTTCTTCAACCCGATCCTTCTGCCCTCGCCGCTGGCGGTGCTGAAGGCGGGCATCGACCTCGCCGAATCCGGCGAGCTGCAGCGCGACATCTTCGCCAGCCTGTCCCGCGTCCTTCAGGGCTTCGCCATCGCGGCGATCGCCGGCGTCGCCGTCGGCCTCGCGGTCGGCACCTGGCGCCCGTTGGAGAAGCTGGTGGAGCCGATGATCGAGCTGCTTCGCCCGATCCCGCCACTCGCCTTCCTGCCGATGATGGTGCTCTGGTTCGGCATTGGCGAGACCTCCAAGATCGTTTTCATCGCCTACGCCGCCTTCTTCCCTGTCTTCACCACCACAGTGGAGGGAATCAAGCACGTCGATCCCGTGCTACTCCGCGCCGCGGCCAGCCTCGGTGCCACGCGGACGGAGCTGTTCCGCTACGTGGTGCTGCCCGCGGCCCTGCCGGGGATCATCACCGGGCTGCGGCTCGGCTTCGGCCTGTCCTTCTTCGTCATCGTGGCCGCCGAGTTCATCGCCGCCGATTCCGGGTTGGGCTATCTCATCAACGATGCCCGGACCTTCTTCATGGTCTCCAACATGCTGCTCGGCGCCGTCGTGATCGGGCTGATCGGCTTCCTCTTCAACATCCTGCTGCGCGCGGCGGAGAACTGGCTTCTCCGCTGGCGTCAGACCGGGCGGAGCTGATCCGGTGGACGGGAATGTCGTGACAACGGCCAAGATCCGCATCCGCGGAGTTAGCAAGCGCTTCGGAGACGCCGTGGCGCTTCAGGACGTGGGCCTGGACCTCGCGCCCAACAGCTTCACCTGCCTGCTCGGCCCTTCGGGCTGCGGCAAGTCCACATTGCTCAACATGATCGCCGGCTTCGCCGAGCCGAGCGCCGGGCAGGTGCTGGTGGACGGGCAGCCGGTGCACGGCCCTTCCGCCGACCGGGGCGTGGTGTTCCAGGAATACGCGCTGTTCCCCTGGCGCACGGCGCTGGACAATGTAGCCTTCGGGCCGATGCTGCGGGGCCGCAGCCGCGCCGAGCAGCGCGAGATCGGGCGCCGCTACCTCGCCCTGGTCGGCCTCGCCGGGCACGAGGACAAGTATCCCGGCAACCTCTCCGGCGGCATGAAGCAGCGCGTGGCGATCGCGCGCGCCCTGGCGAACGATCCCTCCGTGCTGCTGATGGACGAGCCCTTCGGCGCGCTGGACGCCCAGACCCGGGAGGTGCTCCAGGAGGAGCTGCTGGCCATCTGGGAACGGCACCGCAAGACGGTGGTCTTCGTCACCCACAGCATCTCGGAGAGCATCTTCCTGGCCGACCGGATCGTTGTGATGGCCACACGGCCCGGCGCCGTGAAGGAGGTCATCGACCTTGACCTGCCCCGCCCGCGAGACCGCAGTGACCCGGCCTTCACGGCGCTGGAGCGCCGCATCAAGGAACTGGTTCGCGCCGAGGTGCAGAAGCTCGGCGTGACCTGAACGCGGTGTCCTGCTGCGCCGTCCCTCCTGCAGGTGCGCTGCGTCGCTCCGAGACTGTGGCCGTCAACCGCGAGCACCTGCGCTTCACCTCGGAAGCTGTGACGGTCCTCATTCCCGTGCCCCAAGCGGGACGAGGAGGGGGAAGGAGCGATGATCGGCTGACAACGTGATCGGTCATCACGGGACAGGGAGATAGAGCGGTCAATCGCAGGCAAGGTAGCCCTGGTAGAAGCGAGAGACGATGGGGAGGACGGCATCTGCCACGGACCGCCTCTTCTCCTCGTGCGGGATCAAGGGACGGCTGAGGCACCTAGCTATCTCGGCGAGCACCGCCTCGCGGTCAACGCGGGTGAAGCAGCCGTCCCGGTACACGACGTCCCCGTTGCTCATCACCGTGCGCACCGCAGAGGTCTTCGCGCGCTGGACCAGCACGTCCACCGGCGAGATGTCGGCGCTCTGGTGGGGCCATGTGATCGCCTTCCAGTCGAGTATGACCAGGTCCGCCGCCATGCCGGGCCGAAGTTGGCCGATCCGCCCGGCGAAGGGCGTCCTGCCGGCGCCATGCTCGGTTGCCATGCGCAGCACGGCGGATGGACTGGGGCAGGGGGCCTCGGTGCCGGACAGGCGGTGCGGCTGGTCTGCGAGCACCTGGGCGACGATGCCGTGCGAGCGGACAAGGGGAGTTGACCCCCTGCTGGCCATCAACTCTGACCTGACGGCTCCAGAGCCTGGGGATTGGAGATCAGCTGACGGAGCCGGCCGGCGATGCGCCTCTTCACCCAGCCCCGCTGTCCCGCAGGGCTCCCGGGCTCCCGGGCTCAGCGCTTCTCGACGTTCCAGTAGAGCATCACCGGCGCGTCCAGCACGCCGGAGACGTTGGCGCGCCGGGCATAGGGCTGGTCGAACTGGCCGAGCACCCGGTAGGGCTGCACCTCCGCCAGGCGGCGATGCAGGGCCTCCACGGCGGCCAGCCGCGCGGGCTCGTCCGCCGCCTCGACCACTGCGCCGCGGAGCCGCTCCGCCTCCGCGTCGCAGGGCCAGCCCGCCCAGGCGCGGTCGCAGCCCATGTTGGTGCCGATGTTGGTCAGGGGCGACTGCATGGTGGCGCCTGAGGAGTAGGTGACGAAGAGGTTGTAGCCGCCCTGGGAGGGCGGGTTGCGGTTCTGCTGCCGCGTGGTGACCGTGCCCCAGTCCGAGACCTGCAGGTCGATGTTGAAGCCGGCCCGCCTCAGCCGCTCCGCCGCCACCTCCGCCATGCGGCCGATCGGCGCGATGTCGTAGGAGGTGGTGAGGACGAGCGGCTCGCCGCGATAGCCGCTCTCGGCCAGAAGGCGGCGCGCCGTCTCCGGGTTGGG
>NZ_JANJOU010000015.1 GCF_024594815.1 Roseomonas populi | reverse complement strand
TCACGGCCTCCGGCGGCGGCGGGGGCGCTGCGTCGGGGGGCGGAGGGGGCTCGGCGGCAGGTGCGGGCGGCGCGGCGGCCACGGCCTCGGGCGGGGCGGGCGGCGGCGCGGCCTCGGTGACGGGGGTGGGATCCGGGGCCGGCGCGGGCTCAGGAGCCGGCATCGTCTCCACCTCCACGGAGGGCTGGGCCGGCGGCTCCAGCGTCGCGGCGGGGATCAGCAGCACGCCCATGGCGGCGACGTGGAACAGGGCGGAGACGCCCCAGGCCAGGGGCTTGGCCGCGCGGCGCCAGCCGGAGGGGTGAAGCGCGGGGGCAGGGGCGCGGGCGGCGACGGCGAGGGCGGCCTCCAGCAGAGCGGGCGGCGGCTCCGGCGGGGGTGCCACCTTCGGCATGGCCGGCAGGGGCGGGCGGGCGGTGCGGGGCTTTTCCGCCAGGAGGTGGTCCATGCCGGCCGCGCCCCTCAGCGCGCCTGCACCGCGGGCGCGGCGGCGTCGGCCTCGGCGATGAGGGAGACCTTCGTGATGCCGGCGCGGGAGACGCGGCCCATCACGCGCAGCACGTCGCCATAGGGCACGGAGCGATCACCGCGCACATGCACGGGGGCTTCCGGATCGGCCTCGCGCATCGCCACCAGGCGCTGGGTGAGGGCGTCCTCCGTCACCTCCTCCTGCCGGATGAAGAGCTTGCCGCCGGGAGCGACGGTGAGGACGAGGGGCGGGTTGGTGGAGGCGGCGCGGGCGGCAGCGGTCTTCGGCAGGTTCACCGGCACGCCCACCGTCATCATCGGCGCGGCGACCATGAAGATGATGAGCAGGACGAGCATGACGTCCACAAGCGGCGTGACGTTCATCTCGGCCATCGGCATGGCGTCGTCGTCGTCCCCGCCGCCGCCGCCCATGGACATGGCCATCGGGGCTACTCCGCCGCGCGCGCGGCGCGGGCCGGGGCCGGGCGCCGCGCCATGCCGGCCGAGAGCTCGTGGATGGAGGAGAAGGCGTTCTGGCGGATCCGCGCGAAGGTCACGGTGAAGCGGTTGTAAGCCATGACCGAGGGGATGGCGGCGACGAGGCCGATGGCGGTGGCGAACAGGGCCTCCGCGATGCCCGGCGCCACGACGGCGAGGCTGGTGTCGCCGCTGGCCGCGATGCCGGAGAAGGAGTTCATGATGCCCCAGACCGTGCCGAACAGGCCGATGAAGGGCCCCACGGCGCCGATGGTGGCCAGCAGCGGCAGGCCGGGCTCGGCCGCGCGGAAGGCGGCGATGACGGGGGCGCGCATGGCGTGCTCCATCCGCTCCCGGTACTCGCCGCGGCTCTCGGCGGGGTCGCGCCCCTCATGCCACTCGCGGGCGCCGGCGCGGATCACGTCCGCGGCCAGCCCGCCCTCGGGCGTCGCGGCGCCGGTTGCGGCGCTGGCCAGCTTCCGCGCCTCCGCCCGCAGCCGGCGGGCGGTGACCATCTTCTCGATCATGATGCCCCAGCAGGCGATGGAGGCGACGAGCAGCAGGATCATCACCCCCTTCACGATGGGGTCGGCCTGCAGGAACAGCGCGAGCGGGGAGAGATCGTGCGCGACCGCCGCGTGGGCGAGATCGGTCGCGGGCGCTCCGGGCACCGCGACCGGGCCGCCGGTGGGCGGCACGGCGGGAAGGGCAGGCGCCGGCACGGCGGGCGGGACGGAAGGCGCTGCGGCGGGTGCGGGAGTGGCGGGGTTCATGGCTTACTTCTCCAGCGCCACGCCTTGGACGCGCGAGCTGACGGCCAGGCGGCCGAGGCAGGCGGCAGGGGCGGCATCCGGCCCGCAGGCCAGCACGTCGTTCAGAAGGATGTAGCCGACGTTGTCGCAGGGCGTGCCGGCCAGGTCGAAGATGCGGGCCATGGTCTTCTCGGCCGGCAGGGGGCCGAGATCCAGCGCCAGGCGGCGGGCCACGACCTGGTCCTTGCCGAAGACGACGAGGTCGAGCCGCAGCGGGTCCACGGCCGCGCCGGGGTTGCGGGCCAGCATCCACACGCGGCAGCCCTCGGTCCGGGCTTCCAGCCGGTTCAGCTCCACCGAGACCTGGCCCGCCGGGGCCTGTTGCGCCAGGGCGGGCGTCGTGAGCGCCAGCAGCACGGGCAGGAACCGGAAGGCGCGGGCGAGGGGCATGTCCCTGGGGCGTCCTATTCTGTCGCGGCGTCCGCTCGGGGCGCCCTGGGACGGGCGGCACGCGCCGGGCCGATGAGGGCCCGGCGCTGACGGCACGGCGGGGGGCGCCGGGCCGCGATGCGTCCGTCGGAGGTCTGCCCTCTATCGCACCTGCACAGCCGATGCAACGCGGTTGAGAACGATTTGCAGCAAAGATGTGCGCCGTGCCAACTCCGCGTGATGCCCCGGCCCTTCCCGCATCCTTGTCTCATGTTAAGGCTTTGAACCCTGCTGCACCGCGATACGAAAGGGGCCGGCATGTCCGACCTTCCAAACATTCAGATCCAGGGCGAGAGCGAGCCTGCCGTGGCGCTCGCCCTGCTCCGGATCATCATGGACTCCGCCAAGGACGGGGTGGAGCACGACCGGGACTGGATCCTCTCCACTTATGCGGATTGCCTGGCCGTGGTTGGCGGGGCCGAGGTTTCCTACGAGGAGGAGGACGACGAAGCGAAGGAGGGCTGAGAGCCCTCTCCTCCGGGGTTCTTGCCCCGGGCTGGCGCCCGGGGCAGCGTCCCTCCCGAACCAAGGGGAGGGATGCGGCATGATGGACGGCGATCCGGGCTTCGAGTCCCTGCGGTCCATGCTGGCGCCGCGCAGCCTGGCCGTGATCGGCGCCTCGGAGGAGCCGACGCGCATCGGCGGGCGCCCCGTGCACAGCATGATCAGCCAGGGCTTCGCCGGGGAATTGTGGCCGGTGAACCCGAAGCGGGACCGCGTGCAGGGCCTTCCTGCCTTCCCCGACATCGACGCCTTGCCCGGCGTGCCCGACGCTGCCGTGGTGGCCGTGCCCGGTGCCCTGGCGGAGGAGGCAGTGGAGGCGCTGGGCCGCCGCGGCTGCCGCGCCGCCATCGTCTTCACCGCCGGCTTCGCCGAAGTCGGGGGGGAGGGCCAAGCGGCCCAGGAAGCGCTGGTGGCCACGGCGCGGCGGCACGGGATGCGGTTGCTGGGGCCGAACTGCCTGGGCCTGTTCAACGCGCCGCTGGGCTACTACCCGATCTTCACCTCCTCCTTCGACAGCGGTTGGCCGGTGCAGGCACCTGAGGGCCGCGGGCGCGTGGGCATCGCCAGCCAGTCCGGCGCCTACGGCACCCATCTTTTCGCTGCGGCCCGGAACCGGGGCATCGCCACGCCGATCCTGATCACCACCGGCAACGAGGCGGAGGTGACGCTGGGCGACGCCATCGGCCACCTGGCGGGCGATGACGGGGTGGAGGTGATCGCCTGCTACTCCGAGGGCGTGCGGGAGGGCCCGCGCTTCCTCGCCGCGCTGGAGGCCGCCCGCCGCGCCCGCAAGCCCGTGGTGATGATGAAGGTCGGCCGCTCCGCCCTCGGCGCCAGCGCCGCCCAGTCCCACACGGCCAGCATCGCCGGGGATGATGCGGTGACCTCGGCCGTCCTGGCCGAGTTCGGCGTCCACCGCGCCCGCGACACGGAGGAGCTGCTGGACGTGGCCTATGCCGCCACCCCGCGCATCTACCCCGTGCGGAACACCCTCGGCGTCGTCTCCATCTCCGGCGGGGCGGGGGTGATGATCTCCGACGCGGCGGAGGAGCAGGGCCTGCCCATGCCGCCGATGCCGGAGGCGGCGCAGGACCGGCTACGCGCCCTGATCCCCTTCAGCAACCCCGCCAACCCCGTGGACTGCACCGCGCAGGTGTTCAACGACATGTCCATGGTGGGCGCCTTCGCGCGCGGCATGGTGGAGGATGGCGGCTACACGAGCCTGATTGCCTTCTTCACCGGCGTCGGCGGCTCCCCCGCCCTCGCGCCGAGGCTGCGCGCGGAGTTGAACGGGGTGAAGAAGGACCACCCGGACCGCCTCTGGGTCCTCAGCGTCCTCGCCGCACCGGAACAGGTGCGGGAGTACGAGGCGGACGGCTACCTCGTCTTCCCCGATCCCTCCCGCGCCGTGGCTGCCCTGGCCGCGCAGGGCCGCTTCGGCGCGGCCTTCGCCCGCCCGCCCCGCGCGCCCGTGCCGATGCCCACGGTCACCCTGCCCGCCACGGCGCCGGACGAGGCGGAGGCCAAGCGCCTGCTGGCCGCCGCCGGCATCCCCGCCGTGCCCGAGGCCACCGCCGCGAGCGCCGAGGAGGCCGTGGCCGCCGCCCGCTCCATCGGCTTCCCCGTGGTGATGAAGCTCCTCTCCCCCGACATCCTCCACAAGTCGGAGGTCGGCGGCGTGCTGCTGAACATCGCCGATGAGGAGGCCGTGCGCGCCGGCCATGCCACCCTGATGGCCAACGCCGCCCGCAACGTCCCCGGCGCGCGCGTCACCGGCGTGCTGGTGGCCCGCCAGGTCACCGGCGCGGTGGAAGTGGCCCTCGGCATGACGCGCGACCCGGTCTTCGGCCCCGTCGCGATGGTCGGCCTCGGCGGCGTCTTCATCGAGGTGCTGCGCGACGTGGCCCTGCGCCGCTGCCCCGTGGACGTGGCGGAGGCCGAGGCCATGATCCGCTCCCTCCGCGGCTTCCCCCTGCTGGACGGCGCGCGGGGACGGCCCAGGGCCGACGTCCCCGCCCTCGCCCGCGCCCTCTCGGCCCTCTCCGCCTTCGCGGTGGCGGCAGGGGAGCGGCTCGTCTCGGTGGACCTGAACCCGGTGCTGGTCCTGCCCGCAGGCGAAGGGGCCTTCGCGGCGGATGCGGTGATCGAGATCGGGTGAGGCGGGCACCCGGCGGATCTGGTCCAGGACAAGGCCGGCGCGGAGCGTGGCGGGAAGACCCGCCCCCGGCATTCGCGCGCATGATGGGGAATGCCTGACGGGATGGCCGCGACTGGCAGGGCCGGGCACAGGGGGCATATAGGCCCCATGGGCGAGAAGAACGACAACCACGGCGGCAGCCGGCACCGCCGGATGGGGCGCATCCGGTGACGGCACCGGCCTTCCTGACGGGCGGTGGCGAGACCGGTGCCCTGATGCGCGGGCACGACTGGTCGAGCTCGCCCCTGGGCAATCCGGCCGGCTGGCCGCCCCGGCTCCGGTCGGTCGTCGAGCTGCTCCTCGGCTCCAAGTTCCCGATGTTCGTCGCCTGGGGCGCGGAGCTCGGCTTCCTCTACAACGACGCCTATGCCGAGATCCTCGGCGCGAAGCACCCGCGCGCCCTCGGGGCACGCTTCCACGATATCTGGGCGGAGATCTGGCCCGACATCCTCCCGCTGATCGAGGCGGCCATGGCCGGGGTGGCGACCTACCGCGAGGACCTGCCGCTCCTGATGAACCGCAGGGGATTCGACGAGCAGACCTGGTTCACCTTCTCCTACTCGCCGGTACGCGACGAGGAGGGCCGCGTCGCCGGCATGTACTGCGCCGTGGCCGAGACGACCGGCCGGGTCCTCATGGAGAGGAAGCAGGCCTTCCTCGTGCGGCTCGGAGACACGCTCCGGGGCCTGAACGATCCGCACGCGCTGCCCACCCTCGCGGCGGAACTGCTGGGGACGGAACTCGGCGCGGACCGTGCCGGCTACGGGATCATCGATGCCTCCGGCGAGGTAGTCTCCGTCGAGCGCGACTGGACGGCCGGACGCGTGGCCTCCCTGGCCGGCGAGGCGCGCATCCTCGATGCCTTCGGTCCGGCGGTCATCGCCGAATTGCGGGCCGGGCGCACGCTGGTGGTGGAGGACTGCCAGGCGGACCCCCGCACCTCCCGCCCGGCCTACCTGCCGACCTGGGACAGCATCGGGACCCGTGCCCTGATCGTCGCACCCCTCATCCGGTCCGGCCGCCTGGCGGCCATCCTCTACGTCCACAGCGGCGGGCCGCGCCATTGGACGGGGGTCGAGGCGGAGCTCGTCGAGGAGGCGGCCGGGCGCACCTGGGATGCGGTGCAGCGGGCCTGGGCCCTGGCCGACCTGCGCGAGAGCGAGGAGCGGCTGCAGCTGGCCCTCGACGCCTCGGGCATGGTCGGGCTCTACGACTGGCTCGTCCCCCAGGACCGCCTCTTCGCCGATGCGCGCTTCGCCCGGCTCTTCGGGGTGGATCCTGACCGTGCCGCGGCCGGCGCTCCGCTCGCCGACTTCAAGCGCGTCATCCACCCGGAGGACGCGGCGCGCGTCGAGGCCGCGATGAAGCGCACCCTGGAAACGGGGGAACCATATGAGGCCGAGTATCGCCTCCTCCGGGACGGGGGCGAGGTCCACTGGGTCGCCGCACGCGGCCGCTGCCTTCACGACGGGGGCGGGATGCCGAAGCGCTTCTCCGGCACCGTGGTCGACATCACGGACCGCAAGCAGGCCGAGGAACGGCAGGCACTCCTGTCCCGCGAGGTGGACCACCGAGCCAAGAACGCCCTCTCGGTCGTGCAGGCGGCCCTGCGGCTGACGCGTGCCCCCGACCTGCCCACCTACGCGCGCGCGATCGAGGGGCGGGTGGCGGCCCTGGCCCGGGCGCAGACGCTGCTGGCCGACCGCCAATGGTCCGGTGCGGACCTGTTGACGCTGCTGCGGGGCGAGTTGGACGGGTTCCTCGACCGTGATGGCGGGGGGCCGCAGGCCGAAGTCGATGGTCCCCCCGTGTCACTGCCCGCCGGCGCCGCCCAGCCCCTCGCCATGGCGATCCACGAGCTCGCCACGAACGCGGTGAAGTACGGCGCCCTCTCGGCCCCGGAAGGGCGCGTGGAGGTCAACTGGACGGTGGAGGGTGGGCTGCCCGATCGGTTGCGCCTGCGCTGGACGGAGAGGGGCGGGCCCGCCTTGAAGAAATCCCCCGAGCGGCGAGGCTTCGGGACGAGGGTGCTGGACGGCACGGTCCGGGGGCAGCTTGGCGGCACGCTGTCGCTGGGCTGGAGGCCGTCCGGCCTTGTCTGCGAGTTGGACGTGCCGCTCAGGCCGGGCCCCCCGCCCGGTGACGGGGAGGTTGACGCGGCGCCCGTGTGATGCCCGACCTGGGATGCGCGGCCGAGGGGGACGAGGCCGGCCTAGCGCACCCGCCTGGCGACGGCCTGCCCGAGCGCCTCCGTGCCGAGCCGCCCTCCCAGGTCCGGGGTCAGTTCCCCCGCCTCCACGGCTTCCGCCACCGCCGCCTCGATGGACCGCGCGGCGCGGGCGTAGGCGGGCCCGCCGCGGCGTTCGCCGTGCCAGTCCAAGAGCTGGGCGAGGGAGAGGACCAGGGAGAGGGGATTGGCGCGGTCCTGCCCGGCAATGTCGGGGGCGGAGCCGTGGGCGGCCTGGGCCATGGCGTGCGCCGTGCCGGCGTTGACGGAGCCGCCGAGGCCGATGCTGCCGGAGAGCTCGGCGGTCATGTCGGAGAGGATGTCGCCGAACATGTTGGTGGTGACGATCACGTCGAAGCGGGACGGGTCGCGGATCAGCAGCGCGGCCATGGCGTCCACGATCACCTCCTCCAGCTCCACGCCGGGGTGGTTCGCGGCGGCGCGCCGGCACTCCTCCAGGAACAGGCCGTCGCCCATGGTCAGCACGTTCGCCTTGTGCACGGCCGTCACCTTCCGCCGGCGCGTGGCGGCCAGGCGGAAGGCGGCCTCCGCGATGCGGGCGCAGGCCGGGCGGGTGATGCGGCGGAGGGAGATGCAGACATCCTCCGTCACCAGCATCTCCGCGCCGCCCTTGGCCATGTTGCGGTCGGCGTAGAAGCCCTCCGTGTTCTCCCGCACCACGATCAGGTCGAACTCGTGCCGCGTGGGATGGGGCACGCCGGGATAGGTGCGGGCGGGGCGGATATTGGCGAAGAGGTCCAGCCTTTTGCGGAAATAACCGGAGGGGTTGATGCCGCCCTTGCCCGCGTCGAGGTAGTCGTAAGTGGACATGGGGCCCATCAGCAGCCCGTCCGCCGCCTGCACCGTCTCCAGCAGGCACGGGCGGACTGTGGTGCCATGGCGGGACAGGCTCTCATGGCCCGCCACCTCATGGGTCAGGTTCATGTTCAGGCCGTGGCGGTTGGCCGCGGCCTCCAGCACGGCCAGGGTGGCGGCCGTGATCTCCGGGCCGATCCCGTCCCCGGGCAGGACGACGAGGTGCATGGAACTTTCCCCTTCCGGACCCCGCCTGTATCGGGCCGGCGGGGCGGGGCGTCCATCGTCTCCGGGCGCGCGGCGGGGTAAGGGAGGGCATGGACGAAGCCGCCGCCCTGCTGGACGCCGCCCGCGCGCATTTCGCCACCGGCGCCACGCGCCCGCTGCCCGCGCGCATCGCCGCGCTGAAGGCATTGCGGGACGGGCTGGAGGCGATGGAGGGGGAGATCCTGGCCGCGCTCCGGGCCGACCTGGGCAAGTCGGACTTCGATTCCTGGACCTCCGAGATCCTGCTGGTGCGGCAGGAGATCGCGCTGGCCCTCAAGCGCCTGCCGCGCTGGGCGGGGGAGCGACGCGTCGGTCGGCGCTGGTTCCACTTGCCCGGCCGCGCGGCGCTTCGGATGGAGCCGCGCGGGGCGGTGCTGATCCTCGGGCCCTGGAACTACCCCGTGCAGCTCTGCCTCGTGCCGCTGGTCAGCGCGGTGGCGGCGGGGAACGCGGTGGTGCTGAAGCCCTCGGAGGTGACGCCGGCCTCGGCGGAGGTGCTGGCGCGGCTCGTCGCGCGGTGCTTCGCGCCCGGCCATGTCGCGGTGGTGCAGGGCGGCCCGTCGCTGGCCGCCGCGCTGACGGCGCAGCCCTTCGACCACCTCTTCTTCACCGGCAGCACGGAGACCGGCCGCAAGGTGGCCGAGGCCGCCGCGCGCAACCTCGCCACCACCACGCTGGAACTGGGCGGGGCCAATCCCTGCATCGTGGACGCGGATGCGGACCCGGTCCCCACCGCGCGGCGCATCGCCTGGGCGAAGTTCCTCAATGCCGGGCAGACCTGCCTCGCCCCGAACCACGTGCTGGTGCATGAAAGCAAGGCGGAGGCCCTGCTGGACGCCCTGCGCGCCACGATCGCCCGCTTCTACGGCGAGGACGGGCGGGGCATGCAGCGCGTGGTGAACGCGCGGCATCTGGCGCGGCTGGAGGCGATGCTGCCCCGCGGCCGCGCCGCGATCGGGGGCGGGGTGGACCACAACGCGCTGCACATGCAGCCCACGGTCCTGCTGGACCCCGATCCGGCGCTGCTGGAGGAGGAGATCTTCGGCCCGGTCCTGCCCGTGGCGACCTGGCAGGACCGCGGCGCGCTGCTGGCCGGCCTCTCCCGCCGCGCCTCGCCGCTGGCCCTCTATGTCCACACGCGCGACGCCGGCTTCGCGGAGGCGGTGGCCGCCGCGCTTCCCTCCGGCGGGTTCTGCGTGAACGAGCACATCGTCCACTGCACCGTGCCGGACCTGCCCTTCGGCGGCGTGGGGCCGAGCGGCAGCGGGCGCTATCACGGCGCGGCGGGGTTCGAGGCCTTCTCCAACCCCCGCGCCCTGTTCCGCCAGCCCGCCGGGATCGATCCCACGCTGCGCTACCCGCCGCCGAAGGCGCCCCTCTCGATGATCCGGAGGCTGATGGGCTGACGTGCGCGGGCGGCACCGCACCGGCCACCGCGGGGACCGACCCGGGGCGCCATGGCCCCGGACCGCGGCCCGATCCCGCCCTCGCAGTCGCCTCGGCTCCACGAGCCGAGGCGCACCGCCAGCGAAGTGATTCCAACTTCCAAAAGAAGATGATGGAGAGGGGTCCGGGGAGAGGAAGAATTCCTTCTTCCTCTCCCCGGGACAGACCGCCAGCGAGGAACCGGAACAGCGCCCTCGCGATTTTCAGAGCTGCGCGATGGCCTCGCGCAGGGCAGCCTCGTCGATCGGCTTCTCCAGGTGGGGCACCGTTCGGAAATGCGGGTGGATGACGGAGGCGTCGTATCCCGTGATGAAGAGGAAGGGGATGTCCGCCTCCTGCAGGGCTGTGCAGACCTTGTAGACGCGCTCCCCCTCCAGGTTCACGTCCAGCATGGCCAGGTCCGGCCGGCCGGACCGCAGCAGGTCCAGCGCCGGCTCCACGCCCGAGACCGGCCCCATGACGATGCCGCCGAGCCGCTCCACCAGGGTGCAGACATCCTCGGCGATCAGGTACTTGTCCTCCACGACCAGCACCTGGCGGCCGGAAAGTGGTGCAGCCTGTTCCTCAGCTTGCGTCATCGTCCCCGTCCTCCTCGGCGTCCGTCCCGTCTTCTTGCTCCATCGCGATCACCCGTGGTCCCATGGGCAGCTCCACCGCGCAGCGCACCCCGCCCGGCAGGAACTCCAGCGAGGTGACGGCGCCGAGGTCGTAGGGCAGGCCGCGCTCGATCAGCCGGCGACCGAAACCCGTGCGGGAGGGGCGCACGTCCAGCACCGGCACTCCCGTTTCCTGCCATTCCAGCGCCAGCCTGTCCCCACCGCCCGTGTGCAGGATGCGCCAGCGCACGCCCAGCTGCCCATCCGGGCCGGAGAGGGCGCCGTACTTCACCGCGTTCGTCGACAGTTCATGGATCCCCAGGGCGAAGGTCTCGGCCGCCTTGTCCTTCAGCAGAATGGGCGGCCCCTCGATGGTCACCCTCTCTCCGTCCTGGCCGAGCACCGCTGCCAACTCGTCACGCACCAGCCCGTCCAGGGTAATCCCCTCGCGGCCGCGGTTGGCAAGAAGGCCCTGGGTGCGCGCCAGGCTGTCGATGCGGCCGCCCAGGTGCAGGCGCAGTTCCTCCAGGCTCTCCGCGCTCTCCAGGGATTGGCGGGTGATGGAGCGCACCACGGCCAGGATGTTCTTCACGCGGTGCTGCAGCTCCGCCATGAGGAGGGATCGCTGCGCCTCCGCCCGGCGCTGGGCATCCACGTCCTGGGAAACGCCCAGTACCCGCGCGCCGGAACGGCCGCCGCTGAAGCGGATCCACAGCTCCCTGCGGCCGGCCAGCAGCCGCCCGTCCACGTCCAGTGGCTCGCCCTGTGCCAGGGTCCGGTCGAAGGCCAGCGCCAGGCGGTCCCGGTCCTCCGGGTGGGCGGTGCCCAGCAGGGCCGCCAGGGTGGCGGGCGGCGGCGCCTCGAAGACCTCCTCGAAGCCCTCGGAATGCGTGAAGCGGCCGCTCTCCGGGTCGAGGTCCCAGGTGGCAATGCGGGCGGCCGTCATCGCCTGCCGGGCACGATCCTGCACGACGCGCAGCGCCTCCTGCGCGCGCACCGCTTCCGTGACATCCAGGAAAGTGAGCACGGCACCGGCGATGAAGTTGTCCACGCTGCGGTAGGGCAGCACGCGGACGAGGTAGCGCTGCCCCTCCCCCAGGCCGATCTGCCGCTCCACGGTAGAAAGGGTCCGCAGCACGCGCCGCAGGTCGTCCCCCATCTCCGGATAGGGCACGCGGGAGGCGAGATGCGCGATCGGGCGCCCGATGTCGCCGTCGATGAGGTGGAACACCTCCGACATGCCGGGCGTGAAGCTCTTCACCCGCAGGTCGTTGTCGAGGAACAGCGTGGCGATCTGGGTGGATTCCAGCAGGTTCTTCAGGTCGCTGTTCGTCCGGGCCAGCTCGCCCACGCGGTGCGCCAGCTCGCCGTTGACGGTCTGCAGCTCCTCGTTGACGGATTGCAGCTCCTCCTTCGAGGTCTCCAGCTCCTCGTTGGCGGATTGCAGCTCCTCGTTGATGGACTGGTACTCCTCATTCGAGGACTTCAGCTCCTCGTTCGTGCTCTCCAGCTCCTCGATCGTGGCCTGCAGCCGGTCCTTGGTGACGCGCAGCTCGCTCTCCAGCCGTGCCACGTGCTCGTCGCGCAGGATGGCCGGGTTCCGCGCCGCCTCCTCCGCTTCTCCGCCATCCATCCCAAGGTCATGGAAGAGGACGACGAAATGCGGCGGGTCCTGCGAGTTCTCCGTCAGGGGCTCGATCGTCATGCCCACCCGGCGCGCCTCGTCCTCCGTCCCCATGCGGAGCGAGGAGATCCGGACGGTCCGGCGCTCGGCCCCTGCGCGCAGTAGCGCCGCCCGCAGGTCCAGCCGCAGGTCGCGATGCACGAGGTTCAGCAGGTTCAGGTTGGCCACGCCGGTGCTCGGGTCCAGGAAGGGCCCGGTGCGGCCGGAAAAGTTCAGCACCTGGTACTCGGAATCGATAACGACGTAGGCGGGCGCGTGCCGTTCCACCGCGCGCTCGGCCCGGCGGCTGAGATTGATGCCCGGCACCGCCCGGGCTGACGGGTCCGCCTCTCCCCCGGCGCGGCGGATCTCCGCGCGCGCGGTCAGCGGGAATTCCGGCAGTACCCGCGTCGCCGTCTCCTGCCGGCGGAAGATCCGGTGCTTGCGGTCCACGGGTTGGAAGAGCTTGCCGTGCCGCGTCACGTTCTCCGACGGGCCGAGAAAGAGGTGACCACCCGGCCGCAGGGAGAAATGGAACAGCGGGATCACGCGCTCCTGCAGCTCCGCGTTCAGGTAGATCAGCAGGTTGCGGCAGGAGATCAGGTCGGTGCGGGAGAAGGGCGCGTCCTTGATGACGTTGTGCGCGGAGAAGATGCACATCTCCCGCAGGTCCTTGTGGATGGCGTAGGTGCCGCCTTCCCGGACGAACCAGCGCGCCAGGCGCTCCGGCGGCACGTCCTTCTCGATGGATTGCGGGTAGCGCCCGGTGCGCGCCACCGTCAGGGCCCGCGCGTCGATGTCGGTGGCGAAGATCTGCACGTGCGGCGGCGCATCCATCCGCCCGATCGCCTCGCGCAGCAGCATCGCCAGGGAATAGGCCTCCTCCCCCGTCGCGCAGCCCAGCACCCAGACGCGGATCGTGTCCCCCGCCCCCTTGCCCTCCAGCATGCCGGGGATGACCCGCTCCTCCAGCACCGCAAACTCGGCGGGGTCGCGGAAGAACTGGGTCACGCCGATCAGCAGGTCCTCGAAGAGGTTCTGCGCTTCATCCGGGTCCTCGCGCAGTCGTGCTACGTAATCGTCCAGCGCGTCGAGCCGCAGCACGTGCATCCGGCGCTGGATGCGGCGCAGGAAGGTATTGGCCTTGTAGCCGTGGAAGTCGTGGCCCGTGCGGTTGCGGAGAATAGTGGCGATGGCGGGCAGCCGGCTCTCGCCGTCCCGCAGCGCCGCCCGGTCCCCCTGCGGCCCTTCCACCTCGCGCAGGTAGGAGACGAGGGAGAGGAGGCGCCGCGGAATCTCCGGCAGGGGCAGGTACAGGTCGGCCATGGCCGCCGCCCCCATATCCTCGCCCGCCTTCGCCTTGTCCTCCTCCGCCTCGTCTCTCTCCGCCAGGATCAGGCCGCCGCAGGCCTTGAGCCGGGCCACGCCGATGCTGCCCGCATCCGGCATGCTCTCCAGCAGGATCGTGACCGCCGCCTCCCGCTGCTCCTCGGCGAGGGAGATGAGGAAGGTGTCCACCGTGCCGCGATGCCCGGGCCGTTCCTCGGCGGGGGTGATGCGGAGATGCCCGTCCTCGATCGTCGTCATCACCCCGACGGGCGCCACGTAGAGCTGGTCCGCCGCCAGGCGGTCCCCATCCGCCGCCAAGCGGGCAGGGGGGCCGCCGCCCGCGTTCAGCGCCCCGACGAGGGCGGCCGTGTCGATCGCCTCCTTCGACTCCGAGACGATGACGAAAGCCGCGCCGCTCTCCCGCGGCATCAGGGAGAACAGGCGCAGCAGGGATTGGAAGGTCGCGGCCGCGACCCCGAGCCCGACCACCGCCAGGGGCGCGGCCTCGGTGGGCGCGGCTGCCCCGGCGGCGTCCTGATCGTTCAATGCCTCACCCTTCCGTCCAAGGCCCCCTTTATAATCCGAAATCGGTGGCCCGGTTTATACCTCAGGCTCCCCGGCCCGCCGGGCCATGCGAAGGTCCTGCGTCGCGGCCCGGCGGAGCGTGGCGGCGTAGCCCGCATACTCGGCGGCGCGCGCCTCGTACAGTTCGGCCACCGCCTTGCGCCCGTTCTCCCGCGCATCCCTCGCCATGCGGGTCACCAGCTCCACCCGCTCCTCCATCATCCGCATGGCAATCCGTAGCGCGTCGCCCACCCCCGCCTCCTGCGAGGCGATGGCGGCCTCCGCAGTGAAGGCGTGGCCGATCTGGCAGCGGTAGCGCAGCGGCCGCGTCCCCTTCATTTCCGAGAGGACACCGTGGCAGTGCGGGCAGCTCAAGGGGGAGGGGTTGGCCAGGGTCCTCAGCTGATCGGAGCCCAGCCGGCGCCCGGCGGCGATCGCCACCTCCAGCTCCAGGTCGGGCGAGGGCGGCACGCGCGGCCCGGCCAGCGTGCCGGCCACCGCCGCCAGCATCCCGGCGAGCTCCTCGGCGCGGCCCACCGCGTCCACCTCCACCGTCTCCAGCGCCGCGCGGGGCATCTCGTCGGCCTCCGCGTCCAGCGGGTGCTGCACCATGGCCACGCCCCCCGCGGCCTTGATGGCGTGCAGCCCGGAGGCGCCATCGTTCAGCAGGCCCGTCAGCACCAGCCCAATGGCCCGCGGCCCGTAGGACAGGGCGACAGAGCGGAAGAGCGGATCGATGGCCGGCCGGGCCATGTTCTCCCGCGGGCCAGTTCCCAGCGCGATCGCACCGTCCATCGCCAGCAGGTGCCGGTCGGGCGACGCGACGATCACATGGCCGGGCCGGATGGGCTGCCCATCCACGGCCTGCCTCACCGGCAGCGCGCTGTGCCCGGCCAGCGCCTCCGCGAGATAGCCCGGGCTGTTGCCCGGGACATGGGTGGCGATGAGGACCGCTGCGGGGAAGTCGGGCGGCAACCCGCCTAGCAGGCGCCGCAGGACGGCGCTGCTTCCGAAGGATCCTCCGATGGCGACGACATCCCGTCGGCCGGTCACCCGATCCGCGCCCGCGGGGGGGCGGGGGCCGGGCATAGGGTGGAGACCTGGGACAGGGCGTAGTCCGCCAGATCGGCCAGGCGGGCTGGATCGAGCAGCTCCACCTGCCCCTTGTCCATCCGGAGGAAGCGAAGGCGCCGCAGCTCCTGCAGGGTGCGGTTCATGTGGACGGTGCTGAGGCCCAGCGTATCCGCCAGCACCTCTTGCGTCAGCGGCAGCGGGAAGCGCGTCTCGCTCGCCAGGCCCACGGCGGCCAGGCGATCGCGCAGCTCCAGCAGGAGATGCGCGGTGCGCTCCAGGGCGGTCTGGCGGCCCAGCCGCATCAGGTGGTCCAGCAGCCCCGCCTCGGCCCTGGCGGCATCGAGGGCGAGGGCGGCGGCGAGGGCGGCATGTTGTTCCGGGGCGTCCCGTAGGGCGGCCGCCACCGGCTCCAGCTCCACCAGTTCCAAAGGGGTGAAGGCGAGAGTGGCGGCGGTGGCCAGGGCAGAAGGGATGGTGCTGATCCCCATGGTGTCCCCCGGCAGCAGCAGCCGGAAGATCTGGCGGCGCCCGTCCTGGAGCGACCGCACCGCACCGGCCCAGCCGCTGCGGATCAGCCGGGGCCGCAGCGGGGCGCCCTGCTCGCCGATCTCCTCCCCGGCCGGGCAGGCCCGAACCGGGCCGCCCAGCCCTTCGAGCAGGACCGTGTCGAAAGGACCAAGGGGCTGCAGCCTGCCCAGGCGGAGGGAGAGGAGGCTGCCGTGATCGGACGGGCGCATCTGTGTGGCAATAACCATAGTTCTACTCTCCCGATGGTGCCGCCGGGGGCCGCCCACCATGTTCGCACCATTCTCCGAACATCTGGATAACCTGTGTGTAACAGGACGACCTAACGGCCTGACCACCCCGTGAGGCCTTGCTGCAGGAGCCCGAGGGACTCGTGCATCATCCGCAGATCCTGGGCGGCAGCGTAGGACGCCATCTGCGCGACGTCCTGGCTGAGCGCCGGTGCGTCTCCCGCATTTGCACCAGTAGCTCGCGGGCAGTCGGCAACGGGCAGCTGCGCCGTTCCAGGCGCGCGATCGATTCCTCCCGGGGCCGGACCCGAGCCTCGGTACCGAGGATCAGACGTCATGTTTGCTCCACAGGCTTTTCCAGGACGATGGCTGCTTGATTCATTGGCCGCAGCCCGATTGTTCGGGGTCAGCAAGGGGCCGCGCAATGGAACGCGGGACCGCTCGCGCGATTGGGATCGCGGGAATAACGCCCGATAGGACGCTGCGCGACATTCCTCCTTAAATTTTTCGGCCAGGAGGAGAACGCACATGAGCGAGGTGCTCCGGAGCCCTTCAGCGGCTCGCAACCGGATCGACCTGGACGATCCCTACTGTGTCCAGCACTGGGCCAGGAACTTCCGCATCACGGAGCTGGACCTGACCATCGCCGTGCAACAGGCCGGCCCGCTGGTCCAAGACGTGGCCCTGCTTCTTCGCCAGCCGGTGCCAGGCAGTGCGGAGCAGCAACGCGAGACCGGGCTGGGCGCCTTCTGACGGGCAACAGGCCCATGGCCAGGGGGCGCGGAGAAGTACGGCCCGCGCTGACCTGACGTTTCCCGGGGCGCGCGGGTCGGGCGTCGCTGCCCCGAAGCGGAGGTCCGGCCTCTGCCCGGAGTATCGGGGGGTGAATCCGGGGTAGGACCGGCGCGCGGCGCCTCACCAGCAGGCCGGCAGCACCGCCGCCGGCGCCGCCTGGAAGAGCACGGCGAAGCCGGCCAGGACGCAGGCCGCCGCGCCGAACCAGCGCGTGAAGCCGGGCTCGGGCTCGCCGCCCTCCGTTGCGGCGCGCACGGGCTGGGCAAGAAGGAAGAGCAGGGCGAGCGCGGCCAGGGCGAGGAGCGTGGCCGCGGCGACCAGCGCCGCCACCCAGGGCAGGCCGAGAAGCTGCCCAGCCTGCAGCCCGCGCTCGCAGGCATGGGCGTGGACGGCGTAGATCGCGCCGAAATGCGCGCCCCAGACGGCGAGCCCCGCCGCCGGCCAGAGGACGGCGCGGGCGGCGGAGGCGGCCTCGCTCACAGCAGGCGCGGGAAGCCGTGCAGCAGCACGATCCCCACCGCCCCCTGCCCGGCCGCGTAGAGCCAGAACAGCATGGTGTTGTCGAAGGTCAGGCGCCGCGTGGCGTCCAGCATCCCCGCCCAGGCGCGGGCCTGGGTGTAGAGCGCCATGATGACGCAGGTGATGACGATACCGCCCTGCCAGGTGAGCAGCGCGTAGGAGGAGGCGGTGTGCGCGTGCTGCGTCGGCCAGATGCCGGCGCCGGTGAGGGCGGAGAGGTCCACGAGGTAGCCGCCGATCAGCAGCACGAGGGCCAGCGGCACGGCCCAGAAGGGCAGCGCGTTGCGCCGCCGCAGCAGCGCGCGCGCCAGCAGCATCACCGCGCCCGCGCCGAGATAGAGGGCCAGGGCGATCCCGCCGCGCTCCAACACGGGCAGGCCGATCCCGGCGGGGGGCCACATGCCGTCCCCGTTCACCAGCCACAGGAACAGGTAGGTGCCGATGAGGCAGGCGTAGCAGGAGCCCATCACCAGCATCAGCCCGCACATCGCCCACCAGGAGAGCGACATCGGGCCGGTGACGTAGGTGGGCAGCACGATTCCGCCGCCGATGTTGCCGCGCCCCTCCCCGATCGGGCCGAAATCCGTGCCGGTCCAGAGCCAGTAGAGGAAGGCGGCCAGGGCCAGCGCGGCGAAGGCGGCGGCGGGCACCAGCCACTCCACCGTCAGCACGAGGAAGAAGCCCGCCGTGCCCACCGCCGCGACGAGATGCGCCCAGGAGGGGCCGGGCAGCACGGCGACGTATTGCGGCGTGCCCTCCGCGGGGCTGACCACCAGCCCCTCACGCCGGCCCGTGATCGTGCCGGGCAGGTAGTGCGCGCCCGCCTCCACCTCCTCCGCCAGCTTCGGGTTGCGCCAGAGGGGATAGCGGCTGTTCACCGCCGGCAGGCTGCGCGGGCCGTAATTATAGTTGGGCAGCCACTCCATCGTGCCCGCGTCCCATGTGTTGTCGCCGCCGTTCTGCGGCCGGAAGTTCCGGATCAGGTCCGTGAACAGCACGACGCCGCCCGCCAGCACCATCAGCGCGCCGATGGTGGAGATCAGGTTCCAGATCTCCAGCCCCATCCCCGCGGGGTAGGTGTAGATGCGCCTGGGCATCCCGAGGAAGCCGGAGATGTGCATGGGGAAGAAGGTGACGTTGGTGCCAAGAAAGCAGAGCCAGAACACCCACTTCCCCAGCCGTTCCGACAGCGGCGTGCCGAGGCAGGGCGCCCAGTAGTAGAGGGCGGCGAGGATCGGGAAGACCATGCCGCCGATCAGCACGTAGTGCAGGTGCGCCACGATGAAGTAAGTGTCGTGCGCCTGCCAGTCGAAGGGCGTGACGGAGACCATCACCCCCGTCAGCCCGCCCAGCGTGAAGATGAACAGGAAGCCGAGGATGAAGAGCGTGGGCGTCGCGAGCCGCGCGCGCTGCCCGCTCGCGAAGGTGGCGATCCAGGCGAAAACCTGCAGGCCGGAGGGGACCGAGACGGCGAAGCCGGCGGAGGCGAAGAAGGCCAGGCTCAGCCCCGGGATGCCCGTGGCGTACATGTGGTGGACCCAGAGCCCGAAGGAGAGGAAGGCCGTGCCCACCAGCGCCAGCACGACGAGGCTGTGCCCGACCAGCGGCGCCCGCGCCATGGTCGGCACGATCATGGAGACCATCCCCGCCGCCGGCAGGAAGATGATGTAGACCTCCGGGTGGCCGAAGAACCAGAACAGGTGCTGCCAGAGCATCGGATCGCCACCGCGCTCCGGCAGGAAGAAGGGCCAGTCGAAGGCGCGCTCCAGCTCCAGCAGGGTGGAGGCGACGATCACGGCGGGGAAGGCGAAGATCACCATCCCCGCGAAGACGAGCATGGCCCAGGCGAAGACCGGCATCCGCCCCAGCGTCATGCCCGGCGCGCGGCAGCGCAGGATACCCGTGATCAGCTCGATCGCGCCGGCGATGGCGGAGATCTCGATGAAGCCGATCCCCAGCAGGTACATGTCCGTGTTCACGCCGGGGGAGTGCGCCTTGCCCGTCAGCGGCGGGTACATGAACCAGCCCCCGTCCGGCGCCGCGCCGAAGAAGAGCGACATGAAGAAGGCGGAGCCGCCGATGAGGTAGATCCAGTAGGCGTAGGCCCCCAGCCGCGGCGTCGGCATCTCCCGCGCACCCAGCATGGCGGGCAGCAGCGCGATTCCCACCGCCTCCACCACCGGCACGGCGAAGAGGAACATCATAATCGTGCCGTGGGTGGTGAAGACCTGGTTGTAGGTGGCCGGGTCGATCAGCGTCAGGCCGGGAAAGGCGAGCTGCAGCCGGATGAGCACGCCCAGCAGCCCCGCCAGCAGCAGGAACATCAGCGAGGTCGCCAGGAAGAGCGGCCCGATGAGGTTGTTGTTGATCTCCGTGATCACGCGGAAGCCGCGCGGGAAGGCCCAGGCAGCCTCCAGCCGGCCCAGCTCCTCCGGCGGGCGCGGCAGGGTATGAGGCAGATCACTCAACGCAGGGATTCCAGCCAGGAGGCGAGGGCGAGCAGGTCGGAACCCTCCAGGGAACGGGCGTAGGACGGCATGTTGTTGCCGGGCTTGATGTCCTGCGGCGCCGCGATCCAGCCCGCCAGATTGCCGCGGTTGTTCGGCAGCGCCCCCGCCGCCAGCGTGGCGCGCGACCCCACGCGCGAGAGGTCCGGCGCGATCCGCGCCACCCAGGGCGTGCCGCGCACCGCGTGGCAGGCACCGCAGCCCGCCTCCCCGAACACCTGCATCCCGCGCCGGTGCTCCTCCGTCTCCGGCTGGGGCACGGGCGCGCGCTGGCGGGCGATCCAGGCGTCGAAATCCTCGGGCGTCTGCACCACCACGTCGAAGGCCATCAGGGCGTGCTGCTGCCCGCAAAACTCCGTGCACTGCCCGCGCAGTTCGCCCAGCTTGTCCGCGCGCAGGCGCTGGCGGTTCACGCGGCCGGGGATCATGTCCAGCTTCCCGTGCAGGTTCGGCACCCACAGGCTGTGGATCACGTCCGCCGAGGTGAGGTTCAGCTCTACCTCCCGCCCCAGCGGCAGGTGCAGCGCGTTCGCCGTCACCGCGCCCTCGCCGAGGTCGGGGTAGCGCACCTCCCACCAGTACTGCCGGCCGATGATCTCCACCCGCAGCGGCGCGTCCGACATCGGCTTCGTCAGCGCGCGAGAGACGGAGAGCGAGTAGCCCAGCAGCGCCGTCAGCACGACCACGGGGAAGGCGATCCCGCCCCCGATCAGGAAACGTCGTGACCCCATCGCTCGCCGCAACCCTTGCGGCGCCAGGAAGGCGAGCGCCAGGAAGCCCATGGTGACGAGGAACACCGCCCCGCCGCCCCAGAACAGCACGTGGCTGAGCATCGCGATGCGGTCTGCCTGGACGCCCCAGGGATCGAGCGGTGTCTGCGCGCCGGTGCAGGCGGTGAGGAAGATCGCAGGGGCTCCGCCCCTGCACCCCGCCAGGAGGCTGAGCCTCCTGGACCTGCATCGGGCTGCCGCGGAACTGACCTGATATGTCAGCCCTCTTCCATCTGCACCCGTCCTGCCCTTGCAGTCGCCTCGGGTCATGGACCCGAGGCGCGCCGCCAGCCGAATGACTCCAAGCAGGTAGAAAAAGATGATGGAGAGGGTCCAGGGAGAGGAAGAATTCCTTCTTCCTCTCCCTGGGGCCACCGGACCGGACACCGCAGAACCGGAACCCGTCACGCCTCCATCTGCTCCGGTGCCGCCCGCAGCGCGCGGGCGAGGGCGAGCAGGGCAAGCGCCGCGAAGGCGATGCCGCCCGGCACCCACATCAGCAGCCCGCCGAGTTGCTGGTCCTCCAGCGGCGTCAGTCCCCATGGCAGGGTGGTGAGGGCGTGGGGCGCGAAGAGCGGGCGCGGGGCGAAGGTGAGGAAGGCGCCGAGCGCGCCCATCTGCGCCGCGGTGGCGAGGCCGGAGAGAAGGGCAGCGTCCGCGCGCGGGGCGCGGGTCACCCCGGCCCAGAACAGGGCGGCGGCGCCGAGGAGGGTGGCGTGCATGGCCCACCAGGCGATGTCCGAGGTGAAGGTCAGGGCGTAGGGCGCGGGCAGGTGCCAGAACCAGAGCGCGACGGCGAGGAGGGCGGCGGAGAGCGCCAGCGCGCCGGGCCCGGCCAGGCGTGTGCGGAAGGCGGCGGCGAGCAGCGGCGCGGCCACGAGCATGATGAGAAGGTGCTGCCCGACCCGCACGGAGAAGAGCGCGACCGCGAGGCTGCAGAGGGGAGACACCAGGGCCGCCGCCAGCACCGCCCAGCCGGCGAGGAGAGGCCGCCGGTCCGCGGCCAGGCGCCAGCCGATGAGGAGCCCGGCCAGCAGGACCCCGGCCAGGAGAGGGCTGGTGTTCCAGCCCGCCTCACCCGGGAGGGGCGGCAGGCCGCAGAAGGGCACGGCGTCCGTCCGGTTCATGCGCGCCCTCTGCTGCTGTTTGAATCATGGACGATCATACAGGATCGGCGCGCCCGCGCCCCGCGAGGCGGAGGGCCAGGGCGAGGAGAAGTGCGACCAGTGCGATCACAATCGCGTCCGTCACCGCGCCCGGGCTCCCTTCCGCCGCGCCGGGGGCGAGCGGTGCGTCCGGCCGCACGGACCACAGGAGCCCCGCCGCGTGCTGCATGACGAGCAGCGCGCAGACCGCCCGCATCCGCCAGGGCCGCCACTGCGGCACGGCCGAGAGGGCGATGGCGCCGAGCAGCGCGGGCACGGCTATGCCGAGCTTCAGCCACGGCCAGCCCCCTTCTTGCCGCCGCAGGTACCAGGCGGCCTCCGGCGGCAGGTCGGCCGCCCAGACGGTGACGAACTGCACGAACCACAGCCACAGCGCGAAGACGCCGAGGGTGAGCAACGCGCGTTCCAGCCCCGTGCGCGCCTCCGGGTCCTCCGGGCAGCCGAGGATCAGCACGGCGAGGCCGAGGAAGGCGGCGGCACCGCCCTCCAGCAGCGAGATCCCCTGCAGGCTGGCAACCCAGGCCGGATCGCGGGACAGCGCCCAATCCTCGAAGCCGATGGCGGCGGAGAGCACCACCAGCATCAGCGCGATCCCGGCGGGCCAGCGCTTTTCCGCCCGCCGGTCCAGCCACCGCCCCAGCACGCACCACAGCGGCAGGATCACCGCCGTGGCGACCCCGATCGCCACCGCGCGCGGCTTCCCCGTCCAGGGATAGAGGTCCGGCGCTAGCGCCACCAGCGGCAGGGCCAGGACCACCAGCGCCGGCATGGCCCGCCCCGCGGCGGAGAAGGCGGGCCGCAGCGGCTCCACCCACAATTCCCGCAGCAGCAGGCCGGAGGCGAGCACGGCCAGCGCCCCTGCCCCCAGCGTGGCGGCCAGCAGCCAGGCCAGAAGCCAGGCTTCCGCGATGGCGGTGATCATGGCGCGGCCCGCATCAGCGCCTCCACGTGCCGCGCCACGGCCCAGCGCTGGCGCGGGTCCAACCGGTCCGCCATGGGGTGCGCGCCCGCCCGGTTCTCCGCGATCGCCGCCATGCTGCGCGCCGGATCGGCGGGCAGGGGCGGGATGGGCGGGTGGCCGCGCGAGACGACCACGCCATCCCCCACCCCCCGCGCCCCGTGACAGGGCGTGCAGAAGATGGCGTAGCGGTCCGCGCCCTCGGCCAGCAGGGCGGCGTCCACTGGTGGACCGGGGGCGGCCAGGGCGCGTTGCTGTGCCGCCGCCCCGCGCGGCACGGCGCCCTCCGGCGGGGGTAGCGGGGCGGGGGGCTTGGGGCTCTCGGGCCAGCCATCGCAGCCGGCGAGGAGCAGAAGGAGGACGAGGCGTCTCATGTGGCTCCAAGGGGCGCTGCCCCTTGGATCCTCCGGGCAAGCGCGAAGCGTCTGTCCTGAGCCGGGGTGGCAACGGCCACCCCGGACCCCGCGATCCGTTGGGCCGGGCCGAACTGTCCCGCGCCGAGGGGCTTGATCCCTCGGTGAAACCCCTGATCCGCCTTCCGCGGCAGCCCCGGAGAAAAAGATGAGTGGGGGTCCAGGGGGAGAGAATTCCTTCTCTCCCCCTGGGGCCACCCGCGCACCGGATCAGGATCGTCCATCACGCGCTCCGCACCTCGGAGACGCGCAGCGGGGACAGCCCGCGCAGGAACTGCGCCGTCCCCTCGGGCTCGTAGAGCGGGTCGTCGGAGGACAGCAGCAGGAAGAAGCGGTCCGCGCTGGCGCGGTGGAAGCCGCGGGCGAAGAAGGCGGGGTGGCTCAGCCGGGGAAGGCCGTTCAGGGCCAGCATTCCGATCAGGGCGGCGGCGCAGGCCCAGAGGATGGCGACGAGGTAGGTGGTGGGCATGAAGGTTGGCCAGGCGTTGAGCGGGCGGCCCCCCACGTTCACGGGGTAGAGGTGGACGGAGATGTACCAGGCCGTGCCGGCGGCCAGGGCCGCGCCGAAGGCGCCGGCGGCGAGCGCGATGTAGCCCACGGGTGCGGCGCTGACGCCGAGGGCCTCCGCGGCCTCGGGGATGGGGTAGGGGGAGTAGGCCTCCAGGTGGCGCCAGCCGGCGGCGCGGGCGGCGCGCACGGCCTCCGTCAGGGCGTCGGCCTCGGCGAACTCGGCCATCTGGCCGAAGGGCGGGGGGTGGCTCACCGCTCCTCCTCCTCCATCTCGGCCTCGCTCTCCTCGTGGCGGGTCTCGTACATGGAGACCGCGGGGACGAGGCGGCCGAAGAGCAGAAGTACCAGGGCGAAGAGCGCGAGGGTGCCGCCGAGCAGGCCCCATTCCGCGAGGCTGGGGGAATAGGCGGGGCCGATGCCGACGAGGTGGTCGCGCAGGAGCCCGTCCACCACGAGGGACCAGCGGTCCAGCCAGACGCCGGCGGCGGCCAGGGTGCCGACGGCGACGAGGACGAGGGTGCGGCGGCGCGCCCACCCGCTCCAGAGGAGCTGCGGCAGGGCGGCGGAGAGGGCGACCGCACCCCAGTAGGCGGGGGCACCGGGCCCCAGCACGCGGGCGGAGAGGGCGGCGCGGGTGGTCGGGTCTTCCTCCGCAAAGCCGACCAGCAGCTCGTGCGCGTAGGCCAGGGCGGCGACGAGCCCGGCGGTGGCGGTGAGCTGTGCCAGGAGGTTCATGTCCTCCCGGTCCACGAAGCGCTGGAGGGAGAGGGCATGGCGCAGCACGGCGGCCAGCGCCAGCACCACGCCGAGGCCGGAGGGCAGGCCGGTGACGACGACGTGCAGCGGCAGCCGCGCCTGGTGCCAGCCGGGAACGAGGGTGGTGGCGAATTCCAGCGCCACCACCGTCTGCGCCCAGAGGAGCAGCGGCAGCACCATCGCGGCGACGAGGCGGTAGGCGGCCTGGTGCCGGTGCCAGTGCGCGACAGAGCCGCGCCAGCCCAGCGCCAGCAGCCCGTAGGCGCGCGCGGCGCCGATCCGCCCGCGCGTGGCCGCCGCGTCGCGCATCGTCGCGAGATCCGGGATGAGCCCGATGAACCAGAAGAGGGAGGTGACGACGACGTGCGACATGATGCCCCAGAAGTCCCAGACCAGCGGGCTGCCGAACTGGGGCCAGAGGCCGGTGTAGGAGGGATAGGGCAGGGTCCAGAGGAAGAGCTCCGCCCGGCCGAGGTGCAGGATGGGGTAGAAGGCGGCGGCGAGGATGGCGGCCAGCGCCGCGGCCTCCGCGAAGCGGTTCACCGCCGTGCGCAGCCCGTGCCGCCGCAGCACCAGGATGGCGGCGAAGAGGCTGGCGGCGTTGGCGATGCCGATCCACCAGGCGTAGCCGATCAGGTCGAAGCCCCAGACATGCGGGATGTTGTTCCCCCACACGCCCACGCCCCGCACCAGCACGGCGGCGACGGAGGCGGCCAGTACCACCACCCCCGCTGCGCAGAAGGCGACGGAGAGGCGGAAGCCCCAGGCGCCCGGGCGGAGGGCTGCGGCGGCGACGGGGGCGGTGACGTCGCTCATGCCTCCGCCTCCGGCGCGACGCGCGCGAGGTAGGTGGTGCGGGGACGCGTGCCGAGATGGCCGAGCATGGCGTAGTGCCGGCCATTCTGCCGCGCGCGGGAGACGGCGCTCCCGGGGTCGTTCAGGTCGCCGAAGGTGATGGCGCGGGTCGGGCAGGCGCGCTGGCAGGCGGTCTCCACATCCCCGTCGCGCAGCGCGCGGCCTTCGGCAGATGCCGCGCTGCGCGCGCCGGCGATGCGGTGGGAGCAGTAGGTGCACTTCTCCATCACGCCGCGCGGGCGCAGGGGCACGTCCGGGTTGCGCGCGGGCGTGTCGAGCAGGCGGCGGTGGTCCGCCCAGTTGAAGCGCCGGACCTTGTAGGGGCAGTTGTTGGAGCAGGTGCGCGTGCCGATGCAGCGCGGATAGACCATGAGGTTCAGCCCCTGCTGGTCGTGCAGCGTGGCGTTGACGGGGCAGACGGGCTCGCAGGGTGCCTGCTCGCAATGCATGCAGGGCACGGGCTGGAAGGAGGAGGCGGGGTTCGCCTCCTCCCCATGGTGGTAGCGGTCCACGCGCAGCCAGTGCATCTCCCGCCCCTGGGAGACGGCGAGGGGGCCGACCACGGGCACGTTGTTCTCCGCCTGGCAGGCCACGGCGCAGGCGTTGCAGCCGATGCAGGCGTCCAGGTCGATCGCCATGCCCCAGGCCTGGGCGGGGTAGGGCCAGTCCGGGTGGAGCGAGGCGTCGCGGCCGGGCTGCGGCAGGGTGCCGCCGGGCGCGACGGTGCGGACGGCCTCGGACGGGTCCACGCGGTGATGGGAATCCGTGGTAACGACATCCGCCCTGCGGCCGGTGGACCGCATGGAGAGGCCGGGCGCGGTCCAGGCGCCGTCAGCAGGGCGCAGGGCGTAGGCGTCGAAGCCCCTTCCTTCCCCCACCGGCCCGCCGGCACGGCGCCCGCCGCCGAGGGGCAGGGTGACGCAGTCCGGCGCGTGGCCGGGCACGGGCCAGCAGGGCGCCAGGACGCGGCGGCCGCCGAGTTCCAGCTCCACCTCGTCGCCCGGCGAGAGCCCGTGCGCGGCGGCGGTGGCGGGGGCCATGAGCGCGGCGTTGCCCCAGGTGATCTTTGTAAGCGGGCGCGGCATCTCCTGCAGCCAGGCCTCGTGCGCCGCCTCCCCGCCGCGCGTGCCGGGATCGGGCGCGAAGACCGCCACCAGGCCGCGGGGCATCGGCGGGGCGGGGCGGTTCCAGTCCTCCCGCAGGGCCGGGCGCAGGCCGGCGGGCGCCTCTCCGGCCAAGCCCTCCTCCAGCGCGGCGGCCCAGCGCGCGTCGAAGCTCTCGCCCCAGGCGGCGCGCCAGGTTTCCCCCACCGCCGCGCGGGCCGTGGCGGGGGCGCCGAGCAGGGCGGTGAGGATCTCCACCTCGCCCCGCGCCTCCTCGGCGAGCGGAACGGTGGCGGGCTGGCGAAGGGCGGGGGTGCCGTCGAAGGCGCGGGAGTCGCCCCAGCTCTCCAGCGGGTGGGCCATCGGCACCTGCCAAGTGCAGAGCCGCGTCGTCTCGTCCGCGCGGAAGCCGAGATGCAGGGTGAAGGGGATGCGGCGCAGGGCCGCCTCAAAGCCCAGCGCGGCCGGGGCATCGTAGGCCGGGTTGGCGCCGAGGATCAGCAGGTGCGTCACCTCGCCCGCCGCGATGTCGGCCATGATCGAGGCGAGGGAGGCCGCCATCGGCTCCGGCCGGGCCAGCGGGTGCGGCAGCAGGCGCACCGCCTCGCTTTCCAGCCTGGCGTTCATCGCGTGGGCCAGGGCGTGCACCTCAGCCCCCATGCCGCGCCCGACGAGGACAACCGCGCCCGGTCGGTCCTGCACGAGTTCCGCCGCGACCCCGGCGGCGTCCGGATGGGTGCCGGACGCGCCCTCCACGCCCAGTGCTGCAGCGACGGCGCCGGCGAAAGCGGCGGCATTGGCGGGGTGCAGCGGAATGCGCCGGTCGGCGCGGGCGCCGGTGATGCTCGGCGAGGCCTCCGCCACGATCAGCCGCGCGCCCCGCCCCTCCGCCCGCGCCGTGATCCAGTCCCGCGCGTGGCGGAGATGGCCGGGCATCGTCCCCAGCGGATCGGCGCCGAGGCAGAGCACCGCGCGGGCCCGCGAGAGGTCCGGCACGGCGGCGAGCGCCTGCCCGAAGGCGCGCGTCGCCCCTTCCAGCGCCGCGTCATCGGCCAGCGGGTCGTGCTGATGCCAGCGCGCCTCCGGGTAGGCCGCCAGCACCGCCCCCGTGATCCGCGCCAGGGTGGGGGAGGAGACCGGGCCGGTGAGGATCCGCAGCCCCCGCCCGCCGCGCGGCGCCAGCTCGGCGCGGGCGGCGGCGATGGCCGCATCCAGCATCTCCGCCGGCACCGGGCGGCCATCCCGCCGGATGCGGCGGGCGCGCTGAGGGTCGTGCAGGGAGAGCACCGCCGCTTCCGCGAAGATGTCGGTGGCGCCGAGGCTGGCGGGGTGGGCCGGGTTGCCCTCCACCTTCACCGCGTGGCCGTTGCGCGTGCGGACGATCACCCCGCGCGAGAGCCCGTCCAGCTCCAACACCGTGGCGTATTCCGCCGTGATGGCCGCGCCATCGGACGCGCGGGCCGGGGCGTGCAGCGGGTGGCCGTGCTCCGGCGCCTCCTCGCAGCCTGCGAGGGCGGAGAGGGCGAGGGATGCGCCCATCAGCCGCAGCGCCTCTCGCCTCTCCAGCGCGCCGTGCGGCGCGGGGGCCAGGGCGGCGGGCTGCGGCGGCTCGGGCGCGGGATCGGGGCCGCGCCGGGGTGGGATGGCACCGCTCATCGGTGGCACGTGGAGCAGCGGGTGAGGGGCGAGACCTCCACCCCGTAATGCTCGTAGCGGAAGGATTGCAGCCCGTGCGGCCGCAGCGCGTGCGCCTCGCCGGTCGGGGCGTAGTCCCGCGCGAAGACCGCGCCCGCCGGGCGCTGCTGCGCCGCGGGGTCGCGGTGGCAGTCCAGGCAGAAGCCCATGTTCAGCGTCTCGGCTTTCGCCGTGCGCGGCATCTCCTCCACCTTGCCGTGGCAGGTGCCGCAGGCCACGCCGGCTGCGGTGTGGGCGGAATGGTCGAAGCGCGCGTGGTCCGGCAGGCGGCTGACGGAGGACCACTCCACGGCCGCCCCGCGCGCGATGGCCGCCCGTAGCGGCGCGAACTGGGCGGTGACGTTCCACACCCGCTCGTGGCAGCCCAGGCAGGTTTCGGCGCTGGGCATCCCCGCATCCGCGGTGCGCTCCACGCCCGCGTGGCAGAAGCGGCAATCCAGCCCCAGCCCGCCCGCGTGCACCGCGTGGCTGAAGGGGATCGGCTGCGCCGCCGGCTCCCCCACGCGCCAGGCCGTGCCGGAGCGCACCCAGGCGAAGCCCGTGCCGAGGCCGAGGAGAAGGAGTGCCGCACCGATGACCAGGGCAAGGCGCAGCCGGGCATCGGCGGCGGGGGAGAAAATCTGCGCCATCGAATTCCCGGCCAACGGGATCGGCAACGCGAGGGGGGCGGGACGGTTTCGGGCACGGGCAGGCCGTTGCGCTTGTGGCCCCAGGGAGGCTCCCCCTTCCTGGAACCCTCCGCCAGGAAGGGGGAGCCTCCTGGACCTGCATCGGGCTGCCGTGGATACGATGACAGAAGGGCGGCGCCGAAGGCCTTCTGACACCGTGTCAGTCCAGGCTGCCTTGTTGGTCCCAGAGGCTCATGGAGCCTTGGCGCGACGCCAGCCGAGCATCCCGCCGCAGCCCGATAGAAGAAGATGATGGGGGTCCAGGGAGAAGAATTCCTTCTTCCCCCTGGGGCGGCCCGCTCAGCCCATCAGCGTGTTCCAGTCCGACACGCCGGACACCCCGAGGAGGCGGACGGAGCCGAGCGCGAAGAGGAGCACGCTGTCCTGGGTGCCGTCGAAGTTCACGTCCATCTCCAGGCCGATGAAGCCGCGCATGTCCTCCAGGCGGAGGTGATCGACGCCGACCTGGAAGTCCGTGATGGTGTCCACCCCCGCGAGGAGGCCGCCCTCGACCACGAAGAGGTCGGCGCCTTGCCCGCCGCTCAGGCGGTCGCTGCCCGCGCCGCCGTTGAGGATGTCGTCGCCGTCGCCGCCGTCGAGGACGTCGTTGCCCAGCTCGCCGTAGAGGGTGTCGATGCCCTTCCCGCCGAGGAGCCGGTCGTCGCCGATCCCGCCCCAGAGATTGTCGGCGCCGTCGAGGCCGGACAGGGTGTCGTTGCCCAGCCCGCCACGGATGATGTCCTCGCCCGCGTTGCCGGTGATCGTGTCCGACCAGATAGACCCGTTGACCGGGGCGTTGTTGGCGCCGCCCATCACGGTGACCGTCACCCGGGCGGTCGAGGTCGCGCCGGCGCTGTCGGCCACGGTGTAGGAGAAGCTCTCCTGCACCTTGGCGCCCGGCGCCAGCAGGTCGAATTCGTCCGCATCCGCGGAATAGGTCAGCATCTTGGTGGTGGCGTCGAAGGCGACGCTACCCTTCAGCCCGGCCGTGTCCACGGAGACGATCGACTTCGTGTCGCCCGCATCGGGATCGGTGTCGTTGCCGAGCAGCGCCGCCCACAGGTTGGCGGAGGTGGCGTCCTCCGTCACGCCGACGGCGTCGTCCGCCGCCACCGGGCGGTCATTGACGCCCGTGACCTCCCAGGTGGCGGAGGTGCCGACCATCTCGATGCCGTCCGTCACGCCATAGGCGACGGTGACCAGCGCCGTCTCCCCGGCCCGCAGCCCCTGGAAGGCCGCGGCGGAGGGATCGAGGGAGAGGAGCCCCGTCGTCGCGTCGAAGGTCACGCCGGCAGGCAGCGGGTCCTCGCCCAGCACCACGGAGAGGATGTCGCCGGCGTCGATGTCCGTCGCGCCCTCCAGGGCGAGGAGGGACACGGCCGCGCCGTCCTCGGTCGCCGGCGCGTGGAGCGGCGCCGCGACCACCGGGGTGTCGTTCACGCCGGTCACGGTCACGGAGACGGTCGCGCCGGAGCTGGAGCCGCGCCCGTCCGCCACCGTGTAGCCGAAGCTGTCGGTCGCCGTGGCGCCGGCGCCCAGCGCCGCGAAGGCCGGATTGGATGCGGCGTAGGAGAGGGACTGCGTCGCCGCGTCGAAGGCCACCGTGCCGAGGGTGCCGGTGGTGTCCACCGAGACGATGGCCCTCGCGTCGCCCGCATCGGCATCGGTGTCGTTGGCGATGACGACCGCCGCGAGCCCGGCCGCGGCCCCGCCGGCCGTCACCTGGATCGCGTCCGCCCTCGCCACGACCGGCGCGTTGGGATCGGCGATCTTGACCATGGAGACCTCGTCCAGCGCCAGGCCGGCGCCGTCCAGCTTGCCGCCGGTCTGCGCGAAGACGAGCCGGTCGGAGCCGTCGCCGGAGCCGCCCACCACCTCCACCGAGATCGTCTCCCAGGCCGCGCCCTTCGGCGCGCCCTGGTAGACCACCTTGCCGCCATAGGTGACGGTCAGGCTCTCCGTGTCCTTCAGGTCGGTGTCGGCGATCCCGAAGCTGAGCTTGTAGGTCGCACCCTTCACCACGCCCTGCACGTCCTGCGCCAGCTGCACGTTGTTCTGCCAGCCGTCCAGGTCCGTCCAGTACCCGCCCTTCGCGGCGCTGACGCCGCTGACGGTGTCGCGGTGCTGCTCCACGCGGCCGGTGCCGAGGTTGTGCCAGCCCGGCATCTCGCCGGCCTCGCTGTAGCGGCCCCAGTCGCGGTAGTCGGTGCCGTTGATGTTCTCGAAGCCGCCGTTGAAGATCAGGTTGCCATCGGCGGCGCCCGCCGGGGCCGCGGCCGTCTTCACCATCGCCACGTTGTCGAGCGCCAGCCCGGCGCCGTCCAGCTTGCCGCCGCTCTGCGCGAAGACGAGCGTGTCGGAGCCGTTGCCCGAGCCACCGACGACGGTCACGGTGATCGTCTCCCAGGCCGCGCCCTTCGGCGCGCCGGAATAGACGGTCACGCCGCCATAGGTGACGGTCAGCTTCTCCGTCGTGTCCTTCAGGTCGGTGTCGGCGATCTGGAAGCTGAGCTTGTAGGTGGCGCCCCTCTCCACGCCCTCCACGGTCTGGGCGAGCTGGACGTTGTTCAGCCAGCCGTCCAGGTCGGTCCAGTAGGCGCCGTCCACGGCCTTCACGCCGCTCACCGTGTCCTGGTGCTGCTCCACGCGGCCGCTGGCGAGGTTCACCCAGCCGGGCATCTTGCCGTCCGGGGAGTAGCGGCCCCAGTCGCGCACCTCCGTGCCGTCGGTGTTCTCGAAGCTGCCGTTCTGGATCAGGTTCGGGGCCAGCGGCAGGGCGCGGGCGGGCTCGGCGGCGGCGCGTGCCGCCTCCAGCGCCGCGACGGCCGCGGCGATCCCGGCGGGGGCGGCTCCGGTGGCGAGGGCGGCGAGCTCCGCGCCCGTCAGGCTCACCCCGTCGGAGAAGGTCACCGTCTCCGGCAGCACGCCGTCCTCGAAGACCAGGGCGCCGCCATCGGTGAAGCTCACCACCAGGTCCGCGCCCAGCGCGCTCACCGCGATCCCGGTAGAGGCGATGCCCTCCACCACCACTGCGCCGCCCGCGGCGGAGCTGACGAGGTCGATCCCGTCGCCGGCCGCGTAGCGGATCGTGTCCCCGGCGCCCGCCACGATGGCGTCGTTGCCGGCACCGCCGGCCAGGGTATCGACCCCAGCGCCGCCGAACAGCACGTCGTTGCCGCCGCCGCCCCGGAGCGTGCTGCCATCGGCGCCCGCCACGATCACGTCGTTGCCGCCATCGCCGTTCAGCACGTCGTGCCCGGCGCCGCCAACGAGAGTATCGCTGCCCTGCAGGCCGTACACCACGTCATTGCCGTTGGTACCACTGACGACGCTCCCGCCCGTGCCGCCATAAACGGTGGTGTAGCCCTCCACCGTATCCACGTATTCGCGGGCCACGCGGGTGTTGTCGGAGTAGACGCCGTCCACCCCCATGTCGATGAACTTCTGCAGCTCCTCGCCCGTGCCGGTATGGGTCCAGACATAGACCTTCAGCCCCACCGCGTGCGCCTTCGCGACGAGGTCGGCCGAGACGTTGGCCGTACCAACGGAGATCGTGTCGGCCCACTTGGCGACATTGGCGAGATTCACGCCAGCGAAGCTGGTGGCGACGTAGTCGATCGAGGTGCTGATGCCCGCGGCCGGGTAGAGCGTGCTGGCGAGGCGCTGCGTGGCCGAGGTGTCGAAGGAGGAGACGGAGATGTCCTCCGCATCGGTTATGCCGCGCGCCACCAGCAGGTCCACGAGGGCCTTCGGCATGTCCAGCCCCTTGGCGGCGTGGGTGGACGGGTTTTTCATCTCGATGCTGATCTTGATCTCGCGCCCCGTCTCCGCCTCCTTCGCGGCGACGAGGTCGAGAGCCTGATTCAGCGTCATGGTGCCGGGGCTGGAGGCCAGGAGCTTGGCGTAGGTGGTGGAGGGGATGGTGCCCGTGTCGTGGGCGACGACGAGCACGCCGTCCGACGTCATCTGGATGTCGAATTCGGCCCAGTCCGCGCCCCAGTCCATAGCGGCGGCATGCGCCTCGGCGGAGTGGTCGGTGTAGGGGTTCGTGCCGCGGTGGCCGAAGATCTCGAAGGTCATGGGGTTTCTCGGGGCGTGACGGAGCGCCCGGCCGCGATTGGCGGCCGGCGGGGTGGTGGACGGGAAGGCGGCAGGCGATCAGGGGCGGTCCGGATCGCCTGCCAGGAGGGGCGGGCACGGCACGACCGCCGTGTCCGACAGGGCCAGCCGGTCGCGTATCACCGGCGGCAGCTCCGCGTCGCAGAAGACGGCGGAGGCGTCCTCGATCCGCCCGCCGCGCACATGCGCGGGGCGGCCGAACTTGGAGGCATCGAGCACGAGGAAGGAGCGGCGGGCGTGGCGCATCATCACCTCGCGGATGCGCACCTCCTCGCGCGAGTAGTCCAGCAGCGAGCCGTCGGCGTCCACGCCGCCGACGCCGAACACCGCGATGTCCACGCGGTAGGCGGCGAACAGCTCCTCCCCCGCCGGGCCGCAGACGTCGAGATCGCCGATGCGGACCGTGCCGCCCGCGATCGCCACCTCGAATTCCGGGTTCTGCGCGGCCGCCAGCGCCAGCGGCAGATTATTGGTCACGATCTTCAGGCCGCGATGGCCGGAGAGGCATTCCGCCACGATCTGCGGCGTCGTGCCGATGCCGAAGGAGACGCAGGCGCCATCCGGCACGTGCTGCGCCACGGCGGCGCCGATCTGGCGCTTGGCCGCGCGGTTCATCACCTGGCGGTCGCGGAAGCTCATGTTGCCGCCGCTTGAAGGGGCGGTGATGCCGCCGTGCAGCCGCCGCGCCACGCCCTGCTCGCAGAGCCCGTTGATGTCGCGCCGGATGGTCTGGGTCGTCACCTCGAAGTGCTGGGCGAGCTCGTCCACCCGCAGGAAGTCCCGGGTCTTCAGCATCTCCGCAATGACCGCCTGCCGGCTCTGGGAGGCGGCGCCGATGTTCAGATGAAAGGGCGACCTGTTCATGCGCGGCGTCTTAGGGCCGCTCTGCTGCAAAGACGTGACATACCCGAGAAGGATTGGTGTTCTGCGCCGGGGAGGGTGGCGAATCCGGATCAACCGGGGCCACGGACGGCAGAAATGCTTGATTCGAATAGATTGATCTTTGCGAGGAGCTGGCATCCCCATTTGATGGCGGGTGCGGCCGGAGCCGCTCCAGGCCGTCGGCAGCTTCACAAAACCGACATCGAAGCAACATTCATTCGAAGCAAGCCGGGGATATCAGGCCGCCCATGAACCCGACCGACGGAAGGGGGGCCGCCATCAGGCTGGATGCCGTGCGCAAGCAGTTCGGCGACACCGTGGCCCTTCACGACATCACACTCGACGCCGCGCCCGGCTCCCTCGTGGTGCTGCTCGGCCCCTCTGGCTGCGGCAAGTCCACCCTGCTGCGCGTGCTGGCGGGGCTGGAGGAGGCGACCGGCGGCACCGTCCACCTCGGCGGGCGCGATGTCACGGGGCTGCCGCCGGCGGCGCGCGGCATTTCCATGGTGTTCCAGTCCTACGCGCTCTTCCCCCACCTGACCGTGGCGGAGAACATCCTCTTCGGCCTGCGCGCGCGGAAGGTGGCGCGGGCGGAGCGGGACGCGCGGCTGGCGCGCACCGCCGCCATGATGGGCCTGGACAAGCTGCTGGAACGCCGCCCTGGGCAACTCTCCGGCGGGCAGCAGCAGCGCGTTGCGCTGGCCCGCGCCATCGTGGCCGAGGCGCCGGTCTGCCTGATGGACGAGCCGCTCTCGAACCTTGACGCCAAGCTGCGCGCGGAGATGCGGCACGAGATCCGCAGCCTGCAGCAGCGGCTGGGCCTGACCATGGTCTACGTCACCCACGACCAGGTGGAGGCGATGAGCATGGCCGACCAGGTCGTGCTGATGCGCGACGGCCGGATCGAGCAGGACGCGACGCCCGCCGAGCTCTACGCCCGCCCCGCCACCGCCTTCGCGGCCGGCTTCATCGGCACCCCGCCCATGGCGCTGCTGCGGCTGGAGGCAGGGCCGGGCGGCGCCTGCATCGCCGGCGCGCCGGAGCACGCCGTGGCACCGGCCGAGGCCGCGGGCGCCCTGCTCGGCCTGCGGCCGGAGGACGTGGCGCCAACGAACGGCCACGGCTTGCCCGCCACCGTCACCAGCGCCGAGTTCCTGGGCGCCGAGACGGTGCTGCGCTGCGCGGTGGGGAGCGAGGTGGTGCAGGCCCGCATCCCCGGCCACCAGGTGATGACCCCTGGCAGCCCCATCCGCCTGCGGCTGCCGCCTCCGGCGCATCTCTTCGACCACGCGACGGGCCGGCGCCTGCCTCTGCCGGTCCACGCACCCGCTCTCGCCTGATCACGGAAGGACGATCCATGATGATCACCCGCCGCGCCGCCCTCGGCGCGCTCGCCGCCGCGCCCGCGCTTGCCGCGCCCGCGGTGCGTGCCCAGTCGCCCGTGCAGATCACCTTCAACTACCCCGTCGCCGTGGGTGGCCCGATCACGAAGGTGATCGACGGCTACTGCGCCGACTTCGAGCGCGCCAACCCCGGCATCCGCGTGCGCCCGGTCTATACCGGCACCTACCAGGACAGCATCACCAAGGCGCTGACGGCGGCCCGCGGCGGCGATGCCCCGCAGATGGCCTGCCTGCTCTCCACCGACATGTTCACCCTCATCGACGAGGGCGTGGTCGTCTCCTGGGACGAGCTGCCCGGCGCCGACAAGTCCTGGATGGACGGCTTCTACCCCGGCTTCATGGAGAACAGCCGCACGGGCGGGAAGACCTGGGGCATCCCGTTCCAGCGCTCCACCATCGTGATGTACTACAACAAGGACGCCTTCCGTGAGGCCGGGCTGAACCCGGATGTGGCGCCCGCGACCTGGGCGGAGCAGGTGGAGTTTGCCCGAAAGCTGACGAAGCGGCAGGGTGAGAACACCGCGCAGTGGGGCATGCAGATCCCCGGCAACGGCTTCGCCTACTGGATGCTGCAGGCCCTGGCCACGCAGAACGACGTGCGCCTGATGAACGAGGCGGGCGACCGCACCTTCTACAACGACCCCAAAACGATCGAGGCCGTGCAGTACTGGCTGGACCTCTCCACCAAGCACAAGGTGCACCCGCCGGGCATCGTGGAGTGGGGCACCACCCCGCGTGACTTCTTCGAGCGCAAGGTGGCGATGATCTGGACCACCACGGGCAACCTGACCAACATCAAGAACAACGCTGGGTTCCCCTTCGGCGTGGCGATGCTGCCGGCCGGGCGCAAGCGCGGCAGCCCGACGGGTGGCGGCAACCTGTATGTCTTCAAGTCCGCCAGCCCGGCCCAGCGCGAGGCCGCGGTGAAGTTCGCCCGCTTCCTGACGGAGCCGGAGCGCGCGGCGCAGTGGGGCATCGACACGGGCTATGTCGCCAGCAGCCCCGCCGCCTGGGAGACGCCGAAGATGAAGGAGTACGTGGCCGGCTTCCCCGCCGCCGCGGTGGCGCGCGACCAGCTGCCGCACGCCGTGGCCGAGCTGTCCACCCACGAGAACCAGCGCGTGACGAAGGCGCTGGAGGACGCGATGCAGTCCGTGCTGACCGGCCGCGCGCAGCCCGCCGCCGCCATGGCGAAGGCGCAGGACGATGCCGAGCGCATCCTGCGCAGCTACCGGTAAAGGGACCGCCGGGCCCATGCGCGGACGCGCGACACTCCACGCCTGGCTGATGCTGGGCCCGGCCATGCTGCTGCTGGTCGCCTTCACCCATTACCCGGTGGTGGCGACCTTCTGGCACTCCTTCTTCTCCACCCCTCGCGGGGCGCGCCCGTCGCGCTTCGTGGGGGTGGAGAACTACGAGGTGCTGGCCGCCGACCCGATCTTCTGGCAGGCGCTGACGAACAACCTGATCTATGCACTGGGCACCGTGCCGATCTCCATCGCGCTGGCGCTGGCCATGGCGCTATGGGTGAACGGCCGCATCCCCGGCAAGGCGGCGCTGCGCGTGGCCTATTTCACGCCCACGGTCCTGCCGATGATCGCCGTCGCCAACCTCTGGCTGTTCTTCTACACGCCGGATTACGGGCTGGTGGACCGGCTGACGCACTTCCTCCTTGGCTGGGGCGCCACGAATTGGATCGGCAGCCAGGAGACGGCGCTGGGCGCGATGATGGTCATCGCTGTCTGGAAGGAAGCCGGGTTCTTCATGATCTTCTACCTGGCCGCGCTGCAGGCTATCCCGCCCGTGCTGTACGAGGCGGCGGCGGTGGAGGGCGCATCCCGCTGGGAGGTGTTCCGCCGCGTCACCCTGCCGCTGCTGGGCCCGACCACCCTGTTCATTGCGGTGAACGCGCTGATCAACGGCTTCCGGCTGGTGGACCACATCATCGTCATGACCAAGGGCGGCCCGGACAACGCCACCGCCCTTCTCCTGACCTATATCTACGAGGTCGGCTTCCGCTTCTGGGACACCGCCCAGGCCTCGGCGCTCACCATGGTGCTGCTGCTGATCCTGATGCTGGTCGCCCTGGCGCAGTTCACCTTCCTCGGCCGGCGGACGCACTACAGATGAGCGCGACGACGACCATGCAGCCCGCCGCGACGCAGCCGCGCCTGCGCCTCGGCCTATGGCTGGAGACGCTGGGCGCCTGGGCCCTCGCGATCCTCTGGGCGGCGCCGCTGCTCTACGCCCTCTGGGCCGCGATCCACCCCACCGGCTACGCCACGCGCTTCGAGCTCTTCGCGCCGCTGACGCTGGACAACTTCGCCGCCGCCTGGAACGCCGCGCCTTTCCCGCGCTACATGCTGAACAGCCTGCTGCTCGTCACCTTCGTCACGGGCTGCCAGTTCGTCCTCGGCACCCTCGCCGCCTTCGTCTTCGCCCGCAGCGCGTCGCGGTGGATGGGCGTGCTCTTCGCGGTGGTGCTGGTGCAGCTGATGATCATGCCGGATATGCTGATCGTCGAGAACTACCGCACCATGCGCGCGCTCGGCCTGGTGGACACGGTGGTCGGCATCGGCCTGCCCTACGTCGCCTCCGCCTTTGGCATCTTCCTGCTGCGCCAGACCTTCAAGCAGGTGCCGCGGGAGCTGGAGGAGGCCGCGCGCGTGGAGGGCTGCGGCACCTTCGGCATCCTATGGCGCGTCTACGTGCCGCTCGCCCGCCCGACCTACCTCGCCTACGGCCTCACCTCCGTCGCCTATCACTGGAACAACTTTCTCTGGCCGCTGGTCATCACCAACACCGTGGAGACCCGGCCCCTGACCGTCGGTCTCGCCGTCTTCGCCTCCACCGACCAAGGCATCGACTGGGCGATCATCAGCGCGGCCACCCTGCTCACCGCGGCTCCGCTTCTCCTCGCCTTCCTGCTGTTCCAGCGACAGTTCGTGCAATCCTTCATGCGGGCCGGGATCCGCTGAGGGGCGTGGTGCCTTCGTTCTGCTGGATCCGGAACCAGGGGGCGCTGCCCCCTGGAACCCCCGCCAGGAGGCTGAGCCTCCTGGACCTGCATCGGGCTGCCGCGGGGACTGACTTGAAGGGTGGCGCCTGACGCTCGGGCCCATTCCTGCCCTTGCAGTCGCCTCGGCTCCACGAGCCGAGGCGCACCGTCAGCGAGGTTCAGACCAACTCATAGAAGAAGATGATGGAGCGGGGTCCGGGGAGAGGAAGAATTCCTTTTTCCTCTCCCCGGGACAGACCAACAGCCCTATTCCGCCGCCACGGCCGGCGTCGCGCTGCTGTTCCACAGGGTCGGGTTCAGCTCCTCCGGCCGGTCCGGGAAGAGCAGGGCGCAGGCGAGGGTGATGCAGGCGAAGGCGGCGAGCACGATGAGTGTCAGGCCGAGGTTGCCGAAGGCGTCGTGCAGGTAGCCGATGGCGGGGGAGGCGGCCGCGGCGCCGAGGAAGCCCACGAAGAAGCGCAGGGAGTAGAGCTTCGCGCGCAGGGCCGGGGCGACGTAGCGGGCCGTCATCGTCTCGTTCACCGTCACCTGTCCGAAGATGGCGGCGGCAGCGATGGCGGCCACGGGCAGCACGGCCCAGCCCTGCAGGAAGGAGAGGGCGAGGAGGGCGGGGACGAGCGCGAAGGCGAGGGGCAGGAAGACGCGCTTGAGCGTGGTGCGGTCGATCATGCGGCCCACGGTGAACTGGGTGAGGCCGCCGAAGAGGGTGGCGGTGAAGGCCAGGGCGCCGACGAGGGGCAGGAGGGAGGGGCTGTCCGCCATCCGTTCCTGCATCAGCTTCGGGATCAGCAGGGTGAAGGCGTTGAAGACGAAGCCGGAGGCCACGGCCATGAGCATGAGGGAGATCACGGCCTGGCGGACGATGGTGGCCGGGATCTGCGGGAAGGGGCGGGCATTCTTGACGTGCTGGCGGGCGTCGTAGGGCGGTTCGCGCAGCCACAGCAGGCCGAGGACCAGGGCAGCGGCGGCGGGGACGAGGAAGGCCCAGCGCCAGCCGGCCTGGGTGACGAGAAGGGCGGTGAGGACGGGGGCGGAGGCGACGCCGAGGTTGCCGAACACGCCGTTGTTGCCCATGGCGCGGCCCACGCGGTCGCCGGCGGCCTCCACCAGCATGGCGGTGCCGATCGGGTGGTAGATGGCGTTGAACAGCCCGGCCAGGCCTAGGGCGGCCGCAAGGCCCCAGGGGCCGGACACGAAGCCCGCCAGCAACAGGGAGCCGCCGACGCCGAGGAAGAAGGCCGACATCAGCGCGTGGCGGCCCACCTTCTCGGCCAGCCAGCCCATGGGCAGGGCGCCAATGCCGTAGAGTACGAACATGCCGGTGCCCAGCGCCAGGACCGGCCCGTACTCCGTGCCGAAGGTGGCGCCGTTGGCCGCCACCATGCCCAGCACGGCGGTGGCGAGAATCAGCAGCATGTAGTGGCAGACGAAGTGCGCGGCGTTGATGAACCAGATCTGTCGCGTGGCGGGATCATTGGGCATTGGCGTTCTCCTGCCCTCGAAACTATCCTGGCCGGAAGAAGACGTTGGGCCATAGGATGTCGCGATCTGGCCAAACCGTGATCCCGAACCTAAATCTGCCGCAGGACGCGGTGGATCGGCCGCTCGCGGCCTTTCAGCGGGACTATGTGGACGGGCAGGTCACCGGCCGGCATCAGCACGCCCGCGTCCAGCTCCTCTACGCCCTGCGCGGGGTGATGCGGATCACCACGGATCGGGCCGCCTTCGTGGTGCCGGCCGGGCGCGCCCTCTGGGTGCCGGCGGGGGAGCCGCACTCCGTCGGGATCGTGGGTGCGGTGGCCATGCGGGCCCTGTTCCTGCGCGCGGATGCCGCCCGGGCCGGGCCGGAGGACGTCACGGTCCTCGCCGCTTCCCCCTTGCTGCGGGAACTGATCCTGGCGGCCTGCGACGAGCCGCTGGAGTGGGACGAGCGCGGCCGCGGCGGGCACCTCGCCGCCCTGATCCTGGACGAGATCCGCCGCGCGCCCAGCCTGCCCTTCGGCGTGCCGGAACCGCGGGAGCCGCGCCTGGCCCGTATGGCGGCGGCACTGCGGGCCGATCCAGCCATCCCCTGGTCGCTGGAGGAGTGGGCGGCAGAGGTAGGCGCGTCCCCTCGCAGCCTCTCGCGCCTGTTCCGGGCGGAAACCGGCCTCTCCTTCGGCGCTTGGCGGCAGGCTCTGCGGCTGGCGGAAGCGGCGGCCCTGCTGGCCCAGGGCATGCCCCCGGCCCGCGCCGGCGCGGCCGTGGGCTACGCCTCCGCCCCCGCCTTCGGAGCGGCTTTCCGCGCGGCCTTCGGGATGACGCCGGCAGGGGTGCAGGGGATGCGGGGCGGGTAGTGGCCAGGGGGAGAGAAAGAGTTCTCTCCCCCTGGACCCCCACTCATCTTCTTTTTCGGGGCTGCCGCGGGATGCTTCGCTGAAAGTGCGCCTGAGGTCTGAGACCTCAGGCGACTGCAGGGGCTGACACGGTATCGAAGGACCCCTGGCACCGCCCTCTGATCATCGTATCCGCGGCAGCCCGATCGCAGGGTCCGGGGTGGCCGTTGCCACCCCGGCGGAGGGTCCGGGAGGCGGAGCCTCCTGGGGCCGCCGGCACAGCAGCCTCAGCCCTTGATCGCCTCGGGATTGGCAACGCCGATCGGCGCCCCCGCCGCGAAGGCGAGGAGGCGGTCCACCGCCACTTCGTAGATCGCGTCGAACACGCCCCGCTCGGCATAGCCAAGATGCGGGGTGCAGAGGACGTTGGGCAGGCCGATCAGCGGGTCGGAGGCGCCGAGGACAGGCTCGTCGTCGAACACGTCCACGGCCGCCATGCCGGGGCGCCCGGCCTTCAGGGCGGTGGCGAGGGCGCCGGATGCGATGATCGGGGCGCGGGAGGTGTTCACCAGCAGCGCGCCGGGCTTCATCAGCGCCAGGTCCTCCGCAGTGACGATGCCGCGGGTGGCGTCATTCAGCACGATGTGCAGGCTGAGCACGTCGGCGGCGGCGAAGAAGGCCTCGCGGCTCTCGGCCACCTCGTAGCCGTCGGCGCGGGCGCGCTCCTGGCTGCCCTCGCGGCCCCAGCAGAGCACGCGCATGCCGAAGGCCGCCCCGACGCGGGCGACCATCGCGCCGATCCGGCCATAGGCGTAGATGCCGAGGGTCTTGCCTTTCAGGCCGATGCCGATGGTGCGCTGCCAGCCGCCCTCGCGCAGCCGCGCCGCCTCCTCGGGGATGTGGCGAAGGGCGGCGAGGATCAGGGCCCAGGTCAGCTCCGCCGTTGCCTCCGGCCCGCCGGCGCCGCCGGTGGAGACGATCACGCCCTGCTTCGTGCAGGCCTCCATGGCGATGTGGCCGGTGTGGCGCCCGGTCTGCGCGATGAGGCGCAGGCGGGGCAGGCGCTCAATCACGGCGGCGGGCATGCGGCTGCGCTGCTGGGTCAGCACCAGCGCATCCATGTCCTGAAGGCGGGCGACGAGGGCGTCCGGGTCCTTCTCCGTGTCGGGGAAAACCGTCACCTCGTGCTCGGAGAGGCGGGCGAAGGCGGGGGCGGTGCGGAAGGCATCCGCGTAGTCGTCCAGGATGGCGATCTTCATGCGCGTCAGCTCCGGCGGGTCTGCAGGCTGTGGTAGCCGTGGCGGCGGCGGGCCTCGGCGAGGTCAATGCCGGCGCGGATATCGGCCAGGATGGCGTCCTCCTTTTCCTCGATGGCGCGCGCCACTTCCAGCACCGCTTCCGCCTGGGCCAGGGGCACGGCAACGACGCAGCTGTCGTCGGCGCAGAGGAGGTCCCCGGGATCGACGCGGACGGTGCCGAGGACGATCGGCACCATCGTCGCCTCCAGCGCCACGCGGTCCTTGCCGGTGCGGGCGTGTGCGGCGCGGGACCAGATGGGGTAGCCGAACTCACGGCTCTCCCCGACGTCGCGGTTCACGCCGTCGATCACCGTGGCGGCCAGGCCCTTCGCCTTCGCCGCTTCCGTCAGGATGTTGCCCCAGACCGTGCAGTCCAGCCGGCCGCGGTTGTCGATGGCGATGATGTCGCCGGCCTCGGCCAAGTGCAGGAAGTCCCCCACCGTGCCGCCGCCCGTGCCCACGGGCAGGTAGCGCAGCGTCACCGCCTGGCCGGCCACGCGCGCGCCGGGCGACATGGGCCGCAGCCCGTCCACCGAGCCGGGCAGGCCCAGCCGGTCCAGCGCGTCTGAGATGGAGGAGGTGGGCAGGGCGGCAAAACCGGCCAGCACGGGGGCGGGCAGGCGGTGGAAGCGGGGTTCGGTCATGCGGTCAGTCGGCCTTGATGCTGTTCTCTCGGACCACGCGGCCCCAGGTGTCGATTTGGGCGTCGAGGAAGCGGCCCAGTTCCCCCGGGCCCGCCAGGACCAGCCGGGCCTGCTGGCCCTCCGTGATCTGCTTCGACACCGTCTCATCCCGGAAGGCCGCCGCCAGGGCCTCGTGGAAGCGCTGCACGATGGCGCTGGGCACCTTGGCCGGCGCGAAGACGCCCCACCAGGCCTCGGCCTGCAGGCCGGGGTAGCCTGATTCCTCCGCCGTGGGCACCTGGGCCAGGGCGGGCAGGCGCTGCGGGCCGAACTGGGCGATGGGGCGAAGCGTGCCGCCCGCCACCTGGGGCGCGACGAGGGCGGCGCTGCCCACCACCATGTCCACATGCCCCGCCACCGCGTCGTTCACGGCCGGTCCGCCGCCGCGATAGGGCAGGTGCTGGAACTGCACCCCGGCGCGGCTGCCGAGAAGGGTCATGACGAGATGGCCGATGGTGCCGTTCCCCGGCGTGGCGAAGGTGACGCCGCCGGGACTGGCCTTCGCGGCGGCGACGATCCCGGCCAGGTCGCGGAACGGCTTGTCCGGCTTGCAGGCCACGACATAGGGCGCGCCGCCGATCAGCGTCACCGGTTCCAGGTCGCCCTTCAGGTCGAAGGGCAGGCGGGGGACGAGGGCGGGAAGCACTGCGTGGCTGTCGAAGGTGAGGAGGAAGGTCTGCCCGTCCGGGCGAGCCTTGGCGACGACATCCGTGCCCGTGCTGCCGGCCGCGCCGCCGCGGTTCTCCACCACCACGCTGACGCCGAGCGCCCGCTGCAGCCCGGGCACGGCCAGCCGCGCCACCGCGTCGGTGGAGCCGCCGGGGGCGAAGGGGACGACGATGCGGATGGGCCCAGACGGCCAGGAGCCCTCGGCGCCCTGGGCCCGCGCGCGGATCGGGGGCGCCCCTGCGAGGGCCGCAGCCAGCGCGGCCCGGCGTGAAAGCGATGCCATGCGCGTCTCCTCCGGCATTGTTTTGCCGGGACTAGACTGCATGCGGAGCATCCCGGCAACCCGCGCCGGGATGCAGGGTTCAGCGCGGCTGCACCCCGGCCAGGGCGGCGCGCAGCCGGCCGGAGATCGTGTCGATGACCGCGACGGTGACGAGGATGAGCAGCACGATGAAGGCCACCACGCCCCATTCCAGCGTGCGGATCATCTCTGACAGCATCAGCCCGATGCCGCCCGCGCCGACGATGCCGATGATGGAGGAGGAGCGCGTGTTGCTCTCAAACATGTAGAGCACGTGGCCGGCCATCACGGGCAGGACGGCCGGGAGCACGCCGAAGCGGATGCCCGCGAGCTTGCCGCCGCCCGTGGAGGTCACGCCCTCCACCGCGCGGCGGTCCGCGGCCTCGATCGCCTCGGAGAAGAGCTTGCCGAAAGTACCGATGTCGCCGGTCATGATCGCCAGCACGCCGGCGAAGGGCCCGAGGCCGACGACGCTGACCCAGATCAGCGCCCAGATCAGCGCGTCCACCCCGCGGATGCTGTCCAGCACGCGGCGGGAGAGGAACTGCACCGCGCGGTTGACCGAGGTGTTGCGCGCGGCGAGGAAGCCGAGCGGGAAAGCGATGGCGGCCGATAGCAGCGTGCCGAGGAAGGCGATGGCCAGCGTCTCCGCCAGGCCGCGCAGGATCAGCACGGTGCGGGACCAGGTGCCGGGATCCGGCGGCAGCATCAGGCCGATGAAGTGGACCAGCTGGCCGAAGCCGCCGGCGATGCGGCCGGGCGAGAACTCCAGCCGCCAGAGGCCGAAGGCGAGAAGCGCGACGGCGGCGGCGGAGATGCCGATGGCGCGCGCCCGCGCGGCGGTGACGCGGCGGAACTGGCCGGGGTGACGTGCGGCGAGGCCGGCCATGTCGGCCCGTGCGGCCTCACGCAGGGTGAGAGGACGGGCGGCGCTCATGCCCCGCGCTCCATCGCGCCGATGAGGCGGTGGCGAAGCTTCTCCGTACCGAAGTCGATGAGCATGACGGTGACGATGATGAGCAGGAGGATGGCGGAGACGTCGTTATAGTAGAACTTGCGGATCGCCTCGATCAGGTCCTGCCCGATCCCGCCCGCGCCGACGAAGCCGAGCACGGAGGCCTGGCGCACGTTGATCTCGAAGCGCAGCAGCGCGTAGCTGACGAAGTTGGCCAGCACCTGCGGCAGCGCGGCGAAGCGCACGACTGCCACCCAGGAAGCGCCGGCGGCGACCGCGCCCTCCACCGGCTTGCGGTCGATGTTCTCCACCACCTCGGAGAAGAGCTTGCCGAGCGCGCCCATGGTGTGGATGGCAATCGCCAGTACGCCCGGGACCGGGCCCAGCCCGAAGGCGATCACGAAGACCAGGGCGAAGACGATGTCCGGCACGGTGCGGCAGAACTCGAGGAAGCGCCGGGCGGTGCCGCGGATCCAGGGGTTCGGCACGAGGTTCGCGGCCGCGACGAAGGAGAGCACGAAGCCGCCGATCGCGCCGAGCGCGGTGCCGACATAGGCGATGAGAAGGGTGTCGGCGAGGAGCAGGCCCCACTTCTTCAGGCCCCAGAACCACTCCGCCGGGTCGGTCCAGACGCGGCCGCCGCCGGATTCCAGCGCGGTAATGCGGTCGAAATAGCCGAGGAAGCCGCCGAGATGCTCCCAGAGCCGGGGCAGGTCCACCTCCGCCACGTGGCCGGCCAGCAGCGCGAGGGCGGCGATGGCGAGGGCGAGGAGGAGGGCGCGGCGGCGCGGGCCGCGCGCGGCCTGGCGGTAGCCGTCCAGCAGCTCGTGCAGGCGGCCGTCGGGCAAGGGGGCGATGGCAGTGGCCAGGGGAAGGGCTCCTGGAAAGGGATCCGCCGCCCCGGGGGCCGGGGCGGCGGGTGCTTCGGTGCGCGGGGTCTGGTCCGCGCCGGCGTCAGCCGCGGCGGCGCAGGTTGTCCACGAAGCGGTTCAGCTCGATGATCGGGTCGTAGGCCTTGTTGTCCACGGCCACCAGCGGGCCCTGCTTGCCCTCGTAGATGGCGTCGAACGCCTTCTTGTCGGCGGTGGCCAGTTCCAGCACGGCGGTGCGGATGGCGGTCTTCAGCTCCTCCGGCATGGCGTTCAGGTAGGCCATGGGCGAGTTCACGATCTGGTCGGACTTGAAGATGATGCGGAAGTCCTCCGCCTTCACCATGCCCTTGCGCGCCATGCGCAGCAGGTTGCTTTCCTGCTCGTCGTTCCACCAGTTGGCGCACATGTCCACCGTGCCCTGGTTGAGCGCGATCACGGCGTTCTCGTGGCTGCCGGTGTAGACGACGCGGCCGAAGAATTCCTCCGGCTTGATGTTCATCTTGTTCAGCGCGAAGCGCGGCACGTTGTTGCCGGAGGTGGAGTTGGGGTCCACCAGGCCGAGGTTCTTGCCGCGCAGGTCCTCCACGCGCTGATAGGGGCTGTCCTTCTTCACGTAGAAGACGGAGTAGTAGCCCTTCGTGCCGTCCAGGTTCGTCTCGATCGCGAAGGCGGTGATCTGGGATCCCGTCATCAGCGCGCGGGCGAAGGAGGAGGGGCCGTAGGAGGCGATGTGGATGTTGCCGGCGCGCTGGCCCTCGATCACCGCCGCGTAGTCATTGGCGATGCGCAGCGTGACCTTCGTGCCGAGCCGCTTGGACAGGTACTCGATGAAGGGCCCGTAGCGCTCCGTCACGCCCGAGGCATTCTCGGAGGGGATGATCGCGAAGACCAGCTCCGGGTAGCGGCTGGCCCAGGGGGCGGCGCCTTGGGCGCGCAGCACGGACGGGGTGGCCAGCATGGCGGCCGTGGCGCCCAGCAGGGCGCGGCGTTGCAGGATCATCGGTAGCTCTCCGTGGTGGCGCTTGGCGCCGGGGCGTCAGGCGTGAAGGGTGAAGGGGCTGGCCTGCGGGGCGGGGCTGCCCGGCATCGGCGCAGGCGCGGGCCCGACCGCGTCCTCGGCCTCGAGCCCGTAGAGTTCGCGCGCCGCCGCCTCGTCCAGTGCGTCGGGCGGGCCGTCGAAGACGAGCCGGCCGGCTGAGAGGCCGACCAGCCGGTCGCAGTAGGCGCGCGCGATGTCGAGGGAGTGGAGGTTGCAGAGGACGGTGATGCCGTAGTCCCGGCTGATCCGCGCCAGGGCGTCCATCACCACGCGGGTGTTGCGCGGGTCCAGCGAGGCGATCGGCTCGTCAGCCAGGATGATCTCCGGCTCCTGCACCAGGGCGCGGGCGATGGCCACGCGCTGCTGCTGCCCGCCGGAGAGGTGCTCCGCCCGTTGGGAGGCGAGGTTGGCGATATCCAGCCGCTCCAGCGCCGAGAGGGCGACCGCCCGATCCTCGTCGGACCAGAGGCGCAGGAGGGAGCGATGGGCCGGCACCCTGTTCAGCCGGCCGACGAGCACGTTCGTCAGCACGTCCAGCCGGCCGGAGAGGTTGAACTGCTGGAACACCATGGCGCAGCGCGCCCGCCAGTCCCGCAATTCGCGGCCGCGCAGGGCGGTCACGTCCGTGCCGTCCCACAGGACGCGGCCGGCCGTCGGCTCCGCCAGGCGGTTCACCATGCGCAGAAGGGTGGATTTGCCCGCGCCGGAACGGCCGATGACGCCCACGAAGCTGCCGCGCGGCACCTCCAGGCACACATCGTCCACGGCGAGCCGCTCGCCGAAGCGGCGGCTCAGTCCCTCGATGATCAACATGGCGGCTACCTACCGGCCGCCCTTGAACGGTGCGTGTCGGATCGGTGAAGGATTTGTGTCGGGAGGCAGCCCTGGAGGCGAATGCCCGTTCCTGCCCTTCCCCGCGAGCGTGCCATTCCCCGCTGCTCCGCCCCGCTGCTCCGAGGACGGTACGCCTACACCGCGGTCCCACCGCCTCTCGGGCTGGGGATCAAAGGATCAGCGTGAAGGCCACGGCGGTTAGGACCAGGGCGAGGCAGACGCGCAGGGATCTCTCCGGTACCCGGTTCGAGAGAAGGCTGCCGAGGATGATCCCGGGGATCGAGCCGGCCAGGAGCGACCCGACGAGGCCGAAATCCACCGTGCCCAGCCACCAGTGCCCGAACCCGGCCAAGAGGGTGAGCGGCACGGCGTGCGCGATGTCGGAGCCGACCAGCCGGACGGCGGGCAGCTTGGGGTAGAGGATGAGCAGCGCCGTCATCCCGATCGCGCCGGCGCCCACCGAAGTAAGGGTGACCATCACGCCCAGCATCGCGCCGACCAGGACGGTCAGGGCGGGCGTGTTCACCCGCCCCGTCCGGCCCAGCAGGCCCGACACCGCCGCCACGACCTGCTTCTGGCAGAGCATGACAGCCGCCGTGAGCAGCAGCACGATGCCGAGCGCAACCGCGATGAAGTGCGACCTGCCGCCCCCGCCGATGCCGAGATAGGCGGCCAGCAGGATGGTGAAGGCCGTGGCGGGCACGCTGCCCGCGGCCAGGAGTCCCACGATGCGCCACCCGACGCTGCCGTGCAGCCCGTGCACGGCGGTGCCCACCGCCTTGGTGCTGGCCGCGTAGAGCAGATCGCTGCCGACGGCCGAGGCAGGATGGACGCCGAAGAGCAGGATCAGGAGCGGCGTCATGAGCGAGCCGCCACCCACCCCCGTCAGCCCGACCAGCAGGCCGACGCCGAGCCCGGAGGCGGCATAGGTGATGTCAGGCATGCGCGGTTCCCCGGGCCGCGGCGGCGCGCCACCGCCGGATGGGGCAGGGGGCGGGCAAGGGCTAGCGGCCGGAGGCGACGAAGTGCGGGTTGCGGTAACCGGGCTTGCCGTAGGCGAAGGGCCCGCCATCCAGCGTCTCCACCCGGCCGCCCGCTGCGCGCAGCACGGCGTCGCCGGCCGCGATGTCCCACTCCATCGTGGTGCCGAGGCGGGGGTAGAGATCGGCCTCGCCCCGCGCGATGAGGCAGAGCTTCAGGGAGCTGCCGGCCGGGCGGAAGGCGGCCACCTTGCGGCCGTTCAGGAAGGCTTCCATGGCGGCCGCATCGCCGTGAGAGCGGGAGCCGACGACGGTCAGCCCATCCTCCGGAACCGGGCGCGCGGCGATGGGGCGCTCGCCGCCGGCATCGGCCAGCAGCGCGGTCCCGGGGCCAGCGCCGAGATAGGTCTCGCCCCGCGCGGGCACGACGACCACGCCCAGCACCGGCACGCCGTCCTCGACCAGCGCGATGTTCACCGTGAACTCGCCGTTGGCGCTGATGAACTCGCGCGTGCCGTCCAGCGGATCCACCAGCCAGAAGCGCGGGCCCGTCACCTCGGGCGAGAGGCCCTTGGAGGCCTCCTCCTCCGACACCACGGGGATGTCGGGTGTCAGGGCGCGCAGCGCGGGCAGGATCACGTCCTCCGCCGCGCCGTCGGCCGCCGTCACCGGGCTGCCATCCGTCTTCAGGGTGGCAGCGGCGTCGCCGTAGAAGCACATCGCGGCCTGCCCGGCCCTTTCGGCGATCGGGCGAACCGCCGCGGCGAGCTCGGCGAGGTCGAGGGTGACGGCGCTAGGCATCGCCGCCCCGCAGCAGGCCGCGCGCCTCAAGCCCGGCCACGATCAGCTCGGCGGCGTCCTCCGGCCGCATCTTCGCCGTCTGGATGTGCAGCTCCGGCGTCTCGGGCGGCTCGTAGGGGCTGGAGACGCCGGTGAAGTTGGTGATCTCGCCGGCCCGCGCCTTCTTGTAGAGCCCCTTGGGATCACGGCTCTCCGCCACGTCCAGCGGCACGTCCACGAAGACCTCAAGGAAGTCTCCCTCCGGCAGCAGGCGGCGCACCATGTCGCGCTCGGAGCGGAAGGGGGAGATGAAGGAGGCAAGGACGATGAGGCCGGCATCGGCCATCAGCTTCGCCACCTCGCCCACGCGGCGGATGTTCTCCACCCGGTCCGCGTTGGTGAAGCCGAGGTCGCGGCACAGGCCGTGGCGCACGTTGTCGCCGTCCAGCATGTAGGTGTGCTTGCCCATGGCGAAGAGGCGGCGTTCCACCAGGTTGGCGATGGTGGACTTGCCGGCGCCCGACAGGCCGGTGAACCACAGCACGCAGGGGCGCTGCCGCTTCTGGTCCGCACGCGCCTCGCGCCCGACATCCACGGACTGCCAGTGGATGTTCTGCGCCCGGCGCAGGGCGAAGTGGATCAGCCCGGCCGCGACCGTCTCGTTCGTCAGCCGGTCGATAAGGATGAAGCCGCCGGTGTGGCGGTTCTCCTCATAGGGATCGAAGGCGATCGCCTGGTCCAGGCTGATGTTGCAGACGCCGATCTCGTTCAGCTTCAGGTCGCGCGCCGCGCTCTGCTCCAGCGTGTTGACGTTGACCTTGTGCTTGAGGGTCGTGACGGAGGCGGTGACGGTCTTCGCCCCGATCTTCATCAGGTAGCTGCGCCCGCTGAGCATCGGGTTGTCGTTCATCCAGACCAGCGTCGTCTCGAACTGGTCGGAGACCTCGGCGGGGCTCTCGCCGGCGCAGATCACGTCGCCCCGGCTGCAATCGACCTCGTCCTCGAGCGTGATCGTGACGGACTGGCCGGCCGTGGCGTAGGGCATCTCGCCGTCCAGGATCACGGAGGCGACGCGGCTCTGCCGGGCGGAGGGCATGATCTTCACGGGGTCGCCGGGGAAGATCGTGCCCGCGGCGATCAGGCCGGAGAAGCCGCGGAAGTTCATGTTCGGGCGGTTGACCCACTGCACGGGCATGCGGAAGGCCGCGCCCGAGGGCTGGCGGGCGATGCTCACGGTCTCCAGATGCGACATCAGCGTCGGACCCGCGTACCAGGACATGTTGCCGCTGCGCTCGGTGATGTTGTCGCCCATCAGCGCGGAGATGGGGATGGGCACGATCTTCTCGATGGCCAGCGGGGCGGCGAAAGCCATGTAGTCGCCGAGGATGCGGTCGAAGACCTCCCGGCTGTAGCCGACCGCGTCCATCTTGTTGATCGCCAGCACCACGTTCCGGATGCCCAGCAGGGAGACGAGGTAGGAGTGGCGCCGCGTTTGCGTCAGCACGCCCTTGCGCGCGTCGATCAGGATCACGGCGAGGTCGGCGGTGGAGGCGCCGGTGACCATGTTGCGCGTGTACTGCTCGTGGCCGGGGGTGTCGGCCACGATGAACTTGCGCTTGTCCGTGGAGAAGAAGCGGTAGGCCACGTCGATGGTGATGCCCTGCTCGCGCTCCGCGGCCAGGCCGTCCACCAGCAGGGCGAAGTCGATGTTCTCGCCCTGGGTGCCCATCTTCTTGGAATCAGATTCCAGAGCGGCGAGCTGGTCCTCGAAGATCATCTTGCTGTCGTAGAGCAGGCGCCCGATGAGGGTGGACTTGCCGTCGTCCACCGAGCCGCAGGTGATGAAGCGCAGCAGGCTCTTCGTCTCGTGCTGCTTCAGGTAGGCCCCGATGTCGGTGGCGATGAGGTCGCTGACATGGGCCATCAGAAGTACCCCTCCTGCTTCTTCTTCTCCATGGAGGCGGCGGCGTCGTGGTCGATCGCGCGGCCCTGGCGCTCGCTGGTGCGGGTCAGCAGCATCTCCTGGATGATCTCGGGCAGCGTGGCCGCCTCGCTCTCCACCGCGCCGGTCAGCGGGTAGCAGCCGAGGGTGCGGAAGCGGATCCGCTTCATCTGCGGGGCCTGGCCGGGCGGGATGCGCATCCGCTCGTCGTCCACCATGATCGTCAGGCCGTTATGCTGAACGACCGGGCGCTCCGCCGAGAAGTAGAGCGGGACGATGGGGATGCTCTCCAGGTGGATGTACTGCCAGATGTCCAACTCGGTCCAGTTGGAGATCGGGAAGACGCGGATGCTCTCCTTGTTGCCGATCCGCGTGTTGTAGAGGTTCCATAGCTCCGGGCGCTGGCGCTTGGGATCCCAGCGATGCGCCTCGGAGCGGAAGGAGAAGATGCGCTCCTTCGCGCGGCTCTTCTCCTCGTCGCGGCGGGCGCCGCCGAAGGCCACGTCGAAGCCGTGGTGGTCCAGCGCGGCCTTCAGCGCGACCGTCTTCATGATGTCCGTGTAGGCGCCGCCGTGGTCGAAGGGGTTGATCCCCTGGGCCACGCCCTCCTGGTTGATCCACTCGATGAGCTCCATGCCCATCGACCGCACCCGCTCGTCGCGGAAGGTGATCATATCCCGGAACTTCCAGGTCGTGTTCACGTGCAGCAGCGGGAAGGGCGGCACGCCCGGGGCGAAGGCCTTCTTCGCCAGGTGCAGCATGACCGCGCTGTCCTTGCCGACGGAGTAGAGCATCACCGGCTTGCGCGCTTCGGCCGCAACCTCGCGGATGATGTGGATGCTCTCGGCCTCCAGGCGCTGCAGATGGGTCAGGTCGGGCGGCGTCGGCCGCGCGCTGCTGGTCATGCTGGTCTCCCAGAGGTCGGGCCGGAGGCGGTGGCGCGGGATGCCCGTGAATTCCTCGATCCTGAGCACGAGGTCGGCGGGGATCTCCCGGTCGCCGCTGACCCATTGGCTGACGGCTCCCTCGCTGCGGCCGACCGCCGCGGCGATGTCGCTCTGGCGCTTGCCGCTCTCTCGGAACAGTCGTTTCAGGTCAGGCATGAGCGGACTTTAGGTGAACTAAAGTCTTCTCTGCAAGTGGTTGCAGAACTTTCTATCTACTCGCCTATCACAACCCACGGAACGCCGGGCGGCAACTCCATGCGGCGAAGGCTTCCCCTCGCGTCGCGCAAGCACAATGATCCGGGCGCCCCGCCCACCGGGGCGCCCGGACGGAACCGGAGATGCCCGTGCGAGAGAAACGAGCGGCCAGACGCTGGCCTGCGAGGATTGCGGCGGCCGCGATCATGGCGGCCCTCCTGGCGCTGCTGCCTCTTGCGACCCTTGCTCGTGGGCCGGAGGTGGGCGACTACCGGGGTGTCTATGTCGCCGGCACGCCGCTGCTGAACGCGAACCGGACCATGCCGGACGCGGTGTACGGCAGCCGCCAGGCCAGCGGGGTCTATATCCGCCTGCCCTGGGCCGTGATCGAGCCGGAGCCCGGCCGCTTCGACTTCACCCTGCTGGACCGCGAGATGACCCGGGCCGTGGCCGCCGGAAAGCGCGTCTCCCTGTCCGTCATTGCCGGCGGGCGGGCGCCGGCATGGCTGGGAAGCGCCGGCATACGCACGCTGCGCCTCAGCACGAGCCAGGGCGGGACCGAGCAGGCCGGGGCGCGCCCCACCTGCATCTCCGTCGACCTGCCCCTGCCGTGGGACCCGGCCTACCAGGCCGCCTTCCAGCGGATGTGGACCGCCGTGTCGCAGCACCTGCGGCAGACCCCCGGCGCGTGGGAGGCGCTGCGGATCGTGAAGCTGACGGGCGTGAACCGCATCAGCGAGGAGCTGAACATGCCCTGGCGCGCCGCCGGCAGCGCCTGCGGCAGCCCGCCGCCGGACGACACGCCGCGCTGGGTGGCCGCCGGATACCGCACCGACGTGATGGTGGAAGCCTGGGTGCGCCTTTCCCGCATCATCGCCGAGGCCTTTCCCGGCAAGCTCCTGGCGCAGGACATCCTGGAGCGGAACGACTTCCCGCCAGTAGGCGACAACGGCGCCCCGGACCGGAATCCCCCCGTGAAGGCCCGCATCATCGCCGAGGGCCGCCGCCTGTTCGGCTCCCGCTTCGCCCTGCAGTGGAACGCGCTGTCCCTCGACGGCGACCTGGCGCCGACCGTCCTGGATGCCCGCCGGCAGGGAACCGTCATCGGCTGGCAGACCAACCTCTTCCGCGGCTTCCAGGGTGCTGGATGCAACACCAACCGGCGCGAGGCACCCCTCGAATGCGCCGAGCCCGACTATGCGGCCACCCTGGAGCGCGGCGTCCGCAGCGGGGCAGAGTACCTGGAGGTCTGGACACCCGACCTCGCCCGGTTTCCCGAGGCCGTCCGGGCCGCGGACAACGCCCTGCGGCAGGGCAGGAATGCCCGGTAGCCGGGTGCTGTTCCTGCGCTGATGCTCTGTGCCAGGGAGGGGAAGAAGGATTCGTCCTCTCCCTGGGCCTCTCACCATCACCTTTTCTGCGGGTTGGGGCTGCGCGGCCGGCAGTTCGCCTCAGGCCATCGGCTCGAGGCGACTGCGGGGACAGGGGAAGCGCCCCTACGAAAAGTCCCATGTCAGGGCGGGCTCGGCGGCAGGCGGGGGGGGACCCGAGGGTCTTAGGCCGCTGGCCCGGGGCGCACGCTTGGCATCTGCCCGGGAGGCCAGGGGGCGGAGTGGGCCAGAGGAAAGGCTCCCGGTATCATCAGCCCCCGATCCGCCAGGCGGCCGCGCCCAGCAGCCCGGAATGCGGCCGCATCACCTGGATGACCGGCACCTTCTCCAGATATCCGGCGAAACGCCCCTTGCCCGTGAAGCCCGCCCGCAGCGCCGCCACGTCCAGCAGCGGCCCGAGATTCCGGCACAGCCCGCCCGTGACGTAGACGCCCCGATCGGCAAGGAGCGTCAGCGCCAGGTTGCCGGCGGCGGCCCCGAGCACGCCGGAGAAGACCCGCAACGCCTCGGAGCAGACCGGGCAGTCGCCCGCCGCCGCGCGCGCGGAGACGTCGGGCGGCCCGGCCAGCTCCACCGGCCGCCCCTGCACCTCCCCGATAATCCGCGCCAGCGCCAGCAGCCCGGGGCCGGAGAGGACGCGCTCCAGCGAGACGTGCCCGCCATAGGTGACGCGCAGGCGCCGCAGCACCTCCTCCTGCAGATCGTCCTGCGGTGCGAAGGAGGCATGGCCGCCCTCGCTTGGCAGCACGCGGGAGGTGCCGCCGGCATCCACCAGGAAGGCCACGCCCAGCCCCGTACCCGGGCCCAGCACCACGGCCGGGTGGGTGGGCTTCGGGGAACCCTCCTTCAGCACCCGGCACTCCCCCTGTTCCAGATGCGGCACGGCGGAGGCCTGGGCGACGAAGTCGTTGATGATCGCCAGTCGCTCCACGCCGAGGCGGCGCTTGGCGTCCGCGATGGAGAAGCGCCAGGGGCTGTTGGTGAAGGCCACCTCGTCTCCGAGCACGGGGGTGGCGACGGCCAGGACCGCCTCCTCCACCGCCCGCCCGGCCAGATAGGCCTCCGCAGCCTCGATCGGGCCGGGGTAGTCCGCGCCGGGCAGCTTCGCCTCGTCCCGCGGCGCCCTGCCATCCTCGGAGAGGGCGAAGCGGGCATTGGTCCCGCCGATGTCGCCGACCAGACGCAGCGTCATGCCGCCAGCTCCCGCAGGGATTCATCCGGGATCTTCCGCCGCAGCGCCTCCACGTCGCCCCGCCGCGGATGCGCCGTGCCCGCGTTGGAGACGGCGGCAGCCCCGGCGGCCACCCCCCAGGCGAAGGCCTCCGCCGCCGGCTTCCCGTCGGAGAGCGCCATGGTCATCGCGGCCAGGAAGCTGTCCCCGGCGCCCACCGCGCCCTTGGCCTCCACCGGCAGGGCGGGAAGGCGCAGCGCGCCCTCTCGGGTCGCCAGCATCGCCCCGTCGCGGCCGAGGGTGACGGCCAGGATCTCCACCTTGCCGGAGCGCACCAGCTCCACCGCCGCGCGCTGCTGCTCCCCCTCGCCCTCCAGCTTACGGCCGACCAGCGCCTCGAACTCGCCGAGGCTCGGCTTGGCGAGGGCGATCCCCCCCGCCTCCACCGCCGCCCGCAGCGCGGCACCGGAGGTATCGAGCACGAAGGGAAGGCCGCGCTTCCCGGCGATGGCGCCCAGCCGGGCGTGGAAGTCCTCCGGCGCGCCGCGGGGCAGGCTGCCGCTGCCAACGATCCAGTCCGCGTCCACTTCCTCCATGGTGGAGAGCGCCGCTTTCCACTCCGCCTCGGACAGTTCCGGCCCTTCCGGCACGAAGCGGTACTCCTGCCCGCTGCTTCGCTCCATCACCGTCTGGCTGATCCGCGTCAGCCCCTCGATAGGCACGCCCCGGTGCGGCACGCCGCCTTCCTCCAGCAGCTCCTCCAGGAATCGCCCGGTGACGCCGCCCGAGAGCACCACGGCCAGGGCCCGCCCGCCCAGTTCCTGCACCACGCGGGCCACGTTCACCCCGCCGCCACCGGGATCGTGCCGTTCATCCGTGGTGCGGATCTTGTGGATCGGCCGCACCTTCTCCGCCTCGCAGGCCAGGTCGATGGTCGGGTTTGGCGTCAGCGTCGTGATCAGTCCCGGCATTCCGCTCCATCCACTCCAAAGGCAGGGGCCATATGGGGCAGGGAACGCGCGTCGGCCACGGAGGTCGCCACGCGCGTATCATTCGGCGGAAAGCAACCCTATATCCCCCCGACCATGCTGCGCCTGACCGAGATCAAGCTCCCCCTCGACCACGAGCCCGAAGCCCTGCGCGACGCCGTCCTCGCCCGGCTGCGCGTGGCGCCGGAGGACGTGCTGGACATCACCGTCTTCCGCCGCGGCCACGATGCCCGCCGCCGCGGTGCCATTGCCCTGATCTACACGCTGGACGTCACCCTGCGGGACGAGGCCGCGGTGCTGGCGCGCGTGGCAGGGGAACGCCATGTGGCCCCCACGCCCGAGACCGCCTATCGCCTGCCCGCCGCCCCGCCCGCGCCGCGCCTGCGGCCCGTGGTGATCGGCGCCGGCCCCTGCGGCCTCTTCGCCATGCTGATTCTCGCCCAGCTCGGCTTGCGCCCCATCCTGATCGAGCGCGGCCAGATCGTGCGCCAGCGCACGCAGGACACCTGGGGCCTGTGGCGGCGCTCCGTGCTATCCCCGGAATCCAACGTGCAGTTCGGCGAGGGCGGTGCCGGCACCTTCTCCGACGGAAAGCTCTACTCGGGCATCGGCGACAACGCGAACCGCATCCGCAAGGTGCTGGAGGAGTTCGTGGCCGCCGGCGCGCCGGAGGAGATCCTCTACCTCTCCAAGCCGCATATCGGCACCTTCCGCCTCGTCTCCATGGTGGAGAAGATGCGCGCCGGCATCGAGGCGCTCGGTGGCGAGTACCGCTTCGGCACGCGCGTCGAGGACGTCGAGCTGGGGCCGGACCGCGCCGTGCGCGGCCTGCACCTCTCCGACGGCACCTTCCTGGAGGCGGACCGCGTGGTGCTGGCCATCGGCCATTCCGCGCGCGACACCTTCGCCGCCCTGCACGAGCGCGGCGTGTTCATGGAAGCCAAGCCCTTCTCCATCGGCGTGCGGATCGAGCACCCGCAGGGGCTGATCGACCGCTGCCGCTTCGGCCCCCAGGCCGGCCATCCCACCCTCGGCGCCGCCGACTACAAGATCGTGCACCACTGCAAGACGCCCGCCGCCGAGGGCCGCGCGGTGTACTCCTTCTGCATGTGCCCCGGCGGCCAGGTCGTCGCCGCCGCCTCGGAGCCCGGCCGCCTCGTCACCAACGGGATGAGCCAGTACTCGCGCGCCGAGCGCAACGCCAATGCCGGCATCGTCGTCTCCATCACGCCGGAGCGCGACTACCCAGGATCACCGCTCGCCGGCCTTGCCTTCCAACGCCACTGGGAAGAGCGCGCCTTCATCGCCGGCGGGTCCAACTGGAACGCCCCCGTGCAGCGCGTGGAGGACTTCCTCGCCGCCCGCCCCTCCACCCGCCTCGGCGAGGTGATCCCCTCCTACAAGCCCGGCGTCACCCCCACCGATCTTTCGCTGTGCCTGCCGGACTTCGCCGTGGCCGCCATCCGCGAGGCCCTGCCGGCCTTCGACCGCCAGATCCGCGGCTTCGCCATGGGGGACGCGGTGATGACGGCGGTGGAGACCCGCACCTCCTCACCCCTCCGCATCCGCCGAGACGAGACCGGGCAGAGCCTCAACACGCCGGGCCTGTTCCCGGCCGGGGAGGGCGCTGGCTACGCGGGCGGCATCCTCTCCGCCGGCGTGGACGGCATCCGTGCGGCGGAGGCGGTGGCAGCAAGCCTCTCCGCGGGCGCACTCGTGGCGTCGTCCTGACCGGTCCGGCCCCAAGGGGCTCCACCCCCTAGACCCCCGAGCAAACGCGAAGCGTCTGTCCCGAGCCAGGAGCCCCGGGACACCGGGACCTGCATCGGGCTGCCGCGGGACTGACTTGCGGCGTGGCGCTGACGCCCGGCGCCTCAACCTGCCCTTGCAATCGCCTCGGCTCCACGAGCCGAGGCGCACCGTCAGCGAAGCCCAGACCAGCTGATAGAAAAAGATGATGGAGAGGGGGCCGGGGAGAGGAAGAATTCCTTCTTCCTCTCCCTGGCCACAGACCGCCCCCGGAGTATTGGAACGCGTCACTGGACCCGAGTATGGGTCAGCCACAAGGAGGACGGTCATCAGTTCCATCCATCTCATGGATAGATGGAATCCGCTTCATGCGTTGGAGTTCGCGGCCGCACGAGCGCATTTCTCTGTCAACGAAGGGCGGCACCCCGCCGCCCGATCCACCCAGGACATGCAGCCATGATGAACCTTCGCACCCTTGCCCTCGCCGCCGCCCTGATCGGCTCTGTCGCCGCCCCGGCCTTCGCTGACCAGGACCGCGTGCCTGAGGGCGCCACCGCTTCCGGCGCCTGGACCCAGACCGCCAGCCGCACCCCGCTGGCCGGCAGCGTTGCCGATGCGCAGCAGACCTTCCTGGAGCGGAGCGGCGCGACGGGCGGCGCCGGCCAGCACGGCTGAACCGGCGAAGCCGGGACCGATCCCGACCGATCCGCATCCCCGGGCCAGGCTGGCCCGGGGATGCGGATTTTTTGTGCTTGCCGGCCGGGCCAAGCAGCCGGGCCATCACGTGCGCTGATGGGGACCATTGACGCCACCGCCTCGACGTCCGGGGCGTCCCTGCCCAGTTCTCCCCGCGAACGCTGCTGAAGGACTTCGCGTGAACGCTCCCCTCGAATTCGCCCTGGATACCTTCGGGGACGTCACCGCCGGCCCGGACGGCGCGCCGCTGCCGCACGCCCAGGTCATTCGCAACCTTGTCGAGGAGGCCGTGCTGGCGGACGGGCTCGGCATCGACTTCTTCGGCGTGGGCGAGCACCACCGCGCGGACTTCGCCGTTTCCGCGCCCGAGGTGCTGCTGGGCGCCATCGCCGCGCGCACGGAACGCATCCGGCTCGGCACCGCCGTCACCGTGCTGTCGTCGGACGACCCGATCCGTGTCTTCCAGCGCTTCTCCACGCTGGATGCCCTGTCCAACGGCCGGGCGGAGGTGGTGCTGGGCCGCGGCTCCTTCACCGAGTCCTTCCCCCTCTTCGGCTTCGACCTGAACGACTACGAGACGCTGTTCGAGGAGAAGCTGAACCTCTTCGCGGAGCTGCTGAAGGGCGGCCCGGCGCAGTGGCAGGGCAGCATCCGCCCGGCGCTCGACGTGCCCGGCGTCTTTCCGCCGATCGAGCACGGCACGCTGAAGAGCTGGGTCGGCGTGGGCGGCAGCCCGCAATCCGTGGTGCGCGCGGCGCATTACGGCCTGCCGCTGATGCTCGCCATCATCGGCGGGGATCCCGCGCGCTTCCGCCCCTATGTGGACCTGTACCACCAGGCGCTGGAGAAGTTCGGCAAGGATCCCCAGCCCATCGGCGTCCACTCCCACGGCTACGTGGCCGATACGGAGGAGGCGGCGAAGGAGGAGCTGTGGCCGCACTGGAAGGCCGGCCGGGACCGCATCGGCGCCGACCGTGGCTGGCCGCCGGCGCAGCGCGCTGATTTCGAGCGCGAGATCGAGGGCGGCTCCCTTTATCTCGGCACGCCCGAGACCGTGGCCCGCCGCATCGCGGGCACGGTCAGGACCCTCGGCCTCGCCCGGTTCGAGATGAAGTACAGCGCCGGCACCCTGCCGCACGAGCGGATGATGCGGAGCATCGAGCTCTACGGGACGAAGGTGGTGCCGATGGTGAAAGACATGCTGGCTTGAACCGAGATGGCGGGAAGGACGTTGCCTTCCCGCCATGGCCGACGATCCCCTCGCCCCCTACCGCGCCAAGCGGGATTTCGGGAACAGCCCGGAGCCCCAAGGGAAGTTCCGGGGCGCCGCACCGAAGCGCCGCCGCGCCAAGGCGCTGTCCTTCGTGGTGCAGAAGCACGACGCCACCCGGCTGCACTACGACTTTCGCCTGGAGCTGGGCGGCGTCCTGAAATCCTGGGCCGTCACGCGCGGCCCCAGCCTCGACCCCGCCGAGAAGCGCCTGGCCGTGGAGGTGGAGGACCACCCCCTCGAGTACGGGACGTTCGAGGGCACCATCGGCGCGGGCTACGGCGCCGGCACGGTCATGCTCTGGGATCGTGGCAGCTGGGAGCCGCAATCGGAGGACCCCGCTGCCGATCTGGAGGCCGGGCGCCTGCGCTTCACCCTGCACGGGGAGAGGCTGCGCGGCGCCTGGCACCTCGTCCGCATGCGCCCGCGCGGGAAGGCGGGGAAGCACAACTGGCTCCTCATCAAGGACGAGGATGAGGAAGCGCGGCCCGGCGACGCCGACGCGCTGCTTGACGCCAATGACCGCTCCGTCACCACGGGCCGCGACATGGACGCTATCGCCGGCAAGCCGCGCGAAGCGGCCGCGAAGCCCGCGCCGAAGAAGCGCGCCAAGCCCGCGAAGAACCCCGCATCAGACCCCGCCGGAACGGAGCCCGCCCGCCGCGCCGCCGCCGCGCGGGTCACCATCGGCGGCGTCGCGATCAGCCATCCGGACAAGCCCCTCTGGCCCGAGGACGGCATCACCAAGCGCGATCTTGCCGAGTACATGCAGGCCGTCGCCCCGCGCCTGCTTCCCTGGATCGCCGGCCGCCCGCTCTCCCTCCTGCGCGCGCCGGACGGCCTTGCCGGGGACCGCTTCTTCCAGCGCCATGCCGGGCGCGGCACCTCGGCCCTCATCACCCGGGTGACCCCGCGCGGCGAGGAGGCCCCGCTGCTGCAGGTGGACACGCCCGAGGCCCTGGTCGCCCTGGCCCAGTCCGGCGTGCTGGAGATCCACCCCTGGCCCGCGCCCAGCAAGGCCGTCACCAAGCCCGACCGCCTCATCCTCGACCTCGACCCCGCCGAGGACCTCCCCTTCGCCACCGTGGTGGAGGCCGCGCAAATCCTGCGCCGTCGCATGGAGGCCGCCGGTCTCGTCCCCTTCTGCAAGACCACCGGCGGCAAGGGGCTGCACCTTGTCGCCCCGGTTCAGGGTGCCACCTGGAAATCGCTGCACGCCAGGGCCGCCGCCCTCTGCGACGCCCTGGCGGAAGAGGCGCCCGGCCACTTCACCACCGAGAGCGCCAAGGCCTCCCGCAAGGGGCGCATCTTCCTGGACTACCAGCGCAACGCCCGCGGCGCCTCCGCCGTCGCCGCCTGGTCCCCGCGCGCACGGGCCGGTGCCACCGTTTCCATGCCGCTGGACTGGCTTGAGGTGACGCCGGATCTCGACCCGAACGTCTTCACCATCCGCACGGCGCCGGATCGGCTGAAGCAGCCCGATCCCTGGGCCGGATTCGAGGGGCAGGCGCGGCCGTTGAAGTAGCACACGGGGGCGCTGCCCCCCTGCACATCCCATCCACCGGGACTGATCTAGAAGGTGGGGGCTGGGAATCGCACATCCCGTGCCGAGTGGCATTGCTGGTCGGGGAACCACAGGCCCCGCATCCCGCGGCAGCCCAACGGAAGAAGATAAGGGTGAGGGGGCCGGGGAGAGAGAATTCCTTCTCCCTCTCCCCGGGGCAGCCCTACCGGAACGGCACCGCGTACATCAGCCCGCCCGCATTCCAGAGCCCGTTCAGCCCGCGCGGCAGCTTCAGCGCGCTGCCCTGGCCCACATTGCGTTCGAACAGCTCGCCGTAGTTCCCCACGGCCTTGATCGCCTTCAGCATCCAGTCGTTCGAGAGCCCAAGGCGCGACCCGAACTCGCCGCTGGTTCCCAGCAGGCGCTGCGCCACGGGGTTCTGGCCGCGCGCCATCTCGTCCGCGTTGGCGGCGGTGATGCCGGCCTCCTCGGCCTCCACCAGGCCGTAGTGCACCCAGGCCACAATGTTGCTCCAGGCATCGTCCCCGTTGCGCGTGAACGGGCCCAGGGGCTCCTTCGAGATGGTCTCGGGCAGCACCATGTAATCCGCCGCGTTCGGCGCCACGGTGGCGATCGCGCCGGCGAGCGCGGATGCGTCCTGCGTCATCGCGTCGCAGCGGCCGGAGAAGAAGGCCTGCTGCATCGTGTCCACCCGCTCGAACACCACGGGCTGGAAGCGGATGTTGCGGGCGCGGGCGATGTCGCCCAGCGTCACCTCGTGCGTCGTGCCCTGGGCCACGCAGACCGTCGCGCCGTCCAGCCCCTTCACGTCGCGCACGTTGGCGTCGCGCCGCAGGGCGAAGCCCTGGCCGTCGTAGAAGTTCACCGGCCCCGCATTGAGCCCGATGGAGGCGTCGCGCAGGAAGGTCTGGGTGGAGTTTCGCAGCAGCACGTCGATCTCACCGGATTGCAGCGCCGTGAAGCGGTTCTGCGCGGTCAGGCCGACGAAGCGCACCTTTGTCGCGTCGCCCAGCACGGCGGCCGCGATGGCGCGGCAGTAATCCGCGTCCAGCCCGCGTACCTCGCCGCGCGAGTCCGGCACGGAGAAGCCGGCGAAACCGGTGGAGACGCCGCAGGCGAGCGTGCCGCGCTGCTTCACTGTGTCCAGCGTCGCGGCGGACGCCGAGCCCGGGGACAGCCCGGCGAACGCCGCGCCACCGATCCCGAACGCCGTGCAAGCCGCCATGAGAAGCCGCTTCATCTCGATTCCTTTCATGAGAGGGAGAGCAGGATGGCCGCCACGGCCAGCGAGAGAAGGGAAAGGAAGGTCAGGACCATCCCGGACACGCGCAGGCGCATGCGATGCGTCTCCCCGCCAATGGAAAGCGCGTGGAGCAGCCGCCCGAGCACCAGGGCGATGCCGGCACCGTGAAGCAGCGGCGCGGGGGCGCCGGCCAGCTCGTCCGCCATCAGCAGCACCAGCACCATCGGCACGTATTCGGCGAAGTTGCCGTGCACGCGCCCCGCGCGCTGCAAGGCCGGATCGCCCCCGGTCCCGAGCGAAACCCGCGCGCGCCCCCGCGCCCGGATCACGCGCCAGGAGAGCCAGACATAGGCCAGGCCCAGCAGCCCCGCGTAAAGAAGCGTCACCCGCGGCATCGCGCCCCCTCTGCCGCTTGCCCTGCCGGGGGGCGCTGACTAGCGTGCGCCCGCATCGACGGAAGGGAAAATCTGGCGCCATGCGGCACCGTCTCGCCCTCGCCGCGGCGTTGGCCGCGGCCTGCCAGATACCGGCACAGGCCCGGGCTCAAACCCAGGCCGCGGGTGGCCCGGGCTGCGCCGAACTGGCGCGCATCGTCCAACTCCTGGCCGGTGGACCCCAGAACTTCCCGACGGAGAGCGCGCCCAACGGCACCCCGCCCACCGCCCCGGGCGGCGCGCCGCGCGGTGCGCCGGGTGGCCCGGCAAGTGGCCCGCCCGGCGCGGTGGCCCCCGCCAGCGCGCCTGCGGGCCCGGTCCGTACCACGCTGCTTCCCCCCGGTGCGCTGCGCGCCGCGGTTTCCGCCACTCCGGGCGAGACCCGATACGTCGCCGAGCTCCACGAAGGGAACAATCGCCGGGGCGGGGCCGACCGCGCCCCGCAGGTGCTGCGCCAGGCAGCGGAGCGCGTGGCCGCTTGCTATCGCGGTATCCGCCCCACCCGGGAGCCCAACGGCACGGCGGAGGACAACATCCGCTTCACCATCGCCCCGGGCACGGAGATCGCCGTCGTCCTCGAGAACGGTTCCGGCGGCTCCCCCGCGGTCAACCTCGTCGCCACCCGCCGGGTGCGACGCTAAGGGCGGCGAAACGCGAGGCGCCCGTTCCAGGCGAGGGGCCCAGGATCCCTGTAATCCCGCCCGGTGGCCGCCGCATCGGGCTGATACGGTGTCTCCGCCGCGTGAAGGGGGTGCGAGCCTCCAAAGTCGCCTCGGCTCCAGGAGCCGCGGCGCACCTCCAGCAAGGTCGGACCAGCTCGAAAAAGAAGAGGATGGTGAGGGGTCCGGGTGAAGGAAAAATTCTTTCTTCCTCCACCCGGGACATCCCGTCAGCCAGGGATCGCAGCGAAGCGGCATCAGGCCGCCAGCGCCGCGTCCACGGCTTCCCCGAGCCGCTCCAAGATGAGGTCGATCTCCGCCTCCCCCGCGATGTAGGGCGGCGCGAGGAGGATGTGGTCGCCCCGTGTTCCGTCGGCCGTGCCGCCGCCGGGGTACACCGCCAGCCCGCGCGCGAAGGCCTCGTCCCGGATGCGCTGATTCAGGCGGCGGGTGGGCTCGAAGGGTTCCCGCGTCGCCCGGTCCGCCACCAGCTCGATGGCGCGGAACAGGCCGCGCCCGCGGATGTCGCCGACGTGGCGGTGGTTGCCGAAGCGCTCCACCAGCCCGGCCTCAAGCCGCGCGCCCATGGCCTGGACCCGGCCCAGCAGGCCGTCGCGCGCGATCACCTCCTGCACGGCCAGCGCCGCCGCGCAGGCCACGGGGTGGGACAGGTAGGTGTGGCCGTGCTGGAAGGCGCCGGACCCCGCCATGATCGGCGCCAGCACCCGGTCGTTCATCAGGATGGCGCCGATCGGCTGGTAGCCGCCGCCCAGGCCCTTCGCGATCGCCTGGATGTCCGGCGCGATGCCCTCCTGCTCCCAGGCGTGCAGGGTGCCCGTGCGGCCCATGCCGCTCATCACCTCGTCCAGGATCAGCAGGGCGCCATGGCGGTCGCAGATCTCGCGCACGGCCCGGAAGTAGCCGGCGGGCGGCGCGGCGCAGCCGGCCGTGGCGCCGACCACCGTTTCCGCGACGAAGGCGGCCACGTTCCCCGGGCCCAGGCGCTGGAACTCCGCCTCCAGCTCCTCCGCGAGACACGCCACGTAACCCTGCTCGTCCTCGCTCTCCCGCATCCCGCGATAGGGGAAGGCGGCGGAGACATGGCTGAAGGCATCCGCCAGGATCGGGGCATAGGGCGCGCGCCGGGCCGCGTTCCCGCCCAGCGCCAGGGCACCCAGCGTGTTGCCGTGGTAGCTCTGGCGGCGCGCGATGAAGCGCGTGCGTCGCGGCTCGCCCTTCTCCACGAAGTGCTGCCGCGCCAGCTTCAGCGCCGCCTCCATCGCCTCCGATCCGCCGGAGACGAAGTAGGCGCGGCTCAGCCCACCCGGCTCGTGGCCCACCAGCACCTCGCCCAGGCGCTCCGCCGGCTCATTGGTGAAGAAGCCGGTGTGCGCGTACTCCAGCGCCGCCACCTGCTGCTGCACCGCCGCGATCACCTCCGGGTGCCCGTGACCCAGGCAGGAGACCGCCGCGCCGCCGGAGGCGTCCAGCACCTCGCGCCCCTCGGAATCCCGCAGCCAGCAGCCCTGACCGGAGACCGCCACAGGCGGCGTGGCGCGGCCACGATGCAGAAGACGGGACATCATCAAGGATCTCCTCCGGATTCGGGCGCGTAGCGGGAGAGTTCAGCCAGGCGCGCCTCCGCCTGGCGCAGCCTTTCCATCGCCGCCGCGCCGCCATGCGCGAACACCGCCGCCGCCAGCGCCTGCGCCAGCGAGACAGCCCCTGTCAGCGAGTGGAAGAAGCCCGGCCCATCGGCCTCGAACCGCAGCAGGTGCGCCGCCCCGCGCGCCACCGGCGCCGCCGGGGAATCCGCCAGTACCACCAGCACCGCCCCGGCCGCGCGCGCCGCCGCCGCCGTCCGCACCGCCTCCGCCGAGTAGGGCGCGAAGCTCGCCAGCACCACGGCGTCGCGGCTGGAAAAGGCGTCCAGGTCCAGTTCCTCCGGCCCCTCCGCCCCAACCAGCCGGGTTTCCGGCCGGAACAGCCTCAGCTGGTAGTGCAGCAGCCCTGCCACCGCACGGCAGGAGCGGAACCCCGCGCACCAGATCCGCGGCGCCCGGTGCAGCGCCGCCGCCGCGCCCGCTACCGGCCCGGCCTTCAGCGCCCCGAGCATCGCCGCATCGGCGGACAGCATCGCCGCGGGCAGGTCGCCCCTTGTCCTGGCACGGCCGGAGAAGGGGGCCGCCGGCCGGCGCGCTTCCACCAGGGCCGCGCGCAGGGGTTCCCAGCCCGCATAGCCGAGGGCCTGCGCCAGGCGTGTGAAGCTGGCCGGATTTGCCCCCGCATCCGCCGCCAGATCCCGCATCGATCGCGTGGTGGCGTCGAACTCGTGCTCCGCGAGATAGCGCGCCGCCTCCCGTAAGCGGGGCGGCAGATCCGGCAGGGCCAGGCGCAATCTCTCGAGAGGTGCGTCGAAGGACATGAAACGTATAATGCGTAATGGCCGGGTGGATGCAACAGTTGTTTCGTAGGTGGATCCGCGCCAGGATCAGCCCATGCGGATCGCCCTCATCCACGCCCTTCGCCATTCCCCGCCGCCCGTCGAGGCCGCCTTCGCCCGTCTCTGGCCGGAGGCGACCCTCATGAACCTGCTGGATGACAGCCTCTCCGCCGACCTCGCCCGCGACGGTGCGCTCACCCCCGCGATGACGGACCGCTTTCTCTCCCTCTCCCGCTACGCCAGGGGCACCGGCGCCGATGCCATCCTCTTCACCTGTTCCGCCTTCGGCCCCTGTATCGAGGCGGTGGCCGAGGCCTTCGCCCCGATGCCTGTCCTCAAGCCCAATGAGGCCATGGTCGCCGAGGCCGCCGCGATCGGCGGCCGCATCGGCCTGCTCGCCAGCTTCGCCCCCACCCTCGCCAGCATGCCCCCGGAATTCCCATCAGGCGTCACGCTCGTTCCGATGCTGGCCGCCGGCGCCCTCGATGCCCTGAACCGCGGCGACGGCGAGGCCCACGACCGCCTCGCCGCGGAAGCTGCCAGATCCCTCACCGACTGCGACGTCATCGCCCTCGCCCAGTTCAGCCTCGCCCGCGCTGCCCCGCTCGTCGCGGCCACCACGGGCAAGCCCGTCCTCACCACGCCGGATAGCGCGGTGCGGGCGCTTAAGGCGCGGCTGGGGTTGTCGTGATCTCTTTCTGATGGGTCCGGCACCAAGGGGCTCTGCCCCTTGGATCCCCGCCAGGAGGCTGGTTGGACCTATAGGTCCAACCCTGGACCGGCATCGGGCTGCCGCGGGACTGACTTGAGACGTGGCGCTGACGTCTGGGGCCTGATCCTGCCCTTGCAGTCGCCTCGGCTCCAAGAGCCGAGGCGCACCGTCAGCGATGCTCAGACCAGCTGATAGAAAAAGATGATGGAGAGGGGGCCGGGGAGAGGAAGAATTCCTTCTT
>NZ_JANJOU010000014.1 GCF_024594815.1 Roseomonas populi | reverse complement strand
CCCCCCCCCGCCGCGCCCCCCCCCCCCCCCCCGCGCCCCCCCCCCCCCCCCCCCCCCCCCCCCCCCCCCCCCCCGCGACAGACCGCCAGCCGAAAATCAGTAGTAATCGTAGAGCGCCATCGCGTCGCGCATCTGGTTGTTCAGGCGCCGGATGGTTTCGGGTTGCAGCTTGTTGCGGTGGTCGCCGGGGATGACGCGGCGGACGAACTTGGTCTTGTCCTCCGCGTTCGGCACCGCATCGATCTGCCCCAGCAGTGCTTCCACCTTGCCCGGCGGGAGGGACCAGTCGAAGTGCTTCAGGATTTTGTGGATCAGCCGTTTTTTCTGGAAGATGTAGTCCTCGTATCGAAGCGTGAGGCAGGTCGGGTCTTCCAGCACGTCCTTGAACGCGAGCAGCGTGTTCTGGAAGTTCCGCGCATGCTTCAGCACATAGGCGTCGATGTCGGTCGCGAGCGCATCGGCCCGCTTCTTCAGGAACTCTTCCGAGGCCTTGGCGCCCGTCTCGGTCTTCGCCGAGGGGAGGGAGTGGGAGTAGGCATCGGAGAAGTATTGGCTGACCAGGGCGTCGCGCGGGTCCCGGAACATGAAGATCTTCTGGCCGCCCCGGAAGATCTCGTAGTTCGTGAAGTTCACGGGGAAGGAGCGGAAGCCCAGATAGACGTTGTTCGGCCTCACGACCTCGGACAGGTCGGCGTTGACCCAGTCGGATACGTTGAAGCCGTTCTTGAAGAAGGTGCCGGGCACGTCCACGGCGTTCACGCCGTTATGGCGGGCCAGGAAGTGGACGATCTTGTGGAGCATCGTGCTGCCGGACTTCCGGACGCCGAGGCAGAAGCAGGCGCCGCGATCGCCGGACCGGGCGACCTGGAAGGTCAGGTTACCCTTGTCGCCAATGGCGATCGTGACCGGCACCACGTCGCTCGTGGTCTCGTCCAATGACTTGACCTCTTGCATCGGTCACCTCCGAAGCGTCGTGCAAACCGGGCGTTTGCTGCGAAGCCGAGCATACCCGCCCGGGATGGGGTTGCAAGGCGCCCGCAGGGGGCGCGCAAGGGTTGTTTGTGCCGGGTTGTGCTGCCCGGCAGGGGAAGGCGCCTTGCGCTAGGATCCAGCCTTGGCCAGGGCGCGCCGGGACTCGACGCGCTTGCGGGCCGCGATGCCTTGTTCCCTCAGCGCCTGGCGCAGCGCCCGGAACACCGCGTCGTCGCCACCGCGCTCCAGTGCGAAGGAAACGTACCAGTCCTGCCCTGTGGCGGGCGCGCGTGTCTGGGGAACGACGAAGGTCATTGTCTCGAAAGACGGATCGGGAAAGTTCCAGGTGTTCTGGGTGGGATCCGCCGCCATCAGCGCGACGGCGGGCTTCTCGATCGCGTAGCGGCCCTGGGCGCCGCAGATCAGGATGCAATCGAAGGAATCCGAAAGGGGCGCGAGCGCATCCGGCGCGTAGCTGGGGGAGCGAACATAGGGCTTGCCCAGTTCCTCCAGCCGCCGGGCCACGTAGGGCACGCTGCACTCCTGCCCGACGATGCAGAAACGGTCGAAGCGGTCCAGCACCTTGTCCACCGAATCGCGGTCCACGATGCGGGAGCAGAAATGCGAGAGATCGGACATCTCCAGAGCGGTGACCGGAACGCCGCTCTGCCGCTTCGGCGGCTTGGGGAGGGCTTCGATCCAGGATGCCAGCCCCTGCATGAAGGCGCCGGGCTGGAGGTGCAGGCGCGCATCCGCGCGGTCTGGGAACTCCTCGAACAGCCGGTGCTCCCAGTCATCCGTAAATTCGGCCGTCTCGCGCAGCGTGGCGATGCGGAAGACCGGTGTCTTCAGATAGGCGCCGAGGCGCATGATGGTGTCGGAGCGGTGCCGGAAGGGCAGGTCGCGGCCCGAGACGACCGTCAGCGGCAGCTTCTGGTGCATCTGCGGGTAGCGCTGCCAGCGCACGGTGATCAGGTCGGCGCGCGGATCGCGCTCCAGGTTGTGGGAGAGGGCGCCGTAGACCTGTGCAGGCGGGAAGACCATCTCCGCCACGTCGTCCACGAGGATGAGGCTGGCGCGGCGCAGCTTGTTCAGTTGCCGCTCCACCACGGCGTAGTCCGCCCGGTCCACGCGCGGCAGGAAGTAGTCCTGGAAGACGAGGTCGGAGAGGGTGACTGCGGCCGGCGGCAGGCAGAGGTGCTCCAGCACCACCGGGATCTTCAGGCGGCGCGAGAGGGCCTCGATGTGCTGCGGCGTGATGTGCTTTAGCGTTCCGCGGTCGGCGAGGGAGACGATGTAGAGGTATTCCGCCTCCGCCTTCTCCGCGCCGCCGGCACCCTGGCGGACGAAGTCGTCCAGCGTCGCGTCCGGGTCGAAGGCGATGCCGGCATCGTTCAGGATGATGCGCAGCACGGTGAGCGAGAGGGAGTCCAGGATTCCCCGCACGGGCACGTCCCAGGGCAGGTGCTCGTAGTAGTGCCTCAGCTCCGTCTCGACCGAGGCGCCCTGCACGGCGGCCCCCGACTTCTGCTCCAGATGCGCAGCCCAGTCCTGCGCGGACTTCTTGCGGTTGATCTTGCCGGAGGAGGTCTTGGTCAGGAAGCGGGGCGGCACGAAGGCCACCTCCATCTGGTCCAGGCCGGTGGCGTCGCGGATGGCGTCCGCCACCGCGTCCGTGTCCCGGCGCAGGAAGAAGTCCTTGTCCTCGATCAGCACCAGCGGCTTCTGCGTGCCCAGCCGCTCGTCATAGACCTGCACGGCGGCGACACGGCCCTTCACCTCCGGGAAGGCCTCGTTCACCGCCAGGTCGATGTCGGAGAGCATGAACTTGCGGCCGGCCTGGGTGATCAGGTCCTGCTTGCGGCCGGTGACGTGCAACTCGCCCTCGATGATCTGGCCGAGGTCGCCGGTGGGGTAGAAGCCCTCCGCGTCGCGGATGTCATCGCCGCCCATGTAGTTGCGGAGCGAGGTGGGGCTGCGGACCCACAGCTCGTCCTCCACCACCTTCACCTCCACCCCCGTGATCGGGCGGCCGCAGGAGACGACCTCGCGCCCATCGATCGTGCGCGTGACCAGCCCGCGCGAGAAGGAGACGGCGAAGATGTTCTCGGCCATGGCGTAGCAGGCCGAGAAGGTTTCGTCGGGCGCGCCGATCCGTTCCATGAAGCGCCGCGTGGTCACGGCGGAGACCGGCTCGGAGCAGGAGATCCAGTGTCGCACGGAGGGCAGGGGGCGCGGTTCGGCCCGCGCCATCACCTCGAAGCCAAAATTCGGCATGTAGGTGACCGTGCCGCGGTGGCGCTCCACCGCGTCGAACAGCATGACGGGGTTCCGTACCCAGGTCATGGGATCCATCATCACCACGTCAATGCCGAGCAGCAGAGGCATGACGAAGCAGGCGACATAGCCCATGTCGTGATAGAGCGGCAGCCAGGAGACCACGCAGTCCCGCCCGGGCTCCAGCCGCAGGGTCTCGTTATAGTCGGCCACGTGCCGCCGCAGGTCGTCCGACCGGAACTCCACCGCCTTGCGGAAGCCCGTGGTGCCGGAGGAGAGCTGCACGATCGCGAAGCTCTCCGGCAGCAGGGCGGGCAGCGCCGTTCCCTCGGGCGCCGCCGGGATGTCCTCGAAGCGGGGCAGCACGATCGCCCGCGCGCCTTCCGGCATGCCGAGGGAGACGCAGTACTCGTCGCACAGCAGCGCCGCCAGCCCGGCGCGCTCCACGGTGTTGGCGACGGAGGCGCGCCAGTACTCCCGGCTCTGCTTCGTCGTGGGGTACTGCATGACGAGCGGGCGCAGCCCCGCGTGGAGGCAGGCGAGCCAGGCGAGGACGAGGATCGGCTCGGACCGGAACATCAGCCCCACGACGGAGCCCTGCGCGACCTGCCTCTGCAGATCGGAGGCAAGGCCCGCGATCCGGGGGCGGAGACCGCCAAGGGGAAGCGTCAGCTCGCTCCCGTTGGCCTCGACGAAAACGAAGGTCGGCGCGCGACCAGCCGGGCCTGTTTCCGCTGCGCCCGCCTGCTCTGCCGTCATGTGCTGGTCGTCCGTCATGAATCAGTCTTGTGGGCAGGACGGGCCGCACGGGCCCGCCCCGCTGTCACCTGTAGAAGCCTGCGATGGGAAGCCTGCGATCAGGCCCGAAGCTTGGAGGCGAGCCCCTTGCGCTCCTCCACGGCCGCGGTCAGCTCCGCCCTCGCCTCAGTCGGGCGGTTAGCAACGTAAACGCGGCGCACCTTCAGGGCCTTGGCCTCGTCGCTCTTGCGGTCCGGAACCGCCTTCAGCTTCTCGGCAAGGCCCTTCTTCTCGGCCTGCAGGGACTTGATCTCCGTCTGCAGCTCCTTGATCCGCGTGGCGAGGTAGAGGCTTCGCTGGCGGGCTTCGGCGTTTTCGGGCGTGGCGGGCATCTTGTTGTCCTTCCGGCAAGCAGCAGGTTGGCCTGCAATTCTCGCCGCCGGGTACCCGTGCAGGTTGGGGCACCGCAGCGGAGTTCGCGTCCGAATTCTCTATCCCTGCGGTGGGTGACGCAAGAGACATTCATCGATTCTGGCGCGACAGTTCGGCGCGCAGCGCCCGGCCCAACGCCGCGTAGCCCTCTCGCGTGAGGTGGACGAAGTTCGGCGGCCGCGCGACCCCGCAAGCCGCACCCTGTCCGCACAGCAGCGCGGCGCGCGCGTCCACAAACCGGAACCGGCCGGACGAGGAGGCCATCCCGGCCAGACTTGCGTTTACCGTCCCGATTTCCGGGACGAATTCCTCTTGCGTCGCGCCACGCGGGAGAATGCTCAGCACGTGAATGGTAGCGGCAGGATAGAGGCGGTGCAGCCGGCCCACCACGGCGAGCACGCCGGCCACGATGTCACAGGGCGTCGCGCGGCGCAGATCGTTGGTGCCGATCAGCACGACGACGTCGGAAGGGCGCTGGCGCTCCCAGCCGGAAACGCCGATCTCGATGCGCTGCCCCTGCACCACGGCCGGCTCGCGCGCGGAATCGAGGCGGTGGAGGAGGGCGGCCGTGCCGTCGCCCCCCACGCCCGCGTTCAGCACGCGCCGCCCGGGGAAGACCTGCGCCAGCATGTCGGCCGGCCATTGCTGGACGATGGAGTCACCAACGACGATCGCGTCGAACCTCTCGGTGTTCAGCGCGCTCTCGATCTGGGAAAGCCGGTCCTGGAAGCGCACCTCATGCCCGCGCCTCACCTGCGGCGTTGTGGTGAGGCCAGAGCCCGGGCCCGCGCCGCAGGATTCCGCGGCGGCCTGGGGGGAGGGCAGGGCGACGGCCAGCGCCGCGAGCAGAGGGACGAGAATGCGTCCGACGGATACTTGCTTCATCGATCAGGCCCCTTCGGCAGCTTCGCATCACAAGATTGCGAGAGATGGTGGGTGCGCGCGGCAATGGCGGCAACGCCCGGAGCCCGCCGCGGAGAGGTTCCATGAACGGCAAGCTGGCGCGCGCCGGCAGAGGCTTCAAGGACGCGGCGAAAGGGCGCGCCGATACGCGGAACTGCCGCTTCCCCAGTTCTTGCGGCACCCAGTGCGGGGTGGCATCGTCCGGCGGAATCCAAAATGGCGGGAACAGGATGCGCCTGGTCGAACACGAGGGGATGCTGCGCCTCGTCCGAAGCGGAACCGAGGCTGATCCGGATAATCCGGATGCGCGTCCTCAGGTCGTCGGCCGGATCCCGCTGGATGCGGCGACGGTTCCGCCGGCCGTGCGCGACAAGCTCTCTCCACACGAGCTCGACGAGGTGCTGGCCTTCATCGCGCGGCGCGGTGCGGTGAGGGTGCTGGAGGACCGCCTTGCGGCACTGCGCCTGGGTGGGACGGTCGCGGCGGCGCTGCGGCATCTCGCGAGGGTGACGGACGACGCGGAGCGCGCCGAACTGCTGGCCGTGTTCTCCGATGCCGCCGTGGCGCTCCGGCGCGCGGGCCGCAGCAAGAGCCCCAGAGATAGCGAGGAATGACAGACCAGGTCCTCGAGGCCTTCGACCGCTTCCTGGCAGACCGGCCGGGCGTGCGCCAGCGGCTCGGGCAGCCCGGCTGGGCCCTTCCCGATCCGCGGGAGTTCCAGGTCAAGCCGCTCGGCAACGGCAACGCGCTGCTGTGGCGCGGCCGCTCCAACGTGCTGGACATCGTGCTGCCCGGCGGCGCACGGGACAACATCATCCTCTGCGACGCGATTGAGCTGGGGCGTGCTTCCCTCACGCTCAATGGCGGCGGCAATCTCGTCGTACTGTGCGCCTCCACCAAGTTCCAGGCGAAGATCACGATCCAGGGCGACGGCCACCTGCTCTACTGGGGCGAGGGCGCGACCTGTAACGAGGGCACGGTCGTGATGGGTGCCGGGCACCGCGGCACCACCGTGATGTTCGGGGCCGACTGCATGCTGAGCCAGCGTGTGACCGTGCGCGCGGCCGACAGCCACGGCATCCTGGACGTGGGGACGCGGGAGGTCACGAACGTGCCGGGCTCCATCGTCGTCGGGCCGCATGTCTGGCTCGGCAACGGCTCGACCGTGCTGAAGGACGTGGAGATCGGCCCGGGCTCCATCGTGGGCGCCGGCGCGATCGTCACCGCCGACATCCCGGCGCTCAGCACCTGCGTCGGCGTCCCCGCGCGCGTGGTCCGGCAGAACACCACCTGGACCCGCAAGTCCAGCCCGACCGAGGAGCAGAAGGACCAGGTCTTCCGGCTGCTCGCGCAGGTCGGGGCGGCCGTGCCAGCCCCAGTCGGTTGACCCGCGTTCCCCGGAAGGGCGCGCGGCCGCGCCTTGCCGGGACGAGGTATCGTGGGGTCGCTCGCATTGCCGGGTGTTGGCGAGCGTGTTAACACGAAATGGTTTCGGCACGCTCGGCGCCTGATCGTCATCCGGTCATCGGCCAGCGATCTTCGGCAGGGCTGCTGGAGATGATCCCGGCCTGGTGCGGATCGGGGCGCGTGTGGAGGGCTGGATGACAGAGAAGAAGCGGGTCACCTATCTGGGCGCGGAGTTCGACATCGCCCTCGCCGAGGACGCCCCGGCCTACTTCCTGTTCGGCATCCGCAAGTCCGGCAGTTCGATCGCGAATGCGATGATCACCGCCCTGGCGAACTACAGCAACGTCAACTTCGTCGATGTGGCGGGCCAGCTTTTCGCCAAGGGCGTGAGCGTGCCGGCCTGGCAGAACGATGCGGGGCTGGGCGAGCTGCTACACGGCGGCAATCTCTACGGTGGCTTCCGCAACGCGCCGCTCGGCATCCTGCAGCACCCGCGGCTGCAATCCGGCCCGAAGGTCCTCCTCGTCCGCGACCCGCGCGACGCGCTCGTCAGCGAGTACTTCTCCAACGCCTACTCCCACTCGATCCCCGCCGAGGGGGAGACGCGCGAGATGATGCTGCAGATCCGCTCCCAGGCGCTGAACGCCTCGGTGCGGGACTACGTGCTGACGAAGGCGCCCCTCTTCGCCCGCACGATGCGCGAGTACCAGGGTTTCCTCTCTATGCCGGGCATGCGCGTGTACCGCTACGAGGACGCCATCATGAACAAGGGCTGGTTCCTGCGCGGCGTGTGCGAGCACTTCGGCTGGACCGTCAGCGACGCCCAGATCGGCCAGATCCTGAACTGGGCCGACGTGATGCCGGATGAGGAGCGGCCGACCGAGTTCGTTCGGCGCGTGAAGCCAGGCGACCACCGCGACAAGCTCGACGAGGCGACCATCGCGAAGCTGGACGAGATGCTCGCGGATGAGCTGGCCTGGTTCGGGTACAAGAACTGAGCGGCAGACCTGAACGCCCGGGGCGGGTGGGACCTCCCCTGGGCCTGCATCGGGCTGCTGCGTGACTGACCTGAGGCGCAGCGCCCCACGACCGGGTCCGATTTCGTCCCTTCGTTCGCCTCGGCTCTACGAGCCGAGGCGTACCATCAGCGAAGATCAGTCCCGGTTCGCCGCCGCGAAGATGTCCACGTAAAGCCCCTGAGGCAGGATGGACCCGAGCACGAGGGCCCAGACGCGCCACTCCTCGCGGTAGCTCCGGTCGAACACCACGTCCCATGGCTTGGGCTTATCGAGGAAGTGCAGAAGTACGCCGTCCTCGATGTGGCCGTTCCGCTCGCGGCTCGGGCGCAGGAAGAAGTTGAAGCGGTCCGCCATCATCGTGAAGCGGCCGCGGAAGGAGATGTTCAGCGCGCACTGGTCGTGGAAGATCAGCCGGTTCGGCTCCTGCTCGGAGACGCGGATCGCTTCCTCGACCACGTCCGGCAGCATCGGATCGTCGAACTTGAAGAGCAGCACGCCGGAGTTGAAGTAGCTGTGCGGGTCCAGCCCGTTGTGGCTGGCGGCGTTGATCACTTCGGGCGAATAGTCCTCCACCCGGGCCGCGAGGAGCATGTCGCCGAGCTCCATCTGGAACAGCCCGGTCAGGTCGCCGCGGCAGATGATGTCGGTATCGATGTAGGCGGCGCGGCGGAAGGTGTGGCGCTGAAGGAGGTAGCGCGCGGCATAGAGGCGGAAATAGGCGGCCCGGGAGAGGGCGCTGCCGCCGGCGAAGAAGCCGTAGTCGGTGCGGTGGTCCACGGCGGCGGGCACGAAATCCTCCTCGCCGATCACGTCGATCACGCGGCCGAAGCGCGCGGCGATCATGGCGATGGAGCCGTACCAGTGGCGCGGCACGTCGCGGTCCAGGAAGACGAAGATGCGCCCGCCCACCTGCGGCGACTGGCCGAGGAAGGAGCAGAGGAAGGTCAGTAGGGAGAGGAAGTAGCGCTGGTTGGCGCAGACGAAGAGGCAGAGCTCATCCTGCGTCAGCTCCCCGGTATCGGCGGGGGAGAGGACCCAGTTGGAGCGATAGCGGGCCGGGGTTCCACGGGCCTGCACGTTCACAGCCATGGCGCGTGCCCGCTGCACGATGGCCAGGTCCTCGTGCACGCGGGCCAGGAACTCCTCCAGGTCCGGCTCCAGCTCGCTGGTCGACTCCTCGGCCAGCTTCGCCGCGGCGTCGGAGAGCTCCTTGTGGATGTCGGCCTTGCGGACGACGCGCATGGCCAGGTGCGCCGCCCCCCCGATGCCGTAGCCGCGGGCGACATGGCCCAGCAGGATCCGGCCCGCCTCATCCCACCGCTTCAACTCGCTCAGCAGGCGCAGGACGGTCAGGCTCTCCCACTTGTTCAGCGCCGAGCCCTGGAAGACCTCGCGGTAGATGCGCTCCGCCTCCTCCGGGTTGTCGGCGTGGCAGTAGAACTCGAGCTTGCGGAGCAGCGTGTCGCGGTCCTCCGCGATCGGGCTGCCGTCGAGCTCCTCGAAGAGTGCACCCAACTCGTCCCAGCGCTTGTGCTGCAGCAGGAAGTGGATGCGCGCCTGAACGACGGGATGGCTGCCCAGCCCGCGCCCTTCGAGGAGGCGATAGAGTATGCCGAGCAGACGCTGGGCATCCCCCATCCGGGTCTGGCCGGGGTCGATGCAGAGGAACATCGCCTCGGCGAGCTGCCAGTCCGGCATCTTCTCGGCCCGGCGGTCCTCCAGCAGGCGCAGCAGGCCCGCCGTGTCCTTCCGCCGGGCGGCGAGCCGGAAGCGGGCCTGGAAGATCTCCGGCAGGTCGCTCTCGCCCACCGCCTCCAGCCGGATGGAGGCCGCCTCCATCGCGCCGGCCTCCATCAACCGGTGCGCGATCACCGCCTCGGCCACCGCCTCCGTCGCCGGGAAGAGGGGGAGGCGGCGCAGGATCTGCAGGCTCTTCGGCTTCTCGCCAACCAGCTGGTAGTAACGGCTAAGGGCCAGCGAGCCCCAGACATTCAGGCGGTCGGCGTAGCTGCGCTCCAGCTCCAGCGCGTGCGGCTTAGCGGCCATACTGTCGCCGGCTTCGAGCGCCAGCTCCAGCAGCCGCAGGCTGATCAGGTAGTCCCGGACGCCGCGGGCATGGAGCAGGCCGTACACCTGCGGAGCCTCCTCGCGGTTCCTCGCCTCGTAGAGGGCGTGATTGAGCTGCGCGAAGCGCGCCCCGATCTCCGCGAGGACGGAGGGCTCCGCCTCCACGGGCGTGCCGAGGAATGCGATCTGCGCGCGCGCGCTGCCCTGGCGGTCGCCGGCGAGGGCTCGGCCGATGGCCAGCAGCAGCGCCGCCTCAGCGACGGCCGCGCCGGTCTCTTCCTTCATCTCGCGCTCCGCCTTCGCCAGCAGGGCATCCCGCTCTCCGGCGGGCAGCGAGAGCAGGTGGCCTTCGGTGCTGGCGAACCCGGCCTCCAGGGGCCGGAAGAGCGTCCTCGCCGGCAGGGCTTGATGTCCCGCCCCCTCTTCCGGCCCGCGGCCGGACCGCTCGGGCAGGCCAACCAGGGCCGCGATGGAGATGCGCGGCTTCGGCGGCACCTCGATCTGCACCTGCTGGGTGGCGGCAGGCTGGGTCGTGGACTGGATCGTGGGCTGGGCGGTGGCGGGCGGGGCCGGGATCACCAGAACGGGAACGGGCTCCGACGGCCGGTCGGGAAGCGGGGCGCTCTCATCCTCCTCCTCGCCGGAAGGGGTGGCCCGTTCCTCCGCGGGGGTGTCCGAGTCCGCCGGGGCAGCGGCGGCGCTCCCGGCCAGGCCTGCCTGGCGGCGCAGCAACTCGAGGAAAAGCTCCGCCTTCGGCGGTGGCGGCTCGGGGTCGTCGGGCTCGAAGATGGCGGAAGGGAGGAGGCCGGAGGCCAGCCCCTCCTCCATCAGGTGCGCGAAGGGATCGGCCGTTTCGGGCGGGAGCCCGGCGGAGGCCATGTAATAGGCGGGGTCGAACCAGGGATTCGGCGCGTTCTCCCGGCGGTGCGCCATGTAGTGGGCAAGCGGGAGCTGGCCGGACGGGACGTCGTGGGTGGCCGCGTACCAGGCAGGGTCGAAGAAGGGCCCGGGCGGCAGGCCGGACGAGCCGCCCTGCCGGATGTAGTGGAGCAGGGCGCCGGACTTCGACTCCAGCTCTGCCTCCGCGGCGTAGGAGGCCGGCTCGAAACAGGGCGAGGGGCGCGAGCCCGCCTCCTCGCCTCGCCGGAGATAGTCGAGGATCGGCGGCGGGGTTTCCGCCCCCGCCATCTGCGTGCGGCGGTACCAGGCCTCGTCGAAAAGGCCGGAGGCGGCGATGTCGAGGTAGTCGTTGAACTCGCGGAAGGGCGGGCTGAGGTCGCGCCCGGTGCCCGCCTCGACGAGGGCGAGGAGATCGCCCGCGGTCAGGGGTTTGCAGACCACCGGAACGGCCTCGTCCGTGCCGCTCACGTAGAAGCTGACGGACAGGTCGGCATCGGCCCTTTCCAGCGCAGCGCGGTCCACGCGGCTCCAGCCGATCAGGAAGCCGCAATAGGTCGGCCGGTTCAGGACCTTGTCGATGTCGGGCCGGTCGAGGAAGGCGATGGTGCCTGCGACATGTGTCTCGCCGCAGCGGAGATCGATGCCGACGGGAAGGGCGGACGGTTCCAGGTCGAGGAGCCAGCCACGGATGCCCAGGGCGTTGTCAATATAATCAACCGCACCGGCGTAGCGGCTCTTTGACGAAATATAGGGGAGTACCACGGCATCACCCTCAACCGCTGCGTGCAAGGCGTCGCCGAATTCGCCCCGGAACTTCTTCCCACGGCAAGTCGCACAACCTAAGCTGGCGTAACCTCCTCTGGCAAGTACCGGCCATTCGCAATGCAGCGTCCGCCGGCAGGAAGAAACCAAAGAACGTTCGACATTAAGGCTTTATTATCACATACCCGGAATAACTTTAGCGCGACCTGGCCGTCAATGGCCTAAGCACCGCTCCTGAGGACCCACCCCTGCAGCCCGGGCGGGCCCGCCACCCGCCGAGACCGCTGGTGGCGCGCCTCAGCCATGGCTAAATCCGAACGATGCTGACCCAGAAGGCGAAGTACGGGCTGCGGGCCCTGGCGATCCTGGCCCAGGAGGCGCCGGAGAGCCCGACCATGACCATTCCCGACATCGCGCAGCGCGCCCACGCCCCGCACAAGTTTCTCGAGGCCATTCTGCTGGACCTGCGGCGGCACGGCTTCGTGTACAGCCGCCGGGGCAAGGCGGGGGGCTATGGCCTGGCGCAGGCCCCCCGCGAGATCCGGATCGGGGATATCATCCGCGCCATCGACGGCCCGCTGGCCCCCATTCCCTGCGCGAGCCTCACTGCCTATCGCCCCTGCCTGGATTGCCCGCAGCCGCAGGCCTGCGCCATCCAGCGGCTGATGCGGCAGGTACGCGACGCAACAGCCACCGTGCTGGACGGAACAAGCCTCGCCGAACTGGCCACGCACGGCGAGGCGGTGCTCGGCGACGCGCCCGAGGAGGCGGAGGGCAGGGCGGAACCCGTGGGCGAGAGGATCTAGCCCCACCCGCCATGACCTTCAGGGGAAGCGTCTGGCAGGGCAAGCGTGCGGCTGGTCAGGCCCGTGGCCTTCCGGGTTAGCGCCCCGGCGCCCTGGCTGGATCCACGACTGGCGGACGCAGGAGTCCTGCCAGCATCTCGCCGCCATGCGCGAGCGGACGGACCCTTCCGGCTTCCCGGCCGGCTACCCCGCCCTACGGACTCTCCCCGCCATCCCCCTGCGTCGGGGCGTGGCGGGAGGCGCGAAGGGGCGCGCTGAGGGGTTGGAGGTCTCCGGGGACGGCGCGGAAGACCAGCCAGGGGCTGTGCGCCAGTTCCACCGGCTGCCCGGCGACGTGCACGGCGACCTGGACGTCGCGGCCCGTCGGCGCCAGCGGCCGCGGGAAGAGGAAGAGAAAGCCGGTGGCACCGAATTCCGGCCTCATGAGGGTCAGGTCGTTCCGCCGCCTGTGCGCGAGGGTGCGGCCCTGGAGCTGCCCGTCCACCCGGATTTCCACTTGCACGGGGCTGTCTGGCCGATCGAGGTCGGCCACCCATCCCCGCACCAGCGTTTCGCTGCAGCGGTCGATCGCGCCGGCGAAGCGCGCCCCAGTGGAGGGAATGGCGGCGGGAATGGCGGTACCCGGCGTCCTCAGCGCCTCGCCGAGCAGGGATACGCCGTCGCTGGTGCGCAGCAGCCGCGCCTCGGAGGCGCTGCCCCGGCGGCCGGCGAAGGCCGCGGCCCCGCTGCCCGCCCGCACCTCCAGCGTCTCCGCGCCGAAATGCACCTCGAGCGGCAGCGCCTGCCCGAGCGCGAGCTTGGGGAGGGGAAGCTCCACCTGATGGCTCCAGGCCCCGCCGACGAAGTCGTTCAGCACGATCACCCCTTCCGCGGGGCGCAGGCTGACATGCAGGTGGATGGTGTCCTCGTCCAGGTAGTCGATGACCTGGGGCCGGTGCGCGGGGAAGCGCACGCTGAAGCGGTGGACGCTCCCGGGGACCGGCGGGTCTTGCAGGGGTAGGTCCATCGTGAGCCGGCTGCCGACGGAAGGGGGCCGGGGCCCGGCCAAGGGCGGGGGATCTACCATCCTGCCCTTCCGGCAGCAATGGCGCCCGTATCCGTAACGAGGCGGCGCAGTCTTTTTTGCACTCGCGATAGGGCGGGTCTGGCCGACGGCTGGGCGGTGGGATACGGAGGCGCCGGAAGGCCGATTCGGCTCTCACTCCGCAGGGGAAATCGATGCGCGTCGCGATGATCGGTGCCGGCTATGTCGGCCTCGTTTCCGGTGCCTGCTTCGCCGAGTTCGGCGTAGATGTCTGCGTGGTGGATACCGAGGTCTCGAAGGTGGAGGCGCTGCGCGAGGGCCGCATCCCCATCTATGAGCCGGGGCTGGACAAGCTGGTCGAGGAGAATGTCCGCGACGGCCGCCTCACCTTCACCACGAAGCTCGAGGAGGCGATGGAGGGCGCGGACGCCGTCTTCCTCGCCGTCGGCACGCCGTCGCGCCGCGGGGACGGGCACGCGGACCTCTCCTACGTCTTCGCCGCGGCCGAGCAGGTGGCCCGCGCGGCCAAGGGGCCGCTGGTGCTGGTGACGAAGTCCACCGTGCCGGTGGGCACGGGGCGCAAGATCAAGGCGGTGCTGGACGAGACGCGCCCGGGCCACGAGATCGTGGTGGCCTCCAACCCCGAGTTCCTGCGCGAGGGCAGCGCGATCGGCGACTTCATGCGGCCGGACCGCGTGGTGATCGGCGCCGAGAGCGACCGCGCCTTCCAGGTGCTGCGGCGCCTGTACCGCCCGCTCTACCTCATCGAGACGCCGATCGTGCAGACCGGGCTGGAGACGGCGGAGCTGATCAAGTACGCCGCCAATGCCTTCCTGGCGGTGAAGATCACCTTTATCAACCAGATGGCCGATCTCTGCGAGCGGGCGGGCGCGGACGTGCACGACGTGGCGCGCGGCATGGGCCTTGATGGCCGCATCGGGCGCAAGTTCCTGCATGCCGGGCCGGGCTACGGCGGCTCCTGCTTTCCCAAGGACACGCTGGCCCTGGCCCGCACGGCGCAGGAGCTGGGCGCGCCGGTGACGATCGTCGAGCAGACGATCGCCGCCAACGACGCGCGCAAGGAGCAGATGGCGGACCGCGTGATCGCGGCGCTCGGCGGCTCGGTGGCCGGCAAGACGGTCGCGGTGCTCGGCCTGACCTTCAAGCCCGAGACGGACGACATGCGCGACGCGCCCTCGCTCGTCGTCGTGCCCCGCCTGGCGGCCGCCGGCGCCACCATCCGCGCCTTCGATCCCCAGTCCGCCCACGCCAGGCAGCTCCTGCCGGCCAACACGGTCTTCGCCGAGGGCGCGCTGGAGGCGGTGGAGGGTGCGGACGCGCTGGTGCTTCTGACGGAGTGGAACGAGTTCCGCGCCCTCTCGCCCAAGCGCATCAAGGCGGCGATGAAGGGCGATGTCGTCCTCGACCTCCGCAACGCCTGGGATCCGGAAGCCTTCCGCGAGTGCGGCTTCCGCTACAGCTCGATCGGGCGGTAGCGATCGCGGGGCGGGGGTGCCGGGCGCCCCCGCTCAGCCCCCCGATCAGCCGGCGATCCAGGGGCGGACCACGTCCATGCAGGAGAGTACGCGCTGCGGCCCGACCGGGTTGTGCAGCCGCCGCTCATCCGCGTAGAGGTCCACCACGACCTGGCGGGCGGGGCAGTCCTCCCGGCCGTGGCCGCGGCCGCGCAGGGCCGCGAGCAGCGGCAGCATCTGGTCCTCGTAGTGGTCCTCGTCCAGCGTGTTCTGCAAGTAATACAGGCGGGGCATCGCCGCGCCCTGCCGCAAGGCCTCGACAAAGGAGAAGCGCGTGCCGAAGCGCTTCGCCGCCTCCGCGGGCGGGATGCCGCCGAAGGCGACACGCAGCAGGTGGCCCACGCCGCCGCGGCGGAACTTCAGCACATCCGTCTGCGGGTTGTTCACGAGGGCGGAGGCCCCCTCGAGCCGCGAGGCCAGCATGAGCGAGCCGAAGCCGCCGGCGGAGCTGCCGTAGAAAAGAACCTGCCGGTTCTCCAGGCCGAGCGCGTCCCGGGCCCGCCCGATCATCTCGGCGATCCGGGGCAGCACGTGGTGCTCCGCCGTGCCCAGCAACCAGCCGAGGCCGAGCCCGGGGTCGAGGCCCAGCGTGGGGTCGCTGAGGATGATGACGTTCTCCGGGAAGTGCCGTACCCAGTCGAGGCGCTGGAAGCGGGGAAGGGTGACCTCGTCCCGCCTGACCATGCCCTGGCCGAAGACGATCAGCGGCTGGCCGGGGCCGACGATGCGGGCATAGACGTCAATCGGTAGGACCTCGCCCTCGATCCGGTACCGGTGCTCGCCCGGCTTCAGGCGGAACTCCGCCATCCCCGCCACGAGGGTGGCCGGGATCTCCCGCGTGGCTTCCGGCATGCCGCTGGGCGCGCCGCTCAACCCGCGTATTTCCGCCCGAGCCGGCGGACGAAGGCGACCCCGCGCTCCACCTCCGGGTCGTCGGGCAGGTGCCGCTCCGACAGGTGCTCCACGAAGCCGCCTACCTGGACCAGCCTCTGGCGCAGCAATTCGTTCTCCAGCTCCAGCAGGGCCGAGCGCTCCGTCAGCTGCGCGGCCTGGCGCCGCAGGGTCGTCAACTCCGCCCCCTGGGCGCGCCGGCCGTTCTCCGCCTCCAGCGCCTTCCAGAACAGGCCCTGGGAGAGGAGGAGGAAGGGGCGGAGCGCGGGCGGGGCGACGGAGAGGTAGGTTTCGGCGGCGCGCATCAGCGCGCCGGCCCGGTCCCGCTTTCGCCAGCTTCCACCCCAGCTGCCCTCCCCCGTGCGGTACCAGATCAGTGCCTCCGGCACGACGTCCAGCTTCAGCCCGCGCGACCAGGCCTTGGCGAAGAAGCGCCAGTCCTCGGCGTGGTTGAAACGGCCATCCACCACGAAGCCGCCGATCTCCAGGAAGACGTCCCGGCGAACGAAGCAGTTCAGGTCGCCGTAGCCGTTCACGATGAGGCCGAGCGGCCCGAAATCGCCCATGACGACGAAGCGCTTCACCGCCTTGTCCTCGCTCGCGGGCGGGGTGTCGCCGATGAAGTGGTCGTTGAAGCAGGTGAGCAGGTCCGCCCCGCCCGCCTCGGCGGCGCGGAGGAAGGTCTCTACCTCCTCCGGCTTGGGGACGTTGTCGTCGTCCATGAAGAGCAGCCAGCGGCCTGTCGCGGCATAGGCGCCGGCGTTGCGCGCCGCGGGCTCGTAGGCGTTCTCCCCCATGCGGAGGATCCGCAGGCCGGGCCGGCCCTCCGCCTCCAGTTCCGCCAGGAACGCCACCGCTGCGGGCGTGCGGCTGCCATTGTCCACGACGATGATTTCGTCCGGCGGGCGCGTCTGCGCGGCCAGTCCCTCCAGGGCCTGGGCCAGCCCCGCGGGCCGTTCGTAGTGGAGGACGAGGACGCTGACCGTCGCCGACCGGGCCGCGGGCGGGCGAGGGGGGCGCGACAGCCCGGCCGCGATTTCCGCGTGCAGGCGGCGGAAGGCTTCCTCCGTCTCCTCCTCGCGCACCGCGGAGGAGGCTGGGCCGAAGCCGCCGGGCGGCATGGCGAGCGCGGCCTCCAGCCGCTCCGCCAGCCCCGCGGGGGTGGGCTGGAAGAGCACCCGGTCCTGGCTCTCCGGCGCGATCAGCTCCGCCACGCCGCCGACGTCCGAGGCGATGAAGGGGATGCGGTTGGAGAGGCACTCCAGCACCGTGTAGGGCGAGTTGTCGGAGAGCGCGGCGAGCACTGCCAAGCGCCCCGGCGCGCGCAGGTAGTCGTTCGCCTGGAAGGTATCCAGCCCGTCGAGCACCTGCACCTCGCGGCCCCAGCGGGCGGCGCGCGCCTCGATGCTCGCGGGTGGGTAATCCGACCCCGTCTTGCCGAGGAAGGTGATGCGGATATTCGGTGGCAGCCGGTCCCGGATGCGGTCGATGGCGTCGCAGAAGACGAGCAGCCCCTTGCGCGGCTCGATCCGGCCGAAGAACACGATCTCCCCGATGGCGGCGGCCGCGGGATCCTCCGGCGCCGGCCCGGCCTGGGCGAGGCGCCGCGGCATGAGGTTGGGGATGACGTGCTGCCGCGCGGGCAGGGTGAAGCCGTTCTCCTGCAGCCAGCGCAGCATGTAGTGGCTGGGGCTGACCACCCGGTCGCAGAGCGCGATCAGGCGCTGCTCCATCCGGTCCCGGATCATGTAGGTGATGTCGTCCACCGTCCGCAGGTTGGACAGCCGCGACCAGAGGGTGGGCGAGTGCGCGGTGACCGTCAGCGCGGTCCTCGCCAGGGCGAGCCCCTGGGAGCGGGCGAGGGCGGTGAAGTAGCCGAGGCCGATGTAGTCCACGAAGTGGATGACGTCGAAGGATGTGTCCTTCAGCTGCTGGTACACGTGGTAGGAGCGGGCGAGGTTGTCCTCGTCGTAGACGCTGGGGGTGCGGTGCACGGCGGGTAGGCCGCTACCGTCGAGGAACATCATGCCGATGCCCTGCCGCGCATAGGCGGCGGCCCAGAACTCGCGGTCGCCGCGCTCGAAGAAGCTGGAGGTGTAGAAGAGCGTGACCTCGTGGCCCTCCGCCGCGAGGAACTGCGCGAGCGCCGTGCAGGCCGTGCCGACGCCGCCATTGTTGATCGGCCCGACGATGTCGGGCGACGCGATGCAGATCCTCACGCCTGGCTGCCCGCGGGAAGGGGGCCGGTGTAGGCGACGGGGCGGCAGATCCACCAGGGGCTGTTCGTCAGCTCCAGCTCCGTGTCACCCACGCGGACTGAGACGCGCGCCTCCCGGCTCTCGGGCAGGAGGACGGGCTCGGGGAAGCGGAAGTGGAAGCCGGCCCCGTCCTCCGGCAGGCCGGGGCGCGCCCGGTTCGCGCGGGCGGAGCCCTGGTAGCGGCCGTTCACGAAGACATCCACCACCAGCGGGGCCGATGGCAGCGCGGGGTTGCGCGCCCAGCCGCTCACGCTGCGCTCCGAGCAGTGCTCCACCATCCCGAAGTAGCGGGACCGCAGGGGCACGGCGTCCAGCACCGCGCCGCCGTGCCACATCTCGACCTGCATTCCCTCGTAGACCAGGGCCTCCCACGGGTGGGGCAGGGCGAAGCGGCGGGTGATGCTGCCGTCGTCGGCGGGGGCGATTTCCAGCCGGGATAGGAGGCGGCTGTCCGCGCGAAACTCGATCGCCGCCGGCTCCGCCTCCGGCCCGAGCTGCAACAGGCCGGAGACATGCTGAGCGTCCGCCTGGCCGATCTGCCCATGCCGGAGCCCGCCGCCCTCCGTTTTCAGGATGTGGTCGGACAGGAGGAGCCGCGCGCCCGCCAGCGGCCGGACGAGCGAGACCTCGAGCAGCGGCTCCTCCCGCGAGAAGAGGCCCGCCTTTCCCTCGGCCAGCTCGACCGTCAGGGGCAGGCCGGGATCCCCGGTGCCGGCCGGCAGCCGGAGTCTCTGCTCGGCCCCCCACTGCCCGGAGAGGCGGCTGTTCACGACAAGGCCGTCCGCCACCGGCTTGACGTGGAGGAGGATGTCCTCCTCCGCCACCACGTCCAGGCTCTCGCCCCGCGACACGGCGTCGGCCCCGATCATCAGCTTGTGGCGGCCCGCGATCGGTCGAGGCGCGCCAGGGTCCTTCATCGGCATCAGGCAGGCAATTCCGTGGCGGTACCGGGTCTGCGTGGGAGTCGATGGATCCAGTCCACTCAACCACACGGTGAGACCTTTAGATCAAAATTGCACTTAGCACATCGATCTGGTGGCTTAGTTGCATGCTCCGAACATTCGTCCTGTTCGCCAGCGGTGGCCCCGGGGGCTGGGGAGCGTCAGAAGCCGGATTTGCGGTGCAGGCCTCCGTCAGAATTCTCGTCGATCATGCCCCATAGCCCCCGTCCGGAGCTTTGCGGTCCAACCTCGCGGATCCTGCACATGCGGCCACTCACGGGAATTCTGCATCACCCTGCCGGGACAGCCTGTCTCGCTGCGGGAGACGCGTGGCCGCGCACTCAACGGTTCGCTCCGAAGGCGCTCACGGGGCACCTCCTTTCCAGTCACGGCAGGCCACACGGACATCGCCGCGAAGTCATGGGGCCAACACCGTAAGAACGGGGGAAAGGTGTTGCGCCAATTCCTAGCAGACTTATAGGCTTTACCCGGACAGGGATCTTGCATGACACGGGACCGGCTTCCCTCGCGCTCCAAACCGTTGCTGGCCGCGCCTCCGCAGGGGCACGCCGGCGGTCCTGCCCGCATCCCCTCCTCCTGCAGGGAGACCAGCCGATGATCAGGGATCTTGCCGCGGCATCCCGGCGAGAGGTGCCGCCGGGGGCGCGGGCCACCCACCCCGCCGCGAAGGTGGCCCGGTGAGCGGCTCGGCCGCGGCGCTGGGCGCCGCGCCGGGGCGGGCGGCGCCGATCCGCGCCATCCCGGGCTTCCGCACCAGCCTCGGCATCACCCTGCTCTGGGCCGCGAGCATCGTGGTCATCCCGCTGCTCGCGCTCCTGCTGCGGCCGCTGGAACTGGGACCGCTGGGCCTGTGGGAATCATTAACGGAGCCGCGGGTGCTGGCCGCCCTGCGCCTCTCCTTCGGCGCGGCCTTCGTGGCGGCGCTGCTGGACCTGCCTCTGGGGCTACTGCTGGCCTGGGCCATCGTGCGGCTCCGCTTTCCCGGGCGCGGCATGCTGGACGCGGCGCTGGACCTGCCCTTCGCCCTGCCCACCGCGGTGGCCGGCATCGCGCTGACGGCGCTGACGGCCCCGAATGGATGGCTCGGCGCGCCTCTCATGGCGGTCTTCGGCTTGAAGGTCGCCTTCACCGAGGTGGGCGTCGTCTTCGCCCTGATGTTCGTCGGCCTGCCCTTCATCGCCCGCACGGTGGAGCCGGTGCTGCGCGACATGCCGCTGGACGCGGAGGAGGCGGCGGCGACACTCGGCGCGAGCCGCGCGCAGACGCTGTGGCGCGTGGTGCTGCCGGCCCTGCTGCCCACCCTGCTGACGGGCTTCGGCCTCGCTTTCGCCCGCGCGGTCGGAGAGTACGGCAGCGTCATCTTCATCGCCGGCAACCTGCCGATGATCACGGAGATCGCGCCCCTGCTGATCGTGATCCGGCTGGAGCAGTTCGACTATGCCGGGGCGGCGGCGGTGGGGCTCGCGATGCTCGCGCTCTCCTTCGTCGTGCTGCTCGCGATCAACATGCTGCAGCGCCGGCTGCGCCGGGGGCGGCGATGAGCGACGACGCCCTGCACACCGCACCCTTTCGCCCGGCCTGGCAGGACCGCCCCTGGGTCCGCCGCCTGCTGGCCGCGGCCGCGGTACTGGTGGCGCTGGTGATGCTCGCGCTGCCGCTCACCGCCGTTTTCGTGGAGGCGCTGCGCCGCGGCCTGCCCGTTGCCCTCGAGGCCATCACGGAGCCCGACACGCTCGCGGCCGTCCGCCTCACCCTGCTCGTCGCGCTGATCACGGTGCCGGTGAACCTCGTGGGCGGGCTGGCCGCCGCCTGGTGCATCGCCAAGTTCGACTTCCCGGGCAAGCGGCTGCTGACCACGCTGATCGACCTGCCCTTCTCCGTCTCCCCCGTTATCGCGGGGCTGGTCTTCGTGCTCATCTTCGGCGCGCAGGGGTGGCTGGGCCCCTGGCTGCAGGCGCGGGACATCCAGATCATCTTTGCCCTGCCCGGCCTCGTGCTCGCCACCCTCTTCGTCACCTTCCCCTTCGTCGCGCGCACCGTGCTGCCCCTGATGCAGGAGCAGGGCCGGGACGAGGAGGAGGCGGCGGCCACGCTCGGCGCCGGCGGGCTGCAGACCTTCCTCATGGTGACGCTGCCGAACGTGAAATGGGGGCTGCTGGCAGGCGTTCTTCTCTGCAACGCCCGCGCGATGGGAGAATTCGGCGCCGTGTCCGTCGTCTCCGGCCACATCCGGGGCGAGACGAACACCATGCCTCTGCACGTGGAGATCCTTTACAACGAATACCAGTTCGCGGGAGCCTTCGCCGTGGCCGCGCTGCTGGCGCTGCTCGGGCTGGTGACGCTGACCGCGAAGACCCTGCTGGAGCGTCTCTCCGGCCGGAACGGAGGCTTGGTATGAGCGTCGACGTCCAGGACATCGTTCGCCGCTTCGGCACCACCGCCGCGCTGAAGGGTGTCTCCCTCTCCGTGCGGGAGGGGGAGTTCCTCGCCCTGCTCGGCCCCTCCGGCTCGGGCAAGACCACCTTGCTGCGCATCCTGGCCGGGCTGGAGGGATCGGATTCCGGCACCGTTCACATCGCCGGCCAGGACATGACGGGCGTGCCGGCGCGGGAGCGCAACATCGGCGTGGTGTTCCAGCACTACGCGCTGTTCCGCCACATGACGGTGTTCGACAACGTCGCCTTCGGTCTGCGCGTGCGGCGCCAGCGCCCGTCCTCGGCCGAAATCGCCGCCCGCGTGCGCCGCCTGCTGGAGCTGGTGCAGGTGCCGGAGCTGGAGCGGCGCTACCCCGACCAGATCTCCGGCGGCCAGAGGCAGCGCGTGGCGCTGGCCCGGGCCCTGGCGATCGAGCCGCGCCTGCTGCTGCTGGACGAGCCCTTCGGCGCGCTGGACGCGCTGGTGCGCAAGGAGGTGCGGCGCTGGGTGCGGAGCCTGCACGACAGCCTGGGCATCACCACCATCCTCGTCACCCACGACCAGGAGGAGGCGATGGAGATGGCCGACCGCATCGCGGTGATGCAGGGCGGCCGGATCGTGCAGCTGGACGCGGTGGGCGCGCTGCTGCGCGATCCCGCTACCGCCTTCGTCGCCGGCTTCATTGGGGAGGCAACGCGCCTGCCCTGCCAGGTGCGGAACGGTGTGGCGCATTTCGACCCGCTGCCCGTCCTGCCGCTGCAGGTGGCGCTGCCGGATGGGCCGGCCGCCGCCTTCGTGCGCCCGGCCGAGATTTCCGTGCGCCACGGCGCGGGCACGGCCAGCGTACGCCTGTGCCGGACGGAGGGCGAAGGGCCGGCGCGGCTGATCGTGCAGGCGGGCGACATCATGCTCGACGCGCTGGCGAATCCCGGCGAGTCCTTCGAGAAGGGCGAATCCTGTCGCCTGTCCATCCGCGGCAGCCACGTTTTCGCCGAGAGTGGAGAGCGGGCACAGGGCGTGCCGCTGGCGGAGGTGATGGTGGGCTGAACGGCCCTGGCGGGCGCTGCCGCCAGCCCACCCTTTTCAGGACACACTCCTCAAGGATTCCCGCGCCAGGGGTCATCGACCCCTGGCGAACCGTAGGCCTGCCTCTCGCGGCAGCCCGGCAGAACAGGAACTGGGGCCGCGGAAACCGCCCCGATCAGATCCCGGCCTGCGCCCCTTGCGCCGCAAGCGTCGCGAACTTGCGCACCGTCGGCTCCAGGGTATCCGCGCACCACTGCGCCATGCGCTCCTCCTCCGACAGGGACTGGCGCAGCGCGGTGGGGGAGGAGGCGTCGCCGGCAAGGTCGGCGAGCACGAGGAGGGACTTGTAGGACGCGATCTCGAAGTGCTCGAAGGCGTAGTTCGCCAGCGTGTTCTTCATGATCTCGTCCTGCATCGGCGCGTGCGCCAGGGCGGCCATGTTGCCCATCAGCCCCGTCAGGAAGTCCTTAACGGAGGAGTTGGAGCTGCCGAGCGATTCCAGGATCGTGTCCAGCCGCACGCGCTGCTGCTCGCTCTCCGCGATGTGGCGCCGCAGGGCATCGGCGATCTCCGGGTAGCTCTCGATCCGCTCCACCTGGCGCGTGAGCAGTTCAATCGCCTGGGTCTCCAGCGCGCGCGCGTTCACCAGGCCGGTTAGGTACAGGTCACGGTAGCTCTGCTGCATCGGTTGTGTCTTTCGTCCGTGGGGAAGAGGTCCGGGGCCGGCATCCGGCGGCGCGGCGTCCCCGGCCCGCTCATGCCCAAGCCCTCCGGTTCCGCGGGAAACCGGAGCACGGAGAACGCCGCTCCGGCCCTGGCGTTGAGGCGGAGAATGATGCGGCGGAAGTTTAACACGCTGAACCCGGTCCGCAGTTCCAGTGGGACTAACATACGTCAATCGTCCGTCGCGCGATGCCGTTCGCCGCACCGCGCGCGTCGCTCATGTTCGCGTGATGCCGCGACATGCGTTTCATAGGTTAGGGACGCAGGGGCTCCCGTGATCCGTAATGTCGGCATGAGCGGAAGGCGGAGCTGTCGCGCGGTGCGGTTACCTTCAACCAGTTCCCGCACTGCATGATCAGTCCGTCACTTTTCCATTCCTCTTCCGCCATCGTGCGGCGTCGCAGCCCCTCCTGTACGCCGCGTGCATCCTGCATCCGGCCGCGAAACCGTGCCACCCCATCAGCATTCCTGCGTGACGGAGGTGGTGCGGTGTCGGCCAGCCTGGCCTGGTGCTGCATCCGCCCGGGCTGAGTCCTCCCCCCAAAGACCAGGAGTTCCCGATGTTCTTCGCCAATCCGCGACTGCAGTATCCTGTTCGCGTCGATACCCCGAACCCCGTCTTCGCCCGCGCCCTGCAACAGGCGATCGGCGGCGTGGAGGGCGAGATCCGCGTCATGCTGCAGTACCTGTTCCAGTCCTGGGGTTCGCGCGGCCCGATGAAGTACCGGGACATGCTCCTCAACACCGGCACGGAGGAGATCGGGCATGTCGAGATGCTCTCCACCGCCGTCGCATTGAACCTCGAGGGCGCGCCGCTCTCCTTCCAGGAGGAGATGTCGAAGGATCCGATCGCGGGCGCCGTGCTGAACGGCATGAACCTCCGCCACATCCTCTCCACCGGCATGGGCGCCACGCCGGAGAACTGCAACGGCGTGCCTTTCAACGCCAGCCATGTCTATGCCAGCGGCAACATCGTCGCCGACATGTACGCGAATGTCGCAGCGGAATCGACCGGCCGCGTCCTCGCCACGCGCCTCTACAACATGACCGATGATGCGGGTATGAAGGACATGCTTTCCTTCCTTATCGCGCGGGACACCATGCACCAGCAGCAGTGGCTTGCCGTCATCGAGGAGCTGGGCGGCCACACCGCCGCGCTGCCCGTCCCGAACAGCTTCCCGCAGTCGGAGGAGAAGGGCGAGTTCGCCTACGGCTTCTTCGTCCACAGTGCCGACGGCAGCGTGCCCGAGGGGCGCTGGACGAGCGGGCCCTCCCTCGACGGCAAGGGCACTTTCGAGGCAATGATCTCCAAGCCGCTCGGCGAGATCCCGCAGCTCGCCCCGGCCCGCCCGGATGGCGGCGCCCAGACCGAGCAGACCACGACGACGCCGATGCCCGGCGGCGCGCCGACCGCTCTCTGAACCCAGAACCTCCAGAAGGAGTACTGCCCATCACCACGCCGACCGCGCCGAAGCCGCTGCTGCTGTGCTTCTCCCACCTCCGCTGGGATTTCGTGTTCCAGCGGCCCCAGCACCTGCTCTCGCGCGCGGCGGCGTCGTACCGGGTGGTCCTCTTCGAGGAGCCGCTCTTTCCGCAGGATCAGGCGGGCCTGCCCCGCCTGGACCTGCGGGAGATGGCGCCGGGCGTGCAGGTCGCCACGCCGCTCCTGCCCCCTGACTGGGATGAGGGCAGGCGCGACGCCGCGCTACGGGAGCTGCTGGACGACCTGCTCGCAGGGCAGGCCGGCGGGCCCGTGGCGGTGGCCTGGTACTACACGCCGATGATGCTTTCCTTCTCCGGCCACCTGCAGCCCGCCGTCACCGTGTACGACTGCATGGACGAGCTCTCGGCCTTCCGCGGCGCCTCCCAGGGGATGCAGCTGCTGGAGCGCCGGCTGATGCAGCGGGCGGACCTTGTCTTCACCGGCGGACGCAGCCTTTACGAGGCCAAGCGCGGGCTGCACCCCAGCGTTCACCTCTTCGCCAGCGGCGTGAACGCCGACCACTTCGCCCCGGCCCGGCAGCCGCAGGAGGATCCGGCGGATCAGCGCGACCTGCCGCACCCGCGCCTCGGCTGGTTCGGCGTGGTGGACGAGCGGATGGACCTCGATCTGCTGCGCGCGGCCGCGGAGCGCCGGCCGGAATGGTCCTTCGTCATGCTCGGCCCGGTTGTGAAGATCGACCCCGCTTCACTTCCTGATCTGCCCAACATCCACTGGCTCGGCATGAAGGGGCACGGGTCGCTGCCGGGCTACCTCGCCAATTGGGACGCGGGGATCATGCCCTTCGCCCTGAACGAATCCACGCGCTTCATCAGCCCGACGAAGACGCCCGAATACCTGGCGGCCGGCGTGCCCGTGGTCTCCACCCCGGTGGCCGACGTGGTGCGGGACTGGGGCGAGGACGGGCTGGTGGCGATCGCCAGTGACGCGGAGGGCTTCGTCGCGGCGGCCGAGGCCACCATGGCGCGGCCGCGGGCGGAGTGGCTGCCGCGGGCGGATGTACGCCTGGCCCGCATTTCCTGGGACGGTGTCTGGGCCGGGATGGATGCCTTGATCCACCAGGCCCATGCCGCGCGGGGTACGGACCCCTCCCCGACGCCGGCAACCAGCCTTACGCTCTGACCGGACTTCAGGAGCTTCGGCATGGTGCAATCCTTCGCTCGGGGGGAAGGTCTCTTCCCGAGCTTCTTCCTCGGCGGGTTCGAGTGCTCTACGCACAGGCGGAGCGATCGCCGGCGGCTGGACCTCGTGGCCTCCACGCGGCACGACGCGGAGGCCGAGGCGGACTACGCAGGCCTTGCCTCGCACGGCCTGCTCGGCGCGCGGGACGGTGCGCGCTGGCATCTCGTGGAGGTCCGGCCCGGCGAATACGACTGGTCCAGCGTGCTGCCGCAGATGCGCGCGGCGAAGCGGGCCGGCGTGCGCGTGGCCTGGGACCTTGCCCATTACGGCTACCCCGATTTTCTCGATCCCTGGACTGAGGGCTTCGCGGATTCGCTCGCCGCCTACGCCGCGGCCTTCGCCCGCCTCGCGTTGGAGGAGGAGGGGCAGCCGCCGATTCTCTGCCCGGTGAACGAGATCTCCTTCTGGTCCTGGGCCGGCGGCGAAGTGGCGCACTTCAATCCCGTCGCCCGCGGCCGGGGCGGTGAGCTGAAGACGCGCCTCGTTGCCGCCTCCCTTCGCGCCGCGCGGGCCGCCCGGGCGGCCGTGCCGGGCACGCAGATCATTGCCGTCGATCCCCTCATCCGCGTTGTGGCGCGGAGCGAGAGGCAGGCCGGGGGCGCCGGGGGCTATCACAACTCCCAGTGGGAGGGGTGGGACGGGCTGCTGGGGCTGCAATGGCCGGAGCTCGGCGGCGGCGAGGACGGCTTCGACGTGATGGGCGTGAACTACTACTGGAACAACCAGTGGATGTTCCAGGGCCCGAAGATTACCCCTGGCAGTGCCCGGTACCTGCCGTTCCGGGAGATCCTGGCCGGAGCCTGGGTCCGCTACGGCCGCCCCATCTTCCTGGCGGAGACAAGCATCGAGGGCATTCCGCGCGCCAACTGGCTTCGCTACATCGGCAACGAGGTGCGGGCGGCCATGCGGGCCGGCGTGCCGGTCGGCGGCATCTGCCTCTATCCCGTGCTCAGCCACCTCGGCTGGGACAACGACCGCTACTGCCCGAACGGCCTGTTCGAACTGGGCGAGCCAGGGCAGCCCCGCCCCGTGGACGCCCCCCTGGCCGAGGAGCTGCGGCGCCAGCAGGCCCTCTTTGCCGCCCATTTCCGGGGCGAGGCGGTGCCGGAGGACCAGGAGGCCCTGCCCGAGCTTGCGGACGCCCTGCGCCAGAGGGCGCTGGAGTCGAAGGAGCAGGACGAGGCGGAATCCTAAGCCGGTTCCGGAGGGCTTCGCTTGTGGCCCGAGGGGGAGAGAAGTCCTTCTCTCTCCCTCGGCCGCCAGGGCCGACGCCGCTCGCGGACTACCGCCCCTGCCAGACCGGCTTCCGCCGCTCCAGGAACGCCGCAACGCCTTCCTTGAAGTCCGCGCTGGTAAAGGTGAGGGCCACCATGTCGTCCGCGTTGGCGCCGCGCATGGCGGTCTCGCGCAGGCGCTTCAGGGTGGTCTTCGCGGCGCGCAGGGTCAGGGGAGCGTGACCGGCGATGGTGCGGGCCAGTTCCTCCGCGCGGGCGAGGAGGCCGGCCTGATCGGGTAGCACCTCCGTCACCAGGCCCAGGGCTTTCGCCTCCTCGGCCTCCACGAGGCGGGCGGTGAAGATCAGCTCCAGCAGGCGGCCGGGGCCAAGCAGGGCGGAGAAGCGCGCGTAGTTGGCCAGCGAGAGGGTGTTGCCGAGGGTGCGCGCGATGGGCACGCCGAAGCGGAGCGCGGCCGAGCCGATGCGGATGTCGCAGACCCCCGCCACGCCGGCGCCGCCGCCGGTGCAGGCGCCGTGAATGGCGGCGATGGTGGGCTTGGGGCAGTCCTCGATCGCGGAGAGGACGCGGCCGATTCGCTCCTCGTAGTCCAGGGCGTGCTGGGCGGTGGTGAAGGTGGTGAACTGGCTGATGTCGGTGCCGGCGGCGAAGGCCTTCTCGCCGCCGCCGGTGATGATCCAGGCGCGGATGGAGGAGTCCTCCGCGATCTCCGCCGCCTTCGTGGCCAAGCCCTCATACATGCCGAATGTGAAGGCATTCATCGCCTTCGGGCGGTTGAGGGTGGTGAGGAGGATGCCGCCCTCCCGCAGCTCGTGGATCAGCTCGTTGTCGTCCATGGCGTTCCGCTCCGTATCAAGGGGGGGAGGGTGCCTCTTCAGGGCGTGGGGAGCAAAGGGGTGGCGTTGCCCGGCCGGGGCGCGCCGGGCATGGTGGCGCGATGCCGGATGGGACCGACCTTCAGACGCTGATCCCGGCCGTGGCGGCGCGCTACGCCGGCGCCTCGCGCTTCACGCGGGAGTTCGTGCCCTCGAAGCTCCGGCGCGATCCGGCGACGGCCGCCATACTTGGCCTCGCGCGGCGCGCGGGGGGCTTCGGGCACGTGGTGGACCTCGGCTGCGGGCGCGGGCAGTTCGGGATCGCGCTGCTGCTCTCGGGCGATGCATCCCGCGTCACCGGGCTCGATCTGGATGGCCGCAAGATCGCGGATGCCCGGGCGGCCGCGGCGGGGCTGCCGGCCGATTTCGCCCGCGCCGACCTCACCCGCGCGGAGGTGCCGGAAGGGGACACGGTGCTGATGGCGGACGTGCTCTACCAGCTGCCGGATGGGGCGCAACTGCGCGTGCTGGAGGGAATGGCCCGGGCCGCGCGGCGGCGCGTGGTGATGCGCCTCTTCGATCCCGACCGCGGCTGGCGCAGCGCCTTCGGCATGGCGATGGAGAGGGCCGGGCGCGCGATCCGGCGGGACGGGGCGGCGGTGCGGCCAATGCCGGTGCCGGAGGTGACGGCGCTGTTCGGGCGGGCGGGATTCCGCTGCGCCGTGGAGCCGTGCTGGGCCGGTACGCCCCTTCCGAATGTACTGCTGACGGCGGAGCGCGGCTGAGCTGCCCCCCGCCCGAGCGGGCAGGAGCAGAGCCGCGCGTGCTGGAGCTGGCGGAGCGCAGGCGGCGGATGCCGCGCGCGCCTCGCGAGGAGCCGGTTCAGGGCACCACCACCGCGGCTCCTGCGGCGTAGAGTCTCTCCCGCAGCCCCTGTGCGGGGCGCAGCAGCACGACGCCTGGCGCCGGCATGCGCAGCAGGTCCGCGCGCGTTTCGGAGACGGCGGCGAGCGCGGATTCATCGTCGGCGAAGACGGCGACGAGCGGTGCATCGAGCGGCATGGGCGGCGACATGCGTCCGATTTTCGAGACGAAGCGTGAAGGAGAGGTAAACGCCGTCTCATCGCATGAGCGGAAAGGTCGTCGGGCCGACGCAACGCGGCGTCACCGGGCGCGTTCGCCCCGCCGGAAAGGACACGGCATTCATCACCGTCTTGTCACGGCGCGGCGCCTTGCCCGACGTCGCGCCTGGCAACACTTTCCGCCCACGGCCAGCCCACCCCGGCCTCATCGGAGTTCGACCCTATGCGCGTACCGCTTCCCGGCCGCGACTACTTCCCGCCGCGCGTCCTCCTGCGCGGCCCAGCCCGGCCCATGCCTGCTGCCACGCAGATCGATGTGCGTGGGGCCGAGGCGCGTGGGGAGTGGCCCTCTCTCGGGAACATCATGCCCATGCTGATGCCCGCTTCCCCGCCCACGCCAATGGCAGGGCTGCAGCCGGCCGCGTCCTGAGGCGATAACCTCGGGAGGCGCCGCCTCCCGCTCACCCGGGGCAGACGCGAGGCGTTCCCCCCGGGCCGGGAAGAAAGAGCTCTCCCCTCTCGAAGACGCTCCTTCTACCGTTCCACTCCCCAGAAGCCGAAAGAATCAGGGCAGGACCGGCCGCGGATCCAGCGAGGTCGAGAGCCAGAACAGCCCGAGATGCAGGTGCGGTCCTGTCACGCGCCCCGTCGCGCCGGAGAGGCCGATGACCTGCCCGCGCGAGACGGCATCGCCCTCCCGTAGATCCAGGCGCGACATGTGCGCGTAGAGCGTCGTCACCCCGTGACCGTGCTCGATCAGCATTGTGTTGCCGGTGAAGTAGAGATCCTCCGCCAGGGTCACGCGCCCGCCGGCGGCGGCGTGCAGCGGGGTGCCGACGGGCACGGCGATGTCCAGGCCGAGATGCGGCGCGCGGGGTTCCCCGTTCAGGATGCGCTGGCTGCCATAGACGCCGCTGATGCGGCCTTCCGCCGGCCAGGCGAAGCCCTCCGCGAAATAGGGCGTGGCGGTGTCGGTGCGGCGGGCGGCGTTCAGGCGCTCCTGCTCCGCGCGGATTCGGGCCAGGGCCTCAGCGTCGGGCGTCACCATGCGGCCGGGCAGGCCGTTCAGGCGCTGGATGTCCCATTGGCGCGAGGCCACGGCAAAGGGGCGCTCCTCGCGCCTTCCATCCGGCGAGACGATGCCGAGCGCGGCGTGCGCGCCGGCGTCGCGGCCCAGGCCGAAGGCGAAGACGCCCCCCGACGAGACCCGCACGGCCCTGCCCTCGAAGGTCAGGCGCGTGCCGGGGTCGGCGCGGCCGATCACCAGCGCGCCCTGCGCGATGCGATCGGGCAGCACCACCGCGGCGCGCGCGGCACGTGCGAGGAGGAGCGCGGGGAGCGCCAATGCGGCGCGGCGGGGCAGGGTGCTCATGGCCCCTGCTTCTACAGCAGCGTGTCCTGCGGCGCTGTGGGCTTGCCGCGCCTCTTCGCGCGATCATCGGTCACGTTCACGCTGCCGTCCGCGAACTGCAACAGGAGCTTCTGGCCGGGGGACACTTCGGCAGCGGCGGTCACGGGGTGGCCGGAGGCGTCGCGCACCAGGGCGAAGCCGCGCTCCAGCAGCGCGCCGTAGGAGGCGCCCTCAAGGCGGGCCGAGAGGCCCTCCAGCGCCGCCCGCCGCTCCCGCAGCCGCCCCAGCACGAAGGGCGTGGGATCGGGGATGCGGGCCAGGGCCGCGCCGCGCTCCACCACTCGGCGCCGTGCAATGGAAGCCATCCGCTCCTCCGCGCGCAGCAGCGCCGCGCGCCCCTCGCGCAGCCGGCCGCGCAGCAGCGGCGCGGGATCGGGCGCGAGGGCGAGGCGGCGGGACTGCCGCGCCAGCACCGCGCGCGCGGCGCCGCCGATCCGTACGCCCATCAGGTCGAGCGCGCTCCGTTGCCTCGCGATGCTTTCCTGCGGCCGCGGCAGGCGCGCGGCGGCGCCTTCCAGCGCGCGGCGCTTTGCGGCGATCAGCGCGCGGGGCGCGAGCTGCAGCCGGTGGCCGCGATCCTCCAGCCGGTTGCGCCCGGCGGCGATCAGCGCGGGCAGGTCCGGCAGGCCCGATGCGGCGCGCGCCAGGCGCAGCCGGCCCCGGTCCAGCACGGAATGCCCCGCGCGCGCCAGGCGCGTGCCGCGCTGCGCGAGCACGGCCATCAACTCCTCCCGCGCGGGCACGGCCAGTTCCGCGGCCGCCGTCGGCGTCGGCGCGCGGCGGTCGGAGGCGAAGTCGATCAGCGTCGTGTCCGTCTCGTGCCCCACGGCGGAGATGAGCGGAACCGGGGAGGCGGCGGCGGCGCGCACCACCACCTCCTCGTTGAAGGCCATCAGGTCCTCGAGGCTGCCGCCGCCGCGCGCGACGATCACCACGTCCGGCCGCGGGATGCGCCCGATCGGTGAGAGAGAGCCCATGGTCGCGATGGCGGCCGCCACCTGCTCCGCCGCGCCCTGCCCCTGCACGGAAACGGGGATCAGCAGCACGCGGCGGGGAAAGCGGCGGGCGAGGGTGGTACGGATATCGTGCAGCACCGCGCCCTTCTCGCTCGTGATCACGCCGATCACCTCCGGCAGGAAGGGCAGGGGGCGCTTGCGCGCCTCGTCGAACAGCCCTTCCGCGCCCAGGCGCTGGCGCAGCTTCTCAATGCGCGCCAGCAGCGCGCCCTCCCCCGCGTATTCCAGCTTCTCGATCTGCAGCGCGTAGTCGGAGCGCTTGTCGGAGGCGGTGATCTTGCCGGTGGCGATCACCTCCACCCCGTTCTCCGGGCGCACCTGCAGCTTCGAGAGCGCGCCGCGCCAGATGATCGCGCGGATCGTCCCCGTCTCGTCCTTCATGGAGAGGTAGGAGTGGCCGGAGGGATAGGTCTTGAATTCCGTGATCTCGCCGCGCACGCGGATGCGGCCGAAGGCGCTCTCCAGCGTGCGCTTCACGGCGCCCGAGATCTCGGAGACGCTGTACTCGGGGATGTTGCTGACGGGTGCGTCCATCACGCGATTATGGCCCAGCCCGGCGCCGCGCGCCACGCGTGGCCGGAAACCTTGACCGCGCCTGCGCCCTTGGGTTCCCACAACAGATGGAGGGCGAGACCTGCCCATGCCTGCGGACGCCGCCGATATCCCGATGGAGGAGCAGCTCGCGCGTATCCGCCGCTACGGCGAGATCCTGGACGATTTCGCGCGCATGGCGGCCGAGACGAGTGACGGGGCGCGGCTGATCCAGCTGGCCTGCGTGCAGGCCTCGCGCGGGATCGGCATCCGGCACACGAAGGCGCTCCAGCACCGGCCGGAGCACGGGGACCTGCTGATCGTCGCGGGCGTGGGCTGGAACCCCGGCGTGGTCGGGCATGTCAGCCTCGGCACCGACCTCGCCTCCCTGCCCGGGCAGGCGCTGCGCACGCGCCTGCCCAACGTGGTGGACGACCTGCCGAACGACCGGGAGTTCCGCTACCCCGCCGTGCTGCGGGACCACGGCATCATCTCCGCCCTGAACGTGCCCGTGGCGGTGGATGGCGACGTCTGGGGCGTGCTGGAGGTGGACAGCGACGCGCCGCGCTCCTTCGGGCCGGACGACGTGCGGTTCCTCCTCGTCCTCGCCAACACGCTCGGCCTCGCGCTGCGCGGAAGGCTGGGCGCGGCGGAGGTGGCGGACGCCGCCGCCGACGCCGCCCGGCAGCTGGCGCAGGAACGGCTGCTGCGGGGCGAGCTGCAGCACCGCAGCAAGAACGACCTGCAGCTCGTCCTCTCCCTCCTCGTGCTGCAGCGCCGCCGCCTGCCGGAAGGCGAGGGCCGCCGCATCCTCGGCGAGGCGCTGGACCGGGTGGCGGCGATCGGGGTGGCGCACGACCACCTGAACCTCGTCCACGGCACCGGGCAGGTGGACCTGGCGGATTACCTCCAGGCCCTCTGCGCCAACCTCTCTCAGCGCCGGCAGGAGGTCACGATCGAGACGGCGCTGGAGCGGGTGATGATCCCCCATGCCCGCGCCGTGCCGCTGGGCCTCATCGTGAACGAGCTGGTGACGAACGCCCTGAAGCACGCCTTCCCGGATGAGCGGGCGGGCACGATCCGGGTTGAGTTCGCCATCCCCCCGGGCGGGGAGGCGCGGCTCTGCGTGCGCGACGACGGGGTGGGGCTGGGCCCGGCCCGGCCGGGCAGCGCCGGCACGGACCTCGTGCGGCGGCTGGTGGACCAGGTCGGCGGCAAGACGGCCCGGGCGGAGCAGGCCCGGGGCACGGGGTTCTGCGTGTTCTTCCCGCTGGTGACGTAGTGGCGGGGCCTCGGCCCGCAGGTGACGCAGGGGAGGCCTGGGGGCATAAGGCGCCCGGACATCGGGGGCTCGGGCTGGAATGAAGGTCCTTCTGGTCGGCGGCGGCGGGCGGGAGCACGCCTTGGCATGGCGCATCGCGGGGAGCCCCCTTCTCACGAAGCTCTGGGCCGCCCCCGGCAATCCCGGCATCGCTGCCCACGCCGAGTGCGTGGCGATCGGGGCGGAGGACATCCCCGCCCTCGTCGCCTTCGCGCGGGAGAAGGGCGTGGATCTGGTGGTGGCGGGGCCTGAGGCGCCGTTGACCCTGGGCCTTGCCGATACCCTGGCCGGGGCCGGCATCCCCTGCTTCGGCCCCTCCGCCGCCGCCGCCATGCTGGAAGGCTCCAAGGCCTTCACCAAGGCCGTGCTGGACGCCGCCGGCGCCCCCACCGCTGCCTGGAGGCGCTTCGACGACCCCGATGCCGCCCGCGCCCATGTCCGCGCCCAGGGCGCCCCGATCGTGGTCAAGGCGGATGGCCTGGCCGCCGGCAAGGGCGTGGTGGTGGCCGAGACGGTGGAGCAGGCCGAGGCCGCGATCGCCGACATCATGGAGAGCCGCGTGCACGGTGCGGCCGGCGCCTCCGTAGTGATCGAGGAGTGCATGCTGGGGGAGGAGGCCTCCTTCTTCGCCCTCTGCGACGGCACCCGCGCTGTCCCGCTGGTTGCCGCCCAGGACCACAAGCGCGTGGGCGACGGCGACACCGGTCCCAACACCGGCGGCATGGGCGCCTATTCCCCACCCCCCGCCTTTACCGATGCGATGCGGGACGAGGTGATGGCCCGCGTCGTGGAGCCGACGCTCGCCGAGATGGCCCGCCGCGGCGCGCCCTTCCGCGGCGTGCTTTTCGTCGGGCTCATGCTCACCGCCACCGGGCCGCGCGTGATCGAGTTCAACGTCCGCTTCGGCGATCCCGAGTGCCAGGTGCTGATGATGCGCCTGACGTCCGACCTTCTTCCCGCCCTGCTGGCGGCGGCGAAGGGGGACCTCTCCGGCGTCTCGCTGGAGTGGTCCGACGACCCCGCCCTCGTCGTCGTCGTCGCGGCGCGCGGCTATCCCGGCGCGGTGACGAAGGGCGAGCCGATCGGCGGGCTGGATGCGGCCGCCGCCGTCCCCGGCGCGCGCGTGTTCCATGCCGGCACGGCGCGCGGGGCGGATGGCCGGGTGGTCTCGGCGGGCGGACGCGTGCTGGGCGTCGCCGCCACGGCCGGGGATCTGCGCGCGGCGCGGGACGCCGCCTACGCTGCTGTGGACGCGCTGGACTGGCCGGGTGGCTTCTGCCGCCGGGACATCGCCCACCGGGCCCTGTGATGGCGGAGGCCACCGCCTCCATCCGCTGCGGCGACGACCTGCGCGGGCGGGTGCCGGGCGATTACTTCTGCCTGGCCGATCCCGTCTGCCAGGGGCCGGTGCATGGCGAGTTCCCCGCCGAGTACGTCTCCCGCCGCGCCGCCTTCGTGGCCGGGCACTACGCGCACGACGTGGCGGCGGTGCGGGCCCGGCTGGGCGCCGAGTACACGGCGCTGCGCGGCCTGCCGGAGTATGGCCGCATCCTGCTGTGGTTCGAGCACGACCTGTGGGATCAGGCCGTGCTGATCCGCCTCCTCTCCCTGCTGGCGGATTGGCCCAACCTTGCCGGGCGCCTGTTCCTGATGCCCGCCGACGGGGTGCGCCCCTTCGCGCTGCTGCCGCAGGACGAGCTGGAGGCGCTGGTGCCGGAACCCCTGCCCTGGTCGGCCGTGGAGGCCGGCGCCGAGGCCTGGCGCGCCTTCGCGGCGGAGGACCCGACCGCGCTGGACAGCCTTTCCCGCCGCGCGCTGCCCCTGCCGCACCTGGCCCGGGCCATGCGCCGCCACCTGCAGGACCTGCCCTGGGTGACGGACGGGCTGGGGCTGACGGAGCGGCGGGTGATGCAGGCGCTGGCCGAGGGCGCTGATGAGGCCGCCCTGCTCCGCGCCCTGGAGGCAGGCGACCCTGTCTTCCCGCTGACGGACCTGATCCTGCGCGACGTGGTGAAGCGCCTCTCCACCGGCACGCGCCGCCTGATCGGGCGCGATGCGCCGCACGCCCCCACCCCGCGCGGCGCCGCCATCCTGGCCGGGCAGGCGCGCTACGTGCCCGCCCCGCGCTTCCAGGCCGGGGTGGTGGTGGGGCCCGGCGGCGGCTGGTGGTGGAACCCGCGCGCGGCGGGGGTAACGAATCTGCCGCCCGGCCGCGGCGCCATGGGACTCCTCGGCTAGGGAATTCCGGGGCTAGAGGGTTTGCGGGCATGGCAGCCATGCCCGGCCCCTCCCTGCATCGCCGCCGCCCCGGCCCCAGATCGCCCGGCAACCGCCGGGCACACCGCCCGGCCCCCAGCCGAGGACGCAGCCTTGCCCACCGACAACGCCGCCAGCCCGCTCTTCCAGCCCACCCGGATCGGCGCCATCGAGCTCGCTAACCGCGTCGCCATGGCCCCGCTCACCCGCAGCCGGGCCCTGGCGGGCGACGTGCCCCGCCCCACCGCCGCCACCTACTACGCCCAGCGCGCCTCCGCCGGCCTCATCATCTCCGAGGCCACGCAGATCTCCCAGCAGGGCAAGGGCTACGCCTGGACCCCGGGCATCCACAGCAAGGAGCAGGTACAGGGCTGGAAGGCCGTGACGGAGGCGGTGCACGCCAAGGGCGGCAAGATCGTCGCCCAGCTCTGGCATGTCGGCCGCATCTCCCACCCCGACCTGCAGCCGGGGAACGCCAGGCCCGTCGCCCCCTCTGCCATCACGCCGCAAGGCCAGGCCTTCACCGAGGCCGGCTTCAAGCCGCATGAGGAGCCGCGCGCGCTCGAGCTGGACGAGATCCCCGGCATCGTCGCCACCTATGCCCAGGCGGCCCGCAACGCCCGCGATGCCGGCTTCGACGGCGTGGAGATCCACGCGGCCAACGGCTACCTGATCGACCAGTTCCTGCGCGACGGCAGCAACAAGCGCATCGACAACTACGGCGGCAGCATCGAGAACCGCATCCGCCTGATGCTGGAGGTGACCCAGGCCGTGACCGACGCCATCGGCGCCGACCGCACGGGCATCCGCCTCTCCCCCGTCACGCCCGCTAACGACGCGCGCGACAGCGACCCCTTCCCGCTCTTCAAGCGCGCGGTGGAGGCCCTGGCACCCTTCAACCTGGCCTACCTGCACATGATCGAGGGCGCAACCGGCGGCCCGCGCGACGTGGTACCCGGCTTCGACTACGCCGCCCTGAAGGCCGCCTTCCGCGGCCCCTACATGGCCAACAACGGCTACGACTTCGCCCTGGCCGATACCGCCCTGCGCGAGGGCCGCGCCGACCTGATCGCCTTCGGGCGGCCCTTCATCGCCAACCCCGACCTGGTGGAGCGCATGAAGGCCGGGGCGCCGCTGGCCACGCCGGACAAGGCGACCTTCTACGGTGGCGACGAGCACGGGTACACGGATTACCCGGCGCTGGCGGCCTGAGCGGCCCCAGGGGGAGAGAAGGAATTCTCTCCCCCTGGACCCCCACTCATCTTCTTCTGTCGGGCTGCCGCGGAATGTCCGGCTGGCCCGCGAAGCGCGCATTTCAGTTCAAAGGCGCGGGTTGCCATGTCCCGCGCCGAGCGGCGTGGCCGCTCGGCGAGCCGCAGGTCCCGCATTCTGCGGCAGCCCTTTAGGAAAAGATGATGGCGAGGGGTCCGGGGAAGGGGGGGAATTCCTTCTCCCTCTCCCTGGCCGTCCTCAGGCTTCCTCCCACCCGACCGCCCGGCGCAGGAAGGCCGCGCCGAGGGCGGCGAAGGTGGCGACCTCGCCATTGTCCTTTCCGTAGCCGTGCCCGCCCGCCGCCGGCTCGTGGAGCAGGGCGGGGTAGCCGAGGGACTGAAGTTTCGCGGCCATCTTGCGGGCGTGCCCGGGGTGGACGCGGTCGTCGCGGCGCGTGGTGGCGATGAGGATGGGCGGGTAGGGGCGGCCGGGTTCTGCCGCGTGATAGGCGGACATGTGCTGGAGGAAGGCCCAGTCCCCGGGCAGGTCGGGGTCGCCGTACTCGGCGATCCAGCTCGCCCCGGCCAGGAGCTTCGTGTAGCGGCGCATGTCGATGAGCGGGATGGTGCAGAACAGGGCGCCGAACCGCTCCGGATAGCGCGTGAGCATGTTGGCGATGAGGAGGCCGCCGTTGGACCCACCCTCCGCCGCGATGCGGCCGGGGGTGGTGACGCCGCGGCGGACAAGGTCGGCGGCGACGGCGGCGAAGTCGTCGTGGGAGAGGCGCTTGCCCTCGCGCCGGCCAGCCTCGTGCCAGCGCGTGCCGAACTCGCCGCCCCCGCGGATGTTGGCGATGACGGTCGTGCCGCCCTTCTCGAGCCAGAGCTTGCCGGTCATGCCCTGGTAGTGGGGCAGGCGGGAGATGCGGAAGCCGCCATAACCGGAGAGGTGGACGGGGGCGTCGCCCGTTTCCGCGGCGGGGCCGGTCTGGACGTAGGGGATGCGCTCGCCGTCCGTGGAGACCGCCTCGTGCCGGGTGATGACGAGGCCGGTGGCGTCGAAGACGGGGGAGGAGCGGCGCAGGAGCTCGGGGGCGGCGAGGTCGATACCCGTGAGCAGGAGGGTGGCGGGGGTGATCGGGTCCTCGACCTGGGCCAGCAGCGCGCCGTCGGATTCCTCCCCCTCGCTGTCCAGGGGCCAGAGGGTCGCGACGCCGGTCCGGGGCAGGTCCAGGCGGGCGGCAGACCACGCGCCCGGCCCGGGGGTGAGAATCGTGAACTCGGGGCGCAGCTCGTCCAGCACGGAGACGACCAGGCGGCCGTCGCACCAGAAGAAGCCCTGGAGGGCCCGGCGATCGCCGGGGGTGAAGAGGGTGGTGAAGCCCCGGTCCCCCGCCAGCGCGGCGTCGAGGCCGATGCCAAGCAAGGTGTCGGGGGCGTGGGTGGTGCCGTTCACCGTCCAGGGCGTGCGGGGGCGGGCGGCGAGCCAGCCGCGCTGCCAGTGGAACTCCGTATCCGTGGGCAGGTCGATGCGGCGCTTCGGGCCGGCGCGGTCCCCGAGATGGACGGCGGTGTCGTAGAAGCCGATCTGGTCCACGAAGACGATCTGGCCGGTGTCGCGGTCCAGGCCGCCCGCGGCGAGCATGTGGTCCTCGGGGATCGAGAAGAGGACAGGGGCGGCGGCGGGGTCCGTGCCGCGCGCCCAGAGGCGGACGGTGCGGGCGTAGCCGGAGCTTGTGGCCATTCCCTCCCCATAGGCCGCGGTGAGGAGGAGGGTGTCGCGGTCCAGCCAGTCCACCGAGCCCTTGCACTCCGGCAGGGCGAAGCCGCCCTCGACGAAGCGGCAGGCCTCCAGGTCGAATTCCCGCAGCACCGCCGCGTCGCCGCCGCCGCGGGAGAGGCGGAGGATGGCGATGTCGTGGGTGCCGGGGAGGGTGGTGGCGCCCTGCCAGACCCAGTCCTCGCCCTCCTCAAGCGCCAGGGCGTCGATGTCCAGCAGCACCTGCCATTCCGGCTGGGGCGCGCGGTAGCTCTCCATCGTGGTGCGGCGCCACAGGCCGCGCGGCTGGGCGGCGTCCGTCCAGAAATTATAGAGCCAGGCCCCACGGCGGGTGACGTGGGGCAGCTTGTCCGGCCGGTCCAGGGCGGCGCGGACGGCGTCCCGGTCCGCCTCGAAGCGCGCATCGGCCAGGCGGGCCAGGGTGGCCGCGTTCTGCCCGGCCACCCAGGAGAGGGCGCGCTCGCCCTCCACCTCCTCCAGCCAGAGCCAGGGATCGTCGTCCGGGGCGGTGAGGGTGGGACGAGGGTCGGGAAGGGCGGTCATCGACCGACGGCATACACCCGTGGCGGCCCCGGGGCCTATCGGCGCTGCGGCCCCCGGGAGACGAAGGGGTTCTTCCCGCCGGAAATCCCGCCTGCCCCTGAAGTCTCTCGCGGGATGCGGGGCTGATAGCGCGCCGGTCCGACAAAGATCCGGGCTGACAAGGATTTAAGCTGCCGGGAAAGCCGTCCTCCATCAGGGTGCCCGCGGCCGCCCCGTGGGAAGTGCATCGCGCTCGCCCGGGGGAGGCCGATGGCCCGACGGAACGAGGGCCGGGGGGCGGGGGGAAAGACAGTTGCAGAGATGAAATCTTCGGCATGGCGGGCTTTGCGGCCGCCTGCAGGCCCGCGCTGGAGTTCCAGTGCGTAACCACAGCGATCCGGAACGTATCGGCCCAAGATCGTACTTCCGATTATCCACAGCACACATCAGAATGGTGCTTTCCGACCGGAACCTGACGATGCGCTCAGTTTTTGCCGCGCTTTGCTGCTTTTTGCTCGCTTCCCTTCCTGCCCTGGCGCAGGAGGCCGCGCCCGTTTCCGTGGCCGCCGCGCCCGCCAGCATCGGGGCGCTGCCCGTCGAGGTGACAGCGAACGGGACGGCGCAGGCTGTCTCCATCATCTCCGTCCGCTCCCGCGTGGACGGGCAGATCGAGCGGGTGCACGTGCAGGAAGGGCAGATGGTGAAGGCGGGCGACCTGCTCTTCACCCTCGATTCCCGCAACACCCAGGCCCTGCTGCAGCAGCAGGAGGCGATCCTGGCGCGGGACCGGGCGCAGCTGGAGCGGGCGCAGTCCGATGCGCGGCGCTACGCCTCCCTCCGGTCCGACGCCTTCGCCTCCGCCCAGCGGGCGGAGCAGGCGCAGGCGGACGCGACGGCGCTCGCGGCCACCGTGCGGGCCGACGAGGCGCAGGTGGCGCAGACCCGGCTGACCCTGGAATTCGCGACCATCCGGGCGGAGGCGGGCGGCCGGCTGGGAGCGCTTCCGGTGAAGGAGGGGAACTTCGTGCGGGCGGCGGAGGGGGCGGTGCTGGCCACCATCACCCAGACCGACCCGATCAACGTGGCCTTCTCCGTGCCCGAGCGCTGGCTGGCGGAACTGCGGGAGGCGCAGGGGCGCGGCGAGCGGCCGAAGGTGCGGGCCCAGGCACCGGGCGACAGCGCCCGCCCGGCCGAGGGCGAGCTGATCTTCGTGGACAGTTCCGTGGATACGGCCACGGGCACGATCGGGCTGAAGGCGCGCTTCGCCAACGCCCCCGCCCGGCTGTGGCCGGGGCAGTACCTTGAGGTGGTGATGGTGCCGCGGGTGGAGGCGCAGGCCGTCTCCGTGCCCGTGGCCGCGGTGCGCGTTGGGCAGGGGGGCAATTTCCTCTACGCCCTGACGCCGGAGAACACCGCCCGGCGGGTGGCGGTGAAGGTGGTGCGCTACGCCTCCGGCCGCGCCGTGATCGAGGGCGGGGTGGCGAATGGCGAGATGGTGGTGACGGAGGGCATCGAGCGGCTGCGCGACGGCGCGCGGGTGGCGGTGCGGAACCCCGGCGGCCCGCCGGGGGTGCAACCGCAGGCGGAGGCAACCTCCGGCCGGCAGGCGAGCGCCCGATGAACCTTTCCGCGATCTTCATCCGCCGCCCGATCATGACCGGGCTGCTCTCCGCCGCCATCGTGCTGGCGGGGATCATGGGCTACCGGCTGATGCCCGTGGCGGCCGTGCCGCGGGTGGACTTCCCCGTGATCACCGTCTCCGCCCAGCTTCCGGGCGCGAGCCCGGAGACGATGGCAACCAGCGTCGCGCTGCCGATGGAGCGCGAGTTCTCCACCATCACGGGGATCGATTCGATCTCCTCCACCTCCGGCCAGGGCACGACGCAGATCACGCTGCAATTCGTGCTGAACCGGAACATCGATGCGGCGGCGCAGGACGTGCAGGCGGCGCTGACCCGCGCGCAGCGGCGCCTGCCGATCGAGATGACGACGCCGCCCTCCTACCGGAAGGCGAACCCGGCGGATGCGCCGGTGGTGCTGCTGACCCTCTCGGGCGGCGACGTGCCGCTGTACCAGCTGAACGACATCGCCTCGACCCTCGTCTCCCCCGCGCTCTCCCGCGTGCCGGGGGTGGCGCAGGTGGTGACCTATGGCGAGCAGCTGTTCTCCGTGCGCGTGCGGATGCGGGCGGACCGGCTGGCCTCCATGGGGCTGACGCTGGACCAGGTGAGTAGCGCGGTGGCGACGGCCAACTCCAACACGCCGGTCGGGACCCTCTCCGGCCAGCGGCAGCAATTGGTGCTGCGGGCGAATGACCAGCCGCCGGACGCTGAGGCCTTCGGCAAGCTGGTGGTGGCCGGGCGCTCCGGCGCGCCGGTGCGGCTGGCCGACATCGCGGAGGTGGTGGACGGGGTGCAGAACGACCGCATCGCCTCCTACCGCAACGGGGTGCGCGGGCTGACGCTGGCGGTGCAGCGCCAGCCGGACGCGAACACGGTGGAGGTGGTGGACGGGGTCTTCGCGGCCCTGCCGGAGCTGCAATCAGCTCTGCCGCCAGGGGCGCGGATCGACGTCTCGCTGGACCGCTCGCTCTCCATCCGGGCGGCGGTGCACGACGTGCAGGAAAGCCTGTTCATCGCCATCGGGCTGGTTGTGCTGGTGGTCTGGCTGTTCCTGCGCCGGCTGCTGGCGACGCTGATCCCGATGATCGCGGTGCCCATTTCACTCTGCGGCACCTTCGCGCTGATGTACGCGATGGGCTACGGCATCGACAACGTGACCCTGCTGGGGCTGACGCTGGCCGTCGGCCTGGTGGTGGACGACGCCATCGTGATGCTGGAGGCGATCATTCGCCACGTGGAGGAGGGGATGAACCCCTTCGAGGCGGCGATGAAGGGATCGCGCGAGATCGGCTTCACCATCATCTCCATCACCCTCTCGCTGACGGCGGTGTTCCTGCCGATCCTGCTGATGGGCGGCGTGGTGGGGCGCGTGTTCAACGCCTTCGCGGCCACCGTGACGCTGGCCGTGGCGGTCTCCTGCTTCGTCTCCCTCACCCTCACGCCGCTCATGGCCTCCTGGCTGCCGGCGCATTCCCACGACGCCAAGCCCGGACGGGTGGACGCCTTCCTGGAGGCGGGGTTCCGGGGGATCGAGCGGGCCTATGCCTGGCTGCTGGACCTGGCGCTGCGTTTCCGGCTGGTGGTCTGGGGTGTGTTCTTCGCGTCCCTCGTCGCGGCCGGGTGGCTGGCCATGGCGATGCCGAAGGGCTTCTTCCCCATCGAGGACACGGGGCTGGTCAGCGTCTCCACCGAGGGGCCGCGCGACGCCTCCTACGAGGCAATGACGGAGATGCAGGGGCAGGTTGCCGCGACCATCGGCCGCAACCCCTATGTGAAGAGCGTGTCCTCCAACATCGGGGCGGTCGGGCAGAGCCTTTCGGTCAACCAGGGGCGCATGTTCGTGGAGCTGAAGCCCCGCGCCGAGCGGCCGATGGTGACCGAGGTGATCCAGGGGCTGCGGCGGGAGGTTTCCCAGGTGCCGGGCATGCAGGTGTTCCTGCAGCCCATCCAGAACCTGAACTTCGGGGCGCGGCAATCCCGCACCCTGTACATGTACACGCTGCAGGGGTTGGAATCGAAGTCGCTGTACGACTTCGCCCAGCGGCTGGCGGCGCGGCTGCGGGGTAACCCCCTGCTGCAGGACGTGAACACGGACCTGCAGCTGGATGCGCCCGTGGTGAACGTGCAGGTGGACCGCGACCGGGCGGCCGCGCTGGGCGTGAACGTGGACCAGGTGCGGCAGGCCCTCTACTCCGCCTTCGGGGCGCGGCAGATCTCCACCATCTACGCCCAGGCCAACGCCTATCCCGTGATCGTGGAGGCGCTGCCGGAGGACCAGCGGGACGAGAACGGGCTGCAGAAGCTCTATCTCCGCTCCAACACCGGGCGCCTGGTGCCGCTCTCGGCCCTGGCCACCATCCAGCGCGGCACGGGGCCGCTGACGGTGGGGCACCAGGGGCAGCTGCCGGCCGTGACGATCGGCTTCAACCTGCCGCCCGGCGTGGCGCTGGGGCAGGCCACCGACGCGATCCGGGCGACGGAGCGGGAGATGCAGCCGCCGCCGGGCGTGATCGGCGCCTTCTCCGGCACGGCGCAGGTGTTCCAGCAGGCGCTGGCGGGCCAGGGCATGCTGATCCTGGCAGCTGTCATCGTGATGTACGTGGTGCTGGGCGTCCTCTACGAGAGCCTGGTTCACCCGCTGACCATCCTCTCCGGCCTGCCGGCGGCGGCGCTGGGGGCGCTGGCGACGCTGTGGCTGTTCCACATGGACCTCTCCGTCATCGCGGTGATCGGCGTGCTGCTGCTGATCGGGCTGGTGAAGAAGAACGCCATCATGATCGTGGACGTGGCGCTCAGCCGGCAGCGAGAGGGGGCGGACCCGCGCGTGGCGGTGCGGGACGCCTGCGTGCTGCGGTTCCGGCCGATCCTGATGACCACGCTGGCGGCGGCGGCGGGCGCGGTGCCCATCGCGGCGGGATGGGGCGCGGCCGCCGAGCTTCGCCAGCCGCTGGGCCTGGCGGTGGTGGGCGGCCTAGCGGTGAGCCAAGTGCTGACCCTCTTCGTGACGCCCGTGCTCTATCTCGGCTTCGACGCGCTGGAGCGGAGCGTGAAGGGGCTGCGGCGCGGGCGGCGGGTGCCGCACGGGGCGGCGCACCCGGCCCCGGCGGAGTAGCAGCGAGGGCCGCTGCGGCCCTAAGGCCGCGGCGGCGGAAAAAATGCAGGGGCCGGGGGGATTCGCGTCCCTCCGGCCCTTTTGCCGTCAACCGCCGGGCCTGCCGCCCGTTCCGCTGTCCGCGATCGACGCCCTGGGGCGCGGGCATATTGGACGGAACGGGACGTTGGCAGAGATCATCAAGGGCCGGATCAAAGAGGGCTCGCCCGCCAAGCGCGGGGCTCACTGGGACGGGGGAGGCACGAACTTTGCCCTCTTCTCCGCGAATGCGACGAAGGTGGAGGTCTGCATCTTCGACGGCAGCGGGGAGAAGGAGATCGAGCGCGTCGAGTTGCCCGAGTACACGAACCAGATCTTCCACGGGTACCTGCCCGATGTGGGGCCGGGAACTTTCTACGGCTACCGCGTCCACGGCCCCTACGAGCCGGAGGCGGGGCACCGCTTCAATCCGAACAAGCTGCTGCTGGACCCCTATGCCCGCGCCCATGCGGGGTCCCTGACCTGGGATCCGGCCGTTTTCGGCTACAAGATGGAGACCGGCGACGATCTGACCTTCGATGAGCGCGACAGCGCGCCCTTCATGCCCAAATGCGTGATCGTGGACCCGAACTTCGACTGGCAGGGCGAGCCCGGGCGGCGCTTCGTGCCCTGGGACCACACGGTGGTCTACGAGACGCATGTGAAGGGCTACACGAAGCTTCACCCGGAGGTGCCGGAGAACCTGCGCGGCACCTACGCCGGGCTGGGGCAGAAGCCGGTGGTGGACTACATCAAGTCGCTCGGCGTCACCTCGGTCGAGCTGCTGCCGGTGCACACCTTCATCAACGACGACTTCCTGCTGCAGAAGAACCTGGTGAACTACTGGGGCTACAACAGCATCGGCTTCTTCGCGCCCGACCCGCGCTACGCCTCCGATGTGCCGAACAGCCTGCGCGAGTTCAAGGAGATGGTGGCGCGCTTCCACGAGGCGGGCCTCGAGGTGATCCTCGACGTCGTGTACAACCACACGGCCGAAGGGAACGAGAAGGGGCCGACGCTGTCCTTCAAGGGCATCGACAATGCCAGCTACTACCGGCTGCTGCCCGACCAGAAGCGCTACTACATCAACGACACGGGCACCGGGAACACGGTGAACCTCTCCCACCCCCGCGTGATCCAGATGGTGGCGGACAGTCTGCGCTACTGGGTGCAGGAGATGCACATCGACGGGTTCCGCTTCGACCTCGGCACCATCCTGGCGCGTGAGCCGCACGGCTTTGACGAGCAGAGCGGCTTCCTGAAGGTGTGCCAGCAGGACCCGCTGCTGCAGACCGTGAAGCTGATCGCCGAGCCCTGGGACATCGGCCCCGGCGGCTATCAGGTGGGCAGCTTCCCCGCCGGCTGGGCGGAGTGGAACGACAGCTTCCGCGACACCGTGCGCGATTTCTGGCGCGGTGAGGCGAGCGCGCAGGCGCTGGCACCGCGGCTCTGCGGCTCGCCGGACAAGTTCAACCACAGCGGCCGCCGGGCCTGGGCCAGCGTGAACTTCGTGACCGCGCATGACGGGTTCACGCTGAACGACACGGTGACCTACAACGAGAAGCACAACGAGGCGAACGGGGAGGACAACAAGGACGGCCATTCCGACAACCGCTCCTGGAACTGCGGGGCGGAGGGGCCGACCGACGACCCGGAGATCAACGCGCTGCGGGAGCGGCAGATCCGGAACATCCTCTCCACCCTCGTCCTCTCCCAAGGGACGCCGATGATCCTGGCCGGGGACGAGTTCGGGCGGACTCAGGGCGGGAACAACAACGCCTACTGCCAGGACGACGAGATCAGCTGGGTAAACTGGGCGATCGAGGAGAAGGGGCAGACCCTGATCCGCTTCACCCGGAAGCTGCTGGAACTGCGGCACAAGTACCCGATCCTCCGCCGCACGCGCTTCCTGACCGGGGAGATGAACGAGGAGCTGGGCGTCCGGGACGTGACCTGGATCAACGCCAACGGGTCCGAGATGCAGCCTGTCGACTGGGACAACGAGACCACCAAGTGTTTCGGCATGCTGATGGACGGGCGCGCGCAGGTGACGGGCATCCGGAAGCGTGGGCAGGACGCCACGGTGCTGATGGTGATCAACGGCCACCACGACGTCGTGGAGTTCACCCTGCCGGAGGCGGCAGGCTGCCAGGGCTGGACGCTGCTGGCGGACACGAACATTCCCGAAGACGAAGAGGAGCGCGCCTTCGAGTGCGGTGCGACCTACCAGGCGACAGGGCGTTCCGTGATCCTGTTCCTCCTGCAGGCTGAAACGACCGGGTGAGACTAGCAGGGGGCGCCGCCCCCTGAACTCCCGGGCAAACGCAAAGCGCTTGTCCCGGGCCAGAAGTCTCTGGACCTGCATCGGACTGCTGCAGGCCTGACCCAAAATCAGGTTCCGGGCGAGGAGCCCGATCCTGCCCCTGCAGTCGCCTCGGCTCCACCGGCCGAGGCGCACCGCCAGCGAAGCCCAGACCAGCTGGTAGAAAAAGATGATGGAGAGGGGTCCAGGGAGAGGAAGAATTCCTTCTTTCTCTCCCTGGGACAGACCAGCGCCAGAGGATCAGACCAAAAGACGGCGCTCAGCCTGAATCCGGGAATCCGGCGGAGGGCTTTGCGCCGGTGCCGAGATCCAGCCCCCGCACGTCACGCCTCATGTTCCGGGGCTAGTGTCGCGTGGTGCTCCGCCTTCGATGAGGGTGCGTCTCGCCGCGACCGCCGCGGCGAGGTGGTCCAGCAGTGCGCGCACGCGCGGCGTGTGCCGCAGGTCGGGGTGGGTGAGGAGCCAGAGGTCGGAGGCGTAGGCCGGGTCGGGTGGCGCGAGGCGGGTGAGGCCCGGCCAGGAATCCCCGAGGAAGCAGGGCAGGTGCCCCACCCCGATCCCCGCAGCCACCGCGTGGGCCAGGCCGAGCACCGTGTCGAAGCGCGCGGCCAGCCGCCCGGGGGCGACGGCGGCCTGGGCGAAGCGCACCACCCTCAGCCCCGACAGGTTGTCGCCGAGGCAAACCCAGCGCGCGCTTTCCGCCGGGTCCGGCGGGTGCTCCGCCCCGGCCGCGCCGTAGAGGGCCCAGGCGATGCGCGCGGCGCGGCGGCCGACCAGCGCGTCCGGCGGGCTGTCCGTCGCGCGCACCGCCACGTCCGCGTCGCGGCGTGAGAGGTTCAGCGCGGCATTGCCGGTGACGATGTCCAGCCGGATTGCCGGGTTCGCCGCGCGGAAGCCGGCGAGCATCGGCATCAGGAGATCCGAGAGCAGGCTGTCGCTGGTGGCGATCCGCACCTCGCCGGAGGGCGCGACGTCCTGGCCCGCCAGGCGGCGCGTGACGGTGGTGATGTCCTCGTCCACCCGCGCCGCGAGGGCTGCCATCTCCTCGCCCGCCGGCGTCAGCGCGTAGCCGCTGCGATGGCGCTCGAAGAGCGCCTGGCCGAGCGTCGCCTCAATCGCCTTGAGGCGACGGAAGACGGTGGAGTGGTCCAGGCCCAGCCGTACCGCGGCGGCGGGCAGGTTGCGCGTGGCCGCCACCGCGTCGATCAGGCGGAAGTCGTCCCAGGCGAGGGTTCGGGCGGGTTCCTTCACGGCGATGGTCCTGACGCACGAAGCCGGCGGCACGGGGAGCCGTGCCGCCGGCAGGGGGCGCCAATGCTAGGCCGTTCAGGCGGCAGCGGCGAGGGCCGGGCGGGAGGCGGGCACGGGCGTCGCACGGAGCGCCAGCGCGCCGTCTCCGGCCAGGGCCTGCACCAGGGCGCCGACGATCAGGAAGGCCGGGTATTCCCAGCCGCCGTTCGGCGCGTTGAACACCCAGCCATTGCCGGCATGCACCATCAGCGCGCCGGCCAGCACCGGCAGCAGCACGACGGAGACGGCGCGGGCGTAGAGGCCGAGGATCAGCGCAACGCCGCCCAGGGCCTCCGCCACGATGACGGGCAGGGCGAGGCTGGGCGGGAAGCCGGCCTGCGCCATGAAGCCGGCGAAGCCCGGCACGGTGAAAACCGCCACCTTCAGCCAGGCATGGGCGATGAACATCACGCCGAGCGAGAGGCGCAGCAGGGTGAGGGCGTAAGGGGCGAAACGAGGGTCGGTCATCGGGAATCTCCGTTGCGACGGGTTGACTGCGCCGCAAGGTGGCTGGCGTTCGGGTGCAACACTATTCCGCATCCGGCAATGGCGGGATTGCGTGAGTGCAATCGGTTTGCCCTGTCCATCCGGCCCCGGCCTGCACAATTGTGGGGCCAGCGGAGCCGCAGGGGCTCCACCCCACAGGAGCAGCCATCATGGCGACCAACGGCATCCACCACGTCACCGCCATTGCCGGGCAGGCGCAGCGGAACCTAGACTTCTACACCCGCGCCCTCGGGCTGCGGCTGGTGAAGAAGACCGTCAACTTCGACGATCCCGGCGCCTACCACTTCTACTACGGCGACGCGGCCGGCAGCCCCGGCACGATCCTCACCTTCTTCCCCTGGGAGCACGCCGCCCCCGGCCGGGCCGGCGCGGGCGAGCTGCAGGAGACGGTGTTCCGCATCCCGCAGGCCGCGATCGGGTACTGGACGGCGCGGCTGGTGAACCACGGGTTGGAGCGCGCGACGCGCTTCGGGGAGACCGTGCTGACCTTCCGCGACCCGGACGGCCTGCGCCTGGCCCTTGTCGGCATCCCCGGCATCGAGGCCGAGCCCGCCTGGGACAATGGCGAGGTGCCGGTGGAGCATGCCGTCCGCGGCTTCCACAGCGTGTCCCTGATGCTGGACCGCACCGAGCGCACGGGCGCGATCCTGACGGACGTGTTCGGCTTCCGCGAGGTGGCGAAGGAGGGGAACGTCACGCGCTACGCGGTGGATGGCACGGCCATCGGCGGCATCGTGGACCTGCAGGCGGTCGGCGGCTTCCTGCCGGCGCGGCTCGGGCGCGGCTCCGTCCATCACCTCGCCTTCCGCGCGGCGGACGACGCGGCGGAGATGGAGATGGTGCGCAAGCTGGCGGAGAATCACGGCCTGCACACCACGGAGCAGAAGAACCGCGATTACTTCCGCTCCGTCTACTTCCGCGAGCCCGGCCACGTGCTGTTCGAGATCGCGACGGACATCCCCGGCTTCGCCGTGGACGAGCCGGCCGAGAGCCTCGGCGGCGCGCTGAAGCTGCCGAAGTTCCTCGAGGGGCACCGCGCCGCGATCGAGGCGGCGCTGCCCGTCCTCGCCTGACATCCCCCATGCGGGCCGCGCCCCGGCGCGGCCCAGGAGGCACGGCCATGAGCGCCACCACGGACTTCATCCACGTCTTCGAGCCCGGCACCGATCCTGCCCGGCCGCCCGTGCTGCTGCTGCACGGCACGGGCGGCAACGAGAGCGACCTGCTGCCGCTCGGCCGCATGGTCGCGCCCGGCGCGGCGCTCCTCTCCCCGCGCGGGCAGGTGCTGGAGAACGGGATGCCCCGCTTCTTCCGCCGCCTGTCGGAGGGGGTGTTCGACGAGGACGACCTGCGCCGCCGCACGGACGACCTGGCGGCCTTCATCCGGGACGCGCAGGCCCGCCATGGCATCGCCGCGCCGGTCGCGCTCGGCTTCTCGAACGGGGCGAATGTCGCGGCCAGCCTGCTGCTGCGCCATCCCGGCCTGCTGCGGGGCGCGGCGCTGCTGCGGGCGATGGTGCCCTATGCCGAGCCCCCGGCGGCCCGGCTGGAGGGGACGAAGGCCCTGCTGCTCTCCGGCGCCGCCGACCCCATCGTGCCCGCCGCGAACAGCGAGCGGCTGGCGGGGATTCTCCAGGCCGCGGGCGCGTCGGTGAAGCACCACGCGCTGCCGCTGGGGCACGGCCTGTCCCAGATGGACGTGGCCCTCACCCGGGACTGGCTGGCGGCGCTCTGAACGGCAGGGCCGTGCCCTGTGGCCAGGAGATGACGCGGTGGCACCGGCGGCCGGAAGCGCCGGAAGATGCCGGGCATCTCCTCGGGGCGCAGCGGCACGGGCCCGTTACCGCGCGCCGGCCATCGGCGATGCCACGAGGGCGACATTGCGGGCGGAAGAGAGGGTGCGGAAGCCGGCGCCGCCTTCGGCCCGCATGAGGCCGGACCGGGCGCGCATGCGGATCTGCTCCAGTTCCAGCCGCTGGGCGGCCAGGGACGCCATCGCAGCCCGCTGCTCCTGCGTCAGCCCCCTGTACTGGCGGCTGTCGCTCAGGGCCTGCACGGCCGCGGCGGGATTGACGGCGCTGAGCAGGCGGATCGAACCGAGATCGTTCTCGGCCATGAGGTGCCGCTCCAGCCGTTGTGCCTCCGCCCTGTCGAGGCCCGCCGTCAGGACACCTCGCAGGACGTTCGCGGTTCTCGTCGGCGTCGGCGTCAGTGTCGGCATTTGCGGCGCGGGAAGGCTCCTCGTTCCGCCCGGCTCGCTCCGGGCCAGGGCGACCTTGCGGCTATAAGCCCCGCCGCGCTCCGGCTCGGCCGAATGGTAGCGTGCTATGGCCTGTTCCCAATCCCCCGTGCGGGCGTGCAGCTGCAGCAGGAAGCGGATGGCATAGGCCAGGTTCGCCTGCGGGTCGAAGGCCTGGTCGAGGCTGGCGAAGGCATTCGGATGGTGAAGCAGGTTCACCTGCATGCAGCCGACATCGATGGAGCGCATGCCGCGGCGGAGCAGCGCCGACACCTCGTTGATGGCTGCCGCCTTGCTTGGCGCGGCGCGGCCGGCACCCTCCGCGTTGTAGGACCAGGGCCAGGGTTCGGCACGGCCGGTGCGCGGGTCCCGCCCGCCGCTCTCCACGAGCGCGATGGCGCCGAGCACGCCCACGGGAATGCCGGAGGCCGGCTCGGCGGCGGCGATCGCCTGGCGGCACGTCGTCCAGTCATCCTGCCGCCCTGGATCCTGGGCCGGCTGCGCGCCCGGCCGTCCCGGCCATGCTGTGAGAACGACGAGCAGGAGCGCGGCGGCAAGGGCGAGCGACGCTTCATGCTTCATGCGCGACAATTCCGAAGTCGTTTCGGATATTCTGGCGCAGGATGCAGGTTTTCGCGCGCGCTTCTCGTCTCCTGATCCGAATGGCGCGTGAGCGCGGCCGGAAAGCAACAGCGTCGTCGGGAGGGCTGCCCTGGCAGGCCCAATCGCCCGGGCCGCCGAGCCGCAGGGGCGGGCCACCTGGCCATGCGACCCTATGCCGGCATCGTCCCGGCGCGTCCTGCGCCTCCCGATCGGCCTGCCGTCCTAGTTGCTGCGCACGACCCCCACCGCCGAAGGCACGCGCGCGCCGAGCGACAGGGATCGCGTGCCGCGCATCAGTTCCACACCCTCCCCGGAGATCCGCTCCACCTGCCAGCCATCCACCTGGTCGCCCACGGCGACCCGCATGAGCCGGCCGTCGGCAAGGCGGAGCAGCGCGAGGGAGCTTTCCGCGCGGACGATCACGCCCGATGCGGCCGTGGGCGGCGGTGCCTCCTCCGGCTGTTCGGCGACCTCCGGCGCGGCCTTCGCCGGAGGCCGGCGCCCCATGGAGAAGAGCGGGCGTTCGCTCTGCTCGGACCAGGGGCCGGCGGGGGGATCGGGTGGCGGCACGATGGCGATCCCGGAGACGGCTCCGGTGGTCGCAGCCTGACCGATGGCGGGGAGCGACGGCAGGGTCACGGCCTGCTCGCGCGTGGAGAGGTAGCCGAGGCCGAGGCAGGCCGCCGCCAGGAGCGGAAGGCGGAGCATCATCGAGGTGTCTCCTCTCGCCGGGTGCCGAAGAGTTCGATCTGCACGTCGAGGGGCCGGTTGGGGCCGTTCCCCGCCGTGGTCAGGGTCAGGGTCTGCACCTGCAGCAGCGCCTTGCCGGTCTCCAGCTCGGCCAGCAGGTTCTGCAGGCCCTCAGGGTCGGTCTGCAGGCGGGCCCGCACGCCGACCCGCCCCTTGCCGCCGTCGCCGCGTCCCTCGGGGAGCGTCTCGATGCTGTTGATCGTTCCCCGATGGCGGCCGGCCGCCTCTCGCAGCCGCCGCTGCAGCTCCGCCCCGGCCAGCGCGTAGCTGCCGCCGGAAAGGTCGGTGACGCCGGACAGGGCCTGCCGGAGGGCTGCCGCCTCGGCGAGGAGCGCGGGCTCCCTTGCCGCCACGCTCATGGATCGGGCAGCGACCGCCATCGCGTTCTCGGCACGCGCGGAGAGTTCCGCGCGGGCGTCCAGCCACGGCACCACGACGAACAGCCACGCCACGGCGGGAATGAGCGCCAGCAGGGCCAGGGCGACCAGCCGGCGGACCGGCTTAGAGAGGTTCATCATCCGGACGGCTCCCGCCCTGCGAGGCGCTGGGGCACCGGGGCCGGCACGACCCGCAGCCCGATCTGGAAGCGGTCCGCCACCTCGCGCTGGGCGCGTGTCACGGGCGCCGCGAAGCGGACCTCCTTGAAGATGGAGGAAGTGTCGAGCAGCTCGAGCAGCGTGTCCGAGCGCGCCGCGAAGCCGGAGACGATGAGCTGGTCGCCGGTGAGCCGAAGCTCGGACAGCCAGACATCGTCCGGAAGGAGCTGCGCCAGCTCCTCCACCACCGCGACGCTGGCGGGGCGCTCACCGCGCAGCTGCGAGGCGGCTGCCAGGCGCGCGCGCAGGGCCGCCGTGTCGGAGTCCAGCGCGAGGACCTGCTCCGCCACCTTGCGCGCGCTGGCCGCGCGCGCCTCGATGGCCGCAACCGCACTCTCCTGCTGGCGCAGCCCGGCCTGCGCGAACTGCAGCCCGAGGAGCAGGATGACCCCCATGAGGCACGCCTCGGCGGGGCGGCGCCAGCGCAGCTTCGGCGGCGCCAGCCTGTCCAGCGAAATGGCCGGCCACTCGGCGGCCGGATCGACCCGCGCGACGAGTGCAGCCGATCCCGCCACGCCCCGGACATCCGCGGCGACGGAGGCGATGAGGCTCCGCGGCAGCACGGCCACCTCCACCTCGATCCGCTGCGCCTCGGGCAGGCGCCGGAGGATGCGCGCGGCCCACACCACCTCGCTCGCGGCGAAGGGCACGTGCTGCTCGATCTCGAAGTCCAGCACCGCGTTCAGCCGGGACTCGGCCATCGCGGGAAGCAGCAGCGTCCGGCGCAGCATCCAGGAGGACGGCACCGCGACGACGAGGCTGTCCTCCGAGGCGAGGGCGCGCAGGCCGCGGCTCCGGCCGGCGGATCCCTCCTGCGGCGGGAAATCCGCGATGCGGCGCCAGCCCTGGCGTGTCGCCCTCGCGAGGAAGGGCTGCCCCTCGCGCAGGTCGAGCAGGAGGCTCGGGCCGTGACCCTTGATGCGGGCGGGCACCATGTCCGAGAGCTCGCTGCGCCACCACTTCAGGAACTCGGAGCCGTGGGCGCGAGCCGAAGAGAGACTTGTCAGAGCCGTCATTCCGCGCGCTCCTCCCTCAGGCTTGCCAGGCGTGGCGCCACGATCATGGGCGGCCATCGCCGTGTGTCGTCATTCGCAAAGGACACCCGCATCTCGATCGCCGCCGGAAGCCGCGCGGCATCGGACCAGAGGTCGCGCCAGGCGGGCGCCTCCGGTCCGCGGGGGGTGCCGAAGTAGCGGAGCCGCAGCTCCGCGGCACGGTCGATCAGGAGGCGCCCCTGCAGGCCCTCGCCGCCCGCGTGGCCCGTGAGGGGCCGCCAGAGCAGGCGCAGGCCCTCCTCCTCCCGCCGCACCTCCACGAGCGCGGGGCCGGCCACCCCGAAGCGGGCGGGCAGCTCCGTGACGAAGGCCACGCGGTCGGGGTTGCCCTGGAACAGCACGGCGGGCTGGCCCCCCGGCCCGATACCGATGAGCGGCATCGCGCCGACCAGGCGCAGGCGCAGGAGATCCTGCACGGCGGCCAGCGCGCCCTGGTCCGCGGCCGCGACCTTGCCGGCCTGCCCGATGAGGTTCAGCGTCGAGAGCCCGAGCGCGGCCACCAGCCCGAGCACCACCAGCCCGACCAGCGTCTCCACCAGCGTCATGCCGGGGCGGGTCATCATGGCCGTGCCGCCGGGCCCGGGCGGAGCGTCTCGAGGATCACGGGGCCGAGCACGACGCGCACGGGGCGCAGCACCACGCCGCCCGCGCCTGCCTGGCCAGGGCCGATCTCGATGCTCCACCGCCCTTCCGGAGCCTCGCCGGCCTGGCGTCCCTCCCGCGCGGCGCCCGGCGGGGCATAGGCATCCAGCAGGGACTGCGCCGCCAACACCGCCGAGAAGTCCGCCTCGCGCTCTCCCTTGGACCGCATGGCGTTGCCGAGCGCCGGCAATACGGCTGCCACGGCCCCGCCGATGACGAGAAGGGCGATCAGCGCCTCCACCAGCGTGAAGCCGGGCCTGTGCAGGCTAGCGGGAGGGCTGGACATGACCGGTCATCCAATCCACCGCGACATCCGCGGCGCTGCTGCTCTGCACAATCCTCACCCGGCCGCCGGTCGAGCCTCCCTCGGCATCGAACAGGATGGCGATGCGGCCATCCGGGCGGAGCCCTGCCTGCGTCGCCTCCACGATGAGGGCCGAGCCCGAGGGCAGGTAGCCGGTGCGGCCGCCGCTCGCCCGGCGGAAGCTGCCGAGCTCGGTGTCGAACACCACGCCCGTCTCCCGCCCCGTGCGCCGGGCCTCCATGCGCGCTTCCCGCAGCATGGCCGCCGCGTCGTCGGCGGCCGCCCTGAGCAGCGCCCCGCGGCCCGCGCCCCACAGGCGCGGCAACGCGGTCGCGGCCAGCGCGAGGATCAGCAGGACGACGAGCGTCTCGATCAGGGTGAAGCCGGGGCTGCGCATGGCGGCTACCAGCTCGTCACGTCCGAATCTTCACCGCTGCCGCCCGCGCGGTCGTCGGAGCCGAGGGTGAAGAGGTCGTAGGGCCCGTGCTCGCCGGGGGCGCGGTAGCGGTAGGGGCGGCTCCAGGGGTCCAGCAGCTGGTCGGCCTTGCGCACGTAGGGGCCGTTCCAGCGCGGCGCGCCCGACGGCGCCTGCATCAGCGCGCCCAGCCCTTCCTCGCGCGAGGGGTAGCGGCCGACATCGAGGCGATACAGGTCGATCGCCGTCATCAGGCCTTGCAGCTGCAGCTTCGCCGCATCGTGCTTCGCGCCGCCGAGATAGCGCATCGCCTGGGGCGCCGCGACGGCAGCCAGCAGGCCGAGGATGACCAGGACCACGAGCAACTCTACGAGCGTGAAGCCGGGCCGCCTGGCAAGCCACCCCGATCCTCCACGCACACCCAGAACGCGCACCTTCGCCTCCCTATTCCGCAGCTTTGTTGTCAGACGCACGGAGAACCGAACCTTCGCCATCGATACGCACCACCAGAATTCTTTCCGCCCGGGGCCGGGCACCGTTCACGAGCCGGATCTGCGGCAGTGAGCCCGGCTCGAACGGCTCGGCCGCGAAGGCCGCCACCAGCCGCTCCCTGGTGAGGCGGCGGCCGGCCCGGCGCAGCGCTTCGACGAGGACCTCGCCCGCCGCGTGGCCGAGGCGGCCCGTCAGGCCGCTCGAGGCCGCGCCGCTCGCGGCGAAGCGGGTTCTGGACATGCCTTCGCCCTCCTCCGGCGGCACGCCGAAGCCGGCCAGGACCGGGCGCCCCAGGGCCGCGGCCGCGGCCTGCGCCGCGCTGCCGCCCACCGCGCCCGGCACGAGCAGCGGCATGTTCTGCCCCCGCAACAGGGCTGCCGCCTCCGGCAGGCTGTCCGGCCCGAGGAGCAGCAGGACCGCGGAGGCGCCTTCCGCGCGCCGCGGCAGGTCGTGCACCGACCCGATCGGCGGAACGGCTTCGCCCAGGTCGCCGACGCGGTCAGCGATGCTCGCGGCCAGCCGGCGCTCCGCCGCGCCGTCGCCCGCGACGATGAGGGCCTTGCCGGGATCCCCGGCCTGGCGCAGCAGCGCGATGGCCTCCTCGGCCGCCCCGGGGAGCAGGGCGAAGCTCCCGCCCGGCCTGGCCAGGCCCGCGCGCGCGGACAGGACGGGCACGCGCTCCGCGGCCGCGATGGACAGCACATCCTCGTTCACGCCGCCCGGCAGCGCGGAGACAAGGGCGAGCACGCCGGCGTCGAGCAGGCGGCGCGCCTCCTCCGAGGCGTCGCGCGCCCGCGCGGCGGCGGCCCGGACGACGGTGACGCGCCGGCCGAACACGCCGTCGGGCGCCGCGCCCTCCAGGGCCGCCTCGAAGGCCGCGGCGAAGGCCTCGCCGGGCCGGCCGGGCGGCAGCAGCAGGGCGACGCGCAGGCTCCGCTCCTCGACGCCGGGGACGGCGATCCCGTCCAGCGCCCTCAGATAGGCCGCGAGCGCCCGCCCGTCCTCAAGGCTCAGCCCGTAGCGGGGCATGACCGCATCGAGCGTGCGGCCGCCCGCGGCCGTTCCCTGCACCACGGCCCGCAGCAGCAGCGGCTCGTCATAGGACGGGCGCAGGGATGCCGGCCGGGATAGGGCCGACCAGACGATCGGCGGGGGGCGCAGGCCGGCCTCGGCCTGGCCGCCGCCCCCGTCCCGGCCATGGCAGCCGGCACAGGGCAGGGCGGTCGCGGGCAGCACGGTCCCGCCCGCCGTCGTCACCTGCGGCGGCGGCGCGCCGGGGCGTGCGCCACGGGTGAACAGCGCCTCCCCGTCCTCGACAGGGCCGGCCTGCACCGCTCCGGCCAGGGGCAGGAGCAGCAGGGAGAGGGCGGTCAGCCCGCGCATGTGGTGGGGTCCACCACCTGCGGCGCCGCGGCCAGGTCCGTCAGCTGCACGGCCGCCGCCGGCGGCTGGACATCGGGGCGCAGCTTCATCCAGCGGCGGGCCCCGACATTGCCGGCGAGCATCAGCGTGGTGTGGCGGTCCGGGCGCGCCTCATCGACGGCCTGCCCGAGCCGCTGCGCCACGTCGCGCAGGTCGCCCGCGCCGCCGGTCAGCAGGGTCCAGTCCTCGTAGTTGCCGAAGCGGGCGGCCCAGGCCTTGAGCTTCGCCGGCGTGTCGCGGTGCGGATCGGTGGTGAGGTGCACGATCCGGGGCGGCGCGCCCGCCTCCTTCGCCGCGTCGGCGATGGCGAGGCTGCGCGCGGCGAGGAGCGGGCAGGCATCCGGGCAGCTGGTGAAGATCCAGCCGATCAGGACGGTGCGCCCGCGCAGCACGTCGTCGTAGAACCGCACGCGCTGGCCTTCCTGGTTCGTCAGGACGCGGTTGCTGAAGTAGTCGCGCTCGCGCTGGTCGCACTCCAGCGCGGCCGCCCGCCCGGCGCGCAGGCCGAGGGCCAGTGCGGGCGCTGCCAGGAGCAGATTCCGGCGGAGGATCCGGTCGGTCACGCTAGGCCTTCCTTGCCGCCAGAGCGGCCTCGATGGTGTTTGCGATGGCTTCGGGCGAGGGAATGCCGAGGAGGCGGCGCACCTCCCGCCGCAGCGGGTCCAGCACGACGACCATGGGGGAATGGCTCTCCCCGGCGATGGGGCCGCCGAGGCTGCGCAGCACCTCGTCGAGCTGCGTCTCCGGCACGTTGACGAAGCTCCAGGCGGGACCGGCCCCGAAGCGGGCCGCGTACTCGTTCAGCTGCTCCGGCGTGCCGCCGAACGGGTCCAGCGCCACGCTGACCAGCCCCGCCTCGCGCGACAGGCGCGGGCCGAGGGCCTCCTGCGCGCCGGCCATGGCGGCCGAGATGGCGCTGCAGAAGGTGCCGCAATCCGTCAGCACGAAGTCGATGGCGACCACCCGCCCGCCGAAGACCTCGGAGACGAGGCGCCGGCGCCGGCGGTGCGAGTCCGTCACGCGCGCGTCGGGGATGCCCTGGCGCAGCCGGATGGCCGCGCTCCCGGGCGGCGCGGCCTCCGCCTCCGCGTGGACGTGGGCGTGGGCGTGGGCGTGCTCCTCGCCCGCGCCCGCTGCCCGCGCGGCGGCAAGGCCGAGCAGCAGGCCGAGCGCGGAGCGGCGCCCGAGGGGGATGAGGGATCGGCTCATGGGGACTCCGCCTGGAGCATGATGTGGGGGAGGGTTCCGGGCTCGAGCCCGAGGGAAGGGGATTCGACGTAGAGGTTCACGGTCCCGGCCTCCGGCGGGGCCACTGCCTCGGCCTCGTAGAGCCCGTCGCCGAGGGGCCGGAGCGGCACCGAGGTCTGCCAGTGCCCGGCGAGCTGCACGACGCGCACCGTGAGGTCCCCCGCCTCGCGCCACTGCCCGTTGTCCGACGGCCCGCGCAGGCGCATGCGGAGCGGGGCGGGTGCGCCGGCGTGCAGCGCGCGCCCGGCCGGTTCCTCGAGTTCCAGGCGCAGGCGCTTGCTCAGCGGCAGCCCCTCCTCGCCGCCCAGGTCGATGCTGAAGCAGTGCAGGAAGCCGCCGCCCTGCACCATCACCGGCAGCACGTAGCGCCCACCCACCGGGAAGATGGCCTGGGTCTCGTAGCGGCCCGGCGCCGTCTCGCGCAGCGCGTGGTCCACGGCGGTGATGGCCAGCGGGCGGCCCTGCGGGACGCGGATGACGCCGGCCGGCGCCGCCATGCCCTCCATGTAGTAGTGCACCACCCGCTCGTTCGGCGCGGCGATCAGCATCGCCGCCCCGCCGGGGCCCGAGGCGACCATGGGCCCGAGAGCCTCGCCCGCGACCAGGCCGCTCTCGCCCGCGGCGATGCTCGTCACCGCCGGCGTGCCGGCCTCCACGAGGCTGCCGAGCGCGACGAGGGACACCGTCGCGCCGGCCTCCGACTGGACGTAGGCCTGGGTGCCGCTGAAGCCCACGCTGAGCGGCGCGCCGCCCAGCGGCACGCGGTGGGCGACGGCGCCGCGCGCCAGGTCGATGACCGTGACCCGCGCCTCGCCGGGCTCCGGGACGAAGAGGAGGCGCCCGGCCGGCTCCAGGAACAGCCCCGCCGCGCCCGGCGCCACGGGCCAGAGGCCGACGACGCCTCCGTCCTGCCCGAGGGCGAGGACGCGGCCCTCGCGGGGGTCGAGCAGCAGCATGGCGTCCGCGAGGGAGGAGAAGATCATGTCGCTGAACCCGCCGCCGAGCTGCGGTAGCGGTTCGGAGGAGCCCTCCCGCAGCAGGGAGACGCCGGCGGAGGAGGCGACCGCCGCGCGGCCGGTCCCCGCGGATGCGATCGCGTGGGGCCCGGGGCCCGCCGGCAGCCGCGCGACGACGGAACCGGACTGCCGGTCCACCGCCACCACCTCGTTGCTTGTGCCTTCCGCGCCGTCCTGGCCGACCCAGAGGCGCACGCCATCCGGATCCAGCGCCATGCGGGCCGGCCGCCCCCCCACGGCGAGGCGGCGGCGCTCCCGCCAGCGCATCGTGTCGATCTCCACGACCTCGCCAGTATCGGGCAGGGCGACGAAGAGCGCGTCACGGGCCTGGTCCTCGGCCCAGCCACCCGGGCGCGCCCGCAGGTTGATCACGGCGAGCGACCGCGTGCGCGAGGTCCCGCCCACGGGGTCGAGCACCTGGACCGCGCCGGAATCGCTGGCATAGGCGATGTGCCAGGCATTCAGGTCCACGTCGGCCCTGCGCCCGAGCCGGTTCTCGATGAGGGTCCGCACCCGCTCGCGGCATTCGAGTGGGCGGTTGCTCTCGCGCTGGGCCCAGGCGGCCGGCTTCAGCCCTCGGGCGGGGCCGCCGCCTTCGGAGGTGAAGTTCAGGGCCACGACCGCCGGCTCTCCGGGCCGGAGGGACGGGCCGCCCGCCGGGCGAACCTCCAGCTTCAGTTCGAGGCCCGCGGCGCTGTGAGACGCCACGACGGCGGGAACCTCCGCCGCCGAGGCACCCCCCGCCGCCAGGGCGAGGAGGGCGGGCAGAAGCCCGCCCCCCGTCCTGGACCGCCGGGAGCGCGCCGGCAGCAGGGCCGGCGCTTCCCTATCCATGCGCCCCTTCCTCACGGCGTCACCCGCAGGATGCCCCAGACGCCGTTGTCGAAGACGTCGGGGGACTGGTTCCGGAACAGGTAGTCTCCGGTGACCAGGCTGGGGCCGCCCGCCTTCTCGATCACGACGTTGTAGTGCATCGCCGGCCCGATCGCGTCACGGCTGCCCGTGGCCGGCGAGGGGCGGTAGTCCTGCTGCGTCCGGACGCCTTCGATCCGCTGCGAGGGCACGATGCCCTGTGCTGAGGAGCCGGAGGTGTAGGGCGACATGGACCAGTTGTGGCCGTGCAGCGTGAAGGTGCCCGGCCGCGGGTGGCCGCCCGGCTGCAGCAGCCGGAAGCGGAGCTCCTGCCCGGCCTTGGCGGTGAAGATCGGCGTGACCGGATCCGCACCACCCACGCGGGTGTTGGACAGGGCGTTGTTGAAGTTCAGCCGGCGCGTGATCTCGAAGTTCTCGCCGGGGGCATGGCCGACACGCAGCCACATGGGCTCCGCGCGGTAGTTCAGGCCGGCATTGCCCGAATCCTCGGCATCGTCGAGGCCCTTGCAGCCGGTCGTCCGCACGCTCTGCGGAGCGCCCGCATCCCCGAACTCCACGTCCGGCTCGCCTGCGCCAACCGGGCAGACAGGCTTGTTGCTGGCCCGCAGGTTCAGGTCGTTCTGGAACATCAGGACGAGGTCACGGAACTGCCGCCCGCCGGGCATGGTGACGGTGGCGGCCATGCGCGTGTTCGCATCCGTGGCCCAGCTGGAGCCCTGGGGCAGGATGACCATGCCGGCGATCAGGCCCTTGCCGCTATGGCGCAGCCGGTCCGACGGCATGAGGTTCAGCGCCCCGAACTCGATTGGAGTCGCGATCAGGTTGTTGGTGGGGTCCATGGTCAGCAGGCCGGCATACCACCGGTAAGTCGTGCTCTCCCCTACCGCCACGGTCTGGTTCACCGGCCGGACCGCCCGGGGCGGAACCCGGTTGGAGCCGATGTTCTGGCCGTCACTCCGGGTGATGTCGGTCGCGAGGAGCTGGGGGTTGAGGCCCACCTCCATCGACGGCCGCACCTGGTTGGCATTGAACCGCTCGACCAGCATCGGGAAGCCGTTGAAGCCCTGGTTCGCTGCGGACACGACCTGGGCGGCCCAGTTCGTGGGCAGACGGTTGGTCAGGGTCACCTCGATGCAGTCGCCGGCATTGGCGCGCAGCAGCAGCGGCTCCACCGGAACGTCAGGCTTCAGCTTGCCGTTGGTGAGGTCACTGTCGAGCACGTAGAGCGCCCCGGTCGGGTCCGTGATCGGCCCGCGCTGGGCCGCGTAGTTGCCCGCACGGTTGTTGTAGACGATGCCGGAGGCGCCGATCGCACTGCTCGCCGCCACGGCCGAGACCGCGTAACGCCGCACGGGCGCGTCGGCCGGGCAGACGCCGTTGAAGTTGGCCAGGTTGCGCACCGTTCCCGTGGTGCCGAGCTGCACCGTCTCACCCGTGCTGATCGTCTGGGCACGCGGCGCGGGAGGGATGTTGTTCGGCAGGGGCTTGAGGTCGCCCCGGCGCGATTCATAGGCCCGCAGCAGGCCCCACACGCCGTTCCAGTACCCGTCGGCGCTGGCATCGGCGGTGTAGAGGTGATCCGTGTGCGGCCCGATATCGCCCTCGGGCGGGACGATAGGCATGTCGAACTCGAAGTGCTCGGAGATCGCCTGCATGTGGGAGGAGCGCCAGCCCGAGTTGGGGTCGTTCTGGTTCATCAGCCAGCGCAGCCCGCTGAACTGGATGACGTGCCCTTCCTCATGCGCGCCCACCATCATCCGCACCTGGACCCGGTCCCGCCGATAGGCGCGCAGCATGGGGGTCCAGGGATCGCCCTCCGCCAGGCCGGCGGTCAGCGGCGGGTAGATGTTGGGCTGGCTGTTGAACTGCGTCATGGCCCGGGTGACGTCGGACCGGAAGGCGTAGGAGGGGTCGCCCGCCTTGCCTGCGGCCTGGGACTGGGTGTTCGGGTTGTAGAGGCGCAGCGACAGCGGCTCGTTCCGGTAGTTCAGCAGGAAGGTCCCGGTATCCGCGGCCGAGACCGCCTCCGGGCAGGGCGCCGGCCCGCCGCCCGGGCAGTCGTTCTCCCGAAGCTGCAGGAAGGGCAGCCCAACGCGAGAGCGCGCGGGCGGGTTGATGGCCCGCGCGGGATCCGGGCCGGTGCTGCCGCCGCCCGCCTCATAGGCGCTCGCGAAGTCCGCCACCTGGAGGACGAACTCACGGTAGGAGTCCTTCGGGTCGGGGGTGCGGACGTTCGCCATCCAGCTGGTCGGGCCGCCATCCTCGCGGGTGCCCCGCTGATTCAGCGCGGCCCCGGTCTCGGGATGCGTCCAGGTCGTGCCCGTCGGCGCGACCACCAGTGCGGCGTAGAGACCGTTCTGCTGGTGCGTGGAAGGACCGAAGTGATCGTGCGTGAAGACGGTGCGGAGCGTGTTGTCCTTTCCGTTCTGGTTCACGATGGGATCCGCGTACCACCGCTGCACCGTTGTCTGCGCGCCCACCCAGTTACGACGGGCGTTGTTGGGATCGTTGGGGTCGTTGGGATTATCGCGGGACTGGGGGGGGCCAGCGGCCGGGAAGAAGGGGTGCACCACCGCCGTCGGGCAGAAGGCCGAGGTGACGCCATCGGCGCAGTTGTAGTTCGTGCGGATGGCGTGGATACGCTCCCGCACCTCAGCCGGCGCCAGCGTGCCGTCCTCGTAGTTCCAGCCATTGCCCGAGCCGTCGGCGCTCGTCACGTCGAACTTCACAAGGTGGATGTGCTGCCCGACGACGTCCGTCGGCGTGCGCACCTGGAAGTCGTCCACTTCGCTGACGCTGGGTATCAGGTTGGTGTGGTGAACCTCGACGCAATCACCGGAGTTGGCGCGCATCACCAGGGGCTCGGGGGCCCGCTGCCGGTTCTGGGTCGGCATGACGTCGTCCCAGAGCGAGAGGATGCGGCCCTGGCTGAAGTGCCAGCCCACGCGGTTCATCACCAGATCGACCTGATGTGCCGCCACCTTGTACCGGCGCGGGTTGCTGGCGCCCGGCGCAGGATCCCCGTTGTCGAGCACGCAGGGATCGGCGAAGGGCGCGCCAGGCGCTGGGGGGCGGCCGTTGGTGATGAAGTTGCGGCGCGTGCCCCCGCCCTCGCCCGTGAGGGCGTAGCTCGGGTGGGCGCGCTGCGCGTGGAACGCCATCGCGGCCCGCTCGACGGGCTCGCCGTCCTGGCTGAGCCAGCGGATCTCGAGCCGGTCGCTCACCTTGTCCAGGTCCAAACGATCCAGTTGCGCCGTCGCGCCGCCGCCCACCACGACATGCCGGCGCAGGCCGCCATCATGCACGAGGTCGAGTGGGGCCTGCGGCGGGCGGTGGCCGGCCTGCCCCGCGATGAAGAACGGGTAGCCGGGATTGCCCTGCTCGGAGCCAGCCGGGGCCCCGTCGAAGACCGCCTGGCCGTTCGCGATGCGCACCGGCGCCGGCAGCGGCGCAAGGGCCATGGTGGGGATCGGCACGATCGCGGGAATCGCGGTCCCGGCGAGGATCTCGCCGTCCGGGAGCGCCCGCGCGGTCGGCAGCGCGACGCCCCGGCTGTCCAGCTCGGTGCCGCGCTCGAAGGTGTCGTGCACGCGCCACATCCCCCACATGCCCTGGGCGAAGTGCGGGTAGAGGTGGCAGTGGAAGATGCTGTCGCCCACGGTCTGGTTGCGGTTGCCCGAGCCATTGAAGGCGATCTCGTAGGTGTAGCCAGAGCCCGGCGAGATCAGCTGGCTGTCCAGGTAGGAGGAGCCGGGCTCGTCCGGGTTGTAGAGCCACTGATGCGCGTGCAGGTGGAAGATGTGCTGCTCCTTGCCGATGTGCGTGTTCCGCAGGATCACGCGGTCGTTCAGGTAGCTGCTGAAAACGTTGGAGGGGTCGTCCGGGTAAAGCGCGCGCTCCGAGCGCCTCGCGTTCGGATCGCGCCTCCGCCCGGTGCTGTCGAGCTGGGCGTTGGCCGGGTTGTCGACCAGAAGCGCGGGGTCGCCGCCCGCCCAGGAGGTGAGGAAGAACTCCTCGTACTTGCACTCCGCGCACTGCGCGGTCGGGCCAACGCCGAAGCGGTTCGACAGGATCTGCGCGCCCACGCCCGTGACGCCGTAGTTGACGCCGAAGGCATCCCCGACGCTGTGCAGGGTGTGCCCCAGCTCCTCGTCCTCGAACTCGGCGAAGGCCTGGATGGACTTCATCTCGTCGTGGAACTGGATGACGAACTCACGGTACGGGTCGCGGCGGTCGCGCGTTTCCGCCGTTCCGCCGGCCGAGGCTGCCTGCGGCACGGTCCGGTTCGGCTCCAGAACCGGGTTGTTGAGGAAGGTTCCCTCCGGGAAGCGGCCGCGGCCCGGGCCAGTGATGATGGCGCCCAGGTCGCCGTGCACCAGCTGGTTTCCGTCGCGCATCGCGAGGATGGGCAGGTTCCTCAGCCCGGCGATCGGGTAGTCCGCCGGATAACGGGCGAGGTAATCGATATCGGGATAGCCGGTATCCACGCCATCCACGGTGAGGTTGAGAAGCGTCTTCCCGTCAGGGCCCCGGCGCGTCGCCAGATCGAGGTCGGCGCGGCTGACCTGGCTGCGGTACCACTCCGCGCCCTTGGGCTGCACGGCGACGGCGCCGAACATGCCGAATGAGGCGGAGCCGGTGTTGCTCTCGCCGCCCGTCATCACGGCCGGATTGTAGAAGGAGAAGATCCCCTCGCGAGAGGCGAGGAGGCGATAGGTCCTTGATCCGCCGGGGTTGGCGAGGCTTGTGGGGTTGGCGCCGACGAAGGCGCCGTCATCGGCCATATTCGGCGAGGTGTAGTTCAGCCCGGCGACGTGCAGGCCCGCCTGCCGCGTGGCCGGCTGGTCCACCGAGACGTTAGGAACCGAGATCGGCGTGGAATTCAGCAAGTTCTGGAAGTTGATGACGAGGCAATCGCCGACGTTGGCACGGAGCACGAGCGGCCGCGGGCGCTTGCCCGGCCGCAGCATCACGTTGCCCGGGGTCAGCGAGCTGCTGCCGTTCTTGGAGACCACGTCGCCTCTCAGCGCGTAGATCATGTAGCCCGGATGGTGCCCACCGTAGCGGTTGAACTGCACGGCCTGATCGAGGGCGACGACGTCGGCGGTGACCGTGTTGCCGCTTCCGCACGCGCTCTGCGCCGCTGCCTCGCCCGCCGCCAGCACCGGGCCAGCAAGCGTCAGCGCCAAAATGGACCGGAATAGGACCGTCCTGGTCCTATCTGGGCCGGTCCACCTCGCCCTCATCATCATCTCTCGTTCCTCTTTGCGTTACGAGTAAGAAACGTGCTGACGCCTCTTACACTACAGGTTAACGACAAGGAGGCGGCCCGTTTAACAGAACGAAAACGTAGTGCAAATTTACGCAAACAAAGAAAACGCATCCAACTGTTCTCGGGCCGCTACTTGATCGTCTCGATGACGGAATCAAACAGTTGCATCGTTCCAAATCAAGAAGTATTTATCACGCCGTTGAGAGCGGGTCCTGGAAGGCCAGGACGCCAAGCCGAATCGATCATGCCGTTGATAAAGAACGGCTTTGTGGAATCACGAGAACGATCGAGAAACGAGGGGAGTGAGACACCGATGCTTCGCATTCCCCTCACGGCAAGGTGTTCGCCGTGCGTTGCAACCTTTTTCGAACGAGCTGAATAAGGAGTGCTGATCCATGGCGACGACCGCACCCAGCGCCTGGGGAACATCGATCGAGGATCTGGACGGGTTCAACGTCAATGAGCCGACGTTCGGAGCCGGAACGATCCAGTCTGGCGCGGCGGTCTCGAACAATGCGGGCCAGAACTTCGGTGTGGCCTACCGGATCGACATCCTCGATCCAGTGACGGAACTCCCGGTCAACTCGCACATCCGGTTGCAGGCTTTCGACCAGGCTCTTGATACGCTGACCACGGTCTCGCCGGGGCCGGTGCAGCTGGACAATGGTCGGGGCGTCATCCTCGGTGGCCCGAGCGTGGTGGGCTGGGGCGACGGCTACGCCGCGGTCTGGCAGGAGCAGGTGGCCGTCGGGAGTCCCGTCACCCTCCAGGCCCGCGTGAGCGGCCCGACGGGGCTGGTGGGGGCGGAGTTCACGCTCACCCGGCCGGCAAGCCTGCCCGCAGGCTTCCGGCAGCACAGCGTCGCTCTCTCCTCCGGCAGTTCACTCGACACCGAGGACGGGAGCAGCCCCATCCCGGGCTTCACCGCGGTCTGGGTCCAATCGGTTCCCGGCGCCGAGGGCCGGATCATGCTCCAGCGCTACGAGGTTCTGCTCGGCGCCGGCGGCACCCCCACATCGGTCGTGGCGGCCGGCAGGGACGGGCGGGACGGCGGGGCCGATGGCGACGCCGCGCTCAACCTCGCCGCGGGGCGCGATCCATCCGTCGCGACTCTCAAGGGCGGCGAAACGGTTGTCATCTGGATCGGGGCAAACGGCAGCCTGCACGGGCAGGTGAGGAATGCCACCTCCGGGGACGTCATTCCATCCGCGACCGCCGCTCTCGAGGCAGCGCTGACGGATGTGGCCGTGCCCGCGGACCAGCTCGCGCGCGTGACCGCGCTGGGTGACGGCGGCTTCGGGATCTTCTGGGTGGAAGGCACGGCCGGCGCCTTCGTGGCGAAGGGCGTTCCCTTCCTCCAGTCCGGCCCCGGGAGCTGGACCGTAGGGCAGGAGGCGACCATCGCCGACCTGCCCCCCGAATTCAACGGGAGCCTCACCGTCGCCGGTGACGTCGAGCAGGGGGGAGGCGGCGTCGTCTCCTTCGGAACCACGGATGGGCGCATCCTGGTGCAGCACTTCGCGCGCGAGGCTGGCACGGACGTTTTCGCCATTCCCGCCACTGGTCCCTACGGCGCGTTCCAGGACGACGGATCGCTGACCTCGCGCCCCTTCGGCGTGACGGGCCTGGCCGATGACCGTGCGGTGGTGGTGACCCAGGACCCGACAGGGGACATCGTCGCCCAGATCCTCGACACGCGCGAGCCCGGCCTCACCCTGGTGGGTGACGAGGCCCCGGCGGGTGGCCCCGCAGGGCCCGACTCAATAGCCGACCTGATTGTCGGCACCGTCGGCAATGACGTGGTCATCGCCGACCGGGGCGATGCCACCGGGAACGGTGCCGACGACACCGCCTTCGGAGCCCTCGGCGACGATACTCTCTATGGGGGCGGCGGGAACGACAGGCTGAACGGGAACGAGGGAACGGACGTGGCCGCCTATCGCGGCGCCAGGCAGTTCTACTCCATCACCATTAACAGCGATGGCAGCTACACCGTGAAGGATATGCGCCCCCTCTCCGGCGGGGCGCATGATGGACAGGATATCGTCAAGGCGATCGAGCAGCTCGCCTTCGGTGCGCAGGCCAGCGGAACGGGCGTCACCTTCGACCCGGACGCGCTTCTTCCGACGGGCCTGTTCTTCGACGCGAACGCCCTGCCAACCGGCGACGAGATCGTCGGCGCGAATGGCGGCGCGGGGAGCGATACCCTTGACGGCACCGGCGAGGCCGACCGAATCGACGGCCGCGACGGCGATGACGAGCTGAGCGGCGAGGGCGGCGCCGACTTCCTCATCGGGGGGAGCGGAGACGACGACCTTCACGGCGACGACGACGACGACACGCTTCTCGGCGGAAGTGAGAACGACACGCTGGATGGCGGCGAGGGCAATGACGTCCTCCTGGGAGGCTTCGGGACCGACAGCATCGATGGCGGCGACGGATCCGATACCATTTCGTATCAGGGCGAGTTCGCGGGCTTCCAGATCAACCTGCTCACCGGAGAGACGCGCAGCGACCGGAACCCGGCGACGGGCGAGACCACCGCGATGGCCGTCGAGGACCGCTTCACCAGCATCGAGAACGCCATCGGGGGCGAGGGCAACGACCTCATCACCGGGAATGATGGTGCGAACGCGCTGAGCGGCGGTGGCGGGAACGACACGATCGGGGGCGGGCAGGGTGCCGACACCCTCTTCGGGGGTGCCGGAGATGACCAGCTGACCGGCGGGCTCGGGAACGATGTCTTCGATGGCGGAGATGGCGACGACACGATCATCGACCTGAGGAACGAGGGAACGGCCGACAGGGTCAACTTCGGTGGAACCCGCTCCTCCTACCTCATCACCTACAATGCCCAGAGCCAGGTTTTCGCCGTCCAGGACCTGCAGGGCTCCGGTGGGACCGACACGATCAGCGGCATCGAGCTGTTCCAGTTCGCGGACGGGCAGTTCACCGCCCGGCAACTCATCGACAGCCTGCCGACAAACGGCGTCGTGATCGACGGTACGCCCGGCCCTGATTCGTTCAGCGGCACCCCGGGGGACGACGTCATCAACGGCCTGGAGGGGGCCGATACCCTGTCCGGACTGGATGGCGCCGACACGCTGGTGGGCGATCTCGGCGACGATGTCCTGCTCGGCGGCTTCGGAAACGACGACCTGGTCGGCGGCGACGGTGCCGACACGCTCGACGGCGGCATCGGCAACGACACGATCGACGGCGGTACGGGCCAGGACAGGCTGATCGGCGGGAACGGCGCCGACAATCTGGACGGCGGCGAGGACGACGATCTCCTCGAAGGCGGAGACGGATCCGACACGCTGGATGGCGGATCCGGTGCCGACGCCATGATCGGCGGAGCGGGGAACGACATCTACATCGTCGACAACGTCCTCGACACCGTCCTGGAGAACGCCAACCAGGGCATCGATCTGGTTCGGGCCTCCGTCAGCTACACGCTCAGCGACTTCGTGGAAACTCTCGAGCTGACCGGGACCGAGAACCTGGATGCGACAGGGAATGCCGGCGAGAATGTCATCCGCGGCAATGCCGGCAACAACCTGATTGATGGCGGCGGCGGTCGGGACATCATGGAAGGCGGCGAGGGCGACGATATCTACATCGTCGAAAGCGTGCTGGACGTGGTGCACGAGCTGGAAGGCGAGGGCACGGACACCGTGCGCATCGCCGCCTCAGCACCAGTCGCGACCTGGGTCCTCAGCAGCACCGACGGGCTGGCCACGAGCTTCATCGAGAACCTGGAACTGGGCGGCACAGCCAATCACAACGGCACCGGCAACGAGCTGGCCAACCAGATCACGGGGAACACCGGCAACAACCTTCTCCAGGGCGGCGGGGGTGCCGACACGCTGATCGGCGGCGGCGGGGTTGATACGCTGCGCGGCGGATCCGGCGACGACATTTACGTCATCGACGGATCCGAGGATGTCGTCAGCGAGGTGCAGAGCGGCAAGGATGCCGGCGGTGCTGACACCGTGAGGTCCTCCGCGAGCTACACTCTCGGCAACTTTCTGGAGAGGCTTGAGCTCACCGGCGCGGCCATCAGCGGCACCGGGAACAGTCTCGCCAACGAGATCATCGGCAACGAGCAAAATAACATCCTCGATGGCGGGGCCGGCGCCGACACCATGCAGGGCGGGCTCGGTGACGACGTCTATGTCGTGGACAATCTGCTGGACCTGGTTTTCGAGGCGGCAGAGGAGGGAACCGACACCGTTCGCTCCTCCGTGACCTTCACCCTCGGCGCGACGTTCGAGAACCTGGAACTCGCCGGGGCCAGGGCCATCAATGGCACGGGCAACGACGTCGCCAACGTGCTCACCGGCAACAGCGCCAGCAACGTGCTGGCCGGCGGCGCCGGCGACGACACCCTGCTCGGCGGAGCCGGGAATGATCGGCTCGAGGGCGGTGCCGGGGCCGACTCCATGTCCGGTGAGGCCGGCGACGACACCTATGTCGTTGACGACGTTCTCGACGTGGTGAACGAGGCCGAAAATGGGGGCGCGGACACCGTGCGCTCTTCTGTCGACTTCGTCCTGGGCGCGAATGTGGAGAACCTGCAGCTCACCGGTGATGCCGCGATCAGTGGCACCGGCAACGAACTGGCTAACCGCATCGTCGGCAACGCGGCCTCCAACACCCTGGACGGCGGATCCGGCCAGGACCGGATGGAGGGCGGCTTCGGCGATGACGTCTACATCGTCGATCACGCGCTGGATCTGACGATCGAGGCGGCGGGCGCAGGCACTGACACCGTCCGTGCCTCCGTCAGCTTCGTTCTTCGGGCAAATCTGGAGAACCTTGTTCTGACCGGTCCGGCGCTCAAGGGCAGCGGCAACGACCTTGCCAACTCCATCACCGGCAACGAGCTCAGCAACTCGCTGTTCGGCCTGGACGGCGCCGACACGCTCTTTGGCTTCGATGGCTCTGACCGGCTCGATGGCGGCACCGGCGCGGATGCCATGTTCGGCGGTGCCGGCAACGACACCTACTACGTCGACGATGCGGGAGACACGGCGAGCGAACTCGCCGCGGACGGGAGTGATGCCGGCGGCGTCGATACCGTACGCTCCTCGGTGAGCTTCACACTGGGCGCCGGCATCGAGAACTTGGTTCTCACGGGCGCCGCCAGCATCGATGGTGGCGGCAACGATGGCGCCAACAGCATCACCGGCAATGCGGGCGCCAACAGCCTGTCCGGCGGCGGCGGGAACGACATTCTCGTCGGTGGTGCGGGCGATGATACCCTGACCGGCGGTGCCGGTATGGACATGCTGACCGGCGGCACCGGGGCGGACATCTTCGCCTTCACGGCGGTAACCGATGCCAACACCGTGCCGGACCGGATCATGGATTTCCAGCAGGGTGCCGACAGGATTGACCTCTCGGCATTCGACTGGGGCGATCTGACCGGTCCCAGCCCCTTCGTTGGCGGGGCCGCCTTCTCGGGTACCCGTCCCGAGGTCCGCTACAACGCCACGACCGGCACCCTCCTCCTGGACATCGACGCCGACCGGGCGACCGACCTGAGTGTCCGATTTGTATTCGGCTCCGGCCTCGCCGCCGGAACGCCTCTCACCGAGAGCGACTTCATCTTCGGCTGACGAATCTCGCCGGCGCGGGGCCGCGTCCCGCGCCTCCTCAACCCAGGACATCTCGATCCACGGCATAGGTTAGGAAGCAGACATGACCACTCCGACCCCTTGGGGCCTGACGGACACTGACCTCGACGGCTTCAACATCAACCGGCCTAGCACCGGTGATGCGCCGGATGGCAGGCAGTTCGCGCCGGTTGTTGCGGACAACCATGGCGGCGAGCAGTTCGCCGTGGCCTACCTGGAAGATTCCAGTGGCCAGACTCATGTCCGATTTCACGCTTATGACAGCGCCCTGGGCGAGATGACGGAGGTCCTGACCGGGCCGCTCACCATGGATGATGGTGAGGGCGAGATAGGCGACCTGAGCCTCGTGGGTATCGGCGACGGCTTCGCCGCGATCTGGCAGGAGACGAACACGGTCGATACGCCGGATGGGCCGGTGACGACGGTGGCCCTCAAGGGCCGCGCTACGGGGCCTGTCGGGATGCTCGGGGGGGAGTTCACGATCTCGTCCCCGCTGACGATCGACCCGGAGGATCCGAACCCGACCGTGCCGCACAGCCTGTCCACGATGTTCTACGAGAAGGTGGTCGGCGCGGGAGAGGCGCTCGGGTTCACAGCTGCCTGGGTCGAAGGACCCGAGGGGGAGCCCGGCGTTATCAAGCTGCAGCGTTTCCAGGTTACGACGAACGCTCTCGGCGAGCCGACCGGGGTCACTCCCGCGGGCCTCGATGGCGAGTTCGCGACGGGCAGCAACGCCCCCGTCACTCTCGAGGTCACGGGCCGGGACCCCTTCGTCTCCGCCCTGCCGGACGGTGAGACGGTGCTCGTCTGGGTCGATGATGCGAACCAGGTTCGCGGGCGCGTCTACGGGCCCAACGGCCCGGACTCCGCCAATCCGACCGCGCTGGACATCCTTGACCTCGGCTTCACGGTGTCCGGGACCGGCGTCGTGCGCGTCGTGGCGCTGGAGGAGGGCAGCTTCGGCGTGTTCTGGTCCACGGACACGGGCATCAGCAGCCAGGTTTTCACGCCGAACCTGGACCCTGCCACCGACTGGTTGGCAGGGCCGGTGCAGAACAACATCGTCACCTTCCCCGCCGGCCATGACGGCAGCTTCACCGTCAACAACTTCGGCGGGGAGGGCAGCCCGGGTGGTGTGATCTCCTACAAGAACGGGGACGAGATCTCCGTCCACCATTTCGACGCGAACGCGCAGGCGCTCGGCGTGGCTTTCGTCTCGGACATCCACACTGACGGGAATGGTGGGTACGGGATCGCGGGCCTGGTCGGCGGCCCTGCTCCCCTCGGCGGCCGCGCCGTGATCGTGGGGATCAAGCAGGACGATAACGGGAGCCCCTCGGACTCGGCCGGCGATATCTTCGCGCAGATCATCGACACGCGGGTCGGCTTGAATGGTGAGCCCGAAGGGCCACTGGTCGGTGACCGGGACCGGGGTGGTGGGCGCGTGGATGCGCGGCCCGATATCATCATCGGCACCGCGGCAGACGATTTCATCATCGCCGACCGGGGCGACACCCGCCGGGGGCAGAGCGCCGACGACCAGGTTCGTGCCGCAATGGGTGACGACACGGTGTATGGTGGCGGCGTTGCCGATATCCTGGATGGTGGCGAGGGAGACGACGTCTCCCTCTACAATGGCGGGCGGAACCAGTACTCCGTCACGGTGAACGGCGACGGCAGTTTCACCGTCAAGGACATGCGCACCGGGGTGATCGCCAGGCCAGACGGCCAGGACATCCTCCACGGTTTCGAGCACCTCGCCTTCAATACCGTGGTACCGACGACTTTCCCTGCCGGTGGCAACCCGGCGAGCTACGTCGTCACGGACCCCGCGAACTGGGTCGGCATGGGCCAGTTCTTCGGCGCGAACGGGGAACTGCCCATCGCCCAGGGGGATGGCGCGCCGGATGATGGGACCCCGACCCCCTGGAGCAAGACCGACTCTGATGGCGTCGCCACCGCGATCAGCGCCACGAACCTGCCGGCCCCGGTCTCGGCGACTGCGGTCGGGCTGCTCGGAGGGTACGGTTTCGTTTGGCAGGCCGGTGGAAACGTTTATCTCAAGGCCTATGACACGCTCGGTGATCCCGATGCAGCATTCGGTGGCGGGACCACGGCACGGGTCCTCCGGCTCGACCTGGGCGGCCTCAGCACGGGCAATGCCGAGGGTGTCGAGGACCTGACCGCCGCCATGGCCGGCAATGCCGGCGTGGTCGCGGTCTGGGAAGAAGGTGGGACCATCAGGGGCCGCTTCGCTTCCGCCATCACCGGCGTCGATCCGATCGATGTCGGCGGCGAGTTCCGCGTGACGGCCCCGGGCCGCGTCGGGAACCAGTTCTTCGGAAACCACCAGGCGAAGGTCTCCGGCTACGAGATCGTCGACGCCAACAACGACACGCAGGAGTACGGCTTCGGCGTCGTCTACACCAAGTCCGCCCTCGTCAACGGCCAGCCCGAGACGGAGGGCGAGATCTGGCTGCAGCGCTTCACCCTCTTCTCGGTGCCGGAGGATCCGAACCGGGACCTCGATGTCGATGGTGAGCGGGCGCCCGTCTCCGTCGGGCTTGATGGCATCCAGGACACCAGCCCCGATCACGAGGGGGCGGCCGATGATACCGGCTTCAGGCTCACCGCGGACGGCGCCAAGGGCCGCAATGCCTCCCTCACGATCCTGCACGACGGCGAGATGCTGGCGGTCTGGGTCGAGGGAGACGTGGTGAAGGCCAGGATGTTCCGGCCGGAGATCCTCTCCGACGGGCATGTCGCCTATACCGAGGTGGATCTCGACCTGCCGGAGCTGCATATCGCAGCGGGTTCGGTGCCCGAGGTAGTCGGGCTCGGGCTCAACTTCGCCATCGGCTTCACCGATGCGAGCGGCCATTACAGCGCGCAGGTCTATATCGCCAACGGGGAGTCCTTCGAGGTCGGCGAGATTGCACGGTTCAGCCCTGACTTCGCGATGGGCGACCGGCACCTTGTCGCCACCGACCTCGATGGCACCAGCTTCGCGCTGCTGGTCGAGAATCTCGATACGGGCACTGTCGAGGGCCAGCTCTTCGGCATCGCCGGCGGCGAGGGCGGTGCTCCCGGCCAGCCCGGTGACGTCTTCCCGATCGGGGAGGAGTTCACGGCTTTCGCGGCCGCCTCGGGGGCCGGGACGGGCGGACATGGCTTCACCGCCTCGGCGCTCGATGATGGCCGGGTCGTGGTTGCGGCGGCCGGCACGACCGCCGTCTTCGGCGGGCTCTACGACACCCGCGTGCCGGGCGAGCAGATCATCGGGCCGCGGGACGGCGTGGGGACCGACCTGCTGGTCGGGACCATCCACAACGACGTCATCGACGGGCGCGATCTGGACGACGAGCTGCACGGCGGCCTGGGCGACGACATTCTCCTGGGCGGCAGCGAAAACGACCTCCTGTTCGGCGATCAGGGCAGTGACACCCTCGTCGGCGGCAGCGAGAACGACACGCTCACTGGCGGCGACGGCAACGACCTGCTGATGGGCGGCTTCGGCACCGACCAGCTGATCGGCGGCGCGGGCGAGGACACGATCTCGTTCCAGGGCGAGTTCGCCAGCTTCCAGGTCACGCTCGTGAACGGCCTGGCCACCGGCATCGTATTCAGCGACCGGAATCCAGGAACCGGCGCCGTCAACGCCATCAACCCCGCAACCGGCCAGCCGCGCTTCCTGCAGGAGGACACCTTCAACAGCATCGAGAACGTCGTCGGCGGGGAGGGCAACGACGTCATCACCGGCAATGCCGGCGCGAACAAGCTCTGGGGCAATGGCGGGAACGATCGGCTGGACGGTGGCCGGGGTGCCGACGAGATGTCCGGAGGTGCCGGCAACGACACCTATATCGTGGATAACGCCGGCGACAGGATCGTCGAGGGAACTGGCGGCGGCCTTGATCGTGTTGAAGCCTCCGTCAACTTCTCCATCGCCGATATGGCCAATGTCGAGACCCTGGTGCTGACCGGGACCGCCCGCAACGGAACCGGCAACGGGGAGGCGAATCTGATCACCGGCAATGCCCAGGCCAACAGGCTTGTCGGTGGTGCCGGCGACGACACCCTGATCGGTGGAGCCGGCGCCGACACGCTCGTTGGCGGGGAAGGCGCGGACCTGTACCGGCTTGACACCGCCATGACCGCGCTGGACAGGATCGAGGGGTTCGAGACCGGCATCGATCGGATCGAGCTCGACGATGCCCTCTTCGCGGCGCTCGGCCCGGCCGGGACGCAAATCAGCAGCAGTGCCTTCGTGATCGGGACCCGCGCGGCGGATGCCGACGACCGGATCATCTACAACGCCAGCGCCGGCACCCTCTTCTACGACGCTGACGGCAATGGTTCGGTCGCCCAGGTTCGCTTCGCCACGGTCGCACCCTCGACCGTGATCACCGCGGCGGACATCTGGGTGGGCTGAACCAACTGGATCGGGGAGGCCGCGACCGTCCCGCGGCCTCCCCGCCCCCGGCGCAACCCGTGGCGGGTGCCTGGAGAGTCTCTGACCCGCCTCCTCCGGCCCGGTGAGCGTTGGATTCTGGTTGTACATAGTTGCACATAAGATATTGTTGCTTGCGCTTGACGACACGGCACAAACGATCGAGTTGGTATGTCCTGGTTTGAGATCCCATATGCCTGCGGCGGGCCTGGCGCGGCCTCACTCGTCCGATGAGGCCGCGTAGCGCCTCGGCAGGCTGGGCGCATCCGGTCGTGTGCGGCGCGGCACTGGCGCCCCTGGCCGCCTTTCTCCCGGCGACAATCTGGCCGGCCGCTGCCCTGTTCGGGGGCCTGCTGGTGGCGCTCGCCTGGCTCGATTGGCGGGAGGGCGTCGTGCACGCGCTTCTTGTCCTTCCCCTGGCCGCTGGCGGCCTGCTCTGCGCCGCTCTCATGGGGGCGGGCCCGCTGATGGCGGCCCTGGCCGGTGCCTCCCTCGGCTATCTGAGCTTCCGGCTGATCGAGGAGGGCTTCCGGCGGCTCCGCGGCCGTGACGGGCTGGGCCGGGGCGACGCCTGGGTGCTGGGTGCCGCCGGTGCATGGGTTGGCCCAGGGGGGCTTGGCCCGATCGTGGCGGGCGGGGCGGCCATCGCGCTCCTGCTCGTCCTGCTGCGCGACCGGCGCCTCGCACCGGACGCGGCCCTGCCCTTCGTCCCGGCCCTCGCCCTGGCGTCGTGGGTCACCTGGGTCGCGATCGGAGGTGCGCCGTCATGGACGTCGGTGTAGCCGGGGATCTCGGGGAGGCCGAAGGGCGCCTGATCCGCCACCTGCTGGACCGCAAGCTGCTCGCCGCCTCCGCCGTCGCGCGCGCGGAGGAAGCCCGCCGCGCCGCGAACGAGGCCCTGATTCCCGCGCTCCTGACCCTCGGCCTCATCGGCGAGGATGTCCTGGCCTCCGCCGCGGCGGAGGCGCTCGGGCTGCCTCTTCTCGGGCGCGACGACCTGCCGCTTGACGCGCCCTTCCTGGACCGCCTGCCGCTCCGCTTCCTGCGGCGCGTCCGCGCCTTCCCGGCCAGGGTGGAGGATGGGCGGCTCCTGCTGGCCCTGGCCGACCCGCTCGACCACTTCGCTGTTCAGGCGGCGGCGCTCGCCACGGACATGGCGATCGCCGTCGCGGTGGTCACGCCCGCCTCCATCGAGGCCGCGCTCGCCCGCCTCGAGGAGGCCGCGAAGCCGGCCGAGGCCGTGTCGCAGGATGCCACCTCCGGCACGCCGGAGGATGCGGCGCGCCTGCGCGATCAGGCGAGCGAGGCGCCGGTGGTCCGGCACGTGAATTCCCTGATCCTGCAGGCCGTGGAGAGCGGGGCCTCGGACATCCATCTCGAATCGACCGAGGCCGGCCTGCGGACCCGGCTGCGCGTGGACGGCGTGCTGAAGGATTGCGGCACGGTGCCGCAGGCGCTCGGCGCGGGGGTGGTTTCCAGGCTGAAGATCATGGCGCGGCTCGACGTGGCGGAGCGGCGGCTGCCGCAGGACGGGCGCATGCGGCTCGCGGTTCGCGGCCGGGACGTGGACCTGCGCGTGTCCATCATCCCGGCGCTGGACGGCGAGGGCGTCGTGCTGCGTATCCTGGACCGCGGCGCCGTCTCGCTGGACTTCGAGGCCCTGGGCTTCGCGCCCTCCGAAATCGCGGCGCTGCGCGAGCTGCTGGCCCAGACCAGCCGCATGGTGCTCGTCACCGGCCCGACCGGCAGCGGCAAGACCACGACGCTCTACGCCGCCCTCGGGTCGGTGGACCGGCAGCAGCTCAAGGTCTGCACCATCGAGGACCCGGTGGAGTACCGGCTGGAGGGCATCTCCCAGGTGCAGGTGCGGCCGCAGATCGGCCTGACCTTCCCGAACGCGCTCCGCGCCATGCTACGCCACGACCCCGACGTGATGCTCGTGGGCGAGATCCGCGATCCCGAGACCGCGGAAGTGGCGGTGCAGGCCGCGCTCACGGGCCATCTTGTGCTCGCCACCCTGCACACCAACGACGCGCCCTCGGCCGTGACGCGGCTGATGGACCTCGGCGTCCCGGAATACCTGATCGCCTCCGTGCTGCGCGGCGTCCTCGCCCAGCGGCTGGTGCGGACGCTGTGCGCCGCCTGCCGCGAGCCCTACGAGGCGCCGGCGCCGGTGGTGGAGCGCCTCGGGCTGGACCGCATTGCCGGTGGTGGGCCGATCCTGCTGCACCGGCCCGGCGGCTGCCCGGCCTGCGGCGACACCGGCTATCGCGGCCGCACCACCGTGCTCCAGATCATGAACGTCAGCCCGGGGCTGCGGGACTTGGTGCTGCGGCGGGCGGATGCCGGCTCGCTCGGCGTAATGGCGGAGCGCGAGGGGATGCTGAGCCTGCAGGCGGCGGGGCTGGCCAAGGCCCTGGCCGGCATCACCACGGTGGAGGAAGTGCTGCGCGTCGCGGGGGGAGGCTGATCCCTTGGCCGCCATCCAGCACTTCGACTACGTCGCCCTTGCCGCGGACGGGCGGACGCTGCGCGGCCGCGTGGAGGCGGAGGACCAGCGGGCCGCGGCCCGCCGCATTCAGGAGGGCGGGCATCTCCCGATGGAGATCCGCCCGGCCGGCGAGGGCTCGGCCCTCGCCGCGCCGGGATCGGGTGGCGGCCAGAAGCTGCGGCCGCGCGAGCTGGCCCGCCTGACCCGCGGGCTGAGCCTGCTGCTCTCCGCCGGCCTCCAGCTTGATGTCGCCCTCGATGCGCTGGCCGGGTCGGAAAAGTCCTCCGCGCCGCGGCGCCTGCTGCGCGGCCTGCACGATACGGTCCGAACCGGCACCTCGCTCTCGGCCGCCGTCGCCGCGCGGCCCGCTGCCTTCCCGGGCTGGTACGCCGCCGCCATCGCCACCGCCGAGGGGACGGGCAAGCTGCCCTCCGTCCTGGACCGGCTGGCCACGGAGACCCTCCGGCTCGAGCGCGTGGCGGAGCGGATCCGCTCCGGCCTGACCTATCCGGCGGTGGTGCTGCTGCTGTCCGTGGCGGTGGTGATCGTGCTGATCACGGTCGTCCTGCCGGCGCTCGAGCCGCTCTTCTCGGCGGCCGGCGGGCGGCTCCCGGCCTCCACGCGCTTCATGCTGGATGCCTCGGCCTGGCTGCGGGAGTGGGGCGCCGTCGGGCTGGCCGGGCTGCTCGCGATCGGGCTGCTCGCCTGGCGGGCCCTCTCGGCCCGGGAGGCGCGGCTTTGGCGCGATGCGCGGCTGCTTCGCATGCCATTGGTGGGGACATTGATCTGGCGTTCGGCGACGGCGCGCTTCACGCGGCTCCTGGGGGTGCTGCTGAGCTCCGGCGTGCCGCTCGCGGAGGCCATGCAGCACGCGGGGGCGGCTGCGGGGAACACGGCCGTTGCGGCCGGGCTGGAGCGCGCGCGGGCGCATCTCTCGGCGGGCGCGGGGTTCGCCGCCGCGCTCACGCGCGAGGAGGCCTTGCCGCGCCTGGCGATCACGCTGGTTGGAATTGGGGAAGAGGGGGGGCGGTTGCGCGAGATGTTGGAGGAAGTGGCTGTCATACACGAGGAGGATGCCGAGCGCGCGACGGAGCGCCTGCTCGTCCTCCTTGTGCCGGGGGTGACGCTGATCCTGGGCGGGCTGGTCGCCGGGATCGTGCTGACGACGCTGAACGCGATTCTCGGCGCGAATTCCGCCGCCCTGGGCAGCACGTGACGGCGCTGTTCCGAACGCCGGTCCGGGCGCTGACGCTGGCACTGGCGCTTGCCGCATGCGCGGAGCCGGAGCTCCGTGGCCCCGCGGCCTTCGACGAGGCGATGCGGCGGCTGGAGGAGGCGGGCCAGCGCCCGGCGCCCCTCCAGCCACCCGCGGTCGGCGCCACGCCGCCGCCGCCGGCAACGGCCGCGCGGGCGCGCCCGGCGATCGTGGATACCGCCAGCACGCCGCGCGGGCCGGCGCAGATCAACGCGCCGCGGGGCGCCGCGCTGTCGGGTGGCGGCACGGTGACGCTGAACTTCGTGGAGGCGGAGCTGCCCCAGGTGATCCAGGCCGTGCTGGGCGACCTGCTGCGCCAGGACTACACGATCGACCCGCGCGTGAGCGGCACCATCACGCTGCAGACCCAGCGGCCGGTCCCGGAGACGGCGGCCCTCTCGCTCCTCGAATCGGCGCTCGAGGCCAACGGCGCCGCGCTGCTTCGGAATGATGCCGGCTACCGGGTCGTGCCGCTGGAGGGGGCGCTGCAATCCGGGCCCCCGGTCAGCCTGCGCACGGGCGGCGCCGCGCGAGAGCCCGGCTTCGGCATCGTGGCGCTGCCGCTGACCTATGCGCGCGCGGCCGACCTGCAGCGGGTGCTGCAGCCCCTCGCGCCGCGCGGCGGCTCCGTCGTCGCGGACGAGGCGCGCAACATCCTGTTGCTGGCCGGCACGGGCCCGCAGCTCGCCAGCCTGCTGGAGACGGCGCAGAGCTTCGATGTCGGCTGGATTGCGAACCAGTCGCTCGCCCTCCTGCCGTTGGAATCCGCCCCCGCCGCGCTGGTGGCGCAGGAGATCACCTCGATCTTCGGCAGCCAGGGAAATGCGCGGGAACCCCTGCGCGTGGTGCCGGTGGCGCGGATGAACGCGGTGCTCGTGGTCGCCGCGCAGCCGCAGCAGCTCGAGCGCGTGCGGCGCTGGGTGCGCAACCTGGACGCGGCCGGCATGGGCAGCTCGCCACAGCTCTTCGTCCATCGTGTGCAGTACGTGCGGGCGGCCGAACTGGCCACGACGCTGCGGCAGCTGCTGCAGGGCGGCGGGCGGGGGCCGGAGGCCGGGCAGCTGCTGGCGCCGGGCCAGCTCGGCGTGCAGTCGGCGGGCGGCTCCATCGCCCCGATCACCAATGCGCCGCTCGGCGCGACGAGCGGACTCAACGGCCAGGCCGCGCCGAATGCTGTCGGGCTGGCAGGGAACGGGCTGGCCGGGAACGGCTTGGCGGCAGGTGGGCTGGCGGGCGGCGCGGCGAATGCCGGGCCGCTCGCGGCGGCCGGCGGCCTGGCCATGCCGGGCCTGCCCCCGGGCCCCGGCTTCGGGGACGGCGCCGGCGGCGGTGGCGGCGACCGGAGCGGCCTGCCCGCGGCACCGGTGCGGATCGTCGCCGACGAGGCGCAGAACGCCCTGATCATCTACGCCAACCAGACCGACTGGCGGCTTGTCGAGCGCGCGGTCCTGCTCCTGGACCGGCCGCCGACGCAGGTCGCGGTGGATGCCGTGATCGCCGAGGTGACGCTGAACCAGGGGCTGGAATACGGCCTGTCCTGGTTCTTCCGCACGGGCCGGTTCGAGTTCCGCCTCTCGGCCACCGATGCGGGGACGGTGGCGCAGACCTTCCCCGGCTTCAACCTGCTCTACTCCGGCGGGGCGGATGCGAGCGTCGTGCTGCACGCGCTGGCGAGCCTCACCGACGTGCGGGTGATCTCCTCGCCGCAGGTCATGGTGCTGTCCAACCAGACGGCCCGGCTGCGCGTGGGCGATTCCGTGCCGATCGTGACGCAGCAGGCCACGGGCGGCGGCCTGACGGACAACCGGATCGTCAACTCCGTCTCCCTGCGGGATACCGGCGTCTCCCTCGACGTGACGCCGCGGGTGAACTCGGTGGGCGGCGTTCTCCTCGATGTGGACCAGGACGTCTCCGACGCCGTCCCGACCACGACGAGCGGCATCGACAGCCCGACCATCCAGCAGCGGCGCCTGCGCACGGTCGTGTCGGTGGCCTCGGGCCAGACGATCGCCCTGGGCGGGTTGATCCGGGAGTCGGACAGCGACACGCGATCCGGCATCCCCTTCCTCGTCAACATCCCCGTGCTGCGGGAGCTGACGGGCGTGAGGAACCGCACCCGGCGGCGGACGGAGCTGCTGGTCCTGCTCACGCCGCGGGTGGTCCAGAACACGGAAGACCTGCGCCGCGCCACGGAGGAGTTGCGGAGCCGCATGCTCAACATGGCGCCGCGCGCGCCGACGCAGCCCACCCGCTATGACGCCCTGCCGCCGATCCGCTAGGCGAGAGGGCTCGGCGCTCGTCTTCGCGCTCTGGATCGCGCTGCTCGTCGGCGTACTGGGGACCGTGGCGATGCGCCTGGCGGCGGCGGGCGCCGGCGCATCGCGGATCGAGGTGGACCTGGCGGCGGCCCGCGCGGCGGCCGAGGGTGGCATCTGGGCCGCGGCGCACCGGCTCGCCCTGCAGGAGCCGGCGGCGCGGCCGCCGAGTGCTGCTTTCGCCTTTCCCCTGGGCCGGAGCGAGGTGGCGGTGCAGGCGGCCGACGAGGAGGGCCGTGTTGACCTGAACGCAGCGCCCGAGCCGCTGCTGGCCGCACTGTTCCGGGCCGTCGGGGTCGAGGAGCGGGCGGCCGGAGTGCTGGCCGGGCAAGTCGTGGAATGGCGTACCCAGTCCCCGGCGCAGCGAATGCCGGCCGGCGATGCCCGCGAGGCGGATCAGCGCCGCCCGACTTTCCGCAGCACAAGCGACCTGGCTGCAATCCCGGGTGTGACGCCCGCCCTGGTGGCCGCCGTGCGCGACGGAGTGACCGTGCATACCGGCCGTTCCTGGCCGGCCAGGAGTTCGGCGCCGCCCCTGGTCCAGGCGGCCCTGCTTCAAGCCGACGATGCCCGGTCCACCATGCCGGCCCGCGCGGGCGTGTTGAGGACGCCTTCGGCCTCCAGCGGTGAGGCCGGCCGGCGCGTGATCTGGCGCATCGAGGCCAGGGCCCAGACCGGCGCCGTGGAAGCGCGCGTCACGGCGGTGGTGAACGTGGCAGCTGCCAACGGTGTCCTCGGGCGGGTGTTGGAGTGGCAGCCGGTCCATCCCTGAGGGCGGCGGCTTCCGTGAGCTTCGTCCTGACCATTCGCAGTTTTCGCCCCATCCGGCGTTCAACGCGCCGCGGCCGGTACGGGCAAACCACTGGCGGCTGCAGGACTCTCGCTCGTGGTTGGGTCTTTTCCTGACCTGTCCGGCCCCAAGGGGCTCCGCCCCTTGGATCCCCGCCAGGAGGCTAAGCCTCCTGGACCTGCATCGGGCTGCCGCGGGGACTGATTTGAGACGGGGTCTCCGGTGAAGGGTCTGACCCTGCCCTTGCAGTCGCCTCGGCTCCACGAGCCGAGGCGCACCGTCAGCGAAGCCCAGACCAGCTGATAGAAAAAGATGATGGAGAGGGGTCCGGGGAGAGGAAGAATTCCTTCTTCCTCTCCCCGGGACAGACCGCCACCGCAAGGCTGTCACCCTGGCCCGGGCGGGCCTAAATGCCCGCCCATGCCTTTCCGCGCCTTCGAATCCTTTCTCGACCCCGTCGCGCCGCCCGGGGCGAAGGCGGCACGGATCGGCGGCGTGCCGGTGCCGGAGGGGCCGCCCCCCACCGCGCTGCTGGGCTTCTACTGGCACTTCGCCCGGCAGGCGCGGGTGCTGGTGGCAGCCCTCTTCGCCACGGGCTTCATCGTGGCGGTGCTGGACAGCCTCATCCCCGTTTTCATCGGCCGGCTGGTCGCCCTGCTCGGCGCCCACGCGCCGGACCGGCTGATCCCGGAGGCCGGCTGGGCCCTCGCCGGGATGGCCGTGGTGATGCTGCTGCTGCGCCCGGCCTCCATCCTCGCCCAGAACCTCGTCGCCAATCAGGCGATCAACCCCGCCTTCACCAGCCTCATCCGCTGGCAGTCCCATCGCCTCGTCTCCCGCCAGGGCTGGCCCTTCTTCCAGGAGGACTTTGCCGGCCGGATCGCGAACCGGGTGATGCAGGCCGGGCCGGCGCTGCGGGAATCCGTGACCCAGGCAGTCACGGCGGTCTGGTACATCCTCGTCTATGGCTCCTCCGCCGTGATCTGGCTGGCGGGGGCGGATTGGCGGCTGGCGCTGCCCATCCTCCTCTGGTTCCTCGCCTACGCCGCCTTTCTCCGTGTGGTCGTCCCCCGGCTGCGGGACCGCTCTCGCGCGGCCTCCGAGCAGCGCAGCCTGCTCACGGGCCGGATCGTGGACGCCTACACCAACATCCTCTCCATCAAGCTCTTCGCCCGGGCGGAGCGGGAGGATGCCTTTGTGGCGGAGGGGGTGACGGGCCTGACCGCCGCCTTTCAGCGACAGATGCGGCAGATCACCGTCAACGCCGCCGTTCTCTCCGCCCTCAATGCCCTGTTGCTGGTGGGCATGGCGGTGCTCTCCATCCGCCTCTGGATGGCCGGGGAGATTGAGGCGGCCACCGTCGCCACGGCCCTGCCCATGGCCTGGCAGATGGCCAACATCTCGGGCTGGGTGGCCTTCAACGTCGGCGCCATCTTCGAGAGCATCGGCGTGGTGCAGGAATCCATCCGCACCATTGCCGCCCCGCCCACTGAGCCGGACCCGCCCGGTGCCGTTCCCCTGGCCGTGCGCCGGGGCGCCATCCGGTTCGAGGGCGTGCACTTCGGCTATGGCCGCGCGGACCGCGCCGTGCTGGACGGCTTCGACCTGGATATCCGCCCGGGTGAGCGGGTGGGCCTCGTCGGCCGGTCAGGCGCTGGCAAGACCACGGCGGTGAACCTGCTGCTGCGCTTCTTCCACCCGGAATCCGGCCGCATCACGATCGACGGCCAGGACATTGCGGGGGTGACGGCGGAGAGCCTGCGCGGCGCCATCGGCATGGTCACCCAGGACACCGCGCTGCTGCACCGTTCCATCGGCGACAACATCCGCTTCGGCCGGCCGGAGGCGACGGACGAGGAAGTAGCCGCCGCCGCGCGCCGGGCCGAGGCGGACGGCTTCATCCGCACGCTGTCCGACTGGCGGGGCCGCACGGGCTACGAAGCCCATGCCGGGGAGCGGGGCGTGAAGCTCTCCGGCGGCCAGCGCCAGCGCGTGGCCATCGCCCGCGTGCTGCTGAAGGACGCCCCGATCCTCGTGCTGGACGAGGCGACGAGCGCCCTCGACTCGGAGGTGGAGGCGGCGATCCAGGAGGGGCTCTCCACCTTGATGGAGGGCAAGACGGTGATCGCCATCGCCCACCGCCTCTCGACGCTCGCGCAGCTGGACCGGCTGGTGGTGCTGGAGGAGGGCCGGATCGTGGAGAGCGGCCCGCACGAGGTGCTGCTGGCCCGGGGCGGCCCCTACGCCCGCCTCTGGGCGCGGCAGTCCGGCGGGTTTATCGGTGCCTAGCGAAAAGGGGCGTGAGACCGGAGCCGTTGCAACAACGCGCGGGAAGCGGCTGTTAAGGCACCGTTGCAGGCCCGCGCCGGCTTGACTTCACATGGACGCCAATTTAGGGACCCCCTGCCTTCCGGGGGACAACCGCGGAGGAGCAGAGTGGAAAACCGGGACGGCTTCGACGACCGGCTGAGGCAGGCCAGGACCCGCCAGGGCCTGGACCCAAAGCCCCGAACAGGGGGGGAGGGCGGACTGCCGACGGGCCCGTGGGGAATTGGCTTCCGCGCGGGGGTCGAGGTGGTTTCGGCGCTGGTCGTGGGCGCGGCACTGGGCTTCGGCCTGGATCGCTGGCTCGGGACCTTTCCCTGGCTCTTCCTCGTCTTTTTCTTCGTGGGCGGTGCCGCCGGGGTGCTGAACCTCTACCGCTTGTTTAAGCCCCGCCCGGAAGCCGGACCGTAGAACAGGGACCAAGACGTGGCCGCCGAAGGCAAGACGATCGACGCGCTGAGCCAGTTCGAGCTGGTGCCTGTCCTGGGCCCCATCGGCCGCGCCGTGGGCTTCTCCCAGTCCAACGCGCACATGCTGCTGGCCGTGGGCCTCATCACCCTCCTTTTCGTCTACGGCATGCGCCACCGAGCCCTCGTCCCGGGCCGGCTGCAGTCCGCGGCGGAGATGCTCTACGAGTTCGTCGAAGGCGTCGTCGTCGGCCAGGTCGGCCATGAGGGCCGCCGCTACTTCCCCTTCGTCTTCGCGCTCTTCATGTTCGTCCTCTTCGGCAACATGCTGGGCCTGTTGCCCTACGCCTTCACCTACACCTCCCACATCGCCGTCACCTTCGGGCTGGCCTTCCTGGTCTTCGTGGTGACCACGGTGGTGGCGCTGGCGATCCACGGGAAGAAGTTCTTCGGCTACTTCTTCCCCGAGGGCGCGCCGCTCTGGCTCGCTCCCATCATCATCCCGGTCGAGATCGTGTCCTACATCTCCCGCCCGGTGTCCCTCTCCATCCGTCTCTTCGCGAACATGGTCGCGGGGCACGTGATGCTGAAGGTCTTCGCGACCTTCATCGTGCTGATCGGCTCGCTGGGCGCCGTCGGCATCTTCGGCGCCGCGCTGCCGCTCGCGGTGAACGTGGCCCTGGTCGGCTTCGAGATCCTCGTCGCCTTCCTCCAGGCCTACGTCTTCGCAATCCTCACCAGCATCTACCTGCACGACGCGGTGCACCTGCACTAAAAGACGTGCCGGACGTCCCCTTTTCCAAGCAAGGAAAGACACTTCGATGAACGACCCCGCCGCCTATCTCGGTGCCTACAAGGCGCTCGGTGCCGGCCTCGCCGTGATCGCGCTCTTCGGCGTCGGCCTCGGCATCGGCAACATCTTCTCCTCGCTGATCAACAGCGTTGCCCGCAACCCGTCGGCCCGCGACGCGGTGTTCCCGATCGGCATCCTGGGCTTCGCCCTGACGGAAGCGGTCGCGCTCTTCGCGCTGCTCATCGCCTTCCTCATCCTCTTCGCCTGATCGGCTCCGCGGGGCGGCCGGGGGTTCCTCCCCCGGCCGTCCGCCGCGGAACGGAGACCGTATGATCCGCCTCCCGTTCGCCCAGCTCTGGCATGCGGCAGCCCTGGCCCTCCTGCTCTCGCAGGCGCCCGCCGCGCTCGCCCAGCACGTCACGGCCCCCGCGCCGACCGGCTCGGTGCAGACCAACGCCCCCCTCCCTGGACAGCAGGGCGAGAGCGTTGCCGTGCAGGCGGACAGCGACCGCGCCACCGCGGTGCGGGAGGCGAACCGGACGGCAGCCGAGTACGAGCACGCCGCCCGCGAGGCCGCCGATGCCGGCGGCATGCCGCAGCTGGATTTCGCCAATCCCCTGACCATCGCGCAGGTGATCTGGCTCTTCGTCATCTTCGGGCTGCTGGTCTTCCTGGCCGCCCACTACCTGCTGCCGCCGGTGGCGGAGGTGCTGGAGACCCGGCGCGCCCGCATCGCCTCCGACCTGGATGCGGCGCGCGACGCCCGCGCCCAGGCTGAGGCCGCCGAGGCCGGGCAGCGCGACAGCACCGCCCGCGCCCGCGCCGAGGCCCAGGCCTCCATCGCCGCCGCAACCCAGGCCGCCCAGGCCGATGCGGCGAAGCGGGCCGAGGCCCTGGCCGAGCGCCTGAACGCCCAGATCACCGAGGCCGAGACCCGGATCGGCGCCGCCCGCGACGCCGCCATGGGCGCCCTGCGCGAGGCCGCCACTGACGCCGCGGCGGCCCTGGTGCAGCGCCTGGCCGGGATCGAGGACAAGGCGGCGGTGGACGCGGCCGTGTCCCGCGAGCTGTCCGCCCGGAACATGGGAGCCGCGTGATGCACCACTACGAGCATTTCTGGCTGGACCCGAAGTTCTGGGTCGCCGTCTCCTTCGTCGTCTTCCTGCTCCTGCTGGGCCGGACGATGTGGAGCAAGGCTGCCGCCGCGCTCGACGCCCGCGGCGCCCAGGTGCGGGCCGAGTTGGCCGAGGCCACGAAGCTCCGTGAGGAGGCCGAGGCCATGCGCAAGCAGGCCGAGGCCGACCGCGCCGCCGCCCTGCGCGAGGCCGAGGAGATGGTGACCCGCGCCCGCACCGAGGCCGACCGCGTGGCCGCCGCCGCCACTGCCGAGGCCGAGGCCAACGCCGCCCGGCGCGAGCGCATGGCGATGGACCGCATCGCCGCCGCCGAGGCCAGCGCTCTGGCCGAGGTGCGGCAGGCCGCGGCCGAGATTGCCGCCGCCGCCGCTCGCTCCGTCATCGCGGAGAAGCTGACCGCCGAGGGCGACGCTGCCATGGTGGACAAGGCCGTGTCTGACCTGCCGAGGGCCCTGCGCGCGGCCTGACCGGCACGCCGCATTCCGATGCTTCACGGGGGCCGCGAGGCCCCCGTTTGCGTTTCCGGGCCTGCGAGGGGGGAGAGAGAAGGAATTCTCCCTCCCCCTTGAACCCCCACCCTCATCTTTTTCTTCGGGGCTGCCGCGGAATGCGGGGCTTGCGGTTCGCCGAGCGGCCATGCCGCTCGGCGCGGAACATGCCAGTCTGCGCCGCACTGAATTCGGAATGCCTGCGGCACCAGTCCCGCATCCCGCGGCAGCCCGAAAAAGAAAGATGATAGGGTTCAGGGGAAGAATTCTTTCTTCCCCTGTCGGGGGCTCGGGGGCGGAGCCCCCGACCGCGCACCCGTTCCCATTTGCTCGCCACCCGCCTAGCCTTCCCGGCCGAATCCAAGAACGGGGAGAACTGGGATGCGACGACTTCTGCTGGCGGGCGCTGCGGCGCTGGCCCTGGGCATGGGTTTCGGCTCTGCGGCCGAGGCGGCGACCTTCCGCTGGGCCAATGACGGCGACGTCAATTCCATGGACCCCTACGCGCGGAACGAGACCTTCCTCCTTACCTTCACGCACAACATCTACGAGCCGCTGGTGCGGCGGAACCGGGAGCTGAAGGTGGAGCCGGCGCTGGCGACCTCCTGGTCCCAGTCCTCGCCGACCGTGTGGCGCCTGAACCTGCGCCAGGGGGTGAAGTTCCACGACGGCACGCCCTTCACGGCCGATGACGTGGTGTTCAGCGCCACGCGCGTGCGGGCCCAGGGTTCCAACCTCACCTCCGTGCTCTCCTCCGTGAAGGAGGTGCGCAAGATCGACGACTTCACCGTCGAGTTCGAGACCCACGCCCCGGACCCGATCTTCCTCGAGGAGATCACCACCTGGGCAATCATGTCCAAGAAGTGGGCGGAGGCGAACAACGCCACCCAGGCCGTGGACCTGACCACGGGCCAGGAGAACTTCGCCACCCGCAATGCCAATGGCACCGGCCCCTTCATGCTGGCCAGCCGCGAGCCCGACCGGCGCACGGTGCTGCGCCCGAACCCGAACTGGTGGGACAAGCCGGAGCACAACCTGGACGAGGTGGTGTTCAACGTCATCGGCAATGACGCCACCCGTGTCGCCGCCCTGCTCTCGGGCGAGGTGGACATGATCTACACCGTGCCCCCTCAGGACACGGAGCGCCTCTCCCGCGCGCCGAACGTGCGGATCCACCAGCAGGCGGAGCTGCGCACCGTCTTCCTCGGCTTCGACCAGGTTCGCGACGAGCTGCTGAAGAGCGACGTGCGCGGCAAGAACCCCTTCAAGGACCTGCGCGTGCGCCAGGCCTTCCAGCTCGCCATCGACCTGGAGGCCATCAAGTCCCGCATCATGCGGAACCAGTCCCGCCCGACCGGCCTGATGATCGGCCCGGGCGTGAACGGCTGGAGCGAGGGCGCGGACCGCGTGGTGCGCCCGGACATCAACCGCGCCAAGCAGCTGCTGGCCGAGGCCGGCTACCCCAACGGCTTCAGCGTGACGCTGGACTGCCCGAACGACCGCTACGTGAACGACGAGGCGATCTGCACGGCGGTGGTCTCCATGCTGGCGCGCATCGGCGTGAAGGTGAACCTCGCGGCCCAGACCCGCGCCCGCTACTTCGCGGAGATCCTGGCGCCCCGCTACAACACCAGCTTCTACATGCTGGGCTGGACCCCCACGACCTACGACGCCCACAACACGCTCTACAACATCATGGCCACCCGCGGCGGCCAGCGCGGCGTGTTCAACTCCGGCGGCTGGAGCAATCCCCGTTTCGACCAGCTGACGGACCAGATTGCGGTGGAGACCGACCTCGCGAAGCGCCAGCAGCTGATCGACGAGGCGATGAAGCTCCACGCCGACCAGGTCGGCCACATCCCCCTGCACCAGCAGGTCGTGGTCTGGGCGGCGCGCAACAACATCACCCTGCAGCAGATGGCGGACAACTACTTCCCGCTGCGATACGTGCGGGTGGGCCAGTAGCCCGCCCGGCGCCGGGGGAGGGGCAGCCCTCCCCCGGTCCCTATCTGGGGCGCCGCCTTGCCGTTCCGCGGCGGCACTCCTAATCCTCCCGGTATGAGCGAGGCTGCAACCACTCTGCCGGACGTGGATCACCAGCGGGTCGTCTTCCCTGAGGGGCTGGCGCTCGACAGCGGGGTGATGCTGGCGCCCATGGCGGTGGCCTACCGCACCTATGGCACGCTGAACGAGGCCCGCAGCAACGCGATCCTCGTCTGCCACGCCCTTACCGGGGATCAGTACCTGGCGGAAACCCAGCCTGTCACGGGCAAGCCGGGCTGGTGGTCCTCCATCGTCGGGCCGGGAAAGCCGATCGACACGGATCGCTACTTCGTCATCTGCGCCAATGTCCTGGGCGGCTGCATGGGCAGCACCGGCCCGCGGGAGGAGATGACGGACGCTGAAGGGCGCGGCCTGGGCCGCCCCTGGGGAGTTGATTTCCCCGCCATCACCATCGCCGACATGGTGCGCGCCCAGAAGAAGCTCGTGGAGCACCTGGGCATCGAGCGGCTGCTTGCCGTGGTCGGTGGGTCCATGGGCGGGATGCAGGCGCTGCAATGGGCGGCGCTCTATCCCCGCAGCGTCTTCGCCTGCGCGCCGATCGCGACCGCCTCCTATCACTCCGCCCAGAACATCGCCTTCCACGAGGTCGGGCGGGCCGCCATCCATGCGGACCCGGATTTCTGCCATGGCGCCTATTGGAGGGAGGGGCGGATCCCCGCCCAGGGCCTCTCGGTGGCCCGGATGGTCGCCCACATCACCTACCTGTCGGAGAGCGCGCTGACCCGGAAGTTCGGCCGCCGCCTGCAGGGCGCCAAGGCCCTGACCTTCCTGGAGGACGTCTTCGCGGTGGAGAGCTACCTGCGCCACCAGGGAAGCACCTTCATCCGGCGCTTCGACGCCAATTCCTACCTCACCATTACCCGCGCCATGGACTATTTCGACCTGGCGGCCGACCACGAGGGCGACCTGTCCCGCGCCTTCAAGGGCACGCCCACGCGCTTCCTGGTGGCCTCCTTCTCCTCGGACTGGCTCTTCCCCACCGCGGAGAGCCGCGCCGTGACCCGCGCCCTGAACCGCGCCGCCGCCCGCGTCTCCTTCATCGAACTGGAATCCGACAAGGGCCACGACGCCTTTCTGCTGGACGAGCCGGAGTTCCACGCGGCGCTGGCCGGCTTCCTCTCCGGTTCAGCCGACGCGGTGGGAGTCTGATCCCGTGGGGATGAAGCCGCGCGAGCCCATCCAGTACGTCGCCAAGAACATGCGCCTGGACCTCCGCCTGATCGCGGAGATGATCCCGGACGGCGCCCGCGTGCTGGACATTGGCTGCGGGGACGGCGCCCTGATCGGGCACCTGACGCAGGAGAAGCGCGCCGACGCCCGCGGCATCGAGATCGATATGAAGCAGGCGACCCAGGCGGTGGCCGCCGGTCTCGCCGTCATCCATGGCGACGCGGATGCCGACCTGGCCCACTACCCGGACGGTGCCTTCGACTACGTTGTCCTCTCCCGCACCCTCCAGGCCGTGGAGCGGCCGCGGGAGGTGCTGCGCCAGATGCTCCGCATCGGCACCCACGCCATCGTCTCCTTCCCCAATTTCGGCCACTGGCAGATGCGCTGGCGCCTCCTCTGGACCGGCCGGATGCCGGACACGGACACCTGGAACCGCCCGTGGTACGAGACGCCCAACATCCACCCCTGCACCATCCTGGACTTCGTCGCCCTCTGCGAGCAGGACGGCTACCGGGTGGATGGCTGGCTGGCGGTGGACGAGCACGGGCTCCGCGCCCCCTGGCGCGAGAGCCTGCGCCTGGCCAACCTCTTCGGGGAGCAGGCCCTCTTCCTCCTCAGCCGCAAGCCCTGACTTGCGCTACCCCGTGACCCCGGACGGCCGCTACTTCGTCGTCCGCGGCCGGCTCTGGCGCATGTCAAACCCCGCCCTGCCGGAGGACGAGCGCGCGGCTCTGACGAAGGAACTCATGGCCGCCCGTCGCGCTGTCGGAACAGCACTGCGCGCCGAGGACGAGGACGCCCTGCGAGCCGCCCGCGCCGCCGTGGACGCCACCAAGATCGCCCTCGGCGAGCGCGGCCCGGCGTGGTGGACCGATGGCGCCCCGGACTTCAACCGGCGCATGGCCGTGAGGACGCCCTATGCGGAGTGGTTCACCGGCCTCTGATGGGCGGTGTGCCAGTTCTGGTTTGTCGGAATACAGGAGGCTTTGCCCCCTAGAACCCCCACCGGGGTGGCAACGGCCACGCTGGACCCCGCGATCGGGCCGCTGCGGCTGCTCCGGATCACTGCCGCGCCGCAGGCTTTCCGATTTCATGGGCGCGGACCGGCATATCTCGCCCCGAGACGCGTTGGCCCTCGGCGGGCCGCAAGCTCCGCATTCCCAGGCAGCCTGAAAAGAAGAAGATGAGGGGTGGGGTTCCGGGGGAGGGGAGAATTCATCTCTCCTCCCCTGGCGCCGCCCGCTGAAAGTCTAGCGAACCGCGTCCCGGCGATCCTCGGCGCGCTCACGGAAGGCCTCGCGCTGGTCCTGGCGGTTTTCCCGCCGATCCTGGACGCGGTCGCGGACTGCCTCACGCTGGTCCTGAACGGCCTCACGCTGCTCCTGCCGGTTCTCCCGGCGATCCTGGACGCGATCGCGGGCGGCCTCGCGCTGGTCCTGGCGGTTCTCCCGGCGGTCCTGGACGCGGTCGCGGACAGCTTCACGCTGGTCCTGGCGGTTCTCCCGACGCTCCTGGGCCGCCGTCTCCGCGCTGGCGGGAAGGGACTGGATGGCCGCGACGCCGAGGAGGGCGAAGGTGAGAAGGGCAGTTTTCCGCATCGGCTGTCTCCGTGTTCCAGACATAGGCCGGGAAAACGCGGCACGGCGAAAGGAGGTTGCCCAGGATGTCCCCAGGGCGGGGCGGGGCTAGCGCCGGCCGCGCTGGGCGGCGGCGTAGCGGGCCATGAAGGTGCCGCCTGGCTCGGGCGCGGGCAGGTCCCGGCTGGCGGTCCAGGCTCCGGCCAACGGCAGGCGGCGGAAGCGGCCGGTGCCACGGCCGAGCAGCGCGAGGGTGCCCATGGCGAGGCGGGTGGCGGCGCGGTAGAGCGCCGGCCGCCGGGCGAACCAGGCCCAGATCCCGAGGCCGCGGCGGGCGGTGGAGGGGGTGAGATGGCGCTCGAACTCCCTTTCCCGCCAGTTCCGAAGCATCTTCGGCAGCGGGATCTTCACGGGGCAGACGCTCTCGCACCGGCCGCAGAGGGAAGAGGCGTTGGGAAGGTTCGCCGACTTCTCGAGGCCCACCAGGGCGGGGGTGAGGACGCTGCCCATGGGGCCGGGATAAACCCACCCGTAAGCGTGGCCGCCGGCGGCGTTGTAGACCGGGCAGTGATTGATGCAGGCGGCGCAGCGGATGCAGCGGAGCATCTCGTGGAAGTCCGTGCCGAGCATGTTGGACCGGCCGTTGTCGATCAGCACCACGTGGTACGCCTCCGGCCCGTCCGCGTCCGCCGCGCGGCGGGGCCCGGTGGAGAAGGTGGTGTAGACGGACAGGTCCTGGCCCGTGGCGGAACGGGCGAGGAGGCGCAGCAAGGTGCTGCAATCCTCCAGCGTGGGCACGACCTTCTCGATGCTGGCGAGCGCGATGTGGACGCGCGGCAGGGTCTGCGTCAGGTCGCCATTGCCCTCATTCGTGACGATGACGCTGGTGCCGGTCTCCGCGATCAGGAAATTGGCCCCGGTGATGCCGACATCCGCCTGCACGAAGCGCTCCCGCAGGGTCTGTCGGGCCTCGGCCATGATGTCGCGGCGGTCGTGGAACACGCGGTCCGCGGGCAGGTCCTTGTGGGCGGCGCGGAAGCGGGATTCCCAGTCCTCGCGGTTCAGGTGGAAGGCGGGGGCGATGATGTGGCTCGGCGGCTCGTTCACCAGCTGCAGGATGTACTCGCCGAGGTCGGTCTCGACGGGGGTGATGCCGTTCGCCGCCAGGTGCTCGTTCAGCCCGATCTCCTCGGAGATCATGGACTTGCCCTTGGTCACGGTGCGCGCATCCGCCTCCCGGCAGATCTTTAAGACGGTGGCGCGCGCCTCGGCCGCGTCGCGGCACCAGTGCACGCGGCCGCCATTGGCGACCACCTTCGCCTCGAAGGCCTCCAGGTAGTGGTCCAGGTTGGCCAGGGTGTGGTTCTTGATGTCGCGCCCGATGTCGCGCAGCGCCTCGAACTCCGGCAGCGCCGCCGTGGCCTGGGCGCGCTTGGAATGGAAGCCGCTGCCGCCGCGGCGCAAGGCCTTCTGCAGGTTGGCGTCCGCCAGGGCGCGGGCGGCGCGGCGCTTGAAGTCGGGGGAGGTGAGCGCGACCATGCCGGCACCATAGGGCAGAACGGGGCGGATCAGGAACGGCCACGCGTAGGGGGCCTGCCAGGGAAGCGCCTGCCAAGGGGCGGCTACCGGAGCGCTTGGCATCGGGCGGCGAAGCGGCCTAGAGAGCGGACAGGCGTCGTCAGAGCTGCCCGGGGAAGCGTCCTTCCGCCAGAGAGGACCCCCCGATGGCACGGAACGTTCCCCACACCCCACCCCACACGCCCCATGGCACCGGCGCCGCGGAGCTGGCCCTGGCCCTCGGCGCGCTCGCCCTCGGCATCAGCGAGTTCGCGGCCATGGGGCTGCTGCCCCAGATCGCCGCGGAGACGGGCGTCTCCGTCCCCCATGCCGGCCTGTCCATCAGCGCCTATGCCGTGGGGGTCGTCGTCGGCGCGCCGATGATCGCGCTGCTGCTGGCCCGCATCCCGCGCCGGCCGCTCCTTTCCGGCCTCGCCGTCCTCATCGCGCTCGGCAACCTCGTCAGCGCCGCCGCGCCGGACTTCCTCGGCGTCTGCGCCGCGCGCTTCCTCGCGGGGCTTCCGCACGGGGCCTATCTCGGCACCGCCGCCATGGTCGCCGCCTCCCTCGTGCCGTCGGCACGGCGGGCGAGCGCGGTGGCGCGGGTGATCCTCGGCCTCAGCGTCGCGAACGTGGTCGGCGTGCCCCTGGCCACCTGGGTGGGGCAGCTGGTGAGCTGGCGCGTGGTCTTCGCCCTCGTCGCTCTCGTCGCCCTGGGCTGCGCGCTGATGATCCGCATCTGCCTGCCCCCGATCGGCACCGGCCCGGCACTGGGCGCCCGGCGGGAGATCGGGGCCATGCTGCGGCCGCAGGTGCTGCTGGCGCTGGCCACCACCGCCATCGGCTTCGGTGGCATGTTCGCCATCTACAGCTACATCGCGCCCACGCTGACCGAGGTCACGCGCGTGAGCGAATCAACCGTGCCCGTGATGCTGGCCGTCTTCGGGTCGGGCATGATCCTCGGCAACCTGCTCGGCGGCTGGCTGGCGGACCGGGGCGTGATGCGCGCGGTCGGGATCATGCTGGCCGTGGGCTGCGCGGCGCAGTTCCTCTTCCTCTTCACGCCCGTCAGCCTGCCCCTGGTCACGCTCAACATCGTCCTCGTCGCCGCCACCAGCATGGGCCTGGGCCCTGCGTTGCAGACTCGCCTGCTGGATGTGGCGCCGGACGCCCAGATGCTCGCCGCCTCCCTCAGCCACTCCGCCTTCAACATCGCCAACGCCCTCGGCGCCTGGCTGGGCGGGGCCGTCGTGGCGGCGGGCCTCGGATGGACCGCGACGGGTGGGGTGGGGGCGGTGCTCACCCTCGCCGGACTGGCGGTGTTCGGCGCGTCCTGGGCGCTGGAGCGTGGGCGAGGGGCTGTGCCGGCCCGGGCCTGACGCGGCGGGATGTCCCGGGGAGAGGAAGAAGGAATTCTTCCTCTCCCCGGGCCCCTCTCCATCATCTCTTTCTGTCTGTTTGAGATTGTTCGGCTGACGGTGCGCCTCGGCTCAATGAGCCCAGGCGACTGCAGGGGCGGGATGAGGCCCCGATCGTCAGGCGCCACGCCTCAGGCCAGTTCCCGCGGCAGCCCGATGCAGGTCCAGCGGTCTCAGGCTCCTGGCTCGGGACAAACGCTTCGCGCTTGCCCGGGGGGCCAGGGGGCGGAGCCCCCTGGGGCCGGACAGATCAGGACGGGCTGATCAGCTCGCCTGACGTCCCGCGCGAAGCCGCGCCACTTCCTCGCGCAGGGAGGCGAGTTCCTCGCGCATGGCCTCGACCTCGTCGGCCGGGCCGGTGGGGGCGGCGCCTCCGCGGGCTGGGAACGGCGAGAAGAGGCTCATGGCGCGTTCCAGCATTGCCAGGTTCTGCTTGCCCATCTCCTCGAAGGGGGCGAAGGCGTTGAAGCCTCCCATGGCGGAGCCCATGGCTTCCTGGGCCGTGCGGCGCATCGCCTCCTGCTGGCGCGCGAAGGTGCCCATGGTGGCCTCCAGGTAGCGCGGCACCACGGATTGCAGGCTGTCGCCGTAGAGGCCGATGAGCTGGCGCAGGAAGGGGATGGGCAGCAGGTTCGTGCCCTTGCTCTCCTCCTCCACGATGATCTGGGTCAAGACGGAACGGGTGATGTCCTCGCCCGACTTCGCGTCGGAGACGGTGAAGTGGCGGCCCTGGCGGACCATGGCGGCCAGGTCTTCCAGCGTGACGTAGGAGGAGGTCTCGGTATTGTAGAGGCGTCGGTTGGCGTATTTCTTCACCACCACGGGCGGGCTTGCCGGGGTTTCCGACGCAGTCTCCGCCATGCTCTCCTGGGTGGTCGCTTGCGGCGCATCGATCTTGGCCATGGCCGGTGATCCTCCCCCGGCTGTCGCCGGGTCTGATGGTTCTGGGGCCCGGGCGCCTTGATGCCGGGCCGGGAGACGATGCTAAACCGGCTTTGCCGCGCTGCGGAAGGCGCGTCGCGCAGGTTCGGCCAGGGCTCCAATGGGCGAAAGCGCGGGCGGGGATGCCAGCCGGGGAATGCATGAGCGGTTCGAAGAGCGACGGGACGGAGGAGGGGGCGCCGGACCTGGCGCGCCTGGCGGCGGATTGGGTGGCGCTGTGGCAGGGCGAGATGGCGGCGATGGCGGCGGATCCGGAGCTGCTCACCGCCTGGGCGGCGTCCATGGCGGCCTTCTCCCGCCACTGGGCGGCCCATTGGGCGGAGGCGTCCCGCGCCGCGCCGCCCTGGCCGGCGCCGGGGTGGCATCCGGGCCTCGGGGCTGCGGGGTTCGGAATGCCGGGCTACGGCCCGGGTCTCGGTGCGGCAGGTTTCGGGCCGGGCTTTCCGGGCGGGGGCGGGTTTGCGCCGCCCGGCTTCGGGGCACCAGGCTTCGGTTCACCAAGCTTCGGGGCACCGGGCTTCGGGCCGGGCGCGGGCCTCTCCCCACCCTGGCCGATGGGCTGGCCGGCAGCGCCCGCCCCGCCTTCCCAAACGCCCTCGCCGCCCGCGGGGGCGCCCGATGACGGCGCGGCGCGGCCCGCGGCCCCTGCCGGCGCACCTGTCCCTGGCCCTGAACCGGGCCCTGGTGACGATGGCGGCGATCCCCTCCGCGCCCGGCTCGACACCCTGGAGCGGGAGCTGGCCGGGCTTCGCGCCGCGCTCGGCGGCGGGGCGGGCGGAACACGCAAGGATCCTGCGGGAACTCGGCGCAAGCGCTGAGGCGGGCGGCTTCGCCGCCGCGGTCTGGCAGAGGCTGGCGCGGGAGGATGCGGCGCTGCTGCGGGGCATCATGGCCTATCGTGGCCACCCCTGGCGGCGGGAGATGCCCGACCCGCCCGCCCTGTGGTCCGAGGGGCCGGCGCGGCTGCTGGATTACGGCGGGGCAGGGCCCGTGGCGCTGTTCGTCCCCTCCCTGGTGAACCGGGCGACGGTGCTGGACCTGATGCCCGAGCATTCCATGCTGCGCTGGCTCTCCGGGCAGGGCGTGCGGGTGCTGCTGCTGGACTGGGGCGCGCCCGGCGCGGCGGAGCGGGGCTTCACCCTGACCGACTGGATCGCCGGGCGGCTGGAGCGGGCGCTGGAGGCGGCTGCCGCCGCCACGGGCGGGCCAGTTTCGCTGGTGGGCTACTGCATGGGGGGGCTGCTGGCGCTGGCGGCGGCGCTGCGGACGCCGGCCCGGGTCCGCGGCCTGGCCCTGCTAGCGACGCCCTGGGACTTTCATGCCGGGGAATCGGCCCCGCGCGCCCGGGCAGCGGCGGGGTTGCTGCCGGGGCTGGAACCCCTGCTCTCGGCCACTGGCACCCTGCCCGTGGACCTGTTGCAACTCCTCTTCGCCGGGCTGGACCCCTTCGGCATCGCGCGCAAGTTCCGGGCCTTCGGGCGGCTGGACCCCACCTCTCCCCGCGCCGCCCACTTCGTGGCGCTGGAGGACTGGCTGAACGACGGCATCCCCCTGCCAGCCCCGGTCGCGCGGGAATGCCTGGGCGGGTGGTACGGGGCCAATACGCCGGCGGCCGGAACCTGGCGCGTGGCAGGGGCGGTGGTGGAACCGCGCGCCTGGCGGGGCCCCTCCTTCCTCGCCATCCCGCGCGGCGACCGGATCGTGCCGCCGGAAAGCGCGCGGGCCCTGGCAGAACGGCTTCCGGACGCGACGGTGCTGGACGTGCCGGCCGGGCATATCGGGATGGCGGCGGGCATGAAGGCGGAAGCCGTCCTGTGGCGGCCCCTGCGGAATTGGCTGGCCTCGGCTGTGCGGCCATCGTCCTGATCTTTGGCTGACGGTTTGTCGGGGGGGGGGGGGGGGGGGGGGGGGGGGGGGGGGGGGGGGGGGGGGGGGGGGGGGGGGGGGGTGGGGGGGGGGGGGGGGGGGTGGGGGGGGGGGGGGGGGG
>NZ_JANJOU010000013.1 GCF_024594815.1 Roseomonas populi | reverse complement strand
CGGTCAGCGCCAGGCCACCCGACCGGACGACATGAACCCCATCACCCACGCGGGGTGGAGCAGCCCGGTAGCTCGTCAGGCTCATAACCTGAAGGTCACAGGTTCAAATCCTGTCCCCGCATCCAAATCCGCACCACTCAACCCCTCGCCACCCCAGGCCGAGGGGTTTTTCGTGCCCACAGCACAACCCCACACCCTCACGCCAGCTCCGGATATTGGATCGCTATCGTCGACCGGACCCGCTCAGATCGAGCGCGGCTGTCTCGAGAGCCGTGACGCAGGTCGAATGGCCGCCACCTGTGCCGAGCTTCGCTGCCGGCAAGCGCGTTGCTGCTTGGCAAGAGCCCTGGCCCAGGGGCCAGCAAAGCACATCCCAAAGCAAACGATCGGCCCGAAACGCTGCCGAGGCATCCAAATGCAGAGTCCGCAAGTCGGCAATGTCTCGAGAAAGTGTGGAAGGCTGCAATTAGGTCTGGGCATTTGGCTGCGGAAACCCCAGATGGGCGCCTCTCCGTAGGTGCGCGCTCGCGGGCACCTACGGGACGCGGGTGTTTCTCAGGGGAGGCGTGGCATGGCGGTGACGGACACGAGCGCATTGGTTCTCGAAGAGCGCGAAGAAGCCTTGCTTGCCGCGCTGCCCGAGGCTGAGGGGCAGGCCCTACGGCAGCTCGCGGAGATCGCGAGGAGCCGCGGCCATGTCACCCATGCCGAGATTGAGGCCGCGCTGCCCAGCGACCAGATTTCCTCTGACCGCATCGAGGACGCTCTGCGCGTGCTGACCTACCTCGGCGTCGAGGTAGCTGACCAGGACGATGCCGACGAGACGGAAGCCGGAACGACCAACCGGCCGAGCGCGGCCGTGGACGAGGACGAGGAGGCAACCGGCAACGTCAAGGCGGATGCCGGCATCAACGCCGATCCAGTTCGCATGTACCTGCGCGATATGGGCGAGAAGATGCTGCTCACCCGCGAAGGTGAGATCGCGATCGCCAAGCGCATCGAGGCCGGCCGCGCCATGATGATCGAGGGGCTTTGCGAGGCGCCCCTGGTTCTCGACTCCATCCTGGGCTGGGCCCGGGCCGTGCGCGAGGAGCGCATGCTCCTGCGCGACGTCCTCGACCTGGAGGCGACCGCCGGCGCTGGCGAGGGGCCGTTGGACGACGGCGAGGGTGGCGAGGACGACGACCGGGAAGAGGGTGAGGGCCATTCCGGGACGACCTCTCCCTCGGTCCTGGAGCAGCAGGTCAAGCCCGAGGCGCTGGCCGCCTTCGCCGGTATCGAGGCGGCCTATGAGGGGCTGAAGGGCCTCCAGGCCCGCCGCATGGCGGCCTATGCCGACGGCGCCGCCCTGTCGCCCGAGGACGAGACCGACTACGCCCGCCTTCGGGGCGAGCTGGTGGCGCTGGTCGGCAAGCTGCACCTGCACGCGAACCGTATCACCGAGCTCGTGGACCGTATGCGGGACATGAACAAGCGGCTGACCGCCTCCGAGGGGAAGCTGCTGCGTGTGGCGGAGAGTGCCGGCGTGAAGCGCGACGACTTCCTCGCCGCCTATCACGCCGCCGGCTCCTCCCCCGAGTTCATCGCCGGCCTTGCGAACCGCAAGGGCAAGGGCTGGATGGCGCTGGCGACCCGCTATGCCGACGAGGCAGAGGGCGCCCGCTCCGCGATCCTGTCGCTCGCCGCCGAGGCGGGGATGCCGGTGGACGAGTTCCGCCGCGTGCAGGCCGTCGTGGCGCGTGGTGAGCGCGACATGAACCGCGCCAAGAAGGAGATGACGGAGGCGAACCTGCGCCTCGTGATCTCCATCGCCAAGAAGTACACGAACCGCGGCCTGCAGCTGCTCGATCTTGTCCAGGAAGGCAACATCGGGCTGATGAAGGCGGTGGATAAGTTCGAGTACCGCCGCGGCTTCAAGTTCTCTACCTACGCCACTTGGTGGATTCGCCAGTCCGTCACCCGCGCCATCGCCGACCAGGCGCGGACGATCCGCGTGCCCGTGCACATGACGGAGACGGTGAACAAGCTCAACCGTACCTCTCGCCAGATGATGCACGAGCTGGGCAGGGAACCGACGCCGGCGGAGCTGGCCGCCAAGCTGGGCCTGCCGGTGGACAAGGTGATCAAGGCGCAGAAGATCGCGAAGGAGCCGATCTCCCTCGAGACGCCGATCGGCGACGAGGAGGATAGTCACCTCGGCGACTTCATCCGGGACGACAACGCCGTCATGCCGCTCGACGTCGCGGTGCATGCGGGCCTGCGGGACGCGGCGACCCGCGCCCTGTCCGAGCTCAGCCCGCGCGAGGAGCGCGTGCTGCGGATGCGCTTCGGCATCGGCGTGAACTCCGACCACACGCTGGAAGAGGTCGGGCAGCAGTTCAACGTGACCCGCGAGCGCATCCGGCAGATCGAGGCGAAGGCCTTGAAGAAGCTGCTTCACCCGTCCCGCTCCAAGCAGCTCCGCAGCTTCCTGGACGGCGCCTGAGTCAAGAAAGGGTCCCGGCGCCGCGCCGGGACCCGAGCGTTGTGGGCGCAGGGGCAGGAGACTGCCCCTGCGCCGATCGGCCGGGGCCAGATTTTTGGCCGGAAGGGCGGGTGAAGCCCACTAATCCCCGAACATGTAGCCCTGTATGAAGAGGATGTGCTCGCGCATTACGCGGCGGGCCTCCGCACGGTCGCGCGCGCGCACGGCCGCCACCATGGCGTGATGCTGGTCCTGCAACACGGCGCGCCGCTCCACCGTCTGTCCTCGCGCCTTCAGCTGCCCCCAATCCGTCCGCTCCCGCACCCGCGCCAGCGAGCGGGATATGGCGATAACGGCGCCGTTATGCGTGCCGAGGGCGAAGGCATCGTGCAGCGCCGCGTCCCAGTGCTCGAACGCCGCCAGCTCCCCCGCCTCGTCCGTGCCGCGCAGGCATTCCTCCATGCGCGCGATATCGGCCGGCGTGGCACGCGCGATGGCCAGCGAGATGGTCTCCGGCTCCAGGATCAGCCTGCATTCCACGACATCCGAGGGGCTGAGCGGCGCCTCCTCCACTACCGGCGCTGCCGGGGCAGCGCGGAAGGTGCCCCGGCCCACATGCCGGTGAATCAGCCCCCGGGTTTCAAGCGCATCCAGCGCCCGGCGCACGGTGTTCCGCGCCATCCCGTAGCGCGCGCCCAGCTCTCGCTCAGTGGGCAGCTTCTCGCCAGGCGCCCAGCGGTTCGCGCTCAGATCCCGCTCCAGCGCGGCCTGCAGGGCCTCCGCGCCGGCAAGGAACTCTAAAGGGGTTTGATCCATACTCGCGACAAAGGCCTTGACCGGGTCAACCAATGAGAGAACCATAGGGCTACATTGGTCTAGTGAAAAGCATAATTGGTATAGGGTGGCGGCATGAAGCTGGCGAGGCTGAAGACGGGTAGCGGTGCAAGGCTGGTGCGGGTGGACGCGGCCAGCAGCCGCTTCTGGCCCATCGAGACCCTGGCGGCGAACCTACCCGGCGAGATGACGGCGCTGATCGCCGCCCTGTCCGATGGCGCCACGCTGCCGGAGCCAACAGGCGAGGGCGAGGCGCTGGACCCGGCGATGCTGCTAGCCCCCGTGCCGCAACCGCCGCGCAACATCTTCTGCGTCGGCAAGAACTACCACGCTCATGCGAAGGAGTTCGCCGGCAGCGGCTACGACTCCTCCTCCACCTCCGCAGCGGACGCCATCCCCAAGGCGCCCATCATCTTCACCAAGCCCTTCACCTCCATCTCCGGCCCCTGGGACGACATTCCGATGGTGCCCGGCCTGGACGCGGAACTGGATTACGAGGCGGAGCTGGCCGTGGTGATCGGCCGCGGTGGCCGCTGCATCCCGAAATCCGACGCCATGTCGCACGTTTTCGGCTACACCTTGGTCAACGACGTCACGGCGCGCGACCTGCAGGGCAAGCACAAGCAGTGGCTGCTCGGGAAGGGGATCGACGGCTTCTGCCCCATGGGCCCCTTCCTCGTCACGGCCGACGAACTGGACGCCGCCGCCATGCGCGTGACCTGCACGGTGAATGGTGAGAAGCGGCAGGACGCCACCACCGCCGACCTGATCTTCGACATCCCAACGCTGATCGAGACCATCTCCCTCAGCATGGCGCTGCTGCCCGGCGACATTATCGCCACCGGCACGCCGGAGGGCGTGGGCATCGGTTTCAAGCCGCCCCGCTTCCTGCGGGATGGCGATGTCGTGGAGTGCGCGATCGAGGGCATCGGCAGCATCCGCAACACGCTGCGCAAGGTGGACCCGGCGGCGCTGCGCGGCGCCGCCTGAAGCGGCCGCGCGCCGGCCAGCGCGCGGCATGAGGAAGTGAGGGGAGGGGGACGGCACAAAGCCGCCCCGCCCCGTGGTTCAGGAATGGCGGGTGCCCGGCGCCCGCGGGAGGCGTGTGTGCTCCTTCGTCGTGAACTCTTGGCAGCCCTGGGTGCGGCGGGCGCACTGCCCGCGGGGATTTCGCTGGCCCAAGGATCATCCCAGGGGGCGTCCTGGCCGAACCGGGCCATCCAGGTCGTCGTGCCCTTCCCGCCGGGCGGGCAGGCCGATGTCACGGCCCGTCCCGTCTCCGCCGCGCTGGAGCGCGTGTTCAACCAGGCGCTGCCGGTGGTGAACCGGCCGGGCGCGGGCGGCATCGTCGGCACGGCCAGCGTCGCCCGCGCGGCACCGGATGGCTACACCGCGCTGATGGCGCTCTCCTCCCACGCCATGCTGCCGGAGAGCGAGCGCATCCAGGGCCGCACCCCGGCCTACACGGTGGAGCAGTTCGCCCCCATCGCCCGCTTCACCGCAGACCCGACCGTGCTGGTGGTGCCGGCGAGCTCCCCCTGGAAGACGCTGGCCGACTTCGTCGAGGACGCGAAGCGGCGCCCCGGCGTGATCACCTACGGCTCGGCCGGCAACTACTCCACCCTGCATGTCGCGATGGCGATGCTGACGGGCGCCGCGAACCTCGACCTGCTGCATGTCCCCTTCCAGGGCGGCGGGCCCGCGCTGACCGCACTTCTCTCCGGAACGCTGGACGCATTGGCCTCCGGCCCCGGCCCTGCCGCGGTGCATGTGAAGGAGGGCAGGCTGCGCGCCCTGGCGAACTGGGGCAGCCAGCGCATCCCCGGCTTCGAGGACGTGCCGACCTTCAAGGAGCTCGGCTACCAGGATGTCGAGTTCTACATCTGGGCAGGCCTCTTCCTGCCCGCGGCAACACCGCCCGAGATCCAGGAGCGGCTGCGCCAGGCATCGCGCCAGATCTGCGAGAGGGATGAGGCGCTGAAGCGCGCGCTGGACACTGCCGGCAGCCCCATCGCCTATCTCGACGGCCCGGCCTTCGAGCGGTTCTTCAACGAGGACAGCGCGCGGCTGGTCCGCGCGGTGCAGCGCATCGGCAAGGTCGATTAACGGCCGCCGGCGGGGAGACGAAGGATGGACCATCGCATCACGCGGCGCGGGCTCGGCGCCCTCGCCGCCGGCGCGCTCGCCGCGCCCGCCATCGCGCAGGAGACGGCGTGGCCCAGCCGCGCGGTGCGCATCGTCGTGCCCTTCGGGGCGGGCGGCTCCGCCGACATCGCGGCGCGCAACGTGGCCGAGGCGCTGAGCCAGGGCCTGGGCCAGCCCTTCGTGGTGGAGAACCGGCCGGGCGCGGGCGCCTCCATCGGCACGGATGCCGTCGCGAAGGCGGCGCCGGATGGCTACACCATCCTGATGATGTCCAACACGCACACCGCGAACGAGACGCTCCTGCCCAACCGCCCCTACGTGCTGATGCGGGACCTCGCGGCGGCCGCGGCGGTGAACGTGGCGCATCACGTGCTGGCGGTGCATCCCTCGCTCGGCGTGAACAGCGTGGCGGAGCTGATCGCGAAGGCGAAGGCCAGTCCCGGCACGATCGACTACGCCTCCTCCGGCCCCGGCACGCCCTACCACATCGCGGGCGAGGTCTTCCGCGCCATGGCGGGCATCGAGATCCAGCACATCCCCTTCCGCTCCTCCGGCGAGGCGCGCACGGCTCTCATCTCCGGCCAGGTGCCGATGATGTTCGACGCCATCCCCACCATGGAGCCGCATGTTGCGGGCGGGCGGGCAAAGGCCCTGGCCACCACGGGCGCGCAGCGTGACCCGCTGCTGCCGAACCTGCCCACCGTCGCCGAAGCTGGCCTGCCGGGCTACGAGGCCTCCATCTGGCTCGGCCTGATGGCCCCGGCGCAGATGCCGAAGCCCATTGTCGAGAAACTGAACGCCGCGGTGAACGACTGGCTGGGCAAGCCCGCGACGCGCGCGGCCATGGCGAAGCAGGGCGCGCAGCCCATGCCCATGTCGGTCGCGGAGTTCGACGCCTTCCTGCGGAAGGACGTGGACACGCAGCGCCAGTACATCCGGATGGCGAAGATCGAGGTGAACTGATGCCGGTCGCCTTCACCCTGAACGGCGCCGCCGTGGAGGTGAAGGCGCCCGAAGGGATGACGCTGCTGCAGGCGCTGCGCGGCCCGCTGGGGCTGAGCGGCCCGCGCTTCGGCTGCGGGCAGGAGGCCTGCGGGAGTTGCATGGTGACGCTGGACGGCGAGGCGCGCCCCTCCTGCACCTTGCCGCTGGAAGCGGCGGCAGGGCGCGCCGTAGGCACGGTGGAGGGGCTGGGCACGCCGGAGGCGCCGCATCCCTTGCAGGCGGCCTTCCTGGCCGAGCAGGCCGGGCAGTGCGGCTGGTGCCTTTCCGGGATCCTGGTGAGCGCGGCAGCATTGCTGCGGCGGAACCCGGACCCGGACGAGGCGGCGGTGCGGGAGGCGCTGGAGCCGCATCTCTGCCGCTGCGGCGCGCAGAACCGGATCATCCGCGCCGTGCTGCGGGCCGCGCGGGTGGGCGCCCCGGCATGAACCTCGCCTACACCTTCGCCATGGGCCCCGCCGGTAACGCGCCGGACCTGCCGGGCAGCCTGCGGGCGGAGCCGCGCCTCTCGCGCTGGCTGCGCTTCTCCGCGGACGGCACGGTGACGCTCACGCCAGGCAAGGTGGAGCTCGGCCAGGGCATCCTGACCGCCCTGGCCCAGATCGCGGCAGAGGAGCTGGACGTGGCGCCTGCCCGGCTGCGGGTGGTGCCGGCGGTGACGGGCGCCAGCCCCGATGAGGGCGTGACCTCCGGCAGCCTCTCCATCCAGGAGAGCGGGGCAGCCATCCGCCAGGCGAGCGCGGAGGCACGGGCCATCCATCTCGGCCTCGCCGCCGGGCGCAGCGGCGTGCCGGCGGAGGCGATCCGCGTGGAGGACGGCACCTTCCTCGCGCCTGACGGATCGGCGATCGGCTCCTACTGGGCGCAAGCGGAGGACGCGCTGCTGGAGGTGGAGGCGCGCGGCGACGTGGCGCCGAAGCCCGCAACAGACCGCCGCATCGCCGGCCAGTCCCTTCCGCGGCTGGACCTGCCGGACAAGGTTTTCGGCGTGCCGCGCTACCTTCAGGACATGCGGCTGCCGGGCATGCTGCACGCCCGCGTCGTGCGGCCGCCAGCACGGGCCGCGACGCTGACCGGCGTGCGGGAGGGGCCGCTGCCCGGCGGCGCCACGATGGTGCGCGACGGATCCTTCCTGGCCGTGGTTGCCGGGGAGGAATGGGCCGCGGAGGCCGCCGCCGCGCGCGTGGCGGCCCGCGCCGAATGGGAGGTGCGGGAGAGCCTGCCGGAGGAGAACGCCCTGGCCGAGTGGCTGGCGGCCACCCCCGCCCAGGCGAGCGAGGTCGCGCGGCGCGACGACCCGGCGCCGCCCGCCGCCCAGGCCGTCTCCGCGCGCTTCCAACGCCCCTTCATCGCCCATGCCTCCATCGGCACCTGCTGCGCCGTCGCGCGCTGGGCCGAGGGCGCGCTGGAGGTCTGGACGCACAGCCAGGGCGTCTACAACCTGCGCGCCGACCTCGCGCTCGTGCTCGGCCTGCCGCCTGAATCGATCACCGTGCGCCACATGGAGGGCGCGGGCTGCTACGGCCATAACGGGGCGGACGACGTGGCGCTGGACGCCGCCCTCGCTGCCCGTGCCCATCCCGGCCGCCCCGTGCGCGCCCTGTGGAGCCGGGAGGAGGAGCTGGGCTGGGGCCCGCTCTCGCCCGCTGCCACCGCCGAGATCGAGGCCGCGGTCGATGCCGAGGGCATGCTCTGCCGCTGGCGGATGGTGCTGCGCGGCAACGGCCATTCCTCCCGCCCCGGGCGCGCGAAGCAGCCAACCCTGCTGGCGGCACCCTACCTCGATCCGCCGCAGCCCTGGCCGGTGGCGATCGACGCACCGATCGCGGCGGGCGGCGGCGGGCAGCGCAACGCCGTTCCGGGCTACGCCGTGCCGTCCCTGGACGTGGAGATGCACCGGCTGCTGGTAATGCCGCTGCGCTCCTCCGCCCTGCGCGGCCTGGGCGCCCTGCTGAACGTCTGGGCCATCGAGTCCGTCATGGACGAATTGGCGGAGGCGAGCGGGCAGGATCCCGTGGCCTTCCGCCTGCGCCACCTGGAGGAGGACCCGCGCGCCGCCGCCGTGCTGCGTGAGGCCGCCGCCATGTGCGGCTGGCCGCGCGCGGCGGACGGGGAAGGGGTGGGCACCGGCATCGCCGTCGCCCGCTACAAGGGCACGGGCGCCTGGTGTGCCGTGGCGGCTGAGGTGGAGGCGGCCGAGGTGGTGCGCTGCCGCCGCCTCTGGATCGCCGCCGATGTCGGCGAGGCGATCAACCCGGACGGCGCGGTGAACCAGCTGGAGGGCGGCGCCCTCCAGGCCGTGTCCATCGCACTGAAGGAGGCGGTGCGCTTCGACCGGATGAACGTCACGGGCACGCGCTGGGAGGACTACCCGATCCTGCGCTTCTCCGAGGTGCCGGCGGTGGAGCTGCGCCTCATCGGCCCGCAGGACGCCAAGCCGCTGGGCGCGGGCGAGCCCTCGCTTGGCCCCACCATCGCGGCGATCGCGGGCGGCATCCACGCCGCCCTAGGCATCCGCCCGCGCGCCATGCCCTTCACGCCCGACAACCTTGCCGCCGCGATGGAATAGACAGCTTGCCCGAGAACCTCCGCCTCACCCTGGCCTGCTCCAGCTCCGACCGCACGCGCCCCATCATCGACGGGCGGGTTGGGGTGGCGGGCGTTGCCCTTACCGTGCTGCCGGGCGAGCCGGAGGACATCTTCCGCCGCGCCCTGCGGGACCGCGCCTTCGATGTGACGGAGCTCTCCATGGGCAGCCACATCGTCACCACGGCCCGGGGCGACGCGCCCTATATCGGCATCCCCGTCTTCCCCTCCCGTTCATTCCGTCACGCCGCGATCTATGTCCGCACGGATCGCGGCATCCGCACGGCGAAGGACCTGGCGGGCAAGCGCATCGGCCTGCCGGAGTACCAGCAGACAGCGGCGCTCTGGGTGCGCGGGGCGCTGCGCGAGTACTACGGCGTGGACACGCGCGGCATCGCCTGGCGCACCGGCGGCATGGAGGAGACGGGGCTGGGCGAGCGGGTGGCGCTGAAGCTGCCGCCGGAGATGGACGTGAAGCCCATCGGCCCCATGGAAACGCTGAACGGCCTGCTGGCCTCGGGTGATCTGGATGCCGTGGTCGGGCCGCGCCCGCCCTCCTGCTTCCTGGGCCGCTCGGCGCCGGTGGACCGCCTCTACCCGGATTTCCGGACGGAGGAGGAGGCGTACCACCGCGCCACCGGCTTCTTCCCGATCATGCACTGCGTGGCGCTGCGGAAGGAGTTGGCGGCGGCGCATCCCTGGCTGCCGCTGGAACTGTTCCGCGCCTTCGCGGGGGCGCGCGCCATGGCGGTGGCGGACCTGACGATGGTGAACGTGCTGCGCGCCTCGCTGCCCTGGATCGCGGCCGAGGCGCAGAAGCAGATCGACTTTATGGGCGGCGATCCCTGGCCCTACGGCTTCCGCCGCAATCGGGACGAGATCGCGGCCATGATCCGCTTCGCCCTGGCGGACGGGCTGGCGGCGAAGGAGATCGCCCCGGAGGAGCTGTTCCACCCCAGCGTGCTCGACGCCATCGCCTAGCCCCGTTCGCCCGGCGGCGGGACGGACGGGGCCGGATTGCCCGAGGCAGGGCCTGGGCGCCGCGGTCACGATCCCGTCCTCACGCCCCGCGAAGTGTCGTGAAGCCAACACAAGGGCGTGGCGTTTCCCTGCCCACGAGGAACCAGGACATGCCGCGCTTGCAATTTCACCCCATGGTCGGCCCATGACCACCGAGCCCCTGGAGCTTTTCAACGGCATGGCCTCGGCCATCGCCAGGTCGGCCGCCGAGAGCCAGTGGGGCCGGTCACTCCAGGTAACGACGGAGCCTCATGACATCCTGATCGCCGAAGGCGGCGGGGGGCCGGGGCGACCATCCGTCAAAGGCAGCTTCATGGTGCTGGTGGACGGCGCGCCGGGCACCATGACAGCCGCGCTCACCCCCGAGGACGAGCCCGGGCATTTCGAGTTCCGGCTGGCGGTGGTCCTCGATGGCGCGGAGGAGGAGATCGTCTTCACCGCCACCGTGGAGGACACGGTCGGGCTTCGGGACGCCTACGAAGCCCTTCTCGACACAGAAGCGGACGAGCAGAACGACTTGGCCTGACGCCAGCACGTCACGCCGCCATCGTCAGAGCCAGCCGCGCTCCCGGAAGCCTCCCAGGTCGGTGCCGGGCGGTGCGTACCAGCCGCCCGCGCGATACCGCGCCCCGAGCCGCAGCGCCGCTTCCTTGTTCCCGAAGGGGATGCGGAGTGGCGTCTCCGCGCGATCCGAGATCGGCTCCTCCGAGGCCGGCCGATCTGGCCCTGCCGCAGGGGCTGGCTGGGCGCGCCGCCTGGGCCGCCTGGGGGCCGGGCCTGTCCGGGACTCGTCCAGCGCCGGTGCCGCCTTCTTGCGGCGCCCAGTGGCGCGCCGACGGGGCGGTGCGGGCTCATCGCCCCCGGCCGGAGGACTTGTCGGCGCCGTCCCGGCCTTCCCGGAATGCTGGTCCAGGAAGGCGCGGCAGACCGCCCCGGACGCGTCGTAGCCGTCGGGGAGCTCCAGGCCCTTCTGACGGGCGAGCCCCTCGGCGAAGCGCTTCATCGCCGGCGTGGGCGGGCCATTCGCCACCCGCCCCTTCGCGCCGCCGCGCCGGGCCTGCGGGCGCAGCAGCGCCGGGTCGATCGGCGTTGTCCCGTCCTGCAGGCGGGCGATGATGCGGCTGGCCTGGGCGCAGACCGCATCGATCGCGCCCGCCATCTCCTGCTGGCCGACCAGCACCTCGTCCAGCAGGCGCTCCATTTGCGCCGTCACGCCAGGATCGACGAGGGCCGGGTCCGCCTTCTCCAGCACGGCGTACAGGGAGAGGCCGCGCGGCGTGGGGACGATGTTCTTGCCCTCGGTGACGAGGAACTCCTGCGCCTTCAGGCCGCGGATCACCTCAGCCCGGGTCGCCGGCGTGCCGATGCCCTTGGCTTCCTTCAGCCGCTCCTGCAGCGCCTCGTCCTCCACGAAGCGCCAGGCGTTCTGCATGGCCTCGATCAGCGTGCCCTCGTTGTAGCGGGGCGGGGGGCGGGTCTCCTTGGCTTCCACCATGGCGTCGTGCAGCCGGGCCGCCTCGCCGTCGCGCAGCGCGGGAAGCAACTGCGCGTCCTCGCCCTTCTCATCAGCCGGCTGCCAGTTCGGGAAGGCGGCGCGCCAGCCCAGCTCGATGGGCTGCCGGCCCACCGCACGGAAGACATGGCCTTTCACGTCGATCGTCGCAGTGGTCTGCCGGTAGCGGAAATCCGGCATCATCGCCGCGAGATAGGACCGGGCGATCACGTCGAAGAGCTTGCGCTCGTCGGCCGAAAGACGCGGCCAGACCTCGCGCAGCGTCTCCACCGTGTTCACGTTCGGGATCACGGCGTGGTGGCTGGCCCCGGCGAGCCCCTTGTCGTTGAACGGGCCGCCGGCACCCCGGCGGATCACTGGCGGGTCCGGCACCGGCACCTCGGCGAAGGCGCGGCCGACGCGCAGCCCGGCGACGATGCGCGGGACGTCCGGGATCAGGTTCTCCGGCAGGTAGCGCGTCTCGGCGCGGGGATAGGTGATGACCTTCTTGCCATCGCCGTCATAGAGCTCCTGCGCCACCTCCAGCGTGCGCGCCGCGGACCAGCCGAAGCGGGAACCACAGAGCTTCTGGAGCGAGGGCAGGTCGTGCAGGCGGGGAGGGGACTGGCGCTTATCCTCCACCTTCACGGAGAGCGGCCCTTCGAAGTCCTCGGCCAGCGCGGCGATTGCCTCCGCGTCCTCGCGCTTGAGGATTCGCTCCTTCGGCGCGTGTCGCATCCGCAGGGGGCCCGCCCCGGCCTCGGCGGTGGCGACCACCTCGAAATAGGCCTGCGGGACGAAGTTGCGGATCTCCAGCTCCCGCTTGCACACGATGGCCAGCGTCGGCGTCTTCACCCGGCCCACGCCGATCACGGTGCGCGCGCCGCGGGCCAGGGTCACGGTCGCCGTGCGGGTCAGGGAGAGATTGTAGATCTGGTCGGCCTGCCGCCGCGCCACGGCGGCGGCATAGAGGCGGGCATAGTCGGCGTTCGGCCTGGCTTGCGCGAAGGCGTTCCGGATGGTCTGGGGGTCCTGGGCGGTGAAGATCACCCGCATGACCCGGCCGCGATACTTCAGGTGCTCCAGGATCTCCTGCCCGATCAGTTGTCCCTCGCGGTCGCAGTCGGTGGCGAGCCAGACGCACTTGGCGCCCTTCAGCGCGGCGCGGATGGCCTGGAGCTTGGATGCCTTGTTGCCGCCCTTGGCGGGCTTGGTGCCGTAGAGCCCCTCCGGCCGAAGCAGGACGGGCGACCACCGCTTCCACTCCGGGACGACATCCTCCGGCTCCACCAGATCGAAGAGGTGGCCCTCGGCGGGCAGGATCGCCCCGTAGCGGCCGCCCACCGCGGCCCGGACATCCTTCGCCTGGCTGGTCTTCTCGGTGATGACGATCTGGTCGGTCATGGCTGCCCTTTAGATGTTCTCTAAAGGTTCCTGGATCACCCTGCCAGCCATTCTCCCCGTGATGGATCGCTGTTCAGAGCTGGGATTCAATCGGCAGCCTGCTGACCACCCAGGCCAGCGCGCGTCGCCGGAGCGAGGCGTCCGGCTCTGCCGCCACGGTCCCGTCCGAACTGTCCCAGCGAAGCGCCCCTTGCCCGTCCCGGGTCACCCGCCAACTCCGCGCCGGGTCGGAGAGACGCGCGAACTCCTCCTGCACCGCATCCCCGAGCGCGGGGTGGCGAACGAAGACCCCCATCTCCGTGTTCAGGGTCGCCGAGCGGGGGTCGAGGTTGAAGGAACCGACGAAGGCGTGCCCGCCATCCACCACCAGCGCCTTGGTATGCAGGCTGGCGCCGCGCGAGCCGAAGACGCCGGCCGATTCCTTGCCGGACCGCTTCAACTCGTAAAGCTCGATCCCCGCGTCCAGCAGGTGGCCGCGATGCCCGGCGTAGCCGCCATGCACCGCCACCACGTCCGTCGCGGCGAGGGAGTTGGTGACCACTGCCACCCGCACCCCGTTCCGCGCCAGGCGCTCCAGGATTGCCACCCCTTCCTCGCCCGGCACGAAATAGGGGGAGATCAGCAGCACCTCCCGCCGGGCCTCGTTCAGGGCCTCCAGGATCGCCGGCGCGAGGCACTCCTTCATCTCGGCGCGAGACAGCACCTTGTCCGGCGGGTCCGCGACCACCCGGATGGCCTCGGGCGCGAGAGGGGTGAGATCGGAGGAATCACCGGCCATGATCCGGGCCACGCCGGGATCGGCCCTCAGCCCCTCAAGGAAGGGCCGCGCGCCCTCGCCCTGCGCTGTCATGTCCAGGCGCCGGATGAGGGCGGCCAGCCGCCCGGGGCGCGGCCGCAGACCACTGGCGCGCCGCACCGTGCGGGCCAGCGGGTGGCGCCAGTACCGCTCGAACACTGCCTGCACGTCGCGCACCGCCTGTCCCCCGAGGACGAGGTCCAGGTCGCGGAAGTTGAAGGCGCCGGAAGCGTCGTAATACTCGTCGCCGACGTTGCGGCCGCCCACCACGGCCACCCGGCGATCGGCGATCCAGGCCTTGTTGTGCATCCGCCGGTTCAGGTGCCGCCCGCCGAACAGCATTTCCAGCACCAGCCCCACCTGGCCGAAGCGGCGCCAGCGCGTGGGGTTGAACAGCCGCACCTCGATCCCCGGATGCGCGTCCAGGATCGAGAGAACGCGTTCCCGCCCCAGCGCGTACATGTCGTCCAGCAGCAGGCGCACGCGCACGCCGCGCTCGGCGGCGCGCAGCACCTCCCGCGCCAGCAGCCGGCCGGTCAGGTCGTCGCGCCAGATGTAGTAGAGGAGATCCAGACTCTCCTGCGCCTCGCGCGCCGCGCGGCAGCGGGTCGCGAAGGCGACCAGCCCGTCCGGCACCACCGCGACGCCGCTGCCCTCCGCCGGCCAGGGCGGGGCGGGCACAATGGCGGCCTCCTCGACCCTGGTAGCGCTGGACACCGGGCCGCCCCCGGTCAGGCCGCGTTCGCCAGGGTCGCGCCGTGCACGGCGGCCAGCCGCAGCCGGGCCTTCAGCGGCAGGTGGTCGGAGGCGACGCGGGCCAGCGGCGTGTCATGGGCGCGCACCATCTCCACCAGCCCGTAGGGGCGGCCGAGGATGCGGTCCAGCGGCAGCAGGGGCAGGCGGCTGGGGAAGGTGGCGTGGTCGGGCCGCACGCCCTCGAAATGCCCCTCAAGCGCCATCAGGGAGGACCGGCGACCCGGCCGCCACTCGTTGAGGTCGCCGAGGATCACCGTCGGCATGTCGTCCGCGGCCTCCAGCGTCTCCAGGATGGCCGCCACCTGCCGCGCCCGGTGCCGCCGCAGCAGGCCGAAATGCGCGGAGACCACGCGCAGCGGCCCGGCCGGCAGGAGCAGGTCGGCCACGGCCGCGCCGCGCGGCTCGCCGCCAGGAAGGGTCAGGCGGTGCAGCCGTGTCACCTCGCCCGCGCGGAGCATCAGCGCGTTGCCGTGCCAGCCCTGCCCCTTGGGTACGTTGGAGAGGGGGACGTGGCGCAGCCCCGTGCGCCGCTCGATCCCCGCCATGTCCAGCAGGCCGACGCGGTGCCCGAAGCGGCGGTCCACCTCCTGCAGCGCCAGGATGTCCACGTTCAGCTCCGCGATCACCTCGCCCACGCGGGCGGGATCGAAGCGGTTATCCGTGCCGACGCACTTGTGAACATTGTAGGAGCCGATGGAGAGGTCGCCCGGGCGAAGGGGGATCGGCTCGGCCGGTGCCGCGCTGAGGCGCCCCCGGAGCAGGGAGAGGACGCGGGGTCGCAGCGTCCTCGGCTCAGGGTTCGTCCGCACGTTGGAAAGGGTCATCCTGCCTCAGCGACGAAGAGAGCGCGGCGAGGCGCCCCGGGAAGGGCCCAGATAGGGCCGGAGGGACCCTGATCCAAGGTGGAGGGCCAGGGCAAGGGGGTGCCCTTACCCTTGGTTGCGGCCACTGCGGGGCGGCGCTGCCGCGGGGACAGGCCGCTCGCGCCGCGGCGTCAGCCCAGGCTGGTCGCCAGCGCCTCCGCGACGCGCCGGGCGAAGGCGGCGGGGTCACGCGGGGTGTCGCCGTCCTGCACGCGGGCGAGGTCCAGCAGCAGCCCGGCGGCCTCGGCCACATCGCCCGCCTCGGCCTTCGCGGCGAGGCTCCGCACCAGCGGGTGGCGGGGGTTGATCTCCAGCACCGGATTCAACGAGCCGAAGTCGCGCCCCGCGCGCTGCAGCAGGCGCTGCATGTGCAGGTCGGGCCCGAATTCCGGCGCGGCGAGGACCACGGCGCTGTCCACCAGCCGGTCCGTGGCCCGCACCTCGGAGACATCCTCCTTCAGCGCGTCCTTCAGCAGCGGGAGGAGCTTCGAGAGGTCCGCCGCCTCGCCCTGGGCCGCATCGCCGCCCGCGATCTTCGAGAGATCGGCCGAGCCCTGGGTGACACTGCGGATCGGCTTTTCCTCGAAGCTTCCCAGCCGCTCCGGCCAGAAGGCATCGATGCTGTCGGAGAGCAGAAGCACCTCCACGCCGCGGGCACGGAAGCCCTCCAACTGCGGCGACTTCGCCAGCGCCTCGGCGGAATCGCCGGAGAGGACGTAGATCGCCTCCTGCCCTTCCTTCATGCGGGAGACATAGTCGGCCAGCGAGGTCCAGCCCTCCACGGCGGAGGAGCGGAAGCGCAGCAGCCCGGCAAGATCCTTCCGGTGCTCCGTGTCCTCGTAGATGCCCTCCTTCAGGACCGGGCCGAAGTTCTCCCAGAACTTCGCGTACTCCTCAGCCTCCTTCGCGCGGGTTTTCAGATCGGACAGCACGCGGTTCGTCACCGCCTTGCGAATGCGCGCCAGCACCGGCGTGGCCTGCAGCATCTCGCGCGAGACGTTGAGGGGCAGGTCCTCCGTGTCCACTACGCCCTGCACGAAGCGCAGCCAGGGCGGCAGCAGCGCCGCCTCGTCCGTGATGAACATGCGCCGGACATGCAGGCGCACGCGGCTCTCCCGCTCGCCCTCCACGACCTGGAAGGGCTTCATGCCCGGGATGAAAAGAAGCGCGGTGAACTCCACCGTGCCCTCGGCGTGCCAGTGCAGCGTCGCCCAGGGCTCGTCGAAGTTGTGGCCGAGGTGGCGGTAGAACTCCGTGTAGCTCTCGGCGCTGATCTCGGACTTCGGCTTGCGCCACAGCGCCGTGCCCTCGTTCGCCGGCTCGTCCTTCCCGTCCTCGGCGATGGTAATGGGCACCGTGATGTGGTCAGCCCACTTGCGGATGATGGTCCGCAGGCGGATCGGCTCCAGGAACTCCTCAGCGTCGGCCTTAACGTGCAGCACGATGTCCGTGCCGGGCTCGGCGCGCTCCGCGCGGGCGAGGGTGTAGTCGCCGCGGCCCTCGGAGGACCAGGTCCAGGTCTCGTCGGACCCGGCCTTGCGGGAGGTGACCTCCACCCGCTCCGCCACCATGAAGGCGGAGTAGAAGCCCACCCCGAACTGGCCGATGAGGCTGGGCCGGTCGCCCGGCTTCGCATCCGCCAGGGACTGGGTGAAGGCCCGGGTGCCGGAGCGGGCGATGGTGCCCAGGTTCTCCGCCATGTCGGCCTTGCTCATACCGATGCCGGGGTCGGTAACGGTCAGGGTGCGCGCGGCCTTGTCCGGCACGACCCGTACCGCGGAGCCTTCCGGCACGCCGGGCACCCCGCCGGTCAGGGCCTCGAAGCGGCGGCGGTCCACGGCATCGGCCGCATTCGCCACCAGCTCCCGCAGGAAGATCTCGCGGTCCGAGTAGAGGGCATGGACCACCAGGTCCAGCAGCCGCCCGACCTCAGCGCCGAATTCGTGGCGCTCCACCGTCTCGCTCACGCGTGTCCTCCGGAAAGGGAAACAACCGGAGGAGCGATATGAAAGAGGGGCCAGCGAGCTTCAAGGGGGGGGCGGGGGCGCCGCCCGCCGCCTCAGCGCTCGGTCGTCCCTTCGGCGCCGCCGGCCTGCTGCACCGGGCCGAGGCGCGGCCGATGGTCCACCGCGTGGCTGGTGGCGAGAATGTGCCAGCTCTCGTCGATCGCCCGGATGAACTGTCCGACGAGCCAGTCGGTGGAGGGCGCGGGGTCAGAGCAGGTCCTCGATCCGGATGGGCAGGTCGCGCACGCGGCGGCCGGTGGCGTTGAACACGGCATTGGCCACCGCCGCGTTCATGCCGACGATACCGATCTCCCCGATCCCCTTGATCCCCAGCGGGTTCACCGTCTCGTCCTTCTCCGGCACCATCAGCACCTCCACGCTCCGCACGTCGGCGTTCACGGGGATCAGGTACTCCGCGATGTTGTCGTTGGTGTAGCGGGCGGCCACCGGGTCGATCTCGGTCTTCTCGTGCAGGGCTGCGCCGATGCCCCAGATCATGCCGCCCATGTACTGGCTGTGCGCCGCCATGGGGTTGACGATCCGGGGCGAGGCGAAGGCGCCCAGGGCGCGGGGCACGCGCACCTCCCGCGTGCGGGCATGAACGCGCACCTCCACGAACTGCGCGCCGAAGGCATAGGCCGTCACGTCGTCCCGGCTGTGGCCGCGGGACATGGCCATCTGGCCCTGCCGCAGCTTCTCCATGGCGTCCGGCGGCACGCCCTTGGGGATGTTCTCCGCCTGCACTGCGAGCGGACCTTCGCCCAGGCGAGAGAGGGCGCGGGCCAGAGACTCCTGCGCCCCGCCCGGGCCGACCAGCGCGCGGCCGGAGAGGGAGAGGGCGGCGGGGTCCTGCCCGGCGAAGGGGCTGTCATTCGCCAGGGTGGCGGCGCGTGCCAGCCGCTCCCGGACCTCATCGCAAGCCTTGGCGACGGCATGGCTGATGGCCGCCGTGTGGTTTGACCCCGCGGCGAGGCCGGCGGCGGGGAGGTTCGTATCCCCCAGCTCCACCGCCACGTCCGACACCTCCAGGCCGAGCTGCTCCGCCGCCGTAATGGCGATGACGGTGTAGGCCCCGTTGCCGATCTCGTGCGCCGCAATCCGCACCCGCGCGTGCCCATCCGGGTGCAGCGTGACCTCCGCGCTGCCCGGGCCGATATTCGCTGCGTAGGCGGCGGTGGCGCAGCCATACCCGACCAGCCAATCCCCATCCCGCACCGCGCCCGGCACCGGGTTGCGCGCGGACCAGTTGAAGCGCGCCGCGCCCTTGTCGAAGCACTCCATTAGGGAACGGGAACTGAAGGGTAGCCCTGTCGCGGGATCGGTCTGGGTGTCGTTGATCCGCCGCAACTCGATCGGGTCCATCCGCAGCGCGAAGGCCAGCTCGTCCATCGCGCATTCCAGGGGGAACATGTAGGGCCCCTCGGGCGGGGCGCGCATGAAGCCCGGCGTGTTCCGGTCCGCGTGGACGATGTTCACCTTCGTCAGGATGTTCGGGCAGGCATAGATCCGCGCCGTCGTCTCCGTGCCGGACACGTTGTACTGCGAGGGGCGGGAAGTGACCTCCCAGCCCTCGTGCCGGAAGGCGGTCAGCTTCCCGTTGCGGTCGGCGCCGAGCTGGATGTGGTGCCGCGTCTCCGCGCGGTAGGTGACGATGGTGAAGCCCTGGTCGCGCGTGGAGACGAGCTTTACCGGCCGCCCAACACGGCGCGCCGCAACCGCGATCCAGGCCGTGCGCGCGGTGATGCCGCCCTTGCTGCCGAAGGCTCCGCCGACGAAGCGGGAGACGACGCGGATGCTCTCCGGCTGGATGCGGAGCTGCTTCGCCAGGTTCCCGCGCAGTCCGTAGACGAACTGGCTGGGCTCATAGACCGTCAGCTTCCCGTCCTGCCATTCGCAGGTGGTGGTGAAGAGCTCGATCGGGTTGTGGTGCTGGGTGGGTGTGCCGTAGCGCTGGTCCACCCGGAACTCGGCATCCCGGAAGGCGCGCTCCGCGTGGCCGACGCGGTAGTCCTTATGCTCCCCGGCCTTGCGGACCTCCTCCACCGCGCCGGGGCTGCCGAAACTGGCGGAGGGCGCCTCCTCCTCGTAGTCCGGGCGGACCTTGTGCGCGGCCTCGCGCGCCGCCTCGAAGGTCTCGGCAACCACCACGGCGATGATCTGGCCGTCGTGCCAGATCCGGTCGGATTCCATCGTCTCCGTGGTGTCGCCGCCGGCCATGGGCTTCGGCTTCTCGGCCTCGCCGCCGACATTCTCGTGCGTCAGGATGTCCAGCACCCCTGGCACGGCGCGGGCCTCCTCCAGCCGGAAGCCGCGGATGCGGCCGCGGGCGATGCTGCTGGTGACGAGGAAGGCCCAGGACGGGTTCGCCACCACCTCGTCGGAGGCGTAGCGCGCCGCGCCCGTGACCTTGGCGCGGCCGTCGATGCGGATGGTGGCGGGGCCGATATGTGGGGTGCTGCCATCGGGCATGGGATCAGGCCTCCATCGCGGCGGCTTGCAGCAGGGCGCGCACCAGGGTGCGGCGGCCCAGCTCCGGCTTGAAGCCGTTCTCGCTGTGGGTGACGGCGCCGCGGAAGGCGGCCTCCGCCGCCTCCTCCGCCGTCTTCTCGGTCAGGGGGCGTCCGCGCAGGGCGGCCTCGGCCTCCCGCGCGCGCCAGGGCTTGGCTGCCAGCCCGCCCAGGCCGATCCGCGCCTCCCGCACCTCGCCGCCCTCGATGTGCAGCGCGACTGCGGCTGAGGCTATGGCGAAGGCGAAGGACTCCCGGTCCCGCACCTTCACGTAGAGGGACCGGCGGGTCCAGGGGCCGGCGGGGACGTGGAAGGCGGTGATCAGCTCGCCCGGTTGCAGCACCGTCTCGATATGCGGCGTGTCGCCGGGCAGGCGGTGCAGTTCCTCGAAGGGGATGCGGCGCGCGGTGCCGTCCACGGCCAGGATCGACACATCGGCGCCCAGTGCCGCCAGGGCGTTGGCGAAGTCGCCGGGATAGTGCGCGATGCAGTGCTCGCTGACGCCCAGCACGGCCAGATGGCGGTTGTTGCCCTCCAGCGCCGCGCAGCCTGTGCCGGGATCGCGCTTGTTGCAGGCGCGCCAGCTCGGGTCGCGGAAGTAGTTGCAGCGCGTGCGCTGCAGGACATTGCCGCCCAGGCTGGCCATGTTCCGCAACTGCTGGTTGGCTGCCAGCTGCAAGGTCTGCGCGATCACCGGGTAGTCCCGCAGGATCGCGGGATGCTCCTGCGCCTCCGCCATGCGGGCGAGGGCGCCGAGCGTCAGCCCCCCGGCATCCGCCTCGATGCGCCCGTGCTCCGCCCGCAGCGCCCCGATGTTGATCAGGGCAGCGGGGTGGGCCACCCCGATCTTCATCAGGTCCAGCAGGTTGGTCCCGCCGGCCAGGTACTGCGCGGGGGCGCGGATGCGGCCCTCGCCGGGCGGGGCGGCGTGCCCGGCGGCCGCGTGCAGTGCCTCCGGCGTGGCGCCGGGCTGCTCATAGGTGAAGGGCCGCATCTCAGGCGCGCTCCATCTGCGGCCGGGCCTGCTTAATGGCCTCGACGATCTTCGGATAGGCGGCGCAGCGGCAGAGATTGCCGCTCATGTACTCCCGGATCTCGTCATCCGTCCTCGCATGCCCCTCTTCCACGCAGGCGATGGCGGAGAGGATCTGGCCGGGGGTGCAGTAGCCGCACTGGTAGGCGTCCTGCTCCAGAAAGGCCTGCTGCATGGGGTGCAGCGGCCCGTCCCCTTCCGCCAGCCCCTCGATCGTCGTGATCTCCGCCCCCTGCGCCGCCACGGCCAGGGTGAAGCAGGACAGCACGCGCCGCCCGTCCATCAGCACCGTGCAGGCGCCGCACTGGCCGAGGTCGCAGCCCTTCTTCGTGCCTGTCAGGTCCAGGTGCTCGCGCAGGGCGTCCAGCAGTGTGGTCCGGACATCGGCAGCCAAGCGCCGCTCGGTGCCGTTCACCTTCAGGGTAATGTCCATGGCCGCTCCGGTGCCTCTTGCTGGGGCAGGGGGGCGGCCCCTGGCCTTGTTCGCTCCCGGCCTAACGCGTTCCGTCCGGCGAAGCGGCTTCCGCCGCCCTGTCACCCTTCCGTGAGGGGCAGGCGCCCACCCCGATAAGAGTTTTCGATGCCACTTCTCGCCTTCTCGGCTACCGGCCCCGCTTCCGTGAACGAACAATGACGCCGCGCTGGTGCGGAGAGGGGTTCCACGATGCTCGGACGACGCGATGCCCTGAAGCTGGCCCTGGCGGGCGCCGCGACGGCCTACGCTCCCGCCGTCCACGCCCAGGCCGCCGCCCGCACGCTGAAGTTCGTGCCCCACAGCAACCTGTTCAGCGTGGACCCGATCTGGACCCCCGCCGCCGTGGTGCGGAATCACGGCTACATGGTCTTCGACACCCTCTACGGCATGGACGCGAACTATAAGCCCCAGCCGCAGATGGCCGAGGGGCACGTACTGGAGGATGGCGGGAGGACCGTCACCATCACTCTTCGCCCCGGGCTGACCTTCCACGACGGCGAGCCGGTGCGCGCGGCCGACGCGGTGGCGAGCATCCGGCGCTGGGCCCGGCGCGCCGCCATCGGCGGCAAGCTGATGGACTTCACGGACGAGCTCTCCGCGCTGGACGACCGCCGCATCCGCTTCCGCCTGAAGGAGCCTTTTCCCCTGCTGCCCCACGCGCTGGGGCATGTCGGCGCGCCGATCCCCTTCATCATGCCGGAGCGCCTGGCGAGGACGGACGCCTTCCAGCAGGTGCGCGAGGTCGTGGGCTCCGGCCCCTTCCGCTTCAAGGCGGACGAGATGAACCCCGGCAGCTTCTTCGCCTATGAGCGCTTTGCCGGCTACAAGCCCACGCCGACCGGCACGCCGAGCCTCGTGGCCGGCCCGAAGCAGGTCTGGTTCGACCGCGTGGAGTGGACGGTGATCCCCGACGCATCCACCGGCGCCGCCGCCATCCAGTCCGGGGAACAGGACTGGCTGGAGGCGCCGGAGCCGGACCTGGAACGGATGCTGGCGCGCAGCAACGCCCTGCGGATCGAGCCGCTGGAACTGATCATGCGCCCGGCCTACCTGCGGCTGAACCACCCGCACCCACCCTTCAACAACGTGAAGGTACGACAGGCGCTGCTGGCCGCGGTGGACCAGGCCTCCTTCATGTCGGCGGTGATCGGGCCCGACCCGCAGCGCTACGTCAGCGATGCCGGCATCGTCACACCCGGCTCGCCCTATGCCACGCGGGTGGGGCTGGAACCGATCCTGGCGCCGCGCAGCACCGATCGCGCCAAGGCCCTGCTGAAGGAGGGCGGCTACAACAACGAGCCGGCGCGCCTGCTGGTGGCCATGGATGTCGGTGCCCAGGCCGCGCTGGGCCAGGTGGCGGGGGAGCTGTTCCGGGGCATCGGCCTGAACCTCGATTTTGTTTCGACGGACTGGGGCAGCATCCTCCAGCGCACCACGAACCGGGAGCCGCTGGAGAAGGGCGGCTGGTCCAGCTACGCCACCTTCTTCCCCGGCCTGGACCTGTTCGACCCCGGCGCCAACGCCGTGCTGCGCGGCAACGGCCTGGCCGGCGCGAATGGGTGGCCCACTTCGGCGAAGCTGGAAGCCCTGCGCGACGAGTGGTTCCGCGCGCCGGACGAAGAGGCGCGAAAGGCGGTGGCCGGGCGGATGCAGACCGTGGCGCTGGAGGAGGTGCTCTTCGTGCCCCTCGGCGCCTTCCGCTCCAACACGGTGATGAAGCGGAACCTGGAAGGGCGCGTGCCGGGCATGCCGCTCTTCTGGAACATGAAGCGGGCGTGATCCCCGCGATCGAAGGGTGCAGGAACGCATGAGCGCGGATCGGAACGGCGCGGGCTACTCCGTCTTCACCGACACCATGGCCGATATGACCTATCCGGAGGTGGCGGAGGCGGCGGAGCGCGGCGCCGTCGTCCTCTGGGCGCTGGGCGTGATCGAGCAGCACGGCCCACACCTGCCGCTCGCCACCGATGTCTACGTGCCGATGGCCGTGCTGCGGCAGGCGAAGGCGCTGCTGGCGGAGCGGGGGATCGAGAGCATCATCGCCCCGCCCTTCTACTGGGGCATCAACGCCGTCAGCAGCAGCTTCCCCGGCAGCATCAAGGTGCGCGCGCCCGTGATGATCGAGCTGATGAAGGATGTCTTCGCGTCCCTGGGCGGCGACGGCTTCCGCCGCATCTTCTGCCTCTCCGGCCACGGCGACGCGCAGCACAACCGCACGATCTACGACGGCATCGTGGCGGGCTGCGGCCCGGAGACGATCGAGGGGCACTTCGTCCTCGCCCCCGTGATGCGGGACCGGCTGGAACTGGACCCGGCCGATCCGCGCCTCGTCACCTACGGCAAGGCATCCAGCGGCACCCCTGATAACCTCGACATCCATGCCGGGGAATCGGAGACCTCAGTCCTGCTGCACGAGTGCATGGAGGCCTGCCGCTGCGGGCTGATCCCGGGCCTCAAGCCCACCAACCTGGGGATGGAGGACCTGAAGGTCTGGCGGAAGGGCGGCAAGCACGCGCTGAAGGTCACGCCCATGGGGTATTTTGGCGATCCGGCGGCCGCCACGGCGGAGAAGGGGCGCGAGTTCCTGCGCCAGAACGCCGCCTCGGTGGCGGAGGCGATCGAGCGGACCATCCGCGCGGCCGCCTGAGGCGGCCCGCATTGTGGGAAGCCCGGCAAGGGCCTAAGGCTTGGGCCATGGCATCTGCGGCAGAGCGGACATGGCCCAAGAATCCGCCGGCGTGACCGGCGCCCCGGCCTCCCCGGGCCTGATGCAGCTCTTCCTCGCCTTCACCAAGATCGGCCTGACGAGCTTCGGCGGCGGCCTCAGCGGCTGGATGATGCGGGAGTTCGTCCAGCGCCGCCGTTGGGTGGAGGAAGGCGAGTTCCTTGCCGGCCTGTCGCTGGCCCAGGCCTTTCCCGGCGTGAACGTGGTCAACCTCTCCATCTGGATCGGCTACCGCCTGGGCGGGAGCGCGGGCGCGCTGGTCAGCGCGCTCGGCATGGTGGTGCCGGCCATGTTCGTCGCCATCCTGGCCGCCGCCCTCTTCGCGGAGGTCGCGCACTACCACCTCACCCACGTCATCCTCAGCGGCATCGCGGCCGCGGCGGTCGGGCTCTCGCTCCAGATGGGCGTCCGCGCGGCGCGGCGGGCCGCCGTCTCGCCCGTGCCGGCGCTGATCCTGCTGGCCACCTTCTGTGCCCTGTTCTTCCTGCGCCTGCCGCTGCTGGCGGTGGTGCTGGTGATGGCGCCGGTCAGCCTGGCGGCCACCTGGTATCGCCTGCGCGGTGCGGGCGGAGGGGGGCGCTAGGTGCTGCTCTACCGTCTCTGGCAGATCCTCAAGGTCTTCGTCCCGCTCTCCTTCCTCACCATCGGCGGCGGGCAGAGCATCATCGCCGACGTGCACCGCCAGGCCGTGGCGGTGCAGGGCTGGATGACGGACGCGCAGTTCCTGGACCTCTTCGCCCTGTCACGCCTCACGCCCGGGCCGGGCTCGTTGCTCGCCACCCTCGTCGGCTGGCAGGCGGCGGGATGGGCAGGGGCGCTGCTCGCCTCCGTGGGAATTTTCCTGCCCTCCTCGCTGCTGGTCTACAGCCTCGCGCGGGTATGGGCGCGGCACCGCGGCGCGGCGTGGCAACGCGTGGTGGAGACGGGGCTGGCGCCGGTCGCGGCCGGCATGATCCTCGCCGCCTCCGCCACAGTGCTGCGCGCGGCGGAGGGCGAGTGGCTCGCCTGGGCGGTCGCCGCCGGCTCTACCGCGCTGCTCCTCTTCACCCGCGTCAGCCCCTTCCTGCCGCTGGGCATCGGCGCGGCCGTATTCCTGCTGTTCTGGTCCTGAACGCGGTCTTGCCGCGTGCCCTATGTTGTTGCCGGAAGCTTCGGCCTCCCCCATGCGCGGCTGCCGCGGATGCAATCCGAGTCGCGCGCGAACTGGGGGACATGGTGGGGAACGACCGAACCTTTCCCGGCAACATAGCCATCCCGCTTCCGGGGTGGCGCACCGGCGGAGCCTCCGCAAATCCGGCGCTCCAGCATCCCGGGGGCGCGCGTTGAGCAGCGGATACCGCTACGAGGGCGGGCCCGAGTGGTGGCGCCACGCCGTCATCTGCCAGGTCTACCCGCAGTCCTACCAGGATACGGACGGGGACGGCATGGGCGACCTGCCGGGGATCCTGTCCCGCCTGGGCCATCTCTCCTGGCTCGGCGTCGGGGCCGTCTGGCTCTCGCCGGTCTATCCCTCGCCGATGGTCGATGGCGGCTACGACGTCTCCGACTACACGGGCATCGATCCCCGCTTCGGCACGATGGAGGACTTCGACCGGCTGCTCTCCGCGATGCGCGAGGCAGGGATCCGGCTGATCCTCGACTGCGTGCCCAATCATAGCTCGGACCGGCATCCCTGGTTCGCTGAAAGCCGCGCCTCCCGCGGCAATCCTCGGCGCGACTGGTACGTCTGGGCCGATCCGGCGAGGGATGGCGGCCCGCCGAACAATTGGCTCAGCCGCTTCGGCGGCAGCGCCTGGAAACTCGATGAGGGCACGGGCCAGTACTACTACCACGCCTTCCACGAGGCGCAGCCCGACCTGAACTGGCGCAACCCCGCCGTGCGGGAGGCGATGGCGGAGGTGCTACGCTTCTGGCTTCGCCGCGGCGCGGACGGCTTCCGCCTGGACGCCACCGGCGTCCTGATCGAGGACGCGCTGCTGCGAGACGACCCGCCGAAGCCCGATGCCGGCGATTCCACGCCGCCGCCGGAGCGGCAGAAGCGCGTCTTCACCGATTCCCGGCCCGAGGCGATCGACTGCATCGTCGGGCTGCGGGAGGCGCTGGATGAATTCCCGGAACGCTTGCTGATGGGCGAGGCCGACGTCTCCACCGACCGCGCGACGCGCTTCTACGGCGGCCGCGACCGCCCCGCGCTGCACTTCCCGCTGAACTTCCGCTTGCTGGACACGCCCTGGGACGCGAGGAGCCTCGCGGCCGCGATCGACGAGTACCTGAACATCGTCCCGCCCCATGGCTGGCCCTGCTGGGCCCTCGGCGGCCACGACAAGCGGCGGATCGCCGGCTGCGTCGGCCCCGCCCAGGCCCGGGTGGCGGCGATGCTGCACATGACCCTGCCCGGCACGGCGATCTTCTATGCGGGCGACGAGATCGGGATGCCGAACGTGGAGATCCCGGCGGACCGGGGGCAGGACCCCTTCGAGAAGCTCGTGCCCGGCTACGACCTGAGCCGCGACCCGGAGCGGACGCCCATGCGCTGGGATTCCGGCCCGAAAGCCGGCTTCACCACCGGCGAGCCCTGGCTGCCCATCGGGCCGGACGTGGAGACGGTGAATGTCGCCACCCAGCGCGACGACCCCCGCTCCATCCTCGCGCTCTATCGCGCTCTGATCGCGCTGCGGCGGGAGCGCACGGCCCTTCGTGGGAACGGCTGCGAGCCGCTGCGGAGCGAAGGCGACGTGCTGGCCTTCCGGCGCCGTGCGGGCGGGCAGGGCGTGCTCGTCGCGCTGAACCTCGGCGCGGAGGCCGCGTCGTTTTCTCTGGGAGATCGCGGCCGCGTCCTGCTCTCGACGCATCTGGACCGCGCGGGCGAGGCGTGCTCCGGCGCGCTTCAGCTCCGCCCCGACGAAGGGCTGGTGCTCGCGCTCGGCTGATCCGCCGCCCGAAACCCCCTCAACGCCCGTGGGTTCTTCCGCGGGCCGGGGAGTCCCCGGCACCTCGTCACGCGGGCGGCGCCGGGGGGACCCGCGTGGCCCATCGGAGGTCCCGCATGTCCGACACCCTCTGGTGGCAGCACGGTATCGTCTACCAGATCTATCCGCGCTCCTTTCAGGACAGCAACGGGGACGGCATCGGCGATCTCGAGGGAATCCGGCGGCGGCTGGACCACCTGGTCTGGCTGGGCGTGGACGCGGTGTGGATCTCGCCCATTTTCCCGTCCCCCATGGCCGACTTCGGCTACGACATCGCCGACTACTGCGGCGTGGACCCGATCTTCGGCACGATCGACGACTTCGACCGCCTGCTGGCGGAGGCGCATGCGCGCGGCCTGAAGGTGATCCTGGACTTCGTGCCGAACCACACCTCGGACCGGCACCCCTGGTTCCTCGAGAGCCGCGCCTCGCGCGACAGCGCCTACCGCGACTGGTACATCTGGCGTGATCCGGGACCGGGCGGCGGCCCGCCGAACAACTGGCTGGCGAATTTCGGCGGCAGCGGCTGGGAGTACGACGAGGCCACCGGCCAGTACTACTTCCACAGTTTCCTGAAGGAGCAGCCCGACCTGAACTGGCGCAACCCCGCGGTGCGCCAGGCCATGTACGACGCGCTGCGCTTCTGGCTGGACCGCGGCGTGGACGGCTTCCGCGTGGATGTCATCTGGCTGCTGGTGAAGGACGAGGAATTCCGGGACAACCCGCCCAACCCCGCCTGGGAGCCGCACCACGCGAGCATCAACCAGCTCCTGCAGGTCTATTCCGCCGACCGGCCGGAGACGCTGGAAGTTGTGGAGGAGATGCGCGCCGTCCTCGACGAGTATGACGGCCGCGTGCTGATCGGCGAGATCTACCTGCCGCTGGAACGGCTGATGGCCTATTACGGCCGGGACATGAAGGGCGCGCACCTGCCCTTCAACTTCCAGCTCATCTTCGCCGCCTGGAACGCCGTGCAGATCGCCCGCATCGTCGCGGAGTACGAGGCCGCGCTGCCGCCGGGCGGCTGGCCGAATTGGGTGCTGGGCAACCACGACCAGAAGCGCATCGCGTCCCGCGTCGGCCCGGGCGGGGCCCGGCTGGCCGCGATGCTGCTGCTGACACTGCGCGGCACGCCCACCCTCTACTACGGCGACGAGCTGGGGCTGGAGAACGTGACCATCCCGCCCGACCGCGCGCAGGACCCGTGGGAGCGGAACGAGCCGGGCCTCGGCCTCGGTCGGGACCCGGCCCGCACGCCGATGCCCTGGAATGCCGGGAGGAATGGCGGCTTCACCACCGGCGAGCCCTGGCTGCCGCTGAACGACGACCACGCCGCGCGGAACGTCGCCGCCCTGTCCGCCGATCCGGCCTCCCTGCTGCATCTCTATCGCCGCCTGATCGCCCTGCGACGGGACCACGCCGCGCTGAGCACGGGCGACTACGTCGGCGTCGAGGTGGAAGGAGAGGTTCTGGCCTTCGAGCGGCGGCAGGCCGGCGCCCGGCTCCTCGTCGCGCTCAACTTCGGCCAGGCGCCCGCGCGCCTGCCGCTGCCGCAGGACGCGCCGGGTGCCGAACTCCTCCTCTCCACCCATCCCGGCCGGGAGGCCGCGCCCGTGCCGGCCGAGCTGCAGCTCGGCCCCGAGGAAGGCGTGGTGCTGGCCCTTCGCCCCGGCTGACCGCTGCAACGCCACGCGCAAGGGCCCGCCCCGGGGGCTGCCGCTGCTGCCCCGGCCTGCTAGGCTGCATCCCCGGGAGGACCGCGCATGACGAGGCGACCGAGATATCGTGGCAGGACGTGCACCGTTCCCCTGGCAGGGCGCGCCCGCGCCGTCCGGGCCTGACGCCGTGGCAGCCTCCAACCGTGTTCTCCTCGGCCTGCTCGGCCACCCCATCTCCCATTCCGCTGCCCCGGCGATGATGGAGGCGGCGGGGGCCGCCGTCGGGCTCGACATCCGCTACCACCTGATCGACGTGGCGGGTGCCGAGCCGGACGTGATCCGCCGCATCCTCGACGGCGTGCGGCTGATCGGCTTCGCCGGCATCAACGTCACCTTCCCCTACAAGCAGGCGGTGATCCCCTTCCTGGACGCCCTTGATCCCGGCGCCGCGCAGGTGGGTGCGGTGAACCTCGTCACCGTGCGGGACGGCAGGCTCACCGGCCACAACACGGATGCCACCGGCTTCCTTTCCGGCCTGCGCGCCACGGTGGGGGATGCGGCGAAGGCCGGCCCCGCCGTGCTGATCGGCGCGGGTGGCGCCGGCCGCGCCATCGCCTGGTCCCTCGCCAGGGGCGGCGTGCCGGAGGTGCGCGTCGTGGACCAGGATCCCGCCCGCGCCGCCGCTCTGGCGGAGGAAGCCTCGGGCTGGGGCGGCGGGCGCTTCCTGCCGGCCCCCGGCGTGGCCGAGGCGGTGCAGGGCGCGGCAGGCCTAGTGAACGCCTCCCCCGCCGGGATGCTGCCGGACACTTCCTCCCCCGTGGACTCGGCGCTGCTGCGCGCGGGGATGTGGGTGGCGGACGCGGTGTACCACCCGCCCGTCACGCCCCTGCTGGCGGCCGCGACGGCGCTGGGCTGCGCCATCATGCCCGGCCGCGCCATGTCGGTGGGGCAGGCGGGGGACGGCTTCGCCCTCTTCACCGGGCGCACTGCCCCGCCGGGCGTGATCGGGGACGCCTTCGACCGCCACGTCAGCGCCCGGTAAGCTTCCGCACCGTTCCGCTTGCCTGCGATGCGGGGAAACGCCTATCGCCATGGCAGGCGCCAGGATCACGGCGCGGGGATGGGAAACGAAGCGATGATCACCAGGCGGAATCTTGGTCTGGCGGCCCTGGGCGCGGCGACGGCCTCCATGGCGGCCGGAAGGGCGCGCGCCCAAGGCCAGGCAGCAGGCGCGGAATGGCCGCAGCGCCAGGTCACGCTCGTCGTTCCCTGGGCGCCCGGCGGCTCCACGGACACGCTGGCGCGGGTGCTGGCCCAGCGCGTCTCGGCCGATCTCGGCCGGCCCGTGGTGGTGGACAACCGGCCCGGCGCCTCCGGCACGGTCGGGCACGCCAGCGTCTCCCGCGCGCAGCCCGACGGCTACACGCTGCTGCTGGGCACCAACTCCACCTACGCCATGGCGCCCTTCCTGCTGAACAGCCTGCCCTACGACAACGACAAGGGCTTTTCCCCGATCGGGCTGCTGGCGACCAACGCGCAGTTCTTCTGCGTCCACCCCTCGCTGCGCGCGAACAACATCGCGGAGTTCATCGCCCTGGCGAAGGCCCAGCCGGGCAAGCTGAGCTACTCCTCATCTGGCGCCGGCTCCTCCGCGCACCTCGCCGTGGAACTGCTGGCGGTGGAGGCCGGGATCGACGTGCTGCACGTGCCCTATCGCGGCGGCGCGCCCGCCCTGCAGGCGCTGATCGCGAACGAGGTGCAGCTCTCCGCCGTGGACGCCGTTTCCGCGCTTCAGCCGATGCGCGCCAACGCCGTGCGTGCCATTGCCGTCTCCTCGAAGGAGGCTGATCCGGCGGCACCGGACGTGAAGCCCATCGCCGCGACCGTCCCGGGCTTCGAGTGCTCCACCGACTTCGCGCTCTTCGCTCCGCCCGGCGTCCCGGCCGCGCTGCAATCCCGCATCCAGCAGGCCTTCGCCAAGGCGCTGGACAGTGCCGAGGTGCGGGAGAAGCTGGCGACCATGGCCATCCGCCCCGTCGGCGGGAAGCCCGAGGACTTCCCGGCCTACCAGAAGCGCGAGATGGAGAAGTGGGGCGGCATCATCCGGGCGCGGAACATCAAGCCGGACTGATCCTTCCCCGGCGAGCGGGGGAGGGGCCTAGTCGGTCGCGCGGATGTTCAGCCGGCGCACCAGCTCGGTCCAGCGCTCCCGCTCCACCCGCGCCGCGCCCGCCAGCGCCGCGCCGTCGCCCGCGCGGGGATCGACGCCCAGCCCCAGCAGCCGGGTGCGAAGGTCGGCATCCGCCATCGCGGCCTGCGAGGCCTCGGTCAGGCGCGCGGCCAGGGCGGGCGGCATGTTCGCCGGCCCGAAGATGCCGAACCAGGTCTCGGAGACGAGGCCGGGCAGCCCCGCCGCCTCGCCCGTGGGGATGCCCGGCGCCAGCGGCGTCTCCTGCGCCGAGGTGACGGCAAGCGCCTTTACCGTGCCGGCCTGGATGTGGGTGGCGGCCGTCGCCGGCACGTCCAGCAGCACGTGCACGTCGCCCCGCAGCAGCTCGGCATAGACCGCGCCCGTGCCGCGATAGGGCACGTGGACCATGCCGAGATCGGCCAGGCTGTCCAGCAGTGCCCCGTTCAGGTGCGGCGTGGTGGCGACACCGGAAGAGCCGTAGTTCACCTGCCCACGCCGCGCCTTCGCCCAGGCGATGAAGCCGCGCAGGTCGTTCACCGGCACGGTCCTCGACACCAGCACGAGGGAGGGCGCCGCGCCGATCAGGGCCAGCGGCGTGAAGTCCTTCTCCACGTCGTAGGGCAGGTTCGCGCCGGTGGCGGGCGCGGTGGAGTGGATGGAGGATGTGGCGAGCAGCAGCGTCAGCCCGTCGGCCGGCGCCCGCACCACCAGTTCCGCCGCCGGAACGCCGCCTGCGCCGGGGCGGTTCTCAATCACCACCGTGGTGCCCAGCCGCTGCCCGAGGAGCGGCGCGTAGAGGCGGGAAACAGCATCGGTGGCCCCGCCAGCGGGGAAGGGCACGATCAGCCGCGTCGGGCGCTGCTGGGCGATGGCGGGGCGCGCCATCGCTGCCAGCGCCGGCAGGGCGAGAAGGGAACGGCGGTTCATCGGCATATCCAGGGAGAAAGGTCAGGTCGCGGCCGCTTCGGCCGTGTCGCCCTACGGCCCGCGAGGGTAGGAACGCAAGAAGCAGGCCTCGGGGCGGGCATTGGCGCCTCAGCCCCTGCAGCGGCGGAGGTCGATCGCGCCGCCCGGGGCCTCCCCCGCGTAGGGAGTCCGCGCGGCCGCGAAGAACACGCCGAGCCTCCGCGGGTCCTCGCTGTCCCCGGCGGCGCTGGGGCTCACCGCCTCCGGCGTCTCCAACACCAGCGTCGTCGTGCCGGTCGCGCGAAGGGGCACGAAGACCTCCCGCGGCGCCTTGCTCAGCTCAAAGGTGCAGCCCGGGCCTGGGCCCGTCCGCGCCACCACCCGCTGCGCCTCCCGTCCAGGCGGCACATAGGCGGCCAGGGACAGCACCATGCCCGCCGCTCCCGCCCCCCCGGCCAGGCGCAGGACCGCGGCCCCGCCGAGCGACCAGCGGCCGATCCTCTCCGGCGGCGACCAGCCCGGGAACTCCAGCGGCCAGGGGCGCGGCGCGAAGGGCAGGGGCCGGCAGGCCAGGCCCAGCCGGCCCAGCCCTTCCGCATAGGTCCGCAGATAGGCCTGCGCCGGCGGCACCTCGGCCGGTGGCAGGTGCCAGCGGATGGTCTGCCCCAGGCTCTGCAGCACGGCAGGGTTCGTGACCCAGGAGGTGTCGGGCTCGCAGGCGGCCTCGCGCAGCACGGCGAAGGCGCGCTCCCGCTCCGCCATGTCTCGGGCTGAGGCCCTGTTGTGGAGCAGGGCGAGGGCCGCGGAGACGCCAACCAGCCCGGCCACGGCCAGGGTGCAGGCCCGCGCCGCCAAGACCTGCCGCGCGGCCAGATGGATCAGGGCCGCCAGCGCCACCGCCGCCGCGAGCCCGGCGGCCAGCGCCGCCACGCGGGAATCCACGTAGGCGCAGTCCCCCGCGCGGCACCAGGCCTGGTACTTCGGCGTCAGCGCGTGAGGCAGCGTGTTGACGAAGGCCCAGCCCGCGCAGCAGGCGAGGATGCCGAGCGCCGGGCGAGGCCGCAGCGCGAGGGCCAGGCCCGGCAGCAGCCGCGCGCCCAGAGCGGCGCCGAGAAGCCCGGCCAACGCCGCCGCCGCGAGGTCCACCCGGCCGAGGGAGAGGCGCGGCAGGTAGGGCAGCACCGTGCCGTTGGCGACGTGCTGTGCCTGCAGCCGGACCACGTCGAGCAGCGAGGGATGGCCTAGCTCGTTGCCGGCATAGTGGCTGGGGAAGGCGAGCCGGTAGCCCAGGTAGAGGCCCGCCGAGAGGGCGAGGGCGGTGCCGTGCAGCCGCGCCGCCCGGAACCGCTCCGCCGGCCGCGCCGTGACCACGGCCAGGATCGCGAGGGCGAAGCCCGCAACCAGGGCGTATTCCAGTACGAGCATCGCGGCCGCCAGGGCCAGCACGGCGGCCACCCAGCCCGCGGGCCGCAGCCCCGCCGGCCCAGCCAGGGAGAGGTGCAGCCCGAAGAGCCCGAGCAGGGGCAGGGTGATGAGCAGCGGGAAGGCGTTGGGCGGCATGTGGTGCCCCACCATCGGCGTGAGGCAGAGCGTGAGGAGCAGCGCCGGCCGTGTCAGCGGAAGGCGGAAGCGCCGGGCCGCCAGGTGGCAGAAGGCGAGGAGCAGCGCGCCGAAGATGCCGACGGCCAGCAGCCGCCCCCAGGCGTACTCCGCCATCGCGGCGCCGGCCATGACGAGCGGCATGGCCGGGAAGATGCCCACCCGCCCCTGCGCCTCCGCCAGCTTGCGAACCTCGTCGAACAGGACGGAGGGCCGGTCGAGCGTGCTGAGCACGGCGAAGTGCCAGAAATTGTCGTCCGCGGACTGGTGAAAGGCCGAGAGGAAGGGCCAGAGCTGGAGCAGCGCGAGGAGGAGCAGCGCCGCATCGGGCAGGGCCTTGCCGGGCCAGCCGCGCCAGGACGCCCCCGGCGCGGCAGCCGCCACGGCGGGGAGGGAGAGCGTCGGGCGCTCGTCAGCCTTGTACGCGAACAGCGGCCCGTCCTCTCGAATCGTCTCACGACGCGAGGGGTTCTAGACATCTTTTTACATTTTGAGACCCGCGAATGCCTCGTTTTCGCATTGTCGCGTTCTGCGCCGGGTCACCGCCGGGCGAACCGCCCTTCAGCCCCGAAGCCAGCGCTGCAGCCGCGCCGGCGCCTCGGCCATGTCGGCTTCCGGCCCGCAATAGCTGAAGCGCAGAAAGCGGGCTCCGCGATCCGGGTCGAAATCCACCCCAGGCGTGGCGGCGATTCCCGCCTCCTCCAGCATGCGCCGGCAGAACTCCGGGCTGTCATTCGTCAGCTGGCCGACATCCGCCCAGATGTAGAAGGCGCCGTCCGCCGCCGCGATCCGGTCGAACCCCGCCCCGGGCAGTCCGGCCAGGAGAAGGTCGCGGGAGCGGCGGTAAGCGGCCCGGTTCGCCTCCAGCTCCTCCGTGCAATCGAAGGCCGCCTCCGCCGCCACCTGGGCGACGTGCGGGGCGGAGATGAACATGTTCTGCGCCAGGCGCTCCACCGGCCGCACCAGATCCTCCGGCAGGACGGTCCAGCCCACCCGCCAGCCGGTCATGCTGAAATATTTGGAGAAGCTGTTCACCACGATCGCGCTGGGCGAGAGGGCGGCGGCCGTGGCCTCCTCCATCCCGTAGGACAGGCCGTGGTAGATCTCGTCCGAGATCAGCCGCACCCCGTTGGCGTGGCACCAGCGGGCGATGCCGCCCAACTCCTCCGGCGTCAGCATCGTGCCGGCGGGGTTGCAGGGGCTGGCGACGATCAGCCCGGCCGGGCGCGGGTCCAGCGCCTCCAGCATCGCCACCGTCGGCTGGAAGCGGGTTGAGGCGTCGCAGGGTAGGAGCTGCGGCACCATGCCGAGCGCCGTGAGGATGTTGGCATAGGGCGGATAGTAGGGCGCGGCCATTGCCACCCGGTCCCCCGCGTCGAAGGCCGCGAGGAAGGCGAGGGGGAAGGCGCCCGATGCTCCTACCGTCACTGCGATCCGCTCCATCGGCACGGCGGCGCCGTAGTGCCCGGCGTAGCGTTCCGCGATGCGGGCGCGGAGCGAGGGAAGGCCGAAGGCCTCCGTGTAGCCCATGGGGTGCCCGTCCCGCAGGGCGCGGGCGGCGGCCTCGGCGGCGCCGCGCGGGGCGCCGGTGCCGGGCTGCCCCACCTCCATCCGCAGGATGCCCGGCTGCCCGGGCGGGATGGCGGCCGCCCGCGCATTGGCGGCCGCGATCACGTCCATGACGAGGAAGGGCGGCGCGCTGGCGCCCCGCCCGACCTTGAGCCCGCCCAACTCAGTCGTTCCCGGTCGAAACGCCGAAGCCCCGCGCATCCGCCACGGCGCCACAGTTGGAGGCGCGGACGCTGCCCTGGCAGGAAACGGCGACGCCCCGCCCGGGCTCCGGCGCGCCGGAGGCGATGGCCTGGCCCAGCGGCACCCGCCGGCCGAGATGCAGCCCCGCGGGGCCCCCGGCGGCGGCCGGCGCCGCGCCCTGGCCCGATCCGGCGCCGACGTAGCGCATGGTCTTCACGTTGAGGTTGGCCAGCAGGACCGCGCCCAGCGGGGGCGCCTGCACGCCCCCCATCCCCGGCGCGGGCGCCAGCAGGAAGCCCATGCCCGGCACCATCCGCCCCGTGCCGAAGAGGTTGTTCATGGTGAAGGCGCAGGCCACCGCCCCGCCCTCCCGGTCCTGCACCACCACGGAAGTGCTGGCGCCGAAGTTCCCGGCCACGACGGAAGGAGAGCCGCCCGAGGCCGCCGCGCGGAAGGCCGCGAGCGTCGCGCCGCCATCCACGGAGGCGGGCAGGGTGCCCAGCACGTCCGACCCGACCCTCTCCTGCGCCGCCGGCACGGCCTGGGGCACGGCGCTCCGCATCTCGGCCACGGTCAGGAAGCCGCCGGCCGCCGCGCTGCCCTCCTCCACCCGGCGGGCCAGGCCGCCCTGGTGGAAGTCGCCCACGCCCGCCGTGCGGATGCCGGAGAGGGTGGTGGCCAGCTCCGTCTGGGTCAGCGCCGCGCCCTCGGCGACCGGGTTGCCGCCGGGGGCGAAGACGGCGCGGCTGACGGGATCGGCCAGGAGCGGCCCGGCCACCGCCGCCAGGTCCGTGGACAGCGCGCGGGACACGGGGGTGCCGAAGCGGGCCATCCCCTCCGCGGGGGCAATGGTGCGCTCGAAGGGCAGGCGGCCCTGGCGGGCGTGCAGCGCGAAGAGGCCGCGCGCCATCATTGGGATGGCGGCGGGGCGGTCCGCCCCGCGCGGCACACCCTCGCGCGCCCCGGGCTGGAACAGGAAGGCCTCGATCTCGTTGCGCCGGGGATCGTAGCCGAGGCAGGCGCCGCCGCCGCCGAGCCCGGCGCGGGAGGGCAGGGTGACCGTGAGCGCGAAGCCCGCCGCCGCGGCCGCATCCGCCGCCGAGCCGCCGGCCGAGAGGACGTCCCGCGCCACCAGCGCGGCCCGCGGCTCCTCCGCCGCCACGTTGCCGAGGAAGCCCTGCACGTAGCCGGCCTGGCCCGGCTGGAGGGAGGGGCCGCCCGTGATGGCGTTGCTCACCCGGTCGATGGTGGAGCAGCCCGCGAGCGCCGCCAGGGCGAGAGGCAGGGCCAGGATCTTCGCCCGGCGCGCGGCTCCTCGGTGAGCGGGAGGGCGGGGCGCGATGAGGCTCTCACGGTTCGCCATGCTGTCCTGGGCCATCCCCGCCGTGGTCGTCATGGCCGCGTTCCTGGCATTGGGGAGCGCCGGGGCGCAAGGGGGGCGGGCCGCGAAGCCTGCCTTTGCCCGGCGCGGGGCTGGAATGCGGGGCGGTGCGGTCCATGATAGGCTGCTGTCTCGAGGCCCGTGCCCGGGGCGGGTTTCCCCCGGGCAGAGGAACAGAAACCGATGAAGAAGATCCTGATGGCGGGCGCCGCGCTGGCGCTGGGCGGCGGCATGGCCCTGGCGCAGGGGCTCGCGCCCCAGAGTTCTGCGCCCCAAGCCCCGGTGCCGCCGGGCGAGGCCCCGGCGCCAGCCTCCGCCTCCCCGTCCTTCTCGCCGCAGCAGCGGGAGGAGATCGTCTCCATCCTGCGCGAGGCGCTGAGAACCGACCCCTCCATCCTGCGGGACGCCGTCGGCGCCATGCAGGATGCACAGCGGCGGGAGCAGGCGGACGCCCAGCGCGCCGCCCTGGCCGCCAGCCGCGACGCGCTGTTCAACGACGCGCGCGACCCCATCAAGGGCAACCCGCGCGGCGACGTGACGATCGTGGAATTCTTCGACCCGCGCTGCGGCTACTGCAAGGCGCTGCACCCGAACATGCAGGCCCTGCTGCAGCGGGACCGCAACGTCCGCGTGGTGATGAAGGACCTGCCCATCCTCGGGCCGAACAGCGTCGTTGCCAGCCGCGCCCTGCTGGCCGCCCAAAAGCAGGGCAAGTACGAGCCGCTCTACGACGCGCTGCTGAAGCTGCGGACGGAGCCGACCGAGCAGGTAATCCAGGCCGAGGCGCAGCGCGCGGGCCTGGACTGGGCCCGGCTGCGGCGGGACATGGACGACCCGGCGATCATGCAGCGCATCCAGGCCAACATGGCGCTGGCCCAGCGGCTGCAACTGGAGGGCACCCCCGCCCTGGTGATCGGCGACACCCTCGTCCCCGGCGCCGTGGAGCTCTCCGAGCTGGAGCGGCTGGTGGCCGAGGCGCGCCGCCGTGGCTGACGTGCCGGAGGGGGCCTCTGGCGGCGCGGCAGAGACCACGGTCCTCGGGGGAGGGGGATCCGGCGCGGACGCGCCGGACCACGCGCGGGAGGAGGGGCGCGGCCTCGCGACCGACTTCTCCCGCACCATGTCCTACGGCGGCTACCTGCAGCTGGACACCCTTCTCTCCGCGCAGAACCCGCTCTCGGACAAGCACGACGAGCTGCTCTTCATCGTCATCCACCACGTCCAGGAACTCTGGATGAAGCTCATCATCCGGGAGCTGGAGGTGGCGACGGCCTGCGTGCGCGCGGACGACCTGCGCCCGGCCTTCAAGGGCATGGCGCGCGTCTCGCGCATTCAGCGGCAGCTGGTGGAGGCCTGGGACGTGCTCTCCACCATGACGCCGGCGGATTACCTCTCCTTCCGGGACGTGCTCGGCCAGTCCTCGGGCTTCCAGTCCTGGCAGTACCGGCTGATGGAGATCCTGCTGGGCGCGCGGGACGAGTTCATGCTGAAGCCGCACGCGCACGATGCCGCGCTGACGGCCCGGCTGCGCCAGGCTTTCGATTCCCCCTCTCTCTACCAGGAAGCCCTTCGCCTGCTGGCCCGGCGCGGCATCCCCGTGCCGGATGCGGTGCTGAACCGCGATCCCGCCACGCCGCACGCCGAGGATGAGGGCGTGGTGCGGGCCTGGGAGATCATCTACCGCAACAGCGCGCAGCACTTCGACCTCTACGAGCTGGCGGAGGAGCTGGTGGACCTGGAGGACGCCTTCCAGCAGTGGCGCTTCCGCCACGTCACCACGGTGGAGCGGGTGATCGGGATGCGCATGGGCACGGGCGGATCGGCCGGCGTGGCCTATCTGCGCCGGGCGCTGGAGCGGCGCTTCTTCCCGGAGCTGTGGACGGTGCGAGGGCGGCTGTAGAGGCGGCGCATCCCGCCAAGCGGCAGATTCGGTCCGGCTGAACGCCGGATCCCCCCGAACTGGACTCGCTCTCGCCTTCCACCAACCCCCATCGTGAGACCATGCCTCGCGAACGGAAGGCCATTCCTGACTTGCACTTCCGTTCACCGGTCGGAGGATCGCGAACGTCAGGCCGCGCGGGCCAGACAGACCTGGTTCAGGCTCCCCGGCTCCAGCGGGTTGCGCGAGAAGTCACCGTAGCGGTCGACGAGCGTGAAGCCGCAGGCTTCAAGCAGCCAGGGCACCTCCTGGGGAAAGAACTGGCGGAGGACCAGGGGAGCCATGGGCTGCATTTCGCCCTCGGCTCGCCGGATGCGCCACTGCGCTGTCCGCAGCTGCGTGATCGGATCGTAGCTCGCGATCTCCTCCGCTTCGACCGCTGACGACGGGTTCGGGCCAAGATCCAGCCGCCGGGCTTCGCGCCCGGGCGGGCTAAGCATGCCGAGGTCCGGGCTGACGACGTCGAAGGCGAGCAGGCCTGCAGGAGCCAAGTGTCGCCGAACCGCCGCCAGGCAGGCGCGCAGGTCCTCCGGCTCCGTCAGGTGGGCAAGCGAATTGCAGGAGATGATCACCATCCCGAAGCGCTGGGCGAGGTCGAAGTCACGAATGTCGCCGAGGACAAAGCGCGCCGGGAGCCGTCGCTCCGCTGCCTTGCGCGCAGCGGCGGCCAGCATGGCACGGGATGCGTCGAGCCCGGTTACCTCGTGCCCATCCGCCGCGATCGGCAGGGTCAGGCGTCCGGTTCCACACGCCATTTCCAGCACTGGCCCGCCCTGATGCCGCGCCTCTTCGCGGTAGAATGCCTCGCAAGGTCCTGGCTGCACGATGGCGTCGTACAGTTCGGCATAGTCGTACAGCGACGGTAGGCCTCGATCAGGGTGGGCGTCGGGCGCTGCGGTTCCCCTGCGAGAGCCCGGCTCCATGTCGGATGCGGGCTCAGCGAAACAATAGTGCGGCGGTATCTGCATATCCGCCTCGTGTCATCAAAGCAGAGCACGTTCAAATCCTATCGAGAGCTCCTCCTGGAATGTTCTCTCGCACTGGACGGAGCAGCGGGGCTGTGAGTGATCGGGCCAACACCCTTGGAGTGACACCGAGCTGACTGGCATCGCTCAGCCGGCCCTTGATCCCATGCGTGATCGGCATCTTGCTGGAGCGGTGATGCCCGTTGATGAGGCATTCGGACGGTGTGCGGCGGCGGCGCCCTCGTTCCCATCGCGTGGGATCGTGAATGGGAAGGTGGATCGGGCGGTGTCTCCCGGGAAGCGTCAGGGCGACGTGCAGCGGGATCCCTGGCTCCTTCGAACGCGGACTGAGGCCACGATAGGATGGTCAAGTCGCCAGCGCTGCTCCAGGCTTCAGCCGAGTGCCGGCAGGTATCACGGAGGACTGCGATGGAACACCTGCTGGGTGGGGCGGGCGAGGTGGGCTGGATCGGCCTCAAGGCGCTGCTGCTCTATCTCACCGCTGTCATAGGGCTGCGTTTCGGCTCGCGCCGCACTCTTGCCGATCTGTCGCCCTTCGACTTCGTGGCCGCCGTCGCGGTCGGCGCGATTGTCGGCCGCATCCCGAATGCACATGATGCAAGCTATCTCACGGGCATCGCGACACTCGGGGCCGTGCTCGCCGGCCATTGGTGCGTTACCCGGCTGCACGCCTCCCCATCCGTCGGGCATCTCCTCGATCCCGCACCCAGGCTCCTCGTCGTGGACGCCACGGTGCTTGAGCGCGACCTCGCTCGATGCGGGCTGACGCGCGCCGATCTCTATGCCCTTCTGCGCCGGCAGGGCGTCGAGGACCTCAGTGAGGTTCGGTTCGCAATCCTTGAGGCGCGCGGTCAGCTCTCCATCATACGCCGCGCCAACGCGCGCCGGGAGATGGGCGGCCTCGTGCAGTCTGTTGTTGCAGGGCAGGCGAGGGTTGATCCACGGCCTTGAACGAGCGTCTCGCCTCATGCGAGGCACCCGGTCATGGTGCCAAGTTCCGCGCAGGTGCTGTGTAGCGCTCCGACGAAGCCTACGACCGAAATGGGCGCGTATTCACGGATGGCTTTCGATCTGCAAGTGTTGCCGCGGCAAGCTGGCATCCTGCCCAGCCGTGTCCGCCCTCGATCCGCGGCGCACGCTCAACGCCGCCGTGTCCGGGGAAGAAGTGGAACCAGGAATCGGGCCTTGGCTAGGTTCGCTCTCCTGCCCGCAGCAGCGAAAGATTCCCAAAGCGCCCACAAGCTTTCGTCGGTCCCGTAGCCACCTTTCAGGACCGGCGCATCAACTGGAGAGGCGGCGGATGCGGTCCAGCGCCGCGTCCACCTCCTCCCCGGTCTGGTAGGGGCCGAAGCCGAAGCGCAGCCGCCGCCCCCGCCGGTCGGTCACGATCCCGGCCGCGTGCAGTCGGGCCTGCCAGGCTTCCGCGTCGTCCAGGTCGAAGGCGAGGAAGTTGCCGCGGTTCGGCTCGGAGAGCGGCATGGCCAGCCGCGCGGGATCCAGTCCCGTGCCCACAAGCCCCGCGCAGAAGCGTTCCTGCAGGGCCACCGCGTGGTCGTGGACTGCCGCCGCCGTGAGCCCCTGCTCCGCGAACCAGCGCATCACCGCGTCCAGCCGGTAGAGGCCGGAGGGGTCGAAGGTCGCGCCGAGGAACCGGTTGCCGCCCTCGGCGTAGCCAACCCCTCCGTCGCTCGCGGCAAGCGCCCCGAAGGCCGCGTACCAGCCCGTGTCGCGCGGGCGTGGCAGCAGGTCCGGCGGGCAGTGCAGGAAGCAGCAGCCCTCGCCGGCCATGGCGTATTTGTAGCCGCCCGCCGTGTAGAAGGCGCGGTGCGCGATGCGCGAGAGGTCCACCGGCCGCGCCATGAAGGCGTGGTAGCCGTCGATCACCAGCACGGCCTCGCCAGCGGCCTCCGCAAGCGCCTCGAGCCCCGTCAGCGCGTAGCCGGAGTGGAAGAACACCTCGCTGACCCAGATCAGGTCGAAGCCGCGCCCATCAGAACCCCGGCGCGCCGCTTCCACCAGCCGCGCCACGCAATCCCCGCCCGGTTCCGAGGCAACGCGCGTGACGGCGATCAGCCCCTCCTCCTCCAGCCGCGCCGCCTGGCGGGCGAAGGAGTGGAACTCGCCATCCGTGGTCAGGACCCGCGTGGCTCGGCCAGCAGGCATGCAGGAGAGGATGCGGCGGACGAAGTCGTGCGTATTGGGCGCGAAGGCCAGCGTGCCGGGATCGGGCAGGTTCAGATGCCCCGCCACATGGGCGCGGCAGGCCGCCATCAGCGGCCCCAGCACCGCCTCCCACTTGTCGTCCTGCAGGCGCGCCGCCTCGTCCCAGGCGCGGATCTGCGCTTCACGCGTCACGTCGGGCCATGGATGGTGGCTGTGCGCGGCGAAGTGCAGCCGCCCCGGCTGGGCGGAGAGGAAACGGGAGAAGTGCGCGCGCAGGTCCAAGGGAGGACTCCGGATTGTCGCCGTGGGGCAGGCGTATAGAGTGGCGGCGGGAGACCGGGAATGGCGATGGGCCTTGTGCCAGTGGGCGCCGACCGAACCGCCCCGGCCGGCGCCGGAAGGGTGGCCCCCCGGCATGGATGACAGCTTCCCCGTCCGCGTGCCCGTGCCGGACCTGCGGGACCTGACGGCGGGCAATACCGGCATCCCCGGCGTATGGAGCCTGGATTCCGGGCTGCCCGGCCCGCGCGCCGCGATCGTTTCCCTCGTCCACGGCAACGAGTTCCAGGGGGCGGCGGTGCTGGCGCGCTGGCTGCGGGCGGGGCTGCGCCCGGCACGCGGCAGCCTCACCCTCGTCTTCGCTAACCTGGACGCTTTCGCGCGCTTCGATCCGGCAGACCCCACCCTGTCGCGCTACGTGGACGAGGACCTGAACCGCGTCTGGTGCCCCGCGCTGCTGGATGGTGGGCGGGACAGCCTGGAGCTGCGCCGCGCCCGCGCCCTGCGCCCCGCGCTGGAGGCGGCGGAGGTCCTGCTGGACCTGCACTCGATGCTCTGGCCCTCGGACCCGCTGATGCTCGTGGGCCGCGCCCCGGACGCGCTGGATCTGGCCCGCCGCGTCGGCGCCCCTCCCGTGGTCGTGCTGGATGGTGAGAGGCCCGAGGGGCCCCGCCTGATCGACCACGCCGGTTCCGCCGGGTCCGGCCCGCCGCGCCTGACCTTTCTGGCCGAGGCGGGGCCGCACTGGGAGCCGGAAACCGAGGCCGTGTCCGAGGCCTGCGCCGCCGGGCTGCTGCGGGCCCTGGGGATGCTGCATCCCGCCGCCGGCGCGCCGGATGTGCAGCCAGAGGTTTGGGCCGTGTCGCGCTGCGTCACCGCCGCTTCCCGCCATTTCGCCTTCACCCAGCCCTTCCGCGGCGGCGTGGTGATCCCCCGCGCGGGCACGCTGATCGCGCGGGACGGGGAGGCGGAGATCCGCACCCCGCACGACGACTGCATGCTGGTGATGCCCAGCCCCCGCGTGATGCGCGGGCACGTGGCGGTGCGGCTGGGGCGGCGGGTGGGGGCGCGGGGATAACGTCGGTTGCTGTCCCGCACGGGCCGCCCGTGGTAGCGGGCCGTATGACAGCATCGCCACTGCTTCCGGGATGATGCCCTCCACAGAGGGCCGGTCTCCGCCTCTCGACCTCGACCGCCTTCTCGGCAGCGCACCCCCGGACCGGCTGGCGGTGCTGCTGCTGGGCTACCTTACCCTACCCGGGCTGATCTTCCTCGCCGGCTGGGCCCAGCCCTGGGCCGCGGCGGTGGCCGGGTTGGCGGGGCTGGGCGCACTCCTGCTCGCGCCCGGATGGCGCCGTGCCTGGCCCCTCTCGCCGGGGATGACGCTGGCCTGCCTGCTGCTGGGCCTGCTCTGGGCGGGTGCTACCGGATCCCATCACCTCGTCTACAGCTCCGCCGATTGGCAGATCCGGGACGCGGTCCTGCACGACCTGACTGCCGAGGCCTGGCCGGTGGCCTACCCCGATGCGGATCGCGGCGTGGACTGGCTGCTCCGCGCGCCGCTGGGCTTCTACATGGTGCCGGGGCTGCTGGGCCGCTTCCTGGGCTTCCCGGCCGCGCAGGCGCTGCTCTGGGCCTGGACGGGGCTGGGCTTCGCGCTCGTGCTGATGCTGCTCGCGCTGCTGGGGCGCGCCGTGGCGCCCACCCGGCCGGGGCGCGCCTTCGCCGTCATGGCGGGCGTCTTCGTCCTGTTCCACGGCCTCGATATCCTGCCGAACATCTGGCTGGACTGGAACTTCGGCACCGGGCCACTGGCCAGCTGGGGGCGTGGTGGCGAGTGGTGGCCGCGGCTCTTCCAGTATTCCGGCCATGTCACGGCGATCCTCTGGGCGCCGAACCACGCCATGCCGGCCTGGCTGCTGGCGCTCCTGTTGCTGCGGTACGGGCGCCACCCGGACTTCGCCCGCGGCCTCGCCATGCCCTTCGCGGCCGGCGCCTTCTGGAGCCCGCTGGCGAGCGCCGGCGCCGTCCTGCTCGCGGTCGCCGTGCTGCTGCGGGAGGGACTGGGCGGCATCCGGCGCGCGGTGACGCCCGCGAACATCCTGGCCGTGATCTTCGCCCTGCCGATCTGCATCTACCTCGTGGTCGGCTCGGCGGCGGTGCCGCACGGGCCGCTCTTCCTGATGCATCCGCCGCTGAAGGGCTTCCTTGTCTGGCTGCTCTTCCTGGTGGTCGAGGTGCTCTGCTGGGCGGTCCCGGCCGCGCTGCTGGTTCGCGGCTGGGCCTTCGCCGTCTCCGTCGTCCTGCTCTGCCTGCTGCCCCTCTATGTCTTCGGGCCGGGCAACGAGATGACGGCGCGCGGGGGCATGGCACCGCTGGCCGTGATAGCCGTCATGGTGGCCGCCGCCCTGCTGGCGCCGGCGGCGGAGCGGACGGGGCGGATCGCGCGCCGCGCGCTGCTGGCCTGCGGCGCCCTGGCGCTGTTTGGCGCGGCGATGGAGGCGAGCCTTCTCCTCAAGCCGGCCTGGAAGGCCAGCGAGAGCTGCGACCTGCTGGAGGCGGCGCGGCAATCCGTCTACGCCCACACGACGGAATGGGCGCACTATCTCGCGCCCTGGCCCGAGCCCCAGATCTCGCCCTGGATGAAGGCTCCACCTCCGCGCCCCGTGGACCGCACGAGCGAGGCCCCGCCCTGCTGGACGGGCGGTGGCCCCTGACCCGCGGAGATCAGGCCGTCGGCGGCTCGCCCTCCACCGGCTCTTTCCCGTCGGCGCGGATCAGGGCCGCGATCTCGGCCGCCGCGGCCTCCAGCGCCGCCTCGTCCGTGCCCTTGGCCACCAGGGCCACGCCGTTCCCGCCCGCGCGATAATAGGGGTAGGAGCCGATATCGAGGGCCGGGAAGCGGTTCTGGATCGCCGTCAGCCCCTCGGCAATCTGCCCCTCCAGCAGACCGTTCGCGTGCACGGCGCGGGAGCGAACGGGCGTGCCGCCCTGGAGCGTGGGCGCGATCACCTCGAACATGCTGCGCATGATGCGCGGCACGCCGGCCATGACGTGGACGTTCTCCATCCGGAAGCCCGGTGCCGAAGTCTCGGAACACAGGATGGGCTCCGCCCCCCGCGGCAGGGTCGCCATACGCAGTCGCGCCGCGTTCATGCTCACGGGCGGGTCGCGGCGCGCGTAGTCGGCCTCCATGATCGCGCGGGAGGGCTCGTGCACCTCCCAGGGCACGCCGAAGGCGCGGGCCACGCACTCGCTGGTGATGTCGTCATGCGTCGGGCCGATGCCGCCAGTGGTGAAGACATAGGTGAAGGCGGCGCGGATCTCGTTCACCGTGTTGATGATCGTCTCCGGCACGTCCGGGATCACCCGCACCTCGCGGAGCGGGATGCCCAACTCCCCCAGCCTTGTTGCGATGTACTTCAGGTTCGCGTCCTGGGTGCGCCCGGAGAGCACCTCGTTGCCGATGATGATCAGGGCGGCATTGGGCTGGGTCATGGACATTCCTCTGAGGGCGGAGCGAAGGTCGCGCGTTGCGGCGCGGCGTCAAGCCCAGGGAGGTGTCAGAACTCGCTGGCGTTCAGAGCGAAGAGCCGGTCCCGGGGCAGGCCGCCCAGGAAGGTGCGGAAGGCGCGCATCCGGTCGGCGAGGTGGGACAGGGCCTGGCCATCAAACTGAGCCTCATAGCGTCCCGGCTCTCCGTACAGCTCCTCGGTGAGGGCCATGATCTCCGAATGGGTCAGCAGGACGGCGCAGCGCAACTCATCGACATGGCGCCAGCGGATGTCGCCCTGCGCGATCCGGCGCCGCACCCAATCAAAGAGAAGCCTCTCCTCCGGCAGCATGCGGGGAATGCCACCTGGAGGGTGCGTGCCATCCCAGGGGATCTCATGGGGTGCGAGCGCGTCGGAAAGGCCTGCGTCTTCAGGCGTTCCGAACCAAGCGTCGAGGTAGGTCGTGATGGTCACTCCATGGCGGCCCTGCCGTCGGGGCCGCCATCCGCTTCAAAGAAAATCCCGCAGCAGCGCCACCAGCGGCTTGTCCGCCGGCGGCATGGCATAATCGGCCAGCTTGTTCGGCCGCACCCAGGCGAGCGCCTGGCCCTCGCGCCCCTCCACCGTGCCGTTCCAGCGGCGGCAGAGGTAGAGCGGCATCAGCAGGTGCTTCCCGTCCAGCGGATGGGAGGCGAAGGCGAAGGGGGCGAGGCAGGCGGCGGAGACGTCGATCCCCAGCTCCTCGTGCAGCTCCCGGATCAGCGCGTCCTCCGGCGTCTCGCCGGGGGCGAGCTTCCCGCCGGGGAACTCCCAGAGCCCGGCCATCGGCTTGCCCTCCGGCCGGCGGGCCAGCAGCACGCGGCCGTCCGAATCGATCAGCGCGCAGGCGGCCACCAGCAGCAGCTTGGCCCCCGGCGCGGCGGCCGGCGCCGCGTCGGCGGGCGCCTCGGGCTGCGGCGGCGTCTCCGGGGCGGCGGAGAGCTCCGCCCGGCCGGCGCGGAAGCGGCGCACGGGAAGGCGGGCGTTGCGGGCGGTGAAGTCCTGCTCCGCCATCCCGTCCTCAAGGAAGCCGATCCGCGCCAGAACGGCGGCGGAGCGCTTGTTCTCCTCCAGCACCGAGGCGTGGATCACGTCGAGGTCGAGATTCGCCAGCGCCCAGCGGGCCAGCCGCCCGGCGGCTTCCGGCCCGATGCCCTGGCCCCAGTGGCGGCGGCCGACCCAGTAGCCGATCTCCGCGTGGCGTGGCGCGTCCCGAGTGGTGGTCAGGCCGACGCAGCCCACCAGCGCGCCGTCCCGCTCCACCGCCAGGTGCCAGGCCGTCCCCGCCTCGATCTGGGCGCGGGTGGATGCGATCCACTCATCCGCCAGCTCGCGCGGGTAAGGGAAGGGGACGCGCGCCAGCATGCGCGCCACCTCCCAGTCGTTCACCAGGCGATGAAGCTGGGGCGCGTCCCCCGCGCGCAGGGCGCGGAGAACGAGCTGCCCGGCCTGGAGCGGCGCGAAGATCGCGTCGGGCACGTCAAGCCTTTCCCCTGGGCGCGCCGCCGGGATCAGCGGCGCCACCACCCCTTCTTCGCCGGGGCAGCCGGGGCGTCCTCGGCGCCGAGCAGGACGGGCTGCACGGCGGCACCCACCACGGGCTCGGCCGGTGCGGCATCGGCCGGCACGGCCTCCGCCGGCTGCGCCGCGGGCGCAGTTTCGGCCACCGGGGCGGGCTCATCGGCCGCCGGTGCGGCCCCGGGCGTCACCTCGGGCGCGATCTCGGCCACGGGCGGCGTGACCTCGGCCGGGACTTCGTCGCGGGTAGCCTCGTCGGCGACCGGCTGATCGAGGGCAACTCCCTGGATGGCGGCTTCCTCAGCACCGGCGTCGGCCGGCGCCTCGGCGGGCAGGGGGGCCTCGACGATCGGGATCTCCCGCACGCTGCGCGGTGCCGGCTCGGCGGCGGAGGCCTCCTCGACCGCGTCCATCGCGTCCATCAGCGCGTCGTCGATCCCGGCGAAGGGATCGGCGGGGGTGGGGCCAGCATAGCGAGCCGCCTCACCCTCCTTGCGGAAGCGGCTGCCGCCGCGCCGGCCGCGGCGACGGCGGGCATCCCCCTCCGGCCGATCCTCCGAGGGAGCCTGCGCGGGCGCTGCTCCCGCATCGGCCTCGGCAGGAGCGGCCTCGCCCACAGCCTCGACAACGTCCTCGGCGCCCTCGTCGGAGACGGGGCTGGATTCGGACTCGTCCTCGGACCCAGTGCCGTCGGAGGGCGCGCCCTCCTCGCGGCGGCCACCCCGGCGGCGGCGGCGGCGGCGGCGGCCGCGCTCCCCGTTGCCCTCACCACCATTGCCCTCGGAGGCCTCGGTCGTTCCCTCGGCGACGTCGTTCGCGGTGCCGACCTCGTCCTCCTCATCCTCGACGCTGGGGAGGAAGACCGGCTCCGGCGCGTAGTCCATCCGCAGCGCGGGCATGGCGGCGCTGGTGGGCGGCTGCTGCGTCTGCGGGCGGGTGCGGTCGATCCGGTGGGCGGCCGCGGCCATCTCCGCGTCGGGCTCGAACACCACGCACATGGCGTAGCGCGCCTCGGTGGCGGCCAGGCGCTCGCGCTTGCGGTTGAGGATGTGCATCGCCACCGCCGGGGAGCAGTGCACCACGATCTCGGCGGCGCGGCGCTTGGCGCCCTCCTCCTCGATGGCGCGCAGCACGTGCAGGGCGGAGCTCTCATCCGAGCGGACGATACCCAGGCCCTGGCAGTGCGGGCAGGTGACGAAGGAGTGCTCCGTCAGGCTCGGCCGCAGCCGCTGGCGGGACATCTCCAGCAGGCCGAAGTGGCTGATGCGGCCGACCTGGATGCGCGCGCGGTCCTGCTGCAGCGCCTCCTTGATGCGCCGCTCCACCATCGCGTCGTGGCGGCTGCTCTCCATGTCGATGAAGTCGATCACGATGAGGCCGGCCAGGTCGCGCAGGCGAAGCTGGCGCGCGATCTCGTCCGCGGCCTCCAGGTTCGTGCGCAGCGCCGTGTCCTCGATGTGCCGGTCGCGCGTGGCGCGGCCGGAGTTCACGTCGATGGAGACCAGCGCCTCGGTCTGGTTGATCACGATGTAGCCGCCGGAGCGGAGCTGCACGGTCGGCTGCATCATCGCGTCGAGCTGCTGCTCCACGCCCGTGCGGGCAAACAGCGGCATGCCCGGCTCGCGGTACAGCTTAATCTTCCGCTCGTTCTGCGGCATCAGCGCGCGGGTGAACTCGCGCGCCTGGCGGAACGCGTCCTCGCCCTCGATCTGGATCTCCTCGATGTCCTTCGAGAAGTTGTCGCGCAGCGAGCGCTTGAGGAGGTCGGCCTCCTCATAGACCAGCGCGGGCGCCATGGACTTCAGCGTGCGCTCGCGGATGCTGTCCCACAGGCCCAGCAGGTACTCGCAGTCGCGCCGGATCTCCGGCTTCGGGCGCTGGGCGCCGGCGGTGCGGACGATAATGCCCATGCCCTTGGGCAGCCCCACCTCGTCGATCACCTCGCGCAGGCGCTTGCGGTCGGAGGCGGAGGAGATCTTGCGGGAGACGCCGCCGCCCTTGGGCGAGTTCGGCATCAGGACCGAGAAGCGGCCGGGCAGGGAGATGTAGGTGGTCAGCGCCGCGCCCTTGTTGCCGCGCTCCTCCTTCACGACCTGGACGAGGATGATCTGCCGGCGGCGGATCACCTCCTGGATCTTGTAGTGGCGTAGGAAGCGGGAGGGGATGCGGCGCTCGCGGCGCTCCTCGTCCCCGCCCTCATCCGTCTCGCGGGAACCGCCGCCCACCGTCTCTGGCGGGGTGGCGTCCTCGGCCACCGTCTCCACCTCGTCATCCTCCTCGTCGGAGGAAGCTTCCGTAGCGGTGGGCTCGGCGACGGGGTCGCCCTCGCTCACGCGGTCCACATGCATCGTCATGGGCTGCGCGCGGAGCGTGGGGGAGGGGTCGAGCGGCGCGCCGTCCTCGCCCGCCGTCTCGGCCGTGGAGGCCCCAGGGACAGCTTCGTTGGCGGCTTCACCCGCAGCCTCGGGCGCGGACGCGTCCTCGAGCGTGGCGGCGGTGGCGCCGGTCTCATCCAGCGTCTCGCTCCCGGCCGGGGGCTCGGCACCGGTGGCGCCGGACCGAGGCTCCCCGGAGGCCGTGGTCTCGGCCGGAGCCTCGGCGGCGGCCTCCTCGCGGCCGATCAGGTCGGCGTCGTCGGCCGGTGCCAGCCGCTCGGCGGCGGTTTCGATCTCGTCCTCGGGATCCTCGTCCTCATCTTCCTGGGCCTGCATCTCCAGCAGGCGCTGACGGTCGGCGACGGGGATCTGGTAGTAGTCCGGGTGGATCTCGCCGAAGGCGAGGAAGCCGTGGCGGTTGCCGCCGTACTCCACGAAGGCGGCCTGGAGGCTCGGCTCCACGCGGACGATTTTGGCGAGGTAGATGTTGCCCTTCAGCGGGCGGCGGTTCTGGGTCTCGAGGTCGAAGTCCTCAAGACGGTTGCCGTCCAGCACCACCACCCGCGTCTCTTCGGGGTGGGATGCATCGATCAGCATGCGCTTGGTCATGGAAGGCGTCACTCCGCGCCGCGCGGGGCCCTGGGCTGCCGGCGGCGGTGAGGGTTGGCGGAGCGGGAGAGGCGGGGCGCGGGGCTGTGCGAAGCATCGCCGTCATCCGTCCTTTCTCCCGTGTCGGGCATCCGGGGATGCCCCAATGGTTTCGGCGTGCCGTGCGCGACCCCTTAGGCGCAGCCCATAAGGCGCGCGGGCGGGCCGGCGACTGGCGCGTTGCGGTCCATGGCCACCTGGATTTCCCGCGCTCGGGATATCCGTCGGTGGCGCTCGGCCCTGCCGCGCCGCATGGCGCGCGCCGGAGAGGGTGGTTCTCCCCGCGCCCCCGTGGGCCGACGCGGGGGCCGGGAACCGGCTCTGGCGGCGGCCCCTTCCGGGGCGATAAGGGGGCGGGCGTCCCATCGGAATGGACCGGCGGCCCTGTATCGGCCGCGCCCGGAACCCTCCACCGGCGGCGTGCCGCCGGGGCAAGGCACCATACGCAGGGGGTGGGCGGGGGGCAAGGCGCTGTGTGCGGCAGGACACACCGGCCGCCGAAGCGGCCCGTTTCCCTCCGTCACGCTTCAACCGCAATCCCGGTGCTACGATGTGGCCGGATATGGCGCATCGGGGGATGCGCTGGGGATCATCATGGGGGGCTTGAGGGGGATGGGACCGACTCTTCCGCGCCGCGGCCTGCTGGCGGCCGCGCTCGCCGCGCTGGCGGCACCGGGCCTGGCCAGGGCCGAATCGGCGAGCCTGGGGGCGGATGGCGGGGCGGCGCGGCTGGTGCTGCCCGGCGCGGCCGGCCAGGCCTGGCGCCTGACCGCCGATGCCCGGCCGGCGCGCCTGATCCTCAGCCTGCCGCGCCACGACTGGGACGGGCCGCGCGCCCTGGCCGGGTCCGGCCCCGTGCGCGCGGCCCGCTGGGACGCTCGCGCCCGGCGGCTGGTGATCGACCTCTCCGGCCCCGTAGCGATGCCGGACGTCTCGAAAGAGGGCGGCGCGCTCGTCCTCTCCATCCGTCCCGGGCCCGCCGTCGGCTTCGCCCGCATGGCCGGGCCGGGCCGCCCGATCGCCCAGGGGCAGGCGGCGCCGCGGCCGGTGGTGGTGCTGGACCCCGGCCATGGGGGCAAGGACCCTGGCACCATCGGCGCCACCGGCACCTATGAGAAGCGGATCGTCCTGGCCGCCGCCCAGGAGATGAAGCGGCGGCTGGAGGCGGGCGGGCGGTGCCGCGTGCTCCTCACCCGCAGCCGCGACACCTTCGTGCCGCTGGCTGGCCGGGTGGATTTCGCCCGCCGCAACCGCGCCGTCCTCTTCGTCTCCATCCACGCGGATTCCGCGCCCGGCGCGCGGGGGGCCAGCGTCTATACCCTGTCCGAGACGGCCTCGGACGCCCTCTCGGCCGCGCTCGCCCGGCGAGAGAACGCGGCGGATTCGGCGGGCGGGCTGAACCTGCCCCCCGTGCCGGCGGACGTGCAGCGCATCCTCCTCAGCCTCGTGCGGCAGGAGACGCGGCAGGGATCGGCCCGGCTGGCGGGCATGGCCGTCTCCGCGCTGCGCCCGCGCGTGCCCCTGCTGCCGAACACGCACCGGCAGGCCGCCTTCGCCGTGCTGAAGTCGCCCGACGTGCCCTCGATGCTCGTCGAGATCGGCTTCCTCTCGGACCGGCGGGACGAGGCGCAGCTCAAGCGGCCCGAGCACCGGGCGGTCGTGGCCACCGCCCTGGCCGGGGCGGTGGAGGACTACCTGGAGCGCCCGGGCCTGGGCGTGACATCCGTGGGATGAGCGGGGGGACAGGGCGCCGCACCATGGCGCCGGGGCCACAGGGCCGGGGGAACCGCGGCGCGGCCACAACCCGGGGGCCGGGGGCCGGTTAAGGCCCCGACCCCCGCGCGGGGGTGGGACGACGCACCGGCAGGGGCGCCGATCCGGCTCTTAGTGGTAAGAATTCTGTGCAGAGGGGCACGGGCCTGTCATTCGCCCCCGCGCCACGCCAGTTGCTAAATGATTGTGAGGCCGCCCGGACCAATGGCGGCCATGAGGAACGGAATGGCTTCCAGAGATCTCCGCGCCGAACGGCCCCTGGTGGGTGAGCGCCGCCCCCGGGACGGCTCCGCTCCCGCAGATCACCATGGGGATCCGCACGACCAGATGGATATCCCGCCGGTGCCGCCGCCGCGGCCACAGAAGGAGCGCACCCGCCCGCGGCGGGCGATCTGGCTGCGCCGGACCGTGGGATTCGTGTTCTCCGTCGCCCTCATCGGCGTGATCATCGGCTCCATCGCCGCCTATGGCGTGTGGCGCACGGCCACCGCGGACCTGCCGGACCACGCCTGGCTGGCCGACTACCAGCCCCCGCAGATGTCGCGCATCTATGCCGCCGACAGCCGCCTGATGGCGGAGATGGCGCTGGAGCGGCGCGTCTTCGTGCCGATCGCGGCCATCCCCAGGCGCGTGCAGCAGGCCTTCGTCTCCGCCGAGGACCAGAACTTCTGGTCTCACCACGGCGTGGATCCCTTCGCCATCGCCCGCGCGGTCTTCACCAACCTGGAGCAGATGGGCACGGGGCGGCGCAGCGTCGGCGCCTCGACCATCACGCAGCAGGTGGCGAAGAACATGCTGGTGGGCGCGGACCGCACCATCATGCGCAAGGTGCGTGAGGCGATCCTGGCGAACCGCCTGGAGCAGGCGATGAGCAAGGAGCGCATCCTCGAGATCTACCTGAACGAGATCTTCCTGGGCGCCCAGGCCTATGGCGTTGCCGCCGCCGCGCAGAACTACTTCAACAAGGGGCTGGACGAGCTGACGCTCGGCGAGACCGCCTTCCTGGCGGTGCTGCCCAAGGCCCCGAACAACTACAACCCCGCCCGCTTCCCCGAGGCCGCGAAGGCCCGGCGCGACTGGGTGCTGGACCGCATGGTGGAGGACGGCGCCGTCACCCGGCAGGAGGCCGATGCCGCCAAGCAGGAGCCGATCCAGTACCGCGGCCGCGCCCGGCCGGACATGGTGGCCGTGGGCCAGTACTTCACGGAGGAGGTGCGGCGCGACCTGAACGCCCGCTTCGGGCCGGAGCAGACGACCATGGGCGGCCTCGTGGTCCGCACCTCCATGGACCCGAAGCTGCAGGCGGCGACGGAGAAGGCGCTGCGCGACCACTTGATGGCCTATGACCGCCGGCGCGGCGCCTGGCGCGGCGCGGTGACGAAGGTTTCCGCCGCCGCCGCCGACTGGATGCCGGCGCTGGAGGGCGTGCAGCGCGTGTCCGGCATGCTGCCGGAGTGGCGGCTGGCCGTGGTACTGGAGGTGGGCGCGCGCGAGGCCCGGCTGGGCTGGGCCGAGCGCCCCGGCGGCCCCCGCACGCCCGCCCAGCCGCGCGAGGGCCGGCTGGCCATGGAGGACGTGGCCTGGAGCCGCGTGCAGCGCGAGGGCAGCCGCGCCGTCGGCGCCCGCCGCATGGCCGACCTCGTGACGCCCGGCGACGTGGTGATGGTGGAGACGGTTTCCGCCCCCGCCCGCGGCGATGCCCGCGCCCCGGCGCGGGAGCGGCTGGCGCTGCGCCAGATCCCGCAGGTGGAGGGCGCGGTGGTCGCGCTCGACCCCTCCACGGGCCGGGTGCTCGCCATGTCCGGCGGCTTCAACTTTGACAAGTCCTGGTTCAACCGCGCCACCCAGGCGATGCGGCAGCCCGGCTCCTCCTTCAAGCCCTTCGTCTATGTCACGGCGCTGGAGCAGGGCATCCCGCCGAACCAGCAGCTCCTGGATGCGCCCTTCGAGTTGGCGACGCCCCAGGGCATCTGGCGGCCGGGCAACTACGGGGACCGCACCTCCAACGGCTGGGTGACGATGCGCACCGCCGTGGAGAAGTCCCTCAACCTCGTCACCATCCGGCTGGCGCAGGAGGTCGGCATCGACAAGGTGGCCGATACCGCCCGGCGCTTCGGGGTGATCCCGAACATGCCGCGCGTCCTCTCCATGGCGCTGGGCGCGGGCGAGACGACGGTGATGCGGATGGCTGCCGGCTACGCCTCCTTCGCCAATGGCGGCAAGAAGGTGGAGCCGAGCCTGATCGACAGCGTGCAGGACCGCTTCGGCCACGTGGTGTGGCGCAACGACGCCCGGCGCTGCGTGGGCTGCAACCGCGACGTCTCCGCCGGCCCGCCCGTGCTGGAGGACCAGCGCCAGCAGGTGGTGGACCCCATCGCGGCCTATCAGATGGTCTCCATCCTCCAGGGCGTGACCACGCGCGGCACCGGCATTGCCGCCGCCAAGGGGCTGAACCGCCCCGTGGCCGGCAAGACCGGCACGACGAACGACTACTTCGACAACTGGTTCGTCGGCTTCACCCCGGACATCGTGGTGGCGGTCTGGGTGGGCTTCGACGACCCGCACAGCCTCGGCGAGGGCGAGACGGGCGGCGGCAACGCGGCCCCGATCTTCAACGAGGTGGTCTCGGCGGCCCTGCAGGACAGCCCGCCCGTTCCCTTCCGCGCCCCCCCGGGCGTGGCCCTGGTGCGGGTGCAGACGAGCAACGGCCAGTCCATCCTGGAGCCCTTCAAGCCCGGCACGGAGAACGCGGCCCGCCCGCCGATGGGCGGCAATGTCGGCTCCGGTGGCGGGGAAGGCGGCGGTGGCTATGGCGGCGGCGGCGGTTCGGGCGGGGCCACGGCCTCGGCCGTGGACAGCAGCCTGGGCGGGCTCTACTAGGTCGGGCCAGGATACCCTATCTCGGGGGCGTCCCATCTCCGGTGGGGCGCCCCTTTCACTTTCGAGGAGATCGGATCGGCGGTTCACGCGATCCGACTGGACCTGCCGAACCATGCGTGCCGATGCCGAGGGCCTGAAGGCCCAGATCGCCGACAGCGTCGCCCTGCTGCGCCGCCACCTGAACTGGGATGCGGCCACCGTGCGGCTGCACGAGCTGAACGCCCGCGCCGAGGACCCCTCCCTCTGGAACGACGCCGCCGAGGCGCAGAAGCTGATGCGCGAGCGCACCCGCCTCTCCGACCAGATCGATGGGGTGAAGAAGCTCGAGCAGGACGTGCAGGACGCGCTGGACCTGATCGAGCTGGCCGAGGCGGAGGATGATTCCGGCACCGCCGACGCCGCCGTGGCCGACCTGCACCGCCTCGCGGCCGAGGCGAAGCGCCGGGAGATCGAGAGCCTCCTCTCCGGCGAGGCGGACGCCAACGACGCCTATGTGGAGGTGAACTCCGGCGCCGGCGGCACGGACGCGCAGGACTGGGCGGAGATGATGCTCCGCATGTACACGCGCTGGGCGGAGGCACACGGCTACAAGGTCTCGCTGACCGAGCAGAGCGAGGGCGACGAGGCCGGGATCAAGTCCGCCACGATCCAGGTCAGCGGCCCCAACGCCTATGGCTGGCTGAAGACCGAGATGGGCGTGCACCGGCTCGTCCGCATCTCGCCCTTCGGCGGCAACGACAAGCGGCAGACGAGCTTCGCCTCCGTCTATGTCTACCCGGTGATCGACGACAAGATTCAGGTGGACATCAACCCCGCCGACTTGCGGACCGACACGTTCCGGGCGTCGGGTGCCGGCGGGCAGCACGTGAACAAGACGGAATCGGGCGTGCGCTTCACCCATATCCCCACGGGGATCGTGGTGGCCTCCACCCAGGACCGCTCCCAGCACCGCAACCGCGCCATTGCCATGGATATGCTGCGCGCCCGCCTCTACGAGCTGGAGCTGCAGAAGCGGGAGGCGGTTTCCGCCGCCACCGAGGCGGGGAAGACCGATATCGGCTGGGGCCACCAGATCCGGTCCTATGTCCTGCAGCCCTATCAGATGGTGAAGGACCTCCGGACGGGGGTGGAGAAGGGCAACCCGGCCGCCGTGCTGGACGGCGACCTGGACGAGTTCATGGCCGCGGCCCTGGCCACCCGCGTGGGCGCCACGCGGTCCGAGGCGAGCGCCAGCGCGCGCTAGGATGGGCGGCGACCTCTTCCCCGAAGCCGGGCGTCCGCAGGACCTGCACGATCCCGGCGGGAAGGTGCGCCTGAAGATCGGGGCGGAGGTGGTCAGCCGCGCGGAGTTCTCCGCCGATGGCCGCTACCGCACGGTGCTGGAGCGGCGCTGGGACGGGCTGCCCTTCGGCAGCCCCGGCGTCTGCGCCTGGATCATGATGAACCCCAGCACAGCGGACGAGACGGTGGACGACCCCACCGTGCGCCGGGCGCGGGACTTCACGCGGCGCTGGGGTTACGGCGCCATGGTGGTGCTGAACGCCTTCGCCCTGCGCGCGACGAAGCCGACGATGCTGCTGGAGGCGGAGGACCCGGTGGGGCCGGGAAACGACGAGGCCATCGCGGACTGGGCGGCGCGGGCGGAGAGGCTGATCGTTGCCTGGGGGTTGCCGCCCAAGCCGCTGCGCTGGCGGGCGGCGCAGCTGGCCGGGCTGCTGGCGAAGGCGGGGGCGAAACCTCTCGCGCTGAAGGTGACGGCGGACGGCCAGCCCGGCCATCCCCTCTACATTGCCGGCAGCACGGAGCCGGCGCCCTGGCCGTGACGGGCGGGAACCGCACCGCCGAGCCGTGACTGGACGCGGCGCCGCGGGCTGGTCCAGGCTTCCTCCATAAGAACGGGAGGAATCCATGATCCGCAGGCGCGATCTTCTCGCGGGCCTGGGCGCGGCGGCGCTGCCGGCGGCCGCCGGAGCACAGGAGACTTATCCGAGCCGCCCGATCACGATGATGGTCGGCTTCGCGCCAGGCGGGGGCACGGACATCGTCTCCCGCATGCTCGGCCCGCGCCTGCAGGAGGAGCTGGGCCAGCCGATCACCGTCGAAAACCGCCCCGGCGCCAGCGGAACCCTGGCGGCGGGCGTCGTTGCCCGGGCCAGGCCGGACGGCTACACGCTGCTCACCGGGACGGTCAGCACGCAATGCACCGTCGCGCCGCTGATGCGTCCGCCGCCCTACGACCAGCTTCGCGATTTCACGCCGATCATGCTGGTAGGCACGCTGCCGCTGGTGATGGTGGTGCGCGCCGAGAACCCGGCGCGGGACATCGCCGGGCTGATCCGCTACGCCGGGACGCGGCCGGACGGGCTGAACTACGGCACCTCCGGCGTCGCCAGCCAGCAGCACTTGGCCAGCGAGCTCATCGCCCGCCGCACCGGCATGAAAATGACCCACATTCCGTTCCGCGGCACCGGCCAGTCCGTGAACGCGCTGCTGGCGGGCGACGTGGACGTGAACATCGACACGCTGGCCACCTACCTGCCCTATATCCGGGAGGGCCGGATGCGGGCGCTGGCCACCACCCTGCCTCAGCGCGCCACAGCGCTGCCGGATACCCCGACGGTGCAGGAGCAGGGCTTCGCCGGCTACGACATGTCCGTCTGGTACATGGTGCTGGGCCCGGCCGGACTGCCGCCGGAGGTGCTGCGGAAACTGGAGGCGGCCTATGGCCGCAGCCTTGCGGACCCCACCATCAATCGCCGCCTCGTGGAGGCGGGCTACATCCCCGGCGGCGGTACGGCCGCGGACGCGGCCGGCCTCGTGCGGCGGGACGCCGAGCGCCTGGGGCGGCTGGTGCAGGAAGCCGCGATCCGGCTGGAATAGGCGCTACGCGGCAGCGACGGCGCGCCCCACCGCCGCCAGGGCGGCGTTGCGGGCCGCCAGCGGCGCCGCGCTCTCCGTCAGATAGGCCGTGACGAGGATCGGCGCGCGGCCCGGAGGCCAGAGGATGGCGACGTCGTTGTTCGTGCCGTGGCCGCCGCCGCCCGTCTTGTCGCCGCAGCGCCATCCCGCCGGCAGGCCGGCGCGGATCTTCTCGTCGCCCGTGCGGCAGCCGAGCAGCCATTCCGTCAGCCTTGCGCGGGATTCGGGCGAGAGCGCGGGGCCGAGCAGCAGGCGCTGCATCGTGCCGAGCATGGCGTCGGGCGTGGTGGTGTCGCGCGGGTCGCCGGGGCTGGCCTCGTTCAGCGTCGGCTCCGTCCGGTCCAGGCGGAATGCCTCGTCCTCCAGCCTGCGGACGAAGCCGGTCAGGCCGGCCGGGCCGCCGAGGATGGAGAGGAGGAGGTTCCCCGCCGTGTTGTCACTCCAGACTACGGCGGCCTCGCAGAGCTCGCCCAGGCTCATCCCCTCCTGGCTGACATGCCGGCCGGTGACGGGCGCATACTCCAGAATGTCCGCGGGCGTGATGCGGATGTGGCGGTCCAGTCGCTCCCGCCCGGCATCCGCCTCCGCCAGGATCGCGGCGGCCAGGAGCATCTTGAAGGTGCTGGTGACGGGGAAGCGCTGCCCGCCGCGCCACGCGCAGCGGCGGCCGCTGCCAGTGTCGAGCACGCTCACCCCGAGCCGGCCGCCGCCCATGGCCTCGGCGGCCCGGATGGCGGCGGCGAAGGGGATCCCGCCGAACGTCTCCCCGGCCCGGGCGGGCACCGCGGCGGTCGCGCCGAGCACCAACCCGAGAAGGCCCCGCCTGCCAGCCATGCCGATGATCCCTGCCATGGCGGGGCAGGGATCATCGGCCGTCCGAAGTGTCAATCCGTGCGGCGGTTGGTGAAGCGGGCATTCCCCAGCCCCGTGCCGATCGTCAGGATGCCCCAGCGCTCCACGTCCTGCATGTTCGGCACCTCGCTCAGCCCTTGGCACACCGCGTCATTGTGCATCAGCACAGTGGTGGCGTGGCCGCCAATCTCCGGGATGGCCTCCGCGATCTCCTGCGGCAGGTTGAAACGGCTGCTCTCCCAATTGCCCGGCAGGTTCTGGCCGCCGCGGTCGATGGAGCCGTCCTCCTCGATGATGCCCGGGCAGCCGATGCCGATGAAGGGGGCCAGCGCCCGCTTCTTCGCCTCCGCCAGCGCCACCATCCCGTTCAGCATGGCGGCGATGCGCTTCACCGCCTCCTCCCGCGTCGGCTTGTCGTCGCGGTGGCGCCAGACCTCCAGCCCGACGACCCGGGCGGCGGAGAGGTCCTTCATCTTCCGCAGGTTCAGCTCCACCAGCCCGACGCGGATGCTGGTACCGCCGATGTCCACGGCGAGGAGGCTATCATGCCCCGCGAAGATCCAGCTTGGCGCCAGGTGGGCGGCGCCGATCAGGGCGGCCTCGTCCGGATCGTGGGTGATGGGGCGCAGTTCCAGCCCCTGGCCATCGGCCTTCAGCAGCAGGGAGGCGCGCCCGATGCAGAGATGGCCGATCCGGCTTCCGCTCATGCCCCCGCCCACAACGATGCGCTGCGTATCCTTCCAGCCTTTCAGCTTCAGGAAGCGGCGGGTGACGGCGGCCAGTTCCTGGGAGAATTCCTCCATCGCGGTGTGGACCAGCGCGGCGGCCTCATGGCGCTCGTCCTTCAGCAGCCGCTCCAGGCGGCGCCAGGAGATGTCGTCGCTCGGCTCGTCGCCTAGCGGGTCCTCCTGCCCCAGCTTGCGCAGGCGGTCCCGCCACTCCTCCAGCATGGCGCGGAAGGCGCGCTTGCTGGCGCGATCGCCGATGAAGCCTTCCTTGTCGCGGAGCTCGGCGTTGTAGGCGTCCAGCACCACGCTGGTGAGCCGCGCGGCGCCGTGGCCGGCAACAGGCGGCGCGGAGGTGTCGGGCATGGTCCTCTTTGTTCCCGGATTGCCCGGGGACAACGCGCCCGCCCCGCCGCGGTTCAACAGAGGTTATTTCCGGTTCAGGGCCGGGTGGGCGGTGCCGTATCCCCGGGGCCGAGGGCACGGGCCATCAGCACCGTGTCCAGCCAGACCCCGTGCTTGTGCCCGATGGAGGGCAGCACGCCGACGTGGTGGAAGCCCAGCGCCTCATGCAGCCTTATGGAAGGGGTATTTGCCGAATCCCCGATCACGGCGACCATCAGCCGGAAATCCGCCGCCTCGCAGCGCGCGATCAGGGCGGCGAGAAGTGCCCGGCCCGTGCCCGCCTTCGTGCCGCCGGGCGCAACGTAAACGGAGTTCTCCACCGTGTGGCGGTAGGCCGGGCGGGGACGATAGGCGGAGGCATAGGCATAGCCCAGCACCGCGCCGTCCTCGTCAGTCGCCACAAGGTGGGGGTGGCCACCGGCCAGGATGGTATCCCGCCGCGCGGCCATCTCCGCCTCGGTCGGCGCGGTCAGCTCGAAGGAGGCGCGGCCGGTCTCCACCCAATGGCGATAGATGCGGGCGATCGCCGCGATGTCCTCCGGCCGGCTGTCGCGGATCTCTGTCATGTGGGAGTCATGCTGCAGGGACAGGGGGGCCGCAAGGCGACAGCCGTTGCACCTGTCCGATCCCGCCGCCCGGGCTATCCTGGGCACCAGGAAAGAGGAGAGTCCCCGTGCCGACCGAGATGCAGCGCCTGAAGCAGGACCTGGAGGCCGATCCCGCGCTGCGGGCGCGCCTGGCGCCGGCGCTGGATGCTTCCGCCGACCCGGAAGCGGCCTCTGCCCTGTTGCGCGCCGCCGGATACGGCATCGCGCCGGGCGAGCTGCCGCTGTCCGCGCAGGGCCCACGCCGGCTGAACCATGCGGACCTGGACCAGGTCGCCGGGGGGCGGATGACGCTCAAGAACCCCACCAACCCCTTCGACGAGCCGCTCTGACGGACAGCCCTCAGCCGACCTCGCACGCCCGCACGGCCTGGCGCAGCGGCACCTTCTGCAGCTTGCCGGTGGAGGTCTTCGGCACCTCCTGGAAGATCACGCGCTTGGGTACCTTGAAGCTCGCCAGCCTCTCCCGCGCATGGGCGATGAGGGCGGCCTCGGTGGCCTCGGCATCGGGCTTCAGCTCCACGAAGGCCCAGGGCACCTCGCCCCATTTCTCGTCCGGCGCGGCCACCACGGCGGCCACTGCCACGGCGGGGTGCTTGTAGAGCGCGTCCTCCACCTCGATAGAGGAGATGTTCTCCCCGCCGGAGATGATGATGTCCTTCGCGCGGTCCTTCAGCTGCACGTACCCGTCCGGGTGCTTCACGCCGAGGTCGCCGGTGCGGAACCAGCCGCGCGCGAAGGCCTTCTCGGTGGCCGCCGCGTCCTTCAGGTATCCCTTCATCACCGTGTTGCCGCGCATCACCACCTCGCCCATCGTCTTTGCATCGGCGGGTACGGGGTTGTCGTTCGCGTCCAGCACGTCGAAGGCCTCCAGCGTCACGTAGCGCACGCCCTGGCGCGCCATCAGCGCCGCGCGCTCCGGCGCGGGCAGGGCGTCGTGCTCGGGGTGCCACTCGTTCACCACGGAAGGGCCGTAGCACTCCGTCAGCCCGTAGATGTGGCGCACCGTCACGCCCGCCGCGTCGGCGGCGGCCAGCACGGCCTCCGGCGGTGATGCACCGGCGGTGCCGAAGACCAGCCCCGTGCCGGGAACGCGGTCGGGGTCGTTTACCAGGGTCTGCAGCACGATGGGCGCGCCGCACATATGCGTCACGCCATGTGCGCGGATCAGGTCCCACATCGCCGGCCCGCGCACGGCGCGCAGGCAGACATGCGTGCCGGAAGCGGCCGCCACCGCCCAGGGGAAGCACCAGCCGTTGCAGTGGAACATCGGCAGCGTCCAGAGATAGACGGGCGCGGGCGGGATGCCGCAGGCCAGGATGTCGCCGATGGCGCCGAGATAGGCGCCGCGATGGTGGTACACCACGCCCTTCGGCCGCCCCGTGGTGCCGGAGGTGTAGTTCAGCGCGATCGCGTCCCACTCGTCCGCCGGCGGCTGCCAGTCGAAGGCCGGGTCGCCGCCCGCCAGGAAGGCATCATAATCCTCGCCGCCCAGCGTGTGGTCGAAAGGCGCGACGGGGTCCTTCACCTCGATCACGAAGGGCTTGTTCGCCACCATCTCCAGCGCGCGGCCGAGCAGCGGCACCAGCTCGCTGTCCACCACGATGGCGCGCGCCTCGCCGTGGTCCAGGATGTAGGCGATGGTGTCGGCATCCAGCCGCGTGTTGATGGTGTTCAGCACCGCGCCGGTCATCGGCACGCCGTTGTGGCACTCGATCATGGCGGGGATATTCGGCAGCAGCGCCGCCACCGTGTCCCCACGCCCGATGCCGCGCGCGGCCAGCGCGGAGGCGAGGCGCACGCAGCGGTCCCGGTGCTGCCGCCATGTCAGGCGCAGGTCGCCGTGGATGACGGCGATGCGGTCCGGGAAGGTCGCCGCCGCGCGCTCCACGAACAGCAGGGGCGTCAGGGCGCGGTGGTTGGCGCCGGTGCGGGGCAGGGCGTCATAAGCCTGCTTCGCGGAAGGCGGCGGGTTTGTGTCCATCAGCGGTGCCTCCACTCCGGCGCGCGCTTCTCAAGCAGGGCGCCGATCCCTTCGGCCGCGTCCTCGGCCAGCAGGTTCTCCACCATCGCGGCCGCGGCCAACGCGTAGGCCTCCTCCAGCGGCAGCCCGGCCTGGCGGTGGAAGGTCCGCTTGCCCAGCTGCACCGCGAAGGCCGAACGGCCGGCGATTCCCGCGGCCAGCTCCGCCGCCGCCTCGTCCAGCACGTCGCGCGGCACGATCCGGTTCACCAGCCCGATGCGCCGCGCCTCCTCCGCCCCGATCGGCTCGCCGGTCAGCAGCATCTCCATCGCCGCCTTGCGCGGCACGGCGCGGGAGAGGGGGACGGCGGGGGTGGAGCAGAACAGGCCGATCTCCACGCCCGGCGTGCAGAAGCGCGCCTCCTCCGCGGCGATCACGAGGTCGCAGGCAGCCACCAACTGGCATCCGGCGGCGGTGGCCAGGCCCTGCACGGTAGCGATGACCGGCTGGGGCAGGGCGGGGATAGCCTGCATCACCCGCGCGCAACGCGCCATGGAATCGGAGAAGAAGGCGTGGCCGCCATCGGGATCGCCGAAATGCGCGGTGATCTCCTTCAGGTCGTGGCCCGCGCAGAAGACGGGGCCTTCCGCCCGGATCACCACGCAGCGGACCGTGCTGTCCGCCGCAATCCCCTCCAGCTCCGAGTGCAGCGCATCCAGGAGAGAGAGGGAGAGGCCGTTCCGCGCCGCCGGCCGGTTCAGGGCAAGGGTGGCCACCGCGCCCCGGTCCTCGCGCAGGAGGACGGGGAAGGGACTCCCTGAAGCGCCGTCCGGCATGCCGCCTCCTCCCGCTCTTCGTTGCCTTCAGCTTGGGGTGGGGTGGCGGGCGCGTGCAAGGCCCGGAAAAGGAAAGGGCGCCGGGATCTCTCCCGGCGCCCCAGTTTGATGCGCGGATCTTCAGGCCCGCGCGTTGTTCCCCGATTCCTCGGCCGCGAAGATATCGCGGTCCTTGGTTTCCGGGATGAAGATGGCACCGATGATCACGGTCGCGACCGCGATGACGATCGGGTACCAGAGGCCGTAGTAGATGTCGCCGGTCTGCGCGACCATCGCCAGCGAGGTGGCCGGCAGCAGCCCGCCGAACCAGCCGTTGCCGATATGGTAGGGCAGCGACATGGAGGTGTAGCGGATGCGCGTGGGGAAGAGCTCCACCAGCGCCGCCGCGATCGGGCCGTACACCATGGTCACGTAGATCACGAGGATGGTGAGGACGCCGATGATGACGGCCGTCTGCTCGCGGAACACGTCGAAGGGGCCGGCCATCTTGACGACGGACGGGTTGGACGCGGCCGGGTAGCCCGCCGCCGTCAGCCCCGCGGAGAGCTGCTGGGCGAAGGTGGGGTCCGTGGCGCGGATGGGCGCGCCGTTGTTGATGCGGATCGCGGTCTCCGCATCCGCCGTGTTCGCCGGCAGCGCCTCGACCGAGTACTGCACCGAGGCGCGCGAGAGGGCGGCCTTGGCGATGTCGCAGGGCTGGGTGAAGCGCGCTGTGCCGACGGGGTTGAACTGGAAGGAGCAGGTCGCCGGATTGGTCAGCACCTGCACGGGGATGGTCTGCTGCGCCTGGTGCAGCGCCGGGTTGGCCTCCGCCGTCAGCAGCTTGAACAGCGGGAAGTAGGTCAGCGCGGCCAGCAGGCAGCCACCGAGGATGATCGGCTTGCGGCCGATCTTGTCCGACAGCCAGCCGAAGAGGACGAAGCCGCCGGAGCCCAGGAGCAGCGCCCAGGCGATGAGCAGGTTCGTCGTCGGGCCGTCCACCTTCAGGATCGAGCCGAGGAAGAACAGCGCGTAGAACTGCCCGGTGTACCAGACCACCGCCTGGCCCATGGTGAGGCCGAGCAGCGCGAGCAGCGCCCACTTGGCGTTCTTCCACTGGCCGAAGGCCTCGGACAGCGGCGCCTTGGAGCCGGTGCCCTCCTCCTTCATCTTCTTGAAGGCCGGGCTCTCGTTCAGCGTGGAGCGGATCCAGACGGAGATGCCCAGCAGCACGACGGAGAGCAGGAAGGGAACGCGCCAGCCCCACTCGGCGAAGGCCGCCTCGCCGATCCAGGTGCGGACGCCCAGGATGACCAGCAGCGAGAGGAACAGCCCCGCCGTCGCCGTGATCTGGATGAAGGAGGTGTAGAAGCCGCGCCGGCCGTTCGGCGCGTGCTCGGCCACGTAGGTGGCGGCGCCGCCGTACTCTCCGCCGAGCGCGAGGCCCTGGAGGCAGCGCAGCACGATGAGCAGGATCGGCGCGAGGATGCCGATGGTGTCCGAGCCGGGGAGGAGGCCGACGATGAAGGTGGAGGCGCCCATGATGAGGATGGTGACGAGGAAGGTATACTTCCGCCCCACCAGGTCGCCGATGCGCCCGAAGACGATGGCGCCGAAGGGCCGCACCAGGAAGCCCGCCGCGAAGGTCAGCAGCGCGAAGATGTTGCGCGTGCCCTCGGGGTACTGGCTGAAGAAGTGCGTGCCGATCAGCCCGGCCAGGCTGCCGTAGAGATAGAAGTCGTACCACTCGAAGACGGTGCCGAGGGAGGAGCCGAGGATGACCTTCCTCTCCTCCTTCGTCATCGGGCGGTTCCGCTCCGCCGCGACGGTTGATGAATACACGGTGCTCATGATTGGACTTGGTCCTGAATCCCCCCGGGGCGCGACGCTGCCCGGACCTCGGTTGCCTCGGGCGGCCGCTTCCGGCCACCACGGGGATGGGCCGTCGCGCAGACCCATCGGGGGAAGCGTAAAACGATGCCGGGTCGTGTCGCCAGAGCCAATTCTCGGGGAAGTGAACGCGGCGCCGAATGATCTGCGGAAGATCTGCCGGGCGCTCAGGCGATCCGTGCTGAGATCCTGCCCGCCGGCCCAAAATCCGCCGCCACCGCACCGTCATCGGCCGGGAGCGGGCCGGTGAGGCCCGCGGCGACCAGCAGGGCGCCGGCCGGTAGCCCGCCGAGGCGCCGCGCCTCCGCCGCCACGGGGGCGAGGACGTCGCGCACGCGCAGCGTGCGTCCCTCAAGCGCGATCTGCTCCGGCGGGTCGTCCATCGGCGGGCCGGCGACGACGAAGCCGAGGCCGTTGAGGTCCGCCACGCGCGCGCCACGCGCTTCCGGCGCGTGGGTGAAGCGGTGGTCCGAGATGTCGATCGCGGCGTGCAGCGCCGCCAGGCGCGGCCGCGAATCCTCATCGGGCCGCAACACCTCGGCCAGCACGCCGACGAGCGCGCCGGTGGCGACGGGGTGCCGCAGCGGGGCGGCGGTTGCGCCGCTCGGCAGCAGGCGGGTTTCGATCATGGGGCCGATGGTGCCGTGCAGCATCCGCAGGCCGCAGGGCACGATGCCCAGCGCGTCCAGCACGGCCAGGGCCACCCGCTCGCCCTCCGCGCGGCCGCGCGGAGCCACGTCGGGCGGCAGGGCGGCGAGCGGCCGGCCGGTGGAGAGGGCCTCGGCGAGCCAGGATGCGGCGCGGGCGGCACGGGTCACTCGCGCAGCACCTCCTCCTCGGTGAAGCCGCCGCTCGGCGGGGCTTCCATGGACAGGCCGGGATCGGCGGGCGCGTCGCCGCCGTAGAGAGTCTCCGGCAGCCAGGTCACCAGCCCCGGCGCGAAGTACATCACCACCATGGTCGCGACGACGATGTAGATGAAGGGCATCACGCCGGCGAAGATGTCCTCCAGCCGCACGTGCTTCGGCGCCACGCCCTTGAGGTAGAAGGTCGCCATCGCGACCGGCGGGGAGAGGAAGGAGGTCTGCAGGTTGAGGGCGATCATCACCCCGAAGAAGAGGGGCGAGACGCCGAAGTCGTCCAGCAGCGGCAGGAAGATCGGCACGAAGATCACGATGATCTCCGTCCATTCCAGCGGCCAGCCGAGCACGAAGATGATGGCCTGCGCCAGGATCATGAAGGTGAAGCTGTTCAGCGGCAGCGACTTGACGAACTCCTCCACCACGGACTGCCCGCCGAGATAGCCGAAGACGGAGGAGAAGACGTAGGAGCCGACGAAAAGCCAGCACACCATGGCGGAGGTGCGGGCCGTCAGGAACACGCTCTCCCTCAGCTTCGCCCAGGTGAAGGCGCGGTAGGCGATCGCGAGCACGATGGAGCCGAGGCTGCCCATGGCCGCCGCCTCGCTGGGCGTCGCCAGCCCCATGAGGATGGCGCCGAGCACGGAGGCGATCAGCAGGGCCAGCGGCACGAAGGAACTGACCAGCGCCCAGACCACCCGGCCGAAGGGAATGTTCCGCTCCTCCGGCGGCAAGGGCGGCGCCATACGCGGCTTCAGCATGGCGAGAATGATGATGTAGAGGATATAGCAGACCGCCAGCGTCACGCCGGGGATGAAGGCCGCGGCGTAGAGCTGCACCACCGAGACCCCCGCCGTGGCCCCGTAGAGGATCAGCATGATGGAGGGCGGGATGAGGATGCCCAGGCACCCGCCCGCGCAGGTAACGCCCGCTGCCAGCCGCACGTCGTAGCCGGCCTTCAGCATGGCGGGGAAGGCGAGCAGCCCCATCAGCGTGACCACCGCGCCCACGATGCCCGTGGCGGTGGCGAAGAGCGCGCATGTGGCCATGGTGGCCACCGCCAGGCTGCCGGGGATGTTGCCGGAGGCCATCTGCAAGGATCGGAACAGCCGGTCCAGGATGTTCGCCCGCTCGATCACGTAGCCCATGAAGACGAAGAGCGGGACGGAGATGAGCACGTCGTTCGCCATCACCGCGTAGGTGCGCTGCACGAGCAGGTCGAAGATGCGGTCGCCCATGCCGAGGTAGCCGAAGAACAGCCCCATGGCCATCAGCGTGAAGGCGATGGGGAAGCCCAGCAGGATGAAGAACAGGAACAGCCCGAGCATGGTCAGGCCGAGGGCGGGGTCGCTCATCGGGGCGCATGATCCTGTTCGGGTGCTGTCACCGGCCGTCCTGCTGGTCGGCGGCGCGCTCGCGCCGCGCCGCTTCCGCCGGAGGCGTGATCTCCGCCCCGCGCGCGACGTCCGCGGCCAGCGCCTCCGCCCCGCGCTCCTCGGCCTGGGCGAGGATGAGCTGGTCCATCTCCTCCACGTCCGACAGGCGGGGCGGCCAGGTGCCTTCCCGGATGCAGCGGATGCAACGCACCACCTCAACCATCCCCTGCAGAAGCAGCAGGAGTCCCACCAGCGGGATGAGGAACTTGAAGGGCCAGATCACCGGGCCGGTCGGGGAGAACATGGACCGCTCGTTCTGCCGCCAGCTCTCCTCGAAGAAGTGCCAGCCGGCGACCATGAAGGCGAAGATCGCGGGAAAGAAGAACAGGATGTAGAGCACGAGGTCGAGCGTGGCCTGCCGGCGCGGCGGCATCATGCGGTACAGGAAGTCGCCGCGCACATGCCCGTTGCGCGAGAGCGCGTATGCGCCGGCCATCATGAACAGCGCGCCGTAGAGCATGTAGGTGGCGTCGTAGGCCCAGGTGGTCGGCGCGCGGAAGGCGTATCGCGCCACCACCTCGTAGGTGACGACGAAGGTGAGGCCGACGATGCACCAGGCGAAAGCCTGCCCGACCAGGGTCGAGAGCCGGTCGATCCCGAGGAGGACCCGCTGCATGGCGCCGCCCTGTCCCGTGCCCCTCAGCGCGCGGCGAAGAAGTGGTTGTAGGCGGCCACTTGGCTCGCCTCGTAGCGCAGGAAGAAGTTGCCCACGCGCCGGCACCACTCCCTCTGGCTGTCGCAGACCTTCTTGAAGAAGGGTCCGTTGTTCGGGTTGGAGTTGTCGTTCTCCAGCCGCTCGATCACCTTGTTCCAGGCGGCCAGCTGCGCCTCCAGGACCGGGCGGGGAAGGGGGCGCGCCTGCACGCCCTGGCGCTGGGTCATCTCCAGCAGGTCCTTGGAGTAGCGGTCCTGCAGCTTCCAGGACATGTCGGCCGATGCCGCCTCCGCGCCGTGGCGGATGATGGCCTGGATCTCCACCGGCAGGCTCTCGTACTTCGTCTTGTTGAACAGCATCTCGAAGCTCTCCACCCGCTGGTGGTAGCTCTGGATCATGTAGGCCTTGGCCACGTCGGGAAAGCCGAGGACGCGGTCGGAGGAGGGGTTGTTGAACTCCGCCCCGTCGATCACCCCGCGCTCCAGCGCCGGCACGATCTCGCCGCCGGGCAACGAGACGACGGCCGCGCCCATCTCCGCCATCAGCTCCGCGGCCAGGCCCACGGTGCGGTATTTCAGCCCGCGGATCTGATCCACCCGTTCGATCGGCTGTTTGAACCAGCCGAAGGGCTGGGTCGGCATGGGGCCGGAGAGGAAGCCGACGACGTTGACCTTCAGGACGTCCTGCAGGAGCTCCCGGTACAGCGCCTCCCCGCCGCCGTGATAGAACCAACCGAGCATCTGGTTGGCGTCGCCGAACCAGGGCGGGGCGGTGCCGAACAGGCTGAAGGCCTTGTTCTTGCCGTACCAGTAGGCGACCACCCCGTGGCCGCCATCCAGCGTGCCGGCATGGACGGCATCCAGCACCTGGAAGGCGCCGACGACGGCACCGGCCGCCAGCAGCTCCACCCGCAGCCGCCCGCCGGCCATGCGGTTCACCCGTTCCACGTAGTCCTGGGCGAATTCGTGGAAGATGTCGCGCTGCGGCCAGGTGGATTGGAAACGGAGCGTGACGGTCTGCGCGCGGCTGACGCTCGGCGTGGCGAGGACGGCGGCGCCGGTCGCGCCGACGGCAGCCGCCCGCAGCAGGCCGCGGCGGCCCGCCCCATTCTTCTCGGACATGAAGCTTCCCTCGTGGCGCACCATCTGACGGGCGCGCTCATGCGAAAGCCTGCCTCGATTCTAACGGGGCCGCAACTTAATCTTCATCTGTCCCGATTTAGCGACGCCTTGCCTGTCGACGCCCTACTTGTCGACGCCCTACTTGTCGACGAACGCGCGCTCCACCACGAAGTGGGCCGGCTCGTGCGCGCTGCCTTCCTTCATGCCCAGCGCCTCCAGCCGCGCCTTGGTGTCCGCCAGCATCTCCGGCGAGCCGCAGAGCATGACGCGGTCATTCTCCGGCGAGAGAGGCGGCAGGCCGAGATCGGCGTAGATGCGGCCGCTGTCCATCAGCTCCGTGATGCGCCCGCGCGTCGGGAAGTCCTGGCGCGTCACGCTGGGATAATAGACGAGCTTTTCCCGGACCATCTCGCCCAGGAACTCGTGCTGCATCAGGTCCTGGGTGATGTACTCGCGGTAGGCCAGCTCCTCCACGTCGCGCACGGTGTGCGTCACGATCACCTTCTCGAACCGGTCATAGGCCTCGGGTTCCCGGATCAGGGACATGAAGGGGGCCAGGCCGGTGCCGGTGGAGAGGAACCACAGGTTCTTCCCGGGCAGCAGGTTGTCCAGCAGCAGCGTGCCCACGGGCTTGCGGTTGATCAGCACCGTGTCGCCGGGCTTGATGTTCTGCAGGCGGGAGGTGAGGGGGCCGTCCTGCACCTTGATGGAGAGGAACTCCAGCGTCTCCTCCCAAGGCGGGGAGGCGACGGAATAGGCCCGCATCAGCGGCTTGCCGTCCACGATCAGCCCAATCATGGCGAACTGCCCGGCCAGAAAGCGGAAGCCCGGTTCCCGCGTGCAGCGGAAGGAGAAGAGCCGGTCGGTCCAGTGGCGGACCTCCAGCACCTCGGCCTCGTGGAAGGCGGACATGGCCGGCCGCTTGGGGTCCGGGCCGGTCTTGGAGGGGGAGGCGTCGTTCAGCATGGCGGGCACGGTATGGGATGGCCCCGCCGCTTGTGCAATGCGGCAGTCACGGAACAGGGGTGGCTTGAGGGGCGGACTGGCCCGGCGCAGCATCCCCTCCATGTCCGAATCCCCGCCCCTAGGTCCCGAAGTCGATCCCACTCCCCGGCCCCTGCCGGCCCGCACCCTCCATCGGGGCGCCAGCGTGGAGCTGGAGCCGCTGCACACCCGGCACGCCCCGGAGCTTTGGGCAGCGGCCCAGGCGCCCGGGGCGGAACCCGGCTGGGCCTATCTCGGCTACGGCCCCTTCGCGGACGAGGCGGCCATGCGCCGCCACGTGGCCGCCTTCGCGGCCCAGCACGATCCCATTGCCTGGGCCGTGCGGCCCCACCGCACCGGCACCGCCGATGGCTGGCTGACCCTGATGGAGATCTTCCCCGCCGATTCCGCGATCGAGATCGGGCACATCTGGTTCTCCCCCCGCCTGCAGCGCACGCGGGCAGCGACGGAGGCCATGTTCCTGCTGATGCGGCACGCCATGGACGACCTCGGCTACCGCCGCCTGGTCTGGAAGTGCCATGCCCTGAACGGGCCTTCCCGCAACGCCGCCGCCCGCCTGGGCTTCCGGTACGAGGGCACGCTGCGGGCCATCAAGGTGGTCAAGGGGCGGCTTCGGGACACGGCGCAGTTCTCCATCCTGGCGGATGAGTGGCCGGCGCGGCGGGATGCCATCGCGGCCTGGCTGGACGCTTCCAACTGGGACGCGGAAGGCCGCCCGAAGGCCCCGATGGCCCGGGCAGACCACCCGCCCCTGCCTTGGGTGGCGGCCTGAGGGGGCGGCGCGCGGCGTATGGATCGGCCGCAGCGCGCGCCTATACTCCTCGCGCGCTGCTCGGCACGGGAGCCACGGAGGGCGGAATGAGCCTCAGCGAACTGCTTGGCCTCGGCATGGCCGCCCAGTTCAAGCCCTCGGGCCATGGCTACATCTACCGTGAGAACGCGAAGGGGCCGCCCATCCCGGTCTCGCGGGAGGAACGGGACCGTTTCGTGCGGCGCTACGCGGTCCACTTCGTGGTGCAGGTGGCGGGCTTCATGGGGGCCGTGATCCTGGCAGCGGTGCTGACCGACGCCGTCTTCCCCACTCGCGCCGCACCGGGCGGCTTCGTGCTGATGGGCGCGCTTATGCTCGCGATCGGGTTCCTGCTGTTCCGCTGGGTGCGGTGGGCGCTGGCGGCGCCGAGCCGCGCCCTGGCGGGACGGGGATCGGCCCCTACGCTCTGAGGTGCCGCGGCGAGGCTTGCGCTACCGCCTCCCGCCCCGAGATGCGACCCATGCGCGAAGCTCTCCCCACCCCTGCCCGTATCCTCGGCCCGGCCGGGCTGATCCCCTTCGCCGGGATGGCCCTGCTGGCGTTGGCCTCGCCGGAATGGCGCCCGGACGCGCTGCGCGGGCTGATCGCCTACGGGGCAGCCATCGCCTCCTTCCTCGGCGCGGTCCATTGGGGCCTCGCGCTGCATCCCGCGCCGGGGGAGGAGGGGGCAGCCTGGGGCCGGATGGGCCTGGGCGTCCTGCCCGCCCTGGCCGCCTGGATCGCGCTTCTGATGCCCGGCTTCCGGCCCGGCCTGATCACGCTTGCTGTCATCCTGGTCGCAACCGCCCTCGTCGAAACCCTGGCTGCCCGGCGCGGCCTGGTCCCCGCGCCCTATCTTCGGCTGCGCTGGGGACTGAGCCTCGGCGCCGCCGCCTGTTTGCTGCTCGGCGCCGCCGCCTGACCACGCCGAGGGGACCGACATGGTTTCGTCATCTGGCTGTCAAACGGCCGAAATCCGGCCTGCCTAACTCCCGGCTCCGACCTATCCGGGACCAGCCGATTCCATGCGTGCCCTTCTCCTGGCCACAGCCGCCCTCCTGACCCTCTCTGTTGCCGTCAATGCCCAGGAACGACGATTCGAGGCCGTGCTCGAGGGCCATGCGGTCCTGCCGGCGAACACGATCATCCCCGCGCCGTCGGACGCACCGGCGGATGCGCGGCAGGCCGGCAAGTACACCGGCCCCAACAACCGCCGCATGGACGGCAGCCTGCCCGGCACGACGGGCCCCGCGCCGAACGGCCGCCCCACCGGGCTTTCCCTGCCGTTCAACGGCCAGGCCGTGCAGGGCTTTTCCGGCATCAAGCCCGTGGTGGGCGAGCCCGGCGCCTACTGGGTGCTGACGGACAACGGCTTCGGCAACAAGCGCAACTCCGCCGACGCGCTGCTGATGTTCCACAAGATCCGCCCTGACTTCCGCACCGGCCAGGTTCAGGTGCTGCAGACGATCTTCCTCTCCGACCCCGAGCGCCGCGTGCCCTTCCGCATCGTGAACGAGGGCACGGAGCGCCGCTACCTGACCGGCGCGGACTTCGACCCGGAGAGCCTGCAGCCCGTCGCCGACGGCTTCTGGATCGGCGAGGAGTTCGGCCCCTTCCTGATCCAGATCGACGCCCAGGGGCGCGTGCGCCGCGTGGTGGAAACGGCGCTGGACTCCCGCGCGATCCGCAGCCCGGACCACCCGGACCTCGTCTCCCCCGCCACCCCCGCCGCGACGGTCGCCGTGCAGTCGCAGCGCAGCGGCGGCTATGAGGGCATGGCGCTGAGCCCGGACGGCACCCGCCTCTACGCCCTGCTGGAGAAGCCCCTGTTCGGCGCGGACGGCAAGCCGGAGGACAACACCCTCCGCATCCTGGAGCTGGACACGGCGAACGGGAACTGGACGGGCCGCACGATGCGCTTCCGCTTCGCGGAGGGCGCGACCTCCATCGGTGACTTCAACATGATCGACGACCGCCGTGCCCTGGTGATTGAGCGCGACGACGGCGAGGGCGATCCCTCCCGCGCCTGCGCCGCAGGGCAGACCCCGCCCGCCTGCTTCCACGCGCCGGCGAAGGTGAAGCGCGTGTCCCTGATCGACCTCGGCGAGACCGACGCGCAGGGCTACGTGAAGAAGATCGGCTACATCGACCTGATGGCGATCCGGGACCCCGAGGGCGTGGCGCGCCAGCGCGGCGACCTGGACGCGGACGTCCCGCGCGACCGTTTTTCCTTCCCCTTCTTCACCATCGAGAACGTGGCGCGGGTGGATGAGGACCACATCATCGTCGGCAACGACAACAACCTGCCCTTCAGCGCGGGCCGCCACCTGACCCGCGCCGACGACAACGAGCTGATCCTGCTGCGCGTGGCGGAACTGCTCCGCGCGCGCTGATACGGCGGGTGCAATGTTGCGGCGCGGCACGGATGGACAGGTCCGTGACCCTGCCGCAGCATCCGGACCTGTATACCAGGGGATTCGAAACGATATGCCTGATGGGATCGATGGCAGCGGCTTCATGCCGGGGGAGCGGGCGCCGCTGGTGCACGCACCAGACGGTCCGCTCGCCGGCCTGACCTTCGCGGCCAAGGATCTCTACGACGTCGCCGGCTCCCCCACCACCTACGGCAACCCCGACTGGGCCCGCACCCAGCCCGTGCCCCCCTCCACCGCCCCCGCCGTGCTGATGCTGGCCGAGGCAGGGGCGCGCTTCGTCGGAAAGACGAAGACCATGGAGCTCGCCTACGGGCTGACGGGCGAGAATGTCTGGTACGGCACGCCCCTGAACCCTGCCGCGCCGGACCGCTTCCCCGGCGGCTCCTCCTGCGGCAGCGCCTCCGTCGTTGCCTCCGGCGAGGCGGATATCGCCCTCGGCTCCGACACGGGCGGATCGGTCCGCATTCCCGCCTCCTATTGCGGTGTCTATGGCATCCGGCCCAGCTGGGGCGCGGTGCCGCTGACCGGCACGCGGGGCCTCGCGCCTTCCTTCGACACGGCGGGCTGGTTCGCCGGCCGCGCCTCCGTCCTGCGCCGTACGGGAGAGGTCCTGCTGCCCCTGGGTGGGGAAGGGCCGCTGGGGCCCCTCCTGCGCGTGCAGGAGGCCTGGATGAACGCGCAGCCCGCCGTGGCCAACGCCCTGACGCCCGCGATGGAGGCGGTCGGCTCCGTGATGGACGGGTGCCTGCAGGTCTCCCTGTTCACGGAGACGCTGGCGGTGGTCTACGAGCACTTCCGCTGCATGCAGGCCGAGGAGGCCTGGGCGACGCTCGGCGACTGGGTGGCCGCGGCGGAGCCGGCCTTCGGCCCCGGCGTGGGCGAGCGCTTCGCCATCGCGCGCGCCATGGCGCCGGAGAAGGCGGCCGCCGGCCGCGCCTACCGCCGGGCCTTCCGCCAGCGCCTGCTCGGGTTGCTGGGGGGCGGGGCGGTGCTGGTCTATCCCACCTCGCCCATACCGGCGCCGAAGCTCGGCGCCTCGGCCGAGGAGCAGCTCTGGGCGCGGGAGGTGACGATCGGCGTCACCGCCATTGCCGGGCTGGGCGGCTTGCCCGAGGTCTCCATCCCCGCGGGCAAGGTGGAGGGCGCGCCGGTCGGCTTCTCCCTCGTGGCAGCGCCGGGGCGGGACCGGGCGCTGCTGGCGTTGGCGGAGCGTGTGGCGGAACGGCTCGGCCTGCCGGTCTGACGGAGTATGATTTTAACGTAAGAGGGTGTTCCCCCAGGGCCGCGTTCTGCTCTAGGCATCGGTCATGCCGATCCGCGACGCGACCCCCGACGACGCCCCCGCCATCGCGGAGATCTACGCCCACCACGTGCTGCACGGCACCGGCACCTTCGAGGAATCGCCCCCGCCGGCCGAGGAGCTGGGCGCCCGCATCGCCAGGGTGCAGGGCGCCGGCCATGCCTGGCTTGTGGTGGAGGAGGAAGGCCGCGTCCTCGGCTACGGCTACTATGCCAATTTCCATGCCCGCTCCGCCTACAGGCACACGGCGGAGGACTCGATCTACGTGCGGGACGACGTGCGCGGCCAGGGCGTGGGCAAGGCCCTGGTGGCGGAGCTTCTGAAGCGCGCGGAGGCGGAGGGGTTCCGTCAGATGGTCGCCGTGATCGGTGATTCAGAGAATGTGGGCTCGATCGGCCTGCACCTCTCCCTCGGCTTCCGGCAGGCCGGGGTCCTCAAGGCGGTGGGGCTGAAGTTCGGGAACTGGGTGGACGTGGTCTACATGCAGAAGGCGCTGGGCGAGGGCGACCGCAGCACCCCCGCCTAGCATTCTCATCTAGGCCGGCCGGTAGCGGGCCGAGACCACGCCGTCCATGTGAAGGATCACGTCCAGTTCCGCCCGCCGGTCCGGGGAGGGGAGCAGGGCGACCACGCGGTCGAACCAGGGCGCCCGGCCTTTGACCCGGTCCAGGAACAGCGCGTCCAGCGCCTGGGCCATTGGCACGCGCCCGGCGCAGCAGGTGCACGCCGCGGGATGGGTGCCGGCCGGCTCGAAACCGGCGCTGGCGACGATGCCGGGCGGCAGGCTCGCGGGCGGTCCCTCGGCCAGCAGGGCGGCCTTCCCTCCACCCGCGAGGCTGGTGGCCAGCGCGGCCTCATCCGCCACGATCGAGACGGGGATCCGGCCATCGGCAAAGACGGGCATGGGGCGGGGCCTCCTTTCCGATAGACATAAAGATATCGTTATGTCATATGCAAGCCCATGGAAGAGACCCTGGCCCAGCTCCGCGCCGCCGCCGAGCCCACGCGGCTGCGGCTGCTCGCGCTCTGCGCCCGCGGGGCGCTCTGCGTCACCGACCTCTGCGCCGCCCTCGGCCAATCCCAGCCGCGCCTTTCCCGCCACCTGAAATTGCTGGTGGAGGCGGGGTTGCTGGAGCGGATGCCGGAGGGCTCCAACGTCTACTTCTCCCTGGCGCCGCGCGCGGACCTGGCCCGCGCGATCCTGGCCCGCCTGCCGGAGGACGACCCGCTCCTGGCCGCCGACCGTCGCCTCGCCGCCCGGCTGGGCGCGGAGCGGGTACGCGCCGCGAGCGAGGCCTTCCGCAGCGCCGGCGCCGACTGGGACGAGATGCGTGCCCTTGGCCTGCCCGCCGCCGAGATCGAGCGCGCCCTGCTCGCCGCCCTGCCGGGGCATGTCGGCCGCCTGCTGGATATCGGCGCCGGCACCGGCCAGCTGCTGGAGCTGGTGGCGGATCGCTGCGATGCGGCGCTGGGCGTGGATGCAAGCCGCGACATGCTGGCCCTGGCTCGCGGCCGCCTGGCGGAGCGCGGCCTCGCCCCGCGCTGCGCCGTGCGGCAGGCCGACATGTACCGGCTGCCCTTCCCGGATGATTCCTTCGACGCGGTGACGCTGCAGATGGTGCTGCACTACGCCGAGGACCCGGCGGCGGCCCTGGCCGAGGCCGCGCGCGTGCTGGCGCCGGACGGCGTGCTGCTGGTGGTGGACCTTGCCGCCCATGACCGCGCCGACCTCATCGAGCGCCAAGCCCATCGCTGGCCGGGCTTCGACGACGCGCAACTGGCCGGCTGGCTCGGCGATGCCGGCTGCGCCCTTCTTCCGCCGGTGGAGATCCCCGGCCCGCTCCAAGTCCGCCTGTGGTGCGCGCATCGCGCCACCGCCGTGCAGCCTGCCTGAGAGAACCATCATGTCCCGACCGCATCTGCTCGACGCCCTGCGCGACCGCGTGCTGCTCTGCGACGGCGGCATGGGCAGCCGCGTGCAGGCCCTGACCCTGGATGTCGAGAAGGACTACTGGAACAAGGAGAACTGCACGGAGGTCCTGAACCTCTCCCGCCCCGACCTCGTGCGCGAGATCCATCGCGGCTACTACGAGGTCGGGTCGGACGCGGTGTTGACCAACAGCTTCGGCGGTTCCCCGATCACGCTGGACGAGTTCGAGCTGGGCGACCGCGCCTTCGAGATCAACAAGCTCTCCGTGGAGCTGGCGCGGGAAGCCGCCGAAACCTTCGCGGACGGCCGCCACCGCTGGGTGATCGGCGACATCGGCCCGGGCACGAAGCTGCCGAGCCTCGGCCACATCGAGTACGATCGGCTGGAGGCCGCGCTGCACGAGCAGTGCCGCGGCCTGATCGCGGGCGGCGCCGACGCGCTGCTGACCGAGACGAACCAGGACACGCTCTTCATCAAGGCGGCGGTGAACGCCGCCAAGCGCGCCATCGCCGATGCCGGAAGCAACATCCCCATCTTTGTGCAGGTGACGGTGGAGACCACCGGCACGCTGCTGGTGGGCCCGGACATCGCGGCGGCTGCGACGGTGATCGACGCGCTGGACGTGCCGCTGATCGGCCTGAACTGCGCCACCGGCCCGCAGGAGATGGCGGAGCACGTCCGCTACCTGTCCCAGAACTGGCGCGGGCTGATCTCCGTGCAGCCCAATGCCGGCCTGCCGGAACTGGTGGACGGGAAGACGCACTATCCGCTGGGCGCCGAGGAGATGGCGAGCTGGATGGAGCGCTTCGTCACCGAGGACGGGCTGAACCTCATCGGCGGCTGCTGCGGCACCTCCATCCCGCATATCCAGGCGCAGGACGCGATGCTGCGGAAGCTGGCCGGCAGCGGGCACCGCCCCGCGCCGGTCGCGCGCAAGCCGGTCTGGGTGCCCTCCGTCGCCTCCCTCTACGGCGCCACGGCGCTGCGGCAGGAGAACGCCTACTTCTCCATCGGCGAGCGCTGCAACGCCAACGGCTCCAAGGCCTGGCGCGAGCGGCAGGCCGCGCATGACTGGGACGGCTGCGTCGCCATGGGCCGCGAGCAGGTGGGGGAGGGGTCCAACTCCCTGGACATCTGCACCGCCTTCGTCGGCCGCGACGAGATGGCCGAGATGAACGAGGTGATCACGCGCTTCACCAGCAGCGTGAACGCCCCGCTGGTGATCGATTCCACCGAGACGCCAGTGATCGAAGCGGCGCTGAAGCTGCACGGCGGCAAGCCCATCATCAACTCCATCAACTTCGAGGACGGCGAGGGCCACGCCCACGACCGCATGAAGCTGGCCAAGAAGTTCGGCGCCGCCGTGATCGCGCTCACCATCGACGAGGTGGGCATGGCGAAGACGGCCGAGGACAAGCTGCGGATCGCGCGCCGCCTGGTGGAGTTCGCCTGCGACCGGTACGGGCTGCCCCAGTCCGACCTGATGATCGACCCGCTGACCTTCACCATCGCGACGGGCAACGAGGACGACCGCAAGCTCGGCCTCTGGACGCTGGACGGCATCCGCATGATCCGGGAGGCCTTCCCGGACATCCAGATCATGCTCGGCCTCTCCAACATCTCCTTCGGGCTGAACCCGGCGGCGCGCCACGCGCTGAACTCGGTGTTCCTGGACCACGCGGTGCGCGCGGGCATGACGGGGGCGATCGTCCACGTCTCCAAGATCAAGCCGCTGCACCTGATCCCGCCCGAGGAGGTCAAGGTCTGCGAGGACCTGATCTTCGACCGGCGTGAGGAGGGCTACGACCCCCTTCAGAAGCTGCTGGAGATCTTCGCCGGCCGGAAGGCCGCCGATTCCGCCAAGCGCGCGAAGGCGGAGACGGTGGAGGGCCGCCTGAAGGACCGCATCGTGGACGGCGACCGCAAGGGGCTCGACGACGAGCTGGCCGACGCGCTGGCCAAGGGCATCACGCCGCTCTCCATCATCAACGACATCCTGCTGGACGGGATGAAGGTGGTGGGCGAGCTCTTCGGCGCGGGCAAGATGCAGCTCCCCTTCGTGCTGCAATCCGCGGAGACGATGAAGTCCGCCGTCGCCTATCTGGAGCCGCACATGGAGCGGATCGAGGGGCAGGAGAAGGGCACCATCGTCCTCGGCACGGTGAAGGGCGACGTGCATGACATCGGCAAGAACCTTGTCGACATCATCCTCACCAACAACGGCTACAAGGTGGTGAACCTCGGGATTAAGGTGCCGCTGCAGGACATCGTCAACGCCGCGAAGGAGCACAAGGCGCACGCCATCGGCATGTCCGGCCTGCTGGTGAAGTCCACCGTGGTGATGCGCGAGAACCTCGAGGAGATGTCGCGCCAGGGCGTGGAAGTGCCCGTGCTGCTGGGCGGCGCCGCGCTGACGCGGAACTACGTGGAGGAGGACTGCGTCAAGTCCTATGCCTGCGGACGCGTGGCCTATGCACGGGATGCCTTCGACGGCCTGCACCTGATGGACAAGGTGATGGGCAACGGCTTCGACGACTATCTGGCCGCCCTGCAGGCCAAGCGCGTGGGCAAGAGCCGGAACGAGCGGCGCACCCTCGGCACGGCCGATGCGCGCGGCTTCGCGCCGGTGGACGTGGCCTACGCCAAGGCGCGGCGCCAGCGCGTGACGGCCGGGGAGCAAGTGCCCGCCCCGCCCTTCTGGGGCGCCCGCGTGGTGGAGGCCCCGCCCAGGGCGATCGTGCCCTTCATCAATGAGCGCAGCCTGTACCAGTTCCAGTGGGGCTTCCGGAAGCAGGGCCGCAGCCTGGACGACTTCCTGGGCTGGGCGAAGCAGGAGCTGCGCCCGGTGCTGCGCCGGATGCTCCAGATCACGGAGGAGCAGGAGATCCTCAAGCCCCAGGCCATCTACGGCTACTGGAAGTGCGCGGGGCAGGGGAACGACCTCATCCTCTTCGAGGAGGACGGGGTGACGGAAGCCACCCGCTTCAACCTGCCGCGCCAGCCGAAGGACGATGGCGACTGCATCGCCGACTTCGTGCGCGACGTGGATGACGGGCCGGAGAACCGCGACGTGATCGGCCTGCAGGTCGTCACCGTCGGCCAGAAGGCGAGCGACCTGGCGCGGGAATGGTTCGAGGGCAACCGCTACCAGGACTACCTCTACCTCCACGGCCTCTCGGTGGAGATGGCGGAGGGCATGGCGGAGTACGTTCATAAGCGCATCCGGGCGGAGTGGGGCTATGCCGGCGAGGATGAGCGGGACATGGAGAAGATGCTGTCCCAGGGCTACCGGGGCGGCCGCTACTCCTTCGGCTACCCCGCCTGCCCGAAGCTGGAGGACCAGGAGCCGCTGCTGCGCCTGCTGAAGGCGGACCGGATCGGGGTCACGATCTCCGACGAATGGCAACTGCATCCCGAGCAATCCACCTCCGCGATCGTGCTGCACCACCCGCGCGCTAAGTACTTCTCGGTCTAGGGGGCGGCGGGGTATCTCCCGCCCATGTCCCCGACCGAACGCACTGCCTGGACCAGCCTCGGCGTCGGCCTCCTCGTGCTCTCCCTCAAAGGGGCCGCGTGGTGGCTGACGGGCAGCACGGCCCTTTTCGCGGACATGCTGGAGACGGTGGTGAACGTCGCCGCCGCCTCCGCGGCCCTGGCCGCCGTGCGCTACTCCGCCATGCCGGCGGACGAGAACCACCCCTATGGCCACGCCAAGGTGGAGTACTTCTCCGCGGTGCTGGAGGGGACGCTGATCCTCGTCGCCGCCTCCATGATCCTGCAGGAGGTGTACGGGGCCATCTTCAACCCCCGCGCCCCGGACCAGCCGCTGGTCGGCATCGCGCTCTCGGCGGTGGCCACCATCATCAACGGCAGCTGGGCCACCATCCTGAGGCGGCGGGGCCGGCGCCTGGGCTCGCCCGCGCTGGTGGCGGATTCCAAGTACCTGATGTCGGACGTGATCACCTCCGCCGGGGTGATCGCCGGCGTAGGCCTCGTTGCCGCAACCGGCCTCCTCTGGCTGGACCCCCTCATGGCGGGCGTCACCGCCGTGATGATCCTCGTCTCCGGCGCGCGGCTGCTGCGGGAGAGCGTGGGCGGGCTGATGGACGAGGCGGTGGGGGCGGAGGACCTGGCCGCCATCCGGAACATCGTTTCCTCCGCGGCGGAAGGCGCGATCGAGGCGCACGACCTGCGGACCCGCCATGCCGGGCGGATCACCTTCGTGGAATTCCACCTCGTCGTCCCCGGCGCCATGCCGGTTTCCGAGGCGCACGACATCTGCGACCGTGTCGAGACAGCCCTGAAGGACCGGCTCGGCAACGCCGTGATCACCATCCACGTGGAGCCCGAGGGCAAGGCGAAGCACAGCGGAGTGCTGGTGCTCTGAGGTCTTGAGCGGCGCCCTGATCCTCGCGCCCACCGCCGCGCCGGCCTGGCGCCCGCGCGCGCCCTGGGAACGGCCGGTCCGCTGGACCCTTTGGGCCGCCGCCGCCCTGCACGCGGCGGTGCTGGCCGCGATCCTGATGGACCTGGGCCCGCGCGAGATGGCGGAACCGAAGGTCGTGGAAGGGACGCCGCTGGTCTGGGAAGGCCCGATCGGGGCAGGGGAGGGGGCGCCGGAGCTCTCCCCCAGCCTTCCCGCCCCGCCACCCGCGCCTGCCCCGCCATCCGCCGCACCGCCGCCGCCCGCGCCGCCGGTGGAGACGCCGCCGCCACCCGAGCCGAGCCCGCCCGTGCCGCAGCAGCCCGCGCCGTCCGAGGCGGCGGCCATGCCCGAACCCAGTCCCGCGCCGCCCCTGCCGCCCCCACCGGCGGCGGTTGCGCCACCCCCGGCGCCGTCCCCCGCGCCGAACGCTCCGCCCGCCGCGGCCCCGCCATCCCCCGCGCCCCAGCCAACCCCGCCCCGGGCGGCGGAGGCCGCCCCGCTGCCCCTGCCGCCGCCGCCCGCACCCCCGGCACCCGCCCGGCCCACACCTCCGGCGCCCGCCCCGGCGCCATCCGCGCCAACCGTCCAGGCCGCACCGCCGGCCGCCGGCGCGCCGATGCGGACGGTCGAGGTGCCAGTGGCCCCCGGCGCGGTGCGGCTGGGCGCGGGCACGGCCGGTTCCCCGGGCGAGAGCCGCGCGGTCGGCGCCCCCCAGCCGGGCTGCCAGGACGTGATCGGCTACCCCGCCTCCGAGCGGCAGCGCGGGGTCACCGGCGCGGTGGGCCTGCGCCTGCGCGTCTCGGACGATGGCCGGGTGGTGGAGGCGCGGATCGCCGAATCCAGCGGCTATGCGGGGCTGGACGAGGCGGCGCAGCGCGGCATCCGCCGTTGCCGCTTCATTCCGGCGCTGCGGGATGGGGTGCCCGTCTGGGGCAGCCGGGACTACCGTGTCGTCTTCCAGCTGAACTGAGGGGCCGCATGGTCAAGCTCGACGTCATCACCACCCGCGGCGGCGACGGCGGCCAGACCTCGCTCGGCGACGGCACCCGCCTGCCGAAGCACGCGCCCCGCGTGGAGGCGCTGGGCGCGGTGGACGAGGCCAACGCCGCCATCGGCCTGCTGCGCCTGCACACCGCGCAGGAGGAGGACGCGATGCTCGCCCGCATCCAGAACGATCTTTTCGACCTCGGCGCCGACCTGTCCGTGCCGGGGGCAGGGGATGGGCCGGGGGCAGGGGATGGGCCGGGAGAAGGGGATGGCGGGAAGGAGAGGCTGCGCGTGACCGATGCGCAGTGCCTGCGGCTGGAACGGGAGCTGGCCGGCATGAACGCGGAGCTGCCGCCGCTCCGCTCTTTCATCCTGCCCGGTGGCACCCCGGCAGCGGCGCACGCCCACCTAGCCCGCACCCTGGCCCGCCGCGCCGAGCGCGCCGTGGTGGCGCTCGGCGCGGCGGAAGCGGTGAATCCAGAGGCGGTCCGCTATCTGAACCGCCTCTCGGATCATCTCTTCGTCCTGGCCCGCACGCTGAACATGGGCCAGGACCTGCTCTGGGAACCCGGGGCGACTCGCTGAACTAGGCGCGCGGCGCGACGGCCTGCAGGAAGGCCAGGTGCTCGCGGATCCGATCGGCGGCCAGCAGGGCGATGGCGCGGTCCGGCGCGGGGGTGGACGCGTCCTGCGACATGGTGGTGTAGAGCTGCAGCGCCTCCTGGTGGCCCTGGACCTGTGCCGTCACGAAGAGCCGGTCGAACTCCGGCCCGCTGGCGGACTGGAGCTGGCGCAGCATCGCCGCCTTGTCGTCCGGCATGGGCGGCATCGCCATGGCGCCGTGCACCTGGGCCATGGCGTCCATCAGCCCCTGCTGCTCGCTCACTTCGAAGGGCGCGAAGCGGCGCAGCTCCGGCCGTGCGGCCTTCTGGGTGCCGAGCTGGGCGGTCTGCATCAGGAACACGCCGCCCTGGGCCGCGCGCATCCGCATGGCGGAGGGGGCGCCGCCGGTCATCCCGGGCTGGGCAGTGGCAGCGCAGCCGGCCAGAGTGGCGCCGGCCATGACGAGGGCGAGGGAGCGACGTTCGATCATCGGACTGGAACTCCATGGAGCATGGGGGAGGGCTGGTTTCCGGGCGCTCTGCGCCCTGCCGTCACGCCCCGTGAACCCGGGAGCGCGCCGTCTCGCGCCGGAGAAAGCCGGGCCTGCCGCCCTGCCTCCCGGCCTGCCTGAGCCATGTCCGGATAGGTGCGCTCCAGCCGACCTGCCGTATCGTCATGCGGTCCGGCCATCTCGGCGCGCCTCCCCGATCCTCTGCCTCAGTACTTGCGGTACCGGACGGATGAACGCGGGCTGGCGCGCATTAGTTGACGCGAATAGTCGGAAATATACTACGGATCGGGTGTAGATACTAACCTATGTTTTATATCCTGAGTTAATCGGCTTATTTGATTACTGCGCCGCCGTATGCAGCAGGCCGCGGAACAGCGGAACGGCCGCCGCCAGCTCCGCCACGGGCACGTACTCTCCAGGGGAGTGGGCAACGCCGATGTCGCCGGGGCCTAGCACCACGCAAGGCGCCAGCGCGTTCAGCCGCGTCGCGTCCGTGCCGAAGGGCACGGTGCGCGCCGCCTGACCCGTCGCCGCTTCCGCCAGCTGTACCAGGGAGTGCCCCGCCGGCAGCTCGGGCGGGGAGCCGTCCACCACGAAGTTCAGGCCCAATCCGTGGCGCCCGGCCGCTTCCCGAACCGCCTCGATCACCGGGGCGGGGTCCAGCGCGCGGGAGTAGCGGAACTTCATCCGTGCCGTGGCGCGCGCCACGGTCACGTTGATCGCGGTGCCGTGGTTGTCGAGCACGATGTTGAAGTCGGGGAAGGGCGGCTCGTAATCCGCCACGCGCCAGGCCGGCTCGGTTCGCAGCCGGTCGTGCAGGGCCTTCATCTCGGCCAGGAAGGGAATCAGCGCGAGGTTGGCGTTCACCCCGATCCCGGTGGAGGAGTGGGCCTGGCTGCCGCTCGCCACCGCCTCGAAATTGACCGTGCCGCGATGGCCGCGGATGGGCGCCAGCCGCGTCGGCTCCGCCACGATGATGCCGCGCAGCGCCGCGCGGCGCGCCAGCTCCGATCGCTCCGCGACGATCTGGGCGCCGGCCTTCGTCGTCTCCTCGTCCGTGGTGATCAGCAGTGTCACCGGGACGTCCGCGGGCAGGCCCTGCGCGGCCACGATGCAGGCGGCCACCGGCCCCTTCATGTCGGCGGTGCCCAGCCCGTGCATCAGCCCTGCCTCGTCCACGCGGGCGGAGAAGGGGTCCTCCTGCCAGCCCGTGTCGGGCACCGTGTCCAGGTGGCCGGAAAGCGCCAGCCCGCCCGGCCCGCCGCGATGGGCGACGATGGCGCGCTTGGGAACGCCGTTCGCGTCCTCGTAGTCCAGGCGCTCAACCTCGAACCCCTTCAACTCCGCTTCCACCCGCTCCGCGACAGGAAGGTTGGAGACGAAGGAGCGGCTGTCGATCCGGACGAGGTCGGCGGCCAGGGCGCGAACGGCCTCGGCATCGGTGTAGTCGGTCATGCCGGTGTATCCCTTGCGGGCCCCGCCGCCGCAAGACAGGGTGCGCCGCCTTGCCGGAAGGAGCGCCCATGACCGCCTATCTCGACCCGCGCACCGGACAGACCTGGCCGCTGGAGGTCCCGCGCTGGCGCGGGGAGGACGGGCAGCCGCTGTTGCTGACGGACCTGCCGGGAATCGGGCGGGACGCGATCAACCCCGCAGCCGCGGGCCTGTGGCGCTACGCCGCCGCGCTGCCCTTCCGCCCCCGCGCGCCGATCACGATGGGGGAGGGCCGCACCCCGCTCGTCCCCCGCGCCTGGAAAGGGTTCGAAGCGCTGTTCAAGTGCGAGTGGCTGATGCCCACCGGCTCCTTCAAGGACCGTGGCGCCGCCGTGATGCTCTCCCTGTTGCGGGACCAGGGAATCACGGCGGTGCTGGAGGACTCCTCCGGCAATGGCGGCGCGGCGATCGCCACCTACGCCGCCGCCGGCGGGATGGGGGCGCGCATCCTGGTGCCGGACAGCACCTCGCCGGCGAAGACCGTGCAGTCCCGCGCCGTGGGTGCCGAGATCCAGCTCACCCCCGGCACCCGGCAGGACTGCGCGGACGAGGCGCTGCGGCAGGGGAACGACCCGTCCTCCGGCTTCTTCTACGCCAGCCACAACTGGCATCCCTTCTTCCTCCAGGGCACCAAGACCCTGGCCTACGAGCTGTGGGAGGACCTGGGCTTCGAGGCGCCGGACGCGGTGGTGATCCCCTGCGGCGCGGGCTCGAACGTGCTGGGCTGCGACATCGGCTTCGGGGAGCTTCTGCGTGCCGGCGCCATATCGCGCCTGCCACGCCTCTACGCCGCCCAGCCCGCTAATTGCGGCCCCATGGCCCGCGAGTTCCTCGGCCTGCCGCCGGAACCGCCCCGCCCGACCATCGCCGAGGGCACCGCCATTGCCCAGCCGATCCGCCCCGCCGAGGTGCTGGGCGCGCTCCGCCGCAGCGCCGGCGGCGCGGTGCTGCTGGAGGAGGAGGAGATCGCTGCCGCCGCCCTCGGCCTCGCCCGCCAGGGCCTCTACGTGGAACCGACCTGCGCCCAGGCCGCCGCGGCGCTCGGCCGGTTGGCGGCGGATGGCCAGATCCGGCCCGGGGAGCGGGTGGTGGTGGTCCTCACCGGCACGGGGCTGAAGGCGACGCCGCGCTACGCGGAGATGCTGGGGCTCGCGGGCGCATAGCTTGCCCCGGCCAGGGCGGCCGGGCGTGCGGCGGGAAGGGATCGGACGCGCCTGGCCCCGGGAGAGTTCGGCCCGCCCGTCCGGGGCGGCTCATAGCCCCGCTGCGGCCATCAGGAGGTCGAAGTCACCGCCATCCAGCCGGTCGCTGTCCGGCAGCCCCGCATGGAGGCGCCAGGCCCGGATGGCGCGGCGCGTGTTGTCTCCCAGCACGCCGTCCACATCGCCCATGGTCTTCCCGAAGCCCAGGTAGAGGAGAGCGGCCTGGGCCCGCCGGATCGGCAAGTCCCGCGAGACCCCGGAACTGAACTTCTCGAAGGCCTGCCGGAGCTTGATGTGGTAGCCGTGCTCCGCGAAGTTCTTGCCGTTGTAGGTCTTGGCGACCGCTTCCCAATCGCCGGCCTTCAGCTTCGGACCCAGCTTGTGAGCCCTCACGAAGCCCGCCATTGCCATCAGGTGCTCGTCCTCCTCGTCGAGGATCGCCGCAACCATGGCGGCGGCCGAGGGGAATCCGGCGGTCTCGTGGTTGAAGCCCATCACCTGGCCTAGTCCCCAGGAGGCGCTGCGGAGGGCGGCTTCCGGCGCCTGCCCGGCATCGGCGAGCAGGGCGACGGCCCGGTCGAGCCGCTCATACTCCGCGGCGCCGCCGATATAGCCGCCCGCCTCGCTGTTCGACAGGTCGGGCGCCCGTTTGTCGAAGCGCCGGTCCGTTTCGCGCGAAAAGACGTGGCGCTCGAAGAGCAGCTTGGGCCGGCGGTCCGGCTGGAAGCCGAAGCCGCGGCTCTCCACGGTCAGGACGGCCCATAGGCGGGGAAGGTCGCTGGCCGGATCCAGCCCCATGGCGGTCACGGCCGCCTGAAGGCCGAGGCCCGTGAACGGACGCCCACGCCCGCGCAGATTTTCCACCATCCCCTCCCACGCCATGGCCCGTGCAGCGTGCCGGCAACGTTCCTTTATCGCAACATAGAAGGTTCGCCCGCTTTGGGCCGGCTCCGTGCTTGGCGGGTGCGACAGCCGGGCGACCGACGTCACGACAACGCTTCGGCCCGGCGGCAAGGAAGGAGGAAAGTATCCCGGCAGATACATGACGACCGTTTAATGTAGGGGGGATGTATTCGGGAGCCATGACGTGAACGCGGAGCAATCCACGGCGCGTTCCTGTTGTCCTCTATAAGTCGTCTGTCATAAGCCATGCCCTGAACAGGGCAGGGCCACGCGTTCCGGCCGCCCACGGCACGGAATATTCATGATCAGACGCGCCCTTTCCCTGCTCTACGTGCAGGTCCTCATCGCTATCGTCCTCGGTGTCGCCGTGGGCGTGATCTGGCCTGAGACCGGGGCGGCGATGCGCCCGCTCGGCGATGGCTTCGTAAAGCTCATCCGAATGGTGATCGCCCCGGTGGTGTTCTTCACCATCGTCCACGGCATCGCCTCCGTGCGGGATGCGAAGAGCGTCGGCCGCGTCGGCATCAAGGCGCTGGTCTATTTCGAGGTGGTCTCCACCTTCGCCCTCATCATCGGCCTTGGCGTCGCGAAGATCTTCCGCACGGGAGAGGGCTTCAACATCGATGCCAGCCAGATGAACGCGAACGCCATCCAGGGCTTCGCGCAGAAGGCGGCGAATGACAGCGTGACGGCCCACCTTCTGGGCATCATCCCCGATACCTTCGTCAGCGCCTTCGCGGGCGGCGACCTGCTGCAGGTGCTGCTGCTGGCCGTGCTGACGGGCTTCGCCATCAACGCCCTGCCGGACAAGCTGCGCGAGCCCATCTCCCACGCCATCGATGCCGCCGGCGCGGTGTTCTTCGGCATCGTCTCCATCGTCGTGAAGGCCGCGCCCGTCGGCGCCTTCGGCGCCATGGCCTTCACCATCGGCGCCTACGGCTTCGGCTCGCTCGCGCGGCTGGCGGAGCTGGTGGCCACCTTCTACCTGACCGCGATCTTCTTCGTGGTGGTGGTTCTCGGCGCCATTGCGCGCTTCTGCGGCTTCTCCATCTTCCGCTTCGTCAACTACATCCGGGAGGAGCTGCTGATCGTCCTAGGCACCTCCTCCTCCGAATCGGTGCTGGCGCAGATCATGCGCAAGATGGAGGGCCTCGGCGCCTCCCCGAAGGTGGTCGGCATCACCGTGCCGCTCGGCTACTCCTTCAACCTGGACGGCACGAACATCTACATGACGCTGTCCACCATGTTCCTGGCCTATGCCACGAACACCCACATCACCTGGGGGCAGGAGCTGACGATCCTGCTGGTGGCCATGCTCACCTCCAAGGGCGCCTCCGGCGTCACGGGCGCGGGCTTCATCACCCTCGCCGCCACCCTCTCGGTGATCCCGGATATCCCGCTCGCCTCGCTCGCCGTGCTGATCGGCATCGACAAGTTCATGAGCGAGTGCCGTGCCCTGACAAACCTCATCGGCAACGGCGTGGCCTGCATCGCCATCTCCCGCTGGGAAGGCGAGCTGAACCCGGCCCAGCTGCGCCAGGCGCTCTCCGGCACTCCCCCCATCGCCGGGGCCGGGCCGCAGCCCGGGCCGGTGGTGCCACTGCCCGAGCCGCGCGCGGGCAACTGAGGTTCACGGGGACGCCCCGGCCGCAAGGCCGGGGCGTTTCGCTTAGGGGGGCAGCCCCCGCATGGCCGCCCTGGCGCAAGGCTCAGGGTGCTGATGAGGCGCGGCGCGCGGCTTCCGTCCTCTCCGTACTTCCCGGGACCGGATCGGCCGCGCCGCTCGCCGCCTTGCCGCCATAGGCTGGCAGGGACCAGCCCCCGCCCAATGCCGCGGCCCGGATCAGGAAGGCAGCCAGCCCGCCGGCCCCGACCGCGATCGTCCGGTCCGCGCCCATCGCGTGCAATGCCAGGAACAGCCCCGCCCCGGCCGCGGCGGCGGTGGCGTAGATCTCCCGCCGCAGGATCAGCGGGATCTCGCCGCAGATCACGTCCCGGATCAGCCCGCCGAAGCTGGCGGTCATCACCCCCATCAGCACGCAGACCCAGGTCGCGGCGCCGGCACGGGCGGCCGCCTCCGCCCCCAGCACTGCGAAGACCGCCATCCCCGCCGCATCGGCCCAGAGCAGCAGCGCCACGCGGCGCTCCACCCTCGGTGCGGCGAAGAACACGGCCAGGGCGCAGATGGCCGCGAGCAGGGCGAGGTCGGGGCGGGACAGCCAGGCCACGGGCAGGCCCAGCAACAGGTCGCGCAGCGCGCCGCCCCCGAAGGCCGTGACCCCCGCCACCAGCAGGAAGCCCACGGGATCCATTCGCTTGCGCGCGGCCGTCAGCGCGCCGGCCGTGGCGAAGGCGGCGGTACCGATCCAGCCCAGCGCCTCCAGCGCCAGGTCGAAGGGCGCCGCCATCCCCCGGCTATTCGGCCGGCAGGGGGGCAGGGGGCCGGGCCGCGCGCAGCGCCTCGCCCCGCGCGGTGCCCGCGCAGAAGAGGGAGGCGACGAGCAGCGCCGCCACGGTGGGCAGCACCATCCAGGCCATGCCGCGGTCCAGCATCATCCCGAAGGGCACGGGCGTGATGGCGCTGCCCAAGGGCAGGCCGGAGGAGATGAAGCCGAACACCTTGCCCATCTGCCCCGGAGGAGCGGCGTTCTTCACCATGACATCCCGCGGCGTGCGGGAGGCCCCGAGCGCCCCGCCCGCGATGAAGGCCACGAAAGGCAGGACCGCCTCCGGCAGCGGCACCAGCCCCATCGCCAGGAACAGCGCCACGGAGAGCGCCGTCAGCCCCGTGACGAAGGTGAAGTGCCGGGTGTGCCGGTCCGCGTACCAGCCGCCGAGCAGCACGCCGCTGGTCGCCCCCGTCACGTAGCCCGTGAGGGCGAGGGAGGCGACGGTGAGCGGCGTGCCCCAGAGCTGGTCCAGCGTGGCGATCAGGAAGGACTGGATGCCGGCCCCGGCCATGGAGGAGAGCAGGAAGAAGGCGAAGAACATCAGCATGGTGCGGGAGAGCAGCACCTCCCGCCCCACCGGCGCCTTGCCCTTTTTCGGCCGCGCCTGGTCCTGCAGGATGCGGGACTGGAGCAGGATGGCCAGCACCACCGGCACCCCGAGCAGCCCCAGCGCCAGCAAGGTTGGGCGCCAGCCCAGGCCGAGGGTCTGGGTCATCAGCCCCAGCGCCAGCGGCGCCGCGGCGAAGCCGAGATTGCCGGTGAAGGTGTGCATGGCGAAGGCGCGGCCCATCCGCTTCTCCCCGATGCTGCTGCCGAGGATGGCGTAGTCCGCCGGGTGGATGACCGAGTTGCCGATACCCGAGAGGATGGCGAGGCCGAGGATCACCCAGTAGTTCGGCGCCAGCGCCATGGCGGAGATCGAGAGCGCCATCAGCAGCGTGCCCCCGACCAGGAAGGGCCGCGCACCATGGCGGTCCACCAGGAAGCCAACCGGGGTTTGCAGCAGCGCCGTCACCGCGCTCATCAGCGCGACCGAGAGGCCGAGCACGGCGTAGGAGACGCCGAACTCCTCCTTCCACAGCGGAAAGAGCGGGGCGAGGCAGAGCATGTAGAAGTGGGAGAGGAAGTGGCCCGTCCCGATCAGGCCGATGATCCGCCAGTCCCGGTCCGGCTGGGGCTTCGCGGCCACGGCCGCCGGGACGTTCTCGTTCTGCATGGGCCGGAAACTGCGCCCCGGCCCGCGCGCCGGTCAATCGCGCCCTTCGCAGGGCGGGCACACGGAAAGCGGAGGCGTCAGGCCGCCAGCGGCGCGGGGGAGCCCACCGTGTCCCGGATGGCCTCCACCAGCGGCGCGGCCAGGGGTGCCAGCCCCGCCAGGTCGCCGAAGACCGCCATCTCCGCCGCGCCCAGCGGCGGCAGGCCGGAAAGGGGGGCCAGCCCGTCCGGCAGGCCGGAGGCGCCGATCACGGTGGCGCCCAGCCCGGCCTGCGCCGCCGCCGCCACGCCGAGCAGGCTGGCGGAGGTATAGGTGATCTCGAAGTCCAGCCCGGCGCGGGCCAGGGCGGCCAGCGCCCGGTCCCGGAACATGCAGCCGGCGGGCAGCATGGCCAGGGGCAGGGGGCGATCCGGCGGCGGCGCCCAGCCCGGGCAGGCGGCCCAGATCACCGGCTCGGTCCAGAGCAGGGTGCCCTCGCTCTCGCCGTCCCGCCGCTTGCCGAGGACGAGGTCGAGCGATCCGGCCTCCATGGCGCGGCGCAGCTCGTGGGATCGGCCGACCTCCACCTCCAGTCGCACGCCGGGATGGGTGCGGGCGAAGCGGGCGAGGAGGGGCGCGAGGTTGCGCGGCACGAAGTGGTCCGCGACCCCGAGCCGCAGCCGGCCGGTCACGGGCGGGGCGACGAGGCGGAGCACCGCTTCCTCGTTCAGCGCCAGCATGCGGCGCGCATAGGCGAGCAGCGTCTCCCCCTGCGGGGTCAGCGCCACGGTGCGGCTGGTGCGCTCCAGCACGCGCTGGCCCAGCAGCTCCTCCAGGCGGCGAATCTTCAGGGATATGGCGGACTGCGTCAGGCCGAGCGCCGGGCCCGCCGCGGTGAAGCCGCCACGCTCGGCCACCTGCACGAAGCAGCGGAGCAGGTCGAGATCGAGGTCGGGAATGCGCATCGGGGGCCCGGTTCCAGGAAACAACCCTGGCCCCCGACCCCCGATCGGTCAATGACAATCCGGGCGGTCAGCCCGGGGATCAATGAGCCGTGCTGATGGCTCAGATGTCCTCGTCGTAGCCGCCGGCGTCGTCATAGCCGGCCGCGTCGTCATAGCCCCGGGCATCGTTGTAGCCCGCGGCGTCGTTGCCGCCCCAGCCGCCCTGGTCCGAGACGGGCGTCGCGTCATTGCCCGTACCGGCCGGATCGGTCCAGGGAGAGGAGGTCGGGGTGTTTACCGCCTGCTCGCCGAAGGCACCGGTGGCACCGGAGGCGGCATCGGACGCCGCGGTGGCCGCGCCGGTCGCCGCGTGCGCCGCGCCGCCGGAGAACATCCCCATCAGCGCATTGCCCAGCACCATGCCACCGGCGACGCCCGCCGCCGTGGTCAGCGCGGTGCCGAGAAAGCCCGAGCCGCGGCCGCCCTGCTGCTGCATCATCGCCGGGTTCATCGCACCCGGCGGCGGCTGGATGGGCTGCGGGCGCGGGGTGAAGGGCACCTGCTGCTGCTGGCGGTTGCCGCCGCCGAAGAGGCCGCCGAACAGCCCGCCACCGCCCTGCGGCTGCGCGTTGGCCTGCGCCTGCCGCTGCGTGTTCTCCAGCTGCCACTCCAGTTCCTGGATGCGGTTCTGCGCCTGCACCAGCGCCGCTTCCTGCACGAAGGCGGTCTGGGTGATGCGGTACCGCGCCTCCGGGTAACGGGAGAACAGGTCGGAGATCAGCCGGTCGGCCTCCGGGTCCACGGGCGGCAGGTTGGGCGCGGGCTGCGTGCTGGGCACGCTGCGGCCGCCCCAGGGGCCGGATGACGTCGCCACCGGCTGCTGGGCGGCGCCTGCGACGCGCTCCACGTAGCCGGTGATGATGCGGCGTTCTTCCTCAGTCATGTCCCTCAAAGCTCCATGTTGCGGGCGGATGCCCGCGACGGGCCCGAGATGGCCCGGCGGGTGGAATCTTTCAAGATTTTAATGTGAGGATGTCTTAGGCTACTCCCGCGGGGATCCGCGAGGGCAGGCGCAGGCGGCCCCACTCGATCACCGGGCAGCGGTCCATCACGATCGGGATGCCGGCTTCCCGGGCCCGCCCGGCCGCCTCCTCGTTCCAGATGCCGAGCTGGAGCCAGATGGACTTGGCGCCCAGGCGGATGGCTTCGTCCACCACCGGGCCAGTGTCCTCGCTCCGGCGGAACACGTCCACCATGTCCAGCGGCCCCGCCTCCTCCAGCGAAGGGACGGCGGCCATCCCGTGCACCGCCCGCCCGTCCAGCGCCGGGTTCACGGGTATGGCGCTGTAGCCGCGGCCCAGCAGGAAGCCGAAAACACCGTAGGAGGGGCGGCTCGGCTTGTCCGAGGCCCCGACCACCGCGATTCGGCGGGTATTCAGAAGGATGGTGCGGACCTCGTCGTCGGTCAGGCCGTCCAGCGGCATGGCGTGTCCCTCGCTCGAAGGCCTCGCACATGGGGAGGCCTGTGCTCCTGCGCCAATGGCCGGCAGATGCCGGAAGGGGCGGCCGGCATCATCGTTGCGGCCTATCGCGGCGAGTTACACAAACGCCTAACCAGACTCGTGGGGTGCTGCTAGGTTTCGGGTGTCAAATAATTTTACGGAAAGCCCATATGTCCATCGCCAAGAAGCCCCTGAATGTCAGCGAACTCGACAAGGTCGTGGGAGGCGCCTTTCAGCAGACCGGCGGCGGCAATGACGTCGTGAGCGGCACCGGCGACGCTGACGTCATCTTCACCGGTGCCGGCAACGACACCGCCAGCGGCGGTGCCGGCAACGACCAGCTTTACGGCGAGGCAGGGAACGATGTCCTCAGTGGCGGCGCCGGTACCGACCTGCTCTTCGGCGGCGAGGGCCATGACACGCTGAACGGCGGCGCCGGCCAGGACCAGCTCCAGGGCGGCGAAGGCAATGACAGCCTGGACGGCGGCGTGGGCGACGGTGCAGCGGACCTGGCCTTCGGCGGCGCGGGCAACGACAGCTTCATCTGGGCGCCCGGCGACGGCAACGACCAGTTCCAGGGCGGCGCGGGCACCGACACGCTGCAGCTGGACAATGTGAGCCTGCACCAGCTGCAGTCCTCGCTGGCGCTGGAGGGCAACACGAACCTGCAGATGCACGTGGCCAGCGGCCCCCAGGGGCCGACGGTGACCTTCACCGACGCGGCCGGCATCCCGGCCACCGTCCAGGGTTCCATCACCATCGGCGGCGAGACCCTGCGCTTCTCCGAGATCGAGAAGATCCAGCTGGTCTGACCCGACCCGCCCCACGGGCACTCTCGCGCGGTGCCAGTGGGGCACAGATCGCGGCCGTGATTGCGGCCATTCCGGGACCGCGCCGCCTTTCGTGAGCCGTAAGGCACGGCTACACCGGCAGCCCATGGCCCCCACCCGTTCCCTGACCGCCCCCGCGCTGCTCCTCGCCGCGCTCGTGACGATCCTGATCTGGTGGGTCCCGAATCGGGAGCAGGCGGCGGACGTCCCGATGCTGGCGGACCGCTTCAACTCCGTCTCCTTCGCCCCTTTCCGAGAGGGGCAGAGCCCGCTGCGCGACATTTTCCCCACCGCGGCGGAGGTGGAGGAGGACATCGCCCTCATCGCGCCGCGCGTGCGCGCCATCCGCAGCTACGCCAGCATCGAGGGGCAGTACGAGACGGCCGCCATCGCCCAGCGCCACGGGGTGAAGATGTGGAAGGGCGCCTGGCTGGGCCGCGACCTCCGCCAGAACGACCGCGAGATCGCCGCCCTCATCCACGCCGCCAACACCTACCCGGACACGGTGGAGCGCGTGGTGGTGGGCAACGAGGTGCTGCTGCGCCGCGACCTGCCGGTGGAGGAGCTGGCCCGCCAGATCGACCGGGTGAAGGCCGCTGTGCGCCAGCCCGTGACCTATGCCGATGTCTGGGAGTTCTGGGCGCAGTTCCCCGAACTGGCGAACCACGTGGACATCATCACCATCCACATCCTGCCCTACTGGGAGGACGAGCCGCTCGGCGTGGACCGCTCCATGGAGCACGCGCGGGAGGTGGTGCGGAAGATCAAGGCGATGTTCCCCGGCAAGCCCATCGCCATCGGCGAGATCGGCTGGCCCAGTGCCGGCCGCTGGCGGGAAGGCGCCATTCCCTCCCGCGTGGAGCAGGCGGTGTTCATGCGCCGCTTCATCCAGCTCTCGAAGGAAGAGGGCTTCGACTACAACTTCATCGAGGCTTTCGACCAGGTCTGGAAGTACCGGAACGAGGGCACGGTGGGCGCCGAATGGGGGTTGTGGACGGCCGACCGGACGCCGAAGTTCGAGCTCTCCGGCCCCGTGCGGGAGAACCCCTGGTGGTTCTGGTACGCGGGCGCGGCCCTGATCTCCGGCGGCATCATGTTCCTGCTGGCCGGGCGTGCCTGGCCGCGCGCCGCGGGGTGGAAGCTGGCGCTTCTCTCCGCCGCGCTGGGCAACGCGCTGGCCTATGCCTTCTGCGGTGGCTGGCCCTACGCCTTCGACGAGCACCTGAAGCTGGCCTTCGCCGTGAACTTCGCCGGGCAGGCGCTGCTGGCGGCGCTGCTGCTGCGCCGCGCCGGCCAGCGCCTCTCGGGCGATTTCGTGGAGCCCGCCCGCAACGGTGCCCAGGCCAGCGCCAACATCCGCTCCATCTTCCGTGGCCGGTTCCGCTGGCGGGACTGGCGCGGCTTCGCCTTTGAGGACCTGCTCTTCCTCTTTGTCTTCACGGCCGCCGTCCTGCAGATGATGCTGCTCTTCGACCCGCGCTACCGCGACTTCCCCCTTGCCACCTTCGCGGTGCCGCTGGTTGCGGTGGTCGCGCGCGCCCTGCTGGGCGACCTGCCGCGCCGGGGCGGCGGCTGGGCGGAATGGCTGGCGGGTGGGGTGCTGCTCCTCTGCGCCATCGCAAGCGCGATCAACGAGGGGGTGCACAACATTCAGGCCCTGGGATGGAGCGCCTGCGCGATCGGCCTCTCCCTCGCGCCTCTGCTGCGGGTGGGGCCCTTCGCCCGGGCGCGTTAAGCGTTTCGTATCCGGCGCGAGGAGATATTGGCGCAGTGGTCGGCCTTCGCCGGCCTGGGAAAGCCAACATGAACCGCCGCCTCATCCTGACCGCCCTGCTGGCGCCGCTCGCCCTCGCATCGCTCCCCGCACCGGCAGCGGCGCAGAGCCGCCTGGACTTCACGCTGGTGAACCGCACCGGCTACGAGATCAACGAGGTCTATGTGTCCTCCTCCGCCTCTTCCAACTGGGGCTCGGACATCCTGGGGCAGGACACGCTGGTCAACGGCAACCATACCGACGTCCGGTTCAACCCGGGCGCCCGCGGCTGCCAGTGGGACATCAAGGTCGTCTACACGGACGGCGACGAGACCGAGTGGTCCAAGGTGAACCTTTGCAGCGTCTCGAAGATTACCCTGTTCTGGAACCGGCAGGCCGGCACCACGCGTGCCGTGACGGAGTAGAACCGGCCTCCGCTCAGCCGGGCGGCGCCACCGCCCGGCCGTGCTCCGAAAGAAGGCGAAGCCCGAGCGGCGTTGCCCGGACCGCCTCGCCTCGCCGCACCAGGCCACGATCCACGGCCTCCTCCCACACGCCGAGCCGGGGGCAGGAAGTGCGCCAGGCGTCCATGCACTCCGTATAGGTGCGCGGCGCCCGCGCCACCCATTCTACGAGATCGAGAACCAACGGTTCGGTGATCGCGTTCATGTCCGGCTCCTCCACCGGAATGACACTGCAATCCATGGTACCCCGCCAGCGCAATCCGGGGCGCCGCCGGGAAGCGTGATGCGGCCTTGCCACAGGTTACGCCCGCCGTGCCGCGTGCAACATCCTTCCGGGCCGGGGCGTTTCAGGGGCGGCGGCAAATCGGCCGGCCGATCCCCGACACGCGACACACAGCAGGAAGGCGAACCGCCATGGGCCTTTTCTCGAAGCCGATCAACACGCTGAACGACCTCTTCGTCCACACGCTGCAGGACATCTACTACGCCGAGAACCGGATCACGAAGGCGCTGCCGAAGATGATCGACAAGGCAACGGACCCGCAGCTGAAGCAGGGCTTCGAACTGCACCTGCAGGAGACGAAGAACCAGATCACCCGCCTGGAGAAGGTATTCCAGATGCACGGGGAACCGGTGAAGGGCGTCACCTGCGCCGCCATGGACGGCATCCTCGCCGAGGCCGAGGAGATCATGGGCGAGGTGGGCGACAAGGAGGTGCTGGACGCCGCCATGCTCTCCGCCGCCCAGGCCGTGGAGCATTACGAGATCACCCGCTACGGCACGCTGATCGCTTTCGCCCGCCAGCTCGGCCGGAACGACTGCGCCTCCGTGCTGGAGGAGAACCTCGCCGAGGAGAAGGCGACGGACAAGAAGCTCACCCAACTCGCCGAGAGCAAGGTGAACCGGATGGCGGCGTGAGTCGTTAAGCTCAGGCCTCTACCGATCCACCAGGGGCAAGGGGCGCCGGAACGCCATCCCGATTCGGGATGCGGGCCGGCGCTTCCGCGTCCGTCCCGGGTGGTCAGTCCAGCGCGGCCGCGATCCGTGCCGCCAGGGCTTCCGCCTCTCCTTCCGCCAGCACCGTCTTCTCCCGGGATGTGGTGCCCTGCGCCACGGTGACGCGGGAGTTCGGGATGCCGAGGGCTTCGGCCAGCAGCGCGCAGACGGCCCGGTTCGCGCGGCCATCCTCCGGGGCTTCGTTCACGGCTACCTTGATGCGCGGGCCGTCCGCGCTCTCCACCAAGCCTTGCAGCCCCGGCCGGCGGGCGCGGGGATGCGCCTTCACGCGCAACTCCAGCCCGCCCTCGACGGCGCACCACGCGGAACCGCGCGGGGCAGGGGGCATCAGGCGCGGCGGGGCGCCACCGGGCCGCGGGCCGCGGCCTCCACCCAGGCCCAGCCGCCCAGCGCGGCGCCGACCATTCCCCAGGTGGCGTTGAAGTTCAGCACGGCGATGACGCCCAGCGCCACGGCGGCCGCGCGCACCGCGAAGGGCGCGCCGATGAAGGCCCAGACCCCCAGCGCCATGGCCCCCGCGCCCCAGAGCTGCCAGTGCTGCAGCCAGAGCAGCACCGCGCGCGGCTTGCAGGCGAAGGGCGCGGTGGAGAGATCCAGGCAGAGCGCACCCATCTGGCGCGGCTCCACCTGAAGATGCCGGTATAGCACCATCAGCCCGATGGCCGCGGCCACGGCGAGGACGGCGATCAGGTCGTGCTTCGTGACGCGCATGCCCCGGGAATCGCGCGATCGGACCCGGCGTGCAAGCGGCAACATCGTGGCAGGCGGCTTGACCGGGGTTCCATCCCCAGCCCATGGCTGCGCGGCCATTGAAGGGGGAAGGGACCTTGCAGGTCATCCGCGATCTGGCCGCGCTGCGGGCCGCCACCGCCGGGCTACGGGCCAATGGGCACCGCCTGGCCCTGGTTCCCACCATGGGCGCGCTGCACCGGGGCCACCTCTCCCTGGTGGCGGAGGCGCGGCGGCACGCGGGCGCGGTTGCCACCTCCATCTTCGTCAACCCGCTGCAGTTCGGCCCGAACGAGGACCTGGCGCGCTACCCGCGCGACGAGGCCGGCGACCTGGAGAAGCTGCGCGGCGCCGGCTGCGACCTGGTCTGGATGCCGACCGTGGAGGTGATGTACCCGCCGGGCGCCGCGACCGTGATCGAGGTGGGCGGCCCCTCGGAGGGCTTCGAGGGCGCCGCCCGTCCCGGCCATTTCCGCGGCGTGGCGACCGTCTGCACCAAGCTGTTCCAGCAGACCGGCGCCGATGCGGCGGTGTTCGGGGAGAAGGACTGGCAGCAGCTGCAGGTGGTGCGGCGCCTGGTGGCAGACCTGGACATGCCGATCCGCATCGTCGGCCATCCCACGATCCGGGAGGAGGACGGCCTCGCCTTCTCCTCCCGCAACGCCCGCCTCTCCCCTGAGGAGCGGGCGCTGGCGCCGCTCCTCGCGCGGGAGATGCGGGAGGCGATCTCCGCGATGGAAGGCGGCGCGGCGCCGGAACCCGCGCTGGACGCGGCGCGGGCCCGGCTGCGCGGGGTTGGCTTCGTGCCGGACTACCTGGCGCTGGTGGAGCCGGAAACCATGCGCTCTTGGCGGGAGGGCGCTCCGGGCGAGGCCCGGCTGCTCGCGGCCGCGCGGCTGGGCGACGTGCGCCTGCTGGACAACATGCCGGCCCGCCTGCCTGAGGGCCGGACCTCAGCGCCGGAATCTAGCGCCCTGGCGTCGCCCCCCGGTCCATCAGCATCGCCGAGACCGCCTGCCGGATAGGAGAGAGCGCGCCGCCCACTCGCAGCACCGCGTGGCGCGCCAGCCGCGCCGGCAGGTCCTCCCGCGAGTAGAGGGCCGCGATGGCGTTGGTCGCGGCGTAGAGCGGCCCGGTGGCCAGCCGGTGCGCCGCCTCGAAGCGCCGGAGCACGGCGGGAGCGCCGATGTCGCCGCCCCGCCGCCGCGCCTCCGCCACCGCGTCCGCCAGCGTCTCCGCCCCTCGCAGGCCGAGGTTGAAGCCGTGCGCGGTGATGGGGAGCATCCCCACCGCGGCGTCCCCCGCCAGGGCGAAGCGGGGCGAGGCGAAATGCCGGGCATAGGTGGCGGCCAGAGGATAGCTGTGCCGCGTGCTGGCCAGCCGGACCGGGCCAAGGCCGCGCCGGCGCAGGGCGCGCGTCATCTCCGCCTCGAATGCCAGAGGCGGCAGTTCCATCAGCCGCGCGATCTCCCCCGGGGCGCGGGTGAGCACCAGCGAGGAGGCGCCCCCGTTCAGCGGCAGCAGCGCGACCGTCTGGCCGTAGTCGAACCACTCCGTCGCAACATGCCCGTGCGGCGCCGTGTGCTCCACCCGGCAGACGAGCATGGAGCGCCTGAAATCCCGCACGGAAGCGGCGATGCCCATCTGCTTTCGCGCCTGGGAGAAGCGGGTGTCCGCCGCCACGGTCAGCGGCGCCTGCAGGACCTCTCCCCCGGCCAGGTGCAGCTCGGCGGCGGCCGGACCCGTCGCCACGCGCTCCACCGCGGTGCCGGCGCGCAGGTCGATGGCGGGTACGGACCGGGCCACGCCGTACAGGGCGCGCCGGATCAGGTGGTTGGCGACGAGGAAGCCCAGCGCCTCCGTGCCGCGGCCGGCGCCGCCTGTGTCGAAGGTCAGCGCGAAGGGGTCGGCGCCGTTCAGGACCCGCGCCTGGCGCAGCGGCGAAATGGCTTCGGCGGGGATCAGGTCCCAGGCGCCGATCCGCTCCAGCAGGGCGCGGGAGTGGTGGGTGAGCGCGATCTCGCGCCCGTCGAAGGCGGGATCGGCCAGTGCCGCCTCGGGCTGGCGCTCCACCAGCACGGGGGAGAGCCCCTCCCGCGCGAGAAGGACCGCCAGGGCCAGCCCGACCGGTCCCGCACCGATGATCACCACGTCGTGCAACGAGGGCCGCTCCTTCACGCCTGCCCGCCACCGGGGCTGGTCCCGCAATTTGGGGTGGAGCCGCCAGGGGGCAATCCGCCTGCCTCGTGGGGCCCGGCCCGGGGGGCTTCCTTGCGGCCCTTCCGGGGCGGGCCCTATACCGGCCGCGCCATGAGCACCACGCCCCTACCGTTCCAGGACATGATCCTGGCGCTCCACGCCTTCTGGTCGAAGCAGGGCTGCGCCATCCTGCAGCCCTATGACCTGGAGATGGGCGCGGGCACCTTCCATCCCGCCACGACCCTGCGGGCCCTGGGGCCGAAGCCCTGGCGGGCGGCCTATGTCCAGCCCAGCCGCCGCCCGACGGATGGCCGCTACGGCAACAACCCGAACCGGCTGGGCGCCTACTACCAGTATCAGGTGATCCTGAAGCCGAGCCCGCCCGACCCGCAATCCCTGCTGATCGAGAGCTACCGCGCCATCGGCATCGACCCGATGCTGCACGACATCCGCTTCGTGGAGGATGACTGGGAGAGCCCGACGCTCGGCGCCTGGGGCCTGGGCTGGGAGGTGTGGTGCGACGGGATGGAGGTGACGCAGTTCACCTACTTCCAGCAGGTCGGCGGCATTCCCTGCGCCGTCCCCTCCTGCGAGCTGACCTACGGGCTGGAGCGCCTGGCCATGTACATCCAGGGCGTGGAGAACGTGTACGACCTGAAGTTCAACGCGGCCGGCCTGACCTATGGCGACGTGTTCCTGCGGAACGAGCGGGAATTCTCCGCCTATTCCTTCGAGCACGCGAACGTGCCCGTGCTGTTCCGCCACTTCGCGGAGGCGGAGGAGGAGTGCAACGCGCTCTGCGACGCGGAGCTGCCGCTGCCTGCCTATGACCAGTGCATCAAGGCCAGCCACACCTTCAATCTGCTGGATGCCCGCGGCGCGATCAGCGTGACGGAGCGCGCCTCCTATATCGGCCGCGTCCGCGCCCTGGCGAAGCGGTGTTGCGAGGGCTGGCTGGCCGGGGAGACGGTGTGATGGCCGAGCTCCTTCTCGAGATCCTCTCCGAGGAAATCCCCGCCCGCATGCAGGCCCGTGCCGCGGAGGACCTGGCGCGGCTGATGGCCGAGGCGCTGAAGCCCGCCGGGCTGGCGCTGCAAGGCGCCCGCACCCTCTACGGCCCGCGCCGCATCGCCCTGATCGCGGAGATGCCGGCCGCAACGCCGGCCACCGAGCGCGAGGAGAAGGGCCCCCGCCTGGGCGCGCCGGAGCAGGCGCTGGGCGGCTTCGCCCGCAAGTTCTCCCTGCCGGACGCGGCGGTGGCGGCGATGAAGGCGGCCACGGGCGCCTCCGACACCCCGGTCTATGAGGGAGAGGGGCTGACGATCCTCGCCCGCGCCGAGAAGTCCGGCGCCTCCTTCCTGCTGCGCCTCGCCAACCCCGCGCGTTCCAGCGCCGACGTGCTGGCGGATGCCATCCCCGCCCTGATCCGTCGCTTCCCCTGGCCGAAGTCCATGCGCTGGGGCACCTCGGACCTGATCTGGGTGCGGCCGATGCAGCGCATCCTCTGCCTGCTGGACGGCGAGGTGGTGCCGTTCCGGCTCGCCGATGGTACGGACGACGCGCACGGCCTGCACTCCGCCGACATCACGGAAGGGCACCGCATCCAGTCGCCCGGCGCCTTCGCCGTGGCCTCCGCCGCCGAGTACGAAGCCGGGCTGCGCGAGCGCTCCGTGATCCCCGATGCCGCCGAGCGCGAGCGGATGATCGAGGAGGGCATCGCTGCCCTTGCCGCCGCCGAAGGGCTGGAGGTGGTGCCCGACCGCGGCCTTCTGGCCGAGGTGGCGGGGCTGGTGGAATGGCCCGTGCCCCTGCTGGGCCGGATCGACGATGCCTTCATGGACCTGCCGCCGGAGCTGATGCGGACCACCATGCGGGTGAACCAGCGCTACTTCGCGCTGCGCCGCCCGAACGGGGAGGCTGCTGCCCGCTTCGCGCTGGTGGCGAACATCGACTCCAGGGATGGCGGCGCGGCCATCGTGGGCGGGAACGAGCGCGTGCTGCGCGCCCGCCTTTCCGACGCCCGCTTCTTCTGGGACCTGGACCGCAAGCAGAGCCTGGAATCGTTCCTTCCCAAGCTCGATTCGGTGGTGTTCCACGCCAAGCTCGGCACGCAGGGCGACCGCGTGCGTCGGCTGGAGCGCCTGGCCCGCCACATCGCGCCGATGGTGGGCGCCGATCCCGATCTGGCCGCCCGCGGTGCGAGGCTGGCGAAGGCGGACCTCGCCTCCGGCATGGTGGGCGAGTTCCCGGAGCTGCAGGGCGTGATGGGCCGCTACTACGCGCTTCACGCCGGCGAGGACCCGCGCGTGGCGGAGGCGGTCGGCGCGCATTACCGCCCGCTCGGCCCGGGAGATGCCGTGCCCGCGGAGCCCACCGCCGTCGCCGTGGCGCTGGCGGACAAGCTGGACCAGTTGGCCGGCTTCTTCGCGGCGGATGAGCGCCCGACCGGTTCCGGCGATCCCTACGCGCTGCGCCGCGCGGCGCTGGGCGTGATCCGCATCATCCGCGAGAACGGGCTGCGCCTGCCGCTGGCCGACGCGTTGGCCGAGGCCTTCTTCGGCTATCCCATGGCCCAGGGCAGCACCGCCACGCCGGAATTCGGCATGACGGTCGCGGCGGAGCGGATGAATGCCGGCTGGACGCCGCCCGCCGCTTCGGCCCACCCGCCGATGGTCGCCGCCTTCGCCCAGGGCGTGATCGAGTTCCTCGCGGAGCGCCTGCGGGTGCAGATGCGGGCGGAGGGTCTGCGCCATGACCTCGTGGCCGCGGCCTTCGGCACCTCCGGCGACGACGACCTGAACCGGCTGCTGGCGCGCGCCGACGCGCTGCGCGACTTCCTGTCCTCCGAGGCGGGGACGGACCTGCTGGCCGCCTATCGCCGCGCCGCCAACATCCTGCGGATCGAGGAGAAGAAGGATGGCCGGGCCTATGCCCCCGCCATCGACCCCGGCCTGCTCGGCGCGGCGGAGGAGAAGGCCCTGGCCGCGGCGCTAGAGGCCGCGCGCCCGGAAGTGGGCGCCGCCCTGTCGCGGGAGGATTTCGCGGGCGCCATGGCGGCGCTGGCACCGCTCCGCGCCCCGGTGGATGCCTTCTTCGACCGGGTGACGGTGAACGACCCGGATCGCTCGCTGCGCGGGAACCGGCTAGGCTTGCTGGCGCTACTCCGTGCGGCGATGGACGAAGTGGCGGATATCGCCCGCATCGAAGGCTGAGGAACAGGTCATGACGAGCTGGGTGTATGGCTTCGGCGCCGGTCGCAACGACGGGCGGGCGGAGATGCGGAACCTGCTGGGCGGCAAGGGCGCGAATCTGGCGGAGATGGCCTCCATCGGCCTGCCCGTGCCGCCGGGCTTCACCATCACCACCGAGGTCTGCACCTACTTCACCGGGAACAAGGGCGCCTATCCGGCCGACCTGGACGGGCAGGTGAAGGCGGCGCTCGCGCGGGTGGAGGAAGCTGTCGGGGCAAGGTTCGGCGACGCGGCGAACCCGCTTCTCGTCTCCGTGCGGTCGGGGGCCCGCGTCTCCATGCCGGGGATGATGGACACGGTCCTGAACCTCGGCCTGAACGACGAGACGGTGAAGGGCCTGGAGGCGGCTTCCGGCGATGCCCGCTTCGCCTGGGACAGCTACCGCCGCTTCATCCAGATGTACGGCTCCGTCGTGCTCGGCGTGGACCATCACCGCTTCGAGGAGATCATCGAGGACGCCAAGCTCGCCAAGGGCGTCCACGAGGACACGCAGCTCACCGCCGCGGACTGGCAGCAGGTGGCCGCCGGCTACAAGGAGATGGTGCGCGAGGTGACGGGCGCGGACTTCCCGCTCGACCCCTGGGCGCAGCTCTGGGGCGCGATCGGCGCCGTGTTCGGCAGCTGGATGAATGCCCGCGCCATCACCTACCGCCGCCTGCACGACATCCCCGCGGACTGGGGCACGGCGGTGAACGTCCAGGCCATGGTCTTCGGCAACATGGGCGACGACTGCGCGACGGGCGTGTGCTTCACGCGCGACCCGAGCACCGGCGAGAACATCTTCTACGGCGAGTACCTGATCAACGCGCAGGGCGAGGACGTGGTGGCGGGCATCCGCACGCCCCAGCCCATGTCCGAGGCCCGCGCCAAGCCCGGCGAGCGCAGCATGGAGGCGGCCATGCCCGCCGCCTATGCCGAGCTGGTGGCGGTGCGCGCGACCCTCGAGAAGCACTACGCGGACATGCAGGACATCGAGTTCACGGTCCAGCGCAACAAGCTCTACATGCTGCAGACCCGCAACGGGAAGCGCACGGCGGCGGCCTCCCTCAAGATCGCCGTGGACATGGCGAATGAGGGCCTCATCGACCATGCCGAGGCCGTGCGCCGCGTGAACCCCGGCTCGCTGGACCAGCTGCTGCACCCCACGCTGGATCCGAACGCCAAGCGCAACATGCTGACGCGCGGCCTGCCCGCCTCCCCGGGTGCCGCGAGCGGCGTGGTGGTGTTCAGCGCGGATGAGGCGGAGGCGCGCGCGCAGAAGGGTGAATCCGTCATTCTCGTCCGCGTCGAGACGAGCCCCGAGGACATCCACGGCATGCACGCCGCCCGCGGCATCCTCACCACCCGCGGCGGCATGACCAGCCACGCGGCGGTGGTGGCGCGCGGCATGGGCCGGCCCTGCGTGGCCGGCGCCGGCGGCGTGGTGGTGGACTACGCCGCCCAGGCGCTCTCGGCTGGCGGCGTGGTGGTGCAGGCCGGCGAGACGATCACGCTGGATGGCGGCACGGGCGAGGTCTTCGCCGGCACCGTCGCCATGGTGGAGCCCAAGCTCTCGGGCGACTTCGAGACGCTGATGAGCTGGGCGGACGAGGTGCGCCGCCTGAAGGTGCGCGCCAACGCCGAGACGCCGCTGGACGCGGAAACCGCGCGCAAGTTCGGCGCGGAGGGCATCGGCCTCTGCCGCACCGAGCACATGTTCTTCGACCCGCAGCGCATCTCCGCCGTGCGGCAGATGATCATGAGCGAGACGGAGGCGGGCCGCCGCGACGCGCTGGCCAAGCTGCTGCCCTTCCAGCGCGACGACTTCGTGGAGCTGTTCCGCATCATGGCGGGGCTGCCGGTGACCATCCGCCTGCTGGACCCGCCGCTGCACGAGTTCCTGCCCCACAAGGAGGAGGAGCTGGCCGAGGTGGCGGAGAGCCTGGGCGCCGACCTCGCCACCATGAAGCGCCGCGCGGCCGACCTGTCCGAGGCCAACCCCATGCTCGGCCATCGCGGCTGCCGCCTGGCGATGACCTACCCGGAGATCGCGGAGATGCAGGCCCGCGCCATCTTCGAGGCGGCGGTCATCGTGGCCAAGGAGGCCGAGGCTCCCGTGCCGGAGATCATGGTCCCGCTCGTGGCGACCAAGAAGGAGCTGGAGATCAGCCACGCGCAGATCGACAAGGTGGCGCGCGAGGTCTTCACCGAGGCCGGCATGACCATCGACTACTTCGTCGGCACCATGATCGAGCTGCCGCGCGCGGCGCTGACGGCGGACAAGATCGCCGAGACGGCGGACTTCTTCTCCTTCGGCACGAACGACCTGACCCAGACCACCTTCGGCCTCTCCCGCGACGACGCCGGCAAGTTCCTGCCGCACTACGTGGAGAAGGGCATCCTGCCGAAGGACCCCTTCGTCTCCATCGACGTGGACGGGGTGGGCGCTCTGGTGGAGATCGCGGCGCAGAAGGGGCGGGCCACCAAGCCCGGCCTGAAGCTCGGCATCTGCGGCGAGCACGGCGGCGACCCGGCCTCGATCAACTTCTGCGAGGGGATCGGGCTCGATTACGTCTCCTGCTCGCCCTACCGCGTGCCGGTGGCGCGGCTGGCCGCGGCCCAGGCCGCCCTCGCCAACGCCGCGCCCAGCATGGCCGACCGCACGGCCTGAGGACGTAGCGACGGGGCGGCCTCCCCCGCGAAGGGGAGGCCGCCCGCGCCCGCCGGCATCAGGTGACGACCACGCCCTCGGCCCGTTCCGCCGCGCTCGCGCGGCGGCGCACGGCGAGCGTGGCGATCAGCCCCAGCAGCGCGGCGAAGGACAGCCACAGCCCGGGAACGGCGCGGTTCTCCGTGACATGGATCAGCCAGGTGCAGATCAACGGGGTGAAGCCGCCGAAGATGGCAGTGGCCAGGCTGTAGGCCAGGGAGAAGCCGGCCGTGCGGACCTCCACGGGCATGATTTCCGTCAGGTAGACGACCATGGCGCCGTTGTAGAGGCCGTAGATGAAGGACAGCCACAGCAGCGAGACCAGCAGCCGGGTGAAGGAAGGCGCGCCGACCAGCCAGGAGATGGCGGGGTAGGCGGTCAGCAGCGCCAGCACGCAGCACCCGACCAGCACGGGAAAGCGCCCGAACCGGTCCGAGATCGCCCCGCCCACCGGCAGCCAGAACAGGTTGGAGACGCCGACGAGGAGGGTGACGACCAGCGCGTCGTTGCCGGCCAGGTGCAGCACCTGCTTGCCGTAGGTCGGGGTATAGGCGGTGATGAGGTAGAAGGAGACGGTGGTCATCGTGACCAGCATCATTCCCAGCACCACCAGCCCCCAGTTCTGCGCGAGGGAGCGGAAGATGGCCCCCGCCGTCGGGCGCGCCTGCCGCGCGGCGCGCTGGGCGAACTCCTCCGTCTCGCCGAGGGAGCGGCGCACCCAGAACAGCAGCGGCACGATGAAGCACCCGATCAGCAGCGGGATGCGCCAGCCCCAGTCCGCCATCTGCGCCGGGGTGATGAGGCTGCCGAGCACGACGCCCAGCAGCGCGGTGAAGATCACCGCCACCTGCTGGCTGCCGGACTGCCAGGAGACGTAGAAGCCCTTGTGCCCGGGCGTGGCCATCTCCGCGAGGTAGACGGAGACGCCGCCGAGCTCGGCGCCGGCCGAGAAGCCCTGCAGCAGGCGCCCGAGCAGCACGATCACCGGCGCCAGCACGCCGATCGTGGCGTAGCCCGGGGTGATGGCGAGGGTGAGGGTGCCCAGGCCCATCAGCAGCAGCGTCATCAGCAGCCCGGCCCGGCGGCCGTGGCGGTCGATATAGGCGCCGAGGATCAGCCCGCCGAGCGGGCGCATCAGGAAGCCCACGCCGAAGGTGGCGAAGGAGGCCATCAGGGTGGCGAACTCGCTGTGGCTGGGGAAGAAGGCCGCACCGATCGCAGCCGCATAGTAGCCGTAGACGATGAAATCATACATCTCGAGGAAGTTCCCCGAGGCGACGCGGAAGACGGCCTTCACCTTCTCCCCGCGCGTCATTTCGCTGGTGTCCACCCGAGGATCTCCGCTCCGGAAGCGGCCTTCCGGCCGGCTGATGCCCGCTTGGTACTGCCGCAGCCGAAAGTCTTGGATAGGCGCGCCGCAGAGCAGGGATGCGCCCTGAGCCGGGCATGACGCACACCTATCGCCGGTTGCCCTTCGCGGCGCGCCGCTGATGGCGACGGCGGCCGTGACCTCGCAACCCCGCCCAGAGGCCGCTCGTTCCCCACGCGCCTGGGGATTGAGGAGTGGCGGCGATGCGCGGCTTGGCGGTGATGGTGGCCCTGGCCCTTGCGGGCGTTCCGGCCGCGCTTCCGGCGCAGACAGTGGGGCAGGCCGGCCCGGTCAGCGGCACACCGGCCGGCGACTCCACCCCGGCGCCGGACCTGCCCACCTATGGAAGACAGTTGCAGGCCGTCGTGGAGAAGCTTCGCAGCGCCGCCGAGCGCCCGGATACGAAATCCGCCACCGAGGGCGGGCACTCGGAGCGGGCGGGCCGGCTGGACCTGCTACGCACCATGCAGGAGGCGGTGGGTGTCGTCCGCGCCGCGCCCGCCGACTACCGCAACCAGCCGGAGTTCGAGGAGACGGAGCGCAGGGTCCGCACCATCACCCAGCGCGTCCAGGGGCAGCACGAGCCCGCCGATCTGAACAAGCCGGCAGAAGAAATCATCTCGGCGATCGAGGCGTTGCAGGCGAAGGTGGCCGCGGCGGGCGCGTCCGGCTCCCCCCGCGGCTGAACGCCCGCTCTCGGGCCCGGAGGTGCAAGCCTCCTCCGGGCGATCCGCCCTAGACGACGATCTCCATCAGCACCGGCACGTGATCGCTCGTCTGCGGCCAGTCGCGCGCGTCCTTCAGCACCGCGTGCCGCCGCAGCCCGCCCGCCAGATCCTGGCTGACCCAGACATGGTCCAGGCGCCGGCCGCGATCCGCCGCGCGCCAGTCCTTCGCGCGGTAGGACCACCATGTGTAGAGCTTCTGGTCCGCCGGCACGAAATGGCGAAGGGCGTCGTACCAACCCCCGGCCGCGATCCAGCGGCCCATCGCCTCCACCTCCACCGGGGTGTGGGAAACGACGCCGAGCATCTGCTTGTGGCTCCAGACATCGTGCTCCATCGGCGCGATGTTCAGGTCCCCGACCAGAACGGAACGGCGCGCCGGGCCGCGCGCGGCGGTCCAGGCCGTCACTTCCGCCAGGAAGTCCAGCTTGTGGGCGAATTTCGGGTTCGCCCCCCGGTCCGGCACGTCGCCGCCGGCGGGAACGTAGAAGTTGTGCACCTCCATCGGCCCGCCCGGCAGATCGACGGACACGCCGAGGTGCCGGCAATCGCCCTTGCCGCACCAGTCCTGCCAATCCGGCATGCGCGTGAGCGGCAGGCGGGAGAGGACGGCGACGCCGTTGTAGCCCTTCATCCCCGTGATGATTCGATGGGTGAAGCCCAGCGCTTCCGCCGCCTCGTGCGGGAAGTGCTCGTCCGGGGTTTTCGTCTCCTGCAGGCACAGGACATCCGGGTTGAGCTCGTCCATCACCTGCCGCAGCAGGGGCGCGCGCAGGCGGACGGAGTTGATGTTCCAGGTGGCCACGCGCAGGGGCGTGGCCACCGCGGCCGGTGCGGTCACGGGCGGATCAGGCGATCCGGGTGGTGACGGTGCCGACGCCCTCGACCACGCCCTCCAGCAGGTCGCCCTTCTGCACGGCGGCCACGTTCTCAGGCGTGCCCGTCATGATCAGGTCGCCGGGGGCGAGCTTCACGAGGCGGGAGAGGTTCGCGATCACCTCCGGCACGGACCAGATCAGCTTCGAGAGATCAGAGGTCTGGCGAACCTGGCCATTCACCTTCAGCTCGATCTTGCCCTTGCTCACGTCAATCCCGGCGGCCGGCACCAGCTCGCCCATCGGGGCGGACTGATCGAAGCCCTTGCCCATGTCCCAGGGGCGGCCGCCCTTCTTGGCCTCGGCCTGCAGGTCGCGGCGCGTCATATCCAGGCCGGCGCAGTAGCCCCACACGTGATTCATCGCGTCCGCCTCGGCGATGTCGCTGCCGCCCACGCCGATCGCGACCACCAGCTCCATCTCGTGGTGTAGGTCCTTCGTCATGGTGGGGTAGGGCATGTCGGCGCCGTTGATCACCACCGCGTCGGCCGGCTTGGTGAAGTAGAAGGGCGGCTCACGGTCGGGATCGCTGCCCATCTCGCGCGCGTGCTCGGCGTAGTTGCGGCCCACGCAGAAGATCCGGCGCACGGGGAAGAGGCCGCCGCCGCGCACGGGCAGTGCGGCGACCGCGGGCGGGGCGATGACGTAGTCGGCCATTGGACGATCCGATCCGGTTCCTGGAACGGCGCAAGGGTATAAGGGGCTGTGCGCGGCGCGGATACCCCGGTGCCTGTGCCCCGGCGGCAACGGTTCCCAGGGAAGGCTGAGTGGGAATGCAACCGCTGCTGGTGGCTCCCGGTTAGTTTCCCATGACCGCAGATTTTACGATCGCGGCGGAGCCTCACCAGGGCGGGGGTGGCGGGCGTAAAGGATCCGCAAAAAGAAGTGGCGCCCGGTGAGGGGGGTCACCGGGCGCCGGATACGCTACTTCCGATCGGAGTTCTCTTTGGTCGGGTGAGCCGGCAGGGGATACCGGAGCACCACCGGCTTTAAGCCGGCGAAGGAACATTACTCATATCCACAGGGGGAATGCAAAGCGCGGAAGCATTTCCGTGATCACAGAACCGTGAGGAAGGCTGGAATTCCTGGGCTGTAAAGAGGCGTTTCCGTCGGCCCCTTACTCCGCCGCCACAGGGGCAGGAGCCAGCCTGCGCACGGCCTGGCGATGTCCGAATTCTTCGGCGGCCTCCCCGAACCGCTCGAAGATCCGGCGGGAGAGGGGATCACGTTCCCAATCGTACTCCGGGTGCCATTGAACGCCGAGCGCAAATCCGGGCGCGCCCTCGATGCTCGCGGCCTCGATCGTCCCGTCCGGCGCCCAGGCCTCGGCCCGCAGCCGAGGCGCGGGCCGCGCGACACCTTGATTGTGCAGGGAATTCACGGGAACGGTCGAGGCATCGTAGTCCAACCCGGCCCAGAGCCGCGCCAGCCCGCTGCCGGGGGCCACCCGCACCGGATGGGCCTTGCCCGTCCGCACCCGGGCAATGCTCTGATCGGAAGGGGTGGAGTGATCCATCCGGCCCTCCAGATCCTGGATCCGCTGGTCCAGCGAGCCACCCAAGGCGACGTTCAACTCCTGAAAGCCGCGGCAGATCGCCAGGAGGGGCACCCCGGCGGCCACGGCCGCGCGGATGAGGGGGAGGGTGGTCGCGTCTCGCGCCTCGTCCTCCGGCGTGCCCTCCACGTGCTGAGGTCCGTCATAGTAAACCGGGCAGACATTGGAGCGGCTGCCGGTCAGCAGCAGCCCGTCCAGCCGGGAGAGGAGCTCGCGAGAGACGGATTCGCCAGCCGCCGGCAGCAGCACGGGCATCCCGCCCACGGGGCCGAGGATGACCCGGACGTAGTGGTCCGATGCCGCATGGTTCGGCATCCCCGTGGGGCCGAAGGGTTTCACGCAGCAGGAGATGCCGATCAGGGGCCGCATGACCGTTATGTTGCGGATGCACCGTGTCAGCTTCAAGGCGAAAGCTGCGCGGTGCCCGCAAGGCAGGCGAGACTAGTTGTTGTCCACCGGTCCTTGCATGAAGCGGGGGTCGTTGAAGTCGAAGGTGGCGCGCTCCAGCCTGATGCCTGTCTCGATAGCCGAGAGGGTCACGCGGGTGGTGCGCCCCTGGCCATCCACCACCAGCCACTGCCGCAGTTCCATCGGGTTGTCGGCCAGCACGAGGGTGATCCGCCCCTCGGAGGGGTTGGCGGTGCGGAAAAGGGTGACGCGGAGGAAGCCGGCCTCGCGCTGCAGCGCGCTCACCGTCACCTCGCCGCTGAGGGTGATGCGGTCCCGTAGCAGGATGCCGAGCGGGGTCGATCCGACCGGCACGATCGAGGGCTGCCGCAGCTCCTTGTCGTAGTGCATGAACTGCCCGGCATTCGCGACGAGCAGCAGGGGCTCCGGCGGGTCGTAGTCGAAGCGCATCCGGCCGGGCCGCCAGATCAGGGCCGTGCCCTGGGCCGTGGCGCCGTTCTGCGCGATCTGGATGAAGCGGGCACGAAGCGTGGTGATGCTGTTGAGATAAGCCTCCACCCGCTGCAGGTCTGCCCGGTCGCGGGGGGAGGCGGTACCCTGGGCCAAGGCCGGGACAGCCAGTGGCAGGAGGGCGAGGGCGGGCAGGATCTGGCGGCGTCGCATCGCCGGGACATGGCGCGCCCGGCGGCGCGGGGGAAGAGGCGGCGGGACACCTCTGCGTCAGCGCCAAGCGGGCGGCCGCGCGTTAACCGGGCGGCAAGGCTCCCGGCCGTCTCCTCGGCGAATGGAAATCCTGGCCGCCGAATCCGATCGTTCCACGGTCCCGTCCATGCTCAGGGGCGCGATCGCCGAGGCAACCTCCGATAGGGCAGGGGCGCCCGCATTGCCGGTGGCGCTGGTGCTCCTTCCCGTGCCGCCCGGCGGCCTCGGCGGCCTCGGCGGCCTCGGCGGCCTCGGCGGGCTTCGGGCCGTGCTCGATTCCCTGGCGCGCTCCCGCGGGGCCGGCGACCTGCCGGCGGCACCCGGGTCCCTGGCCGTGCTGGTCCTGGCCGCGGAGCCGGAGGTGCTGGCGGTGGTAGAGGACGTGGCGCCCGGCTACCCCTTTCCCCTCCGTGTGGAGGAAGGGCTGGGCGACGCGGTGCTGGCTATGCGCCAGGCGGCGGCATGGGCCGCCACCCTCGGAGTGCAGGGGGCACCGCTGCTGATCGCGGCCCCCGGCCGGCCGGTGGCGCCGCGCTGGGCCTATGGATTGCTGGCGGCCTTGCGGGACGGCGCGGACATCGTGACGCGCCGGGCCGGATTCTGGGAGAGGCTGCTGGCCGGCGCTCACCTGCCCGCGGCGCTCTCCGGCAGGGCGCAGGCGGCGATGGAGGGCTGGACCGCGGGCAGCGGCCGGCTGCGCCCCGGTGCGGCCTGGACGGAGCGCGATTCCCCCTGGCGCCGGCCCGCGGCGGCCGGGCTGCGCGCCGTGCAGGCCGGATAAAGCTCGGGGATCGGGCCCCGGCCGCTTTTCCCTTGCGCGAGCGCCCTGGACAGACCGGCCCGCCGCCCCGAGACTCGGCGTAACAAGGGCGAGGTGAGTGGTGAGGGGCAGAATAGGCGAGGACCAGGTGGTGGAACTGGCCGAGATGTTCCGGCTGATGAGCGACCCCACGCGCCTGAGCATCATCCTGGCCTGCCTGGATGCCCCGGCCTCCGTGGGCGAGATGGCGGAGCGGATCGGCATTTCCGGCAGCCTCGTGTCCCACCACCTGCGCCTGCTGCGCGCGGCGCGGCTGCTGCAGGCGGACCGGCGGGGGCGGCAGGTTTTCTACGCCGTGATGGACGAGCACATCCGCTCCATGCTGACGGACATGGTGGACCATGTGGCCGAGGGCGAGGCCGAGGGCGAGGTGGCCGCCCCGAACTGACCTTGGAACTGACCGGCGGTGTGCCCCGCAACCTTGTGTCACGGGGCGCCGCATGATTAGTGTCCGGTTGCGTTCCGTACCGCGTTCAATTGGACAGGTCCGGGGCGGGCGCACGCCAGTGGCGTGCGGCACGACAGGGCGGAAAATCGGATCAGGACAGCGGAATGCGGCGGATTCTATCAACAGTCCTGGCCTCAGTGGCCCTGCTGGGCCTGGCGGGGGCTGCCATGGCCCAGTCCGCCGCTCCGGGTGAGGCGCTGGGCGTGCCGCACCCTTGGGGGCTGGGCCTGCAGGAGGCTTTCGGGCCGGTGAAGGCGGCGATTCACGACTTCAACGACCTCGTCCTCTACATCATCATCGCCATCACCATCTTCGTGGCCGGCCTGCTGGCCTGGGTGATCTGGCGCTACGATTCCCGCCGCAACCCCGTCCCCTCGCGCACCAGCCACCACACCATGCTGGAAATCGCCTGGACGGTGCTGCCGGTGCTGATCCTGCTGATCATCGCCATCCCCTCCTTCCGCCTGATCTACTACGAGGACCGGGCGCGGGAGGCGGACCTGACGATCAACGTGCAGGGGCGCCAGTGGTACTGGCACTACGGCTACCCGGATAACGGCAACTTCGAGTTCGACAGCTATCCGATCGCCGATGCCGACCTGAAGCCCGGCCAGCTGCGGAACCTTTCGGTGGACAATCCCCTGGTGGTGCCGGTGGGCGCCACGGTGCGGGTGATGACCACGGGCCACGACGTGATCCACAGCTTCTTCGTGCCGAGCCTGGGCGTGCAGAAGTACACCATCCCCGGCCGCACCATGGAAACCTGGTTCCGCGCCGACCGGGAGGGGACCTTCTACGGCCAGTGCAACCAGATCTGCGGCAACAACCACTGGTTCATGCCGATCGCCGTCCGCGCCGTGCCCCGCGAGGAATTTGATCGCTGGGCCGCCGAGGCCAAGACGAAGTTCGCCGAAGGGCAGGGGCCAGGCTGGCCGGAGCGCGACCGCGCCACCTCCGTCGCCGCTCTCACCGATCCCTCTGCCGCTTCCCCCGGGGAGGCCCGCCGGTAAGGCGGCCTGACAGGAAGACAGCCATGGCGCACGCCGCGCACGACACCCACGCCCATGACAACCACGGGCACGACGACCACAACCATGCGCCGGGCTTCGTCTCGCGCTGGTTCTTCTCGACCAACCACAAGGATATCGGCACCCTCTACATCATCTTCTCGGTGGTGGCGGCCTTCCTCGGCGTCGGCCTCTCCGTCCTGATGCGGATGGAGCTGCAGCAGCCGGGGCTGCAGATCTTCGCCAACGGCCAGATGTGGAACGCCATGGTCTCCGCCCACGGGCTGGTGATGGTGTTCTTCGTGGTCATGCCCGCCCTGATCGGCGGATTCGGCAACTGGTTCGTGCCGATCATGATCGGCGCGCCGGACATGGCCTTCCCGCGGCTGAACAACATCTCCTTCTGGCTGATCGTGCCGGCCTTCATGCTGCTCGGCGCTTCCATGTTCGTCGGCCAGGGCGCCGGCGCGGGCTGGACCATCTACCCGCCGCTTTCGGACAGCGCCTACCAGTCCGGCCCCTCCATGGACATGGCGCTCTTCGCCCTTCACCTGGCGGGCGCCTCCTCCATCCTCGGCGCGGCCAACTTCATCACCACCATCTTCAACATGCGCGCCCCGGGCATGACGCTGCACAAGATGCCGCTCTTTGTCTGGGCGATGCTGGTCACCGCCTTCCTGCTGCTGCTCTCCGTCCCCGTGCTCGGCGGCGCGATCACCATGCTGATCACGGACCGCAACTTCGGCACGGCCTTCTTCAAGCCTGAGGGCGGCGGCGACCCCGTGCTGTTCCAGCACCTCTTCTGGTTCTTCGGCCACCCCGAAGTCTACATCATGATCCTGCCGGCCTTCGGCATCGTCTCCCACGTGCTGTCCACCTTCAGCCGCAAGCCGATCTTCGGCTACCTCGGCATGGCCTATGCCATGGTGGCGATCGGGGTGGTGGGCTTCGTGGTCTGGGCGCATCACATGTTCACCTCCGGCATCTCGGTGGACACGCGGGCCTACTTCATGGCCGCCACGATGATTATCGCGGTCCCCACGGGCATCAAGATCTTCTCCTGGATCGCAACGATGTGGGGCGGGTCCATCCAGTTCAAGACACCGATGCTCTTCGCCATCGGCTTCGTCTTCCTGTTCACCGTCGGTGGCGTCACGGGCGTGAAGCTGGCCAATGCCGGCGTGGACGTGATCCTGCACAATACCTACTACGTGATCGCCCACTTCCACTATGTTCTGTCGCTGGGCGCCGTGTTCGGCATCTATGCCGGGTTCTACTACTGGATCGGCAAGATGAGCGGCTACCAGTACCCGGAGCTCTGGGGGAAGATCCACTTCTGGCTCACCTTCATCGGCGTGAACCTGACCTTCTTCCCCATGCACTTCCTGGGTGCCCAGGGCATGCCGCGCCGCTACCCGGACTACCCGGATGCCTTCGCGGGCTGGAACCTGGTCGCCTCGCTGGGCGCCTATATCTCGGCCGCCTCCTTCCTGGTGTTCATCTATGTCGTCTTCCTCACCTTCGTCCGGAAGGAGAAGGCGGCGGCGAACCCCTGGGGCGAGGGCGCGACGACGCTGGAGTGGCAGGTTTCCTCTCCCCCGCCCTTCCACACCTTCGATGAGCTGCCGCGGATCCGCTGAACCACAGCTTTCCGTTGCGATTTCAGGGCCCGGAGGGGTAAGAGACACCCGCCATGAGTGACCTGATGAGGAGGGGGGCCGCGGCCCCCCTCGACGTTTCCGCCGACTGGTCGGAGCTGCGGGACTGGATCTCGCTCCTCAAGCCCCGGGTGATGACGCTGGTAGTCTTCACCGGGCTGGTGGGGATGCTGGTGGCCCCGGGGCGCATCCACCCCACCCTGGGCGCCGTCGCCATCCTCTGCATTGCGGTGGGCGCGGGCGCGGCCGGCTGCATCAACATGTGGTACGACCGGGATATCGACGCGGTGATGCGCCGCACCGCCCGTCGCCCCATCCCGGCTGGCCGGGTGGAGCCGGGCGCGGCGCTGGCTTTCGGCATCTTCCTGGCCGTCATGTCCGTGCTGCTGATGGGGCTGGCCACCAACGCGGTGGCCGGGGCCTGGCTGGCCGGATCCATCCTCTTCTACGTTTTCATCTACACGATGTGGCTGAAGCGCCGGACGCCGCAGAACATCGTCATCGGCGGCGCGGCGGGGGCCTTCCCGCCCGTGATCGGCTGGGCCGCGGTGACGGGCGGGGTGGACGTGCTGCCCCTGCTCCTCTTCGCCATCGTCTTCGTCTGGACACCGCCGCACTTCTGGTCCCTCAGCCTCTGGGCGCATGACGACTACCAGCGGGCTGGCGTGCCCATGCTGCCCGTCACGGCCGGTGCGCGGGAGACGCGGCGCCAGATCATGGCCTACACCGTCCTCCTGGCTCCGCTCGGCCTCGCGCCGGTGCTGCTCGGGCTGGCGGGCTGGGTCTACGGCGCCTACGCCCTGTCCCTCGGCGCCGGCTTCCTGCTCCATGCCTGGCGCGTGCTGCGGGAGCCGCAGGATGCCGCCGGGGTGAGCCTGGAGGGTGACAAGGCGGCTCGCGCGGCCTTCCGCTTCTCCCTGCTGCACCTGGCCGGGCTCTTCGCGGCGCTCGCGCTGGACCACTGGCTGCGTACCGTGGGGGTCCTCGGCTGATGGCGCTGGAACCCGCCCGCATGTCGGAGGAGGAGGCGGCCGCCTTCTATCGCCGCCGCAGGGGCCGCAACATCGGGATGCTGGTGGTCCTGGTGGCCCTGGTGGCGATCTTCTACGCCATCACCATGGCCAAGCTGACCTCGGGGGGCTGACCGGTGCAGGACCCCATCGCCCGCCGCAACCGCCGCAACCGCCGCACCGGGATCGCCGTGCTCGGCGTCGTGGCGGGCATGGCCGGGCTCTCCTTCGCCGCCGTGCCGCTCTACGCCGTGTTCTGCCAGGTCACCGGCTACAACGGCACGGTGCAGACGGGTGGCCCCGCCGCCCCGGGCGCGACGGAGCGGCAGGTGACGATCCGATTCGCGGCCACCACCCACCCCGGCCTGCCCTGGCGATTCGAGGCGGCGCAGGGCTCCATGCCCGTCCACCTCGGCGAGCAGGGCCTGGCCTTCTATCATGCAGCCAACGAGACGGACCGGGCTGTGGAGGGGGTGGCCACCTACAACGTGACGCCGGAGGTGGTGGGCAAGTACTTCCACAAGACCGCCTGCTTCTGCTTCGACGCCCAGACTCTGCAGCCCGGCCAGTCCGTGGACATGCCCGTCTCCTTCTGGGTGGATCCCGCCATTGCGCAGGACCCGAACACGCGGGACATCCGCACCATCACCCTCAGCTATACGTTCTTCCGCACCCTGGCGGACGCCGAGCGCACGGGCGCGCTGGCCAGCGCCGGGCCGCATGTCGGGCGCGCCACGACACCCTGACGATGCTCGGCCCGCCGCGTTGTTGTGGGGGCCGAACCCTTGATCCCCATCCCTGTTTGCGGGATTGATGCTTGAACGCGCCGGGGCACCGCCCCCCATAACGAGACCCCAAGAACCAGGACGTGTGATGGCGACCCTCGATACGACCACGGCCGATATCACGCTCGACCCGAACGAGCCGCCGGCGCCGCACAAGCACCCGTACCATCTCGTCGATCCGTCCCCCTGGCCGCTCGTCGCCTCCTTCTCCGGCGCGGCGCTGCTCTTCGGGATCGTCCTCTGGTCGCACTACAACATCCACTGGATGTTCGGCCTCGGGCTGCTCGGCGTCCTCACCTCCATGTACTTCTGGTGGCGGGACGTGGTGCGCGAATCGAAGCAGCCGGGGGTTCACACGCCGATCGTCCGCATCGGCATGCGCTACGGCATGGCGCTGTTCATCGCCTCCGAGGTGATGTTCTTCGTGGCCTTCTTCTGGGCCTTCTTCCACTTCGCCCTCTACCCGGAGCACGTCTCGGGCGCGACGGAGGCGATGTGGCCGCCCAAGGGCATTCACACCTTCGACCCCTTTGGCCTGCCCTTCCTGAACACGATGATCCTGCTGCTCTCGGGCTGCACCGTCACCTGGGCGCACCACGCGCTGATCGAAGGTGACCGGAAGGGGATGCTGCAGGGGCTGGCGCTGACGGTCGGGCTGGGCCTCTTCTTCACCACCCTCCAGGCAGTCGAGTACGCGGAGGCGCCCTTCGCCTTCTCCGGCGGCGGCGTCTATCCCTCCACCTTCTTCCTCGCCACGGGCTTCCACGGCTTCCACGTGATCGTCGGCACGATCTTCCTCCTGGTCTGCCTCATCCGCGGCTGGCGGGGCGACTTCACCCCGCGCCGGCACTTCGGCTTCGAGGCGGCGGCTTGGTACTGGCACTTCGTGGACGTGGTGTGGCTCTTCCTCTTCGTCTGCATCTACGTCTGGGGCGCCGGGCCGATCGCCGAGCACTGAGGCCCCGGCCTATTGGATGACCGAACCCCGTCCGGGCCTTCCGGGCGGGGTTCGCTTTTGAAGGGTTCCCAATGACGCCCCGCCGGCGCCGCATTCTCCCGGCCGTGCTGGCCTCGATCCCCGTGCTGGCGGTGCTGCTGGCGCTGGGCACCTGGCAGGTGCAGCGGCTGCACTGGAAGACCGAGCTGCTGGCCACCATCGCGGCCGCCGAGGCGGGCCCGCCCGTGCCGCTTTCTGCCGCGCCGCAGCCCTTCACCAAGGTCGCCGTCACCGGCCGCTTCCGCCACGACCTGGAGGCGACGCTCGGCGCCCAGGTGCGCGGCGCCGTTCTCGGCACGCACCTCATCACGCCGCTGGAGGCGGAGGGGCTGCCCCCTGTGCTGGTGAATCGCGGCTGGGTGCCCATGCAACGGGACGGCGCTGCGATCATCCGGCCGGCGGGAACGGTGACGGTGGTGGGCTACGTCTCTCCGCCGCATGACCGGGACCTCTTCGCCGCCACCGACGACGTGGCCGGCCGCCGTTTCTACACCGCTGACGCGCGGGCCATCGGCGCGGCGCTGGGGCTTCCCGGCACGATGGCGGACCTGCTGGTGGCCCTCCGCACCGCGGATACCCCGCGCGATGCCCTGCCGCAGCCGGCGGAGACCCTGCCGCGGCCGCCCAACTCCCATCTTGGCTACGCCATCACCTGGTACGGGCTCGCCGCCTCGCTGCTGGGCGTGCTGGTCGCCTGGGCCATCCGGAAGGACGACGCATGAACGCATCCTACGCCCGCCTGAAGGACCGCTTCGCCCGCATCGCCACCCTCGGGGAGTGTTCGGCGATGCTGGGCTGGGATGCCTCGGCCATGATGCCGCCCGGCGGCGGCGCGGCGCGGGGAGAGCAACTGGCGGTTCTGGCCGGCCTCTCCCATTCCATGCTGGTGGCGTCCGAGGTGGCCGACGAGCTGGCTGGCGCAACGGCAGAGGGGCCCTGGGACGAGGCCAACCTCTCCCTCATGCGCCGCGCCCATCTCCGCGCCACCGCGATGAGCGCCGATCTGGTGGAGGCTGTGGCGCGCGCCAACTCCGCCTGCGAGAAGGTCTGGCGCGAGGCCCGGCCCAGCTCCGACTTCGCCGCAGTGCGCCCCTGGCTGGAGGATGTCGTGCGCCTCCAGCGCGAGACCGCCGCCGCGCTGGCCGACGCCACGGGGCTCTCCCCCTACGACGCGCTGATGGACGCCTACCAGCCCGGCATCGCCGCCGCGGACGTGGAGCCCGTCTTCGCCGCCTACGAGGCCTTCCTGCGGGACGCGCTGCCCCGGGCCGAGGCGATCCAGGCCGCCCGCCCCGCGCCGGTCGAGCCGCAGGGGCCCTTCCCGATGGAGGTGCAGCGCGCCCTGGGCCGCCGCCTCTCGGAACGCGCCGGGCTGGACTACGAGCACGCCCGGCTGGACGAGAGCGCACACCCCTTCTGCGGCGGCACCCCCACCGACGTGCGCCTGACCACCCGCTACACGCCGGACGCCTTCGGCCAGGCGCTGCTGGGCATCCTGCACGAGACCGGCCACGCCCTGTACGAGCGCGGGCTGCCCGAGCCCTTCGCCCGGCAGCCCGTGGGCGAGGCCGCCGGCATGGCCGCGCACGAGTCCCAGAGCCTCATCATCGAGATGCAGGCCGCCCGGTCGGATGCCTTCCTCTCCTGGCTCGGGCCGGAGCTGCACGCGGCCTTCGGCGGCGATCCGGCGGCCTACTCGGCGGCGAATCTCGGCCGGCTCTGGCGCCGGGTGGAGCGCGGCTTCATCCGCACGGAGGCCGACGAGATCACCTACCCCGCCCACGTCATCCTGCGCTTCCGGCTGGAGCGCGCGCTGATCGCCGGGGACCTTTCCGTGGCTGATCTCCCCGGTGCCTGGGCGGAGGGGCTGCAGGCGCTGCTCGGCATCACCCCGCCTGACGACCGGCGCGGCTGCCTGCAGGACATCCACTGGTACGACGGCGCCTTCGGCTACTTCCCCTCCTACACCCTCGGCGCCATGGCGGCCGCGCAGCTCATGCAGACGGCCCGCGCCGCGCTGCCGGGGCTGGACGATGCCCTGGGGCGGGGAGACTTCGCGCCGCTCCTGGGCTGGCTACGGACCTCCGTGCACGGCAAGGGCTCGCTGCTGGGCTTCCAGGACCTGATGACGGCCGCCACCGGCCGGCCGCTCGACCCCTCGGCCTTCATGGAGCACCTTCGCGCCCGCTACCTGAGCTGAGAGACACCGCCATGGACCAGCCACCGCGCCTGCGCCGCCGCGCGGCCCTTGCCCTCGCCGCCGCGCTGCCCGGTGCGGCCCTGGCCCAGCCGGCCGTTGGCCTCACCCTCGCCACCGCGACGCCGGGCGGCGGCTTCCCCGCCTATGGCGACGCCCTGATTGCCGCGCTGGGCGGCGTGGATCCGGCGCTCCGCCTCACCCCGCGCAACACGGCGGGAAGCACGGAGAATGCGCGGTTGCTGGCGGATGGGGCGGTGGACATCGCCCTGGTCGCCGGTGAGGTGGCGACGGGAGCCCTGGCCAGCGGGCGCGGCCTGTCGGTCATCACCGCCATCTACGCGACGCCCGGCCTCTTCGTGACGCGGGGCGATTCGCCGGCCACCTCCCTCACTGACCTGGTCGGGAAGCCGATTGCCTGGGGCGCGGGTGGTTCCGGATTCGTCGTGCTCGCCCGGCGCATCCTCGGCGGGCTGGGGCTGGACATCGATCGCGACTTCCGGCCGGTCTATCTCGACCACGTCGGCGAGGGGCCGGGGATGGTGGAGAGCGGGCGCGTGGCCGCGCTCTGGGGCGGCGGCGCGGGCTGGCCGGCCTTCACGGCCATCGCCTCCGGCCCGGCCAGGGCGAGGTTCATCCCCCTCGACGAGGCCGAGCGCCGCAGGGCCATGTCGGCCGATCCCATCATCCGCGAGATGGTGCTGCCAGGGGGGAGCTATCCCGGCCAGTCCGCACCCGTCACCTCCGTCGGCACCTGGAGCTACATCCTGGCCCGTCCGGGCCTGCCGGAGGATGTCGCCTACAGGCTCGCGGCGGCGATCGACGCCGCCCGGCCCGGCATCGCGGCGCGCCTGCCGCAGGGCCGCGAGACGACACCTGAGAACACCCGGCGCTCCGTGCCGGACGTGGCGATGATCCACCCCGGTGTGCGGCGCCTGCTGGTGGAAAGGAGAATCGCGGGCTGAGCGCCCCTTCTCAGCGCCGGTTCTCGAAGATCGCGAAGAAGGGCGGCCGCTCCGGCGGCGCGGGCAGGACGATGCCCTTGGCATCGGTCGGGATGCGCCGGCGCAGCACCACGTCCATCACGTTGCCGCCGATGATGTCGATCGTGCCGCCGCCCGCGCGCACCACGATATCGCAGTGGGAGGGGCGGGAGCGCCCGCGCTCCGCCATCCGCGCCTCCCAGTTCGGCAGGGGGCTGGCGGAGCGGTCGTAGCAGAGCAGGTCGCCCGGGCGCGGCGCGTACTCCTCCACATGGTGCGGGCGGAAGGCGGAACCCTCCGGGTCGGCCAGGTAGTTGTCGATCATCCCATCCATGTAGAAGACATGGGCGGAGGAGGACCGGAAGTCCGAGGGCGCCACGCCGGCCGAGTTCATCGCGTAGCTGATGAAGGCCGCCGACCAGGCCGGCGTGTTGTAGGACGAGATGGCGACGTTCGCCGGCACCACGTTGAAGGGCAGGCCGGAGACAGGATCGAGCGAGGCGGAGGCGAGGCTGGGCACCGCGATGGTGTCGCGGAAATGCATGTGGGCCTGGATGATCCCCGGCCCGTCCGGCGTGGCGGACCAGTAGGACATCAGCTTGTCGAACAGCTCCGGCGTGGCGTCCGGCGTGCGGTCCAGCGCCACGGGCCAGCCCTCCACGGCGATGCGCCCCCAGTCCCGCCACTCCCGCTCCGCGGCGGCCACGAGCTGCGCGGCGCCCGGGCCGGCCGGGCGCAGGTTGGGCGCGGTGCTGGCCCGCGGCGCTGTGGTCGGGGATGGCGGATCGGCGGCGCAGGCAGCGACAAGGAGGAGCGGGAGGAGAAGGAGCAGCCGGCGCATGGGCGCGTATCGCGCCGCAGCACGGTTCGGTTTCGTACTGGCCGCGCGGAATGTTCCCGGCCGCGAGATTTGCCGGCCTGTGGTGCCGGCGCAACACATCCCGCCGGCTTCAGGGCCGGCCAGCGCCCCCGCTCAGGCCGGCACCGGAACCCGTACGGCCAGGGGATCCAGGATCGCCTCCAGCATCGCCGGCTCCTCCCACTGCAGCGTCACCGTCACCACCGTCACGCGTGAGCGGAAGGCGGCGGGGATGCGGACGAAGTCCTTCTTCGTCGTCACGGGAATGGCGCGCAGCCGGTCCGCCTCCGCCAGCAGGTCCCGCATGTCCCCGGCGTCGTAGGGGTAGTGGTCCGCGTAGGAGGCCCGCCCCGCGATGATGGCGCCGGATTCGGACAGGGTGGCGAAGAACTTGCGGGGATTGCCGATGCCGCAGAAAGCAAAGACGGACTGCCCGGCCAGTTGCGCCGCCTCCGGCCCCGGCACGTTCCGGGCGCGCAGCACGGGCAGGCCGGGCGGGAGCAGCGCCAGGGCGCCGCACTCATCCGCCCCGATCAGCACCGCCGCCTGGGCGCGGCTGGCGGCGGCCGCCACCGGCTCGCGCAGCGGCCCGGCGGGAATGACGCGGTTGTTGCCGAAGCCGTAGCTGCCATCGATCGTGAGGAAGGAGAGATCCTTCTCCAGCGTCGGGTTCTGGAGCCCGTCATCCATCACGATGGCCTGCGCCCCGGCCTCCACCGCGGCGCGGGCGCCGGCCGCGCGGTCGGCGGCGATCCAGGTCGGGCGCTCCGCGGCCAGCAGCAGGGCCTCGTCGCCGACCGTCTCGCTGTCGTGCCTGCCGGGCTCCACCCGCGCGGGGCCCTTCAGCGTGCCGCCATAGCCGCGGGTGAGGAAGTGCACGGCCACGCCACGGTTCGCCAGGCGCCGGCCAAGGTCCAGGGTCAGGGTGGTCTTGCCCGCGCCGCCGGCGGTGGCATTGCCGCAGCAGATCACCGGCACGGGCGCGTGCCAGCCGGGCTGCGCCACGCGCCGCGCCGTCGCCGCCGCGTAGAGCGCCGCGATGGGGGAGAGGAGGATGGGCGCGATTCCGCCGCCATCCCCGGTCCAGAAATCGGGGGCACGCATGGTGCCGTCAGGCGTCCTTCATCCGTGTGCCGCCGCGTCCCCGGCCCCTTCGGGGGCTCTGCCGGGGGCGGGCAGGAGGGTCCCTATCGCGGCGGCCATCCGTTCGGGCAGGGCCCCGGAATCCGCCGCGATCCGGGCGGCGGCCGTGGTCATGGACCGGGCCCGGGCCGCATCCGTTAGCACGCCGCCCGCCGCCACGGCCAGCGCGGCGGCATCGGCCACGCGGAGGGCGGCCCCGGCGGCCAGCATCCGGTCCACGATGGCGGTGAAGTTGCCGGTGTTCGGCCCGAGCAGCACGGGGCAGCCCAGCCGCGCCGCCTCCAGCGGGTTCTGCCCACCATGCGGCACGAGGGAGCCGCCGATCAGTGCCGCCCCTGCCACGCGGTAGAGCAGGCCCAGCTCCCCCAGCGTGTCCGCGATGTAGATCGCCGTGTCCGGCCCCGGCAGGGCCCCGGTGGAGCGCAGCGCCGGATCATGGGCCTCAAGCTCCCGGGCCAGGGCCGGGCCGCGCTCCGGGTGGCGGGGTGCGACGATCGTCAGCAGGCCCGGAAGGCGCTCCCGCAACCGTGCATGGGCCTCCGCCACCTGCGCCTCCTCGCCGGGATGGGTGCTGGCGGCCAGCAGCACGGGGCGGGCGTCGATCGCGCCGCGCAGCGCGGCCAGGGCCGGCTCCGAGGCGGGCAGGGGGCGGGCTGCGAACTTCAGGTTGCCCCAGGCCAGCGCCGATTTCGCCCCTAGAGCGCGGAGATGCGCCGCATCCGTCTCGGTCTGCGCGATCGCCAGGTCGAAAGCCCCGAAAAGGCGCTGCGCGACCGCGGGAAGCCGCCCCCAGCCGCGGGCCGAGCGGTCGGAGATCCGGGCGTTGATCAGCGCCATCGGAATGCCCCGTGCCCGTGTGGCGAGGAGGAGGTTCGGCCAGATCTCGCTCTCGATGAACACCGCCGCGTCCGGCCGCCAGCTATCGAGGAAGCGGGCGACGTGGGCTGGCACGTCCAGCGGCGCGAAGCGGTGCTGCACGAGCCCCGCCAGCGCCCGCGGCAGGCGCTCCTCCAGCAGCCGTGCCGCGGTGACGGTGCCGGTGGTGACGAGGAAGCGCAGCGCCGGCCGGGCCTCAGCCAGGGCCTCGATCAGCGGCAGGGCGGACTGGCTTTCCCCCACACTCGCCCCGTGGAGCCAGAGGAGGGGGCCGGGCGGGCGCTCCGCCCCCTCGCCGCGCCGCTCGCGCAGCCGGGCCGGGTCCTCCTTCCCGCGCCGTGCGCGGCGGGCCAGCCAGAGGGGGAGCAGGGGCGCGGCCAGGGTGGTGGTCGCCCGCCAGGCGAGCAGCGGCAGGGCGCCGCGCCACTGGCCGCCTTCGGTCGCGGGGTCCGGGTGGATCAGGGCAGTCACGCCGCGTCGCCCGAGAAGGCGGCGGGCGGGGCCGCCCCGGCGCTGCCGCGATCGGGGAAGGCGGGCGGGGCACGCCGGGCGATGGCCCGCACGGCCGCAAGCTCCGCCTCACCGGAACCGCCGGCGCGGATGGCGGCGGCCCAGGCATCCACCGCCTCGCAGGCCTCGGTCAGCGCCGCCTCCACCGCCGCGCGCCCGGCCTCCGCCGCATGGGGCGGCACGGTGAACATGGGGTGCAGCAGCATCAGCCCGCGGGAGAAGGGAAGGGGCACCACCATCTGGTCCCAGGAGTGCAGGCGGATGTGCCGCGTCGTGATCCCGGCATAGGGCAGCACCATGGCTCCTGAGACCGCCGCGAGCTGCCCCACCCCCGGCGCCGCCACCCGCCGCGGCCCGCGCGGCCCGTCCGGCGTGATGGCGACCACCCCTCCGGCGCGCAGGATGCGCAGCATGGTCCGCAGCGCCTGGCTGCCGCCCCTGGAGGTAGAGCCATGGACCGTGTCGAGGTCGAAGCGCGCGACGACGTTGCCGATGAAGACGCCGTCCCGGTGGCGGGAGACGAGAACCTGCGGGCGCTTCGGGCGCAGCTCCGGGATATGGCGGATGATGTCCAGCCAGGGGCGCGGGCCGAGGGTGATGCGCTCGTGCCAGAAGGAGAGGACGATCGTCCCGGGCCGCGCTCGCATCGTCTCCAACGCGGCGTCGCCGACGAGAGTCCAGCGCGTGGTCCGGTGAATGAGGGCGATGTAGAGCCCCAGCAGCCATGCCATGGCGGCGAGGAAGCGGGGGTGGCGCGTCAGCCGCTTGAGCATGAGAGGGGGGCCATGGGTCGGCGCCGCCTAGCATGGGCCGGGCCCGGGGGCCAACTGCCGGCCACTAGAGCAGCCCCAGCTCCGCCAGCGCCTGCCGCATCTTCGGCGGCAGGCTCTCAATCCCCTCCACGCCGGCGGCGCCTTCCGCCAGGTCCAGGGGCGCATCCGCCGCTTCCAGGTAGCGCCAGCCCTGGAAGGGCTTCATCGGGCGGGGCAGCACCGGCACCAGACCGGGCTGGAGGACGAGGGCGGTAGCCGCGGCACCATCGGCCCGCTTCACCGGCTCGATCGCCAGGATACGCTGGCGCACCCGCAGCACCCCGGCCACCACCCAGTAGAGGGAGCCGCCGGCCTCCAGGATCTCGGCCGCGCGCTTCGGCGCCATGCGGGTGACGTGGCGCAGGCCCTCCGGCCCGCTGGCGCGCAGGGCTTGGCCCCGCTCCATCTGCGCGACGTCCTTCGGCCCCACGGCCAGCTTGATGAGGTGCAGCACGGGGCCCGATCTGCGCGCGCGCGCCCGCCGATGCAAGGGACGCCGATGCAAGAGGGCAGGGCTTATCCGGCGGTTAGGGAATCGCGCCGATGATCGCGCCACGGTCACAGCCGAGGAGCCCGTCCAGGCCATGCGCGCCTTCCAGAACCTATCCGTCGCCAGGAAGCTCGGCGCAGCCGCCGGGCTGACCCTCTGCCTCCTCAGCGGCCTCGTCGGCCTCGTCTGGTCGGAGCTACAGGACGTCTCGCAGCAGCAGGACGGGCTGCGCGTGGCGGCGCGCGTGCAGGCCCTGGTGGAGCAGGCGGGCAGCCGCGCCGCCCAGGCCCCGGTGCAGGAGGCGCAGCTGAGCACGGCCCAGGACCTGCCCGCCGCCCGGGCCGCGGCGGAGGAGGCCGGCGCCGCCCTGGGCGCCGCGCGGAAGCTGGTGGAGGAGGCGGCGGCCGAGATCACCCTGCCCGCCGCGAGGGAGGCCGCGCTGGCCGCCTTGCCGGAGAGCCGCCGCTACGAGGCCGCGATCGCCCGCATGCTGGAGGCGCGCGCCCGCATGATCGAGGCGCGGGACGACAGGCTCTACCGCCTGACCTCCGAGTTCGACCAGGGCATGGAGGCGGTGCTGGGCGCGCTGGAGTTCGAGGTGCCCGACCGGTCCCAGGTGGACGAGGTGCGGGGCCGCGTGATGGCCTTCAGCAACGGGGTGAACGAGGCGCGGCTGGCCGTGCAGCGCTTCCTTGTGACCGGGGAGGACGGCCAGGCTCGCCGCGTGCGCCGCGCCGTGGCCCAGCAGCGGGTGCACCTGCGGGGCGTGCAGTCCTACGAGGTCTCGGCGCGGCTGAAGGAGGATGTGGCCCGGGTGGGCAACGTCGCCGCCGGGTTGGCTGAGGGTTCCGAAACCATTCTCGCCTCCGTCGCCGACCTGGTGAAGATCCGCGCGGAAGAGGCCGAGCCCGCCGCGGCTGCCCTGCGCCGCGCGCTGGACGAATCCACTCGCCTGCTGCGCGACGATGCCGCGGGGCGCCGCGCGGAGACGACGGCGGCGCTCCAGAGCGTGGTGGCCTTCACCCTGTGGATCGGCGCCGCGGTGGCGCTGATCCAGCTCGCCTCTTCCTGGGCCTCCGGCCGGGCCATCGGCGGGCCGTTGCGCCGGGCGGCGGTGCGCGTGCGCGCCATCGCGGCCGGCGACACCAGCCCTGGCGATGCCGCCGAGGCGCGGGACCGGGAGGGCCGGGACGAGACGGGCCGCATCGCCGCCGCGCTGGAGGAACTGCGCGGCACGGTGGGCCGCGCCTTCGGGCAGGCCCAGATGATCGAGCAGATGCCGCTGGGGCTGATGGCCGCCGATCCCGCCCTGCGCGTGACGCACGCGAACGCCGAGATGGGCGAGGTCCTGGCCCGGCTGGGCGTGACGGAACCGGTGATCGGCCGCGCGCTGGAGGACCTGCCGATGGAGGGAATGGCCGGGCTGCGCGCCACTCTGGCGGATCCCGCCGCCCTGCCGCACCGCGCCCGGCTGCGCGTGGGGAACGAGGTCGTGGACCTGCAGGCCAGCGCCATCACCGATGGCACGGGCGCCTATACCGGCCCGATGCTGACCTGGCGCCTGGTGACGGAGGAGGTGCGCCTGGCCGATACCTTCGAGGCAGAGGTGGGCGGCGTGGTCGAGGCCCTGGCCGGGGAGGTGGAATCGCTCCGCCGCGCCGCCGGCGACGTGCACGACACCGCCGAGCGCTCCGGCCGGGAGGCCGCGCAGGTGGCCGATGCCGCGGCGCGTGCGAGCGGGGAGGTGGGCGCCGTGGCCGCCGCCGCTGAGGAGATGGCCGCCAGCATCACGGAGATTACCCGCCGGGTGGCCGAGGCCGCCGAGGTAGCCGCCCAGGCCGTTTCCGAGGCGCGCGCGACCGACGGCACGGTGCGCGGCCTGGCCGAGGGCGCGGCGCGGATCGGCGACGTGGTGCGGCTGATCGGCGACATCGCCGGCCAGACGAACCTTCTGGCCCTGAACGCCACCATCGAGGCGGCGCGGGCCGGCGAGGCCGGGCGCGGCTTCGCCGTGGTGGCGAGCGAGGTGAAGACCCTGGCCGCCCAGACGGCAAAGGCGACGGAGGAGATCTCCAGCCAGATCCAGCAGATGCAGGCCGCCACGACGGGCGCGGTGGAGGCGATCCGCGGCATTGGCGAGACGGTGGAGCGCACCAGCGGCATCGCGACGGCCATCGCCGCCGCGGTGGAGGAGCAGGGCGCGACCACGCGGGAGATCGCCCGGAGCGCCGCTCAGGTGGCCGGGGGCACGGACACGGTGAACCAGGCCATCGCCGGCGTCCGCGCCGCGGCGGAGGAGACGGGCAGCGCGGCAGGCGGCATGCTCTCCGCCACCGAGGCGCTGGCGGGGCAGACCGCCATCCTGCGGGAGAAGTCCTCGGGCTTCCTGCGGGCGGTGCGGGCTGCCTGAACGGGAAGGCGGGTTGCAGGAGGGGGGCGCGCCACCCTATCTGCGGCCCGCCCTTCCCGGCCGGGATGCTGGCGGGGAAGGGATTTCGCGGAATGGCTCATCGGATCGCGGTCGCCGGCGCCACCGGGCAGGTGGGGCGGGAGATCATCAAGACGCTCGCGGAGCGGGAGTTCCCCGTTTCCTCCATCGCCGCCCTTGCCTCCGGCCGGTCGGTCGGCGGCTCGCTCTCCTTCGGAGACCGGGACGTGAAGGTGGAGGCGGTGGAGCGGCACGACTGGGCCGCAACCGACCTTCTCTTCCTGGCGCCGGGCACGGTCGGCCCCGTCACCCTGGCCCGCAAGGCGGCCGCGGCCGGCTGTGCCGTGGTGGATGCCAGCGGATTCGCCAATCCCGACGCGCCGGTGGTGGTGCCGGAGGTGAATCCGGGCGCCCTCGGTTCCGATCCACGGATCGTTGCCTCGCCGGCCTCGGGCGCCATCCTGATGGCCATGGCGCTGCACCCGCTCCAGGCGCTCGGCGGTCTGGTCCGGGTTTCCGCCACCTCGCTCCAGCCCGTCTCCGGCGCGGGGCGGGAGGCGATGGACGAGCTGTTCAGCCAGACCCGCGGCGTTTTCGTGAATGATCCGGCCGTGCCGGAGCAGTTCCCCAAGCCCATCGCCTTCAACCTCATTCCCCAGGTCGGCGCCTTCGGCGAGGACGGGCGGACCGATGAGGAGGAGGCGATCGCCGAGGATGCCGGCCGCCTGCTCGGCGGCGTGCCGGTGGCCGCCACCTGCGTGCGCGTGCCGGTCTTCATCGGGCACTGCCTGACGATCCAGGCCGCCTTCGACCGGCCGGTGGACGAGGCCGAGGCGCGGGAGGCGATCCGAGGCGCGCCCGGCCTGACCCTGCTCGATCGGCGGGACGATGGCGGCTACGTCACGCCGCTGGACACGGTGGGGGAGGACCCGGTCTTCGTATCCCGCATCCGGCCCGATGCGACGGTGCCGAACGGACTCGCCCTTTGGTGCGCGGGGGACAATCTGCGGAAGGGCGGCGCCCTGAACGCCGTGCAGATCGCTGAGGAGTTGTTGCGGCGTGGTGCCCTACGGGGTTGAAGTTACAGGGGTATGGCAGAACCCCGGCATTCTACTTGCGACCCCTTCGCAACACCTTGATTTCGTGAGATTGACGCTTCGCGGTGCAGCACCATAAAAGCGGCGCAGCCCCGCGCGGACCAGTCGCGCCCGGCAGCATTGCAGGACGCCGCATGGCCCATAACCCCGACGCGCGCGAAGCCCTCATGATCGGTACCCGCACGGACGGCACCACCGTCCGCCGGCCGCTCTCCCCGCATCTGCAGGTCTACGACATGCTGCAGATGTCCAGCGCGACCTCCATCTCCCACCGCATCACCGGCAGCGCCTGGTCGGTGGGGCTCGTCTTCTTCGTCTGGTGGATCCTCGCGCTGGCGGCGGGGCCGGAGTCCTATGCCCGGGCCCAGTGGTTCTTCGGCAGCTTCATCGGCGTGATCGTGCTGTTCGGCCTCTCCGTCGCGGTCTGGTACCACACGCTGAACGGCGTGCGGCACCTCGTCTGGGATGCGGGCTACGGCTACGACATCCCGACCACCTATCGCACGGGCTGGATGGTGATCATCGGCACCGGCGTGATGACGGTCCTGACCTGGATCGTCGGCATCATCGCCTGGGCTTCGTAGGAAAGGCGCGCCGATGAGCGAGCACATCCCGGCGGTCAACCGCCAGACCAGCATGCAGACCGGGCTCGGCCGCGTGCGCGGCTCGGGCTCCGCCCGGAACGGCACCCATCACTGGTGGATGCAGCGCGTCACCTCCGTCGCGCTGCTGCCGCTGACGATCTGGTTCGTCTTCTCCATCGCCGCTCATGCCGGCGACCCCTGGGAGGTGATGGCGGAGTGGATCGGGCGGCCCTTCAACGCCGTGCTGATGATCCTGCTGATCGGGATCACCTTCCACCACACCGAAGCCGGGCTGCAGGTGGTGATCGAGGACTACATCCGCCCCGAGCGCCGGGCGATGGTTGCAGGCCTCGTTATCAAGGCCATATGTCTGGTGGCGGCCCTGCTCTCGGCCCTGGCCGTGATCCGGCTGGCGGTCTGATGAGCCTGGCGCGGCTTCTCTTCCCGAGCCGCGCAGGGGCTTCCCCCATTTCCGCCGGGCGTTCCCCCGCCCGGACGCCGCGCCTTCCCGGGCGGAAGAGCTTCAGCGCCCCGCGGGGCGCAAGGACATGCGCCGGACCCGGCGCCAGGACGTACGAGAACCCGCAATGAACGCCATCAGCCAGCCTCCGCGCCCCGGCCTCAACGGCGGCGCCTATCGGATCGTGGACCACACCTACGACGTGGTGGTGGTGGGGGCCGGCGGCGCCGGCCTTCGCGCCACCTTCGGCATGGGTGCGGCGGGGCTGAAGACCGCCTGCATCACGAAGGTCTTCCCCACCCGCTCCCACACCGTGGCCGCCCAGGGCGGCGTCGGCGCCTCCCTCGGCAACATGGGCGAGGATGACTGGCGCTGGCACATGTACGACACGGTGAAGGGCTCCGACTGGCTCGGGGACCAGGACGCCATCGAGTACATGTGCCGCGAGGCCGTGCCGGCGATCATCGAGCTGGAGCACTTCGGCGTACCCTTCTCCCGCACGGAGGACGGCAAGATCTACCAGCGGCCCTTCGGCGGCCACATGCAGAACTACGGCAAGACGCCGGCCATGCGCGCCTGCGCCGCGGCCGACCGCACGGGCCACGCGATCCTGCACACGCTCTACCAGCAGAGCCTGAAGCATAACTGCGAGTTCTTCGTCGAATACATCGCCCTCGACCTGATCATGGACGAGGAAGGCGCCTGCCGCGGCGTGATGGCCTGGAACCTCGAGGACGGCTCCATCCACCGCTTCCGTGCCCAGACGACGGTCATGGCCACCGGCGGCTACGGCCGCGCCTACTTCTCCTGCACCTCCGCCCACACCTGCACGGGCGATGGCGGCGGCATGGTTCTGCGCGCCGGCCTGCCGCTGCAGGACAACGAGTTCGTGCAGTTCCACCCCACGGGCATCTACGGCTCCGGCTGCCTCGTCACCGAAGGCGCGCGCGGCGAGGGCGGCTACCTCACCAACTCCGAGGGCGAGCGCTTCATGGAGCGCTACGCCCCGACGGCGAAGGACCTCGCCTCCCGCGACGTGGTGTCCCGCGCCATGTCCATGGAGATCCGCGAGGGCCGCGGCGTGGGTGAGCACAAGGACCACATCCACCTGCACCTGGAGCACCTGGGTGCGGAGCTGCTCCATGAGCGCCTGCCCGGCATCTCCGAGACGGCGAAGATCTTCGCCGGCGTGGACGTGACGAAGGAGCCGATCCCGATGCTCCCGACCGTTCACTACAACATGGGCGGCATCCCCACGAACATTCACTGCGAGGTGCTGCGCCCGACCGCGACGGACCAGGACGCGACCGTTCCCGGCCTGATGGCGGTGGGCGAGGCGGCCTGCGTCTCGGTCCACGGCGCCAACCGCCTCGGCACCAACTCGCTGCTCGACCTCGTGGTGTTCGGCCGCGCCGCGGCCCACCGCGCGAAGGAGACGCTGCGCCCCGGCGCCGTGCAGGCGCCGCTGCCGGAGGGCGCGGGCGAGAACGCGCTCGCCCGGCTGGACCGCGTCCGCTACGCCAAGGGCAACACCTCGGTGGCCGAGCTGCGCGTGAACATGCAGCGCACCATGCAGGCCCATGCCGCCGTGTTCCGCACCTCCGACCTGCTGAAGGAGGGTGTTGAGAAGATGGCGAAGGTGGCCGCCGGCTACAGCGACATCCACATCAAGGACCGCAGCCTGATCTGGAACAGCGACCTCGTCGAGGCGATGGAGCTGGACAACCTGATCGGCAACGCCCTGACCACGGTGGTCGGCGCCGAGGCCCGGCACGAGTCCCGCGGCGCCCACGCGCACGAGGACTACCCGGACCGCGACGACCAGAACTGGATGAAGCACACGCTCGCCTGGGTCGACGACAAGTACTCGGTGAAGCTGGATTATCGTGACGTGAAGATGCGGACCCTCACCAACGAGGTCCAGGTCTTCCCGCCCAAGGCACGCGTTTACTAAGGAAGCCCGGAAAAATGGCGACCTTCACCCTTCCGAAGAACAGCACGGTCCAGCCCGGCCAGGTCTACAAGGCCGAAGCCGGGGCGAAGAACGTGCGCTCCTTCAAGATCTACCGCTGGGACCCGGACACGGGCGAGAACCCGCGGATGGACACCTACGAGATCGATCTCGACAAGTGCGGCCCGATGGTTCTGGACGCGCTGATCAAGATCAAGAACGAGGTGGACACCAGCCTCACCTTCCGGCGCTCCTGCCGCGAGGGCATCTGCGGCTCCTGCTCGATGAACATCGACGGGCTGAACACCCTCGCATGCCTCAAGCCGATCGAGGACGTGCAGGGCGACGTGCGGATCAACCCGCTGCCGCACATGCCCGTGGTGAAGGACCTGGTGCCGGACCTGAGCCAGCTCTACGCGCAGCTCCGCTCCATCGAGCCCTGGCTGAAGGCGGACACGGCCGCCCCGCCGGACGAGGAGCGCCGCCAGTCCAAGGAGGAGCGCGCCAAGCTCGACGGGCTGTGGGAGTGCATCCTGTGCTTCTGCTGCTCCACGGCCTGCCCCTCCTACTGGTGGAACGGCGACCGCTATCTCGGCCCGGCCGTGCTGCTCCAGGCCTATCGCTGGATCGCCGATAGCCGCGACGAGTACCAGGGCGACCGCCTGGACCAGCTCCAGGATCCGTTCCGGCTCTATCGCTGCCACACCATCATGAACTGCGCCCGGACCTGCCCGAAGGGGCTGAACCCGGCCGCGGCCATCGGCGAGATCAAGACGCTGCTGGTCGAGCGCGATCGCTGATCTGACCGCACTTGTCGTCGGCGCCGGCCCCGCGGGGCTGGCGGCGGCGGAAGTCCTTTCGGAAGCGGGCATCGCGGTCACTGTCCTGGACCGCATGCCCAGCCCCGCGCGCAAGCTGCTCATGGCCGGGCGCGGCGGGCTGAACATCACCCACACCGAGCCGTTGGAGGCCTTCCTCGCCCGCTTCGGCGCGGCGCGGGGTCGTCTCGAACCGGCAATCCGAGACTTCCCGCCGGATGCCGTCCGCGCGTGGTGCGAGGAACTGGGCCAACCCACCTTCGCCGGCACCAGCGGCCGGGTCTTTCCGGAGGCGATGAAGGCCGCGCCGCTGCTGCGCGCCTGGCTCGCGCGGCTGGCGGAGCGGGGCGTCAACCTGCTGGCCCGCCATCAATGGACGGGGTGGGATCAGTCCGGCGCCCTCCTTTTCGATCGACCCGGCGAGGCGCCGCTTCGCCTCACGCCGGACAGCGCGCTGCTCGCCATGGGCGGCGCCTCCTGGCCTCGCCTGGGCTCGGATGGTAGCTGGGCGCCCATCCTGGCCGCGCGCGGCGTGGCGAAGGCGCCCTTTGCCCCGGCCAATTGCGGAATCCTGATCGACTGGTCCCCCCATCTGCGGGACCGTTTCGCCGGCACGCCGCTGAAGCGCATCGCCATCACCTTCGGTGGCCGCACCGTGCGGGGCGAGGCGATGATCACCGCCCATGGGCTGGAGGGCGGGGCCGTCTATGCCCTATCCGCCGCGATCCGGGATGCCGTGGCGGCCCATGGCGAGGCGCGGATCACTCTGGACCTGCGCCCGGACCTCCCGGCGGATGAGGTGGCGCGCCGCATGGACGCCCCGAGGCGCGGGCAGTCCCTCTCCAACCACCTGCGGCGCCAGCTCGCCTTGGCCCCCGCCGCCATTGCCCTGCTCCGGGAAGGGGAGGGCGGGGTGAAGGCCCTGGCACTCCGCGTCACCGGCGTATCGGGGCTGGACCGCGCCATCTCCTCCGCCGGAGGCATTCGGTGGGAGGAGATCGGCGAGGACTACGCCGTGAACCGCATCCCCGGCCTTTTCGCGGCCGGGGAGATGCTGGACTGGGAGGCGCCGACGGGCGGCTACCTCCTCACGGCCTGCCTTGCCACCGGGCGGGCCGCAGCCCGGGGCATGCTGCGGGCGATGGGGCGCTAGGCGACCCCGTTCCCCTTCAGGAAGTCCAGCATCAGCCGCCACCCGGCCTTCGCGGGCTCCTCGCGGTAGCTCGGGCGGTAATCCGCGTGGAAGCCATGCGGCGCCCCCGGGTAGATCACCAGGGTGAAGCGCTTTCCGGCCTCCCGCATCCGGGTCTCCATTGTCCGAAGGCCTTCCACGGGGATGCCCGTGTCCGCCTCGCCGTAGAGGCCGAGGATGGGGCACTTGATGTCCGCCACCATGTCCAGTGGCACGCGCGGGGTCAGCGCGCTGGGCTGCCCGGCAACCGGCCCGTACCAGGCCACGCCCGCCTTCAGCCGCGGGTTCTGCGCGGCATAGGCCCAGACGTTCCGCCCGCCCCGGCAGAAGCCGATGATCGCCAGCTTCTCGCCGTTGCCACCATCCGAGGCCGCCCAGGCGCAGGTGGCGTCCAGGTCGCGGAACAGCTCGTCATCCGGCTTGCGCATGGCGATGGCGGCGGCGGCCTGCTGGTTCTCCGCGTTCTTCGGGTCGCCCTGGCGCACGTAGTAGTCGGGCGCGACCGCCAGGTAGCCCTCCTTCGCCAGGCGGCGGCAGACATCCTTGATGTACTCGTGCAGGCCGAAGATCTCCTGGCACACGACAACGACCGGCCAGGCGCTGCCGCTGGCGGGGCGGGCGCGGTAGCCGGGGATGGCGCGGTCTCCGGCCGGGATGGACACGTCTCCCGCGACCAGCCCGTCGGCCGGCGTGGTGACGATGGTCTGCGCCATCACCGGCCCGGCCGCGAGGGTGTAGCCCGCCACGGCGCCCGACGAGCCGAGGAAGCCGCGCCGTCCCAGGCGCTCGAGGAGGGGCGGGGAGATCATCTCCCCGGCGGGCGGGGTCTCGGGTAGCCGGTCCATGGTCGATTCCTCTCGGGGGGAGGGGGATGCTGGCACGGCCTGCCCGGCGCCGCACAGCCGGGTTCACCGAAGCTTCTTGCCCGGCCCGGCTGAACGGTCGCGGCGCCACGGCGTTATCGCGCCACTGCCCCGAACGGCCTGTCCGCCGGCCTCTCCATTGGCGCGCCCGCACGGGAGCGCCACGCCCGAATGTCCGAGGAGACGCACATGTCCTCCACCCCCCGCACCGGGCGTCGCACCGCCCTGCTCGGCACCGCCGCCAGCCTTGTCGCGCTGCGGACTGCCCAGGCCCAGCCCCAGCCCTCCCAGGCTCAGGCGCCCGCATCTCCCCCCGCATCGCCCCAGCCCGCGGCACCCGGCGCCGCCCCGGCCGCGGGGCTGGAGCGCGTGGCGGCCTTCGAGGGGCAGGTCACGGGCGTCGCCGTCTCGAAGGACGGGCGCATGTTCGTCTGCTTCCCGCGCTGGGAGAAGGACGTGGAAATCTCCGTCGCCGAGGTCGGGCGCGACGGCTCCCTGAAGCCCTACCCGGATGCGGAGTGGAACGCCTACCGCAACGCCGCCCCGCGCGACCTGGCGAACCACCTCATCTGCGTGCAGAGCGTGACGGTGGATCCGCAGGGCTTCCTCTGGATCCTGGACCCCGCCGCGCCGGGCAACGAGTTCAACCTGCCAGGCGGCGTGAAGATGCTGAAGGTGGACCTGGGCAGCAACAAGGTCGTGCAGACCATTGCCTTCGACAGCAGCACGGCCCCGCAGGGCGCCTACCTGAACGATGTGCGCGTGACGCCGGACGGCCGCTGGGCCTTCATCACCGATAGCGGCCAGCGCGGCGCGATCGTGGTGGTGGACCTTTCCACGGGCAAGGCGCGCCGCGTGCTGGACGGCGCCGGCCCCACCCAGCCGGAGCCGGACGTGATCGTGAAGGCGGATGGGCGGGAGCTGCGCCGCACGGATGGCCGCCCCACCCTTTTCGCCGCGGACGGCATCGCGCTGGATGCGGAGGGCAAGTACCTCTACTGGCAGGCGCTGACGGGCCGCACCCTCTACCGCATCGCCACCGCCTCGCTGATTGACGAGGGCATCGCGCCCACGCGCCTCGCTTCCTCCGTGGAGAAGATCGGCACCACCTGCGTCGCCGACGGCTACTGGATGGACAAGGCGGGCAACCTCTACATCACGAGCCCGGAGGACGATTCCCTCAAGGTGCGCCGGCCGGACGGGCGGATGGACACGCTGGTGCAGGACAAGCGCCTGCGCTGGCCGGACAGCCTGGCGGAAGGACCGGACGGGGCGATCTACGTCACCACATCCCAGATCCAGGACATGGCCCGCTACCACGAGAAGGGCGCCACCCCGCAGCAGGCCTACGCGCTCTGGCGCGTGCAGCCCGCGCGCTGAGCCGCACCTGACAGGATAGGACAGCCATGAGACCCGCCGCGACCCTCGCCGCCCTGCTGCTCTCCTCCACGGCGGGGCTGGCGCAGGGCACCAGCCCCGCCCCGGTCCCGGCGCCGCAGCCGCCTGCCGTCGCCCAGCAGCCCTCCAGCCTGGGGGAGCGGCTTGGCGATGCCACCCGCGCCATCGCGGGCAACCCCGCCGCCAACGCGGACCGGGACATGCTGCGCGTGCTGGCCGCCCTGAACGACTTGAAGCCGAGGCCGATCGAGGAGCTCTCGCCGGAGGAGGCGCGGCGCCAGCCGAGCGCGGCGGACGCGGTGCAGGAGCTGCTGCGCCGGAACAACCAGCCGCCCGCGCCGAGCTTGGGCGTCGCGGCGCGCGACATCACCCTGCCCGGGCCGGGCGGGGCGCTGATGGCCCGCGTCTATACGCCGGATGGGCCGGTGGCAGGCGGAGGCGGCGTGCAGCGCCCGGTGATCCTGTACTTCCACGGCGGCGGCTTCGTGATCGCCGACCTGAACACCTACGACGCCACGCCGCGCGCCCTCTCCCACCGAACCGGCGCCATCGCCGTGGCCGTGCGCTACCGGCAGGCGCCGGAGAACCGCTTCCCGGCGGCGCATGACGACGCCTTCGCCGCCTATCGCTGGGTGGTGGCGAATGCCGCCAGCCTCGGCGGCGATCCGCGCCGCGTGGCGGTGGTAGGGGAGAGCGCGGGCGGCAACCTGGCGGCCAATGTCGCGATCGCCGCGCGGGATGCCGGGGTGCAGGCCCCCGTGGCGCAGGTGCTGGTCTACCCCATGGCGGGCGTGGACATGAACACCGAGTCCTACCGCGACAACGCGGGTGCCAAGCCGCTGAACCGCGCGATGATGGGCTGGTTCATGGGCCACTACCTGCGGAACGACGCCGACAAGCAGGACCCACGCGTCGATCTCGTCGGTCGTGCCAGCTTCGTCAACCTGCCCCCCGCCACCGTCGTCACTGCCGGGATCGACCCGCTGAGGAGCGATGGCTTGGCCCTGGCGGAGAAGATGCAGGAGGCGGGGGTGCCCGTCGCCGCCCGCAACTACCCGGGCGTGACCCACGAGTTCTTCGGCATGGGCCCCGTGGTGCAGGCCGCGGCGGATGCCGAGGCCTATGTGGCCGCGCGGCTTGGGATGGCCTTCGGCACCGTCAGCCCCGACCTGCCCCCCGCCGGCCCCGCGCGCCGCCTCGGCCTCGCCGCGCGGATCGAGGAGCGCATGGAGGTGGTGGGCAGCGACGGCGGCCATGTCGGCACCGTGGACTACATCGACGGCGCACGCCTGATGCTGACGAAGAGCGACCCCGCCGCGGACGGGAAGCAGCACGCGCTGGGGCTGGAGACGGTGGCGGCAGTGGAGGGGCGGAGGGTGCAGCTCTCCATGCCCGCGGAGCAGGCCCGGCGCGAGTGGCGCGAGGTGAACTAGCTCAGATCACGAAGTTCAGGGGTTCCGAGGTCGGCGGGTTGAGGCCGGCGGCCTGGGAGCGGCGCAGGAGATCCTCCAGCGTCAGCCCTTCCAGCCTCTCCCGCAGGGCCTCGTCCAGCTCGGCCCAGAGCGGGCCGACGACCTTGGCGTGGAGAGGGCCGGAGAGGTCGCTGCCACCCTCCGCGCCGTCCGCCACCGCCGCCACGGCCTCGGAAAGGCGGATGTCGCGCGGGCGGCGGGCAAGGCGGTAGCCGCCGCGCGGGCCGCGCACCCCTTCCAGCAGCCCGGCGCGGGAGAGGGCCTGAAAGACAGGCTCGATGCCCCTCCGCGCGGCGCCGAGGCGCTCCGCCACCTCCGCGCCGCCGGCCACCGCGCCGTTCGCGCCGCGCCCGGCATGAAATGCCACGTCAAGGAGCACGGAGACCGCGGTCAGCGCCCGGTCCTGGCGGAGAAGTCGGAGGTTCGGCTGCATCCGCCATATCTACGCATCATCGGCGTGGATATCCAGATTGGCGAGCGCCGCTTCCACCTCCTGCCTGCCCTGCGCGGAGAGGGCGGGCTGCGGGGGCAGGGGAACGCCGACCGGGAAGCCCTGGATCTCCAGCGCGCCCTTGATGCAGGCAGCCAGGGCATGGCGCGCGAACAATTCGTTGATGCGCCACAGGCGGCGCTGCAGGGCCATGGCGGCGGTCCAGTCGCCGGCGCGGCACAGCTCGTAGAGCTGCACGCTCTGCCGGGGGATGGCGCAGGCGGGGCCGGCCATCCAGCCCACGCCCCCGATCAGCATCACCGCGGCCGGAATATGGGCGGAGGCGGCGAAGACCCGCATCCGCCCCTCCGTCCTGTCCATGATGGAGAGGAGCCGGCCGGTGTTGGTGGAGGCATCCTTCACGTAGCCGATGCGCGGGTGCCGGGAGAGCGCGGCGAGGGCGGGAAGGGAGAGGTCCGACCGCTGGAACTGCGGGTTGGTGTAGAGCACCACCGGGCGGTCCGTCGCGTCCGCCACGGCCGTGAAGTAGTCGACCACCCCCGCCTCGGGCACAGGGAAGTAGGCTTCCAAGATCGCGAGGATGCCGTCCGCGCCCAGCTCGGCCGCCTCCTTTGCCTGGCGCACCGCCTCGGCCGTGGTGTTCGCCGCGATCCCCGCCACCACGGGCACGCGCCCGGCGGCGGCCTCCACCACCACCTGGATGATGCGGCGGCGCTGGCCGGCGTTCAGGTAGGCAAATTCCCCGGTGCTGCCGAGCGGGGTGAGGCCGTGGACCCCGGCCGCGATCAGGTGCTCGCAGAGCCGGGCCAGCACCTCGTCCAGCACCCTCCCGTCAGGGCCGATGGGGGAGACGAGGTAGGGGAAGACGCCGTGGAGGTCCTGCATGGCGGGAGCTTAGGCGAAGGCGACAGGTTGGCCACCTGTCCAGGCCCCGGCGCAACGCCCGCGGGGAGATGCGCGCGCGGCGGCACGGCGCGCTTGCGGGCCGGGCGCGGTGGGCGCAGCACGGCGCCGAAAGGATCCCCCGATGACCCACCGCATCGACACCGTCGAGGCCCTCGAGGCGCTCTACGGCGTGCCGAACGACGCCTCCACGGTGAAGGAGGTGCCCCGGATCACGCCGGAGTACCGCGCGATGATCGAGGCATCGCCCTTCCTCGCCCTCGCGACCGTCGGGCCGGAGGGGCTGGACTGCTCCCCGCGCGGCGACCGGACCGGGGAACTGGTGCGGATCGCGGATGAACGCACGCTGCTGCTGCCGGACCGGCGCGGCAACAACCGGATCGATTCCCTGCGGAACATCGTGCGGGACCCGCGCGTGGCGCTGATGTTCCTCATCCCCGGCCACGGCAACGCGCTGCGGGTGAACGGGCGGGCCCACATCTCCGCCGATCCCGCGCTGCTGGAGAGCTTCGGGGTGGAGGGCAAGGCGCCCCGCAGCGTGGCGGTCGTGGTGGTGGAGAGCGTGTACTTCCAGTGCGCCCGGGCAGTGATCCGTGCCGGTCTCTGGGACCCGCAGGCGCGGGTGGCGCCGGGCAGCCTGCCGACGCCGGGCCGGATCCTGGCCTCGCTCAGCGAGGGCCAGGTCGGCGGTGAGCCCTATGACTCCGGCTGGGCGGCGCGGGCGAAGGAGACGATGTGGTAGGGGGCCGCCGGGGGCGTCCTACTTCTCCTTCTCCGGCTTCTCGGCCTTCTCCGCCTTCTCGGCGGTCTTCAGGTGGTCGAGCAGCTTCTGCGTGGCCGCCGCCTTGTCCGTGCGGTCCATGGCCGCGACCTCGGCCGCCAGCCGGTCCAGGGCCAGCTCGTAGATCTGGCGCTCGGAGAAGGACTGGTCGGGCTGCCCGGCGTTCCGGTGCAGGTCGCGCACCACCTCGGCGATCGCGATCGGGTCGCCGGAGTTGATCTTCTGCTCGTATTCCTGGGCGCGGCGGGACCACATCGTGCGCTTGATGCGCGCGCGGCCCTTCAGCGTGTCCATCGCCTCGCCCATCACCTTGTCGGAGGCGAGCTTGCGAAGGCCCGAGGAGGCCGCCTTGGCCATCGGGACCTTCAGGGTCATGCGGTTCTCCTCGAAGGTGACGACGATCACCTTCAGGGTGAGGCCCGCGACGGGCACCTCCTCGATCCCCTGCACCTGTCCCACGCCATGGGTGGGATAGACGACGTGGTCGCCCGCCTTGAAGTCCTTCCCGGCATTGCCGAGGGGCTTGGGCGGCGGGGCCGGGCGGATGGGGGCCTGGATGACAGGTTCGGACTGGTTGCTGCTGGTCATGCTCGGTGCGGGCGCCTGGGCCTCCGCCGTGCCCGGGGGCGCGGCGGGGCGCGCGGTGGCGCGGGAAGGTGGCGGGGAGGTCTCGGCGTCGTCGGGCTCGGCCCGGGGCGCTGCCTCGACCTTGGCGGGATTGCTGGCGCGGGCGGCGGCGGCCTTGAGCGCAGGCGCCTTCGCGGCGGGCTTCGCCTCGGCCGGCGCCTGCGCCGCCTTCACGGCCGGCTCGGGCTTCGCGGCCTGGGCCGCAGGAGCTGGCCTGGCATCGGCCGGCTTCGGCTCGGCCTTGCCCTCGCTCTTGCGGGCGGTTGCCATGGGCTTCGCCTTGGCGACGGGCTTCGGCGCGGCAGGCTTCTCGGGGGCGCTCTCGGGGGCCTTGCCTGGCGCCTTGCTTCCGGCGGGTGCCTTCATGATGCTCTCCGCGATCTCTGAGACACCGCCGGCGCCGGCCAGGACGCCGGCCACCCGGGGCTGCCCCGACCCCGCAGGGGCCGTGCCTGCCCTGCGGCACGAAAGGCCCCGGCCGGCCCTCGACGGGCCAGTGCGGGGCGCTCGCGTTCCAGGCGATACATTATCACAGGATGTCGATTCCGTCACGCCGCCGTGTCCACTGAGGCCAACGCGGCGGACGGCCCGCGGTTGAGGGGCCGCGAGCGGCCTCTTAGGCCTCGCCGGGGGCGGGGTCGAAGAGGGCCCGCTTGTCGGGCTTCCCGTCCCACTCCTTCGCGTCGGCCGGGGCCTCGCCCTTGCGGGACATGTTCGGCCACTGGGATGCGTAGGTGCGGTTCAACTCGGCCCAGTCCGTCGCGCGCTCGTCGCTGTCGGGGAAGATGGCTTCCGCCGGGCATTCGGGCTCGCAGACGCCACAGTCGATGCACTCGTCGGGATGGATCACCAGCATGTTGGCGCCGACGTAGAAGCAGTCCACCGGACAGACCTCGACACAGTCCATGTACTTGCAGCGAATGCAGTTCTCGGTGACGACGTAGGTCACAAGCACGTCCCTTCACGGCCCGCGGGGCGGAGAAAATGCCCCGTGCGGGGCAGATGGACCGTCGCGGCGCGGCATGCAAGCGAGGGTTTCGCCGGGCGGCGGTGCGCTCTGGGCAGGGTTCAGGACGCGCAGCCCGCCGGGCCGGCCGCGCGCAGGGCCATGCGGCGTAGAACGAAGGCCCCGCCCTGGAAAGTGAGGTGCCGCACCCCGTCCCCTTCCGCGGCCGGAAGGCAGAGCTCGCGCACCGCATCCCCGGACGAGGGCAGCACCCAATCCGCCGCCGGCCTGCCATCCACGGAGACGCCGATGCGCGCGGGCGCACCCCCCGATGCACTGAAGTCGAAGGCAAGCAGCCGGGGCGCGGAACCCTCCGCCCGCAGCACCATCCGCACGCCGTCCTCCGCCCGCGTGCCCTCCGGCCCGGCGGGGGTCCAGCCGGGGGTGGCGGGCAGGGGCCTGGCAACAAGGTAGGTCCAGCCCGCGCCCGCCGCGGTGAAGTCCACCGCCGTGCCTACCGTCAGGTCGGGGGCGGCGAGACGGCGGCCGGGAGCCAGGGTGGCACCGCAGACGATGACTGGGGTCCCGGCAGCGCCCGATGTCCGTTCGCAGGGCCCGGTGGGCACGACCCCGTAATCGGCCATGGTGGCGCGGGTGGACTCCTCCATCGGTAGGTCCGGGCCGAGGGTGAGGAGCCTTCCGCCCGGCGGAGCGCGCAGTCCGGCCTGGATCCGCGCCCGCAGCGGCCCGCCCGTGGCGAGGCCCGTGTCCGTCATGGCGAGAAGGCGGGACTCGGGCGGCAGCGCCGGGGCCCAGATCCCCATGGGGTAGGCGGTGACGAGAACGGCCGCGGGCGACCGGAGGGACGGGGGCGGGGTGAGCGGGCGCGCCTCCGCCCAGGGGCGGTGTCCCCAATCCGGTGCCCGGGTGGCAGCAAGGAGAAGGACGGCAACCGAGAGGGCCACGAGCCGCCGCATGCGTCCGGGCACCCAGGCAGCGGGAAGAATCACCAGCAGCATCCCCGCCAGAAGGTCCGGCACGATCGCATAGCGGTGGATGGCGAAGCCGAGCAGCCAGGCTGCCGTGCCCACGAGAAGGAACAGCATCGCCCGCAGCCGCGCTTCCTCCACCGGCGCGGGGCGGCGCCGGGCGAGGAGTGCCGCAGCGAGGACCAGGAGGGAGAGCGGCAGGGCGAGCAGCAGGCGCGGGTCGTCGGAGGGGAACTCGGCCGTCGGATGCGCGCCCGTGGCGATCCACCAGGGATAAAGAAGGGCCTGCCCCAGCCCTTGCGGCACGAAACGGAGGTCGGCGAAGGAATCCGGGTTGGCGGAGGGTGAGCGGAACACCCCGTTCATGGCGGGGAAGACCGGGTTGCCCAGCGTCGCCCAGAGATAGGCGGCCCAGGCGCCGCCCGTTAGGAGGATGCCGGCGGTACCCCCGGCCGCAATGCGCCAGGCCGCGGCAAGAGTGGCCCCGGCCCCGGCCCCGCGCCAGGGCAGCAGGGCGGCCGCGGCCAGGGCAGGGATGAAGATCGCGTTCGTCAGCTTCAACCCCACCGCCGCGCCGACGAGCAGCCCGGCGGGGAGGAAAAGGCGCGGATTACCCTGCCAAGCGCGGATGAGGACCAGCAGGCCCAGCAGCAGCGGCGCGGACAGGGCGAGGTCCGCGAAGCTCGTGCCGATCTCCGAGATCGCCATGGCCCCCGCGGTGCCCGCCAGCACCGCTGCGGAGCGCACCGCGAGGTCCCGCGCGCCCAGTGCCCCGGCCAGCAGCCAGGCGGCCGCGACCGTCAGCGCCTGCATCGCGGCCTGCGCGACAGCAACCGCCGGCGGGGGCAGGGCTTGGCGCAGGAGGTGGAGCGGCAGATAGGGCAGGGGGTTGAAGTAGCCCTGGATGCCGGCCGGGCCGACATCCAGCGCCAGACACCCTTGCAGCAGGGCATAGGGCCCGTACTCGTGGTAGTTCTGCAGGTCCCAGTTCGTGTCCTCGCCGGCCCACAGGGCCCAGACGGAGAAGAGGACGAAGCCGACGGCCCAGGCGCGAAAGGCGCCACGCCAGGGAAGCGACGGAGTGGGACGCTCGACCGGGTCCGGGCTCAACCCGGCGCGATCTCTTCGTAGAGAGTCCTAGCCTCGGCGGGTGGGCCACGGCGTGCCGCCAGGGCCTGCACGCGCCAGACCTTCACCACGCCGCGCTCCGGCCCGCCCAGGGCGAGGGTGAGCACGTCGCCCGCGCGAAGGCGGGCGGCGGGCTTGTCCACGGGCTGGCGGTTCAGACGGACGGCGCCGGCCTCAATCAGCGCGGCGCAGGCGGAGCGGGTCTTGGAGAGACGGGCGCACCAGAGCCACTTGTCCAGGCGCTGCCAGTCCCGGTCTTCCGCCTCCGCCATGCGCCCGGGTCAGCTCTTCCCGAGCTTCAGCTTCGCCAGCACGGCGAAGGGGCTGTCCGGGTCCGGGCCCTTGCCGCGCGCGGGCTCGAAGACCGGGCGCGGGGTGGCGGGGCCGTCGTCCCGTCGGTCGCGGCGCGGGCCGTTGCCGTACCCACCGCCCGGGCGGCCCTCGGAGCGCCCGCTGCGCGGCGGGCCGCGATCCTCGCCGGGCGCGCGGTTGCCGCGGTCACCGCGGTACTCGCCCCGGTTCTGGCCTCCGCGGTCGCCCTGGCGCTGACCATCCCTCTGGCCGTCCCTCTGGCCGCCGCGCTCGTCGCGCCGCGGGCCGCGCGGCTGGCGGGCCTCGCGCGCCTCGGCCGGGGTTCCGGCCTCGGCGCCCGCGGCTTCAGCCGTCGCGCCCTCGGTGGGTGGCGCCTCGCCTCCCTCGGCAGGCTTCGCCTCGGCCGGCGCGTTGCCCTGGCCTCCACGCTGCTGGCCGCCGCGGTTGCGGTCGCCCCGGCGCTGCCCCTCGCCGCGGCCCCCGCGATGGTGGTGCTCCTCCCGCCGCGCGGCGACGAGCTGCGGCGCGGGCGGGCCGAAGGCGTCCTCAGCCAGCGGCTCGGGCGTCACCAGCCGGAAGCCCAGCGCCGTCAGCACCGCCGGCAGCGTGTCGGCCTTGGCGCCCAGGCGGCTGGCCACGTCCACGGGCAGGGCGGCGGCGGCACGGCGGGTCAGGTGGCCCAGCTCTCCGGCGATGCGCTCCGCCACGTCCAACCGCACCAGCATCGGCCCGGCCTGCACCCAGCCCATGGTGGCGCCGAAGCCGCGCGGCCAGTCGCGGGGCGGGGTGATGGAGACGAGGCCGCCACCGGGCAGCTCCGGCACCGCCTGGTTCGCCTTCAGCGCCCAGAGCTGCGCGCGCAGCGCCATGGGGCGGGGCTTCAGCATCTCCGGGATGTAAAGGGCAAAGCGGCCGGCGCGCACGCCGATGGCCTTCAGCTTCGCGCGGATCTCCGGGGTGATCTCCCGCTCCGTGCCGCCGGGCAGAAGGCCCAGGAACTCGCGCAGCCGGAAGAGGTGGCCGCGCAGCTCCGCGTCCTCCTCGGCCTTCTTCTCGGCCTCGATCAGGGGCGCGAAATCGCGCGCGACCAGGGCCTCGAACCAGGCGGCGAGCTTGGCGCGGATGCGCTCGCGGTCCGCCCCGTCCACGAACTCGGAATCGATGGGCTCGATCACCGGCTTCTCGGGGGTGGCGCCGGGCTTCAGCTTCGCCACCTCGGCTGCCTCGTCGGCCCCTTCGGACTTCCAGGCGATGCGCTGGAACTTCGTCAGGCTGAAGGCGTCGTCGGGCGCCGTCTCCAGCGCGGCCACGCGGCGCGGCATCTCCTCGCGCAGCGCCCGGCGGGCGGCGCGGAGCATCACCTTGCGCTCCTCCTCGTCCTCCGCATCGGCGGCGGTCTCGAAGAGAAATCCCTTCACGGCGCCGACAACATGTCCCTCGACCGTGACCTCACCGTTCCGCGCGACCGCCGAGAGGAGGTTCTCCTCCCCCTCGTCGAGCTTGCGGATCAGGTGGGCCGCACGGCGGTCCACGAAGCGGGCGGTGAGGCGTTCGTGCAGCGCGTCGGAGACATGGTCTTCGGCAGCGCGGGCGGCCTCCTGCATGGCGTTGGCATCCTTCAGCCAGTCGGAGCGGGCGGCGACATACGTCCAGGTGCGGATCCCCGCAAGCCGGGCCATCAGCGTGTCCAGGTCGCCCTCGGTGTTGTCGAGGTACCGGATCTGGGAAGCGGCCCAGTCCGCCGGCAGATTGCCATCCTCCACGAGATGCCGAAAGACTCGTGCGCAGAATCGTGTGTGACTCTCGTCCGCCAGCTTGCGGAAATCCGGGATCTGGCAGGCCTCCCACAGCAGCCGCACCCGCGCGCGGCCCTGCGCCAGCTTGCGGATGTCCGCGTCGCGGGAGAGGTGCTCCAGCGTGATGTGGTCCGTCGCGTCGTTCCCGCGCGCAAGGCCCGGGCGGGGCGGGGGGAGGGAAAGGCCGGTCAGCAGCGCGTCCAGGCTGGAGAGGTCCAGGTCGCTGTTGCGCCACGCGAGCTGCGTCAGCGGCTCGAAGTGATGGTTCTCGATCTTGTGGACCATGTCCTCGGGCAGGGGCGGGCAGTCTGCCGTCACGCCGAAGGTGCCGTCCCGCATGCCGCGCCCGGCGCGGCCGCCGATCTGCGCCGCCTCCTGCGCCGTGAGCTGGCGGGGGCGGTGGCCGTCGAACTTCTGGATGGAGGCGAAGGCGACATGATCCACGTTCATGTTCAGCCCCATCCCGATGGCGTCCGTCGCCACCAGGAAGTCCACCTCGCGGTTCTGGTACATTTCCACCTGCGCGTTGCGCGTGCGGGGGGAGAGGCGACCCATCACCACCGCGCAGCCGCCCCGGCGCCGCCGGATGGCCTCCGCGATCGCGTAGACCTCCCCCGCCGAGAAGGCGACGACGGCGGAGCGCGCGGGCAGGCGGGTGAGCTTGGCGGGCCCGGCATAGGTGAGCTGCGACAGGCGCGGGCGGCTCTCCACCTCCGCCTGCGGGATCAGGCGCTGGAGGAGGGGGCGGATCGTCTCCGCGCCGAGGAACATGGTCTCCACCAGGCCACGGGCGTTCAGCAGCCGGTCGGTGAAGACATGCCCACGGTCCGGGTCGGCGCAGAGCTGGATCTCGTCCACCGCCACGAACTCCACGCGGCGGTCCAGCGGCATGGCCTCTACCGTGCAGGCGAACCACTTGGCGTCCGGGGGCAGGATCTTCTCCTCCCCGGTGATGAGGGCGACGTGCCTCTCGCCCTTCACGGCCACCATCCGGTCGTAGTTCTCCCGCGCCAGCAGGCGCAGCGGGAAGCCGATGATGCCGCTGGAATGGGCCAGCAGGCGGGTGATGGCCAGATGGGTCTTGCCGGTGTTGGTCGGGCCGAGGACGGCCTTCACCCGGGATGCGAACATCTGGCGGTCTGAGAAGGAGCTCATCTTCGGGGACGTGTGGGGTGCCGGACCGCGATTGGCAAGCACATAGGCTGAACATCGGGCCTAGGCGCCCTTGGCAATCCCTGGCCTGTCCGGGATTTTGGCGCACCGATGAATCCCGCCCCCAGCCCGGCCCGCACCTTCCTGGGCCGCTTCGCTTTCCTGCTCGCCGCCAGCTTCCTCGGCGTGGGGGTGACCATGCCGTTCCTGCCGCCCTTCCTGGCGGCCAAGGGGTTGGGGCCGGAAGCGGTGGCGCAGATCCTTTTCGCCGGATCGCTGATCCGCTTCATCGTCAGCCCGGCGCTCGGCCGGCTAGCGGATCGGATGGGCGACGGGCGGCGGGTGATGATCCCCTGTGCCTGCCTGGCGGCCCTGGTGGCACCCCTTTTCCTCCCCGCCGAGGGCTTCCTGGCGGTGCTGGCGGTGCAGCTTCTCTTCGCCGCCGCCATGGCCCCCCTGAGCCCCATTGGTGAGGCGATGACCCTGGCCGCGACGCGGCAGGCCGGGGTGGACTACGGGCCGGTGCGGGCGGCAGGCTCGGCCGCCTTCATCCTCGGCGCCCTCGGGGCGGGGGTGCTGGCGGCCCGTGCGGGCTACGCGGCCGTGCCCTGGCTGCTGGCGGGCTGCTACGTCACCGCCGCGCTCTCCGCCTGGACGCTGCCGAGGCCGGAGCGGGGCGCACACCGGCCCGTCCCGGTCGGGCGGGGCGGGCTGCGGGGCATCTTTGCCCTGCACCTCCTGCGGCGGCCTGGCTTCGGGCGGCTCGTCCTCATCTCCGCACTCATCCAGGGCAGCCACGCGGCCTATTACGGCTTCTCCTCCATCCACTGGGCCCGGGCCGGGCACTCGGCGGAGACGATCGGGCTGCTCTGGGGGATCGGGGTGGCGGCGGAGGTGCTGCTCTTCCTCCTGGCGCGGCCGTTGCTCGGGCGGCTCTCCCCGCGCGGGCTGATGGTGCTGGCTGCCGGGGCGGGGGTGGTGCGCTGGACGGCGCTGGCCGCGACCACGGCCCTGCCGCTGCTGGTGCCGCTGCAGGTCATGCACGCCCTGACCTTCGGCGTGCAGTACATGGGGGCCATGCGGTGGCTCTCGGCCAATCCCCCGCCCGGCGAGGTCCTGTCCGCGCAGGCGCTTCACGCGGCGCTCGGCACCACCGGGGCACAGGCCGTGTGCCTGCTGATGGCGGGCTGGCTCTATGCCCATGCCGGTGTCGGGGCCTTCGTCGCCATGGCCGTGCTCTGCGCCATTGCCGCGCCCGTGGCCCTCTCCTGGAAGGCCGGGGCCTGGAGGGCCGCCCGATGATCGTTCGTTCGCGCCCTGGCCCGCTGGACCTGCTGTTTGCCATGCGCGGCTCCATCGTGCCGCTGGTGGCGCCGCGCGTGCTGATCGTGGCCGGGCTGGCCCTGGTGCTGGCCGTGCTGGAGCGCCTGGTGCCCGGCCGCTTCCCGGAGATGACGGCGGCGCCCTTCACCGTGCTGGGCCTTGCCCTGTCCATCTTCCTGGGTTTCCGCAACAGCGCCTGCCACGCCCGGTGGTGGGAGGCGCGGCAGCTCTGGGGGCAGCTGATCACGGAGAACCGGCACTTCGCGCGGGAGGTGGTGGCGCTGGTGGCCGATCCGGCAGCGTGCGGCCGCCTGGCCCGGCGGAGCGCCGCCTTCGCCCATTTGCTCGCCGCCGCGTTGCGCGACGCGGAGGGGCTGCAGCGCGCCCGGCCATGGCTGCCGGCCGGGGAGGCGGAGAGGCTGGGCGGGCTGCGCAATCCCGGCGCGGCCGTGCTGCGCGCCCAATCCGCCGAGCTCGCCGCCCTGCTGCGGGGCGGCAGGATCACGGACATCCTCTACCAGACGCTGTCCGAGCCCCTGGCGCGCATGACGGCCGTGCAGGCGGGGTGCGAGCGCATCCACAACACGCCGCTGCCCTACGCCTACTCCCTGCTGCTTCACCGCACGGCCTGGATCTTCTGCCTGCTCATGCCTTTCGGCTTCGTCGGTACGCTGGGCTTCGGCACGCCCGTGGTGGCGGCCATCTTCGCCTATACCCTGTTCGGCCTGGACGCGCTGGGCGACGAGCTGGAGGACCCATTCGGGCTGGAGGCGAACGACCTGGCGCTGGACGCGATGGTGCGGGTGATCGAGATCGACCTGCTGGAAGCCCTGGGGGAGCCGGCGCCGGAGCCGCTGCAGCCGGTGCGCTACGTGCTGCGGTGAGGGGCCGCGCTCACGCCCAGGCCTCGCCGTTCCAGTGGTGCACGGTCCAGCGGGCGCGGCCGTTCTCCACCACGACGCGGTTGTAGGCGTTCGCCTCGCCGCGCAGGCGGGTGGAGGTGGCGGATCCGGCCTGGAGGACCGTCAGCCGGTCGCCCTCCTCGGCCGTGACCTTGTGGATATTGTGGAAGCCCACGTGCAGGTGGCCGGAGAGGACGAGGCGCACGCCGCCCCGCGCCAGGTCGCGCAGCGCGCGCTCCCCCCGGCGGACCACTGGCGTTCCCGGTTCCTCCGGCGGGGCGAGAAAAGGGTGGTGCGCGACGACGATGCGAAAGGGGCCGTCCGGCAGGCGGCGGAGGCGGCGCAGCAGGCGCAGCAGCCCGGCGCGGGGCACCTTCCCGTTCTCCCACTGCAGGTGCAGCCCGCCGCGGGAGACGGTGTTGAGGCCGATCACCTGGATCTCCTCGTCCTCGAACATCGGCTCCGTGTCCTGGGCGATGAAGGACTCCCACCGCCCGAAGGGGGAGAGGAAACGCTCCCACGGGTAGTAGGCGGTGATGTCGTGGTTCCCCGGCACGGCCATCCAGGGCACGCGCAGCCCGTCCAGGAAGGCACGGGCCTCGCGGTACTCCTGCCGTCGCGCGCGCATGGTGAGGTCGCCCGAGACCGCGACGAGATGCGCGGGATCGGCGTTGAGCCGGGCGAGGAGCGCATCGGCCGCCCGCTTGTCCACCCGGCAGAAATGCAGGTCGGAGATGTGGTCGATGATCCTCATGCCCGTCCGCTCATGCGGGACGCAGCGAGAGGACGCGGAGGGCACGCGGGCGGAGCGCGTACTGCAGGGGTGTGCGGAGGACCGAGCCCTCCCCGTCGTTCATCACCAGCAGGCGCTTGCGGCGGGAGTGGATGGCGAAGGCGGGGCTGGTGAGGATGTGGATCTCGCTGGAGCGCTTCCACATGCCCAGCGCCATGGCGATCATCATCTTCGCCGTCCAGCCGATGGAGAAGTTGCGGCTGACGTAGAGGTAGAGCGTGCCGCTATCGAGGCGGGAGCGGTGGAACATCAGGCCAGTCCCCTCCTCGTAGCCGTTGTTCACGATGGACATGGCGCGAGTCCAGAGGCGCCAAGGCTTCACCCATCCCGGGGCGTTCACCATCAGCCGCATGGGGCGCTGGCGCAGGAGGGCGCGCAGCACCGCCATGGCAACGCGCATCACGGCATAGAGGCCGCCCTTGCGCCGGAAGCGCTGGCGCGTGCGGCCGATGGTGTTGGGCACGCCGATCACGGACTGGCAGAGGAAGACCTGCCCGTTCACCTCGCCCACGTCGATCGGGCGGGTTTCGGCGGTGGCCAGGGCCTCGGCGGCGGCCAGCGGGTCCAGCGGGACGCCGAGGTCGCGGGCGAGAAGGTTCAGCGTGCCGAGCGGGATCACGCCGAGCACGCGGTCCGTGCCCGCCAGCCGGGCCGCCACGCCGCGGATGGTGCCGTCCCCGCCGCCGACGAGGACGATCGGGGCATCGGTGGCGATCGCCGCCTCCAGCCGGGCGGCGATGTCCTCGCCGTGCTCGCGGATCACGGTCAGGTCGAAGCCGGCCCGGCGCAGGGCGGCCTCTATCAGCGCGGGCAGGTCCGGGCGTCCGGCCAGGGTGCCGGCGCGCTCGTTCATCACCAGGACGGCCCGCCTCATGCGTCGCCGATCATGCGTACCCGACCCCTTCTGACGGCGGGCGAACGCGGCGCCCGGGGCGGGGTTGCGCCCCCGGGCCGGCCGGGGTTGCCGCAGATGCGAAAAGGGCGCGGACCTTTCGGCCCGCGCCCCCTTTCATCCCAGAGGTAAGTTGCGGATCAGGCCGCGACCTTCACCCCGGCCATGCTGCGGAGCACGTAGTGCAGGATGCCGCCCTGCTTGTAGTACTCGACCTCGTCGGCCGTATCGACGCGGCACTGCACCTGGGTGCGGGTCTCCGTGCCGTCCGCGCGGTGGATGACGATGTCGAGCATCATCCGGGCCTTCAGGTCCTCGAGGCCGAGGATGTCCACGGTCTCCTCACCGGTGATGCCGAGAGTCTTGCGGTCCTCGCCCGGCTTGAAGACCAGCGGCAGCACGCCCATGCCCACCAGGTTGGAGCGGTGGATGCGCTCGAAGCTCTCAGCGATCACGGCCTTGGCGCCGAGCAGGAAGGTGCCCTTCGCGGCCCAGTCGCGGGACGAGCCCGTGCCGTACTCCTTGCCGCCGAAGATCACCGTCGGCACGCCCTCCTCCTTGTAGCGCATGGCCGCCGTGTAGATCGGCAGCACGTCGCCCGAGGGGTAGTGCTTGGTGATGCCGCCCTCGATGCCCGGGACCAGCTCGTTCTTGATGCGGATGTTGGCGAAGGTGCCGCGCATCATGACCTCGTGGTTCCCGCGGCGGGCGCCGTAGGAGTTGAAGTCGGCCTGACGGACCTGGTGCTCCAGCAGGTACTCGCCGGCGGGCGAGGCCTTCTTGATGGAGCCGGCCGGGGAGATGTGGTCCGTGGTGATGCTGTCGCCGAGCTCCGCCAGGATGCGCGCGCCCTTCACGGAGGCGATGGGCTTCGGCTCCACGCCCATGCCCTCGAAGTAGGGCGGGTTCTGGACGTAGGTGGAGCCGGAGTTCCAGCGATAGGTGTCGCTGCCGGCATCGACCTTGATGGCCTGCCAGTGGCGGTCGCCCTTGAACACGTCGGCGTAGCGCTTCTGGAACATCTCGCGCGTCAGCACCTCGTGCACCACGCCGTTGATCTCGGCCTGCTCCGGCCAGATGTCCTTCAGGTACACGGGCTGGCCATCCTTGCCCGTGCCCAGCGGCTCAGTCGTGATGTCCTTCGTGATGGTGCCGGCGAGGGCGTAGGCGACCACCAGCGGCGGGGAGGCCAGGTAGTTCGCGCGCACGTTCGGGTGCACGCGGCCTTCGAAGTTACGGTTGCCGGAGAGCACGGAGGCGGCGACCAGCTTGTGGTCCTCGATCGCGGAGACGATCGCGTCCTCCAGCGGGCCGGAGTTACCGATGCAGGTGGTGCAGCCGTAGCCGACGGTCTGGAAGCCCAGCGCGTCGAGGTCCGCCTGCAGGCCGGAGGCGTTCAGGTAGTCGGTGACGACCTGGGACCCGGGGGCGAGGGAGGTCTTCACCCACGGCTTCGGCGTCAGCCCCTTCTCACGCGCCTTGCGGGCGACGAGGCCGGCCGCGACCAGCACGTAGGGGTTGGAGGTGTTGGTGCAGGAGGTGATGGCGGCGATCACCACGTCGCCGTGGCCCAGGTCGTAGTTCGCGCCGGCCACCGGCACGCGGGCGCCCAGCGGGGGCGCGCCCTCGACCGCGAGGTTCGGCAGCTCCTTGGCGAAGGAGGTGGAGATGTCCGTCAGCACCACCTTGTCCTGCGGGCGCTTCGGGCCGGCCATGGAGGGCAGCACCGTGGAGAGATCGAGCTCCAGCGTGTCCGTGAAGACCGGGTCGGGCGTGCTGTCGTCGCGCCACATGCCCTGGGCCTTGGAAATCTCGCGCACCAGGTTGATGCGGTGCTCGTCGCGGCCGGAGAGGCGCAGGTAGCCCAGCGTCGCCTCGTCCACGGGGAAGAAGCCGCAGGTCGCGCCGTACTCAGGCGCCATGTTGCCGATGGTCGCGCGGTCGGCGACGGGCAGGTTGGTCAGGCCAGCGCCGTAGAACTCCACGAACTTGCCGACCACGCCCTTCTTGCGGAGCATCTGCGTGACGGTCAGCACGAGGTCGGTCGCCGTCACGCCTTCCTTCAGCTTGCCGGTCAGCTTGAAGCCGATCACGTCGGGGATGAGCATGGCGATGGGCTGGCCGAGCATCGCGGCCTCGGCCTCGATGCCGCCCACGCCCCAGCCGAGCACGCCCAGGCCGTTCACCATGGTGGTGTGGCTGTCCGTGCCGTAGCAGCTGTCGGGGTAGGCGTAGACGTCGCCGGCGTCGGTGTCGGTCCACACAACCTGCGCCAGGTACTCAAGGTTCACCTGGTGGCAGATGCCGGTGCCGGGCGGCACGACGCGGAAGTTGTTGAAGGCGCCCTGGCCCCAGCGGAGGAACTCGTAGCGCTCGCCGTTGCGCTCGTACTCCAGGTCCACGTTCTTCGTCAGCGCGTCCGGCGTGCCGGCCACGTCCACCATCACGGAGTGGTCGATGACGAGGTCCACGGGGACCAGCGGGTTCACCTTCTGCGGGTCGCCGCCGAGCTTCAGCATGCCGTCGCGCATGGCGGCCAGATCGACCACGGCGGGAACGCCCGTGAAGTCCTGCATCAGGATGCGCGCGGGGCGGAAGGGAACCTCCTGGGAGGACTGGCCCTTCTCGAGCCAGCCGGAGATCGCCTTGGCGTCGTCAACCTTGTAGCTGCCGCCGTTCTCGAAGCGCAGGATGTGCTCCAGCAGCACCTTCAGGGAATTGGGCAGGCGGGTGAAATCGGCCCCCAGAGCCTTGGCCGCCTCGGGGATGGAGAAGTAGTGGTAGGTCTTCCCGTCCACCGCCAGCGTGCGCTTCGTCTTGAGGGTATCCTGGCCGTACTTGCTCATGCGTCGCAATTTCCCCGAGCGGCTTGAAAATCAAGGGCGCTTGAAGCATGGCGGGGGGGTTCCGGTCCAGGGGCCGGAACCTTTCGCGGGGGGTATGGCTGGCTTGCTGGACGCGGTGGATCTGGCCGCGCGCCGCGGCGGGCGGGTGGTCTTCGCCGGGCTGTCCTTCGCCGCCCAGCCGGGCGACGCGCTGCTGCTGCTGGGGCCGAACGGGGCGGGGAAATCCACCCTGCTGCGGCTCCTGGCCGGGCTGCTGCGCCCGGCCGCGGGGCATGTGGCCTGGGAAGGGGAGGACGCGGCTTCGGACCCTGCCGCGCACGGTGCCCGCACGCGCTACCTGGGCCACCAGGACGCGATCAAGCCGGCCCTGAGCCCGGAGGAAGACCTGCGCTTCTGGTCCCGGCTGCGCGGCGGCGATCCGGCGGCGGCGCTGGAGGCGGTCGGGCTCTCGCCGCTCGCCGCTCTGCCCTGCCGCACCCTCTCGGCCGGGCAGAGGCGGCGCCTGGCCCTGGCGCGGCTGACCCTCGGCGACGCCCCGCTCTGGCTGCTGGACGAGCCGACGCTGGGCCTCGACTCGGCCTCGGTGGAGCGGCTCGGCGGGCTGCTGGCGGCCCACCGGGCACGGGGCGGGATCGTGCTGGCCGCCACCCACCTGCCGCTGCCCATGCCGGGCGCGCGGGAGCTGCGGCTGTGATCGCCGTTTTTCTGCGCGAACTTCGCCTCGCCTTACGCCACCCGGCGGAGGCGCTGGCGGCGGTGCTGTTCTTCGTCATCGTCTGCGCTCTGTTTCCCTTCGGCGTGGGCCCCTCCCCGGAAGCCCTGGCGCGGCTGGCGCCGGGTGCCCTCGTCACTGCCGCGCTGCTGGCCGCGCTGCTGCCGCTGGACCGCCTCTTCGCGGCAGAGGCGGAGGACGGGTCGCTGGACCTGCTGCTCACCGCCGGCCTGCCCCCGGCGGGACTGGCCTTCGCCAAGGCGGCGGCGCACTGGGCCGTCACCGGCCTGCCGCTGCTCCTCGCCGCCCCGGTCGCCGCGGCGCTGCTGGCCCTGCCGGTGGAGGGGTGGGGCGTGGCGGTCCTGGCCCTCGGCCTGGCCTCTGCCATCCTTTCCCTTCTCGGCACTCTCGGGGCGGCACTGACGCTTGGCGCGCGGCGCGGCGGCGTGCTGCTGCCCCTGCTGGTGCTGCCGCTCGCCGTGCCCGTGGTGATCTTCGCCGCCGGCGCGATCGAGGCCGGGGCAGGGGGCGGCGAGCCACGCCCCTTCCTGCTCCTGCTGGCCGCTTTCCTGGCCGCAGCGCTGCCGTTGGCGCCGCTGGCGGCCGGGGCGGCGCTGCGGGAGGGTTGAACCGGCACCGATTTAGGCGCGATACCCTGCATCATGGCCTTCAAGGGAAAGCCGCCCGGCTCGGGCTCCGGAGAGATGTCGCGGCGCACCGTCGCGCTGCGGCCCTCCATCGACCTGCCGCCGAAGAAGCGGGACGACGCGCGCCGCCTCCGCCGCGCGGGCCACGAGCCCGCGCAGATCGCGGAGATGATCGGCGCGCCGCTGGAGGAGGTGGAGAAGGCCCTCGTCCAGATGCGGATGCCGCGGCCGGAGACGACGCGTGGCACCCTCAACGTGACGCTCGCTGCCCACGCGCTGGTCATGAAGGAGCGGAAGGGGGACGAGCCGCTCTGGCAGACCATGGACCGGCTGCTGGACGAGTTGCTGCGCCACCGCGCCTCCGAGGCCGCCCGCGCCCGGCGCCGCCATGGCGAAAACGGGGAACTGCCTCTCTTCCCCGAGACCTGACGCGCCTGCCCGGGGCGGGCAGAATGGGGCCATGCCGCCCCGCCGTTCCATCCTTGCCGCGCCCGCACTCCTGCTTCTCCGGCCGGAAGGCGCCTTTGCCCAGCCGAACCGGCGCGGCCCGCCGCCATCGAATCCGGAGCCGATCGGCCCCCGGCCGGAGCGGCGGCGCCTGGCCGGGCCCTTCCGGCGGGCCCCTGCCGCCAGCGGCCCGAACTTCGCCTGCGAGGTGCTGCCGCGCCCGGTGAGGAACCTGGAGGGCTTCGGCTACTTCCTCGACCCCGCCTCCTCGCGCGCCGACCCATCCCGCCTGGCGATGGACGATGCGGCCGCGAAGCCGCTTTGGGATTGGCTGGCCGTGGTGCAGCGCGCCCTGGCCGTGCACCGGGCCGGCAAGGCCGGCGGGGCGGCCTGCGCGGTGGAGTCCATGGATGTCTGGGCGCGGAACGATGCGCTGCTGGGCGCCTTCAACCTGCAGGCGAGCTACCACCGCGTCCTCGTCCTGGCCGGGGCCTCGCTCTCCTTCCTCGCGCTCCGGCGCGCGCCGGGGCTGGTGCCGTCGCGGGCGGACCGGGTGGCGCGCTGGCTGGCCGCCGTCGCGAACGAGGCGCGGTTCCGGTACGACCGCCGCTCCGAGGCGCTGATCAGCGACACCCGGAACCACCAGGCCGCCTGGGCCGGGCTGGCCTCGGCGGCGGCCGGGGTGGCGGCGGGGGATCCGGTGCTGCTGGACTGGGGCATGGGGAAGCTGCGCGCCCAGCTGGCCCAGGTGGATGCGCGCGGGGCCCTGCCGCAGGAGCTGCGGCGCGCCGGGCTGGCGCTGCACAGCCATCTGCGGGCGCTGGAGGCGGTGGCGGCGCTGGAACGGCTGGGCGCCGCCAACAAGATCGAGCTGACAGAGGCGGAGCGCGCTGCCTATCGCCGCCTGCGGGACTTCTGCCTGGTCCATGCGCGGGAACCGGCGAGGATTGAGGCGCTGGTCGGGGTGGCCCAGGCGGATCCCTGGCTGGGCGATGCCCCGCCGCTCTCCCGCGCCGCCGGGCTGGAGATCGCGGCCGTTGCGATGCCGGACCCGGAGACCGAGGCCGCCCTGGCCCCCTTCCGCCCCCTCTCCGAACCGCGTCTCGGGGGTGAGGTGACGGGATGGTGGCTTCCGGCCGGTCCTACCGCCTCAGCCACGCCCCAGTCTGCTTCGCCCCAGTCTGCTCCGCCCGCCGCTACTCCGCCCGGCGAGGACGGCCGAGAAGACTCTCCATCGCCCCCTGAACCGTAAAGGCCCCTTCCAGGACCCCGGCCACGGCGGCGCAGATCGGCAGTTCCACCCCGGCCGCCGCGGCGCGGGCGAGGAGGGCGGGGGCGGTCGCCGCGCCCTCGGTCACGGAGGAGCGGCCGGCGAGCACGTCCTCCGCCCGCTCCCCGCGGCCAAGGGCGAGGCCGAGGGAGAAGTTGCGGCTGGACGCGCCGGCGCAGGTGAGCATCAGGTCGCCCAGCCCCGCCAGGCCCGCAACCGTGTCCCCGCGCCCGCCCAGCGCCACCGCCAGGCGCGCGATCTCCGCCAGGGCGCGGGTGACGATGGCGGCGCGGGCGTTCTCCCCCAGCCCGGCGCCGATCGCGGCCCCGGCGGCGATGGCCGCCACGTTCTTCGCTGCCCCGGCCACCTGCACCCCGAGCGGGTCCGACCCCGCGTAGAGCCGGAAGCCGGGCGTGCCGAGGCGGGCAATGGCGGCCCCGCGCAGGGCGGCGTCCGCGCTGGCGACCACGGCGGCGGCCGGCAGTCCTTCCGCCACCTCATGCGCGAAGTTGGGGCCGGACAGCACGGCGGCCGGCAGGCCGGGGCGGGCCTGCGCCAGGATCTCCAGCGGGAAGAGCAGCGTTCCCGCCTCGACGCCCTTGGCGACGGCGATGCTGGGCGGGAGGCGCGGCAGGTCGCCCAGCACGGCGCCGAGATGCTGGGTGGGCACGGCCAGCACGGCGAGTTCGGCGCCGGAGAGAACCTCCCGCGCGTCGGCCGTGACGTGCAGGCCGGGGGGCAGGTGGGTGTCGGGCAGGTGGCGGGCATTGCTCCTCAGGGCCTGCATGGCCAGCGCCCGCGCCGGTTCCCGCGCCCAGAGGGAGACCTCTCCGCCGGCACGGCGGGCCTGGACGGCCAGCGCCGTTCCCCAGGCGCCGGCGCCGATCACGGCGAGCTTTCCGTGCCCCTGCATGGACTGGCTCATTCGGGCACGATCTCCGTCACGGCCCAGCCCTGCCCGGGTTCGTCACTCCGAAAGGCCGCGTTCAGGGCGGCAAGGATGGCACGGGCAGTGTCCGCGAAGCCGAAGGGCGGGTTGAGCACGACCATGCCGCTGCCATTCAGCCGGGTGGGATCGGTGGGCTCCCGCAGCCACAACTCGAGGGCCAGCACGTCGCGCAGGCCGGATTCGCGCAGGGCGTCGTGGAAGTCGCGGACGGGAGTGCGGTGCTTCACCGGGTACCAGGCGGCCTGCACCGCTGGGCGGAAGCGGCGGGCGACGCCGCGCATTCCCGCCACCAGCCGCTCGTACTCGCCCTCCTGCTCGAAGGGCGGGTCCATCAGCACCAGGCCGCGCCGCTCGGGGAAGGGGGTGAGAGCGGTGAGCGCCTCGTAGGCGTCGCGCCGGTGGATGGAGACCTGGGCATCACCTTTGAAGGCCGCGCGAAGGGTGTCGGCGTCCTCTGGGTGCAGCTCGCACAGGGCCAAGTGGTCCTCGGTGCGCATCAGGGCGCGGATCAGCGCGGGGCTGCCGGGGTAGGTGCCGCGCGGGAAGGAGCGGACCACCTCGAGCCAGGGCAGCAGCGGCCCCTCCTGCACCCGCTCCAGCAGCCCGATCCCGTCCCGCCACTCCCCAGTGCGGCGGGCCTCCTCGGATTGCAGGTCGTAGAGGCCGATGCCGGCATGGGTGTCCAGCACGCGGAACGGGGTGGGCTTGCGGGCCAGCGCCGTGACCAGGGCGTGGACCAGGGCGTGCTTCATGCAGTCCGCGAAGTTCGCGGCGTGGAAGGCGTGCCGGTAGTTCATGGGCGGTCGTTCATGTCAGACGGTCAGTTCATCCAGCGGCCAGCGGGGGCGGGGGGCGTGGTCCCAGGGGTCGGTCAGGCCCTCGCGCAGCCGCTCGATCCCCGCCCAGGCGACCATGACGGCGTTGTCGGTGCATAGGCGGATGGGGGGCGCGACGAGGGGCAGGCCGGCCGTTTCCGCCACCCGCGCCAGGGCGGTGCGGAGGCCGGTGTTGGCCGCGACGCCGCCGGAGACGACGAGGGCGGTGGCGCCGGGCGCCATGGCGAGGGCGTGGCGGGCGCGGTCCGCCACCACGGCAGCCACGGAGGCCTGGAAGGCGGCGGCGATGTCCGCGCGGTCGCCGCCCTTGGCCACGGCCTGCGCCACGGCCGTTTTCAGGCCGGAGAAGGAGAAGTCGCAGCCGGCCCGGCCCATCAGGGGGCGGGGCAGGGGGATGCGGGCGGGATCGCCCTGTTGCGCCAGGCGCTCCAGGTGCGGGCCGCCGGGCCAGGGCAGGCCCAGCAGCTTCGCGGCCTTGTCGAAGGCCTCGCCCACCGCATCATCCAGGGTGGTGCCCAGGCGGCGGTAGCGGCCCAGCCCCTCCACCGCCACGCACTGGCAATGGCCGCCAGAGAGAAGGAGGAGAAGGTAGGGGAAGCGCGCCCCTTCCGGCAGCAGGCCGGGAAGGCGGGGGGTGAGGGCGTGGGCCTCCAGATGGTTCACCGCCACGAAAGGCAGCCCGTGCGCCATGGCCAGGCCCTTGCCGTAGCTGGCGCCCACGATCAGCCCGCCGATCAGCCCCGGCCCGGAGGTGGCGGCCACGCCGCCGAGGTCGCCCGGCGCCACCCCGGCGCGGCCCAGCACCTCCGCCACGAGATCGGGGAGGCGGGCCAGGTGGGCGCGCGCGGCCAGTTCGGGCACCACGCCGCCGAAGCGGGCATGGTCCTCCGTCTGGCTGAACACGGTTTCCGCGAGGATGGTGCCGTCCGGCGCCAGCACGGCGGCGGCCGTCTCGTCGCAGCTGCTCTCGATCCCCAGGACGGGCCCAGGGACCGGACCGGCAAGGTCCATTCCGTCACATGCCTTCCACGTTTCGCGGCGCGGTTCTAAGACGCCGCCATGTCGTCTGCCCACCCCGCCCCGGACCCGATCGGGGCCCTGAAGGCCCCGGCCCCGACCGGGGCGCCTAAGGTGCGCCCGCATATGCGGAGCCTACCGCTGCGCGTGGGCACCCGCGGCTCGCCGCTGGCCCTGTGGCAGACGCGCTGCTTCCTGGAAATGGTGCTCCATTTCTGCCCGGTGCTGCGCAATGCCGGGGCCTTCGAGGAGCACGTCATCCAGACATCGGGCGACGCCATCCAGGACCGGCGCCTGGCTGATGTGGGCGGCAAGGGCCTCTTCGCCAAGGAGATCCACGAGGCGCTGCTGGACGGGCGGATCGACTTCGCCGTCCACAGCCTGAAGGACCTGGAGACGGAGATGCCCCCCGGCGTGGTGCTGGCCTGCACCCTGAAGCGGGAGGACAGCCGGGACGTGCTGATCCCCGGCCCGGGCATGGGCGCGCTGGACCCGGCGGACCCGATCGGCAGCATCCCCGCCGGCGCCCGGCTGGGCACGGCCAGCCTGCGGCGCCAGGCGCAGATCCTCCATTCCCGGCCCGACCTGGCCGTGGGGATGATCCGCGGCAACGTGCAGACCCGCCTGCGAAAGTTGGCGGAGGGGGAGGCGGACGCCACCCTGCTGGCGCTCGCCGGGCTTCGGCGCATGGACCTCTCCCCGCCGGGCATGGTGATCCTGGACCCCGAGGCGATGGTGCCGGCCGCCGGCCAGGGCATCATCGGCGTGACGGTGCGGGAAGAGGATACGGAGCTGCACGAGCTGCTGGGCGGGATCGAGGACCGGGAGGCACGCGCCGTTTCCCGGGCTGAGAGGGCGCTGCTCGCCTCGCTCGACGGCTCCTGCCGCACGCCTATCGGCGGCCACGCGCGCCTGCTGCCAGATGGGCGCCTGCACCTGACCGGGCTGGTGGCCCGGCCGGACGGATCGTTCTTGCTGAAGCGCAGCCTGCACGGGGCGGTGGCGGATGCCGAGGCGATCGGCGCCGAGCTCGGCGACAGCCTGCGGGCCGACAGCCCGGCCGACATCTTTGGCTGAGGGGCCGCCCGCGGCCCCTGCATGCCTGATCACCCGGCCGGAGCCGGGGGCCTCGGCCACGGCCGCGCGGGTGGCTGCGCTGGGCTGGCGCCCGGTGATCGCCCCCGCCCTGGTCCTCACCCCCCTTCCCATCGAGCCCGTGCCGGGCGCGCGCGCGGCGCTGCTGCCTAGCGCGGCCGCCATCCCGGCCCTGGCCGATGCCTGCCCGCCGGACCTGCCCGTGCTGGCGGTGGGGGAGGGGACGGCCGATGCCGCCCGCGCGGCGGGCTTCAGGGACGTGGCGGCGGCCAGTGGCGATGCCACCTCCCTCGCTTCCCTGGCCGCGAGCCGGCTGGACCCGTCCGCGGGGCCGGTGCTGCTGGCAGCGGGAGAGGGCTATGGCGACGAACTGGCGGCAGACCTCCTCTCGCGGGGGTTCGATGTGATCCGGCGGGATGCCTATGCCGCCGCGGAGAGCGCCGTGCTTCCGCCGGAGGCGCACGCCGCCCTTCGGGCGGGAGAGGTCCGGGCCGCCCTTTTCCTTTCGCCGCGCAGCGCCCGGGTTGCACTCTCCCTGCTGCGGGCGGCCGGGTTGTGCGGCGCGGCAACCGACATTCGCGCCCTGGCGTTGAGCGGCCGCGTGGCCCGGGCCGCGTCCGGACTTCCCTGGAAGGGGCTGGACGTGGCGCCACGACCGGATCAGGACGCGTTGCTGGACCTGCTCGGTCCCCCTCCCTCGACGTCTCTCCCAGAAGGATGAACCCTGATCCCATGAGCGACACGCCGAAAACCCCCCCGGGCAGCGCCCGCGCCAAGGTCAGCCCCGCCGCCCCCGGCGGGAAGGGGGGCAAGACGGGCGGCGCCGCCAACCCGGCCGGCAAGGACGCCACCTCCCCGGCCGGGCCCATCCCCTCCGCCGCCGAGATGGCGCAGGGCGGCGCGCCCGCGGAGCCGACGCCCTCCGCCGGCCTTGATCCGTCCATGGCCGCCGGGACCGCCCCTGCCGGAGCCGAGCTCGCCGATTTCGCGTCCAGCGCTTCCGCATCCACTGGGGCGCCCATTGGGCCATCCACTGGGCCATCCACTGGGTCTGCGTCCGGCGCAACTCGATCCACCGGTGCTGCCCCCATTGGGGCCGCCTCGATGGGGGCCGCGCCTGCCGGGACCGGTCCGGTGCCGCCCGCGGCCGCCCCGGTCACGCCGCCCGCCCCGCCACCCCCGGCGACGCTGAACGCACCCGCCCGGCGCTTCGAGCCGGCTATCCTGCCCATTGCGGCCGCCGTGGTCGTGCTCGGTGGGGCCGTGGCCTACCTCGTCTCCAGCCCGCGCGACCGGCAGCCGGCGCCCGCCGCCGTGCAGCAGGCCGATGCGGCCCGGATGGCGTCCGTCGATTCACGCCTCTCCGCGCTTGAGGCTCGCCCCTCCGCCGCCGGCCTGGCGGAGCGCGCCGCGAACGCCGAGCGCCGCCTGGACGCCGCCGAGGCCGCCGCGCGCGATCTGGCCGCCAAGCCCGTGGTGGATGCGGAGGCCCGTAACGGCGTGGCCGGGCTGAACACCGCCCTGGAGGCGGCGCGCAACGCCGTGGCCGAGGCGCGCACCGCCGCCACGGAAGGGCAGCGGCGGCTGGAGGAGCGCCTTGGCGCGCTCGACAGCCGGGTCGCCGAGGAGAGCCGCCGGGGCGAAGCCCGCATCGCCCAGGCCGAGGGCACGCTGGCGAACCGCCTGACCGGCGCGGAGCAGGCGCTGGCCGCCCGGGTGACCGCGGCGGAGCAGGCCTTCGGGCCGCGCCTCGCCGCCCTGGACCAGGCGCTGAACCAGCGCGTGGAGGCGGCCGGGCAGGCGATGAACAGCCGCGCCGATGCCGCCGCGAAGGCGGTTGACGAGCGCCTTTCCAACGCCGAGGCCGAGATGAACCGCCGCGTGGCCGCGCAAGAGGCCGCGCTGGCCCAGCGGGTCCAGCAATTCGAGCAGCGGCTGGCGCAGGCCGAGGCGGCGGAACGCCGGCTCGGCGCCCTGGCCGCGCGCGGGCAGATCCAGACGGCGCTGGAGGCCGGGCGGCCGCTCGGGCAGGCCCTGTCCGGGCTTTCCGGGACGCCGCCGGTTGCCCTGGCCCGCTACAGGGAAGCGGCCCCCCCGACGGAGGCGGCGCTGCGCCTCTCCTTCGAGGACGCGGCGCGCGCCGCCCGCCTGGCGGCCGAGCCGCAGGGCGGCACGGTGACCGAATCCGCCCTGGCCCGGCTGCAGGGGCTGGTGACGGTCCGGCGCGGCGATCAGGTCGTGGTGGGCGACGCCGTTTCCGGCGAGCTGGAGCAGGCGCGGCGGTCGCTCGACGCCGGGGACCTGCCGGGCGCCGTTGCGCGGCTGGAGAAGCTGCCGCCGCCCTCCCGCAACGCCATGGCGGGCTGGATCGGGCAGGCGCGCGACCTCGTCGAGGCGCGGGCGGCCCTGCGCGATCTCGGCACGGGGAGCAACTGATGCTCCGCGCGATTTGGTTGCTGATCCTCCTCGCTCTCGGGGTCTGGGCGGCGCTCTTCCTCCGTCAGACCGGCGGGAACGTGGAGATCACCGTCGGCAACACCTTCATTGGCGTGCCCGTCTGGCTGGGCTTGCTCGGGGCTGTGGTGCTGTTCCTGGTGCTGCACGGCCTGCTTTCCGGCTGGAGGTCGCTGCGGAACTGGCCCGCGCGGATCCGCGCGCGGCGCGAGGCGCGGCACCGGCGCGATGGCGATGCTGCGGTGACCCGCGCGCTGGTTGCGCTGGCCGCCGGCACGCCGGACCAGGCGCGGTTGGAGATCCGCCGCGCCCGGACCCTGCTGGGCGACACGCCGCACACGCTTCTGCTGACGGCCGAGGCCGAGCGCATGGCCGGGCGCAACGAATCCGCGAACGAGGCCTTTCGCCTCCTCTCCCAGAGGGAGGACGGGAAGTTTCTGGGACTTCGCGGGCTGCTGCGGGACGCGATGCAGCGCGAGGACTGGCCCGCCGCCCAGCGTCTGGCGCGGGAGGCCGAGGCTGCCCAGCCCGGCGCGGCCTGGGTGAAGGAGGAGCGCGCGGCGCTGGCCCTGCGGACCCGCGACTGGCGCGAGGCGCTGGCGCTCTCGCCCGCCGATGGAATGACAGGGCACCGGCGGGCGGCGTTGGCCCTGGCCGCATCCATGCAGGAGCCGGAGCCGGCCCTGGCGGCCTCGCTGGAGAAGCAGGCGCTCTCCGCCGATCCTGGCTTCGCGCCGGCCGCCCTGGCGGTGGCCCGGCGGCAGGCGGGGGAGGGGAGCCCGCGGCGTGCCAAATCCACGCTGCAGACCGCCTGGAAGGCTGCGCCGCACCCCGACCTCGCCGAGGCGTATCTGGCCGATGAGGGCGATGCGCTGGCCCGGGTGAAGGCCGCAGAGGCGCTGACTCAGGAGAATCGGGGCCACCCCGAGAGCCGCCTCGTGCTCGGCCGATCGGCGCTGGCCGCGGGACTGACAGGGCGGGCCAGGGCAGAGCTGGAGGCGCTGGTGAACTCCGGCGTCGCCGACCGGCGCGCCTACCTCGCCATGGTGGACATGGACGCCGTGGAATTGGGCGACAGCGCTGCGGGCCGGGCTGCCGAGGCGAAGTGGCTGCGCGCGGCCGCGGCCGCGGCACCGGAACCGCGGTGGCAGTGCCTAAACTGCGGCACGATCCATGCGCGTTGGGAGCCACTGTGCGAGGCCTGTGGCACACCCGGCCGCATCGAGTGGACAGGTGGGGTATCTAAGGGCGGTGCGGTGGCCACCGCCTGATATCTTCCTCGCGCGTGCCGGGTTCGTGCACGCGCGAGGTTGCCCCGCGACGCGGCTGCCGCTAGAAGGCGCGGCACCGCAGCGCGCCGGAGGGTTCCGGCGCTGCTGAATGGGCCGGGTTAGCACAGCGGTAGTGCAATCGATTCGTAATCGATAGGTCGCGAGTTCGATTCTCGCACCCGGCACCATTCCTCCTCAAGCACGCTGGTCGCCCCGGCCCCGAATGCCCACGGTACTGCCGCTATGCTGGCGGATACGGGGCGCTATGCTTGCCCGTCATGAAGCACGACCTGGGCAGGACTTTCATCCGGGCCCGGTGTTCCCCAGATAGCTGTTGTTCCATTTCGGTCGATCAACTCTCGACAGTGCCATAGACGGCTTCTTTGCTGTTGCGATGCTGTGGGGTGAAGGCGCCGCGGGGTCTCGGGAAAATTCGGTGAAAAAAGCTCTTGCGCCTCGACGGCGGCGGGGCTACATCGCCGCTCCCGCCGACGAGCGAAGGTTCTTCTCCGGAAGCCACCAAATGCTGCAAAGCAAAAGGTGTTGACGAGGGAAGAAGAACTGAAGTAAAGAAAGCGGGCCGAAGCGAAGAGCTTCGAGTTGTTCCTTCAAAACTGCATCTGGTTTTTTGGAAGTTATGGACGCGTTGATGTGTCCTGCTTGCTGGGGTGGCCGATTATGGTTGTCTTGGTAGGTTGGGGTGTATTGAGCGTCGAGAATGGTGAGC